>NZ_APVL01000015.1 GCF_000565285.1 Cytobacillus firmus DS1 | reverse complement strand
ACTTCCATGTTGGAAACTTATACTTCAACCGCGGCTGTACAGGTGCGATTGTTGGATACCAGCCATTCGGCGGATTCAACATGTCAGGAACTGACTCCAAGGCGGGCGGCCCTGACTACATTCTTCTGCACATGCAGGCGAAGACTACTTCTGAAATGTACTAATAAATCTCCAATTGGAGGCGGGAACAGCAACTTGGTTGCTGTTCTTTTTTAAATGGCTATTCAGCCCGATGAGGTATATGATGAAATAAGAACTGCAGATTGGAGAGATGCAAGATGCCAATTAAAGCCCTGATCAATATTGATTATACAAATGATTTTGTTGCTGAAGACGGTGCCCTGACATGCGGAAAGCCTGGACAGCTCTTGGAAAAGAAAATCTCAGAGCTCACAAAAAAGTTTATCGCAAGCGGGCATTTCACTGTTTTTGCCATTGATGTTCATGATAAAGGAGACGTCCATCACCCGGAAACGAATTTATTCCCGCCCCATAATATCAGAAACACGGAAGGAAGAAATCTTTACGGTTCATTGCAGCAGGTTTATGAAACGAACAAGGAAGCTGAAAATGTTTATTTCATGAACAAAACCAGATATTCCGCATTTGCAGGAACCGACCTGGAGATTAAACTGAGAGAACGCGGTATAGAGGAAGTGCATCTGGTTGGTGTATGCACGGACATATGCGTCCTTCATACAGCGGTTGATGCTTATAATAAAGGCTTCAAAACTGTGGTTTATAAAGATGCTGTCGCATCCTTTGATCAGGAGGGCCACGAGTGGGCTTTAAGGCATTTTGCAAAGACGCTTGGAGCAGAAGTAATTTAATATATTTCCTGCTTAATAATTAAGCCGGAAATACAAGCTGAAGACTATTACTGTATTGGAAAAACGACTTACATACAAAAAACCCTCTCCATATAGGAAGAGGGTTTCTGCAATTATTTTTTTAGGACTGATTTATATTGATTGTATTGCTCCTGAACTTCTGCTGATGGTGCCTTATCCAGAAGACTGACAACGATAATCGCCAGAGCTGCAAATAGGAAGCCAGGCGCCAGTTCATACAGATCAAACAGTCCGCCGGTAAGCTGTGCCCATACAATTACTGTTACAGCACCAACGATAATGCCGGCTAGGGCGCCATTACGCGTCATGCGTTTCCAGAACAGGCTCAGGATGATAACTGGCCCGAAGGCTGCGCCAAATCCGGCCCAGGCATAACTGACAAGTTCCAATACTTTGCTTTCGGGGTTATATCCTAAGAAGATAGCGATAATGGCAATGCCCAATACAGCAATTCTGCCAACAATCATTTCTTCCTTTTGGGAAGCATTTCTTCTGAAGATAGATTTATAGAAATCCTGTGCCAATGCACTTGAAGAAACGAGCAATTGAGAGTCAACTGTGCTCATGATTGCTGAGAGAATGGCTGCTAATAAGAATCCAGCTACCCATGGATTAAATAGTACTTGTGAAAACATGATAAACACGGTTTCGGAATTGGCCAGCGGTGAATCTGCAAAATATGCGATACCTGCAAAGCCTACAAACAGAGCTCCGAATAAGGAGATAATCATCCAGGTCATACCGATTAAACGTGCTTTTGGAACATCACTTGTAGATTTTAATCCCATAAAACGTACAAGGATATGAGGCTGTCCAAAATAACCCAATCCCCATGCTAATAGTGAAGCTACACCAACAAAAGTGGCACCGGAATAGACATCTAAATAAGAAGTATCCATAGATCCGATTTTCTGCATCGTCTCATTCCATCCGCCAAGCTCCTGAATGGCAACAATGGGTATAACAATCATAGCAAGGAACATTAGAATTCCTTGAATGAAATCTGTCCAGCTGGCTGCAAGGAACCCTCCAAACAATGTGTATGACAAAATAACAGCAGCTCCGACCCAAAGTGCGAGTGTGTAATCCATCCCAAATGAGTTCTCTAACAAGATGGCACCGCCGACAAGGCTGGATGAAGTATAGAAAGTGAAAAAGATTAAAATAACGATTGCCGAAACAACACGCAATATTTTTGAAGTATCGTGGAATCGGTTTTCAAAATATCCGGGTACCGTAATAGAATCGTTTGCTACTTCCGTGTATACACGCAGTGGTTTGGCCACAAACTGCCAATTTAAATATGCGCCGACAGCCAATCCGATTGGTAGCCATATCTCTCCCATACCGCCTAAATATACGGCACCAGGTAAGCCGAGCATCAGCCATCCACTCATATCGGATGCCCCTGCACTCAAGGCTGCAACGCCTGGTCCCAGCCCTCGGCCGCCTAATACATAATCAGATAAATCTTTTGTCATTCTGGCTGCAAGCACGCCAATCAGCAGCATGCCGACCAGATACACAATAATGGCAATTAACGTTGGTATATTTATATCCATACTTATTTATCCTCTCCTTTCAGCAAAATATGAAATGCCTGATAGTATGATTAATAAAGGCATTGGAATAAGAAGCCAAAGCCAGGTCGCAATTGTGAAATCCATTTGTTCACCTCCAATTTTCTTGTAGTATCCCCATAAAATAATTCGTAGAAAAATCACCTTTTATACAGTAACATACAGTTTTGTGTTTGTTGAAAAAATAGCATGGGGAAGAGTCCGGTTTGAAAAGACGTTTATTATCATAACATATTAAAGATTGAAGGACAAAAAATCTAAAAAACTACAAAGATATTAATGTATAAAAATACGTAATTTCGCATTAATTTGCTGTTATATCTCATATAACAACATAACTATACATCAAAATTAATAAAATTAAGTTGGTGACCTGAAGGGTTTAAATAAATAAAAAAAGACCTAATTGTCATAGGTCCCGGAAAATTTACAGATTTAATTTTTTAAATACTTTCTCTAAAGAATTTTCAGTGGTTATATCCTTAAAGTCAATTCCAAGCTGGATGGCTGTATGAGCAACTTCAGGACGGATGCCAAGCAAGGTTGACTGAATACCGGTCAGTTTTAAAGAGCTGATAACCTTGAAGATTTGATGCGCAACCATTGTGTCAACCATGATGACACCCGATAGGTCAATGATCAAATGGGTGATCCCCAGCTTTACACTCTGCTGCAGAGTAGATTCCATAATAAATTTGGCCCTTTCAGTATCAATATCCCCAATGAGCGGCAGCAGCCCAACTTCTGAGGAAAGGGGAATAACCGGCGTGCTTAGTTCTTTAATTAACATAGATTGTGCGCTTAATTGGCTCAGCAATATATCCATAAAGTTTTCGGTGAAGGTTTCCATTACATAATCCAGCGTATAATCAATAATTTCCTGCCAATGAAAAATATCCTCTGCTTGAATATCTAATTCGGCAGTTTCAGCAAAACGTTTTATATGCACCCAATAAATCTTTCGGAATATCGAAAGATTTCTCTGAACGTCGACAAGGGATGTTCTGGATTTAACCCGATCAGCGGAAGTCTGTTTTGTCCAAGTGGCTATCGTTTCCTTCATTTCTTCTTCTGTCTGCAGCAGCGACTTTGCTACAGTTCTAAAATACTGTGTATTTTGCTCCTCAACTTTCCTTGCCCTTTCCGGAGGGGCATCGGCAGAATAGTCGGATCCTGCCTTTACGACCTGAAAGCCTCTCCAGTCCTTCGTCATTTCAGGGGCCTTTTCAACTAGATAATTATATAAAGAGCGATTTTTATCTTCCATACATTCTCCTTCATCCATCAGAATGATTTCCAAAACACAACTAATTCTCTATATCATAGCACAAAGGATGAAGTTGCAATGAAGCGGGATGTGTTATTCAGTAAATTTTGAATTTTTTTAATTAGGGGGTTCCCATTAAAATGTATCTGTTATATAATACAAAACATAGATATTTAGTTGTTTTATAACAACATAGATTAATTTTATAACAGAAATTATTTTTTTCTGTTGTAATACAGAAATGTTTTGCATCCGGGATCTTGCTGAAATGATGATTTTCTAAATTTAAAGGAGGATTTAATCAAATGGCAGATGAAAGAGTGCGTCAGCTGCAGGAAAGCTGGGAAATGGATGAACGCTGGAGTGGAGTAGAAAGACCATATTCGGCTGAGGAAGTAATCAAGCTAAGAGGGTCAATTGATATTGAACATACATTAGCACGCCGTGGTGCAGAGAAGCTGTGGAAGCTTGTCAATGAAGAGGATTTCGTCAATGCATTGGGTGCATTAACGGGAAACCAGGCTGTTCAGCAGGTTAAGGCGGGGCTGAAGGCTATCTACTTAAGCGGCTGGCAGGTTGCTGCAGATGCGAACCTGTCCGGAAATATGTATCCGGACCAAAGCTTGTATCCGGCCAACAGCGTTCCGAGTGTTGTAAAAAGAATTAATCAGGCACTTCAGCGTGCTGACCAGATTCATCATATGGAAGGGGATCATTCCATTGACTGGTTTGCTCCTATTGTAGCAGATGCAGAAGCAGGGTTCGGCGGCCAGCTGAATGTATTTGAACTAATGAAAGGCATGATTGAATCGGGTGCCGGCGGAGTACACTTCGAGGACCAGCTTTCTTCGGAGAAGAAATGCGGCCATCTTGGCGGAAAGGTTTTACTTCCAACGCAGACTGCTGTTAAGAATTTAATATCTGCAAGACTGGCAGCGGATGTTATGGGAGTGCCGACAGTTATTGTCGCCCGGACTGATGCTAACGCAGCTGACTTAATTACCAGCGATGTAGATCCATATGATGCACCTTTTATAACGGGGGAACGTACTCCTGAAGGATTCTTCCGGACAAAAGCAGGACTCGACCAAGCGATCGCTCGGGGATTGGCGTATGCTCCTTATGCCGATCTGGTATGGTGTGAAACATCTGAACCTGATCTTGAAGAAGCTAGGCGCTTTGCTGAAGCCATTCATGAAAAATTCCCTGGCAAGCTGTTAGCATATAACTGCTCTCCTTCATTTAACTGGAAGAAAAAGCTCGATGACGAAACGATTGCAAAATTCCAGGTGGAGCTCGGCAAAATGGGCTACAAGTTCCAGTTCGTTACTTTGGCAGGATTCCATGCGCTGAACCATAGCATGTTTGAATTGGCTCGCGGCTATAAAGACCGCGGAATGGCTGCGTATTCTGAACTGCAGCAGGCCGAGTTTGCCAGCGAAACACATGGCTACACAGCGACGAGGCATCAGCGTGAAGTAGGCACCGGCTATTTCGACCAGGTTTCCATGGTCATCACTGGCGGGACTTCATCGACAACCGCTTTAAAGGGATCAACCGAGGAAGAACAGTTCACTGAAAAGCAGGAAGCTTAGTTTCTACCCTGTGTGACTTGATTTTTTACCTTGTATATTCTCCTAATTTTCACCTCTCTTCCTTGGAAGGGAGGTGTTTTTTTGCTTAACAGGCAAGCACAGTACCTGCTGCGGAAACATACATATTATATAAGCTAAATTTGAAATAGGGCATAATACTGAATACAATGAAAGCATAAAGGTCATATAAGGACGGAGGATGTACGATTGGCTGAAAATATAGATGATTATCTTCAACAGGGGATTCATGGACAAAAACAGACTAAGCCTGATGAGCGCCGCAAGTTTCTTGGTTCGCTTCGGGAGAGGGTTATCATTGCCCTGAAGCAGCCGCAGATGAGGGAAGATGGAATCTATCCTCAGGTGGAAGAGGCACTCAAAGCCAACAGCAAAGCTCATCTTTATCTGAATGGAAATATGAGCTACTCCTATTTATCAAAATATATAAAACTGGCTTCGGCCAATAAAGTAGAATATACAATTGTCACTAACAAAGAACATAATTCAGAGATCGGGCTGGTTCTTGCCTATGACTATGCGATTGATAAACCGGAAATTTTTGTGGAAAGGAAAGCGGTCAAAGCAGATGCGAAAAAGGAGATAAAAGGCGGACTGTTTGCCAAACTATTCAAGCGGAAATGAGCAGCGTCTGCCACGCTGCTCTATTATTGGGGGAAGGCATCGTAATACTGGCCCATTTTACATACTTAAAGGCCAAAATGCGGAAATTACCGGCTAAATTGATTAAAATACCCGACGAAATGCAGGATTTTCCGGCCAAAAGCAATAACATGCCCGCAAAACCTCAACACTTCCTGGCCAATGCCAGGTGCTCAGCTTCTATCACAAAGGCTTCAGATACTGATGCGGGTCCAAATCAGGACCTTCGATCACAATGGCAGTCATGCCAAGGTACGAGCCTGATTCATGTTCCTCGCCTTCAGACCAATAAACTGCTGTTCCTTTTTGGACTGCAATTTGTTCACCGCCGGCAGTTTTGACCCATCCTTCGCCGTCAACGATGAGAAATAGCTGAGGACATGCTGCCGGATGCATGCCTAAAACACTATTATCCTTAAGATGGATACACCCAACTGTAGCTGTTTTGTTTCTGATAATCGGACTGATGCCGGCATTGTGGCTGCTGAATTGACTAATTTCCCTGCTGACATCAGAATCAAATCGAAAAAATTCCATAATCTTACCTCCTCGCAGTTTTGATGACATCCCCATTTATTCGGTTTCGCTTTTCATTTATCCTCTAAAGAAAGATGCAAACACACATTTCCCCCTCAACTCATGGTAAAATAAGCAGAAGATTGCTGAAACAGCACGTTCTCGCGTGTTGCTTTAACGCGTGAAAGTTTGGTATGATCATAATAATTGTGCATTGACAGTATTCATTTTTTGGAGGTGGCATTTATGTCGAGAATTTCAATTGATCAGGTTAAGCATGTTGCACACTTGGCGCGACTTGCGATGACTGAAGAGGAAGCTGTTGCTTATATGGAACAGCTGGACAAAATGATTTCATTTGCAGAGCTTTTGAATGAGCTTGATACAGATCATGTTGAACCAACATCCCATGTTCTTGATATGAAAAATGTATTGAGAGAAGATAAGGCGAATAATGGGCTTCCACAGCAAGAAGTTTTGAAAAATGCGCCGGAACATCTGGATGGCTATATAAAAGTGCCGTCTATTATTGAGTAGGGAGGGGAAAATGGTGAGTTTATTTGATCATAAGGTATCTGAGCTTCATCAGCTTTTACATAAAAAAGAAATCACGGTTACCGATCTTGTCAGTGAATCGTACAAGAGAATCGGTGAAGTAGAGGACAAAGTACAGGCTTTCTTGACGCTTGATGAGGAAAGAGCCCGTGAAGCAGCCAAAAAAATGGATCAAAAAATCGGAACGGACGAAGCAAAAGGACTCCTGTTCGGTATGCCGATCGGAGTAAAGGATAACATCGTAACGAAGGGGCTGCGCACAACCAGTGCGAGTAAGATTCTTGAGAACTTTGACCCGATTTATGATGCAACTGTTGCATCCAAATTACATAATGCTGAAACCATCACAATCGGCAAGCTGAATATGGATGAATTTGCAATGGGATCATCCAATGAAAACTCAGGTTTCCAAGTAACCCGCAATCCCTGGAATCTTGAAAGAGTTCCCGGGGGATCTTCCGGCGGCTCTGCTGCTTCTGTTGCAGCAGGGGAGGTTCTATTTTCTCTTGGATCGGATACAGGAGGTTCAATCAGACAGCCTGCTTCATACTGCGGAGTTGTTGGGTTAAAGCCTACATATGGAAGAGTATCCCGTTTCGGACTGATTGCATTTGCCTCATCTTTGGATCAGATTGGACCAATTACCCGCACAGTTGAAGACAACGCCTATCTGCTTCAGGCTATTTCAGGTGTGGACCCAATGGATTCTACCTCAGCAAATGTAGATGTCCCAAGCTATGCAGAAAGCTTAACTGGCGATATTAAAGGGTTAAGAATCGCTGTACCAAAAGAGTATTTGGCTGAAGGTGTAGATGAAGTTGTGCGCCAGTCAGTACTGGACGCCCTGAAGGTGTTAGAAAAACTTGGGGCAACATGGGAGGAAGTTTCCCTGCCGCACTCCAAATATGCACTGGCAACGTATTATCTGCTGTCATCCTCCGAGGCATCGGCCAATCTGGCTCGCTTTGATGGCGTACGCTATGGCTACAGAACTGCAGATCCTGAGAATTTAATTGATTTATACAAAAAGACCCGTGCAGAAGGTTTTGGAGATGAAGTGAAACGCCGCATCATGCTTGGAACATTCGCCTTAAGTTCAGGCTATTATGATGCTTACTATAAAAAGGCACAAAAGGTGCGTACGCTGATTAAACAGGACTTTGAAAATGTTTTTGAAAAATATGATGTCATTATTGGACCGACAGCACCAACTCCTGCCTTTAAGATTGGTGAAAATACGTCTGATCCGCTGACCATGTACGCAAATGATATTCTGACTATTCCAGTAAACCTTGCCGGCGTGCCTGGAATCAGCGTACCTTGCGGATTCGCGGATGGATTGCCGCTTGGCCTTCAAATTATCGGAAAGCATTTTGATGAAAGCACTGTTTACCGCGTAGCGCATGCTTTTGAGCAGGCTACAGAATTCCATAAGCAAAAACCGGGACTGTAAGGGGGGAAAATCATGAAATACGAAACGGTTATCGGACTTGAAGTACATGTTGAGCTAAAAACAGATTCAAAAATATTCTCGGCAAGCCCAAACCATTTTGGGGCAGAGCCCAACTCCAATACAACGGTCGTCGATTTAGGCTACCCTGGAGTGCTGCCTGTTATTAATAAAAAAGCAGTTGAATTCGGAATGAAAGCTGCGATGGCGCTGAACTGTGAAATCGCACCAGTTACAAAATTTGACAGAAAGAATTATTTTTACCCGGATAACCCAAAAGCCTACCAGATTTCGCAATTCGATAAGCCCATTGGCGAGCATGGCTGGATTGAGATCGAAGTGGACGGCTATAAGAAAAAAATCGGCATTACGCGGATCCACCTTGAAGAAGATGCAGGAAAACTGTCTCATGCAAAAGGATATTCTCTTGTAGATTATAACCGCCAGGGTACTCCTCTGATCGAGATTGTATCTGAGCCGGATATCCGCACGCCAAATGAAGCATACGCATATTTGGAGAAGCTGAAGTCCATCATCCAGTATACTGGCGTTTCTGACTGTAAAATGGAGGAGGGTTCACTTCGCTGTGATGCGAATATCTCCCTTCGTCCTGTCGGCCAGGAGGAATTTGGCACAAAGACAGAGCTTAAGAACCTGAACTCGTTTAATTTTGTACGCAAAGGGCTTGAGTACGAGGAGAAGCGGCAGGAAGAGGTTCTAAATTCAGGTGGTACCATCCAGCAGGAAACATTGCGCTATGATGAAGCAACTAATAAAACCATCCTAATGAGAGTAAAAGAAGGTTCGGATGATTATCGTTATTTCCCTGAACCTGATTTGCTTGATATCCATATTGATGAAGAGTGGAAAGAGCGTATCCGTGCTGAGATTCCCGAGCTTCCGGACCAAAGGAAGAACCGCTATATTGAGGAACTTGGGCTGCCTGCCTATGATGCAGCTGTCCTGACAGTGACAAAAGAAACATCTGATTTCTTTGAGGCAACTGTGAATAAAGGGGCAGACGCCAAACAGGCTTCCAACTGGGTAATGGGTGAACTGTCAGCTTACTTGAATGCTGAACAAAAAGAGCTAACCGATATAGCTTTGACACCTGAAGGACTTGCCGGCATGATTAAGCTGATCGAAAACGGCACGATCTCTTCCAAAATTGCCAAAACAGTCTTCAAAGAGCTGGTTGAAAATGGAGGGGATCCAGAAACAATCGTAAAAGAAAAAGGCCTGGTCCAAATTTCGGACGAAGGCGCACTTCTCAAAATTATCGGTGAAACGCTCGATGCGAACCCGCAATCTATCGAGGATTTCAAAAATGGAAAGCAAAAAGCAATTGGCTTCCTAGTCGGCCAAATTATGAAAGCCACAAAAGGACAGGCCAACCCGCCGCTTGTTAACAAATTATTGCAGCAGGAAATACAGAAAAGATAAAAGGTGAGCTGATGGGAATCCATCAGCTTTTTTTGTAAGAATGTATAAATTTTTGAATATCGTTAACTGTCTAGCTTCAGCGCCTACCCCCTCGAGGTCACAAGCTTGTCTTGTTGCGGCTCCTAGGGACTCGGGGTCATAAGCCGTTTCCTTTCAGAAGGAAAAACGCCTTCTTACAGGAATCGTCTTATGCCTGAGGCCCGCAGGACAAGGAAGGCTTCGTAAGCATAATCATCGCACGACCAAAAGCGGAAGCTTTTGGGAGGATGCGGGTCATGCAGACGTTGCCACAGGACGTGGCGCTCTTAGTCTGCGTTCCTTGAAAGGGCAGTCGCCTCCACATTTCGGGCAATCCTTCCAAAAAGGCAAAGAACGCCTTTCCGGAAGGCTCGTCTTGTGCTTGAGGCCCCAGGACAAGGAAGGCTTCGTCAGCATAATCATCGCACGACCAAAAGCGAAAGCTTTTGGGAGGATGGGGGTCATGCAGACGTTGCCACAGGATGTGGCGCTCTTAGTCTGCTTTCCTTCGTGAGCAAGGCGCTTGCGCTTTTCCTATATTCGACAAAAATAAAGTCTATTTCCCAGGAAAAGATCTGGTTTTACAAAGTGCTACAGCAAATGCAGGAATGAAAGCGTATGGTAAAGAATAAACACTAAAGAAATTGAAAAAAGGGAGTGGGTTTATGGAATTAATGGATTGGTTTGCGAAGGGTCTAAGTCCGCAGAATTATAATGAAGCGATGCAAGTTAACAAAGAAGAGATGAATAAAATCTATTATCGTTTTTCTTTATCTGATGAGGAAAAAACAAGATTGGCAGATCTTAAGGATGCGGGCATGAAAGTAATTGCCCTCACTGAGGATTGGTGCGGTGATGCCATGCTGAATAATCCGATTCTGCTGAAAATCGCAGAGGAATCCGGTATGGAAGTCCGTTTTATTTTAAGGGATCAGAATCTTGAGCTTATGGATCAATATTTGACTAACGGAACATCTAGAGCAATACCCATTTATATTTTTATAGATGAAGCGGGGAAGGAAAAAGCTGTCTGGGGACCTCGTGCGAAACAGGTTCAGGAAATGGTGGATGATGAAAGAAGCAAGCTCCCCGAACAGGATGCTGGGGACTTTAAGGAAAAACAAATGAGTATGTACAGGAGATTAACTGCTTCCTATCAGGAGGATTCTAAGATCTGGCATTTTGTTGCTGATAGTATAATAGATTCTATTGTTTCGGAGAATAAAGGAGGAAGGGTGTTTTAAATGGTCTGGAACCGGAATTCCATCACTGCGATGCTGGGTATAAAATACCCTGTTTTTCAGGCTCCCATGGCTGGAGGAATGACAACGCCGCAATTAATCAGTGAGGTATCAAATTGCGGCGGACTTGGAAATATGGGTGCAGGCTATATGAGTCCGGAGGAGATAAGAGAGGATATAAAACAGATTCGAAAATTGACTGATCGGCCATTTGGCGTCAATCTCTTTGTTCCGGATCTTGATGTATCAGCGAATGCAGATGACATCAGCAGCATGGGGAATGTGCTTGAACGATTCAGCAGTGAGCTTGGTATGGAGGAAAAACCTTCTCTGCCAGAAAAGGATTATGCTGCTTTATACAGAAAACAGCTTGTTGTTTTGATGGAAGAACGGGTGCCTGTTTGCAGCTTTACATTTGGCATACCTGACTCTGCGATTATTTCTGAATTAAAGAAACAGGGTACGATAATTATTGGAACCGCAACCAATGTAAAAGAAGCAGTGGAATGGGAAGAGGCTGGCGCAGATATAATTGTTGTTCAGGGGTCTGAAGCTGGGGGACACCGCGGAACTTTTCACAGGGTAGAAAGCGGGATGATCGGCTCCATGGCTCTAATACCACAGGTAGCAGATGCGGTCAGCTGTCCCGTGGCTGCTGCAGGGGGAATAATGGATTCCCGCGGTATTGCGGCTGCTATGATGCTTGGCGCAGCAGGAGCCCAGCTGGGAACAGCTTTTCTTACATGCCGGGAAAGCGGAGCTCACTCACTGTACAAACAGGCATTATTAAATGCAAGGGAAGATCAGACAGATGTGACGAAAGCATTCTCAGGAAAGCCAGCAAGAGGGATTCGCAACAGATTCATGGATGAAATGAAAGGCAGGCAAGCGTTGCCTTATCCATTGCAGAATGATATGACAGCTCCTATCCGGAAGCAGGCAGCCAAGCTGGAGCGTCCGGAGTTTATGTCTTTATGGGCCGGGCAGGGAGTGGGAATGGCTGAAGAGGTGACAGTGAAGGAACTCATGATCAAGCTTGTTAAGGGGACAGAAGCATTATTGGATAAGTAAAAAGCAGTGCCAGGTGGCGGCACTGCTTCTGTCTTATCGCAGTCTTACTGCCCGTAAAGGCCCGATTGGTGAGATACAGTGAAACTTGCGACGCGAAGGCAGAGGCTTAGTTGAACCAATCGGGTTCGTAGTGTCGATTGAGCATAGCGCTAGCGGAGATCTTAGCGACACTAGAACGCGACTAACAATCAGTGGGGGATAAGGAAAACCCCCACTGATTGAAGTTTCACTTTATCGCAGTCTAACGGGCAGTAAGACCCCCACTTGAAGACTCAGAGTAATCAACGGAGGATAAGTGGGGGTCAAACTGCCCGTAAAGGCCCGATTGGTTCAACTAACAATCAGTGGGGGATAAGGAAAACCCCCACTGATTGAAGTTTCACTTTATCGCAGTCTAACGGGCAGTAAGACCCCCACTTGAAGACTCAGAGTAATCAACGGAGGATAAGTGGGGGTCAAACTGCCCGTAAAGGCCCGATTGGTTCAACTAACAATCAGTGGGGGATAAGGAAAACCTCCACTGATTGAAGTTTCACTTTATTTGCCAGCCAATACGTTTGTAAGAGGCGGTACAATTTGCTTTTTGCGTGAAACAACGCCCTTTAATACGGCACTGTTGTTTTCAAGTGTTACATCATAAGCTTTTTCAACTGCTGCAGCTTCTTTGCCAAGAGAGATAGCAACTGAGTCGTTGTTAAGGATGTCAGTTAAAACAAAAACAAAAAGGTCAAGCTCTTTGTTATTAATGTTTTCAGTAATGACAGCCTCCAATTCTTCCTGGCGGCTTAATACGTCATTCAGGTCCACAGCATTAACCTGAGCGATTTCTGTTTTAAAGCTTCCCATTTGGAATTCCTTTGCGTCAAGGGAGATTAGCTCTTTCACACTCTTCTTGCTTAAGTCTGCTCCTGCTTTCAGCATTTCCAGACCATATTCTTCAGCGTTTACTCCCGCGATTTCAGCAAGCTCACGTGCTGCTGCAATGTCCTGATCTGTGCATGTTGGAGATTTGAACAGCAAAGAATCGGAAATGATGGCAGAAAGCATGAGTCCAGCTGTTTCCTTGCTGATTTCCACTCCGTTTTCCTTGTACATTTTGTTCAGAATGGTTGCTGTACAGCCAACAGGCTCTGCGCGGTAGTAAAGCGGATCGCTTGTTTCAAAGTTCGCTATGCGGTGGTGGTCAATAACCTCAAGGATTTTCACATCTCTGATATCATCAGCGCTTTGCTGGAATTCGTTATGGTCTACAAGAATTACTTCGCTGGCTTCCTTGGATACCGCCTCAACAAGCCGGGGAGCTTCAGTCTTAAAATAATCTAAGGCATATTGTGTTTCCTCATTTACCTGGCCGAGGCGGATTGGCTCTGCATCAACGCCTAATTTGTTTTTTAATTCTGCATAAGCAAGTGCTGAACAGATTGAGTCAGTGTCTGGGTTTTTGTGTCCGAATACAAATACTTTTGACATAATTCCTACTCCTTCTATATGTAATGTTGGTTTTGGCATGCTGTTATTTTACCATATTTCTAATGTAAAGGCGGTACAGGGAAAAATCAAATTTTGTTTTTTCAATTGTTAGAGGAAGCATGGGTGTTTTGGAGAATTATAAAAAAGTAAGGAGGAGACAAACATGGGAAAAGTAGCCGTAATATCTGATATTCATGGAAATATCACAGCTCTGGACGCTGTTCTGGACAATATCCGTGAACGCGGAATAGAGAATATTTTTTGCCTGGGTGACTTAATAGGAAAAGGACCCAATTCTCTTAAAGCTGTTGAACGGATTAAAGAGACCTGTGAAGTGGTCCTCCTTGGAAACTGGGATGACTTTATGCAGAAGCCGCTGGACTTTGAAGAGGGGCAGTGGCATCAGAGACAGCTGGGGGAAGAGGCCTTATCCTATTTAGGCACGCTTCCGTTCCATCATGATTTTTATATGAGCGGAAAATATATCAGACTCTACCATGCTTCAGCCAAAAGCATTTATCACCGGGTTGTGCCGATGAGGGATTCATATGATGAAAAGCTGGCTATGTTCGAGAATACGGAAAATATTACTGCCGGAGAGAATGGCAGGATTCCGGACGTTATCGGGTACGGGGATATTCACGCAGCCCTGGTCGAACCGATTCATCCGCAAAAGACACTATTCAATGCAGGAAGCGTCGGGAACTCCCTTGATATCCCTCAGGCAACCTATGTGATATTGCATGGGGAATACTTAGCAAAAGAGGCTGCGCCATTTTCCATCGAGATTGTCCGGGTTCCGTATGATGTTGAAAAAGAAATCAGCATTGCTAAAGACATGGGAATGCCGAAGCTTGAGGCCTACGCGCTGGAGCTGCGGGAAGCGAAATATAGGGGGGCGCCGAAGAAAGTGCAGGTAGAGAAATAGGAGATATCATTGGGTCCTGTGCGCACATAAAAAAATTTAACCGCACATTAAAAATCTTATCCGCACATAAATTCCAGCTATCCGCACATAATTTTACGGATGCGGCCATTTTGACCTTGCTGAAAAATGGAATTAACGCAAAAAAGCTGACTTCCGACCGATGCGGAGTCAGCTTTTTGTATGATTAAAAGATTTTCCTGCCTTTTTTGGAAAGAGCGTAATAAATGCCATGCTGCAGGTTTGTGAAGCAGTTAAATTTAGAGAGATTAAAGTTGGTTTCCGTAATTTTAGTGCCAAGTTCCGGAGAAATGCCAACCAGAATCGTTTCGGTACCGATCAGATTAGCCGCCGCAGCCAATTTGCTTAAGAATTCCACCGTATAGGCACTGATGGACTGATTTAACCCGGTCAGGTCCAGGATTAGGCAATCTGCCTGGTGCCTCGGAAGGCTATGAAGAGTTTTGTCGACGAGTTCTTCAGAACGGAATTCATCATATCTTCCCAAAAGAGGGACAACAACAATTCCATCCAGGACTGGAATAACCGGTGAAGAGATTTCTTTAACAAGCTGCTTAAGTTCTAACGTGCGCACTTCCACTAATTTCTCAAGCTCGCTGATTTTTTTGGATTCTTCCCGTCTCGCTAAAGCGTGGATATTTTCCTCAACTGTAACGCTTGAAGGGAAGAAATTCAGCTCTGAATAATCCTGGCCGGCTAACTGGTCAAATTCCTTTTTATACCATATGCTTGTCCCAAACACAGAGGAAAAGATTCCCGCAAAATGTCCAGGCAGAAAGGTTCCGGATTCATTTTTCCCTTGTTTCTTGTTAATCTTATATTCCCAGCTGTCAACAGTTCTGACCCTGGCTGTTTTGGCAGCGGGATCTACATCACTAATGATGAACTTCCCCCAGCCGGCAGAAGCGTATATTCTGGGGATGATATTGGCGACTTCAGATATGTGCAGATTCATGTCTTTGAAAAACTTCCCAACAACCATTCCCTGCCTGAAGCCGGCGGTTTCAAGTACAAGGCTGGAGGTTTCTTTTCCTGAAATCTCTTCAATCGTATCGAAAAAGCTTTTCATGGCGGAACTTATCCAAAAAAGGACTGAGTCTTCACCTTCAAAGTTAAAAAGACCTTTTTCGAGATCCCAATTAAAATTAAAGCCGTCAATTTTCGTTTCAAGCACTAGGCCTTCTTCTTTCATACCATTACCCCCTGATATTGATATGTATAGTAAAGTAATTTTTTTCTGATATGTAACTCATATTAATTACCCTTAATTTTAATCAATAAACCTATTTTGGAAAATTATCTGCGTCTGTTTATATTCAATTTCTTTGACTTTTCATTTACATAAGCATACATAATCTCTTTCTCGTTTAAATTGTTCTGGCGCAGCTGCTCTAAAAGCCAATCCTTTGTCTGTCCCAGCAGCTCTAGATTCCGGGACTGGATCCTGCCATCCACAATCACCGCAATCGGGAGTCCTTCATCCTGTATGCTGATCTTTAAATGTTCAACTGTTACAGGCGTATTGGCCACTTTCGGTATGATGCTCACTTCACCAATTGGCTCGAGAATAGCGTAATCAACATCCGCAATCTTTGGGTAGCCTTTGCTTCTTAAGATCGACAGCAGCTGTGACATGGATAAATGGGATTTTTCCAGATTGTCTTCAAGGATTTCTCCATTTTTAATAAGCATGGTCGGCTCCCCAAGAAAAAACCGATTGCCAATTTGGTTTAAAGTCAAATAAGAGAAGAGAATGTGAAGGCCTACAAGAATGGCCAATGCTGCTAATGTCGGCCAGTATTTTGTGCTAATGAGAGGCTCAGAAGCAACTGTGCCAACGATTATGATGGCGACAAGGTCATAAGGAGTCATCTGGATAATCGTCGATTTCCCCATCAGCCTCATAATCATGATTGTGATTAAGTAAAGACTCGCTATTTTTAAGATCAAGACCATATGCAAACTCCTTCGAACGCACTTTATCGCAGTCTAACGGGCAGTAAGACCCCCGCTTCAAGACTCAGAGGAATCAAACGAGGATAAGTGGGGGTCAAACTGCCCAATCTAGCTGCGGCTCCTAGGGGCTCGAGATCATAAGCCAATCAGCTGATGGGAAGAAAAGCACTCCCCACCATCTGCCCGTCTTATGCTTGTCACCCCAAGGCAAGTCGCCTCGCTTTATAATGTAAAGGCCCGATTGGTGAGATACAGTGAAACTTGCCGACGCGCAGGCAGAGGCTTAGTTAAACCAATCGGGTTCGTAGAGTCGATTGATCGAAGCGCTAGCGGGATCTTAGCGACATTAGAACGCGACTAACAATCAGTGGGGGATAAGGCCCCACTGATTGAAGTTTCACTTTATTCAAAGGTTTTGCTTAAAGAGCTGCTTTCATGTGAAAAATAATAAAAAACCCGAATGCAAAGATCCGGGTTTCAATTAGGCTCGTTTTTTATCATCTCTTGGAGGGATGCGGTCATCCTTTAAGCGCTTATCATTGATTTTAGGCTCATTATTACCAATAAAGTTTTTAATGTTCGAACGATGCAGGAAAAGCAGAAATAATAGGAAAATAGAAAAGATAAGTTCATGTTCAGTGCCTTCAGTAAATAATGAATAAATAAGCAAAGATGCACCCACCGATAAAGAGCCGAAAAATACATACTTCGTTAGGAAAATAATAGCGATAAAAGAAATATAGGCGATTAAAAACATCCAAATATTTGCTGCAAGCAAAACACCTGCAGTGGTTGCGATGGCTTTTCCTCCGCGGAATCCTGCAAAGACCGGAAAGCAGTGACCGGCAACTGCGGCCATCCCAACTATTAGCGGATCAGCCTCAGCGTTCAGAATGGCAGGCATTGCCGCAGCTGCAGCCCCCTTGCCCACATCCACCAGCAGAACCACGATGGCTGCTTTCTTGCCAAGAACCCTTAAAGTATTAGTCGCACCGGGATTATTACTGCCATGATCACGAATGTCAATTCCAAAGGCAAATTTGCCAAACAATAAGGCAGTAGGAATTGATCCTATCAAGTATGCTGCCAGGTAAATAAGAAAAGTCATCGTATTCATCCTTTTTCATCAATATATTCAATTGTTTTTTAGAGTTGTCCATTATTTGAAAATTTTTTAACAGCCTCCTCTGTATGTAGTCATTGCTTACAGTTTACCATATAATGGTTTAGTGAAAAGGGAGAATTAATCATTATCTATAATAATTAGGATAGAAAATTCTGTAACTTTTTTGTTAGAGATTATTATTAAAAAGGTATTGAATTATTCTATTCTCTAAATTATGATTGTTTCGGCACTCAAAAAGAAAGCATGTTATTCGAATAGTTATAAGGACATGTTTGATTAGGATAATACCCTTCAGGATATTAATTGTGTTTCAAAGCACTCTCTGTAAGGAATATTGGAAGGATGGTTTTCATGGAGCATTTTTCATTGGAGGAATGGCAGAAATATGCGAAAAATGAGCTTTCTGAACCTGAGCGTGAACTCTATGAAGATCATCTCTATATATGTGATCAATGTCTGGAAGTATACCTCGAAGCAATGGACCAGGAGGAGTACTCTTTGCCCGCAATGCCGGGGGAAGGGGACTTTACCAATCTTGTTATGGCTCAAATTACAGCCGGAATTTCCGAAGAAGTTTCTAAGGAACAGAGTGGGCTTCCTCCTAAAGAATCCTGGTTTGAGCGCTGGTTTCCTCTTGCCTTCGCCTGCTTTATGCTCATTGGGGGATTAATAACGATGTACCGGGAGAAAAATCAAATAGATCAGGAGTGACTCTTAACGGAAGTTAGGAGTTTTTTTTATAAAAAATTTGAAAATTCATATAAAAATACTTACAATAAAAAAGACCGATCAGTTTATTTTAAATACAATGCCTGGGGAGTGAGAGATATGGGAAGAAGGCAGGTTCCGCAGGAAATGCAAAAAAAGAGCAAAAGTATCCATCTTGAGCAATGGATTTGGGATTTGGCAGCACAGATGCAGCCATGCCGTTCAGCAGCTATCAGAGATTTATTTCTCGATAAAATGAAAGAAGACTTGATAAAAGCGGGATTGGCGGAGGAAAACACGGAAATCACGAGTGAACATGCCAGCGTGTATATAGAAGAAATTCTGAAAAGAAGTGAAATCAGCAGGAAATGCTGCTGATGCAGGTATAACGTAACTGAAAGAGAATAATTCAAATGCCTTGGAGGGACTGAATTGCCGCCTATCGTATCAGAGGAATATAAACGAAAAAAAAAGAAAGAGATCCTGTCTGGCGCATTGGCTTGCTTTGCCAAAAAGGGATTTCAGGCAGCGACCATTGATGACATTGTCGCTTATTCAGGAATTAGCAAGGGAGCTATCTATAATTATTTTAAAAGCAAGGAAGAAATCTACCTGGAGCTTTTGAATGAGCAGACAGAATCAGCCAATGCAAGACTTGCAGAGAATATTTCCATTCTCTCTTCTGCGGAAGAGAAACTGGAATATCTTTTTGATTTGTATAGAGATATGAGCCCATTCAGCCAGGAACGAAAAGATAGAATTACTGTACAGCTGGAATTTACGCTGCATTCTTCCAGAGATGAAAACTTAAATCGAATTCTGAACGAGCGAGGAAAGAAGTTCTTTTTGAAAATGATAAAAGATATTATGGAAGAAGGGCAGACTGCCGGGGAATTCCGTCCGGATGCAGATCCAAATCATGTAGCAGGATTATTCTGGACTTTTATGGACGGGGCCATGCTTCATAGAGTCATTAATGAAGAATATCCATATAGAACCATTATTGACTATGTTAAGAGCCTTGTTTTGCAGGACCTGAAACAGGAATAATGCTCAATTGCATCCGGCTTATTGCTATTTCAGTTACATGCCCAAGAAATATAACTTAATTACGATACTTTTTTACCTAATGAGGGTATAATTCATTTGTGTATCTGGCCACTTGTGCAAACACCAGGAAGTGAATAGAATAGAAACGGATAGCAGTGAAAAAATTGCTAAGCCGTAGAGTATTCGCTATGATGTAAAAAGATGGAATAAAAAGGATTAAGTTTAGATATTTCAATAAATAGGATGATGGGCTATGAAAAGAGCAAGAATTATTTATAATCCGACTTCAGGCCGGGAAATTTTTAAAAGACATTTAGCAGAGGTTCTGCAAAAACTGGAGAGTGCAGGATATGAAACCTCATGCCATGCCACCACAGGTGAAGGAGACGCGATTGAAGCTGCACGGGCAGCTGTTGAACGCCGCTTCGACCTGGTTATTGCAGCAGGCGGCGATGGTACGATTAACGAGGTGGTAAATGGACTCGCAGAACAGGATTACCGTCCGCGCCTTGGCATTATCCCAACGGGTACAACTAATGATTTTGCCCGTGCGCTCCATATTCCAAGAGATGTAGAAGCGGCTGCTGAAATCATTGTAAAAGGAGATACCATTCCTGTCGATATTGGCCGCATAAATGATAAATATTTTATTAATATTGCTGGCGGAGGAAGGCTGACAGAGCTGACTTACGAGGTGCCAAGCAAGCTTAAAACCATGATTGGCCAGCTTGCCTATTACCTTAAGGGAATTGAAATGCTGCCTTCTATCCGCTCAACTGAAGTGAGCATTGAGTTTGATGGCAAAATCTTTGAGGGTGAGGTCATGCTTTTCCTTGTCGGTCTGACAAATTCAGTCGGCGGGTTCGAGAAGCTTGCGCCGGATTCCTGTATTAATGACGGGCTATTTTCCCTGCTGATCTTAAAGAAAACCAATCTCGCCGATTTTATCCGGATCGCGACAATGGCAGTCCGGGGTGAGCATGTAAAGGACCCGAACGTCATCTATACGCAGGCAAACCGTATTAAAGTACAATCCAAAGAGAAAGTCCAGCTCAATCTTGATGGCGAATTTGGCGGGCTTCTTCCTGCTGAATTCGTAAACCTGTACAGGCATTTGGAAGTATTTGTCCCAATTGACCAGATTCGTGAAGAAGACCGTCCGACCGATTGGGAAAGCTCCCACGAATAATAGGAAGTCCGCTCTTTAACAGGGCGGGCTTTTATTTTGCAAAAACACATGAAGTCGTGAACGATGCAAATAGAAGAGTATTCCTGCAAATAGAAGAGTGAAAGAGCAAATAGATAGGGAAATCTTGCAAATAGACCGGGAAATATGCAAATAAAGGGTTAGATTCTGCAAATAGGCATGCTGCAGGTATGCAGGTTCAGAGTCGGAAGGATATGCATTTCGTATTTACCCCTGTTTTATGATACAATCTGTCTAGTCAAAATAGGTCACGGAATTAAGCTGAAAAGGAAGAAAAAGATGAGCAGAACATTACCTGTGCAAAAAAATGATTATATAGATGTTACATTTGAGGATTTGACCCATGAAGGGGCAGGAGTGGCAAAGGTGGACGGTTATCCGCTTTTTGTGCCGGATGGGCTTCCCGGTGAGAGAGCAAAGGTAAAAGTGATTAAGGTGAATAAGGGATATGGCTTTGGGCGCCTGATCGAAACATATGAAAGCAGCCCATACCGGGTGGAAGCACCCTGCCCGATTTATAAGGAGTGCGGCGGATGTCAGCTGCAGCACCTGAGCTATGAAGGCCAGCTTCTCGCCAAGGAAAAACAGGTCAGAGATGTTCTGGAAAGAATCGGGAAGCTCGAGGGCGTAAAAGTGCATCCGGTTCTCGGCATGAAGGATCCGTGGCGCTACAGAAATAAAGCGCAGGTTCCGATTGGAGAGCAGGAGGGCGGTCTGATCGGCGGATTTTATCAGCAGCGCACCCACCAGATCATCGATATGAAAGAATGTCTCATTCAGCAGGAAAAAAACGATGAGGTTGTTCAAAAGGTAAAGGAAATATGCGGCCGCTATGGTGTCCGCGCTTATGATGAAGGCAGTCATAAAGGCGAGCTCCGCCATGTGATGGCGCGCTATGGTCTTGTGACAGGCGAAGTGATGATTGTCCTTGTTACCAGGACGAAGGAGCTTCCGCATAAGCAAAAGATTGTGGAAGAGATTGCATCGAGCATTGATGGGGTTAAATCCATCGTCCATAATGTGAATTCAAAGAAGACAAATGTGATCATGGGAGATGTTACACGAGTTCTCTGGGGAGAAGAAGTGATCCATGATTTTATTGGCGATATCAAATTTGCGATTTCCGCCCGTTCCTTTTATCAGGTGAATCCGGAGCAAACAAAGGTTTTATATGATAAAGCACTGGAATATGCGAATTTGAGCGGAGATGAAAAGGTTATCGATGCGTACTGCGGAATTGGCACCATTTCTCTTTTCCTGGCACAGAAAGCAAAAGAAGTGTTCGGAGTTGAAATCGTGCCGGAAGCCATTGAGGATGCGAAGAGGAATGCGGATCTGAACCGGATGACAAATGCTTCATTTGCCGTCGGGAAAGCAGAAGAAGTAATTCCTGAATGGTATAAAAAAGGGAACACAGCAGATGTGCTGGTCGTTGACCCGCCGCGAAAAGGCTGTGATGAGGATCTGTTGAAAACCATCTTAAGCATGAAGCCAAAGAAAGTCGTCTATGTATCCTGCAATCCGGGAACATTGGCAAGGGATCTGCGTATTTTGGAGGATGGCGGGTATAAGACCATCGAAGTGCAGCCCGTGGATATGTTCCCTCAGACTATGCATTGTGAAGCAGTCGCGGGATTGGAATGGAGAGAAGGCAGCTGACCTATTGGGAAGCTGCTTTTTTAGGTTCTCTCAAGAATCCTCATGCTTTTTTTCTTATAATTCTGTAAAATATAGTTTATAGAGTTATTAAATGGGGTGAGCTAATTGGTCAATGATTTCCCGATACTTGGCAATGATGGTGAATCGATTTATTCCAATCCTGATGAATTGCTCGATTTGTTCCTGAATTGCACAGCAGATGGGGTTGCCATCATTGATATGAAGAACCGTTTTATAAGGGTCAATCATATGTATACGGTGCTTTTTGGCTATACTGAAGCGCAGGTTATTGGCAGGAAGTTTACTGATTTTCAGAACCCGGAAGAAGTGAAGGAGATTATAAAACTGGTCAAGCTGGGGAAAGTATACAGCAATGTGATCACACAGCGCTATCATCAGGATGGTTCTCTAATGGATATATCAGTTTCGTATTCTCCCTTCAGAAATTCCAAGGGCAAAATCATCGCCGTTCTGGCTATATTCCGGGATATGACAGAGTTTAAAAGCATGGAGAGGGAATTAAGAAAAACAAGAGAGCTGTACGATTTGATAACGGAGAATACGACAGATATGATCAAAGTCTTCACAAAGGATCAAACGGTGATTTATGCCTCCCCATCTCATGAGAAAGCTTTGGGATATTCGCCTGTGCAGATTGTTGGAAAGAACTGCGTCACTTTCATAAATTCCGAGGAAGAGAGAGAAAAGTTCTGCAAGGTATGTAAAAAGCTGATGGAAACGGGAGAACCTCAGATCCTTGAAACAAAGATGGATACCATTAATGGCGAAATCGTTTACGTGGAGACAAGCATTTCTCCAATATTAAACGATAAAGGCGAGATTGAATTATTTGTGGCGGTAGGCAGAAACATAACAGACAGAGTGAATAATGATGCAGCTTTGCGGAATTTGGATCGCCTTTCCATTATCGGGCAGCTTGCAGCAGGGGTTGCCCACGAAATCAGGAACCCGCTGACTTCTCTAAAAGGTTTTTCAAAACTGCTCCAATCAAGTGATATTAAGGAAAAACAGGATAATTATCTATCCATTATTATGGAAGAGCTTGATCGAATTGATATCATTGTCAATGAGTTCATGTCTTTGGCCAAGCCTCAGGCAATCGAGTTTGAGAAAGGGAACTTAATGTCCATTCTTGAAAGTACAATTAACGTACTTCATCCGCAGGCACTGCTTCATAATGTCCAGATTCATCTTAAACATAGTGAGAATGATATCTTGCTATTATGTTCACCTCCTCAGCTGAAGCAAGTGTTTGTGAACTTTTTAAAAAATGCGATTGAAGCTATGCCTAATGGCGGAAATGTATATATCAGCATGCAGCAAATAGAGCGCGGGCGTGTAAGGATTGCTTTTGCAGATGAAGGAGCAGGCATTGATGATGAAATGCTGAAGCATCTGGGGACCCCTTTTTATACAACAAAAGATAAAGGAATCGGTCTGGGGCTCACAGTAAGCAACAAAATTATACAGGAACACCAAGGGCTGATGACTATCGATAGTTTTATAGGTGAAGGAACTACAGTAACTGTAGAATTGGATTGTATATAGTTTGTTCTGCGCATCTCTTTAGGGGTGGGTTTTTTTCAAAAATGAAACACGGCCTTGCAGCACATAGCAAGGCCGTGTTTTTAATTAAAAGCATCTGTTAAAACTTCACCTTCCAAAAAGTCAGGAGCCGGTATCTCCAGCAGTTGATAAACTGTCGGGGCGATATCCAGTGTGGTAATCGAACCAATTCCACTGTCACTTTTAAAAGAAGGACCCTGTGCAAAAAATACCGCCTTGAGTTCTTTACGTTCAGGATTGCCGCCATGGCTGCCAAGTTCTATTGCAGGCATTTGAGGGTCTGTTAAGCTGCTGCCCATCATATAGCCACTTGCACCAAGCAGCAATATGTCTCCCTGATTAGGGTGCTTATTCTCCTTTTTATTATCATAGGCAATCTGATAAGGCTTTTCTTGTTTCCTGAAAAGGTAATCGGAAAATTGCTTTGCTGTTTGATTAAAATGGCTGAACTTTCCTTCGGCGAGGAACTCACCGGCTTCACCCAAATAGCCCTTTAGGATTTTTGTCTTAAATTCCGGTTTGTTTTTATATTCGCTAAAGAGTTTCACTGCCTGGTCTGCAGTCTTTTTCTTTTCTCTTTTGGTGAGGTTTTCATTCAGATAAATTTGGGCAGCTGATCCGCTGGCTACAGCCATTGCTTTGGAGTTCTCCTCATCCACTCTGCCTTTTTTATCTGTCTTTAAAAGACCTGCTTCTTTCAGAAGAGTGTTTGGAGCCAGAATGGTATGGACTGGCTCCATGCCGTGGTCAGATACAACAAGAAGGTGGTCTTCTTCGCTAAGGCTGTCCATTGTCTGTCCCACGACATTATCTGCAAGCTTGTAGGCCCATTCAATGTATTTCGAATGTCTTTGGGAATTTTCCTCTGAATACCCGGGCTGCCGTGGATCTGTCAGCAGAAAATGATGTGATTCATAATCAATCTGAGGTGTATAAAACATCAGCAGATCGGGCTGGTATTTTTCTTTAATATAAAGAGACACATTAGTCGCCCAGTATACAAAACGCGAACCGATTTCTTCGTACTCTTCCCGTGTAATCCAATTTTTTTCAAAAGCCTCTGTATCATCCTGAACGGGGAAAAAGCCGAATTCCGATAGCAGCTCCTCTTCAAATCCTTCTGGACCTTGAATGAGGGCTGACGTAACGGCCGTCCGGTAAATGCTCGCTTTCTCAAGGCTGGCATCAGTTTTCAGCTTAAACCAAAATCCTGCAGATTCACCGTCCGCTTCTACCGGAATTGCCCCCCACTCATTGGCATTGACGATAACATCTTCGGAGTCTGCCGAACGATTTTCCGAAAAAATGAAGCGGTTATAGTTGGTTTTTCCATCATCTGAAGTGTCTAAAGCTAATATGTGAATCTCTTTATTCTTTGCTTTCTTCAATGGCAGCTTCATTGCAGCTTCCTTTGCAGGGCTAAAGCTGTTTTCGGTGTGCTTCCAGCTCTTTGTTTTTTTGAACTGAAGCTTATCCAGAGAGCTTTCTGCCCAGGTTTCACCATAATATACTGCATAATCAGCCTGCTCGCCTGCATCAGGGTTTGACCCGGGAAACAGCACGGTGGCAGTTGTTTTGCCATTCTTTTTCGCTTTAGCCCAAAGCGGGCTTTTATCAAGCGGCTGATGAAATGCGCTTTCTCCATTGGCCAATTCCTTGTTGGGATCCTGCCATTTATTGCTGACCATGCCGGTTTCAGATGGATCTGCACCTGAGCCAATTGCTGCATGAGATGGTGCGGTCAGCGAGGGGGTTACGGTTTTGGAATCCTTGGCGGCCACTCCGTTCTCCATAAGTGACTTAATATGAGGAAGCTTCCCTTCCTTAACAAATTCTTTTGTCAGGTCATTTCTCATTCCATCAAAGGAAATCAGTACAACCTTGTTTTCCTTCCCAATCGAATCCTCTGCATTTCCTGAGGAAGGAAATACAATCGATCCTATTAATAAAATAACTATATAAAAATAGTGCTTATTCATTATGTTTCCTCCAAGATGTAAGTAAATTGGTACAAGAGTTTATTCCCTGCAGCCTTTATAATTAAACTTTTTCAAAAGGGAAGATATACAGATGCCAAATATACTGACTCTGCTAAATAAGCAAATTCCAACTGATTCAATAGAATCAATAAAATTTTTCCAGTCCCAAAGAGGTAGACTTGAAGTTTGCGAATCTTTATTTTTAGAGTAGTCCGCAAAATTCGACAGAAATAAAATCCGGGATATGGAGGAAAGTGTATGGCAACTTTAAAAGGTTCATATGGAAACAGAGTTATATTAAAAGGCACTGTTGCTGCAGCTATTTTGGTAGGAGGAGTCTTGTCGCCGACAATTCCGAGCATTTCAAACGAGACGGTGGCAGAAGCCGCATCCGCTACATACACAGTGGATGCAACCAGTCTGAACGTCCGTTCCGGTCCGGGAACAAATTACAGCCGGATTGGGAGCCTGGCCCAAGGCAGCAGTATTCAGGCGATTGAACGACTTGCAAACGGCTGGTACAAAATTAACTATAATGGCAAAACAGGCTATGTCAGCGGCCAGTATGTAAAAACAAATGAAAAGCTTTACCGGGTGGATGCCACGTCATTAAATGTCCGGAAAGGTCCGGGTACAAATTACGGGAAAATAGGTTCCTTTAAGAACGGTTCTGTATTGAATGTTATACATAAGGAAAGCAATGGCTGGTATGAAATTTCTTACAATGGAGGAACGGGTTATGTAAGCGGTGATTATGTGAAAGCCAGTGATGCCCGCCTGTCCAAAATTAATGTGCCGCTCATTGCCCAGCGTCCGGAGCTGCCAAGCGGATGTGAAGTCACTTCCCTTGCGATGGCATTGAAGTTTTATGGAGTGAATGTCAGCAAAACCACACTGGCAGAAAAAATGCCATATGACTCAACCAAGCTGGTAAGAAATGCAGACGGATCAATTAAAACCTGGGGGGACCCTGATATCGGGTTCGTTGGAACACCTTTTGGCAACGGACACACGATAAACCCGGGGCCACTGAAAAAGCTGCTTGATCAATATCGTGCTGGCGGTGTAAATCTGACCGGAAAAGATTTCTCGGAAATAGAAAAGGCTGTTTCAGAGGGTAACCCTGTTCTGGCGTGGTTTACAATCAGCCATGAAATGCCGAATAAAAGAACCTGGAAAACGCCTGCGGGCAAAACGATCAGTGCACCGACACCTTTGCACTGTATTGTCGTAACAGGTGTGGATGCCGATTATGTTTATTTTAATGACAGTGAAGCTGTTAAAAAAGATGTTAAAATGCCAAAAGAAAAGTTCATTAAGATCTACAATGCCATGGGCAAGCGTGCATTGGCGGTTAAATAGCCATAAAGCACCTGCGGAAAAATTTCCGCAGGTGCTTTTTTTAAAAAAGATAAGAAAGTATATAATTTTTGAACGTAGATAACTGTCTAGCGCAAGCAGCCTACCCCCTCGAGGTCACAAGCTTGTCTAGTTGCGGCTCCTAGTGACTCTGGGTCATAAGCCGTTTCCTTCCAGAAGGAAAAACGCCTTCTTGCAGGAACCGTCTTATGCCTGAGGCCCGCAGGACAAGGAAGGCTTCGTCAGCATAATCAGCGCACGACCAAAAGCGACAGCTTTTGGGAGGATGCGGGTCATGCAGACGTTGCCACAGGACGTGGCGCTCTTAGTCTGCGTTCCTTGAAAGGGCAGTCGCCTCTACTTTTCGGGCAATCCTCCCAAAAAGGCAAAGAACGCCTTTCCGGGAGGCTCGTCTTGTGCTTGTCGGGGGTGGGCAAGGCGCTTGCGCTTTTCTTATTTAATATACGTCTCAGGTCTTAGCAACGATTACATTTGTGGTCTATGGCGGGCAATCGTGTTATTTTGTATCGTATAACTTGAGAAGTTTTTTAAAAGTGTTTTAATAGATTTAAGGATATATGCCTTTTTTGCTGAAAGATGTCTGTGGATGAAACTTTAGGTTTATCAATTACGTATAAATAAGTAGGACTATGAGTAGGAGTCGATAAATATGAATTCCTTTTTAGCATTTGCTTTTCGCCTGCTGACGGCTGTTCCATTGTCTGTCAGTGTCTGGCTGGCCAGTTACTTTGCTTTCGGGCAAACATTTTTTCTGTCAGGGGTTTATGGAGCTGGAGCCGGGCTGCTCACTTATTGGGCCGGAGGATTAATTCAGCGCCGCCGCTTTTTGAAAAAGCATGGATTGACGAAAAGGGAATACCAATATATAAAGCGAAATCTTGATGAGGCACGCCGCAAAATAACCCGTCTGCATAAAGCGATGTTCTCCATTCGGCACTTCCCGACGCTGAAGCAGCGCATGGAGTTCATGAGGGTGACGAGGAGGATTTACAGACTGACCAGAAGTGAACCGAAACGGTTTTATCAGGCGGAGCAGTTTTATTTTTCTCATTTGGATTCTGCTGTGGAGCTGGCGGAAAAGTATGTTTTCCTGTCTTCCCAGCCGCGAAAATCGCGTGAATTGGATCAGTCCCTCCAGGAGACGAGACGTACACTTGATGCACTTACCCATCATGTAGAGGAAGATCTTCACAGGGTTATCGCAGAAGATATTGATCAGCTTCATCTTGAAATTGATGTTGCCAGGAATTCGATTGAGAAGATAAAAGAATCAAGAATTCATGATGAAAGCAGGAGATTAAGATGACCGAAGAAAAACCGTCCCTGTTAAAAAACACTGATTTAATGGATGATTTGCTGGCAGATCCTTTTGGGGAAAATAAGCATCCTGCTTCCTCACCGCTGCAATCGGAAAAGCGGACAAGGCTGATAGATGTGATTCCGGAAGAAAACCGCGAAAAAGCCTATCAGCTTGCAAAGCAAATTGATCCGGCCAATCACCAGGCGATGATCTCATACGGAACACCAGCTCAATCAAAGCTGTTATCGTTCTCCCATACCATGCTCGAGCATGTTCAGAAAAAGGACATTGGTGAAGTGGGAACGATCATTAATGATCTGATGAAAAAATTCAGCGATGTGAATCCGGATGAGCTGAAGCCTGAGAAATCTTCCTTTTTTGCGCGTATGTTCGGAAAGATTTCCGGTTCTGTTCAGGAAGTGTTGTCCAAATACCAGAAAACGGGTGCTCAAATCGACCGCATCAGTGTCAAATTGGAGAGAAGCAAGAATGCGCTTCTTTCCGACATTGTCATGTTAGATAAGCTTTATGATAATAATAAAGAGTATTTTCATGCGTTAAATGTTTATATTGCAGCAGGAGAACTAAAGCTTGAGGAGCTTCATGAAAAGACGATTCCCGAGCTGAAAAAGAGGGCAGAAGAGTCAAATGATCAGATGAAGTTCCAGGAAGTAAACGATATGATCCAGTTTGCCGATCGCTTGGATAAACGTCTTTATGACTTGAAGCTGAGCCGTGAAATAACGATTCAAAGTGCGCCGCAGATCCGCCTGATACAGAATACCAATCAGGCATTGGTTGAAAAAATCCAGTCTTCCATCATGACCGCCATCCCGCTTTGGAAAAATCAGGTGGCTATTGCCTTGACGCTAATTCGTCAGCGCTATGCCGTCGAAGCCCAGAAGAAGGTATCAAAAACCACCAATGATCTTCTATTGAAAAATGCGGAGATGCTGAAAGTGAATACAATTGAAACGGCACGTGAAAATGAGCGGGGCCTTGTCGATATCGAAACGTTAAAGAAAACACAGGAGAATTTAATCTCTACTCTTGAAGAAACCTTAAGGATCCAGGAAGAAGGCAGGAATAAGCGCCGGCAGGCAGAACATGACCTGGCCAATATGGAAAATGACTTAAGGATGAAGCTGCTGGAGATTAAGGGGAATTAAAAGAAGAGCGATGTTCAATCAAACGTTTGATTGAACATCGCTCTTTTGCTGTTTAAACGGTTACTCCAGATTCAGGGGCAGGTGTTTGTTTCCTTACAGGAAGCTTGATGACAGCTTCTGTTCCTTTCCCTTTCTCGCTATTGAAATGAATGGAACCATTATGGGATTGAACAATCTTAAAGCTGACTGTGAGCCCGAGACCTGTTCCCTTCTCTTTGGAAGAATAGAAGGGTTCACCGATCCTATTCAGGCGATCTTCTGACATGCCGCAGCCGGTATCCTTAACCAGGATAGTCAGCTGATGGTCTTCGGCCAGAAGTGTAACGGTTACTTTGCCGCCTTCTTTAGATGCCTCGATGGCATTTTTTATGATATTAATAAAAAGCTGCTTCAGCTGATTGGGTTCACATTCAATCATAAACACATCCGATTTTAACAGAAATTCAATCTGGACATTGTGCATGCTGGCTTCAGTTTTTAAAAGCGAAATGACATTAAACAGGATTTTTTGAACATCTGCTTTTGTGAAACAAATATCCTGAGGCTTGGCAAGGAGCAGAAGCTCGCCGACAATATGATTGATCCGGTCGAGTTCTTCCTGCATGATCTGATAATAGAACTGATGCTTTTCATCTTCCAGCTGCATCAGCTGCACAAAGCCTTTTAAAGATGTGAGAGGATTTCTGATTTCATGTGCAACACTTGCAGAAAGCTCGCCAACCACAGAAAGCTTTTCGGTGCGGCGGAGTCTTTCTTCAGCCTGACGGAGCTTTGTCACATCTTTTCCATATCCGATAACTCCGGCAATTTGACCGTTCACAATAAGCGGAAGGGCAGTGCATTGAATAGTCAATTTGCTGCCATTTTTATGATTAAAATCAAACTCACAGGACTTTGGCTGTTTATCCTCAAGGATGTCTGTAAAGTCTTCGATTGCCTTCGTTTTGTAAGGAGCCGGCATAATTTCATTGATGCTTTTACCTAATGTTTCATCAGGGCTGTAACCTGTCACGGCTTTAAATTGGGGATTTACTTTTGTAATCGTGCCATGAAGGTCTGTCATAAAGACAATCTCGGTATTATATTCAAACAGGGATTTATATTGCTGCTGGCTTTCGGCAAGAAGCTTCTCCACATGCTTTCTTTCTGTAATGTCCCGGCCGATAATAACCAGTCCTTTGCGGCTTCCGTCCGCATGGAAGAGCGGTACTTTAATTGTATCGAACGTTTTTTCGGTTCCATCAGGCAAAGGAATAACTTCTTCAAGGCGGGTAATTTTACCGTTTCTCCAGGCTTCTTCATCTGAAGTTTCGCAGTAGCGAAGTGCGTCTGCATAAAAATCAGTGTATTCGGCCAGCTCTGAGTCTCTCTTGCCTTTATAATCGACATTTTCGAGATTAAATAGTTTAAGTCCAAATTCATTGGACTCAATCCAGCGGCCATGACCGTCTTTGAAATTAACAAAGTCCACCATTGAATTGATTAAAGTGGAAAGGCGCTTTTCATCTTCTCTTGAGGCACTGAGCTCATCTCTTTTGCCTATAAAATAATAGAGCAGCCATCCTGTTGTGATGATGTACAGAAATTCTTTTGCTCTGAATAAAAAATTGACAAGAGAAGAGGGTTCAAGCATATGCAAAAGGTAATTCGTTCCGAATACCCAAATAAGGCTGATGATCACATATAAGCCCAATACCTTTTTTTTATTCATTAGCTTATATTTCTCCTGTTCTCTATTTGGCTGAAAAAATGATGGAATTCAGTCAAATTAGTATTTTTCGCGTATAATAATAGAATATACAGGCTGCATATACAGATTATTTATAGCTTCTATTCTATATGATTTTAGCTGAGTCTTCTAGTGCCTGGAAATTAGCAAAATCATACTATAAGGAATAAGAAAGGGAAGGACAAGCATGTATCTGACCATTAAAGAAACCGCAGAATATTTATCTTACCCTGAGTCATATGTTGAAAGCCTGATTCAGCAAAAGAAAATACGCGCCATTTATGACGGAGAACAGTATTTAATATACAAGGAACAGTTTAATGCCCATCTAAAGCAGGTGGAAAAATACAGGGAGCTGGTGGAGGAAATTTTAAATGAGCCGATACCGGAGGACCGGGATATCAAAGATGAAGATTAAACTGCACATTTTTCCTCAAATCACATTATTTTACAATTATTATTATATTGGATAAACTATAAGTAAAAAATGTGTTAAAGGAGGAAGTATGGATGTTTGATATTTTAATAGTGGGTGCAGGTCCTGCCGGTGCAAGTGCTGCGCTATTTGCCGCCAAAGCGGGCAAAAAGGTAGTGGTTGTGGATAATGATAAAAGCATGACTAAACGGGCATGGGTTGAAAATCATTATGGCGTTATGGAAATCACTGGCCCGGAATTGATTGAAACAGGCAAAAAGCAAGCTGTTAAGTTTGGGGCAGAGATCGAAGAAGGAACGGTTGATGACATCGAAAAAGCTGAAAATGGTTTTACTGTAACAGCAGGAGAAAAATCATTTTCAGCGAAGCATGTGATTGTAGCAGCTGGTCTTTCGACTGATTTAGCAGAAAAAGCCGGTCTGAAGACTAAAGATGGGACTGAGCCTCGCATTAAAACGGTACTGGATGTTGCTGCTGACGGAAAGACGAATGTTGATGGCATTTGGGCAGCCGGAACTATTGCAGGTGCCAGCGTCCATACAATCATTACAGCTGGAGACGGCGCGAAAGTGGCGATTAACGTAATCAGTGAATTGAACGGCGAGCGTTATGTGGACCATGATTTAATGAAATAGAATGTAAGAAGGCTTGCATGGTGCAGCCTTCTTTTTATCTATCTTTCTATTAGGTAGTTACTGATATTAACAAAACATCCAAAATATAGATTTTTATACCTGCTGTATTCCAGTATCTTGTAGAAGTGATCATGTTCCTTTTGCTGAAGCGGGCATTCCTGCCGCATTATTCATTCACAGCCCTACTGAGCCATGGTACCATTTCTCCAGAAGGCACAATTGATAAAATCAGCAAAAAAAACTTCAGTTTGCAGCGGAAATTGTGGGTGCCGCCATTTATGATAAGGCGCGTTTTGATAACATGGGCCCTAAACCGAAAAAGAAGCATAAAATGAAAGCAGCACCTGAGATGGTTTATGAGCAGGATGTGAAATAAGCAGAAAGAACAGCTTCCAAATGATGGGAGGCTGTTTTTTTTTGTATTATCCGATGTCTATTTTAAAAAAAGACTTGTAAAGCGCTTTCAGTTTTTCTATAATTGTGATAAATCGATTTAGTAAACCGGTTTAGTAAATCGATTTAGATAAAAGAAGTGATTCGGAGAAAACATAATGAAAACGGTTACTATGGCTGATGTTGCTCAGCATGCAAAAGTGTCAAAAAGCACTGTCTCCCAGTATTTGAATAAAAGGTTTGATTACATGGGAGAGGACACCAAGAAAAGAATCGAAGCTGCCATTAATGAACTTGGTTACAGACCTAATATTGTGGCAAGAAGCTTAAAGCAGAAATCAACAACAACGATTGGGGTTATTGTGGCAAATATTCTTCACTCTTTTTCCACCCAGGTTATCAGGGCAATTGAAGATATGTGTCATGATTCTGACTTTCATACTATAGTCTGTAATGCCGATGATGACCCTATTAAGGAAAGAAAGTATATTGAAATGCTTCGGGCAAAACAGGTTGATGGCATTATCCTTCTTCCCACCGGTGATAATGCAGATCTCTATAATGAAATGCTCAAAGAAAAATACCCGATTGTTTTTGTAGACCGAACAGTGCCTGATGTGCCGATTCCCTCTATGCTCCTGGATAATGAAAAGGCAGCAGGGTTAGGAGTTCAGCACTTTATTGAAAATGGATACAGAAAAATCGGAATTATCACAAATGTAATTCGAAATGTTACCCCAAGAATGGAAAGATTAAACGGGTACATAAAAACGCTTGAATTGAATGGGCTTCCGTTAAGGAAAGATTATATTAAAAGTTTAGAAGTCAGCAAAATAAAAAAAGGGCTTAAGGAGATGCTTGAGCTGGCAGATCCTCCGAAAGCGATTCTTGCCGGAAACGATCTTACTTTAATCGAAATCCTTAAATATGTAAAAGAAAATAATTTAAAGGTACCGGAAGACTTGGCCATTATAGGGATTGACGATGTCTCTTTTGCCAGCTTCTATGAACCGGGATTAACGATCGTTGCACAGCCGGCTTTTGAAATAGGCAAGAAAGCAGCAGAACTCTTATTGAACAAGATTCAGAAAAAAGCTGCGGCAGAAGAGAAGCTTGTTTATCGGTTTGAGCCAAAACTAATTGTTAGAGAGTCGTGTTAATAGAACCGAAAAAGGAGTTAAGCCATGAATGATGTAATTACAATCGGGGATGCAATGATTACGTTTAATCCAGAAGTAACAGGGCCAATGAGATTTGTTTCAACTTTTGAACGGAAGATTGGAGGGGCAGAGCTGAACGTTGCTATTGGCTGCTCCCGCTTAGGATTAAAGACGGGCTGGATTAGCCGTCTTGGAAATGATGAGTTTGGAAGGCATATTTTTAATACTGTGCGCGGAGAAGGAATTGATGTCTCACAATTAGAGCTTGTTGACGGATATCCGACATCTCTTAATTTTAAAGAGATTATGGGGGATGGAAGTGTAAGAACTTTTTACTACCGAACTAATTCTCCAACTACAGCTTTAACAATTGAAACATTAAGTGAAGAATATATTAAAAATTCAAAGGTCCTCCATATCACCGGAATTTTCCCTGCAGTGGATAAGGAGAAAAATATTGACCTTATTAAATATGCAATTTCTCTCGCTAAGAAGCACGGCGTTCTAGTCTCATTTGATCCAAACATCAGATTGAAACTATGGACCAAGGAAGAGGCGAGGACTGTTTTAAGAGAGTTTCTGCCGTATGTTGATATTTTTCTGACAGGCGAGGAGGAAGCTGAATTATTGCTGGGATCCAGCGACCCAAGAGAAGTCATTGAACTTGGCAAAGATTTCGGCATCAGCCATATCGCTATTAAGCAAGGGGAAAAAGGTTCTGTGGGTTATCAGAACGGTGAGTACATTGAAGCTCCGGCTTTTAAAGCGAAAAAAGTTGTGGATACAGTAGGGGCTGGGGATGGATTTGACTCCGGATTTATTTACGGGCTTTTAAACCAATGGCCGCTTCAAAAGACTTTGCAGTTTGCAAATGTCATAGGTTCTATGGTCGTGAGTGTTTCAGGGGATAATGAAGGCCTTCCTTACTTGGAGGACGTTCTCGTTCAATTGGGAGAAAGAGAATTCGTAGAAAGATAGGGTGAGAGTATGAATCTTCAAATAGCCCTTGACCGCCTTACGAGGGAAGAGTGCTTAAAGATTTTAAGAGAAACAGAGAATTTTGTGGATTGGATTGAACTTGGCACTGGTGTAATCAAGGAGTATGGCATGTCAATTGTACGTGAGATTAAGCAAGTATATCCTCACAAAACAGTCGTTGCCGATATGAAAACATGTGATGCCGGCAAATATGAAGCTGCACAAGCGTTTGAGGCAGGAGCTGATATTACCACGGTAATGGCATTTTCTGCAGATAAAACAATTGCAGATACCCTTAAAACAGCAGAGCATTATGGGAAACGTATTATGATCGACTTGCTGGGCGTATCGGAACGCAGCAAAATTATAGAATTGCAGAATATGGGAGTAGAACTCGTTAGCTTGCATTTTGGGAAAGATATGCAGGCCGAAGGGGAGATGGGAACAGATTTATTCTCTCTTACACATGGGCTTACCGGGCTGGAGGTAGCTGTTGCTGGCGGAATCAATCTAAACACTTTGCCGGCAATTTTAGAGAGAAGACCTAATACGGTCATAGTTGGCAGCGCTATCACGAAAGCTGGAAGTCCCTATGAAGCTGCTTTAGCCATGAAAGGATTGTTAAATCAATGAAATCTATTATAAAAACCGTGGCTGATGAAATCTCAGCCGTTCTGGCTAGTATTAATGAAGAAGAAGCGATTCATCTATCCAAACATCTCAAGGAAGCCAAACGGATTTTTGTTTATGGAGAAGGGCGTTCCGGGTTAATGGGAAAAGCATTTGCAATGCGCCTGATGCATGGAGGGTTTCCAGTTTATGTGATTGGGGAGACGGTCACGCCAAGTATTGAATCGGATGATTTGCTAGTGGCCATCTCTGGTTCAGGCTCAACGGGTGCCATTCTGCAAATTGCTGCCAAATCAAAAGAAATGGGAGCAAAGGTTTTTCTGATAACCACAAATAAAGAGTCCAAGATTGCTTCCATATGTGATGGGATACTCGTCATTCCGGCTGCCACAAAGTACCGCAGACCGGGTGAACCAGGCACTATTCAGCCGCTCGGCAATCAATTTGACCAATCAGTCCATCTTGTTCTCGATGCAATTATCATTGGAACATTGCAAACAGATAATCAGGATACAGCTTATGAAGAAATGACCAAGAGACATACCAATTTGGAATAGGTGCAATCGAAGGGAAGGTAAAACAAATGGAAGCCGTGGATTTTATTAAAGCGCAAGTCATTGTTGCTGTTATACGTGAAGCAACTGCAGAGAATATAGTGCCGATCGCTAGTGCTCTGTATGACGGGGGAGTAAAAATATTGGAAGTTACCGCTGAAACTCCCGGAGTCATGGCGATGATTGAAAAAGTAAGAGTGGAGCTTGGCGATAAAGTGCTGGTGGGGGCAGGAACAGTTTTAGATCCTGAAACAGCCAGAGCCGCCATAATGGCAGGCAGCCAATTCATCGTTTCTCCTTCGCTTAACACTGAAACAATTAAAATGACAAAACGCTATGGCATAGCAAGCATACCCGGAGCACTAACACCAACAGAAATTTTAACAGCGTATGAGAATGGTGCAGACATGATAAAAGTTTTTCCTGCCAATGCCTTTGGTCCGGGATACATTAAAAATATTCATGGTCCATTCCCGCATATCCCGCTGATGGTAACAGGCGGAATTAATGAGAGCAATATGCAGGAATATATTGGAGGTGGTGCTTTGGCGATTGGGGTTGGAGGCAACCTGGTAAATCCTAAAAACTTAAACAGTGATGAGGATTACCTGACGCTGACGAAGAAAGCGCTTGAATATACGGCATTGCTTAATAAATAATTTATCATTCCAATTAAACAAGGGGGAAATAAAAATGAGAAAGTTATTGTCAGTTTCTTTTGTTTTACTTTTAGCATTATCAGCACTATTAGCTGGCTGCAGCAGCAAAGAAGAGGCAGGCGGAGAGACAGGTTCCAAAAAGATTAAAATTGTAGCGGCACATAATCAGACATCTCCAGATAATCCTTACCAAACAGGCTTATTAAAGTTTAAAGAAGTGGCAGAAAGCAAGTCAAACGGTGACATCGAAGTTGAAGTACATGCAGGAACAATCGGTACAGAAGAATCGGAATTAGTCGAAAAGCTTAAGCTAGGTGCAGCAGATGTTGTTTTAGTATCACCAGGCTTTATGACTCAAACAGGCATTAAGGAAATTGATTTATTAGCCCTTCCATACCTTTTTGACAGCTATGAGCATTGGGAAAAAGTTGTTGATGGCGAAGTGGGAGAAGAAATGAAGAAGCTTGTTAATGAAAAGTCAAATAATGACTTTAAATTAGTTGGTTATTGGTCTGCTGGTGTTAGACATTACTATGGCAAAAAGCCAATTGAAAAGATGGAAGATTTAAAAGGCTTGACATTCAGAACGCAAACTTCTGGTGTAATTGCTGACTATTGGAAGGAAACAGGTGCCATCCCTACTTCTATTGCATGGGGAGAATTATACCAGGCATTACAGCAAAACGTTGTAGATTCATCTGAAAACTCATATCCATATTTTATTCAGCAAAATCATCACAAAACAGACAATGGAAAATATATAACTGAAACAGGCCATGACTATACAACTAGATTCTTATTAGTAAACGGCAAAAAGTTCGACTCTTATACAAAAGAACAGCAGGATATTCTTTTAGAAGCGGCTGAAGCATCTGTTCAAGCCGAAAGAGAAGCAGTTTATGCCCAAGAAGAAGAGTATAAAGAAAAGGCGATTGCTGAAGGTGCTGTCGTAAATGAAATTGACCGTACTCCATTTGTTGAACTGGCTGAGCCAATGCAAGAAAAAGCGGCTAAAGACATGGGTGCTGAAGAACTGCTGAAGAAAATTAAAGAACTTAAATAAACCGAAACGAATGCGTTAAAGGGAAGAGTGTGAAATGCGGTCTTCCCTTTAATCCTTAATAGGAGGGAAGACGATAAGCATGATTAAGATTCTTGAGAAGATACAAATGGCCATTGGCGTGATAAGCTTATCGATATTTTTTATTGCGATTATTATTCAAATCGTCACAAGGCACTTGGGAATACCGATTATTTGGACAGAGGAAGTAGCCAATTATTCATTTATATGGTCAGTCTTTATGGGTGCTTCTGTCATGGTGAATAAAAAGGAACATTTTAGCTTTGACTTTTTAGTACAAAAGCTTCAGGGCAAATCCAAGGCAGGACTTTTGATTGTTATTGATACTATTGTATTGTTGTTTGCTCTAGCTCTTTTCTATTACGGAATTGAAGCTGTAAAGAATTTCTGGAATTATAACTGGGCATCCCTTCCGGCTATGAAAATGGGCTATGTTTGGATTTCTATACCGATCATGGGACTAACAATGTCCATTTACTCCATTAACCACCTGATCAATAACTTTAAACAGCTTAAGGGAAGGGAGGCTAACATATGATTGGCGTTATTCTAGTAGGATTATTCTTGATTCTTATGCTTATAGGGGTTCCAATTGCTTTTGTCATAGGGATTGTAGCCCTTCTTGGAATAGTTAGTGTTCCTTATATACCAGAAGTAACCGTTCCGATGAAAATGCTAAATGGAATCGATTCATTTGTTTTGCTTGCCGTTCCTTTGTTTATCCTGGCAGCAAACTTAATGAATAGCGGTAAAATTTCACAGAAACTAATCGACCTTTCCCTTGCCGTTGTTGGGCATATCCGAGGCGGGCTTGCACATGCCAACATTCTGGTATCCATGATCTTTGCAGGTGTGTCAGGTGCCGCTCAGGCAGATACAGCAGGAGTAGGGAAGATCCTTATTCCTAATATGAAAAAGCAAGGATATGACACGGAAACGGCAGTAGGTGTTACTGCTGCATCATCCACGATTGGTGTAATCATTCCTCCAAGTATTCCGATGATTATCTTTGCAGGTTTAACCAATGCCTCTGTTGGAGCTCTATTCTTAGGTGGAATTGTCCCAGGAATTTTAGTCGGGTTAGGCATGATGCTTTTCGTGTATATTATGGCTTTGAAAAAGGGTTATCCGAGGTCTGATAGAGCAACTGTCCAGCAATTTTTAAAGCTGGTGTATGAGACAGTTCCTGCCTTAATTACCCCGATTATTATTATCGGAGGAATTATATCAGGGTTCTTCACAGCAACTGAAGCTGCTGCTGTGGCGTCTCTTTATACGTTATTAATCAGCATGTTTTTCTATAAAACTTTAAAGCTGTCAGACTTGCCCAAAATACTTATGGATACTTTAGCGTTAAGTTCCCTGTCTTTATTTGCCCTTGCTGCTGCAAGTGCGCTCGGAGAACTTATGAGTTATTATCAATTATCTACAATGGCTCAAGACTTTTTCGTTAATAATGTCGGGGCGAAATGGGTATTCATCTTAATTATCATTGCATTCTTCCTATTTGTGGGGACATTTATGGATGCCATTCCAGCCATGATTCTATTCGTTCCGGTCATCCTGCCGACTGCCACTCAGTTTGGCATGGACCCAGTCCATTTGGGCCTTATAGTGGTTATGACTTTGGCAATTGGACTTGTAACACCACCATACGGATTATGCTTATTGTTGGCTGCGAAAATTGGTAATCTCAGCATCGAAAGATCCTTAACAGCTGTAATCCCATATATTTTAATTGTATTGGCTGTGCTGATATTTGTGGCCTTTTTCCCGGATATCGCATTCTTTGTGCCTAAATTAATTAACCCAGGATTATTTTAGAAAAGTTTTGTATAGAAAGGAGACATCATGGTAAAACGAGAAGTTTTAAACAGTGATGGTTCACTGATGGCTGTAAAAGTAGAACTGGCAGAAGGGTTTACAGGTGAAACTGACCAGCACCCTGAAGAACAGATAAGTTATATTGAAAAAGGAAAAGTGGAATTCGAAGTAAAGGGAGTAAAAAGAATCCTTTCTAAAGGGGATATTCAATACATTCCATCAAATGTTGAGCATAAGGTAAAGGTGATAGAAGAATGTATTATCATAGATATTTTTACCCCAATCAGAAAAGACTTGCTGCCAAGTTAGAACCGAAAAGGAGAGGATAAACCCTCTCCTTTTCTGTATTATTCCATTCTATTGAGAGCTTCTACCTTATCAGTGCTGCCGACTAGCACTAAATCTGTCATTTCGATAAAAAGCCCGGTTTCGACAACACCTATGATTTGTTTTAATTGTTTATGAAGCTCTTTTGGATTTGGTATCCGCTCGAATTGGCAATCTAATATGTAATTTCCGTTATTCGATACAAAGACTTCTCCGTCGTTTACCCTTAGCTGTGGTATGGCTCCCAATTCTGCAATTCTCTTAGAGGTTAGTTCCCAGCCGAAAGGTACAATTTCTACAGGAAGGGGGAAATTGCCTAGTTGTTGCACTAATTTGGATTCATCTACGATGATGATAAGTTTTTTAGCGTTGGCGCCTACAATTTTTTCCCTCAAAAGCGATCCCCCACCCCCTTTTGTTAAATTAAATTCAGGGTCAACCTCATCTGCTCCATCAATGGCCAAATCAAGGATTTGGGTTTCGGAAAAGTCTGCCAGCGGAATATTAAATTCCCTTGCCCACCCCTCCGTCCTCAGAGAAGAGGGAACTCCTTTAACTGTTAGACCAGCATTAACTAACTCACCGAGCCTTTTTAAAAACCAATACACTGTAGATCCTGAACCTAATCCGATAATCATACCGTCTTTTACAAAGTCGGCCGCTTTTTCCCCGGCTGCTTTTTTCTGCAAATCTTTAAAATTCATCCAAGTATTCACCCCACATATTAGTGGTTATATTATACCAAATGAAGTGAGGCGATTACTTTATCATGCACCCTTTTTATTCATCCATTGAAAAAACCTGGTAAGTCAGTAGGCCAGCAGGAATAGGGTAATTAAATGGCAACGAGTTTGTTAAAGAAATTTGCTTGATTGGATGACAAACAGATCCTTCCTTCATTCTGCTGATGATTATTTTGACAAAAAGGGTGTTTTTCATGCCCGTTCACTTTGACTTTTTAAAGCTTTAAAAAGTCATATTACCATTTGAAATATGATAAAATGATACAAATTATGAACTTGGATTTTCTGGAAAGAAGGATCGATGTGAAGAACATAAAAACATATATTCTACTCACTTCCATCATGGCTTTATGGGGATTGAATGTGAGCATTATAAAAATTCTTGTCAGTTATTTTCCTCCGGTTTCGATTACTTCCCTGCGAATACTAACTGCAGGTATAACCGTATTTTTGATATTAAGCATAATGGGGAAAGTAAGAAAGCCAAGTCGGAAGGAAATCTCGTACATTTTATTTGGCGGTCTTTTAAGTGTTGTCAGCCACCATCTTTTTCTGGCTATAGGTCTAACGGGAACAAGTGCGGTGAATGGGGGGCTTATACTAGGTGCCGGTCCGCTCTTGACAGCCATCCTGTCTTCCATTCTGCTGCGCAATAAGCCAACAGGCATTCAGGTTCTGGGTTTTCTGCTTGGCGGCGCAGGCGTTACTTTTATTGTCCTTTCAGGGAATAAAGGGATATCAAGCTTAACTCCGGGAGATTTCTTTGTGTTTTTGTCCATTCTTTCACAGGCTCTTAGCTTCATTGTAATCAGCAAGGCTTCGAAAACGCTTGATCCGCTATTGCTGACAGGCTATATGCTGGTTTTTGGAGGAGTGATCCTTTTTGTAATGGCCAGCATTATGGAACCCGGCGGACTTAAGGATATAACCGAAGCCCCAGCCTATGTTTGGGCTGCGTTTGCCGCATCTGCCGTATTGGCAACCGCTGTCGGTCACATGGTTTATAACACAGCCATCCGTAATATCGGGCCGGCAGAAGCCAGTATTTTTTTGAACCTGAATACCTTTTTCTCACTGGCAGGCTCGGCGCTGGTCCTTGGTGAAGTTATCGCCATCAACCACTTGCTTGGGCTGGTTCTTATTGTGGGAGGTGTCCTTTCAGGATCTGGAGCACTAGAGGATTTAGTTTTAAGGAAGCGGAGAAAAGAAAACAGCCAATATATGTAAAGAGATCTCTTGACATTAATAGCGGTGACAGGCACCTATACCAGTCAGACAAAGTGGTATAGGTACCTGTCACCTTTCTTTTTTTTGCAAAAAGTGGAATAGCGGGAAAGGTGTATTCAAAGACCTCTAAGGGGAATAGAGAGGCTATAGAGAGAGGAGGAGTATGGATGTATTTATCAATAACAGTAAAGATGGCTGTGGGACTGGTAACACTGTTAGCGGTAACCCGTATTCTTGGAAAGAAGGAGCTTTCACAGGTAACCCCGTTTGATTTTGTCTATGCGGTTGTTCTTGGAGGGATCATTGAGGAAACGATTTATGATGAAAAAGTCACGGTGCTTCAAGTTATCTATTCTGCATTGCTATGGGGAACTTTTATTTATATGATTGAAATTCTGGCAAAAAGGAAAAATATATTCAGAAAGATTTTAAAGGGCAGGGGGTCGATCCTTGTCAAGGAAGGCCAGCTGGATGTAAAAGAAATGGAGAAAAACCATCTTGAAATGGAACAGCTGAGGACTATGCTGCGCCAGGAAGGAATATTCAGCATGAATGAAGTCAAATATGCTTATCTTGAAACTAATGGGGGCTTAAGTGTAATGAAATACCAAAACGAAGTGCCTGTCACTCCTGAAATGATGAAACTTGAGGTGAAGGAAAAGAATCCTTCCATTTTACTGATTGATGAAGGCGAAGTAGTGGAAGAAGGCCTGACATTATTGGGAAAAGATGGGGAGTGGCTGAGGGAATCTATTAAAACTGAAGGCTATTTTAATATCAAAGAAATATTCTGTGCGGAATGGTCGGAAGAAGAAGGGTTTTATATAGTAGCTTATAAAAAATGAGCCTTGCATCTGCAAGGCCCTCACTATTAATATCCCTTTTTATAATCAACAAGATTAATGCCTGGTATACCGCTGGTTATATACTCTTTTATATTGGGAATAAATATATCTTCAATCACACGTCTGGTATAGTGTTCCGTTGATCCGGCTGTATGCGGAGTAACGATGACATTATCAAGCTCCCATAGGGGGCTGTCTTCAGAAAGCGGTTCTTTTTCAAATACATCAAGTCCTGCACCGGCAATCAGGCCGTTCTGCAGTGCGTCGATTAAATCTGTTTCTTTTACAATTTCCCCTCTGCCGATATTGATGAAGAAGGCAGAATCCTTCATGATGGCAAACTGTTCGGCTCCGAATAGCTGCCGTGTTTCCTGTGTAAGCGGAAGTGTGACGACAACATAGTCACATTGAGGAAGCACATCGTTCAGCTGTCCGGATGTATACATTTCATCAAAATACTCTTCAGGTCTTCCAGAATGGCGAACTCCAATCACCTTCATGCCGAATGCTTTGGCAATCCTGGCCGTTTCTTTTCCGATGGCTCCTGTGCCAATCAGGCCAAGGGTTTTATTATGTATTTCAAGCTTTAATCCGGAATGGTGCCATACTTTGACTTGCTGATTTTTTACATATGTATGGATTTTGCGGGTAAGCCCGAGCATGAGAGCGAAAATGGTTTCAGAAATAGGATTGGCATGTACGCCATTTGCGCTCGTAATCTGGATGTCCTGTGATTCCATTTCTGTCAGAGGGAGAGAATCGACACCTGCACTCCAGGATTGGAACCAGCGGAGTTTGCTGTCTCCCTCGAGAACCATTTCTTTAAGTTCCTTTTTCCAGCCGGCGATGACTTCGGCTTTTTTCATTTCATTTTGCCAGTTTGCGGAATCCTTGCCGGAAATGAGCTCCCAATCGGGAATGATTTCTTTTATTTTTTCAAGCTGTGAGGGTTCCAGATCATGTGTAATGATACAGGTTCTTTTTGTCATGTTTGTGCCTCCGTTTTTATTTTTTGAAAAGTCGGTAAATATATCATAGTCTATAAAGGAGAACTTTTCTAATAAAAAATCCCCCGGGTATAAGGCACCAGGGGAGGATCTATCTATTAAGAGGGCTGAAAACCTATTAATTTGGCTTTCTTATCAACACCGAGCGTCGTCTTGTCCGGGAAGGTAATGACAGAGCTGATGTAATCCCAGCGGATCAGAAAATGAGTGACGCAATCTTCTTCTTTTTGCTGTTCTTCCGGAATGTTGGTACCATCTTCTTTTTGTACCATTGTTCGCTTGAAGCAAGGGTTCTCAACCCAGATTCCCATGCTTTCTGTTTTGATCAGTTTAACAAGGTACCACTCATCGGGCTGAAAAATGCCAGTAATGGAGCCGACGAGATCGTTTGGAAAGTTTTTGAATTTTATCTGGACCTTTTTTCCTGCAAAGTTTTCAAGGTGCATATATGAACCTCCTGAACTATTAAAATGGGTTTTTATATACTCTTCCTTTTTTTGATTGTTTTAAACATCAAAAAAGCAAGATCCAGTCGTTTTGCTGGACCTTGCTTTTTTCTAGCGTTCCCCGTCTACATATTTTCCGTGGTCAGGAACGGCAATTTCATCAAAATCATTTACAAGTCTGGTGAGACTTTCCCTTAATACAGCGGCAGCCATGGGAATGCCGTGCCCTGTGATGGCGACATCCGGCTGAAGGGCTTCGAGTTTCTGCACGGATGCACGGGCCGCATCCCAATCTGTCGTCAGGTAGCGGGGCGGGCCGCTGATTTCCTGTTCCTGGGTGAGGACACTGTATAAGGATTCCTGTTTCACTGTTACGAAAGCATCACCTGCAATCAGCACACGATCCGATTCCCTGAACAATGAAACATGGCCAGGGGTATGACCTGGTGTGTGGATCCATTTCCATCCTTCCATATGGGGAACATTTCCGTCTTCAGGAAAGGATTGAACATAGGTTCCGAGATCGATGCCTTCATGCGGAAAGGTTGGGGACATCTTTGCGACAAGTCCGCCTTCAACACTTGCGTCAGGTTTTGGGTAATCCTGCTGTCCCGTTAAAAATGGCATTTCCAGTGTGTGAGCGTATACAGGAACCTGCCAGCGCTCAACCAGATCAATAATTGCACCAACATGGTCAAAATGGCCATGTGTAAGAATAATGGCTTTCGGTCTGGCATTCTCTCCAAAGAGTTCTTCAGCGGCATTCATGATTTTCTCTGCAGATTTTGGCATGCCTGCGTCCACCAGAACCCAGTCGCCTGGCTTTTCTGATATACGCACAAAACAAACATTGACAATCTGAACTGTCAGGCAGTAAACTCCATCCGCTTCGTTTACAATCATTCCGCTCGTGGAAGAAGTCATGGGCATATAGCGTTCAGTTGATGAACTTTCCTTCAAAAATATTACCTCCCTGCTAATTTTTTAAAATAACAGACCTCTTATCTTTTTGAGTATACCCGCATGTAAACTTTGTATGCGGCATATTCAGGAGGTGGTGGGAATAAATGCAAAAAAAAAACTCTGCCTGGATGAGGCAGAGTCTGCTATAACACAAATTATGACAGGAATTCATGCGGGTTTAACCCGAGTTCCATACAGATTTCGGTAACAGCCTGTTTTTCATTTTGATCAAAGTTCCCATCAGCATAGCCGATCGCGATGCAATAACGGGCTACGAGGCGGGCGATCTCAGGCTTATTTCTTACCCGGCCAACTGCTTTGAAGGCTTCAGCCCGGCCGATGATCGGATCCATCTCAATCCGCTGGACGAACATATTGAATTGCTGTATCACTTTTTGTGTATCAAACACTTTTAATTCCTGGCTGCTGTTTACAAACTCAATCATCTTTTGGCGTTCAGACGGATCGAGCCTGCCATCTGCCATCCCAACAAGAGCGCATGAAGCTACCACGGCGTCCATGACATCCTGGCTCTTGAATCGAGTGAACAGCTCCTGTGCACGGCGTTTTTGGTCATTGGCCCACTGTGCGTAATCTGTCTGGTTAGGCGACCATGAATTGCCGCAGGCATTACAGGTGAGCTTCAGCTGGTTCTTTCCAATAAATCCGCCAAGAAGTCCTACAGGGCCAAGGATGAGTCCTCCAATCGCCGCTTTTCCAAGGCCAAATCCCTTTTGTCCGGTGCGGATGTTAGTAGATCCGCAGCGGGTGCAGGCAATATTGCCATCTGTATAGGATTGAGCCTGTACCGGCTGTCCAAAACCGGTTTGGCCACCCATGGCAGATGGCTGGGACGGAGGTGTGCTATATGCAGTCTGATTGTAGGCAGGCTGGCCAAAAGACGACGGGCTGTAGCCTGATTGAGTCTGCTGGCTTTGCTGTGGACTGAATCCATGAGCCTGCTGTCCGTAATTTGCCTGCTGCTGGAATTGGCCATGGCCGAATGACGGCTGCTGACTTGGAGCAGGCTCATCATCTACGGAAACACCGAAATTGCGGCACAGGGCGGCTAATCCTCCCTGAAATCCGCTTGCAATGGCATTGAATTTCCACTCCCCATTGTGACGGTAAAGCTCTGCAGCGACGATGGCTGTTTCAACAGTAAAATCACGGCCAAGGTCGAAGCGGATCAGCTCCTCGTTCGTCATGGCATTAAAAATTCTCACATAGGCATTTGAAACTTGTCCGAAGTTCTGCCCCTTCATCTGGGCATCATGAATGGTAATAGTAAACGCAATTCGATGGATATGCTGCGGCACCTTATTCAACTCGATGCGGATTTGCTCATCGTCCCCGGCGCCGGCTCCCGTTCTGTTATCACTGCTGTAGAGAATCGATCCGTTTCCGCCGGATGGATTATTATAAAACACAAAGTCACTGTCACTTTGCACTTTTCCGGATGCGCCTGTTAAAAATGCTGAAGCATCCAGGTCATATTGAGATTGATTGTGGCTGACATCCCACCCCAATCCTGCCATCACAACCTGCAAACCAGGATTTGTTTTGGTCAAGTCTACTTTTTGTCCCTTGCTCAATCGAACTCCCACAGATTTCACTCCTAAATTCGTTTTTATGTATGGATAATTTGTTATACGTACTGGAAAGAAAGAAGTTTCATAGTTTAATTATAATGGAATCTAATGCGAAGTGAAACTTGAGCGGACTTTCTTGGAATGAAAAAATGATTTTGGTACTGGTTGTAGAATAGAATATTAATGATGATGTTTTTGTCATAGGAGGAGATAAGTTGAATAAAAGAGCAAAAGTATTTGCCCACCGTGGTGTCAGCGGACATTTTCCGGAAAACACGATGGCTGCTTTTCAGGCCGCATTGGAGGCAGGAGCAGATGGCATTGAATTGGATGTGCAGATGGCGAAGGATGGTACGCTTGTGATCATTCATGACGAAAAGGTGGACAGAACAACCGGCGGAACCGGCTATATTAAGGACATGACCTTTGAAGAAATCCTGCAGCTTGATGCCGGGAGCTGGTTTGCGGATGTGAATGCCGGTGAAACAATCCCGGATCTGGAGACACTTTTACAATGGGCAGTGAAGGAGGGCAACGAACTGCTGATTAATATTGAATTGAAAAATGATTTGATTGACTATCACGGGATGGAAAAAAAGGTGATTGACCTTATCCTTAAATATAGATTGGAACAGCGTGTCATTATCTCATCCTTCAATGCGGATAGCCTGAGGAGAGTCCGGGACTCTCATGCAACTATACAGACGGGATATTTAATTGAAGGTATTCCTGAAAACACAGTCGAAATTGCCAAAAAAATCGGTGCAGACAGCATTCATTGTGAAGAGAGGTTTGCTCTATCCGAGTATGGAAGGAAAGGAAAGGAAGCAGGATTTCCGCTGCGGGTATATACCGTAAATGATGAAACCCGCAGCGGATTCTTAAATAATGCCGGAGTCGAAGTGATTATGACCGATTTTCCGGAAAGATTTTTGAAGTAATTAGTTTGTTGGATGTGAAAATTTTGATTATCCATGCATCCGCATGGGAGACACCACATCTTCAGCAAAAGATAAATAAAGCTGCTTCAAACCGCGAAAATATGTATTTATCCATGCATAAAAAAACAAGCGCACATCATGAGCGCTTGTTTTTTATCCCTGCCAAAGCACCGGCTTGGCTACCATGAACCAGAGCATGAGCATTAACAGAAAAAGATAGATCCAAACGGAGCGGGTAAGCTTTCTAATTAGGAAATGCTGATCAGCTCCCGGTTCATCAAATTTCCTCAGGACAGGAGTGAAGGCCCGGGCGAGAAAAAAGACTGAGCCTCCCATGACTGCCAGGGTAGCGACGACCCATGATGTCGTCCAGGCCCAGTGGCTGTTCATGATAAGAAGGATACCTGAGCCTACAAGTACATGTCCTGCATGCTTGACAAGCCGCACGGATGTCCTGAATATGCCGATATATGCCTGCTGGACCCCGGGATGAGCCGTTCCTAATTTATTGACGATTGGGATCAGAATAAAAAATGGGCCAACAGAAAGAATGGCACTGCTGACATGGATGTACAGCAGTATTCGATACAGTATGTCCATCCCGGCAGATTACTTCTTCACTGCGCTGAATTCATGAACCCATACACGCATCTGCGGAAGCCACGGCATTCCCGGATGCATGGAAAGAATGGATTGTTTGTAGTCTTCCAAGCTTTCGAAACCTTCCTGGCGGGCATGCTCGTCTGTTAATTCACCAAGGGATTGGGAATAAACTTTATCTACAACAAAGTCCTTGCCTTCAAGTGTCATGATTTCTCCCACATCAGCATAGCGGCCGTTTCGGCGAGTGGCTGTTTTCTTTCCTGCAAGAACCTTTTCAACATCCTCTTTAACTGTCACCATGCGGTCTATTGAACATGTTTTCGGCGGTAATGTATTTGGGTCATGCTGGTTTGACATTATGCTATTCCTCCTTATGTAAATGCTTACTTTTAAAACCTTACCATACTTTTCAGCAGAAAGGCAGTTTATGAATTGTTACGGCTAAAAAAGCCTGAGGGAACCAAGCCCTCAAGCTTAATGCCTATTTTAATTTAAATGAACTCTTTAGTGAGACAATCCGGTTAAAGACAGGTTTTTCTGCTGCCGTATGTTTCGGGTCTGCATTGAAATAGCCATGGCGGAAGAATTGGAACTTATCCTGGGCTTTTACATCCTTCATATTTGGTTCGATGTAACCATGAACAATTTCAAGTGAATTCGGGTTCACGTAGTCAAGGAACGTTTTGCCTTCCGATTCGTTTTCAAGAGCCTCAACCGTATCTGTCTCAGCGTTCTGATCGGCATCTTCGTCAAGGATCAAAGGCTCGTACAAACGGAATTCAGCCGGAATGGCACTCTTGGCATCCACCCAGTGAAGCGTACCCTTTACCTTTCGGCCGGTAAAGCCTGATCCGCTCTTTGTTTCAGGGTCATATGTGCAATGAAGCTCCACAACATTGCCATTCTCATCCTTGATGACATCGTTGCACTTGATGAAGTAAGCATGCTTTAAGCGGACTTCATTGCCAGGGAAGAGGCGGAAATATTTTTTCGGCGGATCTTCCATGAAGTCGTCCTGCTCTACATAAATCTCTCTTGAGAATGGAATTTGGCGCATGCCCATTTCCGGGTTCTCCGGATTGATTTCTGCATCAAGCATTTCAGTCTGATCTTCCGGGTAGTTGGTAATTACAACCTTTAACGGACGAAGTACACCCATTGTGCGGGGAGCCTTCATTTTCAGGTCTTCGCGCACAAAATGCTCAAGCATCGCTTCATCCACTACACCTGAGCCTTTTGAAACACCAGTTTCTTTAACGAATTCGCGGATTGCTTCCGGAGTGTAGCCTTTGCGTCTTAAACCGGAAATCGTAGGCATGCGCGGGTCATCCCAGCCATCAACATAATTTTCTTCTACAAGCTGCTTCAATTTTCTTTTACTCATTACTGTATTAGTAATATTCAGGCGGCCAAACTCGATTTGCTGTGGTGTGCTTTCCATTTCACACTCTGAGACAACCCAGTTGTATAGCGGGCGCTGGTCTTCAAACTCAGTGGTGCACAAGGAATGGGTAACCCCTTCGATTGCATCTTCAAGCGGGTGGGCAAAAGCATACATCGGATAGATGCACCATGTATCACCGGTATTATGGTGAGTTGCGTGTGAAACACGGTAGATAACTGGATCGCGCAAGTTCACGTTCGGTGAAGACATGTCAATCTTCGCTCTAAGAACTTTTGCTCCGTTTTCGAATTCGCCCTTCCGCATACGTTCAAATAAATCAAGATTCTCTTCAACTGAACGGCTGCGGAATGGACTTTCTTTTCCAGGCTCGGTCAGTGTTCCGCGGTATTGGCGGATCTCCTCCTGGCTTAAGTCATCCACATAAGCTTTTCCTTTCTTAATTAAAAGAACGGCGCGGTTATACATTTCCTCGAAGTAATTCGAAGCAAAGTGAAGCTCCTCCCACTCGTAGCCAAGCCATTTAACATCTTCTTTAATGGCATCCACGTATTCCTGATCTTCCTTAAGCGGGTTCGTGTCATCAAAACGAAGATTCGTCTTGCCGTTAAAGTCGTCTGCCAGGCCGAAGTTGATGACAATCGATTTGGCATGTCCGATATGAAGGTAACCGTTCGGCTCAGGCGGGAAACGGGTAATGACCTCTTTGCGCTTTCCCGACTCCAGATCCTCTTTAATAATCGTTCGTATAAAATTTGAATTGTTTTCCAAACCGGTATCAGCCTTTCTGTTTATGTAGTTAGTACTTATTTTAATAATATCGGGAAGGAAAATAAAGCGAAACTTCCCTTAGCTGTGTTTGCAATCGTTTATAGGGCAATACTCTTTATCCATTCTATCTATTATAAACAAGACCAGTCTGGAAAAAAAGTTTTTCTGAAAGCTGGATGTGAAGTTTTACAAAAATGTTAAATACTTTCAAACAAGGAGGGATAGAGGGATGTGAAAAGAATATTCCTTAATAGGAAATAATCTATTGAATGGAGGAAGGAATATGTTTGAAAAGTATCCGGTTTTAGAAGGAGCAGAACCTTTTTATTTTGAAGGAAATGAGATTGGGATTCTTGTTTCTCATGGGTTTACCGGTTCAACTCAAAGTATGCGTCCGCTTGGGGAAGCTTATGCAAATGCAGGGTATACGGTCTGCGGTCCGCGGCTGAGGGGACATGGCACTCATTATGAAGAAATGGAAACAACGACCTATCAGGACTGGATTCATTCTGTTGAAGAAGGCTATCGGTGGCTGAAGGAGCGCTGCAGTACGATATTCGTTACAGGTCTGTCAATGGGCGGCACACTGACATTGTATATGGCCGAAAAATATCCGGAGATTAAGGGGATAATCCCGATTAATGCAGCTGTTGAAATTCCTGATATGGCGGCAGCAGCCAGCCTGGAGGATGTCCGTTTCCTTGATGCAATTGGTTCAGACATAAAAAATCCTGATATAAAAGAGCTTGCCTATGAAAAGACACCGGTTAAATCGCTTGGTGAAATAACGGAACTGATGAAGAAGGTGAAAGCCGATTTAGGGAAAGTGATTTGTCCTGCGCTGATTTTTGTCTCAAAAGAAGATCATGTAGTTCCTCCTTCCAATTCACAGGAAATATACAGCGGCATTAAATCTGCTGCCAAGGAATTAGTCACCCTGGACAACAGCTATCATGTGGCAACGCTGGATAACGATCAGGACATCATAATAGAAAGAACACTGCATTTTCTGCAGCGGACACTGGAAACAAGCAGTCTGCAGGGGTGACGGGGGAGCTTAATCTGGCTCCTTTTTTTATGGACTTATAACGAAGATTTTCATTGTCTCAATCTACGCTTTGATATGATGCAAATTCCCTTTCCTTTTTCCAAACAGTTATGGTAGTATTTAGTGATGCGAAATAATTAACTGATTTATTCTGGAGATAAAAGGAAAGCGGGGGATGCACTTGGAAAAGGCTGCAAAAGAGACTTTATGGACAAAGTCTTTCATTATGCTGATGGTCGGTAATTTATTTATTTTTATGTCTTTTCAGATGCTGATTCCAACATTGCCTCCATATATAAAGTCCATAGGGGCAACTGGTCTTGAAATTGGGCTGGTGACGGCACTGTTTTCGATTGGAGCCGTTCTGAGCCGGCCATTCATTGGATTCATGCTTGAATATAAAGCAAGAAAGCAGCTGGTGCTGATTGGGGCGGCAGCGCTTTTGGCAATAACCATTATTTATCCTCTTTCAAGCGTGGTGCTGATTTTTCTGATGTTCCGATTCATTCATGGGCTTGCCTGGGGCTGGTCAACTACTGTGAATGGGACAGCGGCTGTAGATGTAGTGCCTAATTCCAGGCTTGGAGAGGGAATGGGTTACTATGGCCTCAGTGTTACGATTGGAATGATCATTGCTCCAAGTCTTGGAATCTACCTATATCAGATTACCTCTTTTACCAATCTTATTTATATCTCAAGCGTACTCGGGGTGATTGCCATTGTGCTCCTGGCTGTTGTCCGCTACGAAACGCCTGAAGCGGTTATGAAAACAAGGAAAGAGGACCTTAAATTCTCTTACCTGGACTCTTTAGTTGAAAAATCCAGCTGGTTTCCTGCATTTATCACAATAATTGTGACATTTGGATATGGCTCCATCGTAACGTTCATCGTTATTTTCGGGGAAGAGCGCGGCATTGATCAGATATTCCTATTCTACTTGTTTAATGCGATTATGGCATCGCTCTCAAGACCGGCTGCCGGAAAGTGGTTTGACCAGCGGGGGCCGATGGGGCTTGTGCTGCTTTGTACGTTCATGACTTTCATAGGAATGTGGGTACTTTCTTTCGCTCATTCGAATTTGTTTATTATCATTAGCGGAATTTTGTTTGGAATTGGATTTGGCTCATTGATTCCTACTCTGCAGTCCTGGACGCTGTCGATGACACCATCCAACCGGCGCGGTGTGGCAAACGGAATGTTCTTCTCCTCCATCGACCTTGGCATTGGACTAAGCGGGCTTGTGTTCGGTGTGCTTGCACAGTTTGTGGAAACATCGGCACTATTCCAAATATCAAGTGTGTTCCTGATTCTTGGGATGGCTGTTACAGTCCTCTATGGGAGACAGCGACGGGCCGCCCGGCCGCAGCAAGCCTCATAATGAAGAATGAATACTGGCAGACAGGAATATATATTTCTGTCTGCCAGTTTTTATTTTGATTTGAGGTGGTATTAATAAAGAGAAGCTGATTCTAACTATTAAAAATATTACACAGGAATACAGCAATGTTTCAAAAATGATAGAGAAATGAAATTTTTTGCAGAAAAATTTTTGCTACAATATAAGGATAAAGGATGAAAAATTGGCGTATTATGCGTTTTTTTATAAAGATAAGAAGGTAAATTCTGAAGTTAGATAACTGTCTAGCTTCAGGCGTCATCGGCTCGAGGTCATAAGCCGCTCCCTTCCAGAAGGAAAAAACACCTTCTTACAGGGACCGTCTTATGCAAGCCGATAGGCGGGCGCCTTCCGCTTTTCTTATAAAGCATGCTGATAAAGCCCTATGAAATTAGGAAATCAGCCGGCTGGATCAATAAAATTCTTTTAGAAGGGGCCGCCTTTAGGCGTACTTTTAAAAAAAGCACTGCGGGGGATCAAGATGACTTTAGAGAAGCAGCTAATCAGCAAAACCTTTTATAAGACCTTCATGGAATCTAATGAAAATGTGCATCCGATCAGGGTTTTGGGTGAAATGTATGTGGCTGAGCAGCAGAACGAGGTGCCTGATTTAACTAATATCCGCTTCGCCCAGGGTGAAGTCTATTTCCTTAACAAGGATTATGAAGCGGCCATTTTTAAATGGGAAAGCATACCGAATGAATTGGGGCCGTGGGCTCAGAAAAATATGGCTGATGCCTATTTTGAATTAGATCTGCTTTCAAATGCAGAGGACTTTTATAAATCAATTGAAACAGATTCAGAGGTGTTAAAGACTGAAGTGCTCCTCCAGCTGTTTTCACTTTACATACAGCGCGGCAAGCTTGAATTGGCTGTTGAATCCATTAAAGAGGCAGTCCGGCTAAATCCGGATTATCCGGATGTGACCGATCTGGCACGAGGGTTCTTTGAAGAACACAGTGATTGGGGAAATGCAGTGGAGCTGGCTGTCAATGAAGCAATCAGGACGGAATCCCTATCATGGTTTGAAGTTCTTCATTCGTATGTGGAACAGGGGCGGACAGCAAAAATGGAGCCGAACTATTTCAGTGAGGCGCTTTCGGTGTTATACCGTGCAGATCGGGCTCACTTTGAAGATTTATCAGCGGCTCTGTGGAATAGCTATAAGACATCAGATCTGTATTTCTTATGGCTGAAAGAATATAATCATCTTCTCCTGAATATGGAGCCGGGGCGCTCACATACATGGAGCGTGCTTTCGGAGCTTTACAAAGAAACTTATCTTGAACTGATCAGCGGCAAGCATTTAATCCGGGATTTATCCCATCTGATTCCAAATCACATAACGAATTGGGTGAAAATAGCTTCCCCTTCTCATTATCTTGTTTCGGCATCGGCAGTGCTGGCATGGAGCGAAATATTCCCATCCAATATCGATTCTTCTGCTGTCAGTGAAGCAGAGAGTCTTGTGAACCGTTCTGTCCGTTATCAGGAAGGACTGGAGGAAAGCTTTAAGCTTTTCGAAAATATCATGAAATGGGCAAAGGAAAAAGGCGTCCTGATGGGTGAGCGATTTGAATGGATGGTCCGTGAGCTCCTTGATTTGGATTCCGGGCATTTGCTGATTGCCGGTGCAGCTTCAAATGGAAAATCCTCATTTGTGAACACTCTTCTCGGTGAAGAGCTGATGGGGGATTCTACATCAGCTTCAGTGCTGTTCAAGGATAGTAATGAAGCGGAAATCCATGCTATTACGGACGAGGAAGTCAGAAGCATTTCTGATCTTGAGGATTTTAGGCAAAGTGCAGAGAAAAGCCAGCAGACGCTCATACGCTGCAAGATGCCATTCAACTTTTTACAGAGTAATAGACTTGCTGTCATCGATACACCAGGTCTTGCGGGTCAAAGCAAGTTCCGAAATGGTGTGTTCCAATATCTTCATTTTGCTGACAGCATGCTGTTTGTCCTGAATGCTGATTCGCCTCTGACAGATAAAGAGCTGGATCTTGCTGTGAGAATGAGAGAACAGGCTCCGGAACTGCCTATTCATTTCCTTCTCAGTAAAATGGATCGGATTCCGGACAGCCAGGATGCTATAGAGCTTCTTGATGAAACTCAGTCCCGTGTTCATACCTATTTCCCAAAAGCAAAGGTGTTTGCTTTCTCCGCCTATTATGAAAGCGAAAGCCAGCTCAATGATTTAGCCGTCTTTATCAAGTCGATAATGGATGGGCGGAACCGGAAAGAAGAGCGTACAGCAAAGGTTCTTTACTATATAAAAAAATCCATTAAATTCCTGCTTGAAAAACGTGTTGAGATGGAAAACAGCTTGATTGATACGATTAAATGGAACGAAGAGATGGTGACTAAACTAAAGGGTGCCAAGAACCAGCTGATGGATATGGAAGAAGAGAAGGTCCGGACGATTAAAAGATCGTACAGCAAGATTAAAGATGAAATGAGAGCGGATCTTGAGAAGCAGATTCCGGAACTTCTTCGAAACTGTTCAGAAATGGTGACAGAAGACAGTGATTTTGGAAAAATCCATACTGAGCTTAATGATGAAATGAATAATCGGGTCCATCAATATATTGAAGATACGGTTTTGCCGGAGTTTCATGTTTCCATACAGGATTGGATTGCGGAAAGTGAAGGAGAGTTCAGAAGCAGCCAGGCATATCTGGATGAAATGAGCCAAGGCTTCAATGAGCTTTACGGCGAGGAGAAAATCGCGCTGGATTGTGATTTCAGAGTCCTGGATGACTGGCGCCGCGACGCTGACCGGATGACGCGCGGGAGTGTTCAGCTTGAAAAGGCCAATATTCTAAACCGCTTTTCGCCATCGCAATTCCTGCTCAAGAGTGCAGGAAAACTGCTTGGGGCAATTCAGCAAAATAAAACCATGCTCCATAATAAATATAAACAGTTCATTGAGCATGAAGACTATAGCGAAATCGCAGAATTCATCACCGATAAATTCATGCAGCAATTCGAACTCTTCGAGAAATCGCTTGAGCGGGATATTAAGATGTTCTTCAGAAATCCGTTTGACGTATTGAATCATACAGTTGAAGAGACATATACGAACATTGCAGAAAATAAAGAAGCATTAAGCGATATGCGCAAAAATCCTGAGATTTACCAGGATCCTCTGACACTATTTGACCTGAAGCTCCGCCAGTTTGAATGGATGACTTCAGCAGGGGAAAAAGTAAAGGAATATCGTTAAACATTGGGAAGGAGTAATCCTTCCTCTTTTTTTATGTTATGTTTAAAACTTATTTTTTTCACTGAGTTGATTGGAGTGGAAGGTGCGAGATCCTCGAAAATGCTATCGAATTTCTTCGTGCGGTGTTTCCTCAAGGAAGCTTATTCAAAGTCCTGCAAGTAGCGGGACAGGTGAGACCCCGCAGGCGCACAGCATCGAGGAGGCTCACCGCCCGCCCCGCGGGTTTGCTGAGTACCTGCAGTGGAAATCAACGGGCGGATACTTAGGCTAAAAACAATAATTTATATAAAAAAGGCGAAAAAATAGAAATACAGGTTTGACCTCCAACAAATAAGGGTAAAGAAGCTGGTCTATTAAAACCTTAATCTCATAAAGCGTGAACATGCACAAGAATAATGATGAAGAAAAATCGGGGGAAAGAAGGAGAGAACAGGTGAGCTTTAAAAGAAAGCAAATGTTGGGATTGGGCTTAACCGTATTTTTTTTGTTTATTCTGATGTTTGTCATTCTGTCTATGGTAAACGGAATGAAAGCAAACATGCTGGAAATTGTGGAGGATCGATACTATAAGGTAAATCAGGCTACAGAGATCAGACAGCTATTTTACCAGACTGACCAGCAGCTGCTAAGTGTGCTCACCGACATAGAATCGGCAGATCCAGCCATGACGGCTGAATTGATTGAGGCAAACCATGAAGGGATACAAACCCGGATTTTGAAATTGGAAAATGAATTAAATAGACAGAAATCGAGCCTGCTATTAAAGGAAGTAGAACAGGCATATGAATCATATGCCCAAATGCAAAACAGCTTCATCGGATTAATGGGAGGCGGAGATCTAGATTCCCTGGAAGATCTGTACAGGGAAGAAAGGGAAAATCGAAACTCTCTTCTGGTTAAGCTGGCTGAATTTAAAGAATATCAGGAATCAATCATGGCTGATTCCCTGGAAAGTGCAAATGAAACGTATAGTCAGTTAGTATCGACTTTGGTTGCTGCGGTTGCAATAGCTATTATTTTAATCGTCGGAGTGACGGTTTGGGTGATTAGAAGTACAGGCAGAAGCATCAGCTTAATTACAAAGGGAATTAAGGATATTGATTATCAAGACCTTTCTTCCATTTCAAGGCTGGATATCGAAACAAAAGATGAGATCGGTGAAATCGCGACAGCCTTCAACTCTATGGCTGATTCACTGGAGAATTATTACAAAAAAGAACAGCGCTATTCGGCTGAAATCAGTGAGCAAAACTGGATCCAAAGCCAGTCTGCTGCATTAGTAAGCATCTATAGCCAGCATGTGACTATAGCCAATTTGGCAGATGATTTTATATCAAGGCTGGCACCTGCCGCCGGAGCTGATCTTGGAGTCATTTATGTGAAAGATGACAGCGGAAGCAAACCTGTATTTAAGAAGCAGGCTGCTTATGCAGATGGAGCGGATGAAGCAGGAAGAGACTTTTTCTATGAGGGGGAAGGTTTAGCAGGCCAAACTGTCAGGGATAAGAAAACAATCTTCCTCGAGGATGTTCCTGAGGATTACAAGGTCTTATCAACTGGTTTGGGAGATGTCAGGCCGAAAAGCATCATGATGGCTCCAGTTATGCTAAAGGACGAGGCAGTGGCAGTAGTGGAACTGGCGAGTTTGAGGCCGTTCACTGAAGCCCAGATCAAACTATTGGAAAAAGTAATAGAAACATTAGGAATAGCCATTACGAATATTTCTGGAAGAATGGAGATTGAACGCTTACTGGCCGAATCCCAGGCCCAGACAGAGGAACTGCAGGCACAGGCTGAAGAGCTGCAATCCCAATCTGAGGAGCTGCAGGCGCAATCTGAAGAAATGCAGAGTCAATCCGAAGAGCTGCGTATGATTAATGAGCAGCTTGAAGAGCGCTCCAGAGATGCTGAAATGAAATCAGAAGAACTTCAGGCTGCCAAGGAAGAACTGGAGGAAAAAGCAAAACAGCTGGGTTTAAGCTCAAAATACAAGTCAGAGTTCCTGGCAAATATGTCCCACGAGCTGCGCACGCCTCTTAACAGCATCCTGCTTTTATCAGAAATGCTGGCAGAAGACCCGGATCAAATCCTTACTGAGGAGCAGAAGGAGTTTTCCAAGGTTATACATACATCTGGACAGGATTTACTTGCCCTCATTAACGATATTCTCGACCTTTCAAAAGTAGAGGTAGGGAAACTGGAAATCAGCTTTGAGGAAGTCAATATGGGAGAAATGTCGCAGCGTCTGAAACAGCATTTTACACAGGTGGCAAAGCATAAAAATCTTGAATTTACTGTGAGCTCTTCGGAAGAAGTCCCTTCTGTATTCAATACCGATGAGCAGCGTCTGCAGCAAATTGTGAAAAACCTCCTTTCAAATGCATTTAAGTTTACGGAAGAAGGTTCAGTAGCAGTCACGTTTGAAAAAGCTTTAAAAGGCGATTTCCTTGGTTTGCCGTTATCCAGCTACACAAATGACTGGCTGAAAATTACAGTGCTCGACACAGGTATTGGCATTCCGTCCGAGAAGCAGGAGCTGATTTTTGAAGCCTTCCAGCAGGCTGATGGCGCCACGATGAGGAAATATGGCGGAACGGGCCTGGGATTGTCCATCTCCAAGGAATTTGCCCAGCTGCTCGGCGGTATCTGCAAAGTGGAGAGCGAAGAAGGAAAAGGAAGCCGGTTTACACTCGTTATCCCGAATCTGCCAAACGGAATGCCTGAAATAGCCGCAGGTTCGCTTGCTTTTGAAGAAGCTGCTGTAACCGCAGAACCTGTCCAGGAAGTGTCTGAGACAGCTGAAACACAAGATGCTGAAGCAGAGCATCAGCATACAGGTACGGAACTTAAAGACAAAACAGTCATTGTTGTAGATGATGACCACAGAAATATTTATGCGCTGAAAAATGCTTTGAAAAAAGAAGGCATGAATGTCCTTACAGCAGAAAACGGGATGCAGTGCCTCGATTTGATAATGGGTACAGAACAGATTGACATTGTACTGATGGATATTATGATGCCGGTTATGGATGGGTATGAAACCATGAAGAGGCTGCGCGGGCTGGACAGGCACCAGGGTGTTCCAATCATTGCCCTTACTGCCAAAGCAATGAAAGGCGATAGGGAAAAGTGCATGGAAGCGGGTGCAACAGATTATATCAGCAAGCCTTTAAAACTGGACCAGCTGCTGTCAGTAATGAGAGTATGGCTTTCATAGATGACAGGGAGGACCAGTCCGGACAACATACGGACACCGTCAACATCATTTTGTTCTCGAAAGTTGAGGATTGAAGGAATTGAAAAAGGAAGAATTAGAAATAGAATTGCTTTTAAAAGCCATTTATAGTTTATCCGGTTATGATTTCCGGCAATATATGCGTTCATCAATTGCCAGGAGAATCCAAAATCGCCTTAGCAGGGATCGGCTGCCCAGCATAACAAGCCTCACGGAAAAGGTTATCCATGATGAGGGGTATCTGCAAAAGGTACTGAGCGATTTTTCAATCAATGTTACAGAAATGTTCCGGGACCCTGCTTTTTTTAAGGCTTTTCGAAATGAGGTTATCCCGATGCTCAGAGAATTGCCGGAAATCAGAATTTGGCATGCAGGCTGTTCGACTGGGGAAGAGGCCTACTCCATGTCTATTTTGATGGAAGAAGAGGGGCTGGGTGAACGAACGAAGATATACGCCACAGACATCAATGAAAAGGTACTTAAAAAGGGAGAGAGCGGAATAATACCTCTGCAAAAAATGCAGCTCTATACAAAGAATTACATTATGGCAGGCGGAAAAAAATCCTTTTCTGAATACTACACAACCGATTGTGAAGCAGCTTATCTGAATGCATCCCTGCTTAATCGAATGGTTTTTGCCCAGCATAATCTGGTGACTGATGGCTCCTTTAATGAATTTCATGTGATTATGTGCCGCAATGTGATGATCTATTTTAATACTGACCTGCAAAGCCACGTATTTAATCTTTTTAATGAAAGCCTCAGCATGGGAGGTTTTCTGGGGCTTGGCAGCAAGGAAGCCCTGCGGATGGAGGACCCTGTATTTGAAGAAATCAACCTGCAGGAAAAGATTTTCAGGAAGATTTCTCATTAAAAATAAAAACAGAGTGCGGACTCCTTTTTTGAGGGACTGCACTCTGTTTTTTTTGTAAAAAATATTATGTATACATTCCTAATCTGCCTGAATCAGAACAACACACATATCATCATCAGCGCTGGCCTGCTGCTGCTTCGTCAGTATCATATCGATCGGCTCTGCTGTTCTGGATGCATTCCAGTGAAAGGATGCGAAGTGCTGAAGATACTCACAGGGATTGAGATTATTCTGCTCTACCGCTTCTTCCACCCCGTCTGTAAACAAGAGCAGCTGAATGGACTCTGTATAGGGAATAGTTTCTTTTTGTATCGTAATATCTTCGAAAAAACCCACTGCACACATATTGCTTGATAAGCTGTACATTTCATCTTTGTCTACAAGTGCATATCCGGCTGGATGTCCGGCGTTTACATACTCGATTGTTCTGCCTTTTTTATTAAGAACGAGGTAAATAGCTGTAAAATAATATGGAATTCGCTGATTGCGCTGGTTTAGGGAATTCATCCACCGATTTAGTTCGTTCATGACGTATTCAGGATCACTGCATGTTCTGATGGCATCTCTGAGAACAGATGAGATAAACATGCATACAAGGGAAGCTGAAATACCGTGGCCCATCATATCAAGCTGTATGGCAGCATAGCGATGTTCATCTATTTGGTGCCAGTAATACATATCCCCTGCGAGTTTATTGGCTGGCAGATAGGAAGCCTTTAACAATGTATGTTCATGATAAATCGGTTCGCTCAGCATGCTGGTTTGTACCTGCATGGATAAATCCAATTCATTCCTGATTTTATTTTCCTGCTCCTTATGCCAGTCCTTTTCATATTTAAGCCTTAAGGCAGCACGAATGCGGGCAAGCAGTTCCGTCTTATTAATGGGCTTCATTACATAATCGGTCCCCCCCGCATCAAGAGCTTCTGCAACTTTATTCGAGTCCTCCAATGCAGTTACAAAAATCACCGGGATATCCTTCAAATGTGGAATCTGCTGAAGCTGCCGGCATGCTTCAATTCCATCCATCTCGGGCATCATAATATCCATCAGGATCACGTCTGCTTTTATATCGGCTGAAAAAGGTGAATATCCCTGAAGATGCTGAAACATATCCTTTGCAGAAGAAAACGTTAAATGTTCTTTATACCCGGCGCGTTTCAATATATGCTGAATAACAAATAAGTTGGCTTGATTATCGTCCACAACTAGGATTCCCATAGACTTTTTCCCTTCCCGTTTTTTACAATTTAATTCTTTATATAAATATCCTTAACATATACCCTATTGCGGGAGAGTAAAAACCACTAATTTGATCATTTTTTGCTTTATTTAATCCAAAAAATAAATAGTCTTTGTAAGCGTTTTCTTTTATTTTCTTAAAATAATATTATTTAACGGTATATTCATAGAAAACACGTATTAAAACTATACCTAGATATCTTTGTGTGTTTTTATGATGAACATTTGTATTTGTATGGTGGAATTTTCTCTTGATTTCTGTGAGGATAAGAGTAAAATAAAGATTAAATTTTCAGAGATTGGGAGATGTCAGGATGAAAGTGGTGAAGTTCGGAGGATCTTCTTTAGCATCCGGAAAGCAAATCGAGAAGGTATTCAATATTGTAAATGCTGATCCAGAGCGAAAGATCGTTGTTGTCTCGGCTCCTGGAAAGCGATTTTCAGAGGATGACAAGGTTACTGATTTATTAATCGCATGTGCAGAGAAACGGATTCAGGGGGAAGCAGCAGATGATTTGGCTAAAGCTGTATTGGATCGGTATGGCCAAATCGCTGATGAATTAGAGCTTGGTCCGGAAATTAAAGATATCATCAGGGAGGATCTTTTTACGAGGCTTTCCAGTGATACGCATAATCCTGAAGTTTTTATGGATTTGATCAAAGCGAGCGGTGAAGATAACAACGCTAAGCTTGTAGCAGCCTATTTTCAGCAGCAGGGAATAGAAGCAAGATATGTGAGCCCGAAGGAAGCGGGATTACTTGTCAGTCCGGAGCCCGGCAACGCTCAGGTGCTTCCTGAAGCATATGACAAGCTGCTTGCATTAAGGGAGCAGGACGGGATCATCATCTTTCCGGGTTTCTTTGGATATAGCAGGGATGGCCAGGTCTTCACATTTTCAAGAAGCGGATCGGATGTGACAGGCTCCATCTTGGCCGGTGCAGCCAAGGCGGATTTATATGAAAATTTTACAGATGTGGATGCGGTCTATTCGGTAAATCCCTTTATTGTAGAAAGCCCTAAGGAAATCAAAGAGCTGACATACCGGGAAATGCGTGAGCTTTCCTATGCAGGCTTTACTGTCCTGCATGATGAAGCGCTTGTACCGGCATTTCGGTCCGGAATTCCTGTACAAATAAAAAATACGAATAATCCGTCTGCTCCCGGCACCAGGATTGTGAACGAGCGGGATAACACGAATGGACCTGTGATCGGGATTGCCAGTGACCAGGGATTCTGCAGCATCTATGTCGGCAAATACTTAATGAACAGGGAAGTCGGCTTTGGGAGGAGGCTGCTGACCATTTTGGAAGAGAATGGCCTCAGCTATGAGCATACACCCTCAGGAATTGATGATATTTCCATTATCCTGAGGGAAAACCAATTTACTGATGGGGTGGAGGAAGAAATTCTGAACCGCATACAGCATGAACTTCATGCAGATGAAGTGAAAATCCAGCATAGCCTTTCACTTATTATGGTGGTTGGAGAAGGGATGCGCCAGAACATTGGAACAATGGCCCGTGCCTCCAAAGCCCTCGCTAAAGCGAAAGTCAATATGGAAATGATCAATCAGGGCTCCTCTGAAGTGAGCATGATGTTTGGCGTACAGGCAGCGGATGAGGTACGTGCGGTACTGGCGCTTTATAATGAGTTTTTTGCTGCGGTGGCAGTAGTGTGATCATTTATGCGAAAAGAGCCAAAGTAAATAGGCTATATATGCAATCAATCAAACGTTTGATTGAAAAAGCTTGGGGCATTAGCCTCGAGCTTTATTTTTTGGGAATGAAAAATCTTAGGATAATCAAAATAAGAAGGAAACTTTTTCAATTAGGAAGGAGAAAAGGATATGAAGAAATTACTGATCATAGGAATAATGCTGCTCATGCCGCTGAATATGCTGGCAGCTCCGGGCAGTGCAGCTGCACAAAAACCGTGTCTTACCCAGTCAGAGGTTAAGTTTGACAACGAATTCCGCAGACTATGGATCGACCATATATTATGGACAAGCAACTATATTACAAGTGCCACAACTGCCGGGGCGGAGGATCAGAAGCAGGAATTGGCGCGCCTGCTTAAAAATCAGGAGGACATAGGGAATTCCATTAAGCCATATTACGGAGAAGCTGCAGGAGCAAAGCTGACAGAACTGCTTAAAGAGCATATTGTCATTGCTGGTGATATTGTGGAGGCAGCAAAGAGCGGACAGGGTGCAAAGGTGAACCAGCTGAACAAAAAATGGTATCGCAATGCCGATGATATCGCTGCTTTTCTAAGCGGAGCCAATCCAAGTCTGAAAGATGAAGATGTGAAAAAACTGCTTTATAAGCATTTGGAATTAGTAACAAATGATCTGACAGCAAGTCTTGTTAAGGATTGGGAAGCAAGAATTGTTTCGATTGATGAGGGAGTGTCGCATATTATTATGATGGCAGATGCCATTTCTGATGCGGTTGTGAAGCAATTCCCGAACAAATTCAAAGGGTGATTGCAAGAGGCTTCAGCTTTGCTGGGGCTTCTCTTTTTTTCCTTTGACAAAGCAGCATGTCTCATTATAAGCTATTTAGCGTGCCGAAAAAAATAATGTAAATTTTTCACATATAGAAGGAGGGGTATCCGTTTTGTCAGGAGATCAAAAGAAAAAGATGATCATTTTGATGATCAATATGTTTATTGCAATCGGAAGCTTTGGTATTATCATTCCGATTTTGCCGGCTTATTTGGAATCCATTAATCAGGGAGGAACGGCAGCAGGACTGATGATTGCCATTTTTGCGGGTGCCCAGCTGATTTTTTCTCCTATCGCGGGAAAATGGGCTGACCAGTACGGCCGCAGAAAGATGATTATTTACGGGTTAGCTGGTTTGACATTATCCATGCTTGTCTTTTATGCAGTGGATTCCATTTGGCTGCTTTACTTTTCACGTGTCATTGGAGGCATTGGAGCTGCCTTGCTGATTCCAGCTATTTTTGCTTACATTGCTGATATTACTACCATGGAGCAGCGTGCAAAAGGGAATGGTCTTGTCTCAGCTGCAATGTCACTTGGAATTGTGGTTGGACCTGGGATAGGCGGGTTTTTGGCTGACTTCGGCCTGAAAATGCCATTTCTGATTTCAGCGCTTGTATCTCTAGTGGCTGTTCTATTCTCCATCGTGCTCCTCGAAGAAAGCAGCACATTGCAGACAGTGCCGGGAGAGATGGCTGAAGAGGAACCGATGGTCAAGAAACTGGCCATGTCCGTTAAGAAGCCTTATTTTATTCCGCTTGTCATTACATTGGTGATGAGCTTTGGACTAATGGCGTATGAGTCAGTTCTTGGGCTCTACCTTGATAATGAATTTGCTGCTACTCCGCAGGAAATTGCCATTATGGTGACTTCGACAGGAGTCATTAGTGTTATTGTTCAATTATTTGTAGTCGATCGTGTGGTTAATAAATTCGGAGAAGGAAAGGTATTGAATGTCTTTTTGGCTGTTGCAGCATCAGGATTCCTAGTTTCACTGTTTGCAGGCAGCTATGCACTTTTCTTCGTTATTTCGCTGATCATTTTCCTTGCAACTTCCATTCTGCGCCCGGTTTTAACCACGCTAATCTCAAAGATGGCCGGTAATGAACAGGGATTTGCGATGGGAATGAATAATGCTTATATGAGCATTGGAAATGTTCTGGGGCCAACGATTGCCGGTGTACTTTATGATGTACGGATAACCTATCCGTTTGTTCTTGGTCTGGCCTTATTGATTGTTACGTTATTTATCACAGTTGCATGGCAAAAAAAGGAGCCAAAACCGAAGGCTGCTGTGTAAGAAAAGCTTGGAGACCTTGTCTTCAAGCTTTTCTTTTTCCCATAGGAAATCATCTTTAAAACCAGGCTGCAATTGTGGCAATTTTGTGAAAGAAACCTAGTTCGATTGACATAAATCAAAAAATACATTATTCTGAAAATAACAAAAATATTGAGCGAATGACGGCTGCGGGAGAGAGCATACAGTAGCCACCGAAGGAGCAAGCTTCAAAAATACCCTTGAAGCCAATCTCTCAGGTAGACAGAACCTCAGTCGGACGCATCTCTGGAGAGCGCGCATGGACTTTGCGACACCAAAGGGGTCAAACTCTCAGGTAAAAGGACAGAGAAGGGGGATAAAGAAGCCGCCTTTTTTCTGTCCTTTTTATATGGATGGCAAGGCAGTTGGAGGAATCTATATGAATACAAATGTTAACGCAAACCGGGCGACATTGCTGATATCCTGTCCAGAGAGGCCAGGCATCATCTCCACAGTCTCTAACTTTCTGCTGGAGCATAACGCGAATATTGTCCATTTTGACCAGCACACAACCGATCCGCAGGCAGGCATCTTCTTCATGCGGATCGAATTCGATATGAACCATTTTGATGAGTCCTTTTCAAAACTGAAAGAGGATCTGCCTGAAATGGCCAGGGAATACTCAATGGAGTGGAGGCTGAGCGGCAAAGGCGAGCGCAAGCGGATGGCGATATTTGTTTCTAAAATGGATCACTGTCTGCTCGAGCTGCTGTGGCGCTGGAAATCGAAGGAGCTTGAAGTGGATATTCCTCTGGTGATCAGCAATCATCCTGACATGAGGGAAGTGGTGGAGGGTTTTGGAATACCATATCATCATGTTCCGATTACGCAGGATACTAAAGCAGAAGCCGAGCAAAAGGCGGTTGAGCTGCTTGAGGGAAAAGCGGATTTCATTGTGCTGGCGAGATATATGCAGATTCTTTCGCCGAGTTTTATTTCCAAATATCCGAACCGGATTATCAATATCCATCACAGCTTTCTGCCGGCCTTCGTGGGAGCCAATCCTTATGCACGGGCGTTTAACCGCGGAGTCAAGCTGATTGGGGCAACCGCTCATTATGTAACAAATGATTTGGATGAAGGACCGATCATTGAGCAGGATGTCCAGCGGGTTAACCACCGGCACACTGCACAGGATCTCAAAATTGCCGGCAGGCATGTGGAAAGGCAGGTCCTCGCACAGGCAGTCGCATGGCATGTGGAAGACAAAGTCATAGTGCATGGTAATAAGACGATTGTTTTTTAAGCGGCACTAAAAAAAGAAGATCTTGCATCCAGAAGGATTACAAACATCATGAAAGAAGGTGAGCAGAAATGAAAAAGAAAAAATTATCAATGCTTGAAATGATAAAGGTTAATAGAGAAGAACTTTTAAAAGATCGCCGTGAGCTTGAGAAGATCGAAAAAAAAATAGACGATAAATATGCAAAAGCACAGTAAGAAAGTACGCCCGGCCTGGAAATAAAACAGGCCGGGTTTTTTATGAAATAAAAACGCCCCGGGAGGGAATCCCTGGGCGCCAGCTTCTCATTTTTGTCTAAAGAAATCTGTGAAAGCATGATACATTTCCATACCCTGATAAAAGAACAGGCTGGAAGCTGTTAATGAAAATAACCCAATCATTAAAAATCTAATCCACATTATGTCTTCCTCCTTTAATTGTTTTGTTGGACAATTAAGGAGCTTGAATGACATAATTCGCCTCGTAGAAAATTGGAGTATAAAATATCTTTTTCCTGCGGGCAATGTGCAGAGCACTATATACAAAAAGGATAACTGTCAGGATTGTAATGGATAAAGAGAGTAGATCTAACTTGAAGATATGTTTTTTGGGATCATCTTTTAATAGGAAGCTCTCGGTAAAGTCCGAAACTGTTACCGCTTTGCTTTGGTCCATCGGAATGTCATTATAATGGACACCAGGGTATTGGGTAATGAGAAAGGATAAAAATACAGACAGCAGTAAAAGTGGCATTACCTGATGTGTCCTCATTCCCTCACCCCTTTGCAAGATTTATAACTACCATCATAACCACTATTTAAAGATTAGTAAACTAAAAGAATCTGACAGGATTCGTTAATATTCTATGTTTATATTGTAAAAAAATCTGGGGCAAAAGGTGCGGGAATACAAAGGATTGTTGACCGCAAATATAGATTATAGGCTGTATGAACAACCAATCCTTACAAAAGTCCTGATAAAATAGGCAGAGAATCTATTTTCTTCCTTTACATGTCTTCATATTACTTTAAAAAACACCTCTTATAATCAATTGTGAATCCATGATAAGAGGTGAAGAAAATGAACAATGAGAGATCGATTGATGATTTAATCAGGAAGTTTAATGAAGAGAACTTAAAGAGGGACATTGACCGCCGGAGCTTTCTATCTGGTGCAGGGAAAATAGCCGGTTTTTCGCTGGCGCTGGCTATGGCGCAATCATTAGGGGTGGGTAATCTAAAGGTTGATGCTGCTCCTAAGTTCAGCAAATACCCTTTTACCCTCGGCGTCGCATCAGGAGATCCTCTTTCGGACAGTGTGGTTTTATGGACAAGGCTAGCACCGGATCCGCTTAATGGAGGCGGGATGCCAAAGCATGCTGTACCGGTCAAATGGGAACTTGCTGCAGATGAACACTTCCGAAAAGTTGTTAAACGCGGGACAGAAATTGCAGTGCCGGAATTGGCGCATTCTGTGCATGTGGAGGCAGAAGGCTTAATGCCTGACACTGTCTATTATTATCGTTTTAAAAGCGGCAATGAACTAAGCCCAATTGGCAAAACAAAGACTCTTCCGCCTGCAGGTGCCAAAGTATCAGGGCTATCATTTGCATTTGCTTCATGTCAGCAGTATGAACATGGATTTTTTACAGCCTATCAGCATATGGCAAAGGAAAATTTGGATTTTGTCATTCACCTTGGCGACTACATATATGAATATGGACCAAATGAATATATTTCACCAACAGGAAATGTCCGCCATCACAGCGGACCGGAAATTATCTCTCTCGAAGATTATCGGAATCGCCATGCTCAGTACAAATCTGATCAGCACCTGAAAGAAGCTCATGCTGCTTTCCCTTGGGTGGTCACTTGGGATGACCACGAAGTGGAAAATAACTATGCAGCAGGGATTCCGGAAAAAGGCCAGTCAGCTGAAGCATTTATTAAACGCCGTGCAGCAGCTTATCAGGCATACTATGAGCACATGCCGCTCCGGTTATCTTCCATGCCAAATGGTGATGGTATGCAGTTGTATAGGGAGTTCAGCTATGGCAGCCTGGCGTCATTCCTTGTGCTTGATTCCCGGCAATATCGGGATGACCAGGCAAATGGCGATGGCAGCAAGCCGCAAACGCCGGAGTCGCTCGATCCAGCCCGGACGCTCCTTGGCAGCGAACAGGAACAATGGGTTGAAAGCAATCTAGCCAGCTCCAATGCGCAGTGGAATGTACTAGCGCAGCAGGTGTTCTTTGCCCAGAGAAATTTTGGGACAAGTGCTTCGCCGAAGTTCAGCATGGATGCATGGGATGGATACCCTGCTGCCCGGCAGCGTTTAGCTGATTTTGCTGCTTCAAACAATATCGGAAACCTGATTGTACTGACTGGGGATGTTCATGCAAGCTGGGCTTCCAATATTCTAACAGACTATAATGATCCAAATGCAAAGCTGATTGGGGCCGAATTTGTCGGAACCTCTATCACATCAGGAGGGAACGGATCAGATGTGAGAGCAGATACGGAAAAGACGCTTGCAGAAAATCCGCATATTAAGTTCTTTAATAATTATAGGGGCTACGTCCGCTGCCGGGTAACACCAGAGCAATGGCGTGCGGATTATCGGGTTCTTCCATTCGTAACAGAGCCTGGAGCGGATATTTCAACAAGAGCAACATTTGTTTTTGAAAAAGATCAGGCTGGCTTGAAGCAGGTATCGGCATCTGCTGTACCTCAGGGGGCTGGAATCTCTTCTGAGGTGGAAGAAGATCGCCACCACGCCCATTCAAGGGCCCATGAAAAGCAGCTTAAGAAAAAGCGTGAAAAGGTATTACATTAATGGGACGGTGAGAAGATGATATCTAACATTGGCATTCCAGGCTTAATTCTTGTTCTTGTCATTGCCTTGATCATATTTGGACCATCCAAGCTTCCCGAAATTGGGCGGGCATTTGGGCGGACATTAACGGAGTTTAAAAGTGCGGCAAAGGACTTAGTGTCAGATGAGGGAAAGAATGAAGAGAAAAAGCCGGCACTTTCAGCTTTGAAAAGAGAAAAATAGGGAATGAAAATACAGGCACAAAATTTAGCCTGTATTTTTATTGTGTTAACTTGTGAAACATTTCACATAATGTTCATTTTTGAATAATCCACTGGAATGAAAAGTATTATATATTAATACTGTACTTATATTGTTTATATAATTTTAAATGCCATCAAGGAGGCACAATAAACCATGAAAAAAATATTTCAGATGTTATTAATAACAGGCTTAGTCATGACACCTTTTTTTACAAGCGCTCATGTGAAATGGTTCACGAATGTGGCGCCCCAAAAGGAAACCATTGAAAATATATTATCACCTCTATTTATGGGACTGGCCCTGACGGCTGCGATCGTCCTTGCGCTATTGACATTGGTTATTCCTAGGACATCACAATGGGCCAAAGTCAAAAAGCTTGATGACTGGCTCTCAGGGTTCCGCAAATACAGCAGATATATCCTGAAGTATGGAACTGCTGCGGCATTAATAATCCAGATAACAAACGGAACATTGTTTGCGCCTGAATTTCATTTAACCAGCACGATTGCTATGATTTTAACGTGGGCAGCGATTGGCTTTCTGCTAATTCCGCATCATATTTCAACAAAGGCCGGGGCCGTTATTTTACTGGGACTGTTTGTGTACGTTACCATGCAGAATGGCATTTTCCATATGCTTGATTATGGATATTATGTTGCTATTATTGGAGTCCTGCTGGTCGGCAGCACGAAGCTGGAGAAGGTTGGATTTCCATTCTTATATTTGGGCACAGGTTTATCTTTATGCTGGGTGGCTGTTGAAAAATGGGTATATCCAAGCATGTCTCTGGATATTGTGGCCAATCACGGAGTCCCGACATTCGGATTTGCACCTGCTGCATTTGTTGTTATGGCTGCATTCATTGAGTTTGTAGTCGGTTACCTTCTTGTAGTAGGGATTCTTAACCGTGTAGTTGGCTTCGTCGTGACGGTTATTTTCATCACTACCACGATGCTGTTTGGCATGACAGAAGTGATCGGGCATTTTATGATCCATATTGTGCTGATTATTTTCATCATTGAAGGGGTGTCTTTCTATAACCCGCCGATCAAGCTGCATAAAACCAAAGCAGATCAATTTGTGTTTGTATTCCTTAACTTTATTTTCGTTCTTGCGACATTCATTTTAATTTATTACCGATTTGCATAAGCATTGACATTTTGAACAAAATGGAATATCATTAATTTAAATAGTTGAATAGTTTCTCCTAAAGGGGAGTAGCTTTTACAGCAGAGTCGTCATTTCGGAGTTAAGAGCTCCCGGCTTTGTTGGCAACCTTAACGTTGTTAGCAAGACCTTTGCCTGTTTCAGGTAAAGGTCTTTTTGTTTTTTAAAACCTTTACCGCTTGCTGGTAGAGGTTTTTTTATTGCCCTAAAATGACGGGTAATGAAAATCCTCAATCGACATAACTGCAGGGAAACAGTGCGAAGCTTTCAATACTTAAAAAATAAAGGAAAGGAGACCAAGATGAAAAAAGCTAAGATATCATTTGCTGAATTAATTAAGAAAAACAAAGAAGAGCTGCTGAGAGATCAAGCAATGCTTGAGAAAATTGAAAAGCGTTTAGACGAAAAATACACAAAGGTGAAATAAGGGAGGATGCTTAGATGGAATTATCACTAATACTTGAGTATGGATGGGTGCTGCTGCTGCTTGTGGCGCTGGAGGGTTTATTGGCTGCTGATAACGCGCTGGTCCTGGCGATTATGGTTAAACACCTTCCTGAGGAGCAGAGGAAGAAGGCTTTATTTTACGGGTTGGCTGGAGCGTTTGTTTTCCGCTTTGGATCGTTATTTGCGATTTCATATTTAGTAGATGTATGGCAGGTTCAAGCCATTGGAGCGCTATACCTTCTGTTTATCGCGGCTAATCACATATTAAGAAAGTTCCTTGTGAAAAAAGGCGAGGAAGAGGCAGAAATAACGAAGGAAAAGAAACAATCTGGTTTTTGGCTGACAGTTTTTAAAGTTGAACTGGCTGATATAGCATTCGCTGTAGATTCTATTCTGGCAGCAGTCGCCCTGGCTGTAGCTCTTCCGGATTCAGGACTTGGCCATGTAGGTGGACTAGACGGCGGAAAGTTTTTTGTCATCTTTGCCGGCGGTATGATCGGATTGATCATTATGCGTTTTGCTGCTAACCTCTTTGTGGATCTGCTTCACAGGAGACCTGGACTTGAGGTTGCAGCATTTGGTATTGTCGGCTGGGTTGGTGTCAAACTGGCTGTCTACACAATGTCCCATCCGGCACTGGCGATCCTGCCTGAAGGATTTGCCAAATCGACGGAATGGAAAGCTACTTTCTATGTAGTCTTAATTGGAATAGCGTTAGCTGGATGGTTCCTTTCCAAGGAAAAACAGGAAGTGCCAGCAGAGGAAAAAGCAAGCTGATCAAACAGGGCGGAGGTTATCCGCCCTGTTTTTTTAATGAGCACAATTCAATCAAACGTTTGATTGAATACCCATGAGCCCGGCGCTGGCCTGCCATTCATCTTTCAGGATGCTCATTTCTATTAAGTTCCAATAATCATTTCTAACTTTATTGGTCTGCCTGAGAAGCCCTTCTTTTTGGAAACCTGCCTGCTCGTATATCTTAATAGCAGGCAGATTAAAATCGAAAACCCCGAGACTGATTCTATTTAATTTCAGCTTCTGGAAGGCTAAGTTCAGGATTTGATGGATCATTTCTGAAGCATACCCTTTCCCCCGTGCTGCAGGGCAGATGAAAACCTTGCCAATTCTCGCAGTTTCGTTGACACGGTCTACTCTGCCAAGGGAGATATGACCGACGATTTCATCGTTTGCAATAACTTTGCAGATATAATCAGAGCTGGTTTCCAGATTCGCAGAGCGTATATACTTAGCAAGCTGTTCGTGATCAAGCGGGAATTTGAAATGGGCACCGCTCCACTGAACCATTAATTCTGGTGTGCTAATCCAGCTGATGAGCAAATCGAAATCTTTTTCTGTAAAAGGTTCTAATTTTAACATGGGAATCTCCTTCTTATTAATCATCTGAACGTGCTGTTTTTTATCTATTTTACAGAGTTCAGGAAAAATCCTTCTAAAGTATGCTTTAAATAATAGTAATGAGCACATATTAATTTAAAGAACTATAAGGAAGGAGCAATTGAATTGACCAGAAGAGATGAGCAAAATAAAAAACAGGCACAAGGTCCAAAAGAGGAGAGGGAGCTTGTCAATGAGTTTGGAAAATATAAAGGGGATCAGCCGGTTCCGCAGCCTAAGGATTATGATGAGATAGAGTATTAGAAAAAGCAGGATAATCCTGCTTTTTTAAAAGGTAAGAAAGTATAAAATTTTGAACGTCGATAACTGTCTAGCGCAAGCAGCCTACCCCCTCGAGGTCACAAGCCGATCCTCCCAAAAAGGCAAAGGACGCCTTTCCGTGAGGCTCGTCTTGTGCTTGTCGGGGGTGGGCAAGGCGCTTGCGCTTTTCTTATCTAAGTCTCTGGCCTTAGATTATTTTAATGCTGAGGGAGCTTAATCCTTCTTGTATTCTTTTTTAAACTATAGTTAAGAAAAGCAAGAAGGGGAAAATGTATGAATGGAAAAATAGAAGTTAGTTTGCACGGGCTTATCATTTTAATATCATTATATATATTGTTTAATTTTATGCCGACACTTTTGCCTGCGTATAAATGGGTTATTAGTACAGGCATGGCTGCCATATTAGTGATGGATTTTTACTTTATATCTGCAGGCAGGTTATCACGGGTGAAATACAGCAGACTGGCACTGATTTATATGTTCAGTCTGCTGTTAATCGTTTTTATTACTTTTTATTTAACAAAAATACTCGTTCTGACTGATGCCTATGGGCTCGAGAGTATACTGAGGGAATATGAAGCGGAAGGTAAGCTCATTTTTTTCCTGGTTTGCTTTTTACAGCCCATCCTTTTGCCGCTTCCTGAAGCCGTCACACTGCCTGCAGGAAGTGCCGTTTTCGGTCCTGCTGCCGCTGCCTTTCTTGGATTCACAGGTACACTTTCGGGGATTATTGTTATGTTCTGGACTGCAAGGATAGGGGGAGTAAAGCTTGTATCGAGGTTTATAAAGGAGCGGCATCTGGACAAATACAAAAAATACATGGAGAGAAATGAAAACACCATACTAGTCCTGCTGTTTGTTATTCCGATATTGCCGGATGAGATCATTTGTGTTGGAGCAGGAATGGGTGGTGTTTCATTTAAAAAGTTCCTGGGAATTGCGTCTATATCCAAAATAGCAACTTCCTTGCTGCTGGCTTACTCTCTTTCATTCGCAAATGCACTATCTTTATCCGGCTTACAGCTTTTATTTGTTGTTTCAATGGCGATAGGAGTATTTTACAGTGTTTTTCACTTTTATAAAAGAAGAAAAGAAGCTATTAGGATTTTCCGTAAGCTTTAAATGGTTCCTCCTATCGCTGTCAGCGAAACTATTCACGCAACGATAGGATTGTTCACTCTAAATAGATGCGAAAATTCCGGATGCTTTGGCAACCACCTGATTCTGATCGTTATAAATCAGGCAATCTGTGTGGCTGAGTGTCCGTCCTCTTTTCACAAGGTGAGCATCGGCAACTAGATATTCCCCTGTCGCCCCCTTTAAGAAACTGACCTTCAAGTCAGCGGTCACAACGGACTGCTTCTGATTTTCATCCGGCTCGAAAATATTCCCCATCGCTACATCCGCAAGAGTGGAAATAATTCCTCCATGCACCAGGCCTGCGCTGTTAATAAAGAGCGGCTGGATGGGCAAGGTAACTTTCATATGGCTTTCACTGATTCTTTCGTAATGGAATTTCAGAAATTCATCAAAAGGCTGTTTGATAAGCATGTGCTACACTCCAATTTATTAAAGTTAAAATGGTATTCCCGATTTTTTGTAAAATCCCTGCTAATTTGTTGAGAAGAGGCTGTATAAATTAATACAAGGTTTCTTAAAATCAAAAAAAATGATATTATTTTCAATAAATTCAAAAAAAGGCGGGGCTGGAAGTGGCAAATGTAGAGAATATTAGTTTCGCAGAAAACTTTCCTATTTCATTTAAGGAGCTTGAAGAGGAAGCAGTGAAAGTGATGAGAGCAGGCGGATTTGGCTATGTCCAATCAGGAGCCGGCGGGGAAGAAACGCTGAAAAAGAATATCGAATCCTTTGCAAGATACTCAATAGTACCGAGGATGCTAAGAGATGTTTCAGTGCCGGATATAAGTGTGAAATTATTTGGGAAAACATATCCTTACCCGGTTTTCCTGGCACCGATTGGGATGCAGCGGCTTGAACATAATGAGGGAGAGCTGGCATCTGCACGGGCAGCAGCTTCGTTTGGAGTTCCTTTTATCCAGAGCACAGTATCCAGTTATTCCATTGAAGAAATCGCTAATGCAACAGGCACGAGTCCAAAATGGTACCAATTATATTGGTCCAATTATGAAGAAGTATCGTTCAGTATGGTTCGCCGTGCGGAGGAAGCGGGGTATGAGGCAATTGTGTTAACGGTTGATACGGTGATGATGGGATGGAGGGAAGCCGATTTAAGAAACAATTTTTCCCCGTTAAAGCTTGGCTATGGAAAAGCAAATTATGAAAGCGATCCAGTCTTTATGGATTCTCTCCAGGATGGAGATGTCGTACAGGGAATCCTTGATAATATTCATCATCCAACATTAAGCTGGGAGCATGTTGCCAGATTAAAAGAGAAAACAAGTCTGCCAATTTTATTAAAGGGCATACTTCACCCTGAAGATGCCAGGCTCGCTGTTGAAAAAGGAATAGACGGAATCATTGTCTCCAATCATGGCGGCAGACAGCTTGATGGGGTGATTGCGGCGATTGATGCGCTTGAACCGATTGCAAAGGAGGTTAAAGGACGGATTCCGGTATTGTTTGACAGCGGCATTCGCCGAGGTTCAGATGTGGTTAAAGCTCTCGCGCTGGGAGCCGACGCCGTTTGCCTGGGACGGCCGTATGTGTACGGCTTGGCCATTGGCGGGCAGAATGGAGTTGAAAAAGTGCTTGCCAACTTTATAGAAGAAACTAAAGTGTCGCTTTCACTGGCAGGGGTGGGGAGCTTAAAGGATATTGCCGGTCTGCAGTTAATTCGATAAAGCTTTTTTTTAAAAAACTTGGCTTGTTGACAGTTGAGACTGTGTTTAATAGTATACCTATAGGGGTACATAATTAATATGCCAATACTAAAGGAGATGCAGTCATGTTCGATTACACAGTTGAAACCGAAAAATCAATAGAAGAAGCGATATCCTCACTGGAAGGAAGTCTGAAGGACGAACAGTTTGGAGTTCTATGGCAGTTTAATGTACAGGAGAAGCTGCAGGAAAAAGGATTGGAATATAACGAGGCATTCCATGTATTAGAGGTATGTAATCCGAATGAAGCACATCGCGTTTTAACACAGAATAAAATGGCCGGCTACTTCCTGCCTTGTAAAATTGTCGTCTATGAGAATGAGGGCAAAACGAAAATTGGCATGCCAAAACCGACAAGTATGATTGAGCTAATCAATGACGAATCTGTTCAGAGCATCGCAGCAGAAATTGAAGAACGCTTAATCCAGTGCATCAAGAAAAGTATATAAGCTAAAAGATTGATGACAGTTCCGGAATAATTTGTTAAGCTTGAAACAGCTTATCAAATTAAATATCTATGTAACTACTAGGGGTGCCCCGAATGTGCGGGCTGAGAGGAAAGCGCTTATAGCTTTCCGACTCTTATGGACCTGATCTGGTTAATGCCAGCGGAGGGAAGTAGGATTTGACAATATGTCGATTCATATACTTAAACCAAGCCGGGTCCTTTGTGGGGATCTGGCTTTTTTGTATACATACTTCTCATCCGGATAAGCAATCAGGCTGCCCGTTTAGAAAGGAGGTTTAGATGAACAGAACCCGATTGTTAACTACTATGGCTTTATTAACGGCAATTGGAACACTGGGATCCCATTTGCTCTGGTTTCCAGCAGGTATAGCCAAGGCCTATCCGGTCCAGCATGCGGTGAATGTATTGGCCGCGGTGACGCTTGGACCCCTGCCTGCAGCAGCCGTTGCTTTTATGATTGCTTTGCTTCGTAATTTGCTGGGATTCGGGACACTGCTTGCGTTTCCAGGCGGCATGATTGGTGCGTTTTTGGCTGGTGTTCTTTATTTGAAATTCGGCCGGAAAATATGGGCTGCCGTTGGAGAGGTGGTGGGCACCGGCATAATCGGTGCATTGTTTGCCGTTCCGTACGCAAATATACTCATGGGCAGTGCGACGGGTGCATTCTTCTTTGTGCCGCCGTTTCTGGTCAGCAGCATTGCCGGTGCGGCGATAGGCTGGATGGTATTGGCGAAGGTTAAAGAGAAGAATTTGGTTCAGAATATATGAGAATTTTTGACTAGAAAGCTGTTGAGTAAACTCAAACGAGTGGTGCAAGAAGAACAACCCGATTTTATTAGCGAATTTCAAGAGTTATGAGCGAAAAACCTCAAGTAAGAAAGTTGGTAAAAAAACAATTAAAAACGTTAGAAAACTGCTAGGGGCGCTACGGCTGAGATAAGGAGCTTTTCCTTTGTCCCTTGGAACCTGATCTGGATAATGCCAGCGCAGGGAAGCAGTGAGGACCTCGATCTATATCCTCATGCTTTTTCCCCGGCAGCTTCTGAATTAAATAAGGAGGCTATTTTTTATGACTTTTTCAGAGATTCTGCGCAAGGAAAATGAAGATTTGTTTCAGCTGATATTTGAGCACCCGTTTGTCCAGGGTATCGGGAGAGGGGACGTGCCGAAAGAGGCGCTGGCCCATTACATTAAAGCGGACTTTGAGTATCTGAATGCGTTCATGCATATTTATGGGATTGCCATTTCAAAGTCTGCAGAGCGTAAGGATATTGCTTATTTTAATCAGCAAATAGAATTTGTATTGAACAGCGAAGTACATCCCCACCATAATTTTTGCCAGCAGATTGGCGTGGATTACGAAGCATTGCAGGGCTATCCGCTCCCTCCAACAGCTGATCATTATGTTAAGCATATGATGTATCATGCCCACACAGGCGGCATGGGTGAGATCCTTGCTGCATTATTGCCTTGCCCATGGACTTATTGGGAGATTGGGCTTGAACTCATGAAGCAATATGAGCCGGATGAGAACCATCCGTTTTATCCATGGATCTCTTTTTATGCAAATTTAAGGGTCGAAGCTGTGACCATGAATATGAGGAACCGTTTGGATGAGCTTGCTGGTGCGGCATCACCGGAAGAAAGGCAGCGAATGAAGGATGCTTTCCGAAAAAGCTGCCAGCTGGAGCTTGGCTTCTGGGAGATGGCTTATACCTGCGAAGAGTGGCCGGCGGGCAACACGGCAGCAGTCAGATAGATAAGCGTAAGAGCCTCACTCACCCCCGACACCTCGAGGGGGCAGGCTGCTTGCGCTAGACAGTTATCGAAGTTCAATATTTATATTTTCTTAATAATAAAAACGCCTGCATCTGTCTATGCAGTGCAGGCGTTCAAGTGATAAGAAAACTGTATAGATGGGTATGTCACATTTATGATATATATTGGGTTTAACCAAGTATCTGTGCTAGAATATATGTGAAAATATTCACAATAAAAGAAGGGATTGACTCATTCTATGCTGGGATCAAAAATAAAAACAGCCCTGCAGGCTTCCATTCTTTTTACCTTTGGATTTTGGCTTCTCTTTTTCTTTTCTGAAGGGGAACTGTTTTCTTTTTTCCTGATTGTGGTTTTTTTGTACTGTTTATTCGGAAATATTATATACGGTATTCCGGTTTCACTCCTTTCTGAGTTTTTAACCAGAAATCTGGCAGTATGGCGATTCCCTGCATCTGCATTTATACATACCTTTTTAGCTGCTGTGACTTATTTTATTATGGAAGGGTTTGCTTATTACGCATTAATTGCTGCGGTCCTTTTCTTTTTAGTGGACGAGTGGCGGAAATGGGACCGCGAGATGCCGGGAAGCAGGAAGGTTACCTTGAATGCAGCCGGTTTCCTCGTAGCATGCCTGCTGCCGATAGGGTTCTTTTGGATGCTCCAGAAGGCAGATCTGGAAGAAAAAACTCATGATCTATATCTTATTCCAAAAGGGTATGCTGGTCAGGTGAGAATTGTTCATGAAATAGAAAATGCACCTGTGCCTGAGTCAGAAGGAGAGTATGATGTATTTCGGGTGAATGACAGGGGATATGCGATTACCTCTTTACCGCAGAGTGAAGGGTACATTGAAGACTTGTACTATTATGTGGATGACAAGGGAGAGCGTGAACCTATACCGGAAAGCTGTATTTCACATGGCGGAGCAGGCGGTGTACAGGGAGACGGATATGATTATTCGTATACTTATTTTTCGGTTGGCTGTGAGGAGGACATAGCTGATCAAGGAAATGGCCCTGGTATTGAGGATATTCTTTATGAAGAAGGATTGATCAATCAAACGTTTGATTGAAATTAAAAACAGCCTGGAGATCTCAGGCTGTTAAATTATTTTAGGCTAGAAAAATGACCTGAAGGTTTACTTTATAATAGTTGGAACGGCTCTCAGGGAATGAACAGTGTCCGGCGTTTTTCTGCCGGTGCTTTTAATTGAAATGAAGATGGCATAGTCCAATGGGCAAGTGACTTTTTCCAGATAAGAATCAATGTGTTTTCGTAGACTAAGCATAGCTTCTTCGTTATTAAGCTGTTCAGTAATTTGCCTGTCGTAAATAACAGTCACCAGATTTTTCTCAAGCAAATAGTCTAAATTGATCTCTTCTTGTCCCGGAAGTGAGGTATGGACCAGAATCGGAAGTTTCTTTTGCAGTGCTTCACTAATTGTGACTCCGCCTGGTTTGGTCAAAATAGCATCCGCTTTATTATACAGCTGGTTCATTTCATATGGGTCTTCAATATATCCAATAGGCTCGATTTGCTTTGAATCAAGAGCTTGAAGTGAGCTATATAATTCGTCATTATTTCCACAAAGGATCAGAAATTGAATATGCGGAACCTTTTGTATAGATTCTATAAAATCACAGTTTACTAAGCCGCTGTTTCCTCCGGCAACCAGGATATGGCGTATCCGGTTATCTTTCTTAAATGGAGCCGGGAGGTGATAGGCAGAATGAACCGGAATGCCGGTAACAAAAATTTGTTCATCCGAAATATGGTGTTTATTAATAAGCTCTTCCTTCGCCTCAGGATGAGGAACGAAATGAAAGTCAATTCCCCGTTTTCCCCATATATCATTTATAAAAAAATCCGTGTAAACATTCACCGCAGTAATGTCCAGGTATCGTCCCTTTTGCTTTAGAGAACTGATGATCCCGGAAGGAAAAGAATGAGTGCAAAATATTAAATCAGGATTTTCTTCATCAAGGAACTTCTTCATTTTTCTTTCAAAATAATAGGATAGAACCTGTAAATCAGGCTGCAATTTAAAAGGATGCTGTTTATACATAATGGTGTAATATAATGCCCTGTAAAGGAAAGGGGCACCCAGGAATCCTTTTAAATATATGCCTGAGACCAGCTTTTCAAGCTTATCACTGCAATAGGAAAGAAAGTCCACTATTTTGATTTCCGCATCAGGATATTGGCTTTTAATATTATCCTGTAGGGTTTTGGCAACTTTTGAATGTCCCGTAGGGAATTGAAATAATGGGAGCAGGAGAACTTTCATAATACCCTCCTTTCTGTCACTTGAGTTTGTTTTTGGCATACTTAAAGAGCATGTAGATTACGAATACAGCTAATAATAGAACCCCGAGGTATGGCACGTATTCAGGATTTATATCAAATAAGCTTCCTGCAAAGTATCCGGCAGCAATTATAGGGAGAACCCAGCTGAGGGAGCCTGCCGCAGAATATAGAAGATACTGATGAAAAGGAACTTTTGAAATGCCGGCAAAGTAAGGACTAATCTGACGTATTCCCGGCATATAAAAACCCGCAAAAATCATAAAACGATGATTTTCCATGTATTTTTTCTGTGCGGTATTCCATCTTTTTTCAGTGATCCCGATATATCTGCCATATTTTCTGAGAAAGGGTGTACCTGCTTTTTTACCGATCCAATAGGCTGAAAGCATTCCGAGCAGCACACCTGCTTCTGCGCACACAGCAGATTCGGCAAAGCTTAATTTGTGATTTCCAATTAACACGCCAATCAGGAATAATAGCGATTCTTCCGGAGCTGGAATGCCGACAATCCCGAAAAATAAAAATAAAAAGATAATCCAATACCCGTATGACGAAATAAATTCAATAATTGTTTCAGTACTCATATGCGATGCCCCGGATATACTTCTTTTAAAGAAACAAATTGGATCCCTTTTAGTGCTTCCTGCTGCAAATACTCGTCCAGATGGCCAATCATATGCTCAGGTGCACTAGAGTCGGCGCCAAGAGTTTCACCGCTGTCGTGGAGAAGAAAAATACGGCCAGGCACGGTTTCCTTTGCCAGCGATTCGGAAAGGGTATTCCTGATATGCTTGGTCTTCCAATCTTTGAAAATCCCCGACCACATAATAATCTTATAATTCCTTGCAATCCAAAGGGTAAATAAATTGAAGTGGCCCCATGGCGGACGGTAGAAATAGACTTCTTCATTAATTGCAGCTTCTATAACTTTTTTTGTTTGCACCAGCTGTTTTTTTAATGATCCCGGTGAAAGGATCCAGCTTGAGATATGCCGATAATGATGGATGCCAATTGTATGCCCTTCTGCCTGCATTCTTTTAAGCAGCAATGGATGCTTGGCTGCTTTTTCCCCGACAACAAAAAAGGCTGCCTTTGCTTCATGCTTTTTTAAGACATCGAGAAGTCTCGCAGTATACTGGGGATCTGGACCATCGTCAAAGGTTAATGCAATGGAATTTGGTTCCGTTATATCTTTTACAATTCCCCAATTCAGCAATCGTATGAGCACAGTGGGCAGAACTGCATAACTAATAAATATAATCAGTGCTGCGGTAATAAAATAAATCATACAAACAAGATCCTTTCCAGCGGGTGAATCACTTATTTTCATTCCCTTTTAATAGTGAGGATAACCTTAATGTTCAGTGTGAATGTAAGGAAATTATTCCATTCATGATTTAAGGTGAGATGGTTTTATCATATAAAAAATTTGAAGGAAGTCAATGGAGAGTCGGAAATTAATGAGGGAAACCGGTCCAATTCAATCAAACGTTTGATTGAATAGTAAAACAGGCTGAATGCATCAGCCTGTTTTGTTCGGAATTATTTTAATCCATTGGCAATGTATTATGAAGATTTGGAGGTGCAGGCTTAAGCACAGGCTTGTCTCCTTCAGGCTTCGGATTGCTTACATATTTGTATTCTCCCTGGCCATCAAGAGCAGGGCCCTGTGCCCATCTGCCAGTGCTGCTTTCTTCGCCTGCTGACAGGTTGTAGAGTGTGTAAGCGATATCTGTGCGTTCATTTTCCCGCGGGAAGGTGCTGGGGACAAGCAGGCCTTCTTTTTCCTCAAGCTCTGCTATTGCTGCAGCCCATTGGTTTTGGTGGTAGGCGTCTCTGGCAATCAGGACGGAAAGCAGATCTTTAATGCCCTTATCATCTGTCATCTCATAGAGACGTGCAGCCTGCAGACGGCCCTGTGATTCTGCATTCAAGTTTGAACGGAAGTCTGCCAATAAGTTCCCGCTGGCTGTAATATAAGTGCCCATCCAAGGGTTCCCAACACTGTCAGCCGGTCGTGCGCCCAGTCCGGAGACAATGGCATGCTGAGGATTCATTCCTCCCATGATCGCACCGACGACTGGATCCTTCGCTGCTTCTTCCTGCTGATTAATTGGGGCATTGTCCATCAGTCTGGCAACCATTGTCGCGAGCATTTCCACATGTCCAATTTCCTCAGTTCCAATATCGAGGAGAAGATCACGATATTTTTCATTTCCGCGAGTGGCCCAGCCCTGAAACATGTATTGCATGGCAACAGTCATTTCACCATATTGGCCGCCAATCAATTCTTGCAGCTTTTTCGCAAAAACGGGATCCGGACGTTCCGGCTTTGCTTCAAATTGCAATTCTTTTACATGAAAAAACATCTAAATTCCTCCAATCTATTAAACTGTTAAATGATAAGACTCTATATATTTGCCCAGGAATTCCAGAAAAAAACATAAATAATAAAAAAAATGACGTGCAGGCCGGCACGTCATTTCTTTAATAATAAATACATAAAATATGGAGCTCCGATAATCGCAACCATTATTCCGGCTGGCAGGCCGTCCGGATCAGCCAGGTTCCGGCCGAGCGTGTCGGCGAATAGGAGCAGCCAGCCTCCTAATAGAATAGCGATCGGAATGAAAAGCTGATTCCTTGGCCCTACAAGCGCTTTAGCCATGTGCGGAGCAATTAAGCCGATAAAGGCAATTCCGCCGGTTACAGACACAGCTGAAGCTGCCAATGCAACGGCTGTAAGCAGAAGGCCAATCCGTTCTTTTTCAATGGATACCCCTATGCCGATGGCGACAGGCTCACTTAAGCTTAATAAATTCAAGCGATTTGCTTTATATAAAGTGAATGGAATAAGCAGAAGCAGCCAGGGGAGGAGTGCCCAGATGAAAGGCCAATCCGTTCCCCAGATATTCCCTGATAGCCATTTTGCTATGAAATCGACTTTCTCTCTTTCAGCTGAAGAAATCAGGACAATCATCACACCGGATAGCGCCATGGAGAACCCGACTCCAACGAGCACCATTTTCACTGGCTGAAGCCCCTCGTCTTTTTTATAGGAAAAAGCATAGATGAGAATAGCAGTAAGCAAGGCGCCGAAAAATGCGCATAACGGCAGCATGTAGATGAAAGTGCCAGCTTCAATCGGAACGAACAGAAAGAAAATGGCAATCGCAACCCCTGCACCTGAATTTATCCCGATGATGCCTGGATCCGCCAGGTCATTGCGTGTAATTCCCTGTAAAATCGCACCCGATAGTGCCAGTGCCATACCGGCTAACACTGTAATAAACACTCTTGGCAGCCGTATGGAAAATAACACAAACTCCTCTTTAAAAGTTCCCTGTCCCAGGATGGTAGGGATTAACCGGTCATAGGAAAGGGAGGCATATCCTAATCCCATTCCAATAACAATGGTAACAATAATCAGTACGGATAAAACGGCCATTAAAATTCGCTGTTTTTTAACTAATTCCGGCTGAATCATGAGAACGCCTTACCCCCTTTATGAACAATGAACAGGAAGAAAGGCAGCCCCATTACGGCAATGATGGCCGCAACAGGAGTTTCGTAAGGAGCATTGATGGTCCTCCCGAGTGTATCGGCAAGAAGCATAAATGTCGCTCCTGTGAGAGCTGACATGGGAAGAATAAAACGATAATCTGTTCCGACTAAAGCACGGACGATGTGAGGTACCATCAATCCGATAAATGCCATATTGCCGACCAGTGCAACAGCTGCCCCTGCAAGCAGGGTGACTAAAATAAACAGGATGATTTTAATTTGAGTCGTATTCTGCCCCAAGCCTACAGCCACTTCTTCGTTTAAGCTGAGTATCGTAAGCTGCTTGGAAAGAAAAAGGGAAACGAGTATGCCTGCTGAGATAACCGGGACAATAATTTGCAGCTGGCTCCAGGATGTGCCGACAAGCCCGCCTGCTGTCCACAAGCTGACATCTTTTGAAATCTTAAAATAGATGCCGGTCCCTTCAGCTATTGCAAAAAGGAAGGCAGAAACAGCGGCTCCGGCTAAAACGATTCGAATCGGAGAAAAGCCTCCTTTTCTCATGGCGCCAATGCCGAAAACCATCCCTGCACCGATAGCCGCACCGATGAAACAGGCGAACAGAATTCCAATATAATTTGCTGAAGGGATTAGAACAAGAGTTATGGCAAGTGCAGCATTTGCTCCGGCCGTTAATCCGAGCAGGCCTGGATCAGCAAGAGGATTTCTTGTCATTCCCTGCATGATGGCTCCAGAGATGCTAAGAGCTGCTCCGACAAAAATGGCCGCAATTTCACGGGGCAGACGGATTTCACGAATAATGGAGATTTTTTCTCCGGAAGCATTGGAGGTTAGTGCAAGCCAAACATCTCTGACCGTCACATCGGCTGCCCCGAACACACAAGCAGCCACAAACATACCGGCAAAAATGATGAAGCCTGCCGCAAGTTTATATATAAATGGAATGAAGGATTGAGCATCTTTAGTCATTGTACTTCCATCTTTCTTCGGGTTTATTTTTGCCATTCGGGAACTGTCTTTTTAAATAGGAAAGAGGAATTCCTAAAAACTAAGAATCCCTCCTGCAGTATTAGTTGCCTAAAAATGATTCTTTAAAGAACTCCAGCTGTGCATCAAGTGTGATTGGATCACTGAAGGAAGCGCCATTGCCTTCCATCTCAAAGACACGATTATTTTTCACAGCAGGGATATTTTTGTACGTATCGGTTTCCTGGAATGAATGATCTGCATCAGAGTATTTGCTTATAACAATATAATCTCCTGCATATTCCGGAAGCACTTCAGCTGAAATGGCATAGTAGCCATCTTTTAGGGCCATTTCCTTAACCTTTTCAGGCATTTTTAAGTCCATTGCCTGATACAGAATTTCAGTTCCGCGTGCCCAGTTATCGCCAAAAACATAAAGCTGTTTGTCGAAGATTTCAAATACAGAAACGGTTGCATCTTCGCCAATTTTTGCACGAATGTCCTCCCCGGCTGCTTCCGCGCGCTGTTTGAAATCAGCTACCCATTTCTTTGCTTCTTCCTCTTTATTAAGCAGCTTGCCGATTTCCTCATGCTGAGAAAGATAATCTAGTTTACCCCATGTATACGTTACAGTTGGTGCAATTTCCTTAAGCTTATCGTAGTTTTTAACAGTAGATAAGGCAATAATCAAGTCTGGTTCTAATTCAATTATTTTTTCAAGGTTATCTTCAGATACTTCTTCAGCATCCTTCAATTGTTCTTCAAAACGAGGATTATTTTTGGACCAGGTATCCACACCGACAATATTTACGCCCAGCTGCATGACATTTCCAGTAAAGCCTGAAAGGAGGACAACTCTTTTAGGATCAGCTGGGACCTCAACCGGTCCAGTCTCAGATTCATATGTGATCGTACCTGATTTTTTATCTTCCTTAGGTTCAGACGAGTTTGTATCTTTTTCTTCTGTATTGCCGCAGGCGCTAATTAGCAGAAGCAGCAAGATCGTAAATGGGATCATCAATAGTTTCTTCATGTGGATTTTCTCCTTTTAGTAAATTATAAGTTATACACATTGGTTTGTTTGTGCGGGGATCGCGTCCAATGACTGCATCAATATTGAACACTTTCCTTAAAACATCCTGTGTAATGACTTCTTCATAGCTTCCTGATTTAACAATTTCACCATCTTTTAGTGCGACGATATGGTCAGCAAAACGGGCTGCCTGGTTTAAATCATGAAGGACCATTACAATGGTGCGCTCCTGTTCCTCGTTCAGCTTTTGAAGAAGTTCGAGAACTTCAAGCTGGTGTGCCATATCTAAATAGGTGGTTGGTTCATCAAGGAAAATGATATCGGTTTCCTGTGCAAGTGCCATGGCAATCCACACTCTCTGGCGCTGGCCGCCTGACAAAGCGTCAACTGGCCGGAATTTAAATTCTTTAGTGCCTGTCACTTCGAGTGCCCAGTCGATGACTTCATAATCCTTTTTCGTCAATCTTCCGAATCCTTTTTGATAAGGGAAGCGGCCATATGAGACCAGCTCGCCTACTGTTAAACCGCTTGCACTTTCCGGTGTTTGAGGCAGGATTGCCATCTTCCTGGCAAGAATTTTCGTATTTTCCTTTGAAATGTTCTCCCCATCTAAGATGACAGTGCCTGATTGATGGGAAATGATCCGGGTAATGGCTTTTAAAAGGGTTGATTTCCCACAGCCATTTGGACCAATGATTGTTGTGATTTTCTTATCGGGAATCTGGACGCTGAGATCCTTTACAATTAGTCGTTCGCTATACCCAATGTTCAAGCCATCTGTATATAGACGGACCATTATGTAACCTCCGTTTATGTGAGAGTATATTTTCGATTGCATTCCTGCTAGTGATAATGATTATCAATTTCGGTTCTTTTTTACTATAAGTCTATCTGTTTTTTCTGTCAATAGAATTTAAAGGAAATAGCCTCAGAAAAAATTTCATTGTAAAAGGGGAAGAAAGGACGTATAGTTGAAGTGAGAATGATAATCAATAGTAATTGGTTATAGGAGTGAACGGGAATGAAGCAGATGGAGATCTATGATGTAACAGTTATTGGAGGAGGCCCGGCTGGACTTTACTCCACTTTTTACAGCGGTTTAAGGGAAATGAAAACAAAACTGATTGAATTTCAGCCCCATCTGGGCGGAAAGATCCATGTGTATCCTGAAAAAATGATTTGGGATGTCGGCGGGTTGACTCCTACTCCAGGAGCAAAGCTGATTGAACAGCTGGTCGAGCAGGGGCTGACCTTTAATCCGACGGTTGTCCTAAATGAAAAGGTGGAATCCATTAGTAAGAATGAAGATGGAGTTTTTGTTTTGAAAGGGTCTTCAGGCGAAGAGCATTTTTCAAAAACAGTAATTGTGGCCGTAGGCAGCGGAATTCTAAAGCCGCAAAAGCTGCAAATTGAAGGCGCAGAGCGCTTTGAGGTCTCCAATTTAAATTACACAGTCAAGTCTCTTGCCCATTTTAAGGATAAAACAGTTATTGTGTCAGGAGGAGGCAATTCGGCAGTAGATTGGGCCAATGAATTGGAGCCCGTTGCCAGGCAGGTATACATCACTTGCAGACGGGATGCGTTAACTGGCCATGAAGCTCAGGTTTCACAGCTGATGAATAGTTCGGTTATCTGCATTAACCATACGTCCATCACCAAATTAATTGCCGGCAGAAATCACGAGGAAATTGAACAGGTGGAATTGACCAATAATGAAACGGGTGAGGTTTCATATCTTGCCATCGATGAAGTGGTGATTAACCATGGATATGAGCAGGATACGGAACTCTTGAAAAATAGCAATTTGAATATTAATATGCTGGAAAATTTCTATATTGCCGGCAATGCAAACAGCGAGACGTCAGTTGAAGGGCTATATGCTGCCGGTGATATTCTTAAGCATGACGGCAAGCTTCACTTAATCGCCGGAGCCTTCCAGGATGCTGCAAATGCAGTAAATAAAGCGAAGCAGTACATTGAACCTGATGCAGCCGGGGCAGCGATGGTTTCATCCCATAATGATGTTTTTAAGAAACGGAACCGGGAATTGGTGAAGCAGCTGGTTCGCTAGGGACAAAAAACTTAAGCGCACATAATTTTTTTATCCGCACATAAAACCGGGTTATGCGCACAGAAAAAATTTTATCCGCCCATAAAATAAGGCTATCCGCACATAAACTGAAAAAACGCCAGGAATTAAGGCAAAATAACTGTAAAAAACCGGCCCACACGATGTGAGCCGGTTTTTTACGTACTGATCTTTTCTTTTATCTGTACTTCTGTCCGAATTTGCTTGAATTTTACAAAGAAAGCAGCTGTCATGACTAAGGATAGAATGCCAAAGATCACCACCATTACCTGAAGTCCGACGGCATCCAGCAGGAAACCTGTCAGCAGGAGCACAATTTGGAAAATAACACGATCAAGCATGTTTCGGAAGGAGAAGAATCTTCCGTGGAATTCCTTCGGCACCCTTGTTTGAAAAATGGTGGCTGCAGTTGGGAAGAAACAGCCAACGGCAAACCCGAATACAAAGAAGGCTGCAATGGATAGTACGGGCACATCTGCAAAGTACAGAAGCAGCTGTGAGACGCCAATGACAAATGAGAAGAAAAATAAAATAGCATAAGGCGAACGTTTTTGGCTGATTTGCTTGACGATAAATGCTCCGAGCATGAAGCCGATTCCTTCTGCAGTATAAATTAATCCTTTAATGGATGAACTGTCCTGAAGCTCGCTTATGTTAATGACCATCAGGTTGAAACCGCCAAGAAACAGCAGAGGGACCAGGGTTAAGATCAGTGTCATGAAAACAATAGGGAGGCCTTTAATAATCGGGAAAACCTCCTTGAATCCTCCGCTGCTCCCGGCTGACTCTTTTCCTGTGCCTGGCTGTTCCCTTTTTTCCTCGAAGTCCATAAACCAGGTTAATCCGAATAGAGCCAGGTAAGCGACCAACGATCCGATATAAAGCATGGATAATGGCAGAATGACTAACAGAACACCAGCCAATGCTGTACCCAATATCCTTGAAAGGGTGGACACATTCATGTGTACACCATTCAGCTGCAGCAAATCTTTATCTGCAACTACAAGAGGGATGGCTGCCTGCAGTGCAGGAAAGTAAAAGGCCGCTGACAATTGAATAAGAACGAGGAACAGAACCATCCACCACACAGATCCTGTTTGAATAGCAATCAGCATGAAAATAACACTAATAGCCCTCACAAAGCCTGCTCCGAGCATTACCGTCTTTTTATTCAGCTGGTCTGTAATTCTGCCGGCAAGGGGGCCGACTGCAATTCCCGCCAGCAAACCAGATGCAAGAATAAGTGATTTCAGGAAATCAGAAGGAACCTTTTCCTGCATAAACTCGAGGTTTCCTATTATGCCAAGCCAAAGGCCCAGACCTGCTATAAATTCACCAGCTAAAAGAATCCATACATTTTTATTTCTCCACATATAACGGCCTCACAATTTTAGTAAAATTTCGATAATCTAAAGATACTATAAACTTACAAAATAATGAATCTATTTTTTAAAACAGATGAAAATGAAAATCGTTATCAATTATAATAGCAAAAAAGAATAGAGGAGGAAATAGGCATGTTTATTCAATTAAAGACAATTATGGTTAAAGAGGGCCAAATGTGAAAAGCATTCTGGCAAAAGACAGCAGGGAGATTAAGAAGGTTCTTCAGGTTGAAATAGCACGGTAAATGGACAATAATAAGCAGAAAAAAATCAATCAAACGTTTGATTGAAAGGGTGTGGACGCAGTACTGGCACGGGATAGAGAGTACAGGCTGCGTATTTTTATTGATATGAATGATTTGTGAGGAATTAATGACTGCCGATTGCCTGTTCAATCGCAACCGCGGCAGAATCAATGGAAGGATATGTCCTTTTCTGTGAAGTTCCCGTATAAGTAACCTCAAAAGAATGAGACTCTTTTATATAACGAACCACTAGAATCTGTGATTGATCTTTGGTAAACGTTTGGGTGATTTGGCAATCGCTGTAGTACTTTAACGTTTCAAGCATGTTTTTTGTATGATCTAATGGCATAGTCCGCAACCTCCTTCTTGGGTTGGTGTATCCTATGAAGATCCTAATTCCATTATAAGGAACTTAACCTCCTGTTTATATGGATAATTTGTCACATTTTATCATAAGATTTAGACTTACAAGATCTGCAGCAAAAAGGCCAGTCTGCAATAGACTGGCTGCTTCTTATGCAAGCTGCTGCTCGGCAAATTCCCTGTATAGCTCATGAGTTTGTGTTAATTCAAAATGTGTGCCAATGCCTGTCACCCGGCCTTTTTCAATAAAGACAATTTGATCCGCATCGACAATTGTTGAAAGGCGGTGGGCGATGACGAAAGTTGTCCGTCCTTCCATTAGGCGGGTAAGAGCCTGCTGGACGATGCCTTCCGATTGGCTGTCAAGGCTTGCTGTAGCTTCGTCCATCATCAATATTTTAGGATCGCGAAGGAATGCGCGCGCAATGGCAATCCTCTGCCTTTGCCCTCCGGAAAGCTTCACGCCCCGCTCACCAACTTCTGTATCAAGTCCTTTCGGAAAATCTGCAATGAATTGATCGGCATATGCCATTTTTGCAACTTCCCATAATTCCTTATCCGGAATGTTTTCGGGATTTTCCAGTCCATAGCATAAATTCTCGCGGATTGTACCTGCCATCATTGCACTTTCCTGTGAAACATAACCGATTTGACTGCGCCAGGATTTAAGCGATATCTGCTGGATGGGTGTAAGGCCAATTTTAATTTCACCTTCAGCTGGCTCGTAAAATCTCTCAAGCAATCCAAACAGAGTGGTTTTTCCGCTTCCGCTGGGACCTGCTAATGCAATCATCTGTCCTGGCTGTGCTTCGAGTGAGATATTTTCCAGGACACTCTCATCTGCACTATAGGAGAAAGAAACGTTTTGGATAATAATCGGCTTGCCGCTGATATCCATCTCGATGCCGTCCTGTCCATCCTCCAATGGCTCTTCTAAGATTTCTATGATCCGTTCTGTCGCGCCTTTCGCTTTTTGCAGCTGTGTAAAAAACATCGCAAATGAAGTGATTGGCATAATAATCTGGAACAAATACAGCAAAAAGGCTACAAGAGAACCTGTTGACATCGTTCCACTGGCCACACGCATGCCTCCATAAGCGATGATCATGACGATGACCACCATCATGATCAGGTACATCGTCGGGCCAATGAGGGCAAAAATGCGTGCTTCCCGCAAACCGTAGCCAAGCAGTTTGCCGATGCCATCCAAACCTTTTTCTTCTTCATTTTGCTCTGCAGCAGAAGACTTCATTAAGCGGATTTCACCGAGTGTCTGGGTAATGTTTCCGGTAAAGATGGCCGTTTCATCTTGAAGGCCCCGGGATATTTTTGCCATCTTTCGGCCAAGCGGAATCATAATTGCCAGTGTAATAGGAACAGAAGTGAGCATCAGCAGTGTCATTTTCCAGTCCATCACAAGCAGGATGATAATTGCACCAATAATACTGATAATCCCGGTAATGAATTGCGGAAAGTGATTGGTAATCAGCTCCCTGACTATGCTGGTATCATTAACTACGCGGCTGACAGTCTGGCCGCTGGATTGCTGATCAAAATAGCGGACCGGCAGCCTTATGAGCTTCATCCACATCCTGTCCCGGAGCCGCGCTACCACTTTTTGTCCCACATAGCTCAGCAGGTATATGGAAATCCCGCTGATAATCGCCTGGAGGATAAAGGCTGCCCCGATTGCGATGATGAGCGGAACGCTTAAAGATTCAACTGAAAAACCGTCCACCAGGTTTTTGGTCAGCAGTGGAACCACCAGGCCGGTCAGGGTGGTTAAAATGCTCGCTGTTAAACCAATGATGAGGGCAGTTTTTGGAATTTTGGTTGATAGTATGAGTGAAATGAATGGTTTTAGGCTGGTTTGCTTTTTATCCATTTTATGTGCTCCTGTCTCTTATATATCGATATCATTATATACCATTGAAACTTCCATTTACCTGTTATGCACCTTAATGCCAATCCGATGAATAGGATGTGTTAAAAAACAAAAAGGATGGATGGCCGTGGCAATCAACTTTCCGGTAGGCATCAAAACGATGACAATCAGCACCGGGCCCACCAAAGTCGTTTATTATCCCCGTGTATCAGGCATGCAGAATAAGCAGCTCCAGGAATCTATAAACAATACCATTATCAGGCAAAACCAGCAGCTCATTAACGAACAGACAGGCAATATGGATACAACCGTTGTGGATTTGTATGGATATTATGAGATTAAAAATAATCAGCGGGATGTGCTGAGTTTGTCTTTGAGCAACTATGTGTATCATTACCATGCTGCCCATGGAATGACAGTTATAAAATCACTGACGTTTGATCTTCAGAAGGGAAAGCAGGCGGCACTTAAGGATTTATTTAAGCCGGGAAGCGACTATGTAAAACGGCTTTCTGATTTGATTGCTGTGCAAATCAAAGAAAGAGACATCCCGCTCCTGATTGATTTTACTGCAATTAAACCAGACCAGGATTTTTACATTGCAGATAAAGCGCTTGTTGTCTATTTCCAATTATATGAAATCACGCCTTATGCGTATGGATTCCCAATGTTTCCTATATCCGTTTATGATCTGCAGGATATAATTGATGAAAATGGGCCGCTGGAGAGGATGGCGGTGAATTAAATGAAGGGTGGGATGCTGTTTTGGCAGTGTCCTTTTTTAATTTACAGTGTACTTAAATTTAATTATAGCAACCGTTTTCACTTTAGGGTGAAAAAGAGTGTATTAATCTTATCCTTCCATGTACCTATACTTAAACCATAAATGAAACCGCTTTACATAATAGGGATTGGGAGGAGAAAAATATGAGTGGTTCTTGGCTTGAATTGGAAGGAAAAGTCGCAATCGTAACGGGCGGTGCCTCTGGCATCGGCCTGCAAATTACAGAAGAGCTGATTAAGAACGGAGCTAAAGTTGTCGTCTCGGATATAAATGGGGAAAATGGACAGCAGGCAAATGGTTCGTATTTTATTAAATGTGATGTCACGAAAAAAGAAAGCGTTGATCAAATGGTAGCCCAAACCGTCGATTTATTTGGTTCAGTGGATATCCTTGTCAATAATGCCGGTATTAACTTACCCCGCCTGCTGGTCGATGCCGCTGGAGAAAGGCCGGAATATGAGCTGAGTGAGAAAGATTTTGATCTTATGGTGGCTGTTAATCAAAAAGGTCCATATCTTTGTTCACAGGCAGCTGCTAAAGAAATGGTAAAGGAAAACAAGGGAGTTATTATTAATATCGCTTCAGAAGCTGGACAAGAAGGTTCAGCCGGACAAAGCTGCTACTCTGCAACAAAGGGTGCCATCATTTCATTTACTCGTGCATGGGCAAAGGAACTGGGTAAGTTTAATATCCGTGTTGTAGCTGTTGCTCCTGGAATTTTGGAAACAACAGGTTTAAGAACGCCAGCGTATGAAAAGGCTTTAGCTTACACAAGGGGAGTTACAGTCGATGGATTGAACACTGATTATAGCAAGTCAATTCCATTGGGGCGTGAGGGTCAGCTTAAAGAGGTTGGTGATTTAGTCTCTTACCTGGCTTCAGACCGTTCAAGTTATGTAACCGGAACAACTTTCAATATTTCCGGAGGCAAATCCAGGGGATAATACAAATGATGATAAAAGCAGATCAAATGAATAGAGGATATCGGAAACCTTCTAAAAATATATAACATTATTTAAATTATTCTGATATAATTTATGCCATTCATTTTAACGGAGGAGGTGGTGATCACATGACTGATGTAAGTATAGATGAAAGAGTCTTTCAAATCATTGAGCTTGTCAGGAAAAAAACATATTGTCCGTTAGATTATCTGGCAGAGAAAATCGGAGTAAGCACCCGAACTATCCGCAATTATATTAAGCAGCTTAATAGTGACTTAGACGGCATTGCTGTATTAGAGAATGAAAGAGGAAAAGGCTACTGGCTGGATATTAAGGATGATCAGTTGTTTGAAGACTTTATCGGAAAATTTAAATCAGACAAAGCTATGCTGGATTCACCACAGCGCCGGATTGCTTTTATTATTGATCATTTAATAAACAGCGATGAAACGAATACACTCGATGAATTAGCATTTGCAATGAATATAGGTAAGACAACGCTTGTAAATGAATTAAAAAGAGCTGCAGTTTCATTAGAAACATACAATCTATCCATCCGCGGTAAACAAAACAGCGGAATGTACCTAACCGGCAGTGAGCTGGATCTGCGCTTTTTTATTCTTGATAACGTGTATGACTACCTATATAGCGAATATCCCCTTGATGAGGATATTAAAGAACAAGTAGCAAGGATCTCTCAGCAGCATGATTTTGAATCGTCCACACAAGACAGGTTAATGAAATCCATTATTGTCATGCTGGATCGATTTTTAAAAGGCCATTCTATTGAGAAGATGAGCGATAAGCACAATCGATTATTGAACACTAAGGATTATCAGCTCGCCCAGGAGATAGCGGAGGCAATAGAAAAACAGCTTCCAATCAAAATTCCGCAGCGGGAAATCCAGTTCATTACGATACCAATTGCAGGAAGAAGGACACCGACGAATACTCGAAGCATGGCAGATATCAACATTACGGATGAAATAAAAAATCTTCTAAACTTAATTATGGAACAGCTGGGATTTGAAAAGGACATCATTTTGGAAAATGAAGAGTTTTTTAAAGATCTGCAATATCATTTAACGTTTATGTTAAATCGCCTCATGTTTAATATTCGAATCAATAATCCGCTGCTTGCAGATGTGAAAGAGAAGTATCCTGTTGCCTATAAAATGGCAGAAATTGCTGGTCAAGTAATTGAAAACGAATATGGGGTAAACGTTTCAGAGGATGAACTTGGATATATAGCCTTTTATTTTGGGGTGTTTATTACTCAAAATGATGTAAAAACCAAACGATTGCAGAAGGTTGCTGTCATCTGCGGCACAGGCCGGGGAACAGCCAATCTGGTGGCGATACAGCTTCAGCGTGTCTTAAATCCCAATACTCAAATCGATCTTTTTGCTGAGTCAGATGCTTCGAAAGAGTTATTGGATCATTACAATATTGTTTTTACAACGGTAAAGCTTGGATTTGAAACCGATGCTCCAATCATTATGATTGACGAAATATTCAATGAAAGTAGTGTTTCAAAACAAATTGAAAAAGTGACCTATCTGCAAAAATTTAAGCTTAAAGATGAGGGCCAGCATAATTCACTCGTGAAGCTGTTAATTAATAAAGATAAGTTTTTTCACTTGGACAGCCGCAAAAGCTATCAAGAAAATGTGATGAACATGGTTGATCATTTAGTGGATAAAGGATACTTAGATGCGGGATTTAAAGAAAGATTAACAGATAGGGAAGCTAAAGGTTCGATGGTATTTGACCGGTACATAGCTTTGCCTCACACCAGTAATACCGCAACAGACAAAATTGAACTGTCGCTGGGGGTCTTTCCGGAAAACGTCCTGGCTGACGGAAAAGAAATTAAACTGGTCTTTTTATTAGGGATTCCAAAGCAAACAGATTATGATGCGAGCCTCTTAGTCAAAATTTATGACGAAATCATAAGGATTGCAGCTGACGATCAGCTGATCGATCAGATGGCACACTCATCCAGCTATGAAGAATTAGGCAAATGCCTGATTTATGCAAGCAGGTAATAACTGAATCAAATGTTAGGAAGTGAAAACCAATGAATATTCTAGTAATCATGATTTTTATCGCAGGGGCATTTCTGGTTCAAATGGGACTTGGGTTTCTGCAAATAAAGCATTTTTCAAATTCCTATGCGGAGCTGAGAAGAATAGGCAAAGTTGCCATTGGCAAGAAACCTGGGAAGTTTAGAGCGGGAACCATTGTCCTTTTTGCCGTTTCAAATAGCGGAAGAATCTTAAAGGCCCAAAAAATGCAAGGAGTTACCATCATGGCAAAGGTTAAGGACTTGCCAGGTTTTGAAGATAAGAACATCAGAACGTTAAAAGAGGAGGATTTGGTCCATTGCAATAAGCTCTTGAAGCAAGCCATCCTCGATGCAGTATCCAATTACAAGACGATCATGAGCGGAGGAGTCATTCCTGAAAAGAATAGTCTTTTTAAGAACATGATGCTGAAGGCTGAACGTACTGTTGCTATAAAAAAATAATAAGAGGTGAAAGGTAATGGATTTTATCATTAAATTTGCTGAAGGCTTTATGAAATTATTTCAAACTGGCGCTGATGTTTTCATTTCATGGATGACCGGCATTGTCCCAGTTGTATTACTTTTAATAGTGGCTATGAATACGCTGATTCAAATTATTGGAGAGAAACGAATTAACAGGCTGGCAAAAGCATCATCGAAAAACCCGCTATTAAGATATATGGTTCTTCCGTTTGTTGGTTCCTTTATGCTTGGTAATCCGATGGCATTATCATTGGGGCGTTTTTTACCTGAAAAATATAAGCCAAGCTACTATGCATCTGGAGCTTATTTCTGTCATACAAGCAATGGTTTGTTCCCGCATATCAACCCTGGTGAACTATTTATCTTCCTCGGTATTGCAGCAGGAATTGAAACACTTGGTTTCAGTACAGCAGAATTGGCTGTCCGTTACCTCCTGGTTGGTCTTGTCATGAATTTCTTTGCAGGATGGATTACGGACTTCACAACAAAAATGGTTGAAAAACAGCAGGGAATTAAATTGAAAACAGAAGTTAAGTTAAATCACTAGGATTTTGAGGGGGTTAAGGATATGGCTGAATATCGTTCTATTAAAGTTGTAAAAGGCAGTGGAGGGTTCGGAGGTCCGCTGACGATTACTCCTACAGATAAAAGAAATAAAATTGTCTATATTACAGGCGGTGGTTCAGAGCCTGATATTGTTGAGAAAATTGCAGAGTTAACAGGTGCTGAGCCTGTGAATGGGTTCCAAACCTCTGTACCAGATGAGGAAATCATGGTTGCCATTATTGACTGCGGCGGTACCCTGCGCTGCGGAATTTATCCGCAAAAACGCATTCCAACGATTAATATTATGCCGACAGGCAAAACAGGCCCTTTGGCTAAATTTATCACTGAAGATATTTATGTATCTTCTGTTGGGAAAGATCAAATTGAACCTGCGGATGATGCAGAAGTGCATGTAGCTGCAGCGGCAGAAAAGCTTCCTGAGCCGGAAAAAGAATATAAGTACAGCACAGATAAAAAGATTTCCCAAACGCTGGCTGCCAATAAAAATAAGAGCATTATAACTAAGTTTGGCTTAGGTGCCGGAAAAGTAATAAATACTTTCTATCAGGCTGCACGTGATGCGGTTCAAACAATGATCAATACCATCATACCATTCATGGCCTTTGTATCCCTATTAATTGGAATTATCCAGGGATCGGGAATTGGAAATGTGTTTGCTGATGTCATGGCACCTTTAGCAGGAAACATTTGGGGACTGCTATTGATCGGTTTTATTTGTTCGCTTCCATTCTTATCTCCATTACTCGGACCAGGTGCGGTTATCGCACAGGTTATTGGTACATTAATTGGGGTTGAAATTGGTAAAGGCAATATCCCGCCAAACCTTGCTCTTCCAGCATTGTTTGCTATTAACACTCAAAATGCCTGTGACTTTATTCCAGTAGGTTTAGGGCTGGCAGATGCTGAACCAGAGACAGTAGAAGTTGGTGTGCCATCTGTTTTGTATTCTCGTTTCTTAATAGGTGTCCCGAGGGTGTTCGTAGCCTGGCTGGCAAGCTTCGGATTATACGAATAAAAAGAAGTTCTATTACTATACCAAATTAGAAGTAGAAGGAGGCGTTCAAGCACAACTCCTCGTTGATGCTAATGCTATGAAAAAGATTTATGAAAACAAAATCAAAAATGTTGGTCCATTTGCAAACACATTTCTAGAAGAAAAAATGTTTATTTTATTCGGGAATGAGGCTCCCCAGGATCTAAAGGACTTTTGCTACAACATCGATGTCGTAAATACAGACGGTGAAATTAAAGAGGGCCAAAAGCTGCTTATAGATAATGAAGCATTTGAAATTACAGCCGTCGGTAATCTTGTACAGCGTAACCTTACTACACTTGGCCATATTACCTTAAGGTTTGATGGCATGAAAGAGGCTGAGCTTCCAGGAACCTTGTATTTAGAAAGTAAAGAAATTCCTCCTATTGATCTAAATACTGAATTAAAGATTGTCAGCGAATAATGAAGCAGATGATTAACCTCTGCTGACGTACAAACAATGAGGCTTAATCTAAAAAGGTTAAGTCTCTATTTTTTGAGGAGGACTAAAATGAGACTATATATTGATTCCGCAAATATTGAGCAAATACGTCATCTAAATGAATATTATCCGATTTCAGGGGTTACAACGAACCCATCTATTCTTGTAAAAGAAGATCGTCCTTTCTTGGAATTGCTAAAAGGAATTAGAGCAGTAATTGGCGAGGAGAAAGAATTATTTGTGCAGTTAGTCGGTGATACTGCTGAAGAAATGATTGAAGAAGCTAATTTTATTATGAGTGAATTAACTGGAAAACTAGCAGTGAAAATTCCTGTAACAGAGGAAGGCCTTAAGGCAATTAAAATATTGTCTGAAGAAAAGATCCCAGTATTGGCAACAACGATCTATACTTCATTTCAGGCACTTATGGCTGCATTGGCGGGGGCTAAGTATGTGGCGCCTTATGTGAACAGGATTGATAATTTAACAGGCAGCGGCGTAAACACAGTATCAGAGATTGCTCAATTATTTGAAAGCTACCAGCTGTCAACAGAAATTCTCGCAGCAAGCTTTAAGAATGTCCAGCAAATTCATGATGTTTGCCTGGCTGGCGCAGAAACAATTACGGCCAGCCCGGAACTCATTGAGAAATTCATTGCTTTTCCTGCTACAGCTTCTGACGTTAAAGTTTTTAAAGAAGAATGGCAGAAAGCCTATGGAATCGATTTAATCCATTCTTAAAAAGAAAGCAGGGGGAAAATGGTGGAGAAAAAAATAGTATTCTTTGATTTGGACGGAACACTTTTAACAAGTGATTTAAAAGTAGCAGGCAGTTCAATTGAGGCGATTCATAGGATTCGAGAGCAAGGGGTAGAGCCTGTTATTGCTACAGGAAGAACGATAATGGAAATAGGATATGTTATGGAGGAAACAGGAATACGATCCTGTGTAGCTATGAATGGCCAATATGTTATTTATGAGGGTGAAATAATATATGAGAACCCATTAGATGTTAATGAAGTAAAGGCATTGCATGAAGGCTCTTTTCGAAACGGACATGAATTGGCTTTTTACAATGCGGAAAACATAACGGTTACTGGCGGGAATTCAGATTTAATTACAAAGAACTATGAACGGGTTGGCGGTGTATATCCGCCAATAGATGATCGCCTATACTTAAATGAGACCATTCATCAAATGCTGATATTCTGTGAAGTAGGGGAAGAAGCCTATTATCAGGAGCGTTTTCCTTACTTCCAATTTGTGAGGAACTCTCCGTTTGGCTGTGATATTTATCCTGCTGGTACTTCTAAAGCAACCGGAATTGAGAGGCTGCTCACGTCAAAAAGCATACCAAGAGAATCAACATATGCCTTTGGCGATGGATTAAATGACCTGGAAATGTTCCAGTTGGTTGAGCATCCTATTGCAATGGGGAATGCTTTAGATAATGTTAAAAAGGCGGCGAGATATGTAACTAATTCACATGATGAAGATGGTATATTAAATGGTTTATTAATGTGTGGTTTATTAGACAGTAAACTAGTTTATTAATTTCTAAATAGTGGTTTTTTATATGAATCTTAAAGTGCTTGTTCTCCGCTGTATAAAATGTGCGGGAATAAGCACTTTTTTGAGTGTGAAAAAACCGCTCCTGCAAATGCAGTAAGCGGTTTTAGGTTGAAAATTAATTTCGGATCAAATAGTCAAACGCACCAAGAGCTGCAGTAGCGCCGGATCCCATGGAGATAATTATTTGCTTGTAGGCACTGTCTGTACAGTCTCCTGCAGCAAATACGCCAGGGATGTTTGTGGCACCGTGCTTGTCTACAACGATTTCGCCGAAGCGGGTACGCTCGATCTGGTCGCCTAACCAATCCGTGTTAGGAACCAGGCCGATTTGGACGAACACACCTTGCAGTTCAACATGATGTGTTTTTTCTGTTTCACGATCCATGTATGAAATACCGTTAACTTTGTCAGTTCCGGTAATTTCAGTTGTCTGGGCATTTGTGACAACCGTTACGTTTGGAAGGCTGTTCAGACGTTCCTGCAGAACGGCATCTGCTTTCAATTCAGGATTGAATTCGATAACCGTTACATGGTTAACAATCCCTGCAAGGTCAATCGCTGCTTCAACACCGGAGTTGCCTCCGCCGATAACAGCTACATCTTTGCCTTCAAATAATGGTCCATCACAGTGAGGGCAGTAAGCGACCCCTTTGTTTTTGAATTCTGCTTCGCCTGGCACGTTGACGTTTCTCCAGCGTGCACCAGTTGAAAGGATGACTGATTTACTTTTCAAAACAGCACCGTTTTCAAGTTCGATTTCAACAAGGTCCTTCTTTTCAAGTCTCTTGGCACGCTGCAGATTCATGACATCGATGCCATAATCTTTCACGTGTTCTTCAAGGCTTGCAACAAGCTTAGGTCCTTCTGTGTGCTTCACACTAATGAAGTTTTCGATGCCTAAAGTATCCATGACCTGGCCGCCAAAGCGTTCAGCAACGATGCCGGTGCGGATACCTTTGCGTGCTGCATAGATGGCAGCACTAGATCCAGCAGGGCCGCCGCCAATGACAAGCACATCATAAGGATCCTTATCTGCAAATTCTGATGCGTCAGGGCCTGTCCCTATTTTCGCCAGAATTTCTTCAAGGGACATACGGCCGCTGCCGAATGATTCGCCATTTAAAAGAACTGTCGGCACTGCCATGATTTCTTTAGCATCTACTTCTTCTTTGTAAGCAGCACCATCAATCATAGTGTGCGAAATATTAGGGTTAAGAACACTCATGACGTTAAGAGCCTGGACTACATCAGGGCAGTTGTGGCAGCTTAAGCTGACATAAGTTTCAAAACGATATTCGCCCTCAATCTTCTTCACCTGGTCGATGACTTTCTGGTCAACCTTAGGTGCTCTTCCGCTAACTTGAAGCAGAGCAAGCACTAAGGAAGTAAATTCATGTCCAAGAGGAATGCCTGCAAAGGTAATGCCAGTATCTTCACCTGGACGATTTACACTAAAGCTTGGCGTCCTTTGTAATTCAGTGCGCTCAACTTTAATGTGGGAGGACATATTGGCCAGCTCATCTACTAAAGCCAGCATGTCACTGGATACTTTGTCTGATCCAGCGCTGACTTTTAGAAGGATGTCACCCTCCATCATCTGAAGATATTGAGCTAATTGTGCTTTTATATCTGCATCAAGTAACATGATTATCGTGCTCCTTAGATTTTACCTACTAGATCAAGGCTTGGCTTAAGTGTTTCAGATCCTTCTTTCCACTTAGCCGGGCAAACTTCACCTGGGTTGTTGCGTACATATTGAGCTGCTTTAAGCTTGCTTACAACCTGGCTTGCGTCACGGCCAATTCCGCCAGCGTTGATTTCAACAGTTTGGATGATGCCATCCGGATCGATGATGAATGTTCCGCGTTCTGCAAGTCCATCTTCTTCGTTCAGAACTTCGAAGTTGCGGGAAATTCTTTGGTTAGGGTCACCAATCATAACGTATTCAATCTTATTGATTGTTTCTGAGTTATCGTGCCACGCTTTATGAGTGAAGTGAGTATCAGTTGATACAGAATAAACTTCTGCGCCCATATCTTTTAAAGTTGCATATTCATTTTGAAGGTCTTCTAATTCAGTTGGGCATACGAATGTGAAATCTGCAGGGTAGAAGCATACTACGCTCCACTTTCCTTTGAAGTTTTCTTCAGTAACGTCGATGAAATCACCGTTATGGTAAGCTTTTGCTGCGAATGGTAGTACTTCTGAACCGATTAATGCCATGATTAAATTCCTCCTTAAAGTGGTTGAGTGATATGATTATTAATTAAATAGCGAACTATTTAATAATAATTCTAATTCGGTAATAATTATCATATACGATGATTTTTTTGTCAAGGGAAAAGCTGTGAAATTTGCCCCTTTTCGGCTGGATGGCGGAAATATTAAATGCCAAGATAATAAGCCTTTATAAATTCCGCTTTTATTAAAGGTGAAATCAGTACGGAATGGAACTTTAAAAGCAGACTTGATTCTGTTAACAACAGTATAACTCTTTCTTATCATTATTACCCTTTTTTTGCCTGTACCAATCTCAACTAATATGAGATTTAAGTTTATAATTGAGAATGTGATTAAGCATAAGTAAGCAGTGGCTGGTCCACATTAAATTATTATTCCCTCTTTGACTGGAAACAATCGATATGACAGTAAAAATTGATTAATCAAACGTTTGATTGAATAAGTAAAAAATTCCCTATTTTTATAAAAATACCTTGCATTACAATATAGTGTGGTTTATATTTAAAGTATATCTTGTATTGCAAGGTATTTAACAGCAGGTAATTATCATGTAATACAAGGTAGTGGAAGGAGTAAGGTGAATGTCAGATACGACGCAAATGTTAAAAGGGATTCTTGACGGTTGTTTGCTAGCCATAATTAAAGAAGGAGAGATATATGGATATGAATTGGCGGCGAAATTGGAGTCATATGGATTTCGCTCATTGAGCGAAGGCACTATTTATCCGCTGCTTCTGCGTATGCAAAAAGAAGGGCTGATCAGTGCCACATTGCGAAAGTCAACTGCCGGACCTAAACGAAAATATTACACATTAACTGAAAAGGGCGAGCAGGAGCTGGTGATGTTTATCGGGCGCTGGGAACAGGTAAGTTCATCTGTTGACAATGTATTGAATAAAAGGGGGATATGAAGAATGGTCTCAAAAGAGTCTGAACAGTTTTTGACAGAGCTTCGTTTTTACCTGATGTCAAAAGGGAAAAACGATAATGAAATAAATGAAATTACAGAAGAGCTTGAAGTGCATTTAATGGAAGCTGAAGCCGATGGGAAAGATGTATCTCATATTATCGGGGACAGCCCAAAGCAATATATGAAAAGCATTGGGGAATCAATGACTACCGATTATCGTCAGATGGCGGGGCTGGTGCCGCTGATGATTCTTATGCTGGGTGCTTATGTCAGCATAGGTCCTGCAATTGAAGGGAACTTTTCTTTATCCAAAGGTACACTTTGGATCGCTATTATCGCAGGAGTAATTGCAGTCGGGGCTTATAGTGTTCTGATTTTCAGAGTGCTTCCTAAATTTCTTCATTCCAAGTGGAGTGCAGTTCTTCTTTTAGGAACTGGTGTTGCTGTGACAGGTATTTTGGTTATGGTTTTACTTTGGAATCAGAAACAGGGGTTTGAACCAGTCTTTACAGCAACGCCCTTTCAGAATAATGTAATTGTGGCTGTTTGTGCGGTTATATTTATTGTTTCTGCTATTTATACAAAAACATGGTTTACGATTATAATTCCCCTGTTTATATCTATGGGACCTATTGCCAATCGGTTTATTCCACAGGATGTGAATGAAGATCCAACATATATTTTATATACTGTTATCGCATTCGTTATTATAGCGGCAATCATGATATTCGTATTCATGGTTAAACGGAAAAAAATGCTGAACAATGGAGGAAAACGAAATGTCTAGCTTGCCAAATTGTCCGAAATGCAGTTCAGAGTATACGTACGAGGACGGGCTGCTCTTTGTATGTCCTTTGTGTGCACATGAGTTGGCAGCTGAATCTGAAATCAACAGTCTTGAGAAGGAAAAGGTGTTTAAGGATTCTAATGGAAATGTACTAATTGATGGAGATACGGTATCCGTCATTAAAGATCTTAAAGTGAAAGGCACCTCTTCAGTCATTAAGATTGGAACCAGGGTGAAAAATATTCGTCTTGTGGACGGTGATCATGATATTGACTGTAAGATTGAAGGTTTTGGCGCCATGAAGCTGAAATCGGGGTTTGTGAAGATAGTGTAACGAAAAAGGGCCTATCCTTCCATGGATTGGCTTTTTTACATTTCCTTTTGCGGGTCTTAAAATAGTAGTGGAAAGGTCATCACCGCTGGTTTATGATAAAGAAAGAATATTAAGAATTTCTCAATATAGGTGGGAGCCTCCTTGATACTATTAGACTACATTGTCAATCTCTCCATTTTTTCATTACTGGTCAGTGTACCTTTAATTCTCCGCTCGTTTATCAGTCATAAACCGCTTAAGGACCTGCATCTTTTGGGCGGCATATATGCAGGAATTATTTCTGTCATTCTTGTGGGTTTATCTTTTAACGAGCAGGGTTATTCCTATGATATTCGCTATGCCATTCTGATTTTGGCATTTTCCTATTTGGGGCCGGGAGCAGGGGTTATTACCGCAATTATTGCTCTTGCCACAAGGCTTGCAGTCAGTGAGAATTGGCTGCCTGCCGTAATAGGAGTACTGCTTATTTTGATTGCTTTTACTGTCATACATAGATATACCCAGCACCATAAGGCAGTTAGAAAAACGGCCATATTATATGGTGTGTATTGTATCATTTATATTATTACGGTACCGGTCATTTTTAACGTTTTTAGGGACAGCCTGATTTTTCATCTGCAATATCTTCTGTTTGTGGGACTTGGTGTCATTGTTGGAAGCTTGCTGATTGAATCCTTTGAAAGGCTGATTCGAATCATCACAGCAAAAAAGCAGATGGAAAAGACGCTGGAAGAAAGTGAGTCTAAATACCGGCTAATCGCTGAGAATACTTCAGACCTTATCGCTGTCATGGACAGAGATCGCAGTTTGAGTTATCTATCTCCGTCTCATGAGTTTGTTTTAGGATATGAAGTGCCGGAACTGCAAAAGATGGAAGTAGATATTGTTATTCATCCTGATGAAGCAGAAAATTTTCAGGCAGGCATGCAAAGGATATTCGAAAATAATGAGAGAATGGCAATGGAGTTCCGGCTAAAACACAGAGATGGCCATTGGATTGAATTTGAGTCACGGTGTATGCCGGTTGAGGGTGAAAATGGTGTAATCGAGCATGTTGTCATGATCAGCAGGGATATTTCTGAACGGAAGAAAGCGGAGGAATTTCTTTTGCAGTCTGAGAAATTATCAATTGTCGGGGAGCTCGCAGCGGGGGTTGCCCATGAAATCAGAAACCCGCTTACAACCATCAAAGGGTTCCTGCAGCTTTATAGAAGCGACAATACCCAAATTAATGAATTGCTGCTCAGTGAGCTGGAACGCATTGAAAATATCACCACTGAAATGCTTACGCTTGGAAAACCGCAGGCAATACAAATGGATACTGCGGATTTAAAGGATATTATAGTAAAGACAGTCGAGTTATTATCCCCTCAGGCAAATATGAACGGTATCCAGTTCAAGCTGAATATTGCTTATGGTGATTTTTTGATATTATGTGAAAAAAACCAAATCAAGCAGGTTTTTTTGAATATCTTAAAAAACGCCATGGAGGCTATGGGTAACGGAGGGGATATTGAGATTTCCCTCAAGAGTAATAATGACGGGGGATGTATTGTCTCTTTTCAGGATCAGGGGTGCGGAATACCTGACGAATTTCTGCCGAGACTGGGTGAACCTTTTTATACATTAAAAGAAAAAGGGACTGGCCTGGGACTTATGATTTGCCATAAGATCATTAAGCAGCATCATGGAAGCATCGTATATAAAAGCAAGATTGGTGAAGGTACTTTAATAGAGATTACATTGCCGCTTTTAAAAGCAATTACATAAATTGAAAAAAGCAGGGGGAGACCTTGCTTTTTTCAATATATCTTGGATGAACCTTCAAGCTCCGGATCCATAAGTCTCTTTTTTGCAAAACGAAACACAATAATGAGCAAGACAGCCGCTGCCGGATAAACCGGGATTGAATAGACCAGTTTCCATCCTGTATAGATGAGTGCATGATTTTTAACAGTAAGCCATTCAAAGAATATGGAAAATGCACTCCAGCCCAGTATGTACCAAATAGACTTCTTGCCATAGAGTTCCCAGCGGTCATAGCCAAATAAAAAAATCAGAGCGGAACAGGGATACATGAAAAAATGAAAAAGGGCTCCCGATAGTTCATAAGTAGGGTTGTCACCAAATATATACATCCGAAAAGGCGTGGCCAGCAGAAAGTAATCAATGGTCGCAACCAATGCAAGGTTATAAACCCATATGATTATAACTAAAACTGGAGGAAAGTACTTTCGGATCGGCAGAAATAAGAGTATTACAATCGCAGAAGTCAAAATAAAGAACCATTCATTCCAATCAAATGTTACATTCATACAGCCTAGACTCCTCTATATAGTATCTTCCGGAAAAAATTCATAAAGCCGATTAAAATCAGTAGTGACAGCAGCCAAAAAGTAAATGACCACCAAATTTTCCAATTGATATGAATCAGCACTCCAGTTGTATGCCCAAGCCATTCCAGCCCGCCTAAGATCAAGATAAAAAAGATTATTAAAAGGAGCTTTCTCTTGTATGTTTTCTGGATAAGAAAATAGTTCAAAAAGAGGACCATGAATGCAGGGAAAAGCAAAATTCGATTAAGGAAATGGGCGAATTCATAACTCAGTTGTTCCGGAATGATGAGAGTTTTGAAGTTCATATAGCATAGGGCTGAAAAATTTTGAAAAAGATAGGAGCTTAACATCCAATAGATGAGGGTTTCCAATATATGCAGATGTTTCTTTAGTTTAATAAAAACCAACAATACGGATATATTGATCACGAGGTAAATAAGAAAAATCATTGTGCATGAACCCCCTTTGTCTCAATGGATTAACTTGTTTCTTCTTATCTTGTTCATTAGGGGCTGTTTTATTTAGTTATCTGATCGTGTTAATAAGAAGAAACGAGGAGCCTGCTGCTCCTCGTCTCGATATATTTAGAAATCAAAGTTGTCAGGATCTGGTCCAACGCGTAAATGTTCATCTAAGGAATTAATCAATTCCATGTCTTGGTGAGATAGTTCAAAATCAAATAAATCTGCATTTTCTTTGATGCGATGAGGTTTTGTTGACTTAGGAATGGCAATAATGCCGTTTTGCAGGTGCCACCTCAGGACAATTTGCGCAATGGTTTTTCCATATTTTTCAGAAAGTTCCTTCAGAATCCCATTTTCAAATAATCCGCCTTGCATAAGTGGAGCCCACGCTTCAATGTGCATATCATGTTTGGCAGCAAAGTCACGAAGTTCAGTTTGAGCCAATTTCGGGTGCAATTCAATTTGATTAATCATTGGTTTGATTTCAGCTGTTTTCAATAGATTTTCTAAATGGCTGATCTGAAAGTTGCTGACGCCAATCGCTTTGATTTTACCTTCTTTATATAAATCTTCCAGTGCTCTCCAAGTTTCTGTGTATTTCCCCTCAACAGGCCAATGGATCAAATAAAGGTCAAGATATTCAAGTCCCATTTTTTCCATTGTGGTGTTAAACGCCTTAAGAGTTGCTTCATAGCCCTGGTCGGAATTCCACACTTTTGAAGTGATAAAAAGCTCTTCTCTATTAAAGCCAGAAAGGCGGATGGCTTCTCCCACCCATTCCTCGTTGCCGTAGATGGAAGCTGTGTCGATGCTTCTATATCCAATCTCAATAGCTGCTTTAACAGCGGTTATTAGTTCTTCTTCCTTTTCCACCTTAAATACACCAAGGCCAATCCTGGGCATTTTAACTCCATTTGCAAGTGCTGCAGTACTTGATAAAGATAGATTATTCATATAAGACACTCCTTAATTAGTTAAGTTTGTTTCTCAAGTTTTTTTAGCCATCCAGTAAGCAACACGGCCCCAAGCACCATTACTCCGCCAATCCACGGTGTGTGAATTAAGCCGATAGAGTCGACGATCAGTCCGCCAGCAAATGAGCCGATAGCAATCCCGATATTAAAAGCTGCGATATTTAATGCGGAAGCCACATTGACAGCTGAAGGAACATATTTCTCAGCCAGGTTTACCACCAGAATTTGAAGGCCTGGCACATTCATGAAAGCAAATAAGCCCATTAGAAAAATAGCAATAAGCCCAAGAATTTTAAAAGGTGCTGCAAAAGTGAGAAGGCCTAAAATAATGGCTTGCAGAGTAAACATCCAAAATAACGCTTTTAATGGATCTTTATCAGAAGCTTTACCCCCAAGAACATTGCCAATCGCCACGGCCACGCCGTAAGCAAGCAGAATAAAGCTGACCCATTTTGCGCTAAATCCTGTTACATCTTCGAGAAGGGGTGTCAGATAGGTAAAAGCTACAAATGTTCCTCCGTACCCGAGTGCAGTAATGCTAAATGCTAAAAGTAATTTTCCGCTGTTTAAAATTTTCAGCTGTTCACTAAACTTGGAAGCTGGTGCTTGTTTAAGATTTGCCGGAATCAGTATGGCACTGGCGATAATTCCAATTATCCCCAGAAAGGCCACTCCCCAGAAGGTGGCTCTCCAGCCAAATATCTGTCCAATAAACGTTCCGAGCGGTACACCTGTCACGGTTGCGACAGTCAAACCGGTGAACATAAAAGCGATCGCACTGGCTCGTTATTTTCAGGTACTAAATCAGCAGCTATGGTCGAACCAATTGAGAAAAAGATGCCGTGTGAAAAAGCTGTTATAAAACGCGCAGTCAGCAAAAGAGCAAAAGACGAAGACATGGCTGCGACAGAATTTCCAATGATAAATAAAACCATTAATGACATAAGCAAAGACTTTCTGTTCATTTTACTGGTCAAAGCAGTTAGTATAGGCGCACCAATGGCAACTCCCATGGCATAACCGGAAATCAATAAACCGGCCAATGTAATGGAAATTCCCAAATCACCTGATATAGTAGATAAAAGCCCTACAGGGACAAACTCTGTGGTCCCTATGCCGAATGCGCTGATTGCCAGTGCAAAAAGGGCTGGAGTGCCGCCTGTTTCTTTTTGTCTATTTAATGCAATTGAATTCATTAGCAATGAATCCTCCTTATTAATGTAATAGCAGTTAAGAAAGCATAGCCAGGCGCCTTGGCCAATCAATCTTATGATAGATATTATGGAGCATGTCAAACATAGTGAACAGTACGTACTTTAAAGTAATGCAGGCACTAAAAAGTAACCTATAGTCAATTTCACCATTTTGTTTTATGCTTCCTTATGCTATTATGGATGGCATGATTCGAAATGAATAGTACGCACTTCAAAGTAATGTAGGTACTTTTTAGTTCCTATCAAAAAGAGGGGGAATGAAGTTGGCTTACAATATTCCGGTAGAAGCTACATTAGATGTGATTGGCGGGAAGTGGAAAGTTGTAATCATGTGTCATTTAATTAAAGGTGAAAAGCGTACCAGCGAGCTTAAACGCCTTATGCCTGGGATTACGCAAAAAATGCTGACTCAGCAGCTTCGCGAACTTGAAGCGGATGGGGTTGTAAACCGCACTGTTTTTGATCAAGTGCCCCCTAAGGTTGTATATTCTTTAACAGATTACGGATGGTCACTTCGCCCGATTCTTGATGCAATGTGTAACTGGGGAGAAGGACATATTGAGTTAACAGGCGGAGAGCTTGTGGAACAATAAAAAAGTTAGGACTCGTATGCTTTAAGCAAACGAGTCCTTTTTAATGGCTAAGCTATTTACTCTTTATTTGTTCTCGGATACTCTCGAGCTCCTCAAGCGATAAAGAGCCAAGTGACTTCTTAATTTCTTCCTCGATTTGTTTCTTATTATTTTCCCTGTATTGGTCCCACCATTCCCGCAATCCTTCTGTATTTGCAAGCAGATACTCGATATCAATTTCTTCTACCTCATCATCGGATAGATAATTTAAAACAGAAGCTAACATCCTATTTAGCTTGCCGATTTCATCCTCACTTCTTTTGATAGGTATATTTAATAGTGGATCATTATCCTTCTTGGTCTCTTCCCCGCTGTTTGCTGATGCTGCTTTCCTTGGCACAAAATCAGCCCTTTCTAATACAAATAAGAATTGCTCTTAGTATTGCCTCAAAAAAATAAAAAAAATGAACGATATTTATTAGTATGCGTCTAATGAGTAAAGACATTAATAGGGGGGTACTCATAATGAAAGAACGTGAGGTGGAATTTAATACAGATATAATAATAAAGGGAACAGTGAGTTTTCCGAAGGAGTCAGAAGGAAAGCTTCCTCTTGTTATTATAATTCATGGTTCGGGCCCAGTTGACCGGGATGGCAATGCGAAGGTTATGCAGATGAATGCTTATAAGATGCTTGCTGAGTTTTTTGCATCCGCTGGCGTGGCGGTTCTTAGATATGACAAGCGGGGAGCCGGGGTGAGCGGCGGTGATTTTTATCAAACAGGCATGTGGGATTTAGTTAACGATGGGATAGCAGCTGTGAAGGCGGCTCGGGATCTGCCGGAAATTGACCCGGAAAGGATTTTTCTGCTGGGTCACAGTGAAGGATGTACATTAATTCCTCCTATTAATAAGAAGACAGAAGCTGCGGGTATTATCCTCCTTGCTGGTCACGCAGAAAATGTCAGGAATGCTTCTGAGCTGCAAGTGAAACTGCTGGAAGAGGAAGTTAAAGAGATGAAGGGGGTTAATGGCTTTATTCTCCGTGCCTTAAAAGTTCATAAAACGGCTGCTTCCAAACAAAAGAAACTTTTCGATGAAATGATGGAGTCAGAAGAGGCAGTGATGAAAAAAGGATTTACAAAGATCAATGCAAAATGGGCTAGAGAGCATTTTCAATATAATATGGAAGAAGATTTGTCTGCTATTACATGTCCCGTTCTTGCCATTACCGGCAAGAAAGATGTTCAAGTGGATCCTGAGCATGTACATCTTTTTGCTGAAAAAGTGAATGGCCCAGCTGAGAGCTATAATATCCCGAATATGAACCATCTTCTTAGGGATCAGGAAGAAGAAACCTCTATGCTAAAGCTGAAGTCAATTTATAAAAAAAGTCTTTTAAAGCCGCTGAGCGCTGAAATGCTGGACATAATTGAAGAATGGACGAAGAAGTATATTCTCTGAAAAAGAAAAGGTGCATGCGCATGGTTTAAAGAAAAATTATGGCGTATGCAATTTTTTTATATAAAGTATTGACTTTAGGTTTTGAATTATTGTAAGATAGTTTTTGTCGCTAAGAGGTATTCGCTCAGCGGCAAAGAAAAAAGCTTTTAATCTGTTTGAATGTCAAATAGAAAAAAGTGAAAAATGCTGTTGACTTCCATAAGGGAAGATGGTAAGATGAATATCGTTGTCACTTCGAAAGAAGTTAGCACATTAGCTCTTTGAAAACTAAACAAAACAGAAACGTCAACGTTTAAACATTAGTCTTTTTTTGAAAAGACAACTCGAGCTTAATCAACTCTTATATGGA
>NZ_APVL01000014.1 GCF_000565285.1 Cytobacillus firmus DS1 | reverse complement strand
AATGATTTAAACGTTGACGTTTTGTTCGTTCAGTTTTCAAAGAACAATCTTTTCAGTTGCTGCCTCTTAAAGCAACTTTATAATAATATCATTTCCAGCCTTCCGAGTCAACAATAATTAAAAAATATTTTTTTAAAAAAGAAGCTGTGTGAAAGCTGTTCTTAAATAATAGCATCGTCCATGTTCCAGGTCAATGCTTTATGCGTGGTATATTATTCCATTTCATTTTGTTTTTCTTTTTATTATTTCAGTACTTAGCGTTAATTGCATGACGGGAACATATAATTATTTAACTTCCTGATTAATATCAGCAATAGTATAAGTATTACACTAAAAAAAATAGGATTCCAAAAAGAGCTTATTACTAAAATGCCCATCTTTACCATAATAATATGAAATGCAAAATCAGCAAAAAATAATAAAGAAAGCCATTTGAATCGATAATATTTAATTATGACAACGGTCAGAAGCAGCGCATAAATAATCCAGACTAGAACACTGAAAGCTACATGGTCCTGATAAGGAGACTCAAACCATCCGACTTTATAATAATGAGATCCAACGATAGCCGTCAAACCAAAAGAGATTCCTTGAAAGATTGTGGTGATAGCCATATACACAGTTATAAATTGAATAAAAAAAGATGGGGCATCGACTCTATTCCTCCACCATTTTATAACAAATACAGCCGCAAACAATATTACAGGGGTAAACCAGGATTTCCACCAGTTATGTTCATAGATGCCAAGCCCCAGAAATAACTCTTCTATTCCATAAATGGAGGCTATTATTATAATAATCCATTTGAAGGGGATTCTAAAAGCCGCTATCGCCATCAAAACACTAGGAATAAAAAAAGCCTGTGAAATACTTGAACCAAAAACATCGTCATACCAATGGATTGAAAAGAAATTCGGATAGTAGGTGTATGCCTGACCTAAAATCAATACGATATATTCCAGTAAAAAAGAAAGACCCATAGTGAAGAAATAAACAGCCAGATTAAGACGAAAGTCTGTTTTCTTATAAGTTATATAAATAAGACCTATGCTAATAAGCACCAACCCAAGAAACCAAAGCAAATTTGACATTCTTCCACATCCAGTTTCGCTCGTTTCCATTATTTTGTTCATCTCGAACAAACATATACTTCTTCATTGAACGAGAAAATTTTAATAAAAGAAGGTCAAAGCATGGATACAAGAGCTGTCTGCGGAACAAATATTTAACTGGGAAAGCATCTTAGACGAGCCTTTCTCTTATTTATTATGCAAAAAATAAAAGGGCGATTTAAATCGCCCTTACAATTATTTAGAAAATATGCTGTTATTGTTAACGACTTGCAATTCTTTAGTCGTTTCTTTCATTTCACTTTTGCAAATCGGACAAAGAGGCACCTGGCTGCTTTTGAAATTATCCCTTACCCAGCAATTGCAGGCCTCAGATGTACACTCCCAAATTTTCACTTCTTCAACCTTGATTTCTTCCATGTTTTTTCTGCCAAATCCCATTGCCATATACAGGCACCTCCCAAAGAGTAAGACCCTTACCCAAAATAAAAATCACTTGCTATATAAAGTGACGAACCACTGGCTCTATATAACAAGTGTTTATGGGCAATATTATATTCTTTTAACTAAAAATAGTATAACATATTTAAATGCTTCTGTCAAAAAGTTCTAAACCTGCAGCTGTAATCATTGAAACACAGCAAAAAATTGATAAATACTATTAACCCAATCCGGGAAAAGTGTATAATGACATGTACAGTAGCGATAGAAAGGGGGAAGACCATGAACATTACTAGTTATACTGTAGAATACATACAGGATCCCACTGGCATTTTAACAGGGGACCGCTACGAATTCTTTTTAGATATTGATGTGGATGAAGAAGATGAATTATATTCAGAGAATGGCATGAAGCTAAGAGTGCTTTATTTTAAAAATGGAGAAGACGAGAGGATTCTTAATTACCATTTTGTTGAAGGCGGGTCTGGAACGATATTGGATTTCGCTTTAGATGAAGATGAAGAACAAACAGTTTCAGCTTTCTGCCGGGAGAACCTTTCCCAGGCAGAAGAATAAGAGCAGGGTTCCCCTGCTCTTTTACTATATTTAAATTCCCTTGCCCTCTTCAATAATGTGATACATTAAATGCGCTAAATGCTGTATAGGTGTATATTCTTCTTCCCTATCCACATTATTTCCTTCATTAAAATCAAGGTCATTCAGATAAAGAGCTGTGAATTGGTAGAAGTCTTTTAATTCAAAAGCAAAGCATGCACTGGGTTCTTCCGATTCCCCTTCATATTGGAGAACCATATAAGACTCTTTACCTTTCTTATCGATAGCATCAAAAAATATAAAATAACCAACATTTGAGTTCAATTCAAATAAATGCCTTGTGCCGCCTTCTGTATATTGTTCAAAGTCATTTTCATTCAGCTTCTGAACAACCATCTGCTGTATATTGTCTTCCCTATGGAACTTCACTGTGAATTTTTCCATTCAATCTCCCCCTTAACCCATACAATCCTAACATACTGCTATATTAATTTACATAATTTCAATCAGTACTCAAATGTATTAAATTTTAGGACTATTCGTTCGAACCGTTTTCTTATATTATTGGTTTATCAATTTTTTATACAGGAGGCCGACTGATTGCTGACAAAAAAACAATTAGACGATATTCGCTCTCTGCAGCAAATAAGTGAAGAGACAGAGAATATCGAATTAAAATTAAATTGGGATACTTTGAAATCGAGACCTGCAGATGAGAAAAATGACTATTTTCATTATGATAAAAGCGGAAAATTATTAGGGTATCTTGCTCTTTATAATTTCGGTGGCCCGGTGGAATTATGCGGATTGGTCCATCCGGATCACAGACGTAAGGGCATCTTCACCAGCTTGTTTAATGAAGCAGTAAAGCAGTTAACTAAGGCACGCAAATTGCTTATTAATGCACCAGCCTCTTCCGAATCTGCGAAAGGTTTTATAAAGTCATTGCCTTGCACCTATTCTTTCTCCGAGTATCAAATGAAACGCCATAAAAGCGCGGAGATCGGAACAATAAACCAGGAAGTCGCTATGAGGAAAGCAGTGAGCAGTGACCTGAATTTCATAAATCATCTCGATACAGTATGCTTTGATATTCCAAAAGAAGAGGCAGAGGCATTTAATAATCATATCTTCGACTGCGAAAATGAGAAGACATTTATAATTGAATACAAAAGCGTAAAAACCGGCAAGATCAGGATTCAAAAAGAAGAAGATACTGCCTGGATATACGGCTTTGCTATCGATCCATTATTCCAGGGAAAAGGAATCGGCAGGAATGCCCTTACCAATGTTGTTAACCTTCAGCACAATAAGGGAGTTAATTGGGTTAATCTGGAAGTAGCTGCAGAAAATGACCACGCTCTATCATTATACAAATCATGCGGCTTTGAGCCATACGGCACACAGGATTATTATGAATTTGACCTTAATACACTAAAGATTTAACGAAGTTTTATTCCTTTGAATCGAAAAAAACATGATTGAACTTTAACTCATCTGTAATTTCCAGGATGCCGAACGAATAGTTCGGCTGCCTGCGCTTGTCAGTTGGAGACCCGGGGTTAAACAGGATAACCTCATTATGAAGTTTCTTGACCGGGATATGCGAATGTCCGAAAATAATAGCATCAACTTCTTCATCATCGAAAGCCTCAATACATCTTTTTTCAGTTGTTAATCCCCTTCCATGCCCATGGACAACACCTATTTTATAACCTTCTATTTCAAGCAGAATTTTCCCCTTTAAAATAGCGCGCAGTTCATCGCTGTCAGTATTTCCATATACCCCCTCAACCGGCGCACATTCTTTTAATTCGTGATAAAGTTCGATGCTCTGCCAATCCCCTGCATGAATCATTAAGTCACAGCCGTTCATTTCATTCAACAATACTCCCGGCAGCTGTTTTGACTTCTTTGGCATGTGGGTATCTGATAAAATGAGGATTCTAATCACTATCAGTCCTTTCTCCTTACTGTTGAACCTTATTTACAAAAAAATAAAAGAGAGCCCCCATTTCAATCAAGGGACTCTCTTATCAATCATTATAACTTTGTTACATTTACAGCTTGCGGTCCACGCTGGCCCTGCTCTATGTCAAAGTTAACTTCCTGGCCTTCATCAAGGGTTTTGAAACCTTCTGTCTGGATTGCAGAGTAATGAACAAATACATCTTCTCCGCCTTCAACTTCGATAAAACCAAAACCTTTTTCTGAGTTAAACCATTTTACTTTGCCTGTTGCCATGTAAATTTCCTCCTAATATCAATAACTCACAGAGTGATTAATTACCCTGCATTTACTAATATGGGTAAAAACTTCAATTTTTATAATAAAATATTCAAAAAGCAGTGAAAAAAATCTTTTTTTCGCTATTCAGGCCGCATTATCCCTTATTGCTATTGCTGCGTGGCTTACTGCTCCGTCTGTCCCGGCCGCCTTTAAAATCTCTTCTATCGCGTCCGCCGCCTCTGGATCTGTCGCTGAATCTTCTTCCTCCGCGATCACCTTTAGGTTTTCTGACACGGATAGGCTCAACCGCAGTTAATTTAACCGGTGTCACATCAGGACCTTTAGTCAGCAATTTAAAGGCTGCAGCAAGCAAAGTAACAGAATCTGTATCTTCAAGAAGATTTTCCGCTACTCTCTTGAAGTCTGCGTGTTCTTCTTTTTCAATAACTTCCATAAGTTTATTAATAGTCGCCTGCTGATTGCCTGCAACAACATCCTTAAAGGAAGGGACAGGCCTTTTCGCCATTTTGCTCTTTGTAACATTTTCAATTATTTTCAGATGGTCAATTTCTCTTGGAGAAACGAATGTAATCGCAAGCCCCTTGTTTCCAGCACGGCCTGTACGTCCAATCCGGTGGACATAGCTTTCAGGATCCTGCGGTATATCGAAGTTATAAACATGGGAAACGCCTGAAATATCAAGGCCTCGGGCAGCAACATCAGTCGCAACCATAATATCGATTGTCTGTTCTTTAAATCGGCGGATTACCTGATCTCTTTTCGCCTGAGGAATATCGCCATGAATTCCTTCAGCCGAATATCCTCTCTTAATGAGTCCTTCCACCACTTCATCTACACGCTTTTTGGTTCTGCCAAATACAATCGCCAACTCAGGTGATTGGATATCCAGAAGATTGCAAAGCACATCAAATTTCTGTTTTTCATGCACTTCCATGTAATACTGTTCAATATTTTTAACAGTCATTTCTTTTGCTTTCACTTTTACCATTTCAGGCTCCTGCATGAATTTTTCAGCAAGGGACTGAATTCTTCTTGGCATGGTTGCCGAGAAAAGCAAGGTTTGACGCTCACCTTTAATTTCGCTTAGGATTCTTTCGATATCCTCGATGAATCCCATATTGAGCATTTCATCCGCTTCATCCAATACAACCATCTTGATATTGCTTAAGCGGATTGTTTTTCTTTCAATATGATCAATTAATCTGCCTGGTGTAGCTGCAATGATATGCGGGTGTTTTTTAAGCGCACGTATTTGGCGATTAATATCCTGACCGCCGTAAACAGGAAGTGTCCGGACACCTTTTACCTGTCCTATCCGGTTTAATTCTTCGGCCACCTGGACGGCAAGCTCCCTTGTTGGCGCAAGGACAAGACCTTGAATTCCTTCGTTTAAATCAATCTGCTCTAAAAGCGGTACACCGAAAGCGGTGGTTTTTCCAGTTCCAGTCTGCGCCTGGCCAATCATATCCTTGCCCTGCATTCCGATTGGAATCGCCTGTGCCTGAATTGGTGTTGGTTCCTCGAATCCCATATTGGAAAGAGCTTTTACTATTTCATTACTTAAGCCAAAATCTGAAAAAGTTGTCAAAATATGTGTTCCTCCTTGAATTATATATATTATTAGGTACTGAAAGACTGTTTTTGTATAAAGACATTGACACTTTACTAGGCTTTCCAGTTTGCATCTCTTTTTTACATTTCCGTTTGCACTAATTTTAAACTTTTTGTAAGTGAAGAATTTTAATTGGGTGAAATGAAAAATATATATTCCTAAAAGCAGGTGTTTCAGAAGATCTGTTTTGAGGAATGCTGAAGGCTACAAAGTGGATAAGCAAACATAAAAAGGTGATGCATGATTAGACATGCATCACCTCATTTAAGCAAAATTATGCTTTTGTTACGTTAGCAGCTTGAGGTCCACGGTTACCTTCAACGATTTCGAAAGTTACGTCTTGACCTTCTTCTAAAGTTTTGAAACCTTCAGTTTGGATAGCGGAGAAGTGTACGAATACATCTTGACCTTCTGAAGATTCGATGAATCCGAAACCTTTTTCTGCATTAAACCATTTAACTTTACCTGTGTTCATTTGTGTTGCCTCCCAATAAGTTGTTTTTCACTATAATGTACCATATAAACTTAAACATAAAAAAGACGCAGCTGCCAGAAATGAGGATGAACGATCGCCTACATTTCTTTGCAGCTACGTCTACTTATCCAAAAAGTATATTACGAACTTTACAGCGTTAACCTAATAATAAACGACACCCATCTATAAGTCAATCCTTTTGGAGATCAATTTTTAATTAGGGATAAATTAACTACTTACGATTTTCTTATTAGTTATCGTCTTTTCCGCAGCATGAACAGTATGTTTCAAAAGCATAGAAATCGTAACAGGTCCTACTCCACCTGGTACAGGTGTGATAGCAAACGCCTTTTCGAAACAGCTGGCATACTCGGCATCTCCAATATTTCCTTCATTATATCCGGCATCAAGAACAATAGCGCCTTCTTTAATCCATTCACCCTTAACAAAGTTAGGTTGTCCCACAGCTGCAACTACAATATCAGCCTGCTTTACAATTCTGGGCAGATCTTGGGTATATGAATGGCAGGTTGTGACCGTTGCATTTCGATTGAGTAAAAGGGCAGAAACCGGCTTGCCAAGGATTGGGCTTCTGCCGATGACAACAGCATGCATACCTTCAGCATTCAGTTTATAATAATCCATAATCTCCAAAATAGCTGCAGGTGTACAGGAAGGATATTCACCAAATCCGAAAGCAGTCTGTCCATATCCGAGGCTTGTAACACCGTCTACGTCTTTTTCAATAGCAATGGCCTCAAAAGCTTTGCGTTCATCTATATGTCCAGGCACGGGATGCTGGAGAAGGATTCCATGTATAGAAGAATCATCGTTTAGTTCTGCAATCTTTTCTAATAGTTCTTGTGTAGTTGTATCCTTTGACATATGAATACGTTTTGATAGTATGCCAAGCTTTTTACATGCATTTCCCTTCATCCTTACATACGTTTCAGACGAAGGATCATCTCCCACTAAAATAGTGGCTAAACAAGGCTCAACACCTTTTCCTTTTAATTCCTCGATACGATTTTTTAATTGGTCTTTCACATGTTTTGCCACAACAATTCCATCAAGAATAATCTTTTTTTCCGCCATGCATATTCCTCCTATAGGAAAAGCACCTATTTCGGCTTGCGGGCTTTTCCATTTCGTTATGAAAAAAGAGACAAGGGTATCCCTTATCTCTGCCCAGACGACCGGCTATACATAGACGCAGCTCCCCAGCGGTTGATTCCGCATTGTCGTCAGTCACTGCGATTTTGATAAGCTATTCTGATGAGTAGATAATATCACAAAAACACAAATAATTAAACTGAAATGAATTAAAATGTTCGTGTTTTTGAAAAATAAATAAAAAAGGACAGAAAACTGTCCTTTTAAGTGATATATTTGAGTTAATTAATTATTACCTAAAACAATGAAAGCCCTGCCTCTCTTCCATCCTTGCGGCTCCTAGACCGCGCCAGTGGGAATCAGGTCGGTCGGAATCCTATCCGACTTAGATGCTCTCTGAGATTTTAATATTAATTGGTAAGAAACTTACTGAAGTAAAAATACGGAGAAGTGTCTGGTTTACAGAAGATGATTAAGAAGATCATTCAGCGTTAAGCTGTCCACACAAATTATTCTTAATTACAAACACATACTTACTCTTTCAAAATCCTAAAGAGCATAAAACATAATAAAAAGCCGCAGTTTCACTGAAAATAAGGTTCGGCTGCCGAACATCCCAAGTGAATTAACGACTTCAACAATATACCTCAAATACTTCAATCACTATACTATCTTATATGCGGTTATCTGTCAAGAAAAAATCTTGTCACCCGAAGATCAGCTTTCTCCTTTATATTGGGTTACATCAAAATAATCGGTTGTATCTTTGTAGTCATTAAAACCAATATCCAGATCATGAAAATACCGGTGAAGTTTGATTAAAACATCCTTTTCCTTAGTGCCTGACTGCACAGATTCTGCCAGGCTGGCTATTGTCCCAAGGTCCTTCTGCAGATCCTCATTCTCTGCAGATATTTTTTTTAGGGAGTTTAAGATTAAATCAGCTTGCTTTCTTTGTTTAGGCCAGCTGACTTTACTGTCTCTTCCCCATCCAAGTGTTTCATTATAAAAAGTATGATTAGAGGCAATAAAGTCTCCTAAATCTTCGTACATTAATCCCTGTGAGGGTGTCTCCGCATTTGCCGATGTCTTTTGCATATTAGATTCATCCTTATTTAAAAAGACAAGCACACTGTACGCCAGGGCAATGGCTATGACAATTCCGAGAATTGAAAGAGTCGTGTTTAATTTTTTATTTTTCAGCAATTCGAAAGCCTCCATTTGATTTTGATTAATGTATGCTGAAGATAAATGGATTATTGCCATTTTATTTTTCCCGAAAGAATCTCCCACTCACTGCAAATGTCTTCCATGTTAATAAATTCTATGTGAACTTCCCATTCCCCTTCAATGAAAATAAAAAAGCTTTTAACACAATGTGTCAAAAGCTACTCCTGATTTTTCTGTGAGAGGAAAACTTCCATAAAATCAATGACAAATGGTTGCAGGTCAAGCTCCATCGCGATATTATCAATTGTTTCCGGAGGCTCCTCTTCTGGCTTAGGCCTAAAATCAGCTATGCTTTTCCCTTTGGCCTTTCCAAACTGTTCAATTCTCACTCTTCGTTTAACATATTTAACAAGATCGGGATTTGTAAGAACACTTAAAACAAGAACATCATGGAGAGGTGCACCCTGAATTCCCGGAACAAGCTTTTGGTAAGCTTCGTAATAATAATCATAAGCAGGTTTGATTAGATCTTTAAAAGGTGACTGGGTATTATTTGCGATAAAATTAATCGTCTCGGGCCGGATAATCGCTTTATTTGTTACGTTCAGAGGAAATATATTAATGTTTTTTGCTTTTTCCAGCACTGAATCCGCTGCGATGGGGTCAGCATAAAAGTTGGCTTCCGCCTCTGGCGTTACATTTCCCGGAACCAGAAATGCACCACCCATTAAATAAAATGCATTTACATCTTTATATGCATCCTTTCCATACAGAATGAGCGGCAGTGCCAAATCTGTCTGCCTCCCAACCCCAACGATCACAAGGTCATTTTTGTATTCATTTACAATTTCAATAATTTTGTTTATATCATATACCTTTATTTTGCTGCTGAAATCCTCCGGAGGCTGAATGGGCCCGAGGCCTTCCTTCCCGTGAATTTCAGGATAAAAGACAGCGGTCTCACCTGATAATGGACCGCTTGCCCCTGCTATAATCGGAATGTCCTCTCGGCCAGCAAGGTTCAGTAAATAGGCAGTATTATTAATGGATTCTTCTTTGGTTATGTTGCCATATGCACTGACTACACCTACTAAATTAATTTCGGGATGCTGAAGGGCATACATCAGGGCAAGTGAATCATCAACCCCCGAGTCAACAAACATGAGAACATTGTACATAATCCACCTCCGCTACCTATATATAATATAGTATGCCTGTTGAATGTCCCTTTTGTTTAAATTCTCCTATAAAAAGAAAACTCCCCGTCCGGAGAGTTTTAGTCCTGATCAGCAGGCTTTATTGCAAAGCTTAGTTCCTGGTTAAGCTGGTTCTCATAATTTCTTTCTGCAGCTGTATCCCAATTAAATGCATCAGCCATATATGAAATTACTTGCCCTTGATAATTTCTTACCGTTTCAATATCAAAAAGAAGCGCTCCTGTTCTGCGGTTAAAAAAGTCAACAGGGGTGGCAGCCATTTCATGTTCAATTGCATACTTCAGCTTTGACCATAATACAATCGGCAAGCCATAATTCTCAGCTTCACTCCTTTTTGTTTCAATCATATTAAAAATGATACCGACATTAGACCCATACATTTTAACAAGGTGCCTGGAATGTTCCGCTGATAAACCAATGCTTGTTCCTTTTTCAGTCTGAAACCTGATAAATTCCTGAAATTTGGATGCCCCCCCTACATTCCCGCCTGAAATGGGCAATGTTTTTGTGATACTTCTGCTAAATGTTCTATTAGATTCCTGTTTGAATTTTTCAGCAAGCAAATCAACAATGGTCTCGGCCATTTTCCGGTACCCGGTCAGTTTCCCTCCTGCAATTGTCAGCAACCCAGTATCCGATTCCCAAATTTCATCTTTCCGTGATATTTCGGATGGATCTTTTCCTTCTTCCCAAATAAGAGGACGAACACCAGCCCAGCTGGATTCAATGTCATTCTCAGCTATCTTTACAGAAGGGAACATAAAGTTAATGGCGTTAATGATGTATGTTCTGTCACTGACAGTCATTTTAGGATTAACGGGATTAGAATTATAGAATGTATCTGTTGTTCCCACATAGGTCTTACCATCTCTCGGAATGGCAAATACCATCCTTTTGTCAGGTGTGTCAAAATACACAGCCTGTTTTAACGGGAACTTGGATTGGTCTATTACTAAATGAACACCTTTAGTCAAACGCAGGGTCTTTCCTTTCTTTGATCCGTCTTTCTCGCGGATAGAATCAACCCAGGGACCTGCTGCGTTAATGACTTTTTTTGCTCTAATTTCATGAACCCTGCCTGTCAGCTGATCTGCAGCTGCAGCTCCGCAAACTTTTCCTTGTTCATCATATAAAAGTTTTTCGACCTTCAAATAGTTAACAGGCATAGCGCCTTTTTCTGCTGCAGCTTTCATTACCTCTATAGTGAGACGGGCATCATCTGTACGGTATTCCACATAGTAACCGCCGCCTTTAAGTCCATCTTTTTTTACAAGCGGCTCTTTTGATAATGTTTCCCTGACATTGAGCATACTTCTGCGTTCAGACTTTCTGACGCCTGCCAGAAAATCGTAAACTCTAAGGCCGATAGAGGTTGAGAACTTTCCAAATGTGCCTCCTTTATGCATCGGAAGCAGCATCCACTCCGGTGTAGTCACATGTGGCCCATTTTCATATACGATTGCCCGCTCCTTACCGACTTCCGCTACCATCTTTACTTCAAATTGTTTAAGATATCTTAATCCGCCGTGAACCAGTTTTGTTGAACGGCTGGAAGTTCCGGCTGCGAAATCCTGCATTTCGACGAGTGCCGTTTTCATTCCCCGTGTTGCCGCGTCCAGAGCAATCCCCGCTCCCGTTATGCCTCCGCCAATAATCAGAACATCAAATTCTTCTGCTGTAAGTGTATTTATCATGTCAGTACGATTTAAATTAGAAAATGTCATTGCTGTCTCCTCCTTGTCGAAAAGGCTAGTAGTTGTAACTACCCTTTTTAAGCAGGTAATAAAAAAGAGACCACAAAACACATTATCGATAAGACGATAATGATTTTGTGGTCTCTCCGCATCTCCTGCCGAACTATTAACTTAAGCTTATTATAACATAAAAGATATGATTTGTGTGTAAAACTTGCTTCTCACTATTTAAATGCAATAGCCGCCTTTACAGCCTTTTTCCAGCCTTGATAAAGATTTTCACTTACTTGATCATCCATCGAAGGATGATATGACTGATCAATTGCCCACTGCTCAGCAATTTCCTCCTGTGATTTCCAGAACCCGACGGCCAATCCCGCAAGGTAAGCTGCCCCAAGCGCGGTAGTTTCATTAATTACCGGCCTCTCTACAGGAACATCTAAAATATCTGACTGGAACTCCATCAAGAAGTTATTTTTCACGGCACCTCCGTCAACCCTAAGTGTCTTAAGTTCAATGCCTGAGTCCGCTTCCATGGCAGATAGAACATCTTTTGTCTGATAAGCAAGTGACTCGAGTGTCGCCCGGATAAAATGCTCTTTGGACGTTCCCCTTGTGACTCCGAATACCGCTCCCCTTACATCACTATCCCAATATGGTGTTCCAAGGCCTACAAAAGCCGGAACTACATAAACTCCATCAGTTGAGTCCACTCTTTTTGCATAGCTTTCGCTGTCCTTTGCATCCTTAAGCATCCTCATTCCATCACGGAGCCATTGAATGGCAGAACCCGCAACAAAAATGCTGCCCTCCAATGCATATTCAATTTTCCCCTCAAGCCCCCAGGCGATGGTGGTTAAAAGTCCATGTTCAGATTGCACCGCTTTTTCACCTGTATTCATAAGCATGAAACAGCCGGTCCCGTAAGTGTTCTTCGCCATTCCTTTCTCAAAGCATGCTTGTCCAAATAGCGCAGCCTGCTGATCACCCGCTGCTCCGGCGATGGGAACTTCCTTCCCGAAAAAGTGATAGTCAATAGTCTTAGCATACACTTCAGAAGATGGCTTCACCTCAGGCAGCATCGTTTCAGGAACTCCAAGAATGTTAAGCAGTTCTTCATCCCATCTAAGTTCGTGAATATTAAACATTAATGTGCGGGAAGCATTCGAGTAATCGGTCACATGCGCTATTCCTCCAGACAGCTTCCAGATTAGCCATGTATCGATGGTTCCAAATAATAATTTGCCCTGTTCAGCTTTTTCCCTTGCCCCTTCCACATGATCCAGTATCCACTTAACTTTTGTTCCTGAGAAGTATGCATCTATTAATAAACCGGTTCTTTCTCTGAATAGATCGTTATAGCCTTTTCCCTTCAATTCATCGCAAATTTCGCTTGTCTGCCTTGACTGCCAGACAATCGCATTATAAATTGGGGCTCCCGTTTCTTTATCCCAGACAACTGTTGTTTCCCTCTGATTTGTAATGCCAATGCCGGCAATTTGCTCAGGTTTTATGCCGGATTCTGAAAAAACACCTGCAATCACCGATAAAATCGAACCCCATATCTCATTAGCATTATGTTCAACCCAGCCAGGCTTTGGAAAATGCTGTGTGAACTCTTTTTGTGCCGTGTGCACAATTTCCCCTTTTTTATTAAATAGGATAGCACGCGAACTAGTAGTCCCCTGGTCTAATGATAAAATATATTTTTCCACAATTAACTCCTCCTAATCTTGTTCATTATTCTTATTTATGCAGCCACTTTAGAAGAATCAACTTCTCCTGGCTGTTTTTTGCCAAAAATATATGAAAGAATTAATACTATTATATTAACACCCAGCACTGCCCAAACAATACCTGAAGCTTTGCCATCGAACATCACTTGGTAGAAGCTTGAGCCCATTAATCCCCCTAGGATTGGACCCGCTACCGGTATCCATGCATACCCCCAGTTCGATTTCCCTTTGCCTGCAATGGGAAGAAGAAAATGAGCAATGCGCGGTCCCAGGTCTCTAGCCGGATTAATCGCATAGCCAGTTGTCCCTCCGAGCGACATTCCGATTACAACAATTAGAAGGCCTACAGCAATCGGATTTAAGCCTTCTGTAAATTGATTTGCTCCTATAAACATCAAACCCAATACAAGAATGAACGTCCCAATTATTTCACTCAATAAATTTGAAAATGTATGGGGAATGGCGGGACTTGTTGAGAAAACAGCAAGCTTTGCCCCCTGATCTTCTGTTTCTTTCCAATGCGGCAGATAGTGAAGGAATACAATCACCCCTCCCAAGAACCCACCCAGGACCTGAGCCAGAATATACCCGGGCACGTCTTGCCACGGGAAATCACCGCTAAGCGCAAATCCAATGGTTACAGCAGGGTTCAAGTGTGCACCGCTGATCGAACCTACAGCAAAAACCCCCATCGTTACAGCAAGCCCCCAGGCAATCGTAACAACAATCCATCCCCCATTAAAAGAGAAAGTCTTTTTTAAATTCGCCCCGGCAACAACGCCTCCTCCAAAAACAATCAAGATCATCGTTCCAATCATTTCTCCCATAAATGCAGACATCTGAAAATCCCCTTTCCATTTTGGCTGATCGGAAACAAAAAAGGAGATTCACGACAGATTAAGCCTAAAAAGGCTACACTGTGTGAATCTCCTAATCTCCGACACATAAATTAACTTGTTAAACCGAGTATACAAGTCTATGAAAACGTTGTCAAACGTTTCTTGAACATTTTTATGAAAACCTTTCCCATAATTCCATTTTTGATGTTGTAATGGCAGCTGCTCCTGCATCAAGTGCATTCTTCACTTCTTCTTCTGAGCGGATAAGCCCTCCCGCAAATATGGGGGTATTTAAGCGATCATTCACTTCTTTAATCATCCATGGCATGGCTCCCGGCAAAACCTCTATAAAGTCCGGCTTAGTCTTCTCGATTAATTTATAGCTCTTTTCGAGTGCGTGTGAATCGATCAGGAAAATTCTCTGAACAGCAATTACTCCTTTTTGCTTCGCCTTCATGATCACACTGGACTTCGTAGAAATTAATCCGTAGGGCTTAAATTCCTGGCAAATATATTCTGTTGCGTAGTCATCATTCTTCAAGCCATGAATCAGATCAACATGATAAATCATTTTTTTGTTATGCACTTTTGCCATCTGCGAAACATTTTTCAGCTGTGAAATATGCATATCGAGAAATACACCAATTTCATAGGGGCTTTCCAGGAACTTTTCAAATTCTTTCATGTTCGAAGATGCAGGCAAAATCCTTTGATTCATTCTTTCCACTCCTGTTTCTGTTATTTCCCTATGTTATAAATAAACCGCGTATTTCTCAACCCCATTACACATTTTTTCGGTACTCATAATAACGGAATCCAATTATCATAATCGTCAGCCATGCACCACCGGCAGCAAAACCGGCTATTACATCACTGGGAAAGTGAACACCTAAATAGATGCGGCTTAGCCCGATCATGATAATAAAACAGCCCAGCAGCACTGTCCACGCAGCCTTCCAGCGCTTTCTTTTTGCCAGATGGATGATCATATAGGCAAGGGAGCCATAAAAAATAAAAGATCCCATTGAATGTCCACTCGGAAAACTGAATCCCTGCTCTTCAATCAGAGGTCTGATATCCGGACGTTCTCTTTTAAAAATCCATTTCAGCAGCAGGTTAAAAAGTGCTCCAAGGCCCGATGAAAGAACCATGAACCATAAAAGTGATCTCTTTTTAAACAGGAACAAAAGAACAGCTGCTGCAAGTACCGAAAAAGCCAGCCACTTTACCGACCCTAAAAAAGTAACTACACTCATAAACTCTGTGAGCCGGGGAGAAATAAATGCCTGTACATACTGGATCAAAGACTCATCGAAATGAATTAGCTCCTCTTCCTTCAGTTCATCCACTATTTCGATAAATAACAGCAAAAACCCGCCTATGATAGAGGCCGCCAGAGCTAAGAAAAATATTTTTTTACTTGTTACATTTTTCCGGTTCATTTACTCATATCCTTTTTAGTTATAGAATTACCACAAAATCTGATAAACGGAACATTTTTTTGCGGTTTCCAAAGTGGGCTGCATTCTCGAAAATACGGATCCGCACAGTAAAAAACCGAGTCTGCATCTGCAAATTCGGTTTCAGTTCATCAAGCTTGCTTTTTAACCTTTGTTTTTGTTGAGGAACGTTTCTTTTTAGCTGCAGGTTTCTTCTTTGTTTCCACATCAGCAGGCTTAGTTTTATCAATGGATGCCTGAAGGGCAGCCATAAGGTCGGTAACATTTGCCGCAGGCTCTTTTTCAACAGGAGTGACGATATCTTTGCCGGTCCGTTTTGCTTCGATAAGCTCCAAAAGGGCGGTCCGGTAGTCATCATTATATTTCTCGGGCTTGAATTCAGTGGTTAATTGATCAATCAGCATGATGGCAGTATCGATTTCCTTATCTGTTACTTTGTCTTCTGCAGGCACATTTGGCACATCAGCAGCCTTTCTCACTTCATCAGGGTAATGAATCGTCTCCATAACAAGAGTGTTTTCATATACACGGACAACAGCCATCTGTTCTTTAGAGCGGATAATAATTTTTGCCAGACCTACTTTTTCAGACGTCTCGAGCGCTTTTCTCAAAAGGGAATACGCTTTCCCTCCTCCATCCCCTGGAGACATATAATATGTGCGATTATAATAAATCGGATCAATCTCCTGCATTTTTACAAAGTCCACAATCTCGACAGCTTTATCCTCATTTTCCTGTTTAAGCTTTTCTAAATCCTCAGCCTCTAAAACGACAAACTTTCCTTTTGTGTATTCATAAGCTTTTACAATATCCTCGTTCTTAATTTCCACTTCACAAACAGGGCAGGTTTTCTCATACTTGATTGGCGAATGACATTCCTTATGAAGATTTCTCAGCTTAATATCCTTATCTTCTGTAGCCGAATGCAGCTTAATTGGTATATTCACCAGCCCAAAACTGATGCTTCCTTTCCACATTGTATGCATAGTCAGACTCCCATTCATTTTGATGTAGTAATCATAATTTGTGTATTAATAAAATCGGAGATACGCAAAAAGAATTGGAAAAACTGAGTAGTTTTAGCGGCAAATGCCAAAACTATAATGAGAATTGTAAAGGAGGCCAAATTGAATGAGACCTATGCTTCCTACTTTAACTTTCGATGTCCCGAAAGAGAAGGAATGGCTATTTGAAGCAAAATATGATGGTTTTAGAGCGATCCTGCATTGGGACAGGGAACCCAGACTGACCAGCAGGAATAATAAGCCATTATTACATATTTTCCCTGAAGTTAAGGACTTTTTGGAAAAAAACAAAAATAAATTCGCACCATATCTTCCACTTACACTGGATGGAGAATTAGTCTTTCTGGAGAATCCTTATAAAGCCCATTTTGGGTCCATCCAGGTCAGGGGCAGGATGAGGTCTGAAAAGAAAATTAAAGAGAAATCAAAAGCTGCGCCATGCCGTCTTCTGATTTTTGATATTTTGATGGTAAAAGGCAAGAAAACGACCGATAAAGAGTACCTTAGCAGAAAAACAGAACTGGAAGCATTGTTTAAAGACTTTAATATGCCCTTAAAACCTGATGAGAAGGATCCGAGATTGGTTCAATTAATCCCTCCATACCGCAGCTTCAATGAACTTTGGGAAAAAATCGTTCTTCATGACGGAGAAGGAATAGTGGCAAAGCAGATGAAGAATAAATGGGAAGAAGGAAAGAGATCCTCTTTATGGCTGAAATTCAAGAACTGGAAATATGTTTCCTGCTTTATAACTGCTTATGAAAAATCAAATGGATACTTTTATGCCGGTGTATATCAGGGGGATGCTGTCATAGCAATCGGACAGTTTCTTTTTGGCTTGAAGCCGGATGAAAAACAAGCCTTATTTCAAATAATCAAAGAAAATAAAGCAGATGAAAACAGCCAATTCATATATGTAGAACCGGCAATTTGTGTGGATGTTAAATACCTCGAGATCTATGAGGAGCAAATGCGGGAGCCGCACTTTCACCAGTTTCGTTTCGATTTAAAGCCTGATGACTGTACATATGATCAATTTATACAGCAGCAGAAAAACCTGCCTCCCGAGATAGTAATCACCCATCCGGAAAAGCCATTATGGGAAACACCGGCTATCCAAAAGATTGATTACATTCATTTTCTAAGAGAAATCTCACCCTATATGCTGCCGTTTTTAAAAAACAGGCTTTTAACAGTTATCCGCTACCCGCATGGGATATTTGCGGAGCCCTTCTACCAGAAAAATTGCCCGGAATACGCACCGGATTTTATCGAAACCGAGATGTCGGATGGTATTGATTACATTGTCTGCAATAATTTAAAGACATTATTGTGGCTAGGCAATCAGCTTGCTTTTGAATATCATATACCGTTCAAAACGATTGCAAGCTCCGGACCAAGTGAAATCGTTTTTGATTTGGACCCGCCTTCCCGGGATGCTTTTGCTCTGGCCATTAAAGCTGCTGTTTATATTAAAGAGGTGCTTGATCAGCTGAAATTAATAAGCTTCGTAAAAACATCAGGAAATAAAGGACTGCAAATTTATATTCCTTTGCCGGAAAATACTTATACCTTTGATGATACACGGCTGTTCACTGAGTTCATTGCTCAGTATCTCCTCAACAAAGACCCGGATTCTTTTACAATTGAAAGATTAAAAAAAAACCGTGGCGGGCGGCTATATGTAGATTATATCCAGCATGCAGAAGGCAAGACGATTATAGCCCCCTATTCACCCAGAGGAAATAAATCAGCGACGGTTGCGGCTCCGCTGTTTTGGGAGGAAGTTAACGAAAAACTGTTTATGGAAAGGTTTCAAATAACCAATATGATAAAAAGAATAAACAGCGATGGCGATCCTTTTAACACTTATTTTCAAACAAAGGAAATTCAGCCGTTTTCACCTGTTCTGGAGTTTTTAAAGGAGCATAATAAAAAAGGATAAGGCTCCGGTGCCTTATCCTACAACCACTCTTTAAGTACTGCCTGAGCATATTCCTGAAGTTTAGCATACTGCTTAATTTCTCCAGTATATTCCTCTTTTGGGGAAAGGGAAAACTCTGCAGGGTTCTCCATGTTGATCTCTGCTTCACAGCGGTATACATAGCTGGCATTTCCAATTAAGTCAATGGACTGTCTGCCATCCTCTTCATGGACTACACAGCTCACCTTTCCGCCATTATTATATACCTCAACAGGCTCTTCGATTTTATTCAGCCCATTCATGCAAGTGACAAGTGTGGAAGCGGACATGGCAGTACCGCAGGCATTGGTAAATCCTACTCCCCGTTCAAATGTTCTTACATAAATCTGCCCTTTTTTTAGCGGCTTTACAAAGCTGACATTTACTCCATCTGGAAAGAATTCATTCGGCCCGTTCAGATATTCACTGATCTTTTTTTGCAGGTCTGAAGCTATTTGCTCTTTCTCCACAATCGAGACAAAATGGGGATTAGGGACTGCTAAGGCTGTAAAAGCTAAATCATCTGATATGCCGCTCACTTTTTCATTAATAACAGTATCTTTATCGAGAACTAAAGGAAGATCCTTCAAATCGAATGAAACAGGTGAGATTTCAACAAGATAAGTCGGAATGTCCTCAAATATGTCTTCTTGCTTTTTCACCTGCAAATCCGCTTTCATGGTTTCAATGATGGCTTCTTTCAGCCCAAGTAGTTCGCAAACATAACGGGCAACGCATCTTAATCCATTTCCGCACATTGAGGCTTCAGATCCATCCGGATTAAAAACGCGCATTCTGGCATCTGCTTTATCGCTTTTTAATACGAAAAGAATTCCATCTGAGCCCAGTTCAGTGCTGCGGTCGCATATGGCTCTGGCAAGCTCCGCACGATTCTCTTCTGTAAAATGATACGTATTGGAAATCTCATCTATAATAAAGAAATCATTTCCTGATCCATGACATTTCAATAGTTCAATATTCAATGTAATACCTCCAGACCAATAGTAATTCAACTTATAGATAAGAGTGCCATAAAAGCTTCTATTATTCAATAATGTTTTATATATTATATAGACCAAGAATATAATTCTATAATCCTTGCGGCTTCAATTTGTAATTTTTTCAGGGTTCAACAGCTGACTGGACCAGTATAATGCTTCAGAATAGATCTTAAAAATGGTTTTTTCATCAACTTTCAGCGTCTCGCACATTTCACTGATTCTGCTCCATTGTGCTTTCTCTACTGCAACAGCAAGATCGAGTATCTCTTTAAGATTATTATTTTCTCCGCGGAGGGCTTCACAAATATTATCCTGCAGGGGAAGCTCATTAAGAATTTGGTTCATCGGGATATTAAGCAATGAATCCATTAATGAAAACATTCCTGTCATAAAATAGCTTGATGAAACACTTTTTCCGGTTCTGAGTCTGCCAATTTCCTCACACATTTTTGCACGAGTCATAGATAACCTGATGGTCTCTTCAGCCATTTGGGAATTTTCCATGATATTTTGCCTTACTGCCAATACATATATCCACTTTTCAAGTTCTATCAGTCCAAGCAGAACTATTGCCTGCCGGATTGAATTTATCTTTTGCTTAGGACGGTAAGCCGGTGAGTTTATTAGTTTAAGCAATTTATAAGACAGTGATATGTCACGTTCTATTAATTCGGTTATGCGGTCAAGACTGGGCTCCTCTTTTGACAGGTTTTGGATCATCTCATAATAAGATTGAAAATATGCCGGTATATCATGTGTAGACATAATAACAGGCTTTGCAAAAAAATAACCCTGGAAATAATCATATCCCTTCCTTTTCGCTTCCTCGTATTCCTCTCTTGTCTCAACCTTTTCAGCAACTGTTTTTATTCTGAGCTGGTTTACAAGCATTTCTATTTTTTCCCGGATCTCTTTTGGGGTGTTAAGAAAATCCACCTTAATGATGTCTGCATAATTCAGCAATTGCCTTGCAAAGGGATTGGTTTCATTGAATACATAATCATCGAGTGCAATCTGATAGCCAAGCCCCTTTAAATCCCTGCATATTCTGACAAGTTCCGCGCTCGGCTCTACCGTTTCAAGGATTTCGACCACAATTTCCCTTGGCCTAAAATAGGCAGGCACCCTTAGCTTAAGCAATTTTTCCGTAAAATTTATAAAACATGGCTTCCCTTCAGATAGCTGATCGATTCCAATATTTAAAAAACTATTAATGATAACCTCAGCTGTAGCCTGATCTTCATCTATATCGGGGAAGGCATTCACCTGATTATTTCTATACAGAAGTTCATAAGCGAACACTTCTTCCTTTGAGTTAAATATCGGCTGTCTTGCTACAAACACTTCCATTGCCTACCTCCGAAAACACCTATTACTATAGACCTATTTTAACCCAGATTAGATATTACGCGTGTCGAAACTTGTTGAATAAATAGAAATTTTTATATTTTTATTTAAAATTTTCCTTCTTTTGCAGGCTCATTTTTTAATTTTTTTCAGCTATTAATGTTTTCCGTTGATTTCCGCTCCAGGCTGCTCACTTTCCGCGGGGCGGGCGGTGAGCCTCCTCGACGCTCCGCGTCTGCGGGGTCTCACCTGTCCCGCTACTCCCGCTGGACTTCGAATATGCTTCCTTGAGTAAACACCGCACGAAGAAAATGCGATAGCATTTTCGAGGATCTCGCACCTTCCGCTCCAATCAACTCAGCAAATATATATAAAGCAACAAACCTTGCGAATAACTGCATTTCCCAAAAATAGAAAAAGGATGCCCCAATATAAGGACATCCCATTAACTATATTAACTAATCACATGGAAGACAAAGTTGAATAAAAACAAAGCAGCTATAACATATAAAGCAAATGAAACTTCCCTTGCTTTGCCAATCGAGATTTTTAAGATTGGATAAAGAATAAATCCAATGGCAATGCCGTCCGCAATACTATACGTGAACGGGATCATAGCAATGATAAAGATAGCCGGAAAGCTTTCACTCATATCCTTTAAGTCAAGGTTGCGGATGTTTTGAAGCATCAGTCCGCCAATAATGATAAGAATAGGTGCAATTGCACTGTTGGGAATCAATTTTATAACAGGAATAAAGAATGCTGATAGCATAAACAGCAATCCAGTTGTAACTGCTGTCAATCCTGTACGTCCGCCGGCAGCCATACTCGCTGCACTTTCAACCGTTGCTACAGTCGGGCTTGTCCCAAAAATACCTGACAATAATGCAGAAACTGAAGTTGCCTGAAAAGCACGCTTAAACTGTTCCGGCTTATTTATAAATCCAACATGACCGTGAACTAATCCGATATTTTCAAATACCAGAACCATTGTTAATGAAAAAATGGCAATCCAAAAAGTGACGGAAATCAGGTTATCAAATGACATCGCTCCAAATACTTCCATATAATCAGAGAGTGCGAACGGCTTTTCATCAGTCTTCTGCATATCTATCAGCCCAAAAGCCCATGCAATCAGTGTTCCTGCCACAACAGTAATTAAAAAATTGCCTGGCACATTGCGCATAAATAAAATGATGGCAAGCAGGAACGTTAAGATGGTCGCAAGCACTTGCGGGTCTCCAAGTTCACCCATAGCAATAATGGAGTTTGTCCCTTTTTCAACGATTCCGCCTTTTTCAAGTCCGATCAGCATCAAGAAAAGTCCGAGCCCCACTGTTATTGCTTCTTTAAGTGAATGAGGAATCGATTCGCTCAATGTCTTTGCGAATCGCGAAAAAGCCACGAATACAAAGATCAGACCAGATATAAAAACAACAGCCAATGCTTCCTGCCAGGATAAGCCCATGGACTGGACCATAGTATAGGAGAATAAAGCATTAATTCCCATTCCAGGCACAAGAAGGATGGGTACATTTGCCCAAAACCCCATAATCAAACAGCCAACCACAGACGTTATAATGGTTGCAAAAATAGCTGCTTCCAAAGGTATTCCTGCTTCTGAGAGAATTAGAGAGTTAACTGCGATAATATAAACAATCGTAAAAAAGCCGATTGCCCCAGCCATAACCTCCCTTTTTACAGTTGTTCCATTTGAATCAAGCTGAAAAAGCTGGTTAAACCACTTATTCATATATACTACCTATCTATTCAATTAGCCCTCTCCCTACCCGCTCTCCCCGCATATTTCACCCTCAGTTAAGAGGGAAAAGTTAAAAAGCACGGGTGAGCCACAAGCAATAGTTTATCAAAAAAAATTCATTCTGCCAATAGAAAGGTCAGACGTCTGCTCATATATTTCTAAAAAAAACGGCGGAAATTTCTCCGCCGTTTTTTGATAGATATAGCAACAGGGCCAAACAACTGCACCTGGAAGAATACGCTTATTTTTCATTCCCGCAAAAAATCCGGGACATTATTCAGCGTCGGATAATTGTCTATACAGATTGCCCATTTCAATAGCTCCAACAGCCGCTTCCCATCCTTTATTTCCGGCTTTGGTGCCTGCACGCTCAATTGCCTGTTCAATCGTGTCAGTTGTAAGAACACCGAAGATAACAGGGACCCCGCTTTGCAATGCTGTTGATGAGACCCCTTTTGCCACTTCGCCGCTGACATAATCAAAATGCGGAGTTGCTCCGCGGATTACTGTGCCAAGTGTAATAACTGCATCAAATTTTCCGGATTGGGATAGCTTTTTAGCTGCAAGCGGGATTTCAAATGCTCCAGGAACCCAAACTACTGTCACGTCTTCTTCACTCACTCCATGGCGCTTAAGTGCATCTTCCGCTCCGCTTAAAAGCTTGCCCGTAATGAATTCATTAAAACGCGACACGACAATTGCCATTTTTAATCCTGTTCCTACTAAATGTCCTTCGATTACCTTTTTCATCTCAAATCGCTCCCTTAAAATTGTAATAAGTGTCCAAGTTTCGTTTTCTTTGTTTTTAAGTAATTCTCATTTTCAGATTTGGCAGGCAGTTGAAGAGGAACCCGTTCGGATACCTCCAGCCCGTAGCCGCCCAGTCCAGCAATTTTGCGGGGATTATTGGTTAGAAGGCGCATTTTCTTCACCCCAAGATCCCTAAGGATTTGTGCACCTACCCCATAGTCGCGGAGATCGTCCTTAAATCCGAGCTTATGATTTGCTTCAACAGTATCGTAGCCCTCTTCCTGGAGCTTATAGGCTTTTAATTTATTGATCAGGCCGATGCCGCGCCCTTCCTGTCTCATGTATAAAAGAATTCCCCGGCCTTCCTCTTCAATCTGCGATAATGCTGCTTCAAGCTGCGGCCCGCAGTCGCAGCGGTTAGACCCGAATACATCCCCGGTCAGACACTCCGAATGAACACGAAGCAATACGGGTTCGTTTTCATCGATTTCTCCCTTTACAAGAGCAACATGGTCTTTTCCATCGACAGTGTTTGTGTAGCCTACCGCTCTAAAATCTCCAAATTCTGTTGGAAGCTGTATCTCCACTTCCCTTTTTACAATGGAGTCATGTTTTAAGCGATACTCTATCAATTGCTGAATAGTAATCATTTTTAAGTTAAACTTTTCAGCCACTTTTTCCAGGTCATCCACTCGAGCCATTGTTCCATCGTCTTTCATAATTTCACAGATAATTCCGGCGGGTTCAGCACCTGCAAGACGTGCCAGATCGACCGCAGCCTCTGTATGGCCTGCACGCCTTAGGACTCCTCCTTTTTTGGCCACTAGCGGAAAAACATGTCCCGGACGGGAAAAGTCTGCAGGTTTAGCGTCTTCTTCAAGCATTTCTTTTATCGTGAATGCACGCTCAAATGCGCTGATGCCTGTAGTGGTTTTCACATGGTCAATACTGATTGTGAAAGCTGTTCCATGACTGTCAGTGTTCACTTCTGCCATTGGATTCAGTTCCAGCTTTTCAGCCAGCTCCTCAGTGATAGGTGTACAAATCAGGCCTCTGCCTTCTTTAGCCATAAAGTTGATCGTGTCCGGTTTCGCATATTCCGCTATTGCCAGGAAATCCCCTTCATTTTCCCTGTCTTCATCATCACAGACAATGATGACTTTTCCTGCTTTTAAATCTTCCAATGCCTCATTTATTTCACTGAACATGGTTTATTGCCCCTCCTTTTGCTAATTATAAGAAGCCGTTCTCCTTAAGGAATCCTTCTGATATTCCTTCTTTATTCGGTGTGGTCTCCTGCTTCTGCCTGTTCATGAAGGAATAGAGATACTTGGCAAGCATATCGAATTCGAGATTAACAATATCTCCAACTGATTTGAAGCCGAGTACCGTTTCACTTGCTGTGTGCGGAATGATCGAGACAGTAACAGTATTGTCTCCATTGCCAAAAACTGTCAGGGAAATCCCATCTACAGCGATTGATCCTTTCATGATAAGCAAATTGCTTAATGCACTCGGTACAGATATCTGTATATAAATGGCATTTTCACTCGCTGTTTTCTTTATGATTTGACCTGTTCCATCAACATGCCCTGTCACAAAATGCCCGCCAAATCGGCCATTTGCCGACATCGCCCTCTCCAGATTGACTTTTGTTCGCTCTTTAATGGCAGAAAGCGAAGTGCTTTTAAATGTTTCAGGCATGACATCTGCTGAAAATTCATTTCTCGCATATTCTGTAACCGTAAGGCACACACCATTTACAGAAATGCTGTCTCCCAGTTGAACATCTGATAAAACTTTGGATGCCTGAATCGTCAGTTTCATGGCCTTGCCTTGCTGAACTACTTTTTTTACTGTTCCCAATTCCTCAATAATCCCAGTAAACATTATTCCTTGGCCTCCCTCAGCGGTTTTGCGGTAATTCTAAGGTCGCCGCCAATCCTTTCAATTTCTGTGAATTCCAGTACAGGGGCATCTTTTACAAAGTCGGCACCGTCTCCGCCAATAAATGGAATCGCCTCACTGCCTCCAATAATTTTAGGAGCCATATAAAGGATTATCTGCTGAAAGAAACCGCTTTTTATTAATGAAGCATGAACCTCTGATCCGCCTTCAACAAATAAAGTCATGATGTTTCTTTCACCTAAGTTTTTTAGTACTTCTTTAATCGGCACCTCATTAGCAGGAAAAGAAAAAACTTCTGCATTATACTTCCTTATTTCCTCTGCTTTTGTCGAATCTATTTCGCAGCCGGTAAAGATAATGGTCTTAACAGACTGATCTCGGATGACATTTGCGTCAGCCGGAATTCTGAGATTTGTATCTAAAACAATTCGAATGGGATTTTTTCCGCCTTGGGGCAGCCTGGCGGTTAAAAGGGGATTATCGTGAATGATCGTATTTACACCTGTAAGTATTGCGTCATGTTCATGCCGTAGACGGTGTACATCCTGCCTGGATTCTGGAGAAGTAATCCATTTGCTGTCACCGGTTTTTGCAGCTGTTTTCCCATCAAACGATGAAGCTGCTTTTATGGTTACGTATGGTGTCTTTGTTTTTATAAAATGGAAAAATGGTTCGTTTAGGGCATCTGCTTCCTTTTTCAACAGACCGGTCACCACGTCAATACCGGCATCCTGCATCCTTTCGATTCCTTTGCCTGAAACCAGAGGATTTGGATCGGCAGAAGCAATAAAAACCCTATTAATCCCTGAATTAATAATTAAGTCTGCGCATGGTGGAGTCCTGCCAAAATGGCTGCACGGTTCAAGAGTGACATAAATATCAGCCCCTTTAACCTCATCGCCAGCCGCAGCAATCGCATGGACTTCTGCATGGGGAGTTCCCGCCTTCAGATGAGCACCCATCCCCAGAATTTCACCATTTTTAACAACAACCGCACCCACCTGCGGGTTAGGACTTGTTTGTCCTTTGGCTGCAGCTGCCAGACTGATCGCTAACTTCATATATTCCTGGTGGTTCAAATTATGTGAATCCTCCTTTCATTATAATTTCTCCAAATTAAGTATGAAACGGCAAAACCCCGTACACCAGCTAGGTGAAACGGGGCAAAAACACATGACGAAATAAGCGTTTAAAAAAAGAAATTTTGAACGCGTTACTATACTCATTCCTTCTCCCATCCAGACTTTCACTGTCGGCTTTGGAATTTCACCAAATCCACCGTTATTATTAAGCACCTATCTCTGCTAATAAAACCGGGTCACGGACTAAGAGGGCGTACCCTCATCACCGCCGGTTGGGAATTTCACCCTGCCCCGAAGGAAATCCTATTCTATTATAAGAATCTTACCATGAATAGTCGGAATATACAAAGAGAATTGGTTGTGAAAGAATTGAAACTTTTGCTTTAACCGGCCGTATAGTTAAAATATAGAAGAAGGAATGAAAGGGCGATACTAATGATTGAACCGAAAGAACAGCTGATAAATGAATTAAAGAAATGCGAAGAATGGGAAAAAGACCAAGGTGATTTGTGGTTTTGGGAGAAGCTCGGGAGGCTTCCTTTCAAACTTATTGATAGATTCACACCTGAGTTCATACAAAAAAAGGTTGGAGTGATTCTTGATGAACTTGGCACGTATATTCAATCAGGAGGAAGATATTTAAGTTCAGCAGCAGCGTTAAAGAATTATTATCCTGGACAGAATATCCATACCTTGCAGGATGTAGAAGCCCTGCCCATAGTAAAGATGGATGAAGCCGCGGAAAAGCTTACCTCAAACCGAAAAAGAACCGCTGCATTGCAGGGTGCGGGAACTGGAGTCGGAGGGATTTTCACCCTGACCATTGATATCCCTCTTCTCCTCGGCATTCAGTTAAAAACACTGCAGGATATTGCGATTTGCTATGGCTTCGATCCCGCAGATAAAAATGAAAGAATGTTCATCGTCAAAGTCCTTCAATTTGTTTCCAGTGATATTGTTGGAAAAAAAGCTATTCTGCAGCAGCTTACCATGTTTGGTTCTAAAGAAGAAGGACCGAAGAGGGAAGTCGTTTCTGAGCTGCAAGGCTGGAGAGAGGTTGTATTTTCGTACAGGGACCAAATAGGCTGGAAAAAGCTATTCCAAATGATCCCTATTGCCGGATTGCTTTTTGGGGCCTTCATAAATCGCTCTGCCGTTAATGATATTGCAGAAGCCGGCATAATGCTATACAGGAAAAGGGTAATCGTTAATCGTCTTCACCAGGAAATGATTGCAGATATAAAAACGGAGAGCTAATATGGCTCTCCGGTTTGTTTATGGAAGCTTTTTGATTTCCTTCTCCATATATTCTTCATTTAAGGCTCCCAAAACTTTTTCTCTAATAACTCCATCAGAGTCAATAAAATAGCTTGTAGGATAGGCCATAATATTATAATCCGCACCAACAGTGCCTTTTACGTCCATAGGGATTGTAAAAGTCAGCCCCAGCTCTTTCACGAACTTCTCAGCATCTCCTTTATTCTTTTCAGTGTTTGTGAGATTTACGGCAAGAATATCGAATTTTTTATCTTTGTACTTTTTATACAGCTTTTCCATATGCGGCATTTCCGCGCGGCATGGAGGACACCAGCTTGCCCAAAAATTCAGAAGCACAGCTTTGCCCCTGTAGTCACTGAGTTTCACCGGATTTCCTTCCATATCTGTCAGTTCAAAATCTGGAGCAAGGCTGCCTTTCTCCAAACCAATAGGCAAATCCTCAGGGTCTTCAATTTTGTCGTATTTTTGCATTTGTCCAGCTTGCTCTACTACTCCCTTTTCCTTAAGAATGGTCTTGTCAACAATGAACAGCAAAAGGACAATAACTGCAGCTGCCAGTAAAAACTTTTTCATTCCAACACCTCTATACTGATTTCCCTATACTTAAACTGAATTTATCATACTATATGGGGAATCCAGAATCTATAAATGTGCACATGTATTAATGATTGCGATAAAGAAACAGAGCCGCAAAAATGGCATAAATTCTGCGCTTTTCTTTTGCATCCAGACTAATATTAAAAGAAAGGACAGGTGTGTTTGGATCCTTAAAGCGCTTACCACACTCAAACGGCATCCACCCTTTGCGAAAACGGGCAATTCTATTAGATTGATCATCTAGTACCTGCAGATCTGTGTGTAAAAAGGTTTTAGGAACGGCATACTGCATATCTCCATTCTGAAACAGCAGAGTGCTTCCATCCTTTTTAAATTCGATTATTTCCCTGCAGTGGAAATCTGAAGACAAGACTTCGATTCCCTTTCTACGGATGATGATTGATGCCTCAAGATTATCAGTATAGTCATATATCCCCAGCCTTTTTGGAAAGAATCGGTCGATAAAATAAGGCAGGAACCAGCGAAGCTTCCGCATTTTCGTATCTCTTATTTCACCTATCACCCTTCCTTCGGGATCAAAAATAACCATTCTGAGAGAAGGGGCCGGCAGAAAAGCGATCAGCACTCTTGACTGCTGCAAAAAAGGCAGAGGGGCTTGTCCAATAGAATAAAAGTTACTTGCCGCTGCCTCGGCTGCCCTTTGTTTATTCAGAAGATACATTTGATGACACAAAAAGCTATAAATAATAAAAGGGAACAAGATAATAATGAAATTCCCTGGAAATTTGTTAAAGTATATCAATAGGAAGAAAAATGGCGGCATAAGTGCAGTTAGGCTTGCATTCAAAGAGATGTCAGCTGTTTTCAGGTAATAGTGCTGGATATTCATCAGTAAGTCTCCCCTGCTATTTTTATTCTCTCTATATTCTATTAATCAGGTCCAATAAAAATGAATTCTAAGAGTATTTTATTAGCAGGAGCTCTTTTTATTTTGCAAAATTCACTTATAAAAATAAGCTGACGGAAAGTTTCCGCCAGCCTGATTAATAGAATTATTTTAGCGCATTAACTGCATTTATCAGCCCGTGGCCAGATTGCTCGTCATACCCAGGTTTGAAGATATCTTCTGATGAAGTTTGAATGATATGCTTAACTTGTGCGGGAGAGATGTTGTCTTTACCATGTTTTGCAATGATCACTCCTGCAAGTGCCGCTACTTTCGGAGCAGCCATTGAAGTTCCTCCCTTATAGCCATAGCCTCCGCCAGGGATTGTTGCTAATGCCAAGTAAGTATTATCCCTGCCCGTTCCAGTATTTGGATCATAGTTTGGTCCCAAGTCTCCACCTGGAGCCATAACATCAATTTTGCCGACACCATAATTGGAATAAAAAGCAAGATTCTTTAAAGCTCCTCCCGCAGACACCCTAATCATCAGTTGACTGCTTGGACTTCTGTGTGTGGCACCATTATCTGAACCTGACAGCTGCCCCGGACTTTTTAAATCAACTGCATTATTGCCTGCTGAGCCAACTACAGTAACACCTTTTTGAATTGCATATTTGATGGCTCTGTTAAACATTTGCACGTCTGCTACAGTATCCTTTGTTGCATACTCAGGATTCTGGAACCAGTCATATCCGCCAAGAGACATATTAACAACATCAACATTATCATCAGCAGCTGTCATTAAAGCTTCGGCAATATGGGAAGTAGCTGCTCCGCCTTCAGGACCGAATACACGGTAAGCCGCTACCTTCAAGTCTGGTCCAACCCCCATCGTTCTTCCTTTTGCTGCAATGGATCCCGCAACATGTGTTCCATGGCTGTTTTCATCCATTGGATCTGGATAACCGGGAACAAATGATTTACCATATGCGTAATTTCCCTTTAGATCCGGGTGATTATAGTCAATACCTGTATCGATTACCCCCACAACAATATCTTTGCCATCAGCGGCCTTTCCAGTTCCTCCGGGCAGATTCCATGATGCCCCATCATTTGTTACTTGTTTGATGTCCCATTGCAGACTGTTATATAAATCCGCACCATTTAATGGAAGATCTGCTTCCACCGCAGGAGCTTCGGGATAAATGAGATTTTCAGTGCCGGCTGCCGATACAAGAGAAGACTTTCTGATTTCATTAAGAAAGTTAGGATTAGCTGAAGAAACTTCAACAGCTCCTTATTTGTTAAGCTTATTCTCTACTTGCCCTCCAGCCTTTTTCACTAAATCTGCATACCCTGCAGGCAGATTTGCCTCATCTTTAAAAACGACTAAATAGTTTTTTTCAGACGCTTCGGCTTGTCCAACGCCCGCAGAACCCGTAAAAACAGCTGAGGCACATAATGCCAAACTTAATGCACCCGTTACGATGCCCTTTTTCATATTCATTTTGTATATTGACCCCCTTATATTTTCTAATTTTCATTATATTCGAAATAAAGACGCCGGCAATCTTTCTTATTCGACATACCCCTCTGTCCCAAAACCAAAATCCACAACTTAAAACTCATATTTTTTACATTAAAATCCATAGATTTAAACAACCACAGGTATATTAGCTTATTTTCAACAAAATCTTTTTTTCTTTCCAATCCTTAATGTCGAACAGATAATAATTTTATCCTAATAAAAATAAACCGCATCCTGATAGATACGGTTTAGAATTGATTAATTCTTTCAAATGATTTTCTGGCATCATTATATCCCTGGAGATATAACTTATCCAATTTTTGAGGATTCCGTTCCATCCGTCCCACTGTTAATGGCTCCTGCGGCTGGACAACAAGAACTGTCCCCTTCTTTTCTTCCTGCTCTACATAGCGAAGGGTCTCGTTATAGGTCAGGTACCGTTCTGCCAATGCTTTTTGCAGCCCGGTATAATGCGGATATTTCCTTTTTACCATAAAAGCAAATTTAGATGGCTTTTTGGAATAGCCCCGGTTTCTTGTCAGGATTACTATATTTTTTTTGAATCCATCCTGCTGTGCTTTTTTGATTGGTATAGGATCGCTGATTCCTCCATCAAGGAGAACCCTTTTATTAAAATCGACCTCAGGTGCAATAAAAGGCAGGGAACTGGATGCTTTTAAAACTTTCAGCATATCTTTCCCATAGTCTTTTCTATTGAAATAAACAGGCTTTCCTGTATGGCAATCTGTTGTTCCAATTACAAATTCAGACTGGTTTTTATAAAACTCTTCGTAGTGATATGGGACAAGCTTATTCGGTATTTCATCAAAAATAAAATCCATTCCGAAAAACTGACGCGATTTAAAGAAATTGCGCCATGAGATATATCGCGGATCTGTTACATAATCCACGTTTACAATTCTGTTTCTGCCCTTTTGTTTGGACAAATAAGAAGCGGCATTGCATGCCCCTGCAGAAACACCGATAACATAAGGAAAGCTGAGGTCCTGTTCAAGAAAATATTCTAGAACACCGGCTGTATACACTCCACGCATTCCTCCGCCTTCAAGCACCAGACCCGTATCACTGATCACCTTTCATCTTCCTTTCTATCTTTTAAAGCTATACTACCAAAATAGCACCCTCCGATATACAAATATGCCCAAAAGGAAGGAACTTGCATGAAATCAGGCAAGTTCCCTTCGTTTAAAAATTGCAATTGATGCAATCATGGAAATCGTAATGGCAATCACAGAAACAATGATACTCGGCAATAATTCATCAGGGAAATTACCGCCTATGATAAAAGTATTTGTATAAGCAGACAGAAGGGCCGGACTCCACTCCATCAGATGAGAAAGCGAAGTGCTCAAAAGAGTTAATAAGACTATGATGCCAATAGTGAAAAATCCAACCGCTCCAGGCGATTTTATAAAAGTATTGAAGAGGATGACTATAGTGATTATAAGGGTAAGCCAAATACCATAAACAAAGAAGGATTGAAGAAAATCCACGAAAGGAATAAATTCAAATAATATGCCCACATAGTACCAGGAGAGGAAGTAACCCAGAAAATATGATAACCATATGAGCATCATCAAACTGGTCCACTTAGCTGTTACAAACCCGGCGTACGATACGGGTTTTACCAGGATTAGTCCTGCAACACCGCTTTTTCTTTCACCGGCAATGCTTCCCATTGCAATTAAAACAATTATAAGCACACCGATCGTATTCAACTGACTGAGACTGGCAGCAAGTGCTTCACCTGCTGAAGGAACAGGAAGCTCGATGACTGCCCCTTCAGGCAATCCGCCAAGTGAATCAATAATTTGAGGCAAATAATATAAGGTCAGTGGCTCTTTTACAGTTATCAAAATAAAAGTTAGTGGCACCCAGATCCATTTGAAGTTTCGGGCAAGCTCGAGCATTTCTTTTTTTAATAAAGTTACCCATTGCTTCATTTTTTCACCACCTTCATGAAAACATCCTCAAGGCTGGTTCTGCTGATTTCAAACTTAAGCAGCGGCCATTTCCGTTTCGCAATTTCAGTTAGAAATAAATTCCTGGCATCCTCAATATCCTCCACCAAAAAGCTTGCACTATCTCCCTTCAATTCCATCGAAGAAACAGGCGGAAGCAGAGATATCTCTTCAGCATACTCCGCAGTATTCACTTTAAAAACCAAGTCAATCTTAGCCTGCTGATGCCTGGTTCTCAGGTCTGCCAATGTTCCGGATTCAATCAATTCACCGCCATGCAGGAATAAAATTTCATCACATATTTCTTCTGCATCGTTTAGAATATGGGTGGAAAAAAGGATTGCAGTTTCTTTTTTCAGCCTGCCTAACAGCTCCAGCACTTCTCTGCGTCCAAATGGATCAAGGGCTGAAACTGGTTCATCGAGCATGACAAGCTTGGGACGGTGAATGATTGCCTGAGCAATTCCAAGCCGCTGCTTCATACCTCCTGAGAATTTTCCAATCCGGCGGTTTTTAGCTTCGGATATACCGGTAAGCTCAAGAAGCTCCGCTGCCCTGTCTTTTGCTTCTGCTTTGGGAAGTCCTGCAAGCTGTCCTGCGTATTCAAGAAATTCTTTGCCTGTCATCCAATCATAAAAAACAGGGAATTGAGGAAGATAGCCTATTAATCTTCGGAAATCCGCTTTTTCTCCCCCTTCATACACGATTGTGCCGGAATCTGGCTTCACCAGGCCGGCAAGCATCTTAAGTGTAGTTGTTTTTCCTGCTCCATTTGCTCCCAGCAAAGCAATACATTTTCCTTCAGATAATTGAAAATCCAGACCTTTTATGACCTCCTGATCCTTAAACCGCTTTTTAAGATTTGTTATGCTTACAACCGGCATATTCAGCTTCTCCTTCCGAAAATAAAGTAAATGATTGGCCCTAGCAGATTAATAAATAATATGACGAGAGCCCATACCCATTTCGGACCATTTGCTTTTTCTATTTTTACGAGATCAATAATGGCTACAGCCATTAATATTAGCTGAATGATGACAATAGGTGCAATAATCGCCCAGTTAATGCTTTCTAAAATTTCCATTTCGATGTCCTCCCTTATTGTACTGTCATTCATATGACGTTTAAGTACAAAAATCGTTCAAAGGGATTTCAACTATTTTTCTAATGAAAAGACACCCCAATATTGGAGTGTCTATAGTTTGATTGCTAAGGTTAATCCATCTCTTTTTCATACACTGCCATCATATTTTTAATTTCGTTTGTTACCTGATCAATGAGTGAGGATGGTGAAAGCACTTTGGCCTGATTACCCCAGTTGAGGAGCCATTTGACAAGTCCATCACTCACAATAGCTTTTGCTGATAAAACGAAATGGTTCTCATCGAGTTTTCTTATGTCTGCATCCCGTCCAAATTTATCAATTATCACGTTGATCAAATCGTTGTGAAATCGAATTTTTATCCACTCTTCAGATCCGGCATACATATGAAAGGTTGAACTCACATACTTGGATACATCAAAGGGTTCATAAGCGAATTGTTCTTCCGTTATGTTAACATTGCGGAGACGGTCAATCCGATAATGGCGGATTTCTTCTTTCGCAAAATAGTAGGCTATTAAATAATAAAAGTCATTTACCCATGTGAGCGCCAGCGGCTTGACCCTGTATTGCCCCCCATTATGGCTTAATATAAATTCCTTATTGAGATTATATCTTCCGTATTGAAATGTGACGATTCTCCGCTCGGAGATGGCTTCATGCAAATCATTGATAGCCAGCCGAACCAGTTTACTTTCACTTTTCACAGAGGAATCGATCAAAATTTCATTATGCAGCTTTTTGGCATGATGAATGCTTGTCAGCTTTTTAATTTTCCGTATCAGCTGTTTAGTCTCATCTTTGGTGATGAAGCGTGCAGAAGCAACAGCATCAATCAGCATGCGCAATTCATAAAGCTCGAATAGACGGTATTGATGGCTGTAGAACTTTGGCATTCCCTCTTTTTCCTGGTTAATGGTAATATCAAATTTTGCTTCAATCAGATGTTCAATATCGTCTCTCAATGAATTTTTGTTTAATTTCACATCCGGTCCATATTCCTTTTTAAAGCATTCAGTTATATCGTCCAGTGTATATTCATTTTCTTCATCGGTCTGCTCTCTCAGAATTTCCATAAGTTTGAGCATCCTTTGTTTGTTATCAAGTCTATTCATTACATCACCCCGTGTACTTTATAACCTAAAGCTCCGCAGAGTTAATTATCCATTAAAAAAAGCCCAGCGGCAACTAGCCCTGGACTCTGTTCATCACTTTAAAATCCTGAAAACTAAAGGTATTCGGTATTCCTTGCCTTCATATGCTTTGACTGCAGCTACTATCGTAAAGATAAAAGCAAGGATTCCCACGATCCAAATCGTAAGGACCCCAATTAATATGATCATTAGCACTACGCTGATTGCGCTGTAGATCGAATAGGAAATTAAAAAATTTAAATATTCCTTTCCATGGTAATCTACAAACTCCGAGTCATTCTTTTTCAATAGCCAAATGATCAGCGGTCCGACAAAAGCGGTAAAAAAGCTGGTAACATAGATTGCTGCTGCTATAAGCCTTTCATCATTGGAAGGCATTTTATAATCATTCATCCTGTTTCCTCCTAAGTCAACCTCAAATATAAATGATGTTTCTTTTATATTATTTACGATATTCACTGTAAAAGGTTTCATGTATTTTTATATTTTTTTATATCCCCCCTGCAGCCTTAATTTCCTGTTCTCGATTGGGACAACTTGAATACACATGTTAAAGACAGGCATTGCGCATATACCTTTGCCTATTCTTATACCTGCCTAGGAAGGTGATAAACAGATGATGTCAAAGCTGGAAGCTTTCATTCTGGGAATCATCCAGGGGCTTACCGAGTTCCTGCCTATTTCCAGTACTGGACATTTATATTTGGGGAGACATCTATTTGGCCTTGATGAAGCAGGCCTCTTCCTTGATACAATGCTGCACATAGGAACTTTACTGGCAGTCCTGGTCGTATACAAAAATGAATTGCTTCAAATTATTAAGAAGCCCTTCGGCAAGTTATCGATGCTTCTGATAGTCGGGACGATTCCAGCCGTAATCGTGGGACTCCTGCTGAGTGACATGTTCGATTCAATTTCGAAATCCGGTGTTACAATCGGCTGGGAATTTCTATTTACAGGGTTTATACTCTGGATTGCTGATGGTGTTAAAAAAGGAGCAAAAAAAATGGACAGTATCACGTACGGAGATGCCTTGTTTATCGGCTCCTTTCAGGCTGCTGCCATTTTTCCGGCAGTCTCAAGGTCTGGCTTAACCATTGCAGCAGGCCTCTTCAGGAAGCTTGACAGGGAAACAGCTGCCTATTTTTCATTTCTGTTATCCATTCCTGCCATCGCTGGCGGCATTGTCATGCAGTTTGGCGAATTAATGTCCGGTCACACAGAAGCCATAACCCTAGGCAGCATGTTAATGGCAACATTGTCATCAGCGATTTTCGGTTATGCAGCAGTCGTATGGATGATAAATTTTCTAAAACGAAAATCCTTGAAGATATTTGCTGTATACGTTTGGATATTAGGGTTCATCATTATATTCCTTCAAATGACCGGGACTTTTTAATTTTCAGATGGGGAGGTATCAGAATGGAAGAGATAATTGCCGGCATTTTTGAATTACTCTCCCAGCTGGGTTATGTCGGCATTGCACTTGGGTTAATGGCTGAAGTGATCCCAAGCGAAATTGTCCTGAGCTATGGCGGCTTTTTAGTCAGCACCGGAAAAATCCATTTTATAGGAGCCCTCCTTGCAGGGATTGCAGGCGGAACACTTGCCCAGCTGTTTCTTTACTGGCTGGGCGCATATGGAGGAAGGCCTGTTCTTGACAAATATGGAAAATATCTTCTGATTCAAAAAAAGCATTTGGATGCATCAGAGCAATGGTTCGAAAAGTATGGGACTGGAGTAATTTTCACGGCCAGATTTATACCTGTAATACGGCATGCCATTTCAATACCAGCCGGAATAGCCAGGATGCCTTTATCGGTCTTTACTGTTTACACACTGGCAGCTATGGTGCCTTGGACGGTTCTCTTTCTTCTATTGGGGATGGAGCTTGGTGATCACTGGAGAGACATCAAAGAATATGCAAAACCATTTATCTTGCCGATCATAGTTATTGCTTTGGTCTCCGGCGCTATTTATTTGTTTTATATGAAGAGGAAAAGTTAACATAGCAAATTTACCAAAAGTGTAGAATTCCAATTTTACACTTTTTTTTATTTGAGAGATCGTTGCTGAGAAAACTCTTCACACTTTCTTTTCATTTTTGTAAAATAAAGCAAATACTTAGAATCAAAGGACGATACAGATGAAAATTTTATTAAAAAATGCAATCATTTACCCTGTCACTTCTCCCACCTTCCATGGGGATGTTATAGTAGAAAACGGAAAAATACTAAAGATAGGCAAGAACTTAAGGTCTGATTCAAATGTAAAAATTATAGACTGCCATAGCCACCACCTGCTTCCGGGCTTCATAGATGTCCATACTCATCTGGGTCTTTATGATGAAGGCACAGGATGGGCAGGCAATGATGCCAACGAAACAATTGAACCCTTAAGCCCGCATATTAGAGCGATGGATGGTGTATACCCTCTTGATCCCGCCTTTTCTGATGCAGTGAAATATGGCATAACAACTGCCCACATCATGCCGGGAAGCGCCAATGTAATTGGAGGAACAACCTCTGTTATCAAGACATTTGGGAAAAACATCAGCAAGATGATTATCCAGGAAACAGCCGGCCTTAAAATTGCCCTTGGTGAAAATCCAAAACGGATTCATAGTCATGGCAACAAGGATTCCATTACAAGAATGGGGATTATGGGAATGCTGAGGGAAGCTTTTTATGAGGCTTTACAGTGCGATAATCCCGACTCTCTAAGATTTGCACCGCTTGTCAGAGCGCTCAAAAGAGAAATTCCCGTCAGAATACATGCACACAGGGCAGATGATATTATTTCGGCCATCCGCTTTGCAGAGGAATTCAATCTCGATCTTCGAATCGAACATTGCACAGAAGGCCATCTAATTGCAGACGAATTGGAAGGCTTAAATTTAAAGGTATCAGTGGGGCCGACTCTAACAAGAAGATCGAAAGTGGAACTGAAAAATAAAACCTGGAAAACGTATCAGCAGCTGACAGAGCATGGAGTGGAAGTCTCCATCACTACAGATCATCCATACACACCTGTGCAATATTTGAATATGTGTGCAGCTATTGCAGTCCGGGAAGGCCTTTCCGAGCAAAAAGCCTTAGAAGGAATTACCATTTTACCGGCAAGAAACCTCAGAATCGATCATCAGCTTGGAAGCATCGAGGAAGGAAAGGATGCTGATTTAGTTCTATGGAATCATCATCCATTTCACTTTCTTTCCAAGCCAAAATGGACAATGATAGGCGGAGATTTTGTGTTTAGGGAGTCTTAGAACGGCGTCGAATATTGCTGGTGATATTTGACATAAAATCGCAAAAAAAATAATCAAAAAACCTATTTCCTTTTTGAAATTTTTTTAGTATTATACCTAAAGTGAAGTGTAATTTTGCTTCCTACATGACAGACAATCAAATATCGGAAACGATAGTAATAGGGAAGGCAAATGGTGCGCCACCAGTTATCTGGTTCTAGTGGGTTCGATTCCCACCCCGAAATTTTTTAGCAGCATAATAAAAAATTTCGAGGGTGGACCGAAGGCTCTATTTGGCATGGAGTAGGACTGCCCTCAATTGGAGGGATATCCTATGCTCAAGAAACGTGATCTTCACGACTGCCATGCTTTATTTGATTTAATGACGCACCCTGATGTCTTCCCTTTTGTTCGCCAAAAAGCCAATTGTTATGATGAGTTTATGTTTATTACAAAGCAGACAATCGAAGCAGAAGAACGCGGTGAATTGATTTCACGCACAATTCTTGATGAATGGGGCGCTCCGATTGGGACGATCAATTTGTATGACATCCAGGATAATGCCGGCTTCTTAGGTACATGGCTTGGCAAGCCCTATCATGGCAAGGGGTATAACAAATTAGCAAAAGATGCTTTCTTTGAGGAGCTCTTTTTTGAAACAGGCATTGAAACCATTTTTATGCGGATCCGCAAGGAAAATATCCGCTCGCAAAAAGCTGCAGAAAAGCTTCCTTATGTCATTCTTGCAAATGAAACGAGAAAGTCTGTATATGATCAACTGAATGCTAATGGAGATATTTACAATTTATACGAGATCCCAAAAGATCTATATACTCTTCATGTAATGCGTCATGGAGCAGCAGTCCAAGAATCGTCCCAATTACTGGAGGCTTAAAAGAAAAGCGGAAGCCCCGGCACCTCGAGGAGGTAGGCTGCTTGCGCTAGACAGCTCTTGAAGTACAAAGAAATATACTCTATAAATAATAAAAACGCAAAGCACTTGCATAGAGGCAAGTGCTTCAGTTTGTAGACAAAAAGGGTTCGGAATAGTCTCATTCCGAACCCTTTTTTGATTTTTTGTGGGACCTTAAGCAATAACAGAGAATTGCAGACCTCTCCGAGGTTATCATTTAGGCCATTTCTGGACCTTGCCAAGTCCAGTTGGCCATTTTCTTCAAATTCATGGCAGCGAAAGTAAGCATCGCCTGCATCGACATTTTTTTAAGTCCCCTGAGGGTTGTCCAACGCATGCCATGCTTTTCTTTTGCATCTGCGAATACTCGTTCAATTGTTTCTTTGCGTTTTTCATAGATCGGTTTGACGTCTTGATGGTGGCGAAGATGATCTGCTTCTTCCACGTGTTCCTCCCACACATGGCGTTGAACCAGTTTTTGATGTGCTTGACTCTGTGTGCATTGAGACAAGAAAGAGCATTCAGCACAAATTCGAGGATCTGATTTATATTGACGATACCCTTCCTTTGTAGTCGTTGTATATTTTAATATCTCACCAGTTGGGCAAATGTAACAGTCAAAGTGCTCATCATAAACATACTCATGTTTTCTGAAGAAACCCTCTTTTGTGCGAGGTCGCGTGTAAGGTAAAGCAGGTGTGATGTCGTTTTTCAATAAGTAGCTCGTGATAGCAGGTGTTTTATAGGCAGCGTCTGCCGCAACAGCTACTGGTTTACTAACTTTCTCAATGACTTGTTCTACCAATGGCTCTAAAATATGACTATCATGCGTGTTACCAGGGGTTACAATTGCACCTAACACGAAGCCGTTGCGGTCTGCAGCCGCATGGAAAGAATAAGCGAACTGTTTTGTACGCTCATCTTTTACATAGTAGCCACTCTCTGGATCTGTTGTACTTTCCTTAATTTCTTTGTATTCTTCCTTATCAAACTTATCTGGTGGAAACGGCTTTTTTCCATGATCCTCACGGTCTTGGTTAATCTCGTCTTGAAGGCGTTCTTGATAGGCACGGGTTTCTTTTCGAACCACTTTCTTTTCAAATTTGCGTTTGTTTGCACTCGCTTTTACATGCGTAGAATCTACAAAAACGTGTTCAGCACTAATTAAATTCTTTTCAGCTGCGGTTTTTAAGATTCGGTAAAATATTTGTTCAAAGAGATCAGTGTCTTTAAATCGGCGCTCATAATTTTTACCGAAAGTTGAGAAGTGAGGAACTTTATCGTGAAAGCCATATCCTAAAAACCATCGATAAGCCATATTCGTTTTCAATTCTTCAATTGTTTGACGCATGGAGCGAATACCGAAGGTATATTGAATAAATGTGAGTTTAATTAATATCACAGGGTCAATACTTGGGCGCCCTTTTTCTGAATACTTATCTTTTACCAAGTCATAGATGAATGAGAAATTAATCGCTGCCTCAATTTTGCGAACCAAATGGTCCGCTGGTACAAGTTCGTCTAAAGCAACCATTTCAATTTGATCCCGTTGAATTGGATTATGTTTTGAAAGCATTAAAATCACCTCAAGCATTGTATTACTTCTATTTTAAAACAAAAAAGACTGCAGACAAGCACGATTTTCACCGAGTTTGTCGACAGTCTGAAGCACTTGCATAGAGGCAAGTGCTTTTTATATTCTTTCAATTGATAATATTGGATTCCGGTTCATCTGTTTTTTCTCGTATCCCGTACTGGGACAGCAATTCTTCCAGCTCTTCATTTGTAAGTGTTTCAAAACGCCCGTCCACAAATGAAACTTGAGTCTGATTTGGATTAATCCTATTTATATTGAAGCTCATCCTTCTGCCTCCTTCAAGTCGAGTCCTGGATATGGGTGCTTCTATTTCTACTATCTATACTCGCCGATCGAAGGATTTTTATTCCCATTATGCAAAAGTTCACATAATTGAAACATTTTATTTTAGCGGATTACCATAACTGATTATAAAAGAACTGCTATGAGCCGGCTTCTCTTTAGTATGATATAATTCTCTAGTCACTTTATAGAAAGAGGAAAAATTCATGAATCAGACATACAGCAAAAAACAAAAACTGCATCAGCTGCTGGTAATTTTAGTTCCAATCCTAATAACCCAGCTGGCGATGTACTCCATGACATTTATTGATACTTTAATGACCGGCCGCTATAATTCACAGGACCTGGCAGGTGTAGCGATTGGATCTTCTCTTTGGGTTCCTGTATTCACCGGGCTCAGCGGAATACTCCTTGCTGTTACCCCGATTGTATCCCACCTCGTGGGAGCAGGGATACAGAGTGAGGAAGTTGCTTTTTCTGTCATTCAGGGTGTTTATCTGTCCATTATTATGGCCATCGTTGTATTTGCTGGAGGAGCCCTCTCCTTAAATCCAATCTTAAGCGGAATGAATCTCGAAAACAGGGTCCAGGATACAGCTTTCAACTACCTTGCAGCCTTAAGCACAGGGTTGATTCCCCTGTTTGTCTACAATGTATTAAGGTCGTTTATTGATGCTCTTGGTAAGACCAGAGTCAGTATGATCATCACCCTTCTAACACTGCCAATCAATGCTTTTTTTAATTATATACTTATATATGGCAAATTGGGTTTTCCGGAACTGGGCGGAGCAGGTGCAGGCTATGCTTCATCTATTACTTACTGGCTGATCATGGTTATTTCGATTATTATTATTCATAAAAATTCCCCGTTCTCGAACTATGGAATTTTCAGAAGAATGCATGCTGTTTCTATCGGCAAATGGAAAGAAATCCTTCTTATCGGAATTCCAATCGGCTTATCGATTTTTTTCGAAACCAGCATCTTTTCAGCAGTTACTTTATTAATGAGCACATTTGAAACAGCCGTAATCGCAGCTCATCAGATTGCCCTCAATTTCGCATCACTTCTTTATATGATCCCCCTAAGCATTTCAATGGCATTAACAATCGTTGTGGGCTTTGAAGCGGGGGCTAAGAGATTCAGGGATGCTAAAGAGTACAGCTGGATTGGTGTCGGTATTGCTGTATTTATGGCATTAATTTGTGCAGCCGTTCTTTTGGCTTTCCCAAAAGAAGTGGCATCAATTTATACAAAAGACGACCATGTATTACAATTAACAGCCGCTTTTTTAATTTATGCCATGTTCTTTCAGCTTTCAGATGCCATTCAGGCACCCGTCCAGGGAGCGCTGCGCGGATATAAGGACGTGAATGTCACCTTCATTATGTCCCTTATTTCTTATTGGATCATCGGGCTGCCGTTTGGCTATTACCTGGCCAATCATACGGATTGGGGAGCATATGGCTATTGGATCGGCTTAATTACAGGACTTGCAGCCGGCGCCATTACTTTAACAAGCCGGCTGATTTATCTGCAAAACAGAAAATACCCGGCATATATGGCTTCGAAGTAAATATTAAAAAGGCAGAAGAATCCGGTTCTTCTGCCTTTCGCTTTCATTCCTGATAAATTTTCCCCAGGACATCTTTTCCTCCTGTAACCGGGATTATGCTGCCAGTAATAAAGTCGGATCTTTCATCGGTCAAAAAGCTGATTACACGGGCAATATCTTCACCTGTACCCGGCCTTCCGACTGGTGATGCATGATCCTGAACCTTCACAGCTTCTTCGATATTTTTTTCCTTCCATTCACCGATAATATCTCCCGGACAAACCATATTTGCGGTAATTCCGTTACCGGCCTCTTCAAGTGCAATGGATTTCGTTAAAGATGCTGCGCCAGTTTTTGCAGCCGCGAATGCAGAACGGTATATCCAGCCAGATGCTGATTCTACACGATCAAAGCCAATTGTTATAATTCTTCCCCATCCATTTTCCCTCATTTTCGGGATAAACAACTTGGATAAATAAAAGACCGCATTTAAGTTGCCATTAATAAGGTAATTCCATTGTTCAAAAGAATAATCCAACATCTCTTTTCTTTCGTGCACATAAGGACCGGCATTATGAATGACTATATCGATGACTTGAAAATCATTAAGAGCTTTTTCGGACATCTTTATACAGTCCCCCGGTAAAGAAATATCTCCCTGCAATGCAATATTTTTAGTGCCGAATTTTTCGGTCAGTTCCCTGCACAATGAGACAGCTTCCTCTTGACTGCTACGGTAATTGATCACCAGATCGATGCCTTTAGCGGCAAGTATGTTCGCCGTTCTTTTCCCGATCCCTGTTGCCCCTCCCGTGATTAAAGCAGCTTTATTTCTCACAAAATTACCCCTCAGTATTTAATTATTTTATATACATCGATACCAATATAGTAGTAATTACAGTGTATTAATGCAAATAATAAGAAGCTTTCTTCCAAGATGCAGCAGTTCTGGACCAGCAAAAGAATCCATTATTAACAGATAGGCGCATACCTGCATAGAATATATGGATTAGTATTGAATCATCAGCCGCTGCGGCAGTTTAGCAAGGAAAGGATGAGAAGGATGTTCCCCTGGAATCTTTTTCCGTTTAATAAAGATATGAAGAATCCCCCCAGCCAAATGAAACCGGAGGAAATTGATAAATATATTAAAAATATCATGGGGCAAATGTTTCCTCAGAATATGCAGGGAATGACTGGAGCACCGGAATTTATGAGAGGCTTTAATCCTGCAGCCCCCGGAACTAATCAACAGTCAAATTCTGCACCACTTAATTCATCTGTCTTCGAAACCCATGATTATGTTTTTGTGAGATTTCCAATAAAAAACGAGGACTGGTTAAAAGAAATGAAGCTTTATCACACCTCCAACCAAATGATTATCGAACATATTCCCGATAAAGACGATAAACATATCATAACCCTCCCTGCTATTGTCAGAAAAAAAGGATCCTCCGCCAGCTGCAAAGAGGGCTATATGGAGATAAAAATACCTAAAAATATCGATATGCAATATTCAGAAATAGATGTAACGGAAATATTATAAAGGGGGTCTCCTTATGGAATTGGAAAAATGGAAAGATTTAATCAAAATGACTGCACAATATCAGGATCAGGATTTCTGGGCAACACTTATTTCAACTGGGGATTCCAATCATAATAAGAAACTTTCTTTTTCAGGCCTGGAGCAGGAAAAAATCAATCGTTTTTTGTCAAATCAGGAAATTTTTCCGCGCTGTGACATGTATGAGAACAATGGCAATATTAAAATTGAAGCAGAGCTCCCCGGTATAAGCAAAAAGGATATTAAAGTATCTCTTGTACAAAATGAACTAATTATTAAAGGAAAATGTTCAGCATTTCAGCAGGACTTGCGCTATTTTCTGAAAGAAAGACATAGCAGAGCTTTTGAAAAAGTTCTGACCCTCCCTATACCTGTTGATAAAAATTCGATAAAATCATCATTTGAAAATGGGATACTTTCCATTTCTCTTCCCATCTTATTCGAAGAGGAAGAAAAAATACCCATTTTTGTAAAGAATGAAGAGCAGCTTTAATCAAGCAGCTTATCATAGCAATAAAAAGGGTTTTCCCGGTCCATGAAGATGGTACCTGCTTTAACATATCCATTTTTCTCAAATAAACCTTGAGCCTTTTTATTCAATGAGTATGTATCTGTTCTCATATACGGTATCCCGTTCTTCATTGCGTGATCTTCAGCAAATGCAATTAATCTGCTTGCAATCCCCTCGCCTCTAATCTCAGGATCTACGGCCAGACGGTGAAATACAAAGCATGGCTCATCTTTTCTCCATGAGGCATTTTTATATTCCTCCGCCTGGTTTTGATCGACAGTAATGGAACCTGCGACATTTCCTTCATAGATGGCTGTATACAAACTGCCTGCTTCCACATCAGCTAAAAAATCCGGTTCCTGAGGATAAGTCCGGTTCCATTGATCATTCTCCTCAGATTCCATAATGCTGACAGTCTTCTGGACAATCTCCATTATTTCCTTCAAATCATCTTTTTTCCCTTTTCTAATTTCCATTTATATCACCTGTTGTTTTTCATTTTTAGCAGCTGTTACTAATGTTCCAATGAATGATTGAATACATACATGGTGCTGAAGGAAATACTATACTGAATTAATTCAGGTGACAAGGCAAAAACTCATAAAAAAAAGACAGCCAGAAGAGGCTGCCTTTTAACTATTTAAACATTATTTCCCAATGAACATTTGTGTCCAGTAGTTTCCGTCAGCAACATGGCCAACACCAAGGTGTGTAAAGTTGGCATTCATGATGTTTTTACGGTGGCCTTCACTATTCATCCAGGCTTGTACAACTTCTTCAGGAGACTGCTGGCCCATAGCAATGTTTTCGCCCGCTGTAGTGTATGAGATGCCGAATTGCTTCATCATATCGAATGGTGAACCGTAAGTTGGGCTGTTATGGTCAAAATATCCTTTAGACTGCATATCACGTGATTTTTCACGAGCCACTTTGCTTAGTTCTGCATCCAATTTAAGTGCAGGCACTCCTGCTTTAGCACGTTCCTGGTTCGTTAATTCAAGTACTTTTTTCTCGTAAGCACTTACTTCAGAAGAAGCAGGTGCTGCTTCTTTTGTCTGTTCAGCAGGTGCTTGCTGCTGTGCAGGCTGCTGCGCTGGAGCTTTTGCTGTTTCTTGTGTTTTGGCAGGGGTTTTTGCAGGCTGCTCTGCTGGAGCTGGAGCTGCAGGCTTCTGAGCTTCCTGTTTATTTACTTGAGCATTTCCCCAATTTATATTGTAGTCTTTAAGGTATTTTTGAAGAATGTTATTAATTTGATCCTGACTTAGGTTACCAGATTGAGAGATTGCGATTTTTTTAGCTTGTTCAGGAGTAGGACAATTTGAAGCTGCGTCCGCTTGGTTAGCTCCCGGTGCTGATACTAATAATGCTGCTGCCGCTGCTACTGAGTAAATAACTTTTTTATTCATGTATATAAATCCTCCCTGTGTTTGTTTTCTTTGTTGTGTGGTGCTGTGTGACTTGCACAATCATCATAACACAGGGTTTTTCGTAATATTTCTGGACAGATTTTACATATACATGATTACAGCACACCTAAGAGACTTTTAAACTAGTAAAAATAGACCTATAACTTTTCATAAATCCTTATTTCAATAGGCTTATGATCACTCCAAAATGGGTAAGCGATTTTCTGGTTTTTTTTCTCTGTAGTGGAAGCCGCTCTGAACAAATACCATTTATATACTAAAACATCGCTATTGACAGGTATTTAGGCCGATCGTATTTTTTACTTTTATTACACCAATGTAACAAATGTGATAGGTATATGTACCCGTAAACGGGTATATATGCCCCTAATGGAAAAATCCCTGCAAGATTACTCAATTTCAAAACAAAAAGCAGCCAATGCTGCTTTTTAATGGCTGCCATGATCATTGTCATCCATATTTTCTTCCTGGCTGCCTGAGTTTTTTTCAGGTGGACTGGGCTTGCCGATAACAAATTCCTTTTTAGGCATATTATGCATCCTGCGCGCGGTAACGTGTGAATAAATATAATAGGTACCTTCTTCTTTAAAGCTTTTCTCCAAGCGATAGATCCCGTTTTCAGCATGTTCAACAAGTACTTTTTCATGTTCGTCAGCATTTGCTCTCCAGATCTCAAACTTCACTTCCTCTGCATCTGTAACCTCTTCCTCCCCATAAGTAACCTTTGCTTCAAAAACAACCGGTTCATTCGCTTTTGCTTTTTCAGGGTTTATCGATAACTCGACATCCAGGAATTGCGGTTCTTCTTCAGCTTTATTATTATTGCTGCAGGCAGCCAGGCTAATAATGATCATTACCGGGAGCCAAATATACACTAGTTTTTTCATCATTAAATCTCCTCTTTATTTACTTTATTTCGAGCAGCGGCAGCATAATTCTAACTTTCGTCCCCTTATTTAATTCACTGAACACAGTCAGCTCACCTTGATGAAGCTTAACCAGCTTTTCTGCAATTGCGAGACCAAGCCCTGTGCCTCCATCTGATCTTGTTCTGCCTTTATTCACTCTATAAAACCTTTGTTTAATTTTGCTTAAATGTTCTTCTGAAATCCCTATTCCTGTATCTTCTATTTCAATCAGGCATTGATCTCTCTCTTGAGATAAACGGATGCTTATTCTGCCTTCTGCTGTATACCTGATGGAATTGTCCATAATATTTTGGATAACCTGCTCAATCCTGCCTTCATCTCCGTTTATGATTACTTCAGGATCCAGGCGATATTGCAAATCCACATTTTTTTCACGTAGGATCGGCTTGTATTTTTCAATAGCGTCCTCTATAAGCTGTGCCAATGGAAGTGGCATTTTTTCGAGTTTGTATTCATCAGATTCAAGCTTAGATAAATCAAGTAAGTCTCCCACAAGACGTTCCATCCTTCGTGATTCTCTAAGTATCAGCTGCAAGTATTTTTGCCTTTCCTCTTCGGATTTTTCCATTCCGGAAATTAGAGCCTCACTGTAGCCTTTTACATAGCTGATAGGGGTTCTTAGCTCATGTGATACATTTGCCAGGAAATCCCTTTTCTTTTCGTCTTCTTTTCGTATAGATGAGGACATATAATTGAAGGCATTGGCCAGCTGGCCAATTTCGTCCTTTGAATCAATGTTTAAATGAATATCATAATATCCCTTTGAAACATGTTCAGCTGCATCCTTCATATCCAGTAAGGGCTTTGTCAGTTTTTTAACGAGCATCGTACCTAAAATGATGCTGATAACTGTAAAAACTGCCGCAGCTGCGAGCCATAGATATGCAAAATCCCGGGTAATCTCTGAAATCTTCGCGAGGGGAACATATAAATAAATAATGCCTTGAAGCCGATTATCATCAAGAAGCGGCATAATGACACCCATAATTTTCCGGTCAAACCTTTTTTCATAGCCGAGTTTTTCAACTGGATTGCCTTTAAGAAGCTCTTCACGCTCTGCTTTGCCAATTAGTGTCTGATAGTCAATTTCAAAAGGCAGACAGGCACTAAGCTCTCTGGGATTACTGACTATAAAAATCTCTGTTTCTGATTTTGAATTATACCATTCGATTTTTCCCCTGAGATCCTCTGTCAAAGCACCTCCCTGGTACTCTGACGCCAGGCTTCTCCCTTCAGTCAGCAGGGAGTCTCTGACATTTTCCACATAAATTTTTTCATAAAATAAGTAAGATAAAAAATAGGAATATAAGATCGTTATAATAATCGCTGCTGTTACGGTCAGCCACATTTTTTTAGCCAGGCTATTGGTCAGGAATTTCATTCATCCGGCACCTCGAATTTATAGCCAACTCCCCAGACTGTTTGAATATAGTCACCAACACCAAGCTTCATTCTAAGCGTTTTTATATGAGTATCCACTGTTCTTAAGCTCCCTGTATAATCAATGCCCCATATATATTCAAGCAGCTGTTCCCTGCTTAATGCCTGGTTTTTATGTTCGATAAAAAAAAGAAGCAATTCATATTCTTTAAGAGTAAGCGTGACATGCTTTCCAGCAACTGAGACTTTTCTTGCTTTCATGTCAATTGCGACCTTTCCAATTCGAATAGAATCCATGTCACTTTTTAATCCGCCCGTTCTTCGAAGGACAGCATTGATTCTGGCGACAAGCTCTCCAGGACTGAAAGGTTTGACAATATAGTCATCCCCTCCTATCTGCAGAGCTTTCACTTTATCCCATTCCTCTCCCTTAGCAGATAGAAATATAATTGGCACATTTGATTTTTTCCTGATTTGAGAGCATACTTCAAATCCATCCTCCCCAGGCATCATTATATCCATAATAACTAAGTCCATCACATTATTTTCAAGTATGCCATATGCTTCAAAGCCGCTTTCTGCTGAAAAGCATGCAAATCCTGAATTCCCGAGGTACATTTCAATTAAATGCCTCATGTCTGCTTCATCGTCTATAATCAGGATATTCAGCATATCATTTCACACTCTCTCTAATGACTATTTTAAAAGGACCCTCTCCAACCTTGATACTTTTAAGCGTTTTTAAATTTTCCGGCTCCAGTACATGCAAATCATTGCTATCATAACCGGCCACTAATAGTTTATCTGCTGCAAAAGCCATTTCAAAAGGATTTGCCGCAATCGAAACAGAGGCTGCTACTTCCCCTGATTCATTAATTTTATATAACATATTTGATCCATGGCTTAGGACATATACTTGATTTCCTTGTCCCAGAAAATTAATAGGCATCGAAGCGGCTGGAATTTTCTTTTTTAACTTTCCTGTTTCTTCATCATATACATGGATATTTTGTTCAATATCTAGACCTTCTCCATGTCCGCCAATCCAGATTTCACCGTTTCTCTTATTAAGCCAAGCACCGGCTGCTGAAGGATGGATTGTAAATTCCCCGCTTTTTTCTTTTGATGCAAGGTCGATTATTCCCAGTTTTTCATGATTGAAGCTTAAGACAAATAACTTATTCTCCTCACCAGATTCCAGCAGGGTAAGCGGATCTATCTCAGATTCAACCTGTTTTTCTTCTTCTCCATTTAAATGAAAGAACCTAATTTTGTTTAAATGCTGATCTGCAAAAGCGATTTCATTCGTTTCAAGCAGGATTCCATTTACGATTCCTTCTCCTGTTTCCCAGCTATCAATCAGTTTGCCTTCCTTTAAGGAATAAAGATCAGCCGTTTCAAGCTGTTTTCCATAAAGAAGGATGGAATCATTGTCCGGGAGAATTAAAGCGCCTGTATAAGGTTTCTCCATAGCCCAATCTGCCGCCAGCTCCTTTTTTTCCAGGTCCACAAAAGATATGGTCATATCCTTGATATTCACTGTGGCAGCAAAGCTTATATCCTCGGGTATTGCAGGCTGTCTCTTTTCAGAGCAGGAAGTAAGGAAGGCTGTTATGATCCATAAAAAGAAAAGCCAATACATTTTTTTTGACATACAATTTCTCCTCATGACTATCTTATCTTTATCTTACATTAATATTGTGAGATAAATGTGAAAGGATCTTGAAATCTGCAGTAAACCTAATAATAAATAGGCTCTTTTCGTATAAAATGTTGTTTTCGCTAACAATGTTGTCCGTTGATTTCCACTCCAGGATGCTCGCTTTCCGCGGGGCAGGCGGTGAGCCTCCTCGATGCTGCGCATATGCGGGGTCTCACCTGTCCCGCTACTCCCGCAGGAGTCTCGCACCTTCCGCTCCAATCAACTCAGCAAATAAATAAAAAGTTGCGACAAACCTTGAGAAAAAAGCCATTAAAAAAGGAGGCTTCCCCCCCTATTTCAAACCTTCCGCTTCATGGATATGCATATGGATAAGTGCTGCTTTGGATGTGTCATCCAAGTCTGAATGTGCAATTCTCTTAACCGCAAGGTAAAATTTTTCATAGATAGTCTTACGGACTCTTGGATGGGAATTTTCATCCCTTAGTTCCCTGGAGATTGCTTCCTTCAAAATGTTTTCTGCATTAGTATCCTCTTCGAGTTTCCGGTTATTCCATAGCTTCCGGTATTCATTTAGAAGCTTTTCATAGTCTGGACTCATAACTTGCCACATCCCTTCCAAAACAGGAAACAATTATATTTCCTTAGCTGTATTTTTACATAAATAAATTTATAAATGCAAAAAATACAGCTAATATGCGAGAAAGGAGAATGAGTTATGAATTCACCTTATCGGTGCCCAAACTGTAAAACCAACAGAAGCCGATTCAATATTATTCAGCAGGTGCCTCAATCCATCAAAATGGATCCTCAGACAGGGAATGTTTTGGAAGAGTACAGCAGTGAACAGCTGTCCCCCTTCCATATGCCTTATAAAGGCCCTGATAAAAGGGTGCAATGTGCGGCTTGCGGACTTGTGGAAGACGAGCGGACATTCATCAAATTTGGAGAAAAACAGTAAAATAAATAAAGGCCTGAGATTTTATTCTCAGGCTTTTATTCGTTCACTAACTTATTTTCCTTTAAGAATCTTTTATTATCCACTTTCCATGGGTCTGCCTGTGAAAAGCGCACAAGATAGATGCTGCCACGAAAATGCTGTCTGCCGCGGTTTTTAATAAACCAATCAGCTTCCACGGGCACCTCCATGCTCAGCTCATCAGCCAAATCCTCAGCAGGGAGGACGGGCATCGCACTTAGCCTTACATTTTCTATCCCGGGCAGGAGTTTATTCCAGGCTAAGGGCTGGAGAGAAATCGACTGGACTATCTTGGAATCCTGCTGTTTTAGTCCGGCCATGAATGCACTGATTACTTCATATGGATTGGCATTATTGAGATATCCATCAAGCTTTCCTGCAGCTTTCAAAATCATGAGCTTGTGTGATAAATCCATAAAGTTTGTTCGATGTGTGGTACTGCCGTAAAAATGAATGCAAAAGTGCCCTGGAAAATTATTTTTCAGTGCACCTCCTCCATGGGGCATCCCATGCATGGAAGCCGCTATCCACTGATTTCCATTAATAACTATGATGGCTCGCCGCTTCCAGCTCCATTTTCCCCCATAAATGCTTTTCATTATTTTTGTTTCTTCAGTATTTAATGGCTGAACATCTGCATGATGGCTTCCGGCACGCCGCTGGACCTTAAACTTCTTGCCTGTTTCAACATCCAGAACAGTAAATTCACTGTATTTGGGCAATATCCCATTCACTTTCTCCCATGGCAGCATCTCAATCCGCCAGCCAATTCCCTCCTTACTTGCAGATGTGTGTGTGCCTCCTGCAAAAAGAAGAAAGATGAATACAATGACTATGTTTATAGTTTTCATAAATTCCACTCATTTATAGGTTATTTCGGTTAGGCATTATATAATGAGTTTCTCAAAAAAAGGTTTTCTTCATTCATTAAGTAATAAAAAAATCGCACCATTTGAATGCGATTTCCTTTAAATACCCTGATTAATTAATACTTTCGAGAATTTTTAACCTTTGTTCGATTTCTGCCCAATCAAGTTTCTCTCCAATAAACACCATATTCAGGGGCATATTTATGTTTTCCTGTATATAGAGCGGCATTCCATAAGAAAACTGAAAAAGAAACGGGTACTGAGATGAATTCAGCTTCATATACCCTTTTATTCTGTACACAGTGTCTGGAAGTCCTCTTAGAAAATCCTCAAATTCAGTCTGATTGACAGGCTTTTGAAACTGATAAACGAACGTGCTAAGCTTTAGATCAGAAAAAACATGTGACCTGGATGCCTTGCTCTTTTTCCCGGGTGACATACCTCTTACCTGCTTCACAGCGATCTTTGAGTATGAGGTTAAGATGGTGAAGGCCTGGCTGTTCAGACCCTGAATCTCCATGGTAAGCCGCGCCTGTTCCGCCTCGGAAAGTTCATCTGCTTTATTTAAAATAATTAAATCAGCATGCCGTACCTGCTCAATTAAAAGCTGCTGCACCTGAGGGCTTAACACATTTCGATTAAGCCATCTTGGACCGTCAACAACAGAAATAATGCCTTTTACCTGCATCCTGTCTGCAAAGAGGGGGGAAAGGATACTATCCAGAACTTCAATTGGATGAGCAGCACCTGTAGTTTCAATATAGATCGCTTCCGGCTTCTCAACCATCAATAATTCCTGAAGCTGCGCTTCCAGCTTATCTGAGATGGTACAGCATATGCAGCCATCAAGCAGCTCTTTTAATGGCACATCCTCATCGACTGCGTCCGAGTCAATTGAAACTTTGCCGAGCTCGTTCATCATGACTGCCACTTTTCTTCCTTGCTTCTTTTCATCCTGAAGCAGCTGCTTTAGAAGCGTTGTTTTCCCGCTCCCAAGAAATCCTGATAATATAAATATTTCTGTTTTATTCATACTTTTCCCCTTCTTCACGATCTGCCAGCATTTCTTGAATCATAATCAACATTTTCTTCTCTATTGAATCAATATCCAGGCTGGTTAAATAACCAACGGAATGAAACATTTCCTGTTTGCATTTCCAGATGGGAATATAAGCATTTGGAAAAAATTCATCCTCCGTCTCAATTCCCAGTTCCAGAATGGACTCATAATCATTTTCAAACACATCGTTATCTGATGCATGCCTGCCTTTTATCGTTCTGATCAGGTCCACTGCCAGATTTTCCTCTTCTGTTTGAAAGTCTGTTTTGTACTTATTAAGAAGTTTTTCTGCAAGCTTTTCACATTTTTGTTCAATATCTGATATTTGCCTGCGGGTCTCTTCATTAAGCATCACTATCTGCTTCAAAGGATCACCTCTTTATAGCTATCCTGTCTAATGACCCATTGTATATGATTTTACCAGTCCATACAAACCATAAGACATATTTGCTATAATTTCTATTAAGGATGGTGGAGTTTACATGCTGGAAAATACCGGAGAAAGAATCATACTGGAGGAAATGCCGGTTACTAACGGAATGCTTCTGGAACATTTGGCACGTTACTATTTCGCCCTTTATTACGCTAAAGGGAGAGTGCTTGATATTGCCTGCGGGACGGGGTACGGTTCAAAAATAATGGCAAAAGCCAAGAAAAAAGAAATAAATGAAATTGTGGCAGTAGACATTGATGAGGATACACTGAAATATGCCAGACAGCATCATTATCATCCTCTCGTGCAATATATAAAAGCCAACGCGGAAGATGATTCTCTCCCTGACCAATTAGGACTCTTTGATGTGATTACGAGCTTTGAAACGCTTGAACACCTGGCATCAGAAGAAATATTTCTTAACAGTCTTTTTAAGATGCTAAAGCCAGGCGGGACTCTCATTTTATCCACGCCCTTCGGTGCCGGGAGGGGAAAGCCAACAAATGAGCCCTTCCATTTCCACCAGCTGACTGAAGATGAATTTATTGAACTGTTCAAGTCTTATGGAGAGACGGAATTTTATTATCAGAGAAGTGTTCTAATTGAACCTAAAAGAGAAGGCAAACACTACCCTTTTGGGATTGCAGTCTGCATAAAAAGTTAATGAGGAGCCCGTGGGCTCCTCATTAACTTTTTATGCTTATTTCCGCTATTTCTTTTCAGCATCCAAAAACTGCTTAAGCACTTCTGAATTTTCTTCAAAATCAAGCTGGAGAACCGAACCGGCATGTTCATATGTCTTATTCTCATAACTATCTTCAACAGGTACCCTAAGTGTTTCAATGTCAGTGACAGGATTCATTAAAAACTTCACACCGAGTGATAATGCTTCTTCAACCTTTAAGTCTGTTTCAACATATTTCATTGCCTGGCTGATTACCTCCGGAAACCTTGCTAAACCGGCAGGTGATGAAAATTGGTTCATCACTTCATCTTTAAGCCCAATCAAAATTTCCTGCTGCCTGTCCACTCTCCCGAAATCACTTTGTCCGTCATGGCGAAATCTCACATATGATAAGATGTCACTTCCCTTAAGCTTTTGTTTCCCGGGCTCCAGATCCAGTCCCATATCATCAATCATGGCAGAACTGACTTCCGCTTCAATTCCGTCCGGGGCAATGGCATCAAGCATAGCTGTAAACCCCTTAAAATCAATAATTGCTGTATGATCGATTTGGACTCCGAAGTTTTGTTCTATTGTATCCTTTAATAAATCCTTCCCGCCTATATAATAAGCATGATTCAATTTGCTGTACATATATTTATAATCCGGGATTTTTACATAGCTGTCCCTCATTAGAGAGACCAATTTAATGGATTCTCCGGAAGGTTCATAGCTGGCCAGCACAATGGCATCCGAACGTGAATCCTCTTCTCCTCTGCTGTCGACACCAATCAGCAGAAAGTTTTTCGTTTCATTTTCACTAGCTGAAGGCTTTTTATTTTCCTGTTCGGACTCGCCGATCTCCATCCCCTGCCTTGCATTATTATTATCTTTTTGCTGAAAGGACGTGCAGCCGGATAGTATAGCTGCAGCCAGTAAAAATAGAATCATTATATTTTTCAAGCAAATCACCCCTGCGCTGCTTTATAGTAAAGTTTACTACCATTGTTGGAAAGAGTAGCGCTTTATATACCCACTTTCTGGAAAGCAATACTTGAACTGCCCCCACCTGCCGCTACTTGCTTGAGGAAGGAATCGTCTCGCTTGAAAAATGATGAAAAAAGCTCTCCGAATCGGAGAGCTTAAAATTATGACCCTATTTGCTTTTTCAGCACTTCAGCTGCTTTTTGAATTTGCGTATCGTTTTGGTCGATTTTTTCACGGAGTTTTTCCATCAGCCTAAGAGTAGACTGCCCTGATAATACACCATTTTGATCAAGCTTTTCAGCAGCCTGGAATTCCTTTACAGCTGCTTCCGTTTTTTCATCAAAGAAACCGTCTTCTCTTCCAGGATTATATCCCAGAGCTTTCAGCATAGCTTGAGCTGCTTTAACCTGGGCTGAAGAAGCAGAAAGCTTCAATTCAGTGTCTGGATTAATAAATGGCAGTGCAGCGTATTCCGGCAAGGCCACTTTATGGTCAGGTGTAATTCCCTTTTTATGAATCCAATTTCCATCCGGTGTCAGCCATTTTTCAGTAGTGAATTTCATGTTTGATCCGTCGGAGAAGTCCTGTGCACGCTGGACAGTGCCTTTTCCAAACGATTTTTCACCGACAAGCGGCACATCTGCAGATTCGTGTACTGCCGCAGCCAGAATTTCTGATGCACTGGCACTTCCTTTATCAATCACAACGACTAAAGGTATATTCGGATTTTCTTCACTCTTTGATTTTACTTCTTCTCTGTTTCCATTGCGGTCTTCAATTTGGAATAATATCTCGCCATCCGGGACAAACAGGCTGGAGATTTCCACTGCCTGATCCAGCAGGCCGCCTGGATTCTGGCGAAGATCAAGGATTAATCCTTTCATGCCCTGCTTTTGCAGCTCATTCAGAGTTTCCACCAGTTCTTTAGAAGTATTTTCCGAGAATGTAGTAATCTGTACTTTTGCAATACCATCTTCAAGCATTTCCCCATAGACGGTTTCAAGCGGAATGGTATCGCGTGTAATGGAAATATTCATAGGCTCATCTGTGCCGGGACGCTGAACTGCAAGTTCTACCTTAGTTCCTTTTTCGCCTCTGATCAGCATAACGGCCTCTGTAGAGCTCATCCCCTGAAGGCTTTTTCCATCAACTGATAGAACCTTGTCATTTGGCCTAAGCCCGGCTTTTTCAGCAGGTGAACCTTTCAATGGGGATACAATGACTATGTAGCCTTCCTGTTCCTGGATTTCAGCTCCGATTCCTTCAAATGAAGATGAAATACTCTGATGAAAGCTTTCGGCCTCTTCTTCATTCATATAGTCCGAGTAAGGATCATCCAGCGCTTCAAGCATACCGTTAATAGCACCATTTATAAGGTTATTCTGATCCACTTCCTGGAAATAATTTGCTTTCAGGGTATCATAAGCTGTATACAGCTTATCAAATTCCCTTCTTTCACTTGTTCCCACATCTACTGCCTTTTCATCACCAAAGGCCAGTGCAAAGGTAGTAATTCCAGCTGAAAGGAACACTATAAAAAACAGCAGCATTACAAAATGAAACTTTTTCATGCGGATAAAACCTGAATGGTTATTATCTGGTGTTTCAGAAGTTTCCTTGTTTAAATCTTCATTTTGCAAACTTTTCACCACTTTCGTCACCGTAAAATAACTATGTACAATCCTTAATGATTAGAATAACATTTATCGAATAAATAACAAAGAAAAATGTGTGCAGCGATTGAAAGAGCGCCAGCAAAATATGCGTGGCGCTCTTTCTTATGTCAGGCTACCCCATAGCCCTGGTCTTTTATCGCTTTTATCAAATTTTCCTTATCAGATTTTTCAGGGTCATATTCGATTTCTGCATGTTCATCATGAAAGGCAATCGAGACGCTTGCCACACCATCGATGGAGAGAAGGGCATTTTTGATTGCCTCTTCACAATGGCTGCAGGTCATGCCTGCAACTTTAAGAGAAACTTTTTCCAAAGCATGTGCCTCCTTCTTACAAGTAAACTTAGTTTATTAATACCTCATTTAAGAATGTTTATAAACATCAGCTAAACAAACAGCCGGCAAAAATCACCCTAAATTTAACCGGCATTCTGCATCAGGAAAATAAAAGATTAATGTTTTGCCGGTATAAACATATTTTATTATATAGTCATTTTAATAACCCTCTCCCAATCCTTTTCACCGGCCAGCCCTCTTCTCCCATCACTTTCTTAAGGGGTGAATTTATGATGTTAACCGCAATATTATGGATAAGCTTCGCATTTTCCCTAATCAGCCTAATTGCCGGGATTATGAATCAGTCATGGAAACTTGCTCTATTAAGTTTTTTTCTGCTGCTGCCATTGGGATATTCTTTAACAGGGGCAGAAAATGTGCTTCGCTTTCTATCAGCCCTTCCCGCTGTACCCTTCATTTTAGCGGGTATATTCTATTTTCAATCAGGAAAAAGCAGTCTAAAGGAGAAAGGCAAATAAAAGAGGCCAATTTGGCCTCTTAAATTTTTTTAACAATATTGAAGTACTCCTCCAAAGTCCATTTCTTTTCATAAATGACTTTTGCAGCTTCATGGCCCACATAACGGAAATGCCAAGGCTCATATTTATAACCTGTTATGGCTTCTTTTCCTTTAGGATAGCGGAGAATAAAACCGTAGCGATGTGCATTTTCAGCAAGCCACTTTCCTTCCTTTGTTTCCCCGAATTCTTCTGAAAGTTCAAGGTTTGCACTTCTGCTTGAGATATCCATTGTAAGTCCTGTCTGATGTTCACTGCTTCCGGGAATCGCCACAGCCTGAACCGCTTTTTCTTTACCAACTCTATTTACTTCGGCCTCGAAAACTTCCGATTGCCGTGTAAATGAGCGATAGCCGGAAACAGCAAATAATTCCACACCTTCATTCAATGCTCCGGCAAACAGCTTCTCCAGCTCCTCAGCTGCGTCCTGGCGCATATAGCTCTTTTCCAAATCTAACTTCCCGTAAGAAAATGCGACATCCGGGATCATTAGCTTGGATGGTTCATAGCCATCCGGAAGGCTGAATTGTTTATTCACCAGAACCATCACATTATCAGGGTTCTGGATTATATTTCTGCCATCCACAGCTTTTATATCATTAAAATATGAAGCTTCCAATGAAAGAGGATCCTTTTGAATATCTTCTTTTACTTCATTGTCTGCTTTCCCGGAACTGTTTTCTTCTCTATTTTGTGATTCATTTTCTTGAGAAGGTTCATCAAGGCTTTTATCTTCCCCAAGGAACGGAATTTTTTCAATAAGCGGCTTTGCTTTATCCAAATACGGATCAAGCTGGCTGCAGCCGGAAAGCAGGAGGCTGAGGGACCCTGCCATAATTATGATCTTCTTCATTCAAATTCACCTGTCTTTTTATTTCTTTGCAACATTACTATTTTAACACTACACGTCAACTAGTCCATAATTGTGTTAAAAACAGGACAATCGGCACAAAATATTCTTTTTACAGAAAACACACTCATAAAAAAACTCTTCGTATAAATTGTTGTTTTTCGCCTATCAATGTTGTCCGTTGATTTCCGCTCCAGGATGCTCAGCGAACAGCGGGGCAGGACTTTGAATAAGCTTCCTTTAGTAAACACCGCACGAAGAAAATGCATAGCATTTTCGAGGATCTCGCACCTTCCGCTCCAATCAACTCTGTATATAATATAAAAAAAGCAACAAACCTTGCGAAAACAGCCAAAAAAATAAAACTGGCTCAGGTGAACCAGTTTCATTCTATATTATTCCTTAATAGCAGCTTCAAGTGCCACTTCGATCATTTCATTGAAGGTGGTTTGTCTTTCTTCAGCAGTCGTTTCCTCACCTGTCAGGATGTGATCACTGACTGTTAGGACAGATAGTGCTTTGCGGTCAAACTTCGCTGCAAGTGTATATAGAGCTGCTGTTTCCATCTCAATTGCCAGGATCTGATACTTTGCCCATTTTTCAAGTTCTGAATTGTCATTATAGAACATGTCAGCTGTGAAGACATTTCCGACTTTAAGGTTTAATCCTTTTTCAATACCTGCATCATAAGCTTTTTTCAATAGATCAAAGTTGGCTGTAGGTGCAAAGTCAACCCCTCCGAAAGTGAGCCTGTTCATTTGGGAATCCGTAGAAGAGCTCATCGCCAGGATTACATCGCGAACCTTTACATCTTTTTGAATCGCACCGCACGTTCCTACTCTAATCAGGTTTTGGACATTATAGCTTTGCATCAGTTCATTGATATAGATGGAAATGGATGGAACCCCCATGCCTGTGCCCTGAACTGATATGCGCTTCCCTTTATACGTCCCAGTATAGCCAAACATGTTGCGGACTTCATTGTAGCACTCCGCATTTTCTAAAAATGTTTCTGCAATATATTTTGCACGAAGAGGGTCTCCAGGAAGCAGGACCGTTTCCGCAATTTCATTTTCTTTAGCACCAATATGTACGCTCATAAATTAACCTCCAAATTAGTTCTGAAGCCGCTGTAAATGCTTCCAAGTCACACTATACCATATGTGCCATCAGTTAGAAACAAATAAGACAGGGCATGTTTTTTCTCTATGGGGGAAAGCTAATTTTAGCTTTTCCAAAGGAGGTTGTAATCATGCCGCAAAAAGGAATGAGCAAAAAACTCAGGCAGGCAGTCCAGCATGCCAATGAGACAAATCCGTCTTCCAGAGCTAATACCGAGCCTAATACATCCAAAACAGTCAAAACAAAAAGTAATCGATAAGCGGAGGGACTTAATATGGGCAAAAAGCACCGCAACCGTATAAATTCACCCAAGAAGAATAATCATATTCCTGCTGAAGCCATTGTTGCAGAGCAGGAAGCTCATGGCAAGGAATTCACAGCCAACAAACGCAAAAACAGTCCGGGATCACACATAACCGATTAATAAAAATAAACAGGAGAGCTGTTATGCCCTCCTGTTTTCTCAATTATCTAATATGTATCCTATTAACTTCTTCCCAGCCGCCCGGCTTTAGCTGATAATAAAATTGCCCTCTTCTTCCTTCATCAATATAGAGTATATCTCCTGTGGAAATAAATCGGCCATCAAAATCTCCGGGGATCCGGTCATGCACATTAAACTTTCTAAAAACTGATTCAAGACATTCCTCATGAGTTAAAGCTTCGACATTTAGGCGATATACTTGCTGAAAGCCTTTTTTGCCCCTGAATTCAGGTGTTTGAAAGATCGTAACATCATACTCTCTTCTTTTGATTCTTGTTAATTCCTTCAGCATATGGCATCCCCCTCTTATTCCCAGCATCCGCTATTTTTGGCTGACTCTAATACACCAAACATCCTTATGACGTTTGTTCTGACAGTTGCCTAAAACTCCGTGAACCACTTTTTATTACTGTTTAATTAGCTTTTTTTCTTGTCGTTTCCTCCATCAAAAAAGTACTATTTTTGTCGATTAACGGTTTTTTTTGCTAGGAAAACGCTTTCAAAATTGTTTATTCTGCATATTATGTATAAAACTTTTACCTGGAGGTGATGAATTTGCTGGTATCTAAAAAGCCTGTTTTGCTTTCAATCCTAATCGGAATGTTATTAATGACTATTTCTTATTTTTTTCAGCCTCTCATGCCATTTAAGTCTATCGCACATAGAGGCGCATCGGCACTTGCACCGGAAAACACGCTTGCATCGTTTGAAAAAGCTATTGAAATGGGTTTTGACTTTATCGAGTTAGATGTAAGGCTGAGCAAGGATAAACAGCTGGTTGTTATTCATGACGCTAATGTTTTGCGCACTACCGACGGTGAGGGGCTAATTGAGGATTTGACGGTTAAAGACATAAAAAAACTGGATGCAGGCTCCTGGTTTTCCCCTGCGTATGCCGGTGAAAAAATTCCTTTATTGACTGAAGTATTACAACAAGTCAGTGGAAAAATAGGAATTATAATTGAAATGAAATCACCTGAAAATCAGCCTGGCATGACAGAAATTCTCGCAGACACCCTAAACTCTTACAAACCCGACAGTGAGATAAAAGTCCAATCTTTTCATATTAATGAAATGAAAAAATTTCACGAGCTGGCTCCCAAGATTCCTGCAGGCCTGCTGCTGAGCAAACACCTGGATTTGTTTCATTTGGCATCCTACCGCGATTTTGCCTCTTTTCTATCTGTTCACCATCTTCTGCTTTCCAAGTCCTTCATTAATCAAGCTGAATTATTCGGTTATGAAATCTACTCGTGGACCATCAGCAAACAATACCAATTTGCAGACATGCAGAGGCTTGGTGTTCACGGCATTATTTCCGATGACGAGAAGCGAATCCCCGATTCAATCATGTACGCTTTCATTACCCCCTTTTTAAAAGGACAGGATTTAATTAAAACACTTCTGGCATAACAGCTATAACGTTTCACTGCAACAGCCAAAGAAAAAACGATGGACATCACCCATCGTTTTCGCATAAACTAAGCATATTTTGCAATGACCGACTGAAGCTTTTGCTGCATATAAGGAATATCTGCATTTGTAACAGTGAAACGGACAAATGTTTCATCCATTTCAAGTGCTTCTGCCAGGAATCCGCCTAATCCTCTCGCTTTACGGTCTACTTGCATCATAACCTCAGTCGCACCGTTTGACTGTGGATAAAATACAATTTCCAGTTCATCAAGCTTTCCTCTGAAAGGACCGGAGACTGGAACAAATTCAAACTCCTGGATAAACGGCAGCCTACTGCGAAGGCGGTGCGGAGCCTGTTCACATTCTGCTTCCCGCAAACGGAATCCCATACTTGAAACAGCGTTCAATACAGAGTCCATAAGCGGGGTTGCAATTATACGAATATAATCCTTATCAGCAGGATCCACCGCGTTTTTAATATCCAGTCCTGTCGCCACCCATATTTTCGTTTTGCCAAAAGACAAAGGTGTGTCAGCCGGAAGGTTAAAGGTAAAAGGAATTTCCTTTCGTTCATTCGCAGCCAGGGTAAAGGATTGAGCGAGTCTGAAACGGTCAATCAGACCGGAGACAGTATATTTTTTATCATCTGATTCTTTAATGTAAGTCGTATTCAATGAAAGGTAAATATCATCAATTTTCTGTTCGGTGCTGCCCCCTGTAATCTCAACCACGCCTCTGATGGCTTCGCCAGGTACTGCTGAATCCTTCTCAAGTTTCGTATCCACTTTTGCTGATCCAATTCCCACACTTGCCAGGACCTTATTAAAAAATGACATATGCTTCTCTCCCTGTTTCTTTTTATATTTTTAGTTCTTTACTAATGGAAGATTTACCTTCCTGCATGCCGATTTTTTTACTCAATCGGTTGTATAATAAGCAAAGCACTTATTTCACTTAGATATACGTACTTATTAACAAGAAGGTTTCATTTTAAGAGGAGGCAGCAAATATTTTTTTTGAAATTGCTGCATTCGCTGTGTACACACTAAAATGCTGCACGGTTTGTAATACAGTGTTTCAAAATATGTATAAATGTTCCAGCCGCTCCGCAAAAAAATGACGAGCACCTTTCCTCGTCATTTTTCTATATCAGTCATCTTCAATTTCTTCATCAATGATGCACTTTTGAAGCAGGTATTCAAACGTGATATCTGCAAGTTCATCCAATTCTCCTTCAGTAGGCACATATCCCCTTTTTGCCAGCTCATGAAAGAAAAACTCAGCAATTTCTTCTGTATCTATTACGACTTCTATTTCCTTCACAGCAACGCCCCCTTTGTACAAAATGTATGAAGCACTGCCTGGATTCATGCAGAACAACTTTCAGAAAAGCCATATTCTTTATTTTATTTTAGATGCATTTTTCTTCGGTTAGGACATACATATAGGATAAACAGCCAGCAGGAATCCATTTTATACAAATAGAGGAGGCAGCGACATGTCAAGTATATCCAGACTAGCCCTGCTAATTAAAGATGATGTCAATCGTGAAGAAAGCTCTATTTTAAATCTTTATAGCAATCTATTAGATGCCTGGTTTAAGCTCGTCATATGGTTTGGCATTCCATTCTTACTGTATCTCCTGGTCACCTGGCTCTAAAAAGTGCTAAGAGTTTTGTGCCTGCTTTTTACACAGTGCTCTTATCATCATTGTTGGCAATATGCTTCAGCTTTCTGAGTATAACCCGCATGATATGCTTATACTCATCATCCTGAAACATTTCATAAAGAATACGATAATCATTGTATATATCAAGCAAACCATCAATAAGCACTTTTCTTTCTTTTATCCCTTCAAGCAATTCCTTTTCTGCCCTGCGGAAAGAATGTGCCGTTTCCCTTAATTCAGGAAGCTTTTCTTTTTTATTAATCATATAGAGGAGCCCCAGCTTTTGAATAAATGCATCAGCACTTTCAGCATCCGCAACGAGTGTCAGCTCTTCTTCCCCTGCTTCCAGCCATTCCCCGTCATTAATTCTTGAAAGCTCATAAATAACATCTTCCCATGCATCTTCTTTGTATCTCCAAATTTCCGTCCTGAAGCCTACGATTTTGAAAAGATCCGAACCATACCCCTTGACTTGGACCAGGTCGCCAAAAAAGTATTTATATTCGATGTCAATATGCTCCTTTTCCATAATCTCACCTTCATACTCAGACAGCATTTGAAGGCTGGATTCCATATATAGACCTTCACTTTTATTGACTTCATAGACGTACATATCATCTAGCCACTTTACATCTGTTACTTTTCCGACTGTACCATAAATAGTGATCACGACTGTATCACCGATTTTGTACTTTGGTTTTTTCTTTTTGCTCATTTCCTCCATCCTCTCAATGACTGAGTCGTGAGTAGTGAATACAATAGTATATGCACTTTTTATGAAAATCGTCCGTACGTTCATCACAAACAGCCATCTCAAAATAAAAAACACTCCTATGGCGGAGTGTTTCAAAGTGTTCATTCAGCTTTCTGAGAGTATATACAATTGCCAGGCTTCATCGAAAATAGACATGGTCTCCAGATAGCTTCCGTTCAGTTCAAGGTAAGAGCTTACCTCATCATAATCATAAGCTGTTTTCGGAAAGCTGTGATCCTGATATGCGTCATTGGCAAAACGGCTGATGTTATCCTTTGGTGAAGGATGCCTGTATTTCATTAAAAAGTGATAGAAAGTTTTTGACATACTAACGCCTTCCCTTTCATTCTGTCGTTCATTAATTTATTTTATACTATAATCGAATTGTGCTAAGCCCGTCTACTAATACATATTAAAAACAGCCCGCATATCTCTGCGGGCTGCCCTTTTCCTCACTTATCATAGGAAGAGAAATCAAAATAATTTCGCTTCAGCAGCCTTGGCTGCTCCATCAATTTTTCATAATTTATTTCTTTTCCGATCTTTTTCACATCAATCAAAAATAGCTGGTCCTCAATCGACTTAACAAGTTCTTCTGTCTGGTAAACCATATCACAATCCCTGCAGGAAATGGAAGGTGTATCATTTATTTGGATGGCCCTTGTTCCATCAGGAAGCTCCCAATAAACCGTTTCGCTGCTTTCATTTATATTTTGGCTTTCACACCAGGCACATTTATTTCCCATTCCTGTCCTCCTATTCCTTGGAAGCCGCAGCTTCTGAACCCGCTTCTGCTGCAGGACTCTGCTTTGTCTGCTGGGCATTGTATTTCTTTTCCTTTAATTCATCCCGTTTCCCCCGCTTATCTTTCAAAGAACTGTGCTCTGGGTCGCTGTCATATTTTACGCGGCGATTCAGTCTTGCCAGACCTTCAGGCACCAGGTTGAACTGCTGGTCATTCATCAGCGCGGCAATGCCCACATTTGATTTTTTCTCTTCCATATCAGGATAAATTTCTTTAAAGTAGCCTTCTGCTCGGCCTGGAACATAGTTTTCAGGCTCAGGATAAGTGGTGATTACACCTTCGAAATTGCGGAGGACCACTTTGTCAGCACTTTGCGAGATTAAATAATTCGGCTGCAGTGAAATCTTTCCGCCTCCGCCAGGCGCATCGACCACAAAGGTCGGGACAGCATAACCGGATGTATGTCCCCTTAGCCCTTCAATAATTTCAAGCCCTTTCGAAACCGGAGCCCGGAAATGGCCAATGCCTTCAGAAAGATCACATTGGTAAATATAATAAGGACGGACCCGGATTTTAACAAGGTCATGCATCAGTCTTTTCATAATTGGAACGCTGTCGTTTATGCCTGCCAAAATAACTGATTGATTACCCACGGGCACACCGGCATTTGCCAGCATCTCACATGCTCTCTTGGAATCTTCGGTAATTTCAATGGAAGTGTTAAAATGTGTATTCAGCCACACTGGATGATACTTTTTCAGGATATTGCATAAATTCTCGGTGATCCGCTGGGGAAATACAACAGGAGCCCTCGTGCCAATCCTGATGATTTCAACATGATCGATTTCACGCAAATTTTTCAGGATGTATTCAAGAATGTTGTCATTGATCAAAAGTCCATCTCCGCCAGAAATGAGAACATCTCTAACCTGAGGAGCACTCCTTATATAGCTGATTGCCGCATCCAGCTGTTTTTTCGGTACACCCATGCCAATTTGTCCGGAAAATCTTCTTCTTGTACAATACCGGCAATACATGGAACATTGATTTGTTACCAAAAATAAGACCCGATCAGGGTAGCGGTGCGTTAATCCCGGAACTGGGGCGTCTTCATCCTCGTGCAGCGGATCTTCAAGGTCATATTTAGTTTTATAGATTTCATTTGAAATAGGGACGGATTGCATCCTCACCGGACACCGCGGGTCATCCGGATTCATAAGTGAAGCATAATAAGGTGTAATATTTAAAGGGATGGTTTTTGCGGAAATTCTGACTCCTTCCTCCTCTTCAGGTGTAAGATTAATCACCTTTTTCAAATCATCAACTGTCCGAATGGTGTTCGTCAGCTGCCAGAGCCAGTCATTCCATTGTTCTTCTGTGACATCCTTCCATAGTTCAATATCTTTCCAATCCCGATCCGGCTTGTATAAAAAGTTCTTCATCTCGATTCCCCCTATATGAATTTCTATAAAACACATATTGCAAGTTTCGTGCCAATTCTGAATTTTTTTACTATAATATGTAATGCCTTCTGGATTGGCGATTGTTAGCATCTGATGAGGCATTTTCATTTCTTTTAAATGAAAAAAAATGCCGATTACTCGGCACTTTCATGAGTGTTACAGACTAGGACTCTGTTATTGATTTCAATATGATACTTTGTCAGTTTATATTGCAGCGTCTGACGTGGAACTTCCAATAGCTTTGCGGCTTTTTTGATATTTCCGTTTGTCTCTTGAAGAGCTTTTTCAATTAAAGCTTTTTCCTGCTTTTCCATACTCGCCTTTAATGGCTGAACTTTTAGTGAAGACTCCTGTTTATTCTTTAGAAGCTGCTGTTTCATTATAACTGGCAAATCCTCAGCTTTAAGAAAGTCCTCTTCACAGACATTCATCATGTATTCGATTGTATGCTTTAATTCCCTGACATTTCCCGGCCAATGATATTGTCTGAAAAAAGCCAGCACCTCATCCCCGATTCCAGCTAGGCTTTTGTGTAATACCTGATTAAATAGATTTATAAAATGATGTGCAAGAAACTCAATATCTTCCTTTCTCTCCTTAAGTGGCAGGAGCCCGAAAGTGAGAACATTTAAGCGGTAAAAAAGATCTTTTCTCATTTGGTTCTTCTCAAGTGCTTCCACTGGATGAATATTCATGGCTGCAATCACCCGTACATTGACCCGGGAGCTCTTCGGACTTCCTACTCTTCGGACAATGCCATCTTCTAGCACCCTCAGCAGTTTAGCCTGCAGCTCAATCGGCATGGCATGTATTTCATCGAGAAAGAGTGTCCCGCCATCGGCTAATTCAAAAAGCCCCGGCCGGTCTACCGCTCCTGTATAGCTTCCTTTCGCAGTCCCAAAAAGGATGCTTTCAAGCAAGGACTCCGGTATAGCCGCACAGTTCTGGGCAATAAATGGGCCTTCAGTTCTTGAGGAAGCATGATGAAGCCCCTGGACAAAGAGCTCCTTTCCGCACCCGCTTTCCCCAAACACAAGAATGGAAGAATCGGATTTTGCCAGTTTGGCTGCTTCCTTTTTAATATTTTTCATTTCCTTATTTATTGTGAGAAGGCTATCGAGTGTATACTGTACATTTTTGACAGCAGCTGTTTTTTTGACAGGCTGTTTTATTTTTTTGCGCAAATCAAGAAGGCTTTCAGAAAGAAGTTTCAATCTGGAATAGTCCTTGGCAATCTCGACAGCTCCCGCTACCTTCCCATTAACAGTTATAGGGAGAGTGGTATTGATGGTTTCTATTTGTGCACCATGGAGGTTTACATAGGACTGAGTCTGATTATAAATCGGTGTTTTTGTTTTCATAACTTTTAATAAAGTGCTTGTCTCTTCATCCAATGAGGGAAAGACTTTCAAAACAGGTTTTCCGATAACCTCGGAAACCTCCAGACCATCGTGTCTTGCAGCAATTTCATTATAAAAAATGGTAATTCCATTCAAATCCACTACATGTATTCCTTCATCAATGCCTTTTAATATGGCGGCCAGTACTTCTTTTGAAATGCTTTGAGTTTCAATCATTAAATCCCCCCTATTAATGTTTATGGCAGAGTGCCGAAATCTTGTCAGAATGGTGCCTAAAATCCGGCACTTCTTTTTGAGGATCCGTCAATCGGAATTGGCCAAATTCTTTACCCAGACATTCATATTTTCAAGTTTATCGAAAATATAGCAGTTGTTAAGAAGACGGCCCCGATAGGAATAGCCCAGCTGATGCAAAACCGCATTCATACCGAATGACAGTGCCCTGGCAATGGAGTAGGCACAAAATACACTCTGCGATTTTAAATCTTTTTCCAATTTTTCGAGGAGTATTTTCATTAAGCCATGTTTACGGTGGGTTGGGAGTGTCGCACAATCTGTCAATTCTGCGTTTTTATAAAAAAGATTGACCTCTGCTGAAGCAGCACTGACAAGGTCATCTTTATACTGAAATGCGTAATAAATGGTGCCCTCCCGGATTGTCTTTTTAATATATGAGGGATCATGGAGAGGTGTAGGATAGATCTTAAATACTTCACGGTATAGTTCGGCCAGTTTTACAGCATCCTCCTCCGTTATTTTTATTAGCTGATATTCAGAAGAAGGCATAATGACATCTGGGTTTCTTTCAAGTGAGGCTACATTTTTAACGATACTGTCTTCAGAGATCCAGTGTCCATTAGTTCTTCTTTCGTCAGAAAAATACTTGCAGAAAAAGTATTGATCAGAACCGCGGAAATACCCGTCAATAACTGCCTCGCACTGAAATCCCATCGCCAGCAGATCTATATAATTCTCAACTCTTCCCCTGAAAATTACTTTCTCATACTGGTGTTCTTTTGCCGTTTTCTCTGCTTCATTAACGGCATGTGCCAATTCCCCCGCATAATCGTCTACCCTTAAACGTTTATTGAAAGGATCAAGGTATAATTCGGCTACAAAGTTATCTTTTTTTATTTTTTTTACTGAAGCAGTAATATTCATTGCTAAGACCCCCTTCTATTAATAAAACTGCCCGGCCAAACGGCCAGGCATTATAGATGTATGAAGGAATACGGGCCAATTCAGCCATTTTTCCGGCCGAATCAGCAGTTTTACCGGCCAATTTAATTAAAATACCGGCCAAGAACAGCAATTCAAATTCCTTGCCTTCATCTTAGTCAATTTTAAAGCTGATCAGCTTCATCTCTGTCATTTCTTCAACAGCATATTTGATTCCTTCACGTCCCATTCCGCTCATTTTTACTCCGCCATATGGCATGTGGTCTACACGGAAGGTCGGGAAATCGTTCACCATTACCCCGCCGACATGAAGCTCTTTTGCTGCTTTGAAGGCTTTGTTCACATCATTGGTGAAAACACCTGCCTGAAGGCCAAAATCTGAATCATTCACAAGTGCCAGCGCCTCTTCAAAGCTGCTGAATGAATTAATATGAACAACTGGTGCAAATGCTTCCTCACAAGAAATTTTTTCAGATTTGTCAACATTCAGCAGCACGGTCGGATACAATGTATTCTCTGTCGCATTCCCGCCAAGAGCAAGCTCCGCTCCGCTTTCTACGGCACTCTTGATCCAGGTCTCTGCGCGTTCAGTGTCACTCCGGGAGATCATCGCTGAAATATCCGTATCCTCATTAAGCGGATCGCCGATTTTCAGCTTTTTGGCTTCCTCTACTAAACGCTCGGCAAATGTCTGGTACAGAGATTCATGCACATAGATGCGCTGCACGGAAATACATACCTGCCCCTGGAAGGCAAAAGCCCCGGCTGCGATACGCGGGACAATTTTCTCCACGTCTGCATTCTCATCCACAACAACTGCTGAATTCGAACCTAATTCAAGTGTTACTCTCTTCAAGCCTGCATGTTCGCGGATCTGCCTGCCTACTTCCGGGCTGCCTGTAAAAGTAATCATTGATATGCGTCCGTCGGCAACAAGTACATCCCCAACCGTTCCGCCGCTTCCGGTTACCACATTCAGCACTCCGGCAGGAAGTCCTGCTCTGTGGAAAATATCAGCAATTTTGTAGGCCGACATTGGCGTTTGAGATGCAGGCTTTAAAACAACCGTGTTGCCGGCCGCAATAGCCGGTCCCACTTTATGCGCAACCAGGTTCATAGGAAAATTGAATGGCGTGATGGCTCCGATAATCCCGAGAGGCTCCCGTACTGTATAGGAGACTCTGCCTTCGCCTCCCGGAGCCGCATCCATTGGGATTGTTTCTCCATAAAGTCTGCGCGCTTCCTGGGCAGCGAAGGTATATGTCATGATGGTGCGGTCAACTTCTCCTCTGGCAGCCTTTATCGGCTTTGAAGCTTCTAGCGCAATAATTTTTGCGCACTCCTCTTTTTCCTCCTTCATGATGGCGACCACATTTTCCAGTATTTCCGCCCGTTTATGGGCAGGCATATCAGCTATTACTTTTCTGGTTTGTTCTGCCGCATCAATTGCTGACTTCACATCGGAAGGAGCTGCCATGGCAACTTCTGCAATAACCTCCCCGCTATAAGGGCTCTTTAATGCTTTGTAATTCTCTGTTTCCTTGAACTTACCGCTAATCCATAAATGTTGTTTCAATGGAATTCCTCCTTATGTGCAGCATTCACCTATTACTTCTTCCAGTATGGAAAATCCTTCATCAAGCTGTTCATTGGTTGTCACAAGCGGGCTGAGCAAACGAATAATATTGCCATATAAGCCGGCACTCATTATGATGAGGCCGCGCTTGTGTACCTTCGACAAGATTTCTTGAACGATTTCTTTATTTGGTTCCTTTGATTCCTGATCTTTAACAAATTCAATGGCACACATTGCTCCTAAAGAACGTACTTCACCCACTTGCTTATATTTTAAAGGAAAATCAGAAAACTTTTCAGTGAAAAGACTTCCGATTTCATTTGCTTTTTCTAATAATCCTTCTTCCTCAATCATCCGAATCACTTCTAATGCAGCTGCACAGCCTAGCGGACTGCCTCCATAAGTTCCGCCGATTTCACCAATATTTGGTGAATCCATTATGTCTGCTCTTCCAGTTACAGCACTGACCGGCAATCCGGCACCGATCGATTTAGACATGGTCATAAGATCCGGCACAATATCATAATGCTCCATGGCAAACATTTTGCCTGTCCTGCCAAATCCTGTCTGTACCTCATCAGCAATAAACAGGATTCCATGTTTTTCACAAAGCGCTTTAACACCTTTTATAAAATGGGAAGACGGCATAACAAAACCGCCTTCACCCTGAACAGGCTCCATAATGACAGCAGCGACTTCTTCAGGCGGCACCTCGCTCAGAAAAAACGTTTCAAATCTTTTAAGCAGGGCATTATCATGGTCTTTATCCTTTAGGCCTTCGCTGCGGTAATAATAAGGATAAGGCCATTTATACGTTTCCGGCGCAAATGGCCCGAATTCATATTTATATGGTTTTACCTTGCTCGTTAAGCTCATGGACATATAGGTCCGGCCATGGAATCCCCTTTCAAATGATATAATTCCTTTTCTGCCTGTATATTTCCTTGCTATTTTAACCGCATTTTCCACTGCCTCTGCTCCGGTGCTTAAAAAGAAGGTTTTTTTGCTGTGATTGCCGGGTGTAATGCTGTTGAGTTTCTCTGCCAGCTTGATATAAGGCTCATACATCATGACATGGAAGCATGGGTGAAGATATTGGTCAATTTGGGCATGGAGCGCTTCAACAACCCTTGGCGGACAGTGTCCAACATTCAGTGTCCCAATTGCCCCCGCAAAATCAAGAAAAGTATTCCCATCTATATCTGTCAGAAGTGCTCCATCCCCTTTAGCCGCAAATGTCTGCATCGTGTTAAAGGGCCCCTTTGGGACATTCTGCTCTTTTTTAGCCAATAACTCCTTCGCTTTTGGTCCCGGCAGCTCTGTTCTTATATTAATTGATCCCATCCTTATTTCCCCTCTCCCTGATTAGTGCTGCACCATTCCAATATGGCCAGAGCAATAATTTCAGCCGCATCAAAAACTTCCTCTAAGGAAATAAATTCGTTAACATCATGTGCGGCTTCCGTTACACCTGGGCCGAATACAACAACAGGCGTATTTCCTACTTTGGATAATATGCCTCCATCCGTGCCCCATGGTGATGCCTCAACTGCCGGCTGTTTTCCCTTTACAGTTTCAAAGGATTCCGATAATACAGCCATTAAAGGATGATCCTGCTCCAGATCTCCAGGCAGCCAGCGTCCTCCAAACCATTCAACTTGAGGAGGATTCTTTTTAAGCCACGGATCATTTTGTGCTGCTTCCTTCAGGCAATCTTCCAGCTCTTTTTCGGCCGATTTCATCTCTTCATCCGGCGCTACCCCCATCCTTCCCTCTATAACAGCAATATCCGGTACGGAAGATGGCCACTCTCCGCTGTATATTTTTCCGATATTAATAGGAATCGGAATAGGGATTTTTGAATAGAGAGGGTCTTCAATGTTAAGGTTCCTTAACTTCTCAAGCTCCTGAAGCTTTGTCATCACATACATTGCTTTTTCGATGGCATTGACGCCCTCATAGCGGGTTCCGCCATGAGCTGAACGCCCTTTTACTGATATCCGAAACCACATCGAGCCCTGCTGTTTTGGAAATAGTTTCATATTTGTCGGTTCGGGAATGATTGCCCCATCCGCTGAATATCCCCTGAGGACTGCTGCCAATGTACCCGCCCCGCCGCTTTCTTCTTCTATGACACTTTGAAAAATCACATCGCCTTTAAGCTTGATTCCAATCGCAATAATGGCTTCCATGGCAAGCAGGAGCGAAACGGTACCGCCTTTCATATCGGTCGAACCACGGCCAAATAACTTTCCATCTTCAATTCTGCCGCTAAATGGATCATGTTCCCAATCATTTCGGTCTCCCTCCGGAACGACATCAATATGGCCATTGAGGATGATCGACCTTCCTCCGCCTGTTCCTTTCAAAACAGCCACCACATTGGGATTTCCGGAAAAATCCTTTCTATCCGAACAAAATGCAGGATGCTTAATCAATTGTTCCTTGCCGATTTCCCAAATATCAAGGGTTAGTCCAAGTTTGCGGCATTTTTCAATGATGACAGCCTGTGCACTGCTTTCATTTCCGCGGATGCTCCCTTCCTGGACAAGCTGCTGAAGAAGTCTTGTTCCTCTTTGCTTATTTTCTTCCAGCCATTGTTTAATTTTTGCATGAGCATTCATATTCTCACTCCTTTTTTGAGACCAAAGCAAATAAATCTATCAATTAATCACTCTCACATTTTCAGCAATTGTAAAACTACAGCCGGTCTTTGCCCTTACTTCATTAATAGAGTGCGGCACAAACAAGTCAGTCAGTGTGATTCCGTGAGCTGATATTTGAAAGACAGCCATATCTGTAATAATCATGTCTACACAGCGTGCTGATGTAAGAGGCAGGGTGCACTCGTCCACAATTTTTGGGTTGCCGTATTTGTCAGTCTGGTTCATAAGGACAATGACTTTTTTTGCTTTTTGGGCAAGCTCCATTGCACCGCCCATGCCAGGAACTTTCTTTCCCGGTACAATCCAATTGGCCAGATCCCCTTTTCCGCTTACCTCCAGGGAGCCAAGAATCGTCATATCAACTCTTCCTCTGCGTATCATCCCGAATGCAATGGTGCTGTCGCAATATGAAGCACCTTTTACAATGGAAACCGGAAAGCCTCCTGCATTACAGAGATTCTCATCTTCCTTCCCTTTCTCCGGACTTGGCCCCATACCTGTAATGCCATTTTCCGCATGAAACATTACGTTTGTCCCGGCAGGCAAATGATTGGGCACAAACGATGGGATTCCAATTCCGAGATTTACAATCATTCCATTCTTTATTTCCTCCGCAGCACGTTTGGCAATACGATTTCTAATTTCTACTCCCATGCCCATTTCCAATTCACTCCTTTCGAAGGAACGATATAATTAACGAAAACGCCAGGTGTTATAATTTCATCAGGATCCAGGCTGCCAAGCGGGACAATTTCCTCCACTTCCGCAATGGTCATATCACCAGCCATGGCGACAAGCGGGTTTGTGTTTCTGGCACTTTTGTCAAAAATTAAGTTCCCGTAAGGATCAGCTTTCTTAGCAAATACAATCGATATATCTGCAGTCAGTGCCGTCTCGACAAGATACTTTTTTCCGCCCACGCTGCAAGTTTGCTTATTGCCGGTCACAATGTCGTTATCAAGGCCAATGTCGGAAAGGATGGCAGGTATGCCGACTCCGCCTGCACGTATTCTTTCTGCCAATATCCCTTGGGGTGAAAATTCCACTTCCATCTTTCCATCTGTCATTAGTTGGCCGGCAACGGGATTTGAGCCAATATGAGAAGCAATCATTTTTCTTGCCCTTCCCTGGCTTACCACCTTACCGATCCCAATATGGGGAAAGCCTGAATCATTTCCAATGAGCGTTAAATCTTTGAACCCATTATCCAGAATTCCGTCGATAAGGGATGGAGGAGTGCCAATACCGCCGAAGCCGCCAAACATAATGATCATGCCGTCCCGAAAATGCTTCATTGCGTCATCAAGTTCAATGATTTTATTAAAGGTGTTCTCCATTGTTATTCAGCCTCTTCTCCACCAGAGATCAAATGATTCTCTGAGAAAATCTGCAAAGTCTTTTCAAACCGCTTTACCAGATCATCGATTTCCCTTTTGGTAATAGTCAGCGGCGGTGCGATCAATACGGCATCTCCGTCTGTGCCATTTGTGCCCGCGCCTGCAGGGTATATAAGCAGACCCTGTTCCTGTGCTTCCTGTATTAACCTCTGAGTCAGACCGAAGCTTTTTGTAAACGGCTCTTTTGTCAGAGGATTCTTTACAAATTCAAGTCCGACCATTAGCCCTTTTCCCCTTACATCACCAATAAAGGAAAATTTGGATTGCAGCTTAGTCAATTTATTTCTTAAATACACTCCCTTGCTTTCTGCTTCCGGGATAATATTGTTTTTCTCAATATATTCAAGCACTGCGAGGGAAACTGCACATGACTGCGGATTAGCACTTAACGTATGACCGCTCATAATGCTTTTTGAACCTGCCAGTATGGGCTCCATTACTTCATCGCTTACAAGTGCAGCCGCAATCGGGGCATATCCGGCTCCCATTCCTTTTCCCAGTGCGACAATATCAGGCTTTATATTCCAATGCTCACAGGCAAGCATGGTGCCTGTTCTGCCAAAACCAGTCATCACCTCATCAGCAATAAATAATATGTCATTCCGCTCACAAATTTCTTTGATTATCCGGTAGTAATCCTTTGGAGGTGTAATAGCCCCCCCTGCAGCCCCAATGACTGGCTCTGCGATAAACGCAGCAATATTCTCTGGCCCTATCCGTTTAATGACTGTTTCAAGTTCATGTGCACACAAATAACCGCATTCAGGGGCTTCCAGATTGTATGGGCACCTGTAGCAATATGGAGGATGAATGACAGGGAAATCCTCCAGCAGCGGTATGAAGCGAGCCCTTCTGCCCGTATGTCCTGACATTGATAAAGCTCCCAGTGTTATGCCATGATAGCTCATCCACCTTGAGAGCACCTTTGTTTTTGTCACAATGCCTTTTTCCTGCCAGTACTGAATCGCTATTTTCATAGCTGTTTCTGTGGCCTCAGACCCGCTGTTCACAAAAAAGCTCCAATTCAAGTCGCCAATCGCAGCCTCCGCAATCTTATGGGCAAGCTTTTCAGCTGCCCCGCTCGTAAATTGCGATCGATATACAAAAGAAACTTTTTTTGCCTGTTCATGCATTGCCTCAATGATTTCCTCCACACCATGGCCAATATTGGCTGTTATCGCTCCAGATGATGCATCCAGGTATTCCTTGCCGTCCATATCATATAAATAAACTCCCCTGCCATAATCAATGATCGGGTACTGTGCATCAAGCATCGGCTTAATTAAGTTCGACTGGTTCATCAGCTTACTCCCTCCATCTAGAATTGCGAAATTTGCCTGCGGCTAATCAATATCCGCCGATGGCTTCATGACTTTTCACAGCAAATCTTTAATTCTACAAGCCAACTATTCTCTACCTTTTGGCAATATAGTAAATTGTATGAAGTCACTTAAGAAATCTTTCATAAAAGAATTTTGCAGATCTATTTTTCGCTGCAAAAAAACAGCCGCTGGATAGCGGCTGCTCAAAATTTATTTTGCTAATTCTGTTCAATCCAAATTTCACTCTCAGAACCTTGTGCTTTTATAACTGCTTTGCCTCCAATTGGGATAGTGGCATAGGGGTGTACATGGCCGAAGTTCACATTTGCGATTACAGGGATGCCTCGAAGCTCTTTTTTGGATACAATAATCTTCTTCAGTGCTTCTTCCGTCACATGAGAATTTTTCTGAAACCTTCCAATGAGGATTCCTTTGATATCATGGGCATCAGGCAGATGCAGCAGTGATTGAAGATCACGATCAAAGGAAAGAGCATGTGATTCCTCATCGTCTTCAATAAATAAGATCGCATCTTTTAATGATGGCATAAAATCTGTACCCTGCAGCAAATTAAGTGTGCATAAATTTCCGCCAATCAATCTGCCTTCTGCCTTACCTTCCTGTATGACCATATACCCTTTATGTTCGATGAAATGCCTGTCTTCCTGGTCGATATACCATGGATCATCACTCCAATGTGATGATGCTGCAATTTCATATGGGGCATCATTTGTCACTGCATTAATAAAAGATTCCAAAGTGTACTCAAACCCATGCTTCACACCGAAGCTTGAAAAATGCGGGCCTGAATAGGTGACCAAACCCGTTTTTTTATAAATGGCCCCCTGCAGTGCTGTGATATCACTGAATCCGCAAAATATTTTTGAATTGTTTTTTATTATCTCGTAGTCTATGTAATTTAAAAGCTGGTTGGCGTTATAGCCACCGATCACTGTCAGGATTCCCTTTACATTAGGATCAGTGAAAGCATCATGCAAATCTTCAATTCTTTCTTCAATAGAAGTACTGAAAAACTCATCATGTTCTTCTGCATTTTTGCCGTAAGTCACTGTGAATCCCAGCTGATTCAGCCGCTCCTGGGCAATTCGCAATTGTTCGCCTTTTATGATGGCCATACTTCTGGATGGTGCAATGACCCGGATCTCATCACCGGGCTTTAATCTCTCAGCAAGCATTGTGTCCTCTCCTTTACCACTTTCAGACTTAGATTGTTTTACATTTTATCAAATACGGGGTCGTTAGGAAATAACTGTTTTTTATATAAAAAAAGGCCAGCTTTTCAGCCCGGCCTTCTGTTCTTATACTAATGCAGGTTCTCTTCTTGGTGCATTACTTGTCTTTTCGATAATATCCCTTGCAATCCAGACACCGCAGGCACCCGCCTGTGCAAGTCCTCGGGTGATGCCTGCACCATCCCCGCCGACATAAAGTCCGCTGATTTCCGTTTCGAAACGGTCATTCAATCTTGGACGTGCAGAGTAGAATTTTGCCTCCACACCATAGAATAGGGTATGTTCTGATGCAAGTCCGGGAGATACATGGTTTAAAGCCTCCGTCATTTCAATCAGGCTTTTCATTGTATTATATGGAAGCACAAGGCCTAAGTCGCCAGGCACCGCTTCCTTTAAGGTTGGTTCAAGGAAGCCTTCTTTAATTCTCTTCTCGGTAGATCTTCTTCCTTTTAATATATCTCCATACTTTTGAACAATGATTCCGCCGTTAGAAAGGCTATTGGCTAGCCTGGAAATTTCATGCGCATATTCATTTGGCTTATCAAACGGTTCAGAGAATGTATGGGATACAAGCAAAGCAAAGTTTGTATTAGTACTTCCCAGCTTAGGGTCTTTATAGGCATGGCCATTCGCAAGCATGATACCTGAGTGGTTTTCCACTACAACATGGCCGGAAGGATTGCTGCAGAATGTACGCACTCTTGTGCCGACAGATGTATTAAATGTGAACTTTCCTTCGTAAAGATGTTTATTGATCTCTTCCATGACAATATCTGAAGTTTCAACCCGCACGCCAATATCGACCTGATTATTGATCATCTTCAAGCGGCGTGACTTCAGGAGGTTTGCCAGCCAAACTGATCCATCTCTCCCCGGTGCTACAACCACCTTATCAGCCTTCACTTCATTTCCGGACTTAAGCTTAACTCCCATAATGCGATGACCATCAGGGGTTTTTTCTGTTATGAGATCTTCAACCTCTGTCTTATAGGACATATCAATTTTTTCACGCAAATATTCATAAATACTCTTTAGGATTTCAAGATTCTGCTCGGTACCCAAATGTCTGACCTGCGCACGAAGCAGTTTAAGTCCTGCAGCATATCCGCGTCGCTCAATATCCCTCACTTCATCAGTCATTGGATCTGTAATGCTTTCAGTCGCACCATGCTTCAAATTGATTTCGTCTACATATTTTATCAAATCAACAACCTGGGAGTCGGGGAGATAATCGGTCATCCAGCCGCCAAACTCACTCGTAATATTGAATTTCCCATCTGAATAAGCCCCTGCTCCGCCAAATCCATTCGTGATAGAGCAAGCAGGCAGACAGCCTGCAAATTCTTTTCTTCCTGCTGCCGGCGGGCATTTAGCAATCTTTTTCTGTAAAATCGGACAATTTCTTTTATAAATATCATGGCCTTTATCTATTAATAAAATTTTTGCTTCAGGCATTTTCAATGTTAATTCATAACAAGTAAATATTCCAGCCGGTCCAGCACCGACAACAACAACATCATAATTCGCATTCATCGTCCTATTCCCCCAGACGCATTATTCGTTAATTTCATCAACCAAAGGTAACTATATCAAATGCAGAAGAGAAGGTCAATATGTTTTACGAACTATTAATTTAAAAAAAAATATAATGTTCGCCTTTAAGAAAATTTATGTAAAATTCCGTGAATTATGTCATACCAAAAAACAGAAGGCTGCTCATTACGAGCAGCCTTCCCAAGATCCATTTATATTACCAATTTCCGCAGCAGCATGCTCCGATAATAATCAATAGAATGAACAATACGACGATCAATGCAAAACCGCCATATCCTCCTCCACAATGAGCACCAGCAACAGGATAGCCATATCCTGGATAACATTGGTCGTAGCCTGCACCAGCAACTGCACCTTTATACATAAATAATCACTCCTCAACAAGATTTCTTGGGCATTTTCAATATTAATGTATGTACAGTGAACTTGACCCGCATGTGCATATGCCCATTTTTATAAAAAAACGCTCTAACTCCATTTCAAAACCTTCCCCCTTAGCCATTATTAGGGTACGATAAAAGTAAGAGATTCAGATAAGAAGCGGGGGATTCAAACCAATGAAGAGAAGGAAGATTGGCATATATTTTTTTATCATCACTTTTATATATGGTTTGTATCATTTGTTTGATAGCCTATCTAAAGTTGAAGGGGCAAATCCAACTAACGTGTATCAAAAGCTATCAGCAAAAGAGAATATTAATTACCTGATTATCGGGGATAGCATCGGCAGGGGGTCAGGTGCGACCTCCAAATCATCGGCATGGTTTACAAAGCTTGAGAAGTATCTGCAAAGTGAATTTGGGATTAAGGCCAAAAGGCATTCCATCGTCCAAAGTGGTGCCACTGCCTTTGAGGGTTTATATAAACTTCAGCAATCCGAACATTTAGGGGAAATTGATCTAGCTTTTATTGTATTTGGGGAGAATGACCGAAAATATATGGATGAAAAGCAATTTTCATTTTTTTACGAAGGGCTTATACGGAAAACAAAACAGCTTTACCCTGATACCGAGATCATAACCATTACAGAAAACCCCCTGGATGATGAAGCGTTTGTTCAGGAGATTTCTTTTATTTCTAAACACTATGGTGCAAAAAATGTGGATATGAGAAAACCTTTTGAACTATCAGGATTACCTGCAGAGGAACTGACAAAGGATTTGGTCCATCCAAATGATGACGGCTATAAAATATATGCAGATACTCTAATAAAGAAAATAAGAGAATTAGCAGGAAGTCACGCAGAAATTGCAGAGCTTTCTGCCCCCATTCATGAAAATGCAGACATCGAAATAGCATCCATCCCTCATGTTAGAGATATATCCGGATCATTTATTCACAAAGACGGCATTTGGGTGAGCCGCAAGGCGGGTGACAGTCTAGAATATCAATTTAGCGGCCCTTTCCTTGGGGTCGATATGATTCGAAGCGAAAAAGGCGGGAAGGTGGATGTTTTCATAGATGATGTGTATATTACATCCTTATCCGCCTGGTGGCCGCTGACTAAAGAAAGATATCAATATATTGTCAGCGGTCTCGAAGAGGGACAGCATTTAGTGAAATTTATTGTGAGCAATGAAAAATCAATGAATAACAGTTCTGACGATGCAATTATTCAAATTTCCTCCATCCTCACCAAAGCAGAACAATGAAGTAGAGAAGCTGGTCTGCAAACAAAGATTGTAAAAAATGACTCGAAAAAAGCCGCTTAATTAACAGCGGCTTTTTCTCATTATTTTGCAGTAACTGTCATTACTGCAGATGTTCCTCTCGTTACGGCTCCTGCTGCATTTTTCTCAAGAGAAGCGACCTGGTCACCATTAGTGATTATCATTGGTGTTATTGTGCTCTTTGCCTTTTCTTTAACCAGCTCTAAATCAAACGTGACAAGTTTATCACCTTCACTCACCTTTGAACCCTCGGAAATATGGGTCTCGAATCCTTCCCCTTTCATGGAGACCGTTTCAAGGCCAATATGGATTAAAATCTCGGCACCATTCTCAGCGCGAATGCCGATAGCATGCCTGGTAGGGAACACTTGAACTACTTCTCCATTAACCGGGGAAACAACTACCCCTTCTGAAGGTTCAATTGCAATACCGTCCCCCATCATTCTTTCTGCAAACACAGGATCAGGCACCTCTTCCAGATTAACTGCTGTACCCGTCAAAGCAGCCTTAACCTCAATTGATTTTACTGTTTCCTTTTTGCCAAATAATTTCTTAAACATAGGAACACCGTCCATTTCTTATTTTTCATTATTAAATAGCTGCAGATATTCTTTATAGCCCTCTTCCTCGAGTTTTTCCTTGGGAATAAACCTGAGTGCAGCAGAATTAATACAATAACGGAGGCCTGCAGGTCCCGGCCCATCATCAAAAACATGACCTAGATGGGAATCGGCTGATCTACTTCTCACTTCCGTTCTAACCATAAAGTGACTGCGGTCTTCTTTTTCAACAACTTCTTCATCCTGAATGGGTTTTGTAAAGCTGGGCCAGCCGCATCCTGCATCATACTTGTCTTTTGAGCTGAAGAGAGGCTTGCCGGAAACGACATCAACATAAATTCCATCTTTAAATTCATTCCAATACTCATTGCGGAACGGCGGCTCTGTGCCATTATTCTGAGTTACTTCATATTGCATGGGATCAAGTTTCTGCTTTAAATCTTCACTATTTTTTGCCATTATTCTTCACCCCAATGTTTATTAATAAATGCTTTTCTTCCAGAGCCGGTTTGATACGCATTGTATCTATCCGGATTTTTTTTGTAATAGTGCTGATGATATTCTTCTGCAGGATAAAAGTCTGAAGCAGGCAGAATCCTGGTGACAATCGGTTTTGTAAATGGACCAGTTTCTTCAAGCTTTTGTTTGGATTCTTCTGCTGACTGCTTTTGTTTTACATTGTGATAAAAAATCGCTGTCTGATAGGATTGGCCTCGATCATAGAACTGCCCGCCTGCATCTGTAGGGTCAATCTGCTGCCAATATAATTCAAGCAGCTTTTCATATGGGTAGACCTCAGGATCAAACGTGATCTGAACCGCTTCATAATGGCCAGTCGTTTCCGAACAGACCTGCTGGTAAGTCGGGTTTTTTAAATTCCCTCCGGTATATCCGGATAGAACTTCTTTTATTCCAGGCTGTTCATCAAAAGGCTTTACCATGCACCAGAAGCAGCCTCCTGCGAAGGTTGCCTTTTCGTATTGTTTCTCTGTCATTCTGCTCCACCTCTTTCCGGCACTTTTCTATCTTTTACTTTTTCCCTTAAAAAGATGATTTAAAGCTATATACATAAGATTAATGAAAAGATTCATTATATGCAAAAGAAACCTCTTTACAGAAGAGGTTTCTGAATCTTTACATTCTTTTATTCTTTGCTCCAGCACTTATTTTTTTCCAGCGTTTGCGTTCTTCAGATTGGGCTCGTTTATCCTGCTTTCTATCCAGATATGCGAGTTCCTTGAGAAGCTTTTTATAGCTGTTAAGACGTGCTCCTGATATGCTTCCTTCTTCTATTAGCATATGAACAGCGCATCCCGGCTCATTTTCATGTGTACAGTCCCTGAATCTGCAACTTTCAGCGGCTTTCTCAATATCTGTGAAGCTTTCTGAAAGACCGCTTTCACTTTCCCACAGCTGAAGCTCTCTCATTCCTGGGGTATCAATCAGTATGGCTCTATCAGGAAGAAGTATGAGCTCCCTGTGAGTAGTTGTATGCTTTCCTTTGTCATCACTTAATCGAATATCCTGGACCTTTTGCTTTTCCGCGCCAAGAAGGTAATTGGTAAGCGTGGACTTTCCAACACCTGAAGAGCCGAGCAGTGCGATTGTTTTTCCAGGCTCCAAAAACGGCTTAAGCAGGTCTATTCCCTTCTCTTCCATCACGCTGATTGAGATAACAGGAACACCCATGGCAACGGTGTCCACCTCAGCAAGCTTTTCCTCCAGATTCTCACAAAGGTCAGCCTTGGTAAGAACAATCACAGGAGCTGCCCCGCTTTCCCATGTTAAAAGCAAATAACGTTCCAATCTTCTTAAGTTTAGATCCTCATTAAGCGAATTAACCAGGAAAATAGTGTCTACATTAGCAGCTACAATTTGTTCTTCCGTATTCACCCCTGCTGCCTTCCTTGAAAATTTGCTTTTCCTTGGGAGGACAGCATGAATGATACCACGCTGTTCATCCGCTCTTTCTTTGATAACAACCCAGTCACCTACAGCAGGATAATCCTCCCTTGATGATGCGTCGAAAGAAAACTTCCCTGATACTTCACAGAGCATTTCACCCTTATCTGTCCATACACGATACATTCTTTTATGCTCTAAAGCCACCCGGCCCATTTGATATTCTTTTTCTTCATACACTGAAAAAGCCTCTTTAAAAAAGGGATTGAATCCAAGTTTATTAATTGTCAATGTTTGTTCCTCCATGCTTATCGAATATTTTTTTACACACAAAAAACCATAGGCAATCAGCCCATGGTTTGATCATGCAGAGTTCAATAAGCTGGGAAAGAACAATCTGGTCCGCTCAATTAAACGATTTCCACTTGGGCTGTGCCTGATGTATTTACAATTAACGTATTTGCATAAAATTCTCTTGTCATAGCACATCACCCGCTTTCGTTTATTTGTTTATATTATATGGAATATTGCTCCAGAAGTAAAGCCCTTTTATTCCTTCATTCTCCCAATGTGGCATTCATCCGGGGAGAAGCATATGTTATTTAAGCAGATTTAGGAGGGGGAATTATGCCTACTGAGAGAAATCAGCAATGGTACCTGCAAAAAGCGGCAAAGTATGATCTTTTGGCACAGTATTTTAAATACATTGATGCAGCACAGCATATTGCTTATTACCATAAACATTTACATTGCCTCAATCAGGCTTTTCGAATGATGCGTACAAATAACCCGGTGCCTTCTGCAGAAGGTCATCAGGGTGAGCAGACAGGAGTACGGATTTTCCATGGTTCCCCTGATGCCGGTCCGATTGATATATATATAAACGGCAAGCGAATATTAAAGGACTTCTTATATAAAGAAGAAAGCGGTTATGCTGCACTGCCTGCAGGCTCGCATCAGATAGACATATATCCGGCTGGCAGCATGGTTTCCACACTTTTGAGCAGAAAAATCAATGCTGCTGCAGATAAAGTATATACAATTGCGGCTGCAGGGAATTCAGCAAACTTAAAGCTTGTCCTATTAGAAGATCAGCCTGAAGTGCCTGCCGGGGAGACAAAAGTCAGATTTGTCCACCTGTCACACGATGCTCCTGCAGTTGATATTGCCGTAAAAAACAGGGATGTTGTTTTCCACAATATCGCTTTCAGGCAGGCAAGCAAGTACATGGCATTAACTCCAATAACCGTCGACCTGGAAGCCAGGGTAACAGGAACCCTTAATGCTGTGCTGTCAATCCCTCGAATGCAATTTAAAGCAGACCAGGCCTACACCATACTGGCTGTAGGTTCCGTTGCCAAAGAGCCTGAGCTTGAAACAATTATAATTGCAGATTAATGCTTTCACGCCAATTAAAAGATAAAAAAAGGGAACCCTCCAAAGCTGCGGAAGGGTTCCCTTTTCTCATTTAACCGGGACAAGAAGGGTAAAACGAATATCATCCTGCTTTAAATTAAATTCATCTACTTTTACTTTCACATCACTTTTCAGCTTCATTTCCTGCAGTGATACATAGATTCTTTCTTTCTGCGGCTGAATGGTAACACCTTCCGGAAGCTTGTAGCGGTCTTTTACCAGCTTCAGAACATGTGAAACAGGAAGATTCAGCTGCCCAACAGATATAGATCTTTGCTGAAGGACAACATCTCCATTCTGCAAGGCTTCTGGTTCAAATGACAGTTTCATCTGCAGATCCTGGCTGAAGAAAGGGATTGTGCCATATAAATCAACTTCATCATTTAGAAGGACTTTGTAATCTATTGCTCCTGTCAGACCTTCTTTTTCAAGATAGTGGTTAATGACTCTATTTAAATCTTCTTTATTTGCTTTTATGTTAAAAGGAACATAATTATCACTATTCTCGGTGACAGCTGTGTAGTCTTCGTCATCTGCCGGCATACTGATATAAATAAACAGCACAGCTAAAACGAGTGCATTAATAGCCAGCAGTGTAAAAAACAGCTTTTTCCATTTTCTATCTTTCAATCAGCTTCTCTCCATTTCCTACGGCTCTCCTCTTATACGGAATATCTTTCAGCACTTCCTCTGTGAGGATTTGATGGACCCGTCCAGCTATTAATTCATATCCTTTATCATTTGGATGAAAATAGTCTGTATATAAAAGGTTTTCATCGGTATTTTCAAATATATCATCTATTTCAACAAAATAAGTCCCCGGATAATTTTTCAAAATATCCTGACTTGTGCCATTCCAATCTCCAAGAATAGCATTAATTTCCGTTATTTCTGAAAACCATTTTAAAAAGGGATTATATAAGCCTATTAAAACAATTTTACTATTTGGGTTTACCTCTTTAATTGAATCTAAAACCTCGGTCAGATTTTGTTCATAGATTTCCTTTTCCTTGGCAAAGGCCCTCAGCTTCAGGTTCGAAAAATTCTCACGGACTACTTTCATAACGTCATTGCCGCCAATGGTTATGATCACCGCGTCTGCATTCTTCACAACATCTCTTACCTCATCTGTCCCCAGCTTTTTCAATAATTGATCGGAACGATTGCCTCTAACACCGAAATTATAAAAAATAGCGTCTTGAACACTTTTGTCTTTTTCCAGTGACATTTCAAGATATGGCACGTAGCCTCCACGTTCAGTACTGTCTCCAACCCCCTGGGTTAAAGAGTCCCCTACTGCAGCAACAGTAAGGTTTCGAGGGAAAAAATCCAAAGGAATTTCTTCTTTAACTGTCAGGCGGGATTCTTTTTCAGAATGAATTATATCGCTGTGGTTAACTGAACTGCAGGAAGCGAGCAGCAGCATGATCCAAAAGATGAGGGTGAATTTTTTTAACATATTATCACCTGCCCATTTTTCTCATTTATATTATAACATGCAACTAAAATTTAAAAATAATTAGCATTGTTCCTGCTGCAGTATGTACTAAACAGAAAAGAAAAAAGACCTCGTCCAAGGTCTATTGCAATGCTTTAATATCATTCATAATTTCATCTAACGGAATTTCATTTAGACCAGTATAATATTTCATTACTTTTCCATTCTGGTCAACAAGATAAAAATCTGTTCCATGGATTACCTGATCACCTGTTTGCGGCTTTTTTACAATGGTTTTGAAGTATTCCATAGCATATTTCTCAATTTCTTCCTGTTCATACCCGGTCAGAAAATGCCAATTGCTGAAATCTGCATTGTATGTAGATGCAAATTCCTTTAAAACTTCAGGTGTATCCACTTTTGGGTCTACACTGAATGAAACAAATTCAATATTTTTTATGCCTTCCTTCTCAGCCAAATCCTGAAGCTTCTTCATATTAGCTGTCATGGGCATACATACATCTTCGCAATTGGTAAAAATAAAGTCGGCTACCCAAACCTTTCCTTTAAGATCCTTTAAACCAAATTCTTTATTATCCTGATTTTTATATGTAAAATCAGCCAGTTCCCAATTTAACGCGTCCTTTATGCCGCTCTGTCCGCATGCTGAAAGGACTGCAAGCATAAAAGCAGAAAACATTATTGCAAATACTCTTTTTCTCATACATTCACCTGCTTTAATTAGTTACGTTGCTAATTTTAGCAAATATTCATGAAAGAAGAAAGAAGTACTTATGACAAACTTGTGAATACGAACCTTTCTTTCTATTATCGCGAATTAATGGAGGGTAAAAACTTTTAAGTTAGTTTCGTTTTATGGTTCGTCATAATCTCATAAAATGTTCTGATAAAATTTGAATAATTAAATTGCACAGCAATCCGATGTATCCGGTATTTCATCTTGTCTTCAGAAGGGACATTTCTAAAGTCTCCAATGCTCTGGCCAAACGCATCCCCTTTGTCAGTTATTATCTTTACCGGTACATCCAGATATTGAATGTCAGCCCTGTCAAGCATTGCCCACAATGTAAATAAATCGTGCATGGGACTTCCGCTTATGCCTGGATAGGTTTCCTTATAAAAATTGAAATAATAATCAACCATAGGCTTAAGAATTAAGCCGACTTTATTTTGCACTTTCTGATAGTAGGCATCAAGAGAGTCGATAAGTGCAGGAGTAATGATTGCAGACATCGTTACATCCAGAGGAAAGACATGAATTTTCTTTGGTGCATTGGCAAATACAACATTAGCCGCATACGGGTCCCCATAAAAATTTGCTTCAGCCACTGGAGTCACATTGCCTGGAACATTGAATGCACCGCCCATAATATAAAAGTCACTGACTTTACTCATTAGTGCCGGATAAAGGATAAAGGCCGTTGCCAATGAAGAAAGTCTGCCTACATTAACGATTGTTATATCATTTTCATACTTCTCGATCAATCCCTTAAAATCATCGAAGTTTTCAAACAAATTATTGGAATTCTCCAGGTTTGGAATAATTGGACCCAGCCCTTCTATGCCATGAACATCCGGGTAAAACACCGGAACTTCCCCGGTTAAAGGCAATACGGCTCCGCTGACTACAGGAGTATTTTGTCCGGTTAATTCACGAAGGTAAGCAGCGTTTCGGACGGCATCCTCCCTGGAAACATTTCCGTAATCAGCAACAATTCCAACGATATTGATTTCCTCTGAGAAATAAGCAAATATAACCGCAACAAAATCGTCAATTCCAAAGTCACTAAATAATAAGACATTTTTCCTCATCAACCCTACACCCCCCATAATTCATTTTATTCCGGGGATGTTTAAGAATGGCAAATATTTTCAATTAGGAAAAAAGTATTTATTATGATTGACTGCGCAAAAAAAACGCATAGCCTGATGAGCTATGCGTCCGTTTTATTAATCTTCCAGATAATACATAAATCCAATCGCACCCGGCCCAGTATGTGTACTGATAATGGGGGTTGTTTCTTCGATTTCAACCTTGGCATCAGCATCAAGCTCTTCAATCATTTTCTTCAGTTTAGAAGCTAACTCAATGCCTTCTGCATGTACAAGGCCTGCACCTTTTATTGTTTTACCTTTAATATCCCCGGCGAATTGCTTGGCCAAATATTTGGCAACCTGGGTATGGCTTCTTACTTTAGCGACAGGTGTATATACCCCGCCTTCAAGCGATGCAATTGGTTTTATATTCAGCAAGGATCCAATCATGGCTTTGCCTTTGCCGATTCTTCCGCCTTTAACGAGGTTTTCCAAGGTATCCACTACTACAAACAATTTAGTGTTAGCGCGAACAGTTTCCAGTCGGCTCACAATTTCCTGAATAGCTTTTCCTTCCCTGGCCATTTTTGCAGCCTCTATTACCTGAAAAGCCAGTGCTTTGGAGATATACCTGGAATCTACTACTGTAACATTTGCACGTGACATAGCTGCCGCACTTTCAGCTGATTGAACAGTTCCGCTCATTCCGCCAGTCATATGGATGGAAAGAATTTCATAGCCCTGGTCACCAAACCTGTCATACACCTCTGCGAAGACTCCCGCTGGAGGCTGTGAGCTTTTTGGCAGTTCGTCAGATTCTTTCATCTTTTTCATGAATTCAGCTGGAGTAATATTTACCCGATCCAAATATGTATTTCCTTCAATGTGAATAGATAGAGGAACGACTTCAATATCGAATTCTTCAATCAATTCTCTTGATAGATCCACTGTAGAATCAGTAACAATTTTAATCTTAGCCATTATTCCTTCACTTCCCTGCATTTACAATTAGTTCATATTATACATTTAAGCAAAATACAAATAAAGCAATAAATACCAAGCTTTTCTTACTTCGCCTCAAGCGGCCAAAAAAATACCGGCTGGCTGCCGGCATCAAAGTTGTTAAGCGTTATTTTTCAATTCTGGAGCCTTAAAAATCTCTTCATAGACCGGCCATTTTAGAACTCGTTTTAGATACTCCCTAAAGGAATGGTTCTTACATGTCTTTTCATTGGCGTTAGTGGCCGCAATGAATGTTTTCAAACGGACTTGGATCATAAAATAATAAGGGCTATCTTTTGCCAACACAGGAATTTCAATAATTTTTACCTTCTGTCCAACAGCATTTTTGAACTCTAGGCTTTTAAATAGCAAAATATCAATCCTCTTTTTCACCCGTTTGTTTATATTATACCCCAAATACGGCTCGAAATGTGTCTGATTGTGCTATCCCATTAATTTTTTTATGAAGATGCCTCTCCTGAATTCTCTTGCTTTTTCAGCTTTCTTTTATAGACAATCTTTGATAAGTTGATGCTTATTTCATAAAGCAGGAGCAAGGGAATGGTTACAAGAATATCAGACATGAAGTCTGGAGGTGATATAATAACCGAAATTACGATAAGCACAAAATAAGCATATTTCCTGATTTTTGTAAGCACATACGGATTAAGGATCCCAAGCGAAGTCATGAACATGATGACGACAGGGAGTTCAAATAAAACTCCAAAAGGCAAAGTCATATTAAGGACAAAACGGAAATATTTATCCGCAGTAAAATTGGCCTCAAACATTTCTCCCCCCAGCTCTACAAGAAAGCTTAATACGGCTGGGAAAATGACAAAATACCCAAAGCAAAGGCCAGTAATAAACAGAATAAACAATGCCGGCACATAAGAAAGAGAAATCTTCCGCTCATGCTCTGTCAGGGCAGGTTTGACAAACAGCCAAATCTGCAAAGCCAGAACAGGTATTGTCGCTGCAACGGCAATAACTGTAGCAAGCATAAAGTAAACCCAGATAATATCACTTGGGCCCAGAACGATCAATTTAACGTCCAGGTCTCTTACCAGCCATTTATAAATATCCTCCACAAACACAAAACCTGCAATAAAAAACAGGATAAATGCTGATGCTGTTATGATGAGTCTTTTTCTTAATTCATCCAGATGTTCGACTAAATTTAATTCTTTTTCTTCCATACAAATCTCCTGCTAATTTTATAAAGTGAAACTTCAATCAGCGGGGGTTTTCCTTATCCCCCACTGATTGTTAGTTGAGGCCCACAGGAAGTGGGTCACAAAGACGTGGCCACAGGACAAGGAAAGCTACGGCAGCGATACATTGCACGACCGAAAGCGGAAGCTTTTGGGAGGACGTGGCGTTCTTAGTCTTTGTCCTTATTTCGGGCCTTTACGGGCAGTTTGACCCCCACTTATCCTCCTTTGATTTCTCTGAGTCTTGGAGTGGGGGTCTTACTGCCCGTTAGACTGCGATAAAAAGCCGGGCTTGGCCAGCCAGATTTTTTAAACCAAAACAAAAAGGTGCAAGAAGTATATCCTTACACCTTATTTAACCGTTTTTTTCTTAGTGTCCTGTTCAAGCTCATCCATGACGTCACTTGTCAGGTCCCGGGTAGATTTTTTAAATTCTCTTAGTGTTTCACCAAAAGCACGGCCAATTTCCGGCAGCTTCTTTGGTCCGAATATGATTAACGCCAAAACAAGGATTAAAATTAATCCTGGTACACCGATATTTGAAAGCATTTTCACATCTCCTTTAAAGTACTTCCCTTTTGAATCTAATACGATTATAGTACTTTTCAAAGGAAATGTCACAGATATCAAAAAAATTCATATTTCAGTCACATATCTTATTAAATTATATGGACCTGCCAGTCGTCCGGGTACTTATACAAGCAGATGAAAAAGGTTGCTGTCTTTGTTTATCTCCTTGTAAGAGAATCCCTTTTTATTCATTCTCACAATTAGGTCGCTATAGTCCTCCCTATGCTTCAGCTCAATTCCTACAAGGGCCGGACCATTTTCTTTATTATTTTTTTTCGTATATTCAAAACGTGTAATATCGTCCGTTGGGCCAAGCACTTCGTCAAGGAACTCTCTTAATGCCCCTGCCCTTTGGGGGAAATTCACTATGAAATGGTAAAGCAGGCCTTCATAAAGCAGGGAGCGCTCTTTAATTTCCTGCATGCGGCCAATATCATTATTGCCTCCGCTGATCACACAAACAACATTCTTTCCTTTAATTTGATCCCTGCACATATCCAATGCAGCAATCGGCAATGCACCTGCAGGCTCTGCCACAATTGCATGCTCATTATATAATTCAAGGATTGTCGTACACACTTTCCCTTCAGGAACCATGAAAATATCATCAACAAGTTCATTGCAGATGTCATAGGTTTTTTCACCAACACATTTTACCGCCGCACCATCTACAAACTTATCAATCTCCCCGAGGGGTGCTACTGTTTGAACCCTGATTGCTTCGCTCATAGAGGGTGCTCCTTCAGGTTCAACTCCAATCATCTGCGTTTCCGGCGAGATGCTTTTTATGTAAGTGCTGAGTCCGGCCATTAATCCGCCTCCGCCAATACTTGCAATAACAAAATCGACTTGCTCTTCACAATCGTTAAGCATCTCAACCGCTACTGTTCCCTGTCCTGCTATCACCATTTCATCATCAAACGGATGAATAAATGCCCTGTCCTCCTCCGTGGCACATTTAAGAGCTTCGTGATAGGAATCATCAAAAGTGTCTCCAACTAGTATGATCTCCACTGAATCTCTCCCAAACAGCTCTACCTGGCTCACCTTCTGCCTCGGCGTGGTCGCCGGCATGAAAATCTTCCCCTGAACTCCGAGGTGTCTGCATGCATAGGCAACTCCCTGTGCATGATTCCCTGCACTTGCACAGACTACACCATTTTCAAGCTCCTCTGCAGTCAAAGATTTCACTTTATAGTAGGCGCCTCTTAATTTAAATGAGCGGACATGCTGAAGATCCTCTCTTTTCAAATAGACATTGCACTCATACTTTTCTGATAGGCGTTCATTTTTCTGTAAAGGTGTATGGGCAACAATATCCTTTAGCTGCTGGTATGCAATTAAAATATCTTCCAACTGCACCCATTTTTTTGTCATTACTTTCTGTTCCATTTTGCCACCCTCTTCTTTACAAGTTATTAATTTGTACATTATACCATGACAAATCATGATTTCAATCCGGTTTTTTTAAAATTTACATTTTTCGAATTATTTTATGGATAGAAACTGATAAAACTGACATATAATAAGCAAAAGTTAATTTATATCTCAAAGGGGTGCAGGAATGGAGTTTTCTTTATGCAGTCTGGATAGTGCTTTGCCTGTGGAGGTAACAGTGGATGAAGATAACGGCAGGTATATGATTCGGAAAAGCGACACGAGTGGAGAGTACTTCAACAGTGCTGATGAATTAATAGAGTGGGTTAAAGCTAACTTTACCGCAGAAGAGTTTTGCGATCCCAGGGAATACCACGGAATGATTCAGAAGCTCACAGATTATTTAGTGAATCCGAATTTTTAATGTATCGACTAAAAAGGCCCCTGAGAAAGGGGCCTTCTTCTTATGAAGCGATTTTTCTGTCCGAAAGACTGCTGCAGATTATGGCTCTTACTTCCTGTGCAAGAAATTTTGCATCCATATCTTTAACAAGCTTGGCATTCACAGGCTTGCACACCCTGATTTCTATTTTTGCCGGCTTTATGAGTCTCCCATTCTTTTCAAAGACATTTGCTGTCCCTTTAATGGATATTGGCACAATCGGAACCCCTGCATCCTGTGCAAGCCTGAATCCGCCTACTTTAAAAGGCCCTACCTGCCCTCCCCTGCTTCTCGTTCCTTCCGGGAAAATCAGGAGAGAGTGTCCCTGTTTTAAAAGCATAGCAGCATTCTTTAAAGAATTGATAGCACTCCTGCGATTGCTGCGGTCAATAAAGACACAGTTCATGACTTCCATCCATGATGAGATGATGGGTGCTTTCCTCACTTCAACTTTCGATATAAAACCAAACGGTTTATTAATAGATGCAAGAAGGACTGGAATATCAAAATCCCCTTCATGGTTGCAGACAATGACGACAGGCCCTTCTGGAATTAATTCCTGACCCATAATTTTCACTTGAGAGCCTGATATTTTCATTATTGTCCTGGACCACTTTTGGGGAACATTATGGATGATGCGGTCGCGTTCCTCAACTGGGAGTGCTGAATTCAGGTTTCTCATCCGGGATAGAGCAGGAAGGCTATACACTAAATATCCGCCCATATAAAGAAAAAAGATTATTAATCGAAGCATACATACCTCCAAGGATTGGGATATTTTACATTATATATTAAACAGGATCCTTTCTCACTATATGTTTACAGTTTAATTATTAAAACAGCAGCCCGCCGGCGCGAGCTGCTGTTAGGGTTATTTTCGGTGAATCTTACAGAAAGAAAGTCTTTTGAATTCAGCCCGTTGATTTACGCTGCAGGCACGCAGCGAACCCGCGGGGAGGAACGTGAGCCTCCTTGGCTTCGCCTGCGGGGTCTCACACTTCCCTCTCGTCCCGCAGGACATTGAATAAGCATCCTCGAATGAACACCGCACGAAGAAGATGCGTCAGCATTTTCTAGGATCAAGTGCCCACAGCGAAGATCAACTCAGCAAATTAAACTAAGTTATGAATAAGCAACAACCTTACGAAAATTGCTTTCTCTTATAAATAAGGAATTCAAAGTCATATGGATTTCTCTCATCCCTTGTGCCCTTCTCCCTTGAAAGGAGGTCCCATTCTGACATGTCCAATTCCGGAAAGTATGTGTCCCCTTCAAATTGGTCATAAATCATAGTCAGATATAGACGATCAGCTGAAGGAAGAACGGCTTTGAAAATCTCGGCACCGCCAATGACAAAAATTTCATCTTCCCTATCGCCGCTGTACTTCAGCAGCTCTTCAACTGTATGTACTACTGTGCATCCATCACAGGAGAAGGATTTATTCCGGGTTATTACAATATTTTCTCTCCCCGGCAAAGGTCTCCCGATTGAATCCCAGGTTTTGCGTCCCATGGCAATCGGATACCCCATTGTGGTTCTTTTAAAAAACTTTAAATCCTCAGGCAAATGCCAGGGAAGTTTATTATCCCTGCCGATCACACGATTCTCATCCATTGCCCACATTAATGAAATCATACACTAACAACTCCTTTAATATGAGGGTGCGGATCATAGTCTTCAAGCTGGAAATCTTCAAACTTAAAGCTGAAAATATCTTTCACATCAGGATTAATCTTCATTTTTGGAAGCTTTCTGGGATCACGGCCCAACTGGAGGCTTACCTGTTCAAGATGATTCTGGTATATATGTACATCACCGAAAGTATGAACAAATTCACCAGGCTCCAGATCGCAAACCTGTGCAACCATCATAGTCAGTAAAGCATAGGAAGCAATATTAAACGGCACGCCGAGAAAGACATCTGCCGATCTCTGATAAAGCTGGCAGGATAGCTTTCCATCTGCAGCGTAAAACTGGAACATGCAGTGGCAAGGCGGCAAAGCCATCTTTTCAATTTCTCCAACATTCCATGCATTTACAATCAGGCGGCGGGAATCAGGATTTGTTTTGATTTGCTCAATCAGGCTGGTGATCTGATCAACTGTATTTCCATCAGCAGCTGTCCAGGATCTCCACTGATGTCCATAAACGGGACCGAGATTCCCCTCCTCGTCTGCCCACTCATTCCATATCCGCACACCATTTTCCTGAAGGTATTTCACATTCGTATCTCCATTTAAGAACCATAATAGCTCATGGATAATGGATTTCAGGTGTAATTTCTTTGTAGTGACAAGCGGGAAGCCCTCCTGCAGATTAAAGCGCATCTGATATCCAAACGTACTTATTGTACCCGTACCTGTCCGGTCTTCTTTTTTTGTGCCATTTTCCAGAACATGCCTGCAAAGATCCAAATATTGTTTCATTTCAACCCAACCTTTTTAAAATACTCATTGCTATTGTACACAATTTCCATTCGTCACATCAGCTAAAAACGATAAAGAAACAGGTAAATCAGTTTAATTCTTTTATAAAATCATAGGTTTTCGGAGCATTCTCACTTAATAATCTCCTGGATTTTCCTCCTGAAAAATACATAGCAAAAGCCTCAGCGAAATATTCTTCAGGGAAGGAAAGAAAATAATTTTGACCCGGGAACAATTTAGCTTTTTCAGCTTTCCACACAGAAAGAAACTTCTGATTAAATCGAATGCCATTGTAAACATGGCGATCAACAGAATGGGCAAGTTCATGAAGTTCCAGATTAACGGATCCATGACCTTTCCCCCTCTCACTGAAGCCTATTTTCACAAGGACTGTTTTTGCTCCGCCAATCCCGGGAACGTCATCCCAAGTGGTATCTCCTGTATAGCCCCGGGGAATTACACCTGCGAGATGCTGGGCTGTAGGATTATCAGTAAGTTTTCCCACGAATAATTTCACCCTGATATCTTCATCCTCTATTTTGGAGAGCAGGGAGGCTGGCAGACGATCCACCCGGGAAATCATTTCTGCAGCCTCTCTCTCATCAAAAGGTTCGAGAGGCACAATAAAAATCTCACCAAGCTGGCGTGGAGATTTCAGACTGAGAAACTCTTTAAGCTGGGAGGAGTGCGGGTAATCCTTCAGTTTTATGCCGCCCATGGCAGCCTGAGAATTCCCAAGCAGCGCAAGGGAAACAATCATAATTGTAAATGTAAGTACCATTTTGCGCATGTTAAAAGCCCCTTCTGCTATTCTAAGATGTATAATTTGCGGGCAACAGAGCTCTTTGAAGTGTATAAGCTGCGGAACTGCCTGAAATGGAGAAAAAATCTTAAACCGTTCTGATAATCTATTAAAATTATAACATATGAAAGGAGGATTAGAAGGAAACAAATGATGGTAAACTTTTATGAAAATTCAAAAAGGACCCGGGTAATTTCGGGTCCCTGCCAAGCTTATTTTTATTAAGAATAAGAACGCACTACATCTGAAAGACCGGGAGAAGCCGTTCCTGTACCTACTGCTGCGAACTTCCAATCGCTTCCATGGCGATAAATCTCTCCAACTATTAAGCTGGTACTACCGCTGTAGTTGTCAGTCAGGTTGTAATGAATCAGTTCCTGATTGTTGCCGGAGTTTACTACTCTGATGAATGCATTTTGGATCATGCCGAAATGCTGCTTTCTCTTTACACTGTCATAAATGTTTACAACGAACACCATTTTGTGAATGTGTGCAGGCACTCTGCTTAAATCAATCAGCACCTGCTCGTCGTCTCCATCTCCTGCTCCTGTCAGATTGTCCCCCGTATGCTGGACACTTCCGTCGCTGCTTTTTAAATTGCCGAAGTAAATGACATCTTTATTGCTTTTAAGCTTTCCATTTTCACCAAGCATGATTACAGAAGCGTCACAGTCGATATTTGCTCCGCCGCCGCCTCCGAATAAAGATCCAAGGAGACCGCCGCCTCCGCTTTTTTGCACTGGATCCCAGCCTAATCCTACCATAATTTTAGATAATCCCGGATTTCCTTTAGTTAAGTCCACACGCTGGCCTTTTTGAAGATTTATTGCCATATCAATTCCACCTCGTCAATAATTTATATTTTATTTAAAAATGTGCAGCTGACTAACCCTGCTGCTTCATTTTTTTAAAATTGTCCTGCAGCTGTTCCAGTCTCCTGGTTCCTTCTTCACGCAGACGCTTGTTTTCTTCTTCTATTGATTTTGTCTCCTGCATACCTTTCATGATGATATTCCAGGATTCCTCAATCGTTTCAATCTTAATACTTGGACCGCCTGCCAATCTTGCAATATCAGCACTTTGGTTTGAAATATTCTGGGCATTGCGCACCAGCATTTCATTTGTCCGTCTGTCCAGCTCGCTCATAGAATCGGCAACAAGCTTTTGTCTTTTGGCTGCAACTGCCTGAATCAGACCGTTTTTAAAGATTGGAATAGTGGTTACAAATGCAGAATTAATCTTGCCGATAAGCTTGGTATTGCCTCTCTGAAGCAGCCGGATTTGCGGTGCTGTCTGAAGGGCCACCATTTTAGCCATTTCAAGATCATAAACTCTTTGCTCGAGTAAATCGACGGCATTTCTTAACGTATCAAGCTGCATGGAAGCCATCTGATCCCCCTGAGCCGCCCGCGCTTCCAGCTGTGGAAGCTGATTGGCTTTTAAATCATCTGCTTTCATTTGTCCTGCAACAGCATATTTTTCGAGCGTCAGATAGTACTGATAATTTTGCTCATACATTTGTTCAAGCATGGTTGTGGAATCGACCATTTCACTTTGGTATTTGGAAATTTCAACATACACTTTATCAATTTCCGCACCCATTGTCTGGTATTTTCCGAAAAGCTTTTCAATCATTTTTTCTCCGCGCTTGAAAAGCTTGCCAAAGATGCCTTTTGGTCCCTGCTCGAAATCCTTCTTATCAAATTTGTCCATAATTCTGCCGAGCTGCTTTAGAAGTTCACCTGAATCTTCAACCTTCGTTGTTCTCATGTTGCTCAATATCTGGTCAGAGAAACGGGAAATTTGGACAGCAGGCTCTTTGCCAAATTCAAGTATTTGAATTTGGTCCTTCTCATCAATGGACCTGGCCAGATTTTGCACCTCAGGCTCCTGCCTTAAAGCAAGCTTAATTTCTGAAACGTTATTTTCGGTTAATTTATCATCCTGCAGCTGGGTTGTTAAATTTAATTCTGTTGATTTGGTCGGATTCATTTTCAATCACCCTTTAAATTTTTTAATAATCCTTGAAAGAGAACCTTTTTTAGAAAGGATGGCTCCTTAAATTCCTGTTCAAAAACAACATCCTCAAGCCAATGAACATCATATAAATCTTCCTCAATGAAGTTTTCAATGTCGTTATGGCCAGGCGGATTATACAGTACAATATCTATCCCAAACTGATTAAGCAGCAAAAGGAGTGCGGCATCTGATCTTACCATCGTCCCGTTCAGCTCGTTGTTATAGAGGATAATTTTAGGAACTTCCTGCGAGTAATCAAATTGCTGCATTAATTTTAGAATGCTCGGCGGAACTTGCAGGCTTTGGCTAAACAGATAAACCTTCAATTCTTCTTCCGATTCACCCTGAAGCGGCTTTAATCGCGGACGTTCACACATGTTTCTAATGGCCTTTGCAATCCCATTTTGAAGTCCGCCAGGAAGCTGCTGATACCTCCAATAGTGTCCTGAAATGATTTTTTCAGGGTCAAGCTTCAATTCCCTGTCCAATGCATTGCGATAATGGAACCGAAAATCATTGTTGACGCTGTTTGTAAAAGGAAATCTCCTTATCAGCAGACTTTCGTCATATTGGCTGATCGTTTGAATTCGATCCCAGTATTCCTTGCGATTTCTGCTGACTCCCTGGATCTTTGAAAAAATGGACGGTATCATGACCCTTCCATCTTTCACCTCAAAGTTTGGGCGGATCATAGCTTTCTCTTTAATTAAAATAAAAAGTTCATCATAAGTGGTTTTCAAGGTCACAGAAGAAGGAGTATACTCCCTAAGCTGCCAGGGTTTATAAAGGCCTGAACCTTCATGGTTAAGTATGGTTTCTATTTCCCTGGATGCCCTATAGGCGACTGTAGCACTCCTTCTTCTCTTTTCCTGCGGGAAAGGTTCAGGCTTTTTCTTCTCAGGATAATGATGTACAAAAGAATCCTGGACTGCCTGACCCATCTCTGCAAAAAGGTCTTCTCCTGAAGGAGAAAAATAAAGAATATCGCACCCGATTTGCATTAAGTAGTTTAAAAAGTAATAATGACTCTTTTTCCCATTCCCGTACCAAAGGACTTTTGGCATAGCCAATTTCGGGTCAATATCTTTAAGGTCTGTGCCTAAATGATTAGCGGACCACTTAATCACATCTACAAGCACCCTTCTTATATCCTGGTTTTTTAAACCGTCTGGTTCCTTTTCAGAAAAAAGGTTCAGCATACTGATCATCGCTTCTCTTATTTTCCTGTGCAGAGAAGGTGAGGAAGATTTGAGCAGCAGCTGTTCGCCATCAAGAAAAGCAGCAAATCGGTTTATTGATAAATTCTGTTCCCGGTTAATATTCAGGACTTTTTGTATCGCCTGAAACTGCTGGTTATCAATGGTTTTATCCAGATGTTCTTCACTGAGGAGGAGAAGCCCTGCGTTCTTTGTGTGAACAAGATCAAAAAGACGATTATAATATTCATCATCATCGAGGGGAACTCCAAGAAATCTGGCAACAATTTGGCCAACATGCAGCGTTTGCTGTTCCTCTCTGTAACCTTCACGTTCATGATTGGGCTTTGTTAGCTGAGCACTCCAGTTCTCATATGTAACCTTTAAGATGTGAGTTTTAATTTGACTGTACGACAAGTTCAATTGTTATCCCTTCCCTCTATGAGCGAAAGATGCATTCTTATCATTTCATTCAAAAATTGCGTTTCAGTTCCCGGATAATGGCACGGGACAAAAAATATGTAAACTTATTACCATCATATCATAGGAATACAGCCTTTTTCTAAAATGGTTTACTTTCTTTACGAATTAACAGTAAGAAAGTTTCATCTCAGCATTATTTTTCTTTGCTGATTGACCTCAAATGGACTTTTTCACCTTTATCCCTGTCCCCGCATAAAGTGGAGTACTTTGTAAGAGGAAGGTGAGTCAGTATGAGGCTGCTTTTTCGTAGAGTGAGATATCGGGGGATTGATCATGATCTGGATATAATCAGGAATACTTTGTGTTCAAGTTCCTTTGTTTTTATAGACGTCTTTTTCTTGTCAATGATCCTTGCCATCTTCTCTTTTGCCAATTACCAGTCTATTCCCATCAGCAGCTTAATCTTTACAGGAAGCTATACTTTTTGCATCTGCTTATTTATCGTTCTAAAAAAATGGCTGAGGGACCAGCCGGATTAAACTCTTTCTCTAATACTGTTTAATATATTTTTTAAGATTTCTTGCCCTGCCGCTGTCCCTATATTAGCAGAAATAGAGTAAGGAGATGAGATGGACTTTTCAGCTGCCAATTCTCCGTGTCTGGGGACGTATGCATAGTCGCAATACTTTAAAAAGTCATGATCCAGCATGGAATCTCCTGCCCCCAAGACCATATTTATATCTTCACGTTTCTGAATGAATTTCACTGCCTCGCCCTTACAGATGGGATTTGGCATAAAGTACAGTTTTCTACCCTGATGGGATATTCTCCACCCAAGAGATTCTGCCAGGTCAGCAATTGCTTTTTTGGCTTCAGCGGTTAATTTTTCTTCAAGAATATAATAAAAGAAAAGATTTTCAGCTATTTTTATCTTTCCATTCAGTTCCAGGCTTTGTGATCTGTCCATCATTTCCTCAAGCAAAGCACACTCTGCCTTCAGCCGCTTTCGGACTATGCCGGACCACTCCTCAAGAGGTTTTCCGTGATAATGAATATTTGCACCATTTGATGTGACAGTATATGGAATGTTAAGGACATCCTGAAAAATGAAAATACGCTTATATTGTTCATAAGTTCTCGTTGTGACAGGCACAAAGAGCATTTGAGCAGATATCTCTTTCAGGAATCTTTCAGCTTCGTTTGTCATAAAGGCAATTTCCCTGCCATCTTTACGTTCAACACCTATTAATCCTTCTCCTGACTGCCCAAAATCAGCAAGTGCTTTACTTGAGTAGATCAGTGTCCTGTCCAAATCTGACGCAAACATCCTCATGATTTTTCTCCCGTCTTTTTAATTAATCCGCAGCAGGTATAACTCATATCGGGATAATGAATAATCTCAACATTCCGCTCCCGTGCCAGCATGACAATATGGCCAACATATGGACTTTCCGGATCTTTCATCAGGATTTTCCATGGAAGCCGTCTCAGAAGAACTCTGGTTGTTTCACCGACTCCCGGCTTTACAAAGTTAATAGATTCAACATTAAATTCCTCTTGTATTCTTTGGATCTCTTCCATGCCCTTAAAACTTGCTTCCCCCGGGTTTTCCATAATTCGTTTCGCAAGCTCAGCAGCTTCCTGCTTAATAGCCGGGAACTCCTCTGCAACAGCTGAGAGATATTGGTTTGAAACATCTGCTTCTTCAAGTTCACTATAATATTTGGCGCCATGGAAATCTTCCGGCCCAATTAGGGATTTATTTAATACTGTTCTGCTGACCAATCCTGAAACAGTTGAATTGAGACAGGCACTTGGAATCAGAAAATCTTCCCTCGTTCCATATAAATTTGTGCAATAACCAGGATCAGCAAGAACGGCCAAGGTATCATCGAGAAGAACACCATAAGCTTCATGGAATTGTCTGCACGCCTTTGTTAACTCAATGGAAATAGCCCCTTTTCCTGTCCATCCATCCACAAATTGAATTTCGCAGCCGGGATGTGACATTAAAATATGCTTTATTGCATTTTCGTCAATCCCCCGGTCCCTGATAATAGAAATGCTGTAATGCGGCAAACTCACACCATATACTTCAAAAAGATACCTCTTTATCAGTATCCCAACAGGTGTTCCGGCCCTCGCGAGGGAAACCAGCACAGTATCTTTGCCTTTTTGCTTCCAAATTTGCTCAGAAACCGCACCTGTAGACAGTGCTGTTTTCCGTTTATAAACATCAAGTGTTTCCCAAAACAGGGAAAGGTATTTTTCAGGCGGGTGATATTCAATAGGGAGCGTTTCACTGTAATGCTGACCGGACTGAATGTTTTTTTCTCTTTGCTCAATGGATCCTTCAAGTGAATATCCGCTTAAATCCTTCAGTAAAAAAACAACATCATCTTTACTATATGACCCAAATTTATCTGCTGTTTTATTCATTTTTTTCACCCCCGTTAAAGTAGACTATTTTTATATTTTTAATATATTTCTTTAATTGATTGATAAAAGGCATTAGGAAATCTTTTTCCGGTTCTCTTTCAAAAAATAGGAATGCTTCTTCATAATAACCCTCTGGAATGTTATAAATAAATTGTGCCATTCCAGGGTCTTCGGGATTTTGAAAGGAAATGCCGTATTTTGCTCCATAGTCTTTTTCATTTCTTACAAAAATGGGACTGCGTGTTGTTGAATGGAACTTTACGCCTTCCCCCATAAAGGAGGCAAGCTTCATGGGGATATACATAAACTCCCCGGTGCCAAGACATAACGTATTTCTTCCATCCCGTTTTCTGGATAAAGATTGGCCGATCTCAGCTAATGACACACTTAATTCAGCCTGGCGTTTTGCATCCAGCCCGAAACGGCCCGAATCTTTTAAATAAGGAATATTTCTGATTTCACCGCTTAGAGTAACCGACGGTTCATTGGTCCGGCTTAATAGTTCAGGGAATTCTTTATTTAAATGAATGCAGGATAGCTGCACGGCATGTCCTAACGGTTCCTCCGCTGACTGACCTTTATGCACTTCTGGAGTCCCTTTAACATCGATCTCCCCTTTTAGAAGAGACACATTGTTAATAATAATGCCCAGCTCTTTTTCCAAATCATTAAACAGCATCTGATCTTTTGGAGAACGCCAATCCAGGATGGAGACGACTGTATACATCTTTCTGGGAAAGCGTTCATGAATGGAGCGGATGATATTAATGGCTGTTTTTCCTGTAGTCATTTCATCATCAACAAGAATGATCTCTCTCTTATTATCCAAAAGATCTGCATCTGCATAGCATCTGTGTGAAGTAGCATGAGAATGTTCTTCTTCAAATGTTATGACTGAATTCTGATTTGCCAGCAGCTCCCTTGTTGTATGAAAGTAATCGGCACGTTTAAATGATTGAAAGAAAGCATGTCCAAGTGCCGTTGCTGTTTCGGCAAATCCAATAATGACCGGGTTATGGTCTTTATCAATAAAAGGACTGCTGTTCATGAAATCTGGACCGTTTTTAAAAGCGGATAAATGCTCTGCGGCCATTCCGGTATCCACCTTCTTCACCTTTTCCATATAACGGCTTGCGAGCAATTCTCCTGTCAGAAGTCCAATTTGCGGGTCTATCGGTATATGTTTACCGAGTACTTTGCTGACAAATAAGAAAGATCTTTTTTTATTTATTCTTGCGGCCATGACAAATAAATCTTCAGGGAGCAGCTTATATGGGTTCTCGGTTATATGAATATCAACGGTTAATGAGTCGAGTATCTGGATTGAATGTTTCGTTTTTGAGTAGGTCAATGTATGTGATCTCATCCTGCAGCACCCCGTATACTTCTGATTTTAATAATATTTTTTTAGCCCAATATAAATGAGGTTTAATTTCATTCATTTTGTTCTGGTAATCGCTTTTCATAACCCCTATTTTCCCCCCGGCCTGACCGGCGATGCTCTGTGCATCCAGGTACTCTTCAAGTGTTACAGTATTCAATGCCTGTACCGGCCTTATATGGGTTGGATGAATAATGGTTTTCCCAGTTAAGCCATTTGAAATATCCATTGCGATTTCTCTTATTAAACCATCCATATGCCGATCAATTAAGTCGGTCCTCATTTTCAGTCCATCCTGTCCAAGACGCTCCATGAATGGCGTTTGCCTGATTTGTGGTTTTAGAAGACGCTCTTTTGAGGAAAAATATTCCCAGACCGGACCTGAAATGACATACGGCTTGTCCGCACGCAGAAAAATATTAATAATATCTGAAATGCAATCTCTAATTACAGCAATATCGTAAACTGTCGTATCAGAATTTCTTCGTATTCCGTAGAGTCCGCTAAAATCCGTAGCCCCAATTCTCACATTTAAAATCAGCTCAAAATATTGGTCCAGCACTTTCTTAATGCCGATTAACTCTTCAAGCCTTGTTTCTTTTTGAATAATTTCTTTCGTCTCCAGAATTGGCATGGCATATAAACAATAACCATGAGAATTAAGCTCTTTAATTTCTGTTAAAATTTTGCATCCTTCAACAGGTGAAAACTTAGGCAGGACAAAGCCGGTCAGAAGATGCATGCCATTCGGAATTCTGCTCTTGAGTCTCATAAGCTGGTCATAGCTCCTGATTCGCACGAAGATCAAAGGGAGATCTTCTTCTTCACAAAGACCCTTCACAAGGTCAGAGCTCAAATTTTCCAATTCCGAACAAAGCAGATTCTCTGCCATTTCCACTTCATCATCACCAATTGCATCTTCAAGGCATATGACCATGGATGAAAGGCCAGCATGCTTTTTTGACAGCAGATCCTGGTGAATATTAGGTCTTGTCGCCGGCATATATAAAGTTGCCCCAAGAGCATATGATAATAGCTCCCTATCGGATCTCTTGTTAAAAAAGCCAGGCTTTTTATAAAACATTTTATTTATTTTTTCACCCGGAAGATCGGAAAATAGTCTCATTTTCGCAGCTCCATTCCTTCACTAAAATACTACTTTCTTCCTTTTTCATCCAAAAAAAATAAAAATAAAAGGGAGCGGACAAGTGTCTGTTCCCTTTATAAATCTATGAAATTACATATTTAGTTCGATCCCTGATCTGCAGCTTCTTTTTTTGCATTCCTTGCATGTACAATAAAAGTAATAGCAAACACGATAACCAATACGATAAAGAAGTAAATATGGTCAATGTGAATACCAGCAGCACTCGCAAGCATTTTAGCAGCAATAAGAAGGATCAGGATATATGAGCTGGTTTCCAGCTCCGGCACCCTGTCAATTAGCTTCAAAAATACGCCAGCTACGCCACGCATCATGATAATACCAAGCATACCGCCTATTAACAGCACCCAGATTTCCTGGCTGACTCCAAGCGCAGCCAATATACTATCGATTGAAAACGCAATATCCATCAATTCAACTGCAATGACAGTTCCCCAGAAAGTACCGAAAAGGCGGATTAATAATCCTCTTTGATTGATACCTTCTATTGCGTGTTCATCACCTTCCTCTTCTGCTTGCCGCTTATCAATAAAGTACTTAATGGCAAGCCAAGCCAAGTAGGCAGCACCTAAGACCTTGATATACCAGAATTCAATTAAAAATACACCGATTCCGATTGCAATAAATCTGAAGAAGTAAGCACCTAGAAGACCGTAAAAAAGAGCTTTCTTCCGCTGTTTTTCCGGCAGATGTTTTACCATTACAGCAAGAACAAGCGCATTATCAGCAGATAATAGGCCTTCCAGAATTACAAGTGTACCTATCAGTGCCCAGCTTTCCGGCTTTGATAAAGCTTCAACCCACATTTCCCAGTTAAAGAACTGAGAATATGTATGCATAATAGATTCTAATATTTCCATTCTAAATTATTCCTCCCGGTGATGACTGCTTTTTCATATAAAAGACCCGGCATTGCCGAGCCTTATTAAGCAAATATACCTCTTATTTATCCAACCTGTAAACCAAAATCTTTTGCCAGTGCTGCCAGTCCGCCCTGATATCCGCTTCCGATTGCACTGAATTTCCATTCTCCGTTATGTCTGTACAATTCTCCAACTACAAGTGCAGTTTCAATTGAGAAGTCTTCACCCAGGTCATAGCGGATCAATTCTTCGCCTGTATCTTCATTCAGAATTCTTGCATAGGCATTTGATACCTGGCCAAAGTTCTGATTGCGGGCTTCCCCGTCATGGATGGTGATTGTGAATGTAATGCGCTGAACGTTTGCCGGCACATTAGCCAGGTCAATTTTCACCTGCTCATCATCGCCATCCCCTTCACCTGTACGGTTATCTCCAGTATGTACAACTGAACCATTAGCGCCTGATGTATTGTTGTAGAAAACAAAGTCGCTTTCAGAAGTTACTTTTCCAGTATCTCCAAGCAGAAATACGGAAGAATCCAAATCAAAGTCATTTCCGCCATCATATTTGTTCGTGTCCCATCCAAGTCCTACTACTACCTTACTCATTCCTGGGTTTGTTTTTGTTAAGTCCACTTTTTGTCCTTTTGATAAACTTACTGCCATTTCGACTCAAACCTCCATTATGTAGAATAAATGTATTTACGGTATAAATCATGAAAAGTTTCATAATCCGTATAAATATTTTTTCATATTCCAAAATTTATTTCAATCTTAAACCCCTAACTCATCCATTTCGGCGGAGTGTTTTTATTCCAATAGATTGAACCGAGTTCATGGTGAGCCTGAAAGTGATCATGGTATGTGTGATAATGAAAATTAAACCAGTACCCCTGTTGAGGAGGGTGGTCTCTTCGCACATGGAACCGAATCACATCCTCATCAGTCATGCTATTGGTGATATGGAAAATTTTTTCCGATAATCCGCCCCCCGGAGTTTCTGTAACTTTTAACTGTGCAAGGCTTTCCTCGGGAAATTGCACTGCCACCTCCTGGATGGCTTTCTCAATTTTCGGAAGGATGACCTCGTTAAACTCATCTTCAATAACTGGGCCTATCTTTGCACCAAATTTCTCATATGATTGTGTCTCAGCCTCTACAAGCATTTGCCTGATAAAGTTCTCTTTATCGAAATTACTCTTATCCTCTTCAGCAAGTTCTGCGCCCTTCTCTGAGTTTTCAATATCTGAAGCTCTGGAGGCTTTTAGCTGGTTCGTATTTTCATAAAGAAATGCCTGAGAAGGTGTGACGAGGCCAAATGTTAAAATGGTAACAAGTACTACAAAGGATTTCCTCAGCCAATTCGGCATGTTATTCGCCCTTCCTTTCCCCCTAAGCAAGGGTTTTTTTAAATATACCGCTGCCTTCAATATTTAGGGCAGCTTGCCTTAAAACATCTTCGTGCTGAACAAGAGCAATCCGAACGTATCCCTCACCCCACCTGCCAAATGCACTTCCAGGAGTTACGACTACACCGGCCCGGTTAATTAAGTCAATCGCAAAATCCTTGGAGCAGCTGTACCCGGATGGGACCTCGGCCCACAAGAACATTGACCCCTCAGGCCTGCTGATTTCCCAGCCGATAGTTTCAAGATCTTTTATTAATACATCTCTTCTTTTTCTATATGTCTCTCTCAAGTCCTGCAAAAAACCGGAATGATCATTCAATGCTTTCACCGCAGCTGCCTGTACCGGCAGAAATACCCCATAATCCAAATTGGATTTGAAGTTGGCCAGCTGCGCAATAAGCTGCTGATTACCTGCGGCATATGCCACCCTGCAGCCAGCCATATTAAAGCTTTTTGATAGTGAATTCATTTCAATCCCCACATCTGCGGCCCCTTCAACAGACAAAAAACTTAAAGGCTTATTTTCATAATAAAGTTCCGAATAAGCAAAATCATGCAATACAGCAAAACCGTATTTCTTTGCAAGCCGGATCGCTTGATGAAAAAACTCCTCTGTTGCCATCGCCGGAACGGGATTGCCAGGGAAGTTCAATATCATTAATTTCGTGTTTGCAAGGATTTCTTCAGGAATCTCATTAAAATCAGGAAGGAAGCTGTTCTCCTTTTTTAAAGGCATTCCGTGCATTTGTGCACCAGCCATTGCTGCACCTGCGACATATGCAGTATATCCAGGGTCAGGAACAAGGATATAATCTCCCGGATCACATAGAACCATCGGCAAATGTACCAGCCCATCCTGGGATCCCATTAAAAGCAGCACCTCTGAAGCAGGATCGAGATTCACTTCAAAATTTCGTTTATAATAGCCGCTGACCGCAGTATGAAATTCATTTGTACCTGTTAACGAGTACCCGTATAGTTCTGGATCACGGGCTCCTCTTGCCAATTCCTCCATAACAAAAGCGGGAGGGGGCAAATCAGGACTGCCAATGCTTAAATCAATCACCGAAAGTCCGTCTGAAAGTTTCGAATTCTTAATTTGGGCCAATTCCTTAAAAACGCTCTCTGTAAAAGAAGCCATTCTATTTGAAATAGGAAATTCCATCGTATCCTTCCTCGCTTGTATCTCGTTTCTATTTTTCTATTATACTTCTTTTCGAACCAAATTAAAATTGATTTCATGTATCTGCTAAAAGAACAATAGAAATATAGTAATAACTTATTTGGCGGATTAATAAGCAGCAAAGCGGGGAATAATAAAACAAATCATGTTCTTCATGTCCAGAAGAATGAATAAGGGGGAAATGATCATGGATTGGTCTGTATTTTTTGTCATTGCAAGCCTTTTACTTATGGCTTACTTTGTTTATCTGGCTATTGCAGATTAAATAAGCAGGTGCCTGTTAACTGGCACCTTTTCTTATTTTTCAATTATGCCAAAATGAAATTTAGAGGACTTTCTTTCAATTACTTTGAAACCATATTGAGCAAACCTGGAACTTCTAAAGTGATCTTTCAGGACCACCCTTTTCCTCGCAGCTCTTTTTGCATGAAATAAAACTTCCTCTGACAGATCCTCATAAACAGCAAAGTTCCTTAAAGCTTTAATCCCTTCTGACTCAAAGATTTCTTCTTCAAACATTGGATCAAAATAGACAATATCGTAACTGTCCGAAGGCAGCTTTTTTAAATATGGAAGGGCCATTGTTGCTTCAACATTTATTCTTCCCATGGCCTGATTCATACTCTCAAGCCCGGAGTCCCACTGCCTTAGCCCGTTCGCAATGAGAAAGGAAAGGTATTTATTTCCTTCAAGCCCTGTAACTTTACCTTTATTGCCCGCAGCAAAACTGGCTGTTATGCTGTCAGATGCCAGACCAAGAGTACAATCGAGAATACTGCTGCCTTCTTTAAGACCGGCAGCCTCAAGAAAAGGATCACTCTCACCTTTTAAGAGGCGCTTCACTCTGAACATGGCTGAACTCGGATGAAAGAAGAACGGCTGGTTTTCGCCAGTCTGATAAAGTTCCAGCCGTTCTTTTCCGACTACTATGCAGTCTTCAGGAACTTGTTGTTGAATCGCTTTAACAGACCTTTTATTCCTGTCGATGTACTCTGCTCCCAATTGTTCTGCAATGTTTTTTGCTTTCTCTTTCATTGCTTCATTGGTGCGTCCGGATGTTGTAATTAGCATATATTTTCACCTGATTCCTAAAATTGCTATTAAAAAAGGGTGTCTGCAGACACCCCTTTTGGTTTAATCTAATATTATCAGCAGTTCGCCTCAAACGCTGCAACCAGATTCTCCATAATTGCTTCCATGGAATGATCTTCGATATCATGGCGATGAATGAAGTGCACAACTTCCTTTCCTCTTAAAAGAGCCATAGAAGGTGATGAAGGCTCATATCCGTCAAAGTACTCGCGCATTTTGGCTGTTGCTTCTTTGTCCTGTCCGGCAAAAACCGTCACCAGGTGATCAGGTTTCTTTTCACTTCTCAGAACAGCCTGTGTTGCTGCAGGGCGGGCAAGACCAGCCGCACAGCCGCAAACTGAATTCACGACAACAAGAGCTGTTCCTTCAAGCCCTTCCATGAAATGCTCTACATCTTCTGAAGCCGTCAGCTCTTTAAAGCCTGCCTGTACAAGCTCCTCACGCATCGGCTTCACCATTTGTTTCATATATTCTTCATATGCCATTGACATAAGATTTGCATCCTCCTTAACGTGCAGTTTGTAAAGTAAGCATACTATATCGTATGATCTTAATGCAATTTTTCTATTCCGGTTCTCGTCATAACACAGCTAAATTCAAAGAAAGCCGGTCCTAAAAGACCGGCATCCTTAATATATTTAAATTTTCATAACGCCGCCTGTGCTGGCATTGGTCACAAGCTTCGAATAACGGGCAAGATATCCTTTCTTGACCTTTGGCTCGAAGCCTTTCCAATTGGCTTTTCGTTTTTCAAATTCTTCATCTGAGATTTCCAGATTAATTGTACGATTATTCAAATCCAATTCAATGATGTCTCCATTTTCCACAAATGCAATAGGTCCGCCTTCAGCAGCTTCCGGTGAGATGTGCCCAATGCTGATGCCGCGGGAAGCACCCGAGAAACGGCCATCTGTAATCAGGCCGACTTTTGCACCTAAACCACGCCCGACAATCTGTGAAGTCGGTGCAAGCATCTCAGGCATTCCAGGCCCCCCTTTAGGGCCCTCATAACGAATAACAACAACATGGCCTTCCTGCACCTTGCCAGTAATGATTCCGGATAGTGCATCTTCCTGCGAATCAAAACAGATGGCCGGTCCTCTATGGTATCCGCCTACTGACTCATCTACTGCACCCACTTTTATAATTGATCCCTCAGGAGCTAGATTCCCAAATAAAACTGCCAGCCCTCCGCGTTCAGAGTGCGGATTTTCCAGAGTCCGGATTACATTTTTATCCAAAATCTCACTGCCTGCTACATTCTCCCTTAGCGGCTTTCCGGTAACTGTCAGACAGTCTCCATTTAGGGCGTCCGGCTTTTTAAGCAATTCATTGATAATTGCACTCACCCCACCCGCATTATGAACATCTTCAATATGATAATCTGATGCAGGAGCGATCTTGGCTAAGTGCGGAACCCGATTGGCGATCTCATTGATTCGTTCAATCGGATATTCAATTTCAGCTTCGTGAGCAAGCGCCAATGTGTGAAGAACTGTATTAGTTGACCCGCCCATTGCCATATCCAGGGCAAATGCATTGTCAATCGCATCAATTGTAACAATATCGCGCGGTTTGATGTCTTGCTTGATTAATTCCATCAGCTGCTTGGCTGAACGTTTAACAAATTCTTTTCTTTCTTCAGATACAGCCAAAATCGTGCCATTGCCAGGAAGTGCAAGTCCCAGTCCTTCTGCAAGGCAGTTCATGGAATTCGCAGTGAACATCCCTGAACAGGAACCGCATGTCGGACATGCTACCTGCTCGATTTCCAGGAGCTTTTGTTCGTCTATTTGGCCGGATTCGAAGGCACCTACACCCTCAAAGACCGAGCTTAAGGATAATGGCTTTCCGCTTGAATCTACGCCGGCTTTCATCGGGCCGCCGCTGACAAAAAGGGTTGGAATATTAACCCTTAATGCCCCCATCATCATTCCTGGTGTGATTTTATCGCAGTTCGGGATACAGACCATTCCATCAAACCAGTGGGCAGAAACAACTGTTTCAAGTGAGTCTGCAATGATCTCACGGCTTGGCAGAGAATAGCGCATGCCGATATGGCCCATTGCAATTCCATCATCCACACCAATGGTATTAAATTCAAATGGAACGCCGCCTGCTTCACGGATTGCTTCTTTAACAATTTTACCAAATTCCTGCAAATGCACATGGCCAGGAACGATATCAATATAGGAATTGCACACAGCAATAAATGGTTTTCCGAAATCTTCTTCCTTTACTCCTGCTGCGCGCAGCAGGCTGCGGTGCGGAGCCCGGTCTGTGCCTTTTTTGATCATATCACTTCTCATCTGTGAGCCTGTCATAGTATGTACCTCCCGTTTTACCCTAGATTCATAATCTCTTATTCTATGGAAAAGATTAACTAACCTCCTGCCCCCCAAATATTTTCTTTCCAATATAGACCCTTTTTCGGATAATTTCAATAATTATTACAAATTTAATTTTTTTTTCGCTTTAAATGAATGAAACTGTAATGCGTGTAAGTTTTAAAATTAATCAATTCCAATAAAAAAACCGCTGCAGATCCTAAAATCTGAGCGGCTTTCTTGAAATTATTTCTCACCTTTATTCCGGGATTCAGTCATTTGTTTCCAAACTGAACCCTTTGCTTCTTCTCCCTGCTCAATTCTCTCAATAGCCAGTTTGATCTGCAGGCTGACTTCGAATTCCGGATCGTCTTCCGCAGCCTTTAGAGCAGGCAGCGCACTTTCATCACCCACTTCGTAAAGATACATGGCCGCACGCCAGCGTACAAGCTTACTGTCATCCTGCAGAGCTTCCTTCATCGCATCCATTGCTTCTGCAAACCCTAAGTCTGATAAACAGTCTCCGGCTGTGCGCCTTACAGTGACCGTTTTATCCTTCAATGCTCTATACAGAAGCGGCAGGACGCTTTTATCTTCAATCATTCCAAGATAAACTGTCGCAAGTCTCCTAATTGCAGCCTTCTCATCATTGAGTGCTTTTTCAAGAACAGGCAGATCCCCCAGTTCTGGATTATCCATCTGTTCGAGTTTTTGATAGCGCTCCCGCCAATCGGGAGAATCCAAATCTTCGACTGAAAGTTTAAGGAGAGATCGCACATGCTTATCCTCTGTGTTATCCGGGCTTTTAGCTGTTTTCACTAGGGTCTGGAGCCGTCCCTCCGGATAGGCAGCCATTAGTTCCTCAACAATGTCATGGCCAACTTGGTCAAAGTCTCCGTAGCGGACCCCGAATTCCTTCCACTTGCGGACCATGACAACATTATCAGCAGGATCCTGCGCTTTTGTAACAGCATTTATAAAATTTTCAGGAAGTCCGAAGCGCTTTTCTTCCGTGCCGTCAGTCAGCTTCACCTGCATCGGAATTCCTTTATACATTTGAACTAAAACCTGTACTTCACCAAAATGTTCATCTATGCCGTTTTCTTCGGGACCCTCATTTTCCACTTCCTCACCAAAGGCAGATCGAACTTGAGGAAGCAGCTCTTTCCAGTCATATTTTGCATTTCTTTCAACTGCCAGGAAATCAGCAACATGGTAAACTCCTTTTATGCCTGCTATCTCCAGAATATCAAGAATGATCCTGGGAGCTCCTTCTTTTTTATCTTTTTTATAATTATTGGCTTTCCCCATTGGAAGCTCTTCATCGAGAATAACCTTCATTGTATTCGGACTTGGTGTTGGTTCGATTGCTTTTATTTTCAAAAGTATCACCCTTTTTAATATATTCACGCTGGTAACTGGTTTTATTTTAACATAAGGAGAATTTCGAGGCATTTTAGCTGTTTTAACTATTAGGCTTTTTTCGTATAGTTTGTTGTTCTTCGCATACCAATGTTGTCCGTTGATTTCCGCTCCAGGATGCCCGCTTTCCGCGGGGCGGGCGGTGAGCCTCCTCGATGCTCTGCGTCTGTGGGGTCTCACCTGTCCCGCTACTCCCGCAGGAGTCTCGCACCTTCCGCTGCAATCAACTCTGTAAATAATTTACAAAAAGCAAAAAAACCTTGCGAAAACAGCCAAATATAAAAATAACCCGGAGATTCCCCCGGGCATGTCATTATTCATTTTCTGCTGCTTCTGAAAGATAGCTCCATCTCTCTATCAGATATTCCAGCTCTTCATTCAGTTTCGATTCTTCTTCTACTAATGCCTGGCCCTTTTCAAAGTCACTGCCAATACTTGCCATCTCTGAGGCAATCGCTTCGAGACGGGTTTCAGCAGCCTCAATCTTTCCCTCTATTTCTTCCCATTCCTTTTTCTCTTTATAGCTCATTCTCTTTTTCTTCGGTTTCATTTCCCTCGTTTTTTTAGGAGCATGGTCAATTTCCTGAACCGGTTTGGCATTATCGCTTTCAAGAAATTCACTGTAATTTCCGTAGTAGGATTCGATCTCGCCCGCGCCTTTTAAAACAAGCAGCTGCTCAGCCACTTTATCCAGGAAGTAGCGGTCATGTGAAACAGTAATGACTACGCCGGGAAATTCATCAAGGTAATCCTCGAGAACCGTCAGGGTTTGGGTATCAAGGTTATTTGTCGGCTCGTCCAGAAGAAGAACATTAGGCTCTGACATTAAGATTTTCAGTAAATAAAGCCTCCGTTTTTCCCCGCCGGAAAGCTTGCGTATTGGAGTGCCATTAGTATATGGCGGAAAAAGGAAACGCTCCAGCATTTGAGCCGCAGAAATGGTTTTTCCATCTGAGGTTTCAACTACTTCAGCTGTTTCTTTGAGATATTCTATCATGCGTTTACTCTCATCCATATCTTCGCTTTCCTGAGTATAGTAAGCAATTTTTACTGTCTGCCCAATAATGCGCTCACCTGAGTCAAGCGGAATCCTGCCTGCCAGTATGTTAAGGAGAGTTGATTTCCCTGTCCCATTTCTTCCAATAATCCCTATTCTGTCCCCTGGTTTTACGAGAAGATCAAAATGATCAAGAATTGTCTGGGAGCCATATTTTTTTGATGCAGCTTCAAGTTCAAATACCTGTTTTCCGAGGCGGCTGCCGCTTAGGGACATGTCCAATTTTTCGGAGGATTTTACTGAAGCAAGCTGGCTGTCAAGAGTTTCGAATCGCTGGATCCTGGCTTTTTGCTTGGTGGTACGGGCTTTTGCACCTCTTCTGATCCATTCGAGTTCTCTTCTGAACAGATTTTTCTGCTTTTCTATAGTGGCTGCTTCATTTTCCTCTCTTATTGCTTTGGCTTCAAGGAATGCAGCATAATTCCCTTTATAGCTGTAAAGATTTCCGCTCTCAAGCTCAAACATCTTGTTTGTAACCCGGTCAAGGAAATAACGGTCATGTGTCACAAGAAGCAGTGCGCCACTATATCTGCCCAGATATTCTTCCAGCCATTTAACCGATTCAAAATCAAGATGATTTGTAGGCTCGTCAAGAATCAGCAAGTCTGGTGACTGGATCAAAGCTTGTGCAAGCGCAACCCGCTTTTTCTGTCCGCCTGAAAGCTCGCCAATTTTTCTGCTGAAATCCTCAATGCCCAGTTTAGTGAGTATCGTTTTGGCATCGGTATTTACTTCCCAGGCATTAAGTGTATCCATTCTTTTTTGAAGTTCGAAAAGGCTATCCTGGATAGCTGGATCTTCAGGGTTCCGGCTAAGCTCCAGCAGCGCTTGTTCATATTCTCTCTGCAGGACAAGTATTGGCGCATCTCCTGCAAATACCTGCTCGAGAACGGTTAAATCATAATACAGGTCAGGCTGCTGTGCTGAATATGAAATGTTGTAGTCTCTCGGTTTGACTATTTCGCCGGAGTCCGGCAGGTCAACCCCCGCGATCACCTTCAGCAGGGAGGATTTTCCTGTACCGTTTACACCGATCAGTCCTGCCCTTTCTTTTTCGGCTATTGTAAATGATATATTGTTAAAAAGTTCTTTCTCACCATAGGTTTTTGTCACATTTTCCACAGAAATCATCTTCATGCTTGACCATTCCATTCTTTAAAAAATTGATGCAGAAACTGTTCCATAAGCTCATGCCGCTCTTCTGCCATTTTCATAGCAGTGTCAGTATTCAGCAGATCTTTCAGCTTCAAAAGTTTTTCGTAAAAATGATTGATGGATGACGACCTGCCATTCCGGTATTCATCTTCAGTCATTTCTCTTCTGATATTAAGGGCTGGATCATAAATCAGCTGTCCTTTTTTGCCTCCGTATGCAAATGCTCTCGCAATTCCCACGGCGCCGATCGCATCCAATCTGTCGGCATCCTGGACTATTTTGGCTTCTTCACTTAAGACCCTGGTGTTATGGCCGCCATTAAAGGAAACTGAATCAATGATTTCCTTAATGGAGCTGAATGCTTCCTCTGTGATTTCAAGTTCCTGCAGAAAGTCCGACAGTTTCCTGTCCCCTGCTTCTCTGGAAGTGTTCAGCTTCGCATCAGGTATATCATGAAGCAAGGCTGCCATTTCAATGAAAAAAGGATCTCCTTTTTGTTCCCTTTCCGCTATGTAAAGGGCATTTTTTCGCACCCGCTCAATATGATACCAGTCATGCCCGGTTGAATCATCCCCGAGTGTATCCCGGACAAATTTTTCTGTTATATGTATTATATTTTCTTTCATTATTTCACCCGCTTTCAAACTCCACTGTCCATTTTAACATTAGTCCTAAAAAGAAACGATGGCAAGGTCAAGCTATATTGATATTTGAAGACAAAAAAAGTGCAAAAAACCAGTAATTGATTTCCTGCACTTGAGCTTATATTAATTTATTCCAGGCCATTCAGCCAGCTGATGCCGAGTGTATGCTCTCCTGCGTGGACGCCTATGGTGGCACCTAAGGAGTAGCATCCAAATTCAATGCCAGTAAATTCTGCAAGAAGTTCCTTCTTCCATAGCTCGGCTTCTTCCGGATGCAAGCCGTATAGGATGAATACTTCCTTCAGCGGTTTTCTCTCATGAGCGCTCCTCAGCAGCTTCACTATTTTATCTTTTGCCTTTCTCTCGCTCCTGGCCTTCTCCCTGACACTTAATTCTCCATCATGTACTGATATAATCGGCTTTACATTAAGCATGCTTCCCAGGAAAAATTGAACTCCGGACATCCTGCCGCTTCGATGAAGCTGTTCAAGACTGCCGATGAGGACATATGTTTCACCCGTATCGCGAAGCGTCTTAAGTTCGCTGATAATATCTTTACTATCCAATCCGGCCTCTGCCAATTCCATCCCTTTAAGGATTAATCTTGTTAAAGGATATGATAATATCTTGGAGTCCAGGCTGTATACAGGTATATCAACCAGCTGGGCGGCCTGTTCACTTGAAGAAACAGTCCCACTGAGCTTTGCTGATACAAGCACAGCGATGATACAGTCATAATCCTTCTGCAGATTTTCGTATAAATCTCTGAAAGCGCCGATGGATGGCTGGGAAGTTTTAGCCGGGGTATCCAGTGTTTTTAATCTCGCATAAAGTTCTTCAGGTGATAAATCAACACCATCCGTATACTCTCTGCCATCCATAATGATTGTCATCGGAATCTGGTACAGGTCAGGGTGGTTTCTTAACTCATTATTTAAAAAAGCCGTGCTGTCTGTTACCCATGCAATTTTAACCACTAAAGACGCCCCCTTTTAAAATATTTATACGTGTATGTATGTAAATAAGACTATTTAAAGGGCTGGAAGTGAAAGATTTCTCTCCCAGCCGCAGTTTCTATGGCAGAAAAGGCTTGATTTTAGGAAATACCTTTATAGCGGTATTGTAAAAAACATCCTTATGATACTCTTCAGGTATGAGCTCTTTTATAAATTCAATATAGGGACCTACAGGCGCAAGTGGCCAATCGGTTCCAAAAAGCAATTTATCGTAAGAATCTGCAAACACTAAAGCATGCCTCAGATGATCCAAAAATCTTCCTTTACTGTGTTTCTTCAATTCTTCTTCTGTTCCAACAATAAGGCCTGAAAGGTCGGCATAGACATTCGGATTTTTATATATGATTTCAGCTCCGGTCAGTGTCCACGGATCTCCAAAATGAGCCATCATGAAATTGATATTCCGGTGTTTTACAGCAACCTCGTCAATGGCCAGAGGATGAGAATACTTTAGCAATCCCCTTTCGGAATATGTATCCCCTGTATGAAATACAACCGGAACTCCATATTTTTCAGCGAGTGCATACACAGGAACATATACTTCATCATAGGCATAGAAAGGATAATACCCCAGGTAAATCTTAATGCCCACAACAGCAGGCTTTTGCAGATCTTCTTCGAGCCTTTCTAAAGCCTCTTCATTGAGATCATATGGATTGATGCCGGCACAGTAAACAATATTAGCCGGGACCTTGTCTTCCAGGTCAATCCCCATCGGTGTTCTTGCTTCATAATCAGGAAAGCCCATATTATCTGTTTCTGTAAGTCCCATTGCGATGCTCAGAACTACATTGGCATTTTGAAACTCTTTCTGGTGCCCATTATATGAATAATCTACAAATGATAGTTCATCGGCTGTATGATGAAATGATTTAATATCAGAAAAATGAATATGTGCATCTATGACTTTCATACTCTCTCCTTTAGCGGAATTCCAAATAATGCAGTTTATTAAGCATTTTGCCCTCGAAACTTCTTTCATCAAATACGATAAAGCCCGGTTTGGCCAATGGGCCCGCCTTCCTTTCGGAAATAACTTCGAAGGCTTCTTTACTCATATATGCTCCCAGGAATTCAGTATCTTTACTTTTCATTACATACATTTTTTCAGAAGAGCGTGAGCTGCTGATACGGGATCCATTAATATTAACAAAGGATTGCTCCTCAACTCCAGCCTGATAGGCTGATTCAGCACCTTTGTCACTAAGTGTAAGCTTAAGATCCTTTAATGAGCCTCCTGATAAAAATATATCTGTAATCCATTTTTCGTTTAACAGATATTTCCCGCCTGCATTGATCACTTTTACCCAATGGGCAAGGATTGGCACTCCCGGCAATAACGCGAAATACTGTGTATATTCAAGACCTTTCCAGGTGGAGTGTTGGACTGCTTTCGTATGAATGGCCAATGCAGACCATTCGTTTTCATACGAATCTTTAACATTGAGAAATTCAGCAGTAGATTTCTCCTTCAATAGCGAAAACACACTCATTTGTGATGGAACAGTTTTCATCCCGCCAGCCCATGGATTCCACCATCCCCTGGCAACCGGTTCAGGAAAAGAAGAATCCAGCCATTCCCTATCTTTATATGATAAAGAGAATAATCCTGGATAAAAATCCGGTGCGGCTTTGAAGCTAATAATGCCGTTATCCATTGTATATACAGTCTTGCCGTTCTGCTCTTCAGTTATTATACGAATTTTCCCACGGGGCATCAGCAGAAGATCTTTTACATTTGTCTTACCACTGTCAAGTGTAATCTCGGCTTTTACAAGAGAAATGGGTTTCATTCCTTCAATAGGGAAATTCGATTTAAATTCCTTAAGTTCCTGTTCCTGGCTGAAATTTGCGGATAGTTTTTTATCTTCATTTAAAAAAATATCTATAGTGCCGTTAAGATAACTCGAACGATAGGTTTTAAGAGTAAACTCCGCTGTTCCCTGCTCCTTTGCAACTGGATTTCCGATATTTATTACTAGCGCTTTTTCATTTTTCACTATTTTTCCAGCTTCAGCCGTCACGCCTGCAAATCGCTGCATTTCTTCCCATGTCCTGAAAGCTCCAATGGATAAATAGCCAGGGGCCAGTACCTTCTGATCTCCGGGTGCAAGAAAGCCAGTCTCCTGCTGATAAAAAAATTGCCACCCATCCGGATTGGATTTAGCACTTTTAGGCCAGCAGAATCCAATCGGCTCTCCGTTATGATTGGCGAAAAACCAATTTTCAGTTATGCTCTCACCTGGTATTTCCATGAACCCTAATTCTCTTACATCAGAAAACTCTATCACTTCATTCTCCAGCGGAAAATATGGATGCTGCATTTCATGATATAACGGCTGGCTTAAAAACAGGTTTTCATATTTTTTATTCCCTTCATTTTTCAGTTCAGACCAAATTTTCACAAGGCCTTCACCATAAAGGGAGGTATACAGGGTTACAAGAATTCCCGGAAAAGCTTCAGACCTGAAAACCAGCTTGAAGGTGATGGCCGTATCATCTGTGAACCATTCTGCTGCCAAAGGCTTTGCCTTTGAAAATTCAGTAGAATAAGGCTTGCCAAGCTTAGGAACAAAAAACGCAAAAGGCTGGTTAACACTTTCATTCCTGCCTGCTGTTATTTTAAAATCCATTTTCCGGATATTAACCTGGGAGATCCCATTGCATATATGCCAGTAATCCTTGGACTCTCCTCCGAATTTCTGACCGAAGCTTTTAAGGGGCATGCCCACCGATCTGCACGTAAAAGAGAGTTCTTCCCCGATCTTCTTTAATGCCGTTATCGATATTTCGGGCTGATAAAAGCCATGTTTTTTCACGATAAAAGGCATTTTCATCAGCTTACGTTCTTTTTTGTGGAGCTGTATTTGATACTCCCGCTTTTCTAATTCAACCAGATCACTTTCAGGAAAAGAAAGGTGAAATACTGTGTCTTCTTCCAGGTTGTTTTCTACTTCCATTTCCAATTCTGCTTCCTGATTCAAAAGCCTGAGATTTCCTTTGGAAGCGCCTGTTATTTTGGCTGGCTGCTTTGGAAGAAGTCCAAGGCGCAGTTCACATTCCTCACCATTTACCCAAACCTTTACATTCAGTGTAGGATGAGTTTTCCAGACACTGGGCTCTTCCCCTTCATGCACAATGAATTGTCCGGTAATTACAGAGTCACTCTCAGAAGTCAAATCGTGCTCGAACATTGATTTGACTCTTCCCTGATTATTCCCTTCAGCCTTAAATGAAACGGGATTTCCGGTTTTATTTACAAGTTTGAGCTGAAAGTTTTGAACTTCATTCTCAATTACTTCATGATGTCCCATGCAAAGTTCTATAAGATAATCATTTGTTTCTATTAAACTTATTCCTCTGCCGGTTCTTTCAAATCTGACTCTAGCAGACACTTCTCCGCTTTGCCATTTATACTCGTAAAATGTAAATCCATTTTCTTTGATTCCATCCGGCTTCACATCGATATCTCTAAGGCTGCTGCCATACCAATCAAGATTCTCCAGGACAGGCTTTAAAAGCTGTGTCTGGTGCACAGCGGGAATGAAATTCATCAAATGGGTTGTATCATCTCTGTCTTCCCAGAAGAAACCGCATTTTTTGTATAGCGGGACAGCTTTCACGTTTCCTGGCCATGTATATAAATCAAGGCGCGGCCAGCCCATTTCTATAGTCTTTTGCAGCGCTTTAAGCACCAGCATCTTTCCGATTTTTTGCCCATGGTAATCCGGCCTTACATTTAATAGAGGGATATACAGTGATCCCGTATCCTCTTTATATTCCGATAGCCCGCAATAGCCTACAACCTCTTCACCATCAAGGGCTAAGTATAAAGTAATATTGCCGTTATTCTCTTCCTTCGTTTTCACTTGCTCTTCAGTCATTACACTGGTATCTCCGCCCCAGCTGTCCCTGCTCAAGTTCCACATTTTTGCGATTCCTGCAGCAAAGCCCTCATGATACTCTGCAATGATTAATTTGTCTGTACCTTGTATCATTCCTTTGTCCTCCTGACTAGGTTACGTCTTGTCTACCCTTCTCCAATTCTTTTTGCGCAATGATTACCTTAATCATTTGCCTCTCCCCCTTTTGAGTGTATTCGGAATGTTTTTCCATTCCTTTTTAATCGTATTATCAGAGCATTGGATTGTAAATATAATTTTGAATTTTCCGTAAAAATTCTATATAAAAAACGCCTTGCTTTTACTGGCAAGGCGTTTTTGTGTCAAAATTGAATATTTCTCAAAGCATCCATAGAAGCAGTCATATAAGTGATCATTTCATGCAGGTCATCTATCTGCTCTTCCTGGACAAGGCGGTTAAAGGAAATGATGGTTTCGGTTTCAGCCAGACTCTGCCTATTTTCAGGGCTGTATTTCACAGTCTGTTCGATTTTCCGTCCGATTCCCCATATTTGCTCCAGGACTTCCCGGATTTCTTGAATTTTTTTGTGATCATGCTGATGTTTAATTGTAAAATTCACGGAAATCCGGCATCCGGCCAGCATTTTAGATTTCCCTTGAGGCAATAGCTCAGCTGCAAGATTATCAAGTCCCGCTTCCATTATAAAGGTACAGAGAATCTCCGGCATGCCTTCAGCATGATCTGCGAAAGTTATATCATATTTGCGGCACATTTTCGCTGAGTTTATCATATCATTCCGGTCAACTATTCTTATTTCTCCGCTCAGATCCCTGTCATAGAATCCGCCCTCCATTACAACCTTCATATTTTCAAAGGCAGTTGGATCAAACATGGTTATCCTCCTTAAAATAGGCCGACTGCATTTCCTTCTTCATCTACATCCATGTTCATGGCTGAAGGGGCTTTAGGCAAGCCCGGCATAGTCATCACATCACCTGTGAGTGCTACAATGAATCCTGCACCAATGGATGGCTTCAGCTCACGGATTGTAATGGTAAAATCTGATGGCCTTCCCAGTTTTGAAGGATCATCAGATAAAGAATATTGTGTTTTAGCCATACAAACCGGCAGGACCCCCCAGCCAAAGCTTTCAAAGTCTTTAATCTGCTTTTTGGCTTTGGTTGAGTATTCAACATTATCTGCGCCATAAACCTTCTGTGCCACTGTTAGAATTTTTTCTTCAAGAGGCAGCGATAAATCATACAGATGATTGAACTTCGCTGCGTTTTGATCCAAGATGTTCAGCAGTTTCTCTGCCAGCTCAATTCCACCCTGCCCGCCTTTTTCCCAAACCTCTGTCAGGGCTACTGGCATGCCTGCCTCACTGCATAGATCTGTAAGGGCCGCAATTTCATTCTCGCTATCGGAAATAAACCGGTTAATGGCCACTACATACGGAAGCCCGAAGCTTTCAACTGTTTCAACATGCTTTTTTAAATTGGCAAAGCCTCTAGTGAGTGCTTCAGTATCTTCCGTGCCCAATTCAGCCCTTGACAAGCCTCCATGCATTTTTAAAGCACGGATTGTAGCTACAATAACCACTGCTTCAGGGTCAATGCCTTCGTGTCTGGCTTTAATATTCAGAAACTTTTCAGCACCAAGATCTGCACCAAAACCTGCTTCTGTCACAACATAATCAGCGAGCTTGGATGCTGCAGAAGTGGCAATCACACTGTTGCAGCCATGAGCAATATTGGCAAACGGGCCGCCATGTACCAATGCCGGTGTATGTTCTATAGTCTGGACCAGATTAGGTTTGACTGCTTCTTTAAGAAGCAGGGTAAGAGCGCCTTCCACTCTAAGATCCGCAACTGTTACAGGCTGTTTATCATAATTGTAGGCTATAACCATTTTCCCCAGTCTTTCCTTCAGGTTCTGAAGGTCGGATGAAAGGCATAAAACGGCCATAATTTCTGAAGCCACAGTAATATCAAATCCATCCTCCCTTGGAACACCTTGTAAAGGTCCTCCCAGACCGATTACGATTTTTCTTAATGCACGGTCGTTCAAATCGAGGGCACGCTTCCAGACAATTCTTCTCTGGTCGATATTTAGCAGATTTCCCTGCTGGAGGTGATTATCAATCAGTGCAGCCAAGGCATTATTGGCTGTTGTAATTGCGTGAAGATCGCCGGTAAAATGCAGATTGATATCTTCCATAGGCAGGACCTGTGAATATCCCCCGCCTGTTGCACCGCCTTTAATTCCCATTGTCGGCCCCAGGGAAGGTTCCCGCATAGCGACCATAGCCTTTTTGCCCAGTCTGTTAAAAGCATCGGCAAGTCCGACTGTTACTGTGGATTTCCCTTCTCCTGCAGGTGTTGGATTAATGGATGTGACAAGAATTATTTTACCGCTGTCATTCGTGCTTAATTTCTTTAAGGCTGCTGCGGATATTTTCGCTTTATACTTGCCGAAGAGCTCCAGATCATCCTCAATGAGCCCTAGTTTTTCAGCTATTTTCATTATGGGTTTCATTTCTGATGCCTGAGCAATTTCAATGTCTGATTTCACGATCGGTTTCACATTCATTTTTATCCCCCCAGAATCCAATATGTATAGGTTCCTTACAGCTATATTGTACCATCACTGAAAAGAAATATTGCCAATTACTTTTGATATTTTCGCATTTTCACACAGTAAAGCATTGATACAATTTTGAATCGTCTTTATAATAAGTTTAATTGAATTTTTGTACAGGGAGATGATCACTTGCCGATAAAAATTCCTAAGTTGCTTCCTGCCAGGGAGATCTTAGAGGAAGAAAATATATTTATCATGGATGAGGACCGTGCCAAACAGCAGGATATTCGCCCTTTAAATATCCTCATCCTGAATTTGATGCCCGAGAAAGAAAAAACGGAAGCCCATCTTTTAAGACTTCTTGGAAATACACCCTTACAGGTAAACATTTCATTTTTAAAAACTGCCACTCATCAATCAAAAAATACCAGTCCCCTGCATCTCGAACAATTCTATACTACGTTTGAGCAGATTCAAAAAAGAAAATTTGACGGGATGATTATAACTGGCGCTCCTGTAGAGCTTCTGGATTTTAAAGAGGTTGACTATTGGGAGGAGCTAACCGTAATCATGGAGTGGACAAAAACAAATGTTACCTCCACCCTGCATATATGCTGGGGAGCACAGGCAGCGTTATTCTATCACTTTGGAATCGGAAAATATGAGCTGCCTGAGAAATGCTCCGGTGTTTATCTTCATGAAGTTCATGACAGAACCGAAAAATTGCTGAGGGGCTTTGACGATATCTATTATGCACCGCATTCAAGAAATACCGATGTTTATAAAGAGCACCTGCTGAAACACCCGGAAGTGAAGCTTCTGTCCTCTTCTGAGGAGGCGGGTCCTTTCATCATGAGCGCGAACGGCGGCAGACAAATCATGGTAACTGGCCATCTGGAATATGAAGCAGGCACACTTGCAGAAGAATACACAAGAGACAAAAGCAGAGGTCTTCAGGTTCCCGTGCCAAAACACTATTTTCCGAATGATGATCCCGGCAGGAGACCTCATAATATATGGCGGTCACATGCCCATTTGATGTTTTCCAACTGGCTGAACTACTATGTATACCAGGAGACTCCTTACGATTGGGATTGATAATGCAGTGAGCGAATAACTTAATATGCAGCCAAAAACATGAAAAGCCGGTTTTCCCTCTTTCAAAACCGGCTTTTTCATTTTATAAAATTTTAATATTTTCAAGAGCCAGTTAAAGCGAAGCGCTTCCGCTATTCCTTATGATTGCTGAGCATAATACACTTCTTCAAATGGCTGAACCACTACAAAGCCGCTGCCTGAGAACTTCATTTGGATCGACTCTCCGCTCCCTCTTCCAAGAAACGTTTTAAAAGAGATATCTGTGACGAATTCCGGCTGCAGTGACCCTGACCATGCAACTGTCGCATTTGGGTCGGTATATACGGGATTATCAGGAGTAACCAAAAGTGTCAGCGGCTCATAGTGAGAAGTAATAGCTACCATTCCAGTCCCTTCCAATCGGACATTGAACAAGCCTCCTGCAAGCATGCCTGCCATCCTTTTCATTAATTTAATATCCCATCTGATGGAAGGCTCGAATGCAAGGAGATCATTCCCATTTACAAAGATGGAATCCCCATCAAGATTCAGGATTGAAATCTTTTTCCCCTGATCTGCAAGGTACAGCTTTCCATTGCCTGTTGCTTTCATTAAGGCTGTGCCTTCTCCAGTAAGTGCCTTTTTGAACATCTTTCCTAATCCGTGCTCGAGAATGCCTTCGCGCTCAAACTTTATCTGGCCGCGGTAGGAAACCATCCCGCCTGCTTTAGCCCAAACCTGGCTGGTTAAATTAATTTCGAGCATCCTTGGTGTTTCCAATTCAAACAGCCCTTCACCTTTATCCTGCTGTTTTGTCTGGTTTACAAACTCTTCAATTGAATATCTGCTCATTCTCTTTTCATCCTTTCATTTCTCTGTTTTCAAGCATAAAGACCCACATAAAAGATAATGATTGCTTTAGCTCATCAGTCAGCGAGCCTTTTGAAAGCTGCTCTGATGCTTTTTTGTAAACACCCAATTCATCAATCTTCAACCATCCATTTTCATTTACAAGCTGTTCAAATTCCCATGGCATCATGGTATTGCAGATAACTTTTTCCTTATAAAGCCTGCGGTAGCTGTTGGCCCGCGGTGCTGCAGTGGGGCCAAGAATCCCTATACATGCTCTTCCTCCCGGCTTAACAATTCGCCGAATTTCCTGTAAAACATCCAGCGGGCTTTCAGTCCATTCCAATGAATTAATGGCAAGAATCGCGTCAAACGCATTATCCTTAAGGGAAAGGTTTGAAATGTCTTCTTTCTTAAAAACCGCATCAGTTTCAGCGTTTAATTTTTCAGCTTTATGTATCATCTCTTCTGAGACATCAATCCCAGTAACTCTATAGCTGGCCAAAGCAAGCTTGTAGGAACCGTAACCATCCCCGCACCCGAGATCACAAACAGCAGATCCTTTTTTGACATGCTTTTCGAAGAAGGAGATGATATCCTTTCGGCTTCCTTCCTCCCACATTGCCCCGCTCTTTGCATTCCATGATTCAGAGTTATTATCCCAAAGCTTCTCTGCTTCTGCAGACCAATTAAAAGTGCTCATTTTATCCCTCCGTTTATGAATACGATTCTTCAATAAAAAAGTTCCCAATATTTTAAATTCGCTAAGATTCTCAAAAATACCTCTGATTATAAAATGTTAAAAACGTCAACAATATTGATAGAAAAAAAATAAGGAGAGTTTTATATGAACGGCGAGCAGCTGACAGCAGTCTACCGCAACAATAATGGTGGAATAATTTCCTTCCAGACTTCCGGAGGACGAATTATTTCTTATCGCAAAGCACTAATGGAGGCAGAGAACGGTGTAATCGAGGGTATCCAAATTTATGAAAACGAAGAAGGTTCTATGGAACTGAATCCTTCCGATGCGTCATCTTTTGATGATTTTCCAAGCCTCTATTAATATTGCGAAACATGAAAAAACCTGACTTATAGCAGTCAGGTTTTTACTGTGCTTCTTCATTTTTACGCTGAATTTCCCTCAGCACTCCGATGCGGCTGTTATCCTCTTCAAAAAATTGAACCAGGTCGCCAACCCGGTCGATGGCATCCCAGCTCAGGTGATGTTCGATGCCTTCAACATCTTCATAAATATTTTCTTCTTTGACTCCAATGATACGCAGGAGCTGTTCTAAAAGTTCATGCCGATACACAAGCCTCTTGCCTATTTTTTTCCCTTTTGGCGTTAATATAAGCCCGCGGTATTTTTCATAAACAAGATACTCATCTTTATCTAACTTCTGAACCATTTTTGTCACAGAAGATGGATGCACAGAAAGAGCCTCGGCAATATCAGACACCCTCGCATATCCTTTATCTTCAATTAAGATATATATTTGTTCAATGTAATCTTCCATACTTGGTGTTGGCATTACGCAACCTCCTGCCAATTAGAAAAGCACAAGCGCAGAGCGCTTTATATCTTTCTTAAATAAATATTAGACTTTAACGATTTTACTACAGTTGGAAAATGGAGACAAGGAAATATACTGCATCAGGCATATTCAGGCCTTTTGCGGGAAGAGAAATTTAACTCTGTTCTCCTGCTGGTCCCACGATAATTTAGCAGAAAATGTTTTATCTTTTCCTTTGCTTGTAAATCCTTCGACTAATTCTGTTTCCCCATCCTTTAAAAGCTGTTTGAGGAGTTTTTGAGTTATTGTCTTGCCCATAATACTTTTGGAAATAGTGAAAGTGCATTTGGTTTTATTATAATTGGAGCAGCCATAAAAGCTTCCTTTATCCACAACTTTTCCATCACACAGCATGCATTTGCCCAGATTGGCTGCCCTTTTTTGCTTGAATTTCCCAGGAGCGAATCCCTCTTTATCTTCTTCAGAAAATGTCCACTTTCCTGCATGTTCAATGGAAGCAGAGATCAAATGGCTAACCATTTTGTTGGTCTGCTCCATGAATTGTTTTGGGGATGCCTGCCCATCTGAAATGTTCTTCAGCCGCTGTTCCCATTTGGCAGTCATTTCAGGGGAAGCAAGTATTTCTGTTCCTATCGCTTCTATAAGGATTTTTGCTTTTGAGTTTGCATATACAAGATTCTTCTTTATATCAATGTATTTGCGCTCCTTCAGCATGGTAATGATTCCAGCTCTTGTGGCTTCCGTTCCAAGGCCTTCTGTTTTCATCAGAACCTTCTCGAGTTCCTTATCCTCGATCTGCTTCCCGGCCGATTTCATGAGTGTAATTAGTTGGCCTTCGGTATACCTTTTGGGCGGCTGGGTTTTGCTTTCTTTTACATCTGCCTTTAACACTGTTCCCTGGTCGCCTGCCTGCAATAAAGGCAGAATCGGTTCCTTTTCCTTCTCCTGCTGGGGAATCACTTTTCTCCAGCCCTCTTCAAGCTGTACTTTTCCCTTTGATAGGAACAAAGCTCTTCCATCAACAAGGGTTTTTATAGTTGTATATTCTGATACAGCTTTTCCATAATGTGCAGCTATTAAGCTCCTCACAATCAGATCATAGAGAATTTTTTCATCCTGTGATAATCTTCCCAGATCCGGGACTTGTTCCGTCGGAATGATGGCATAGTGATCCGTTACCTTTTTGTCATTCACATACCGTTTATTCTGCAATATGGAGCTTATAGGCAGAGGGAAGAATTCCTTATACTCTTCTTTTGATTCCATTTTTCTGAGGATTTCCGGAAACATTTCCGCTTCTCCTTCTGTTACATGCCTGGAGTCTGAGCGGGGATATGATACGATTCCTTTTTGATAAAGCTTCTGCAGTACATCCAGTGTTTTTTTAGGCGGAAACTTGAACCTGCGGTTGGCTTCAGCCTGTAATGCCGAAAGATTATAAAGCATCGGCGGCAGGAATTCTTTTTTTTCAGCCTGCACATCTTCTACCCGTGCCTCTTTATCTCTGCAAAATGCCGCAATCTTTTCGGCAAGCTCTTTGGTTTTAATTCTGGTCTCACCATCTTTTTCCCACTTGCCGGTATATTTTTTCCCGTTCACTTTAAACTGTGCATTTACCTCCCAGAAAGGTTCGGAAACAAAATTCTGAATTTCCTGCTCTCTTTTCACGATTAATGCAAGAGTTGGGGTCTGAACCCTTCCTACAGAAAAAACATCGGAGAAACCTTTCTGCTGCAGGAGAAGACTGTATAAACGCGAAGCATTCATCCCAACGACCCAGTCGGCACATGCTCTCGTATAGGCTTCATAATATAAGTTCCTTGTGTCACTTTCATCCAGAAGGGCAAGGAAGCCTTCCTTTATGGCTTTAGGAGTCAAAGAAGAGATCCAGAGCCTTTTCATAGGCACTCTTGATCCGGTAAGCCTAAGAATGTTCCGGATGATAAGCTCTCCTTCTCTCCCTGCATCGCCAGCATGGATAATTTCTGTTAAATCAGGATTAGAAGCAAGCTGTTTGATTATATTAAATTGCTTTGCTTTTTCCTTTGTCACTTCATATTGAAATTGCTCCGGAATGATCGGCAATGTGTCCAATGACCATTTTTTCCAGTCCTTTTTATATTTTTCAGGGGCAGACAGCTGGCATAGGTGGCCTATAGCCCAGGTAACATGAGCCCCCTGGGGGAATATATCATTTGGAAAAATCTCAATATATCCCTGGTGTTTTTTCATTTTAAAAATAGAAGCCAGCGTCATACCCTGATCGGGCTTTTCCGCGATTATCAGTTTCATACTTTAGCTCCCTTTATGTTGTAGAACAAAATATAGACATCTATTTTAATATTAACCTAAAAATTTAGCAAAGGGAGTTAAAATACCTTTATAGTTATGAAATTTTTAAAACAATCGGGTTCCGCTAAATAAATTAAAAGAAGAACCCCCATTAGGATTCTTCTCGTCCTTAAACCTACAAACCTGTATACAAAAAATCGGCTTTTGCCGATCATTCTTTAAAATAGCGCTTTATTGTAAGGTTTTTTTGGATGTACCATTTATCTTCTGTAACAATATTTGAAACGGTCAATATCATAGATGGTATTTTCTCGACATTAAAAACAATAATGCCTAATCGGTCATTCATAATGATAAAAGATTCTCCATGCGAGAATTGCGGGAGATCTTTACCAAGCTGAAGGATGGAACTGATGACGGCCTGCTTCACTTCCGCTTCAATTTGGATGTTGGGTGAAAACCTCAAGATCCAATCCTGATCTTCAATCGAAAACCGGTACATTTTCCTCACCCTTTACCAACAAGATAATTAATAATTCATATGAGAAAAACGATAATTTATGTTATCAGATCACAGCATAAACTTTGTATTTTTCTCCCCAGCACATAAAAAGTAAAAATATTTAAAATATTTTAATGTTTTTTGTAAAAAAGGTATTCAATTCCTTGACGGAAAGTGCCCATTCGTGTATATTATAATCATCATTTAACAGAATATATTTCCGTTATTAGATAAAAATATCTGCTTTATGTTTTGTTAGGTGGTAATATTCATCTAAGGCACATGATGTGTCTTGAAAGGCTTAGGAGGAAAAGTAAACATGCAAAACGGTAAAGTAAAATGGTTCAACAATGAAAAAGGTTTCGGTTTCATCGAAGTTGAAGGCGGAGACGATGTATTCGTACACTTCACAGCTATCCAAGGTGATGGTTTCAAATCTTTAGAAGAAGGCCAGGAAGTTTCTTTTGAAATCGTTGAAGGAAACCGTGGACCTCAAGCTGCAAACGTTGTAAAACTATAATTCAAATATAACAATAGTAAGGCTGGCATCTGCCAGCCTTTTATTTTTGTCCTGAA
>NZ_APVL01000013.1 GCF_000565285.1 Cytobacillus firmus DS1 | reverse complement strand
GAGTTACCGAATATGTCTGAACAAAACATGTCCTTTTCCACCCGAGCGGTGACCCGACTCCAAGCAGGGAAGATATTGAAGTAACCAAGAGACTTGCAGAGTCCGGAAAAATAATCGGCATCGATGTGCTGGACCATCTGATCATCGGTGAAAATAAATTTGTCAGTTTAAAGGAAAAAGGGTATTTATAACACTATGTTTTTGTTTGACGTTACGCTATAATATTGGTTATGATTTTTGAGATGCCTTGCATTTTGGAGGCGGATTGTACTAGAAAAATAATAGAAAATTCCATTAAAACACCTTACTTAGGAAAATGAGCAATTTGTATCAGAAAGGGAGATACCATTTATGTTTGGAATCGGTACTAGAGACCTTGGAATAGATTTAGGAACAGCTAATACACTTGTCTATGTTAAAGGAAAAGGAATTGTTGTCAGAGAGCCGTCAGTAGTGGCATTGCAGACAGATACTAAAAATATTGTAGCCGTCGGCAATGACGCAAAAAATATGATCGGCCGTACTCCCGGCAATATTGTTGCACTGCGTCCAATGAAGGATGGCGTTATTGCGGATTATGAGACCACTGCTGTCATGATGAAATATTATATTAAACAAGCCAATAAAAATAAGGGTTTCTTCTCAGGCAAGCCGTATGTAATGGTTTGTGTACCATCAGGCATTACAGCAGTTGAGGAACGAGCTGTAGTTGATGCAACCCGCCAGGCTGGCGCCCGGGATGCTTATACCATCGAAGAGCCATTTGCCGCAGCAATCGGAGCTAATCTTCCTGTTTGGGAACCCACAGGAAGCATGGTAGTTGATATCGGTGGAGGAACTACTGAAGTAGCTATCATTTCCCTGGGCGGAATTGTTACAAGTCAATCGATCCGCATTGCCGGTGATGAAATGGATGATGCGATTATCAATTATATCCGCAAAAATTACAACCTGATGATCGGTGACCGTACAGCTGAAACAATTAAAGTGGAGGTAGGCTCTGCCGGAGATCCGGAGGGCGTCGAAAACATGGAAATTCGCGGACGCGACCTGTTGACTGGTTTGCCAAAAACAATTGAAATTACTGCTGAAGAAATCTCAAAAGCATTGAATGATACAGTATATGCGATTGTGGATGCAGTAAAAAATACTCTTGAAAAAACCCCGCCTGAACTGGCAGCAGATATTATGGACCGGGGCATTGTCCTGACTGGCGGAGGGGCGCTTCTGCGCAATCTGGACAAGGTGATCAGCGAAGAAACGAAAATGCCAGTCCTTATTGCAGAAAACCCATTGGACTGTGTCGCAATAGGTACCGGAAAAGCCCTTGACCATATCGATTTATTCAAAACAAAAGCTAAAGAATCCAGATAACAGAGTTCTGAATAAGTAAAATAATAAAGCCCATTCACTTCTCTAAAGTGTATGGGCTCAAATTTGGTTTTTTATCGCAGTCTAACGGGCAGTAAGCCCCCCACTTCAAAGCTCAGAAGAATCAAAGGAAGAAGTGGGGGTCAAACAGGCCGCAAAGGCCCGATTGGTTCAACTAACAATCAGCGGGGAAAAAGCGCTCCCCACTGATTGAAGTTTCACTTTATCGAGCATAAAATGATATCTTTGCAGATATATGTTATATTTTGTTGAGCAGTGCCTAAATGGCGCAGGCTTTCCTGAAAAAATACTATTCGAGGTGTAAAAGGATGCCACAGTTCTTTCTGAACAAACGCCTGATTATTTTGCTTGTCAGCATTATCATTCTCGTGGCATTGATTGGATTTTCTTTGAAGGATAGAGAAAATTTGACCTGGCCAGAACAATTTTTAAAAGATACTACCGGGTTTATACAAAATGCTGTTTCCAGCCCTGTGAATTATGTGGCGGGATTCTTTGAAAATGTCGAAGACTTGCAAAATACATACAAAGAAAATAAAGATCTGAAGACAAGGCTGGATGAACTTGCAAGACTTGAGTCTGAGGTTCAAAGGCTGAAAAAGGATAATACGGAACTTCGTGAGATTCTGGATAAGAAAGATTCTTTAAGTGAATTTGAGCCAAAGCAGGCAACAGTAATAGGAAGAAATCCCGACAGGTGGCATGAGTTGCTCATTATAAATAAGGGGAAAAATGCCGGGATCGAACCGAATATGGCTGTTATTACGTCAAAAGGCCTGATTGGCAAAGTAAAAAGCAGCAATACATTTACTTCAACCGTCCAGCTTCTTAGTTCAATGGATCCGACCAATCGCATCTCAGCTAAAATTCAGGCAGGCGAGAATAACTTTTTCGGTCTGATTGAAGGCTATGACAAAGAAGAAGGTCTTCTTTTGCTTAAAAGAATTCCTTATGATGCTAAGGTTGAAAAGGATCAAAACGTTATTACATCAGGTCTGGGCGGTGTTTTCCCTGAGAGCCTTCCGATTGGGAAGGTTGTAGATGTTGTTCCGGATGAATTTGGTCTGACTCAGACCGCATATGTTAAACCGGGAGCAGACTTCTATGATATTGGACATGTAATGGTCGTTAAAAGAGGTGCATTACAGCCTGAACTAATGGAAATGGTTGATGAGAAGGAGGAGGAACTGTGAGAAGATTCCTTCTTCCTCTCATACTCCTGGCCTTATTTATCGGTGAAAGCATATTTGTTCAAGTAACTCCGCATGATTTATTAGGCAGCGGAAAAATAGCAGTTCCCCATTTTCTGATGGCTGCATTGCTTTTTTTGACCATTTTTGGCTCTAAAAAGCATGGAATTCTTTACGGCCTATTATTCGGGCTGCTTTTTGATATTGTGTATGTTGAAATTATCGGCATTTACTTGTTTCTTTTTCCGGTCATTGCTTTTATTGCAACCAAACTAATGAGAATTCTTCAGACGAATATAGCGATGGCTTCCATAATTGTGATTTTGGGCATCTCTCTCCTTGAGACCGGTGTTTACCAGATGAACTTATTAATTCACCATACAGATATGGAATTTGCAGTTTTTCTTTCGTCCCGTCTCCTGCCTACTCTGATGTTGAATGCCATTTTCATTATATTAGCTGTCTACCCGTTTAAAAGACTCTCTGAAAAATTTGCAGATAGCTTAAATGAATAATTGTTTGAAGTGATATAATTTCACAATGCAGAGAAAGAAACCGGATGACTCCGGTTTCTTTTAAATGAATAATTTTCAGTAAAAAAGGGATTTAGAAGGTTTCTGTCGAATTCTACCTTTATAGGCAAATAAGGATAAGGATAATCGACATATTTTTTTATGAAATCTCCTGCGGGCTGTGTTTGAAATAAATGCCTGCTTAAAAATAGAGTGCAGCAGCACGAATGTGTTTCTTATCATTGAGGTGAACATCTTGAAATGAAAAAAAACCAAAATGTTACTATAAAAGGTACGAAAGATGGACTGACTTTGCATCTTGATGATTCATGCTCTTATGGAGAGCTGAAGAAAGAGCTTGACAGAAAGCTTTCAGAAAACTCCAGATCTGATGAAGACCGGCTTCTTTCCGTGAGGGTACAAGTCGGAAACCGTTATCTCACAAAAGAGCAGCAGGAAGAATTGAAGGAGTTAATCAGGCAAAAGAAGAACCTGATCGTTGAGTCTATAAGCTCCAATGTCATTACCAAAGAAGAAGCTGAAAAACAGAAGGAAGAAAACGAAGTTGTATCTGTTGCGAAGGTGATTCGTTCGGGGCAGGTTCTCGAAACTGCTGGAGATTTGCTTCTTATCGGAGACGTAAATCCAGGGGGCACTGTTATGGCAGGAGGAAACATCTTTATAATGGGGGCGCTAAAAGGCATAGCCCATGCCGGATGTCATGGAAACAATGAAGCTGTGGTGGTAGCTTCGCTAATGAAACCGTCCCAAATAAGAATCAGCAATTTCATTAACCGTGCTCCTGACAATGATCAGGATGAAGAAAAACGGGAAATGGAATGTGCTTATATTGATGAAAATGATCAAATTACAGTAGATAGATTACAAGTTTTGATGCATCTGAGACCTAATATAACTAGATTGCAAGGGGGAAGCTAGGATGGGAGAAGCGATTGTCATTACGTCCGGAAAAGGCGGAGTCGGAAAAACGACTACTTCCGCAAATGTAGGTACTGCTCTGGCCCTTCAGGGAAAAAGAGTGTGCCTGGTGGATACAGACATTGGCCTTCGAAATCTTGATGTGGTGATGGGGCTTGAAAACCGCATTATTTATGATCTGGTCGATGTAGTGGAAGGCAGGTGCAAAATACATCAGGCTGTGGTTAAAGACAAACGGTTTGAAGATCTGCTGTATTTGCTTCCTGCTGCTCAAACAAGTGATAAGACAGCTGTTACACCCGAACAGATGAAAAAGCTGGTGGATGAATTAAAGCAGGATTATGACTATATTGTTATAGACTGCCCTGCCGGAATAGAGCAGGGGTACAAAAATGCGGTTGCCGGTGCAGATAAAGCAATTGTTGTAACCACTCCGGAAGTTTCAGCTGTACGTGATGCCGACCGGATTATCGGCTTGCTTGAAAAAGAAGAAAATGTAGAGGCTCCTAAACTGATAATAAATAGAATTAGAAGCCATATGATGAAAAATGGCGACATGCTTGATGTTGATGAAATAACTGCACATTTGTCGATTGATCTAATCGGAATTGTAGCAGATGATGACGAAGTAATTAAGGCATCGAATCATGGTGAGCCTATAGCTTTAAATCCTAACAGCAAAGCTTCGGTTTCCTACCGTAATATCGCCCGAAGAATCCTTGGTGAAGCTGTACCCCTTCAGCCTCTTGAAGAAGAGAGTAAGGGTGTATTTTCAAAACTGAAAAAGTTTTTTGGAGTAAAATAATAAGATCTATAGAAGCAAAGCCGGGGAGCCATCTCCGGTTTATTTTTTTATTCAAGACACCACTTCAAGTCATACTCTATTTGGACAACTCATAAACTTGTACAAATAGAGTTATATAGAAATGGTGGGGATATCATGAATTCAAGAGCGGATGAAATACGTAAGAGAATTGAGCGGAGAAAAAAGGACAAAGAGAGATTCTCGAAAAAGAAAGATTCAACAGTGCTTTGGACAGAAGATGAAGAGCGGTACGGGTTTAATAAGCTGCCTTCATACGAAAGCAAGCTTGAAGAGGGAAACCACCCTTTATTTCGCAAAGAACTTTTTCTTTTCAAATTGCTTGCTTCTGCCTGTATTTTTTTATTCGCTGCCATTCTTTTTAAAAACCAGGCAGCTACTTTTGCTCCTGCAAGAGATTTTGTAAAGACAGCAATGGAGCAAGATTTTCAATTCGCCGCAGTTTCCGGATGGTATGAAGAACAATTTGGCAAACCTCTGGCCCTGCTGCCATTTTCAGATGGCAAAAGTGATGAGAAGAACGTTGAAGAAAACAGCGAATATGCATTGCCTGCTTCTGCAAAGATCCTGGAAGAATTTGATGATAATGGACAGAGAATAACTATCGAAACAGGAAAGGAAGCTTCCATTGAAGCAATGAGTGAAGGGCTTGTGCGGTTCGCTGGAAAGAAGGATGGTTTCGGAAATACGGTCATTATTCAGCATGGTGATAAAAGTGAGTCCTGGTATGGAAATTTGGCTGAAATTAATGTGAACTTATATCAATATGTCGAAAAAGGAACCGGGATTGGTACGGCGGGTGACGCCGGTGAAGCTGAAAAAGGCTCTTTTTATTTCGCGATTAAAAAAGATGATGATTTTATAGATCCGATCCAGGTGATCCCATTTGAATAAAATAACAGGATTAATTACACATATTCATATTCATCCTTTGTTATGGGCGATTATCGGACTGTCTGTTGCGACTGCTCATTTTATGGAATTATGCATGCTGCTGCTGATTATCTTTGTTCATGAAATGGGTCATGCCGCTGCTGCATCCCTTTATTCCTGGAGAATAAAAAAGATTGCCCTCCTGCCATTTGGCGGTGTAGCGGAAATGGATGAACATGGGAACCGGCCGTTGAAAGAGGAGATTATTGTCATTATAGCAGGACCGTTTCAGCATATATGGATGATGGGGGCGGCCCTGTTATTTTATGAGCTTTCCTGGCTGTCTGCTGATATTTTTCATATGTTTATTCAATTTAATTTAATGATATTAATTTTCAACCTGCTCCCTGTCTGGCCATTGGATGGGGGAAAGCTTGTTTTCTTATGGCTTTCTCTTAATCAGGCATTTCCGGAAGCGCACAGAAAAACACTTTTCATTTCGGCTGCGGGTCTAATCAGTTTCATTATAATAACTTTGCTGACATCTCCGGTTAACTTGAATATATGGGTAATCCTCGCTTTTTTGGTGTTTTCGCTATATCATGAATGGAAGCAGAGCCGGTTCGTTTTTATCCGTTTTCTCCTCGAAAGGTATTATGGGAAGCATAGCGACTTTCGGACATTGAAACCAATCGTTGTTCGGGAAGAAGAATTGGTTATTGACGTACTGGAAAGATTTCAGCGAGGATGCAAGCACCCTATCATTGTTGAAAAGGACGGGAAAGAAAAGGGTGCATTAGATGAAAATGAACTGCTGCATGCATGCTTTGCGGAAAAAGTACTGACAGCTAAAATTGGGGATTTGCTTTATGTTTACTGAAGAGCAAATCTTGATTAATAAATAATGTTTTAAAGTGAGGAAATCGTTTTGGATATGTTAGTTGTAAATTATGCATCAAGAGAGCGCCGATTTGTGCACTTAAAAGATAATAGGGTCGAAAAGCTATTTATTGACCAGCCAAAGCATCGATCATCAGTTGGGGATATTTACTTAGGCACCGTTGCAAAAGTAATGCCTGGATTGAATGCAGCTTTTGTAGAGATAGGGGAAAATCAAAGCGGATTTCTTCACCGGGACAAACTGGCATCCTATATTTGTTCTGAGGAGGATGTGCAAGTAAAGGAAAAACGGAGCATTTCTTCCTTTATCCATCAGGGAGAAAGAATACTTGTTCAAGTTGAAAAGGACGCTGCGGGTACGAAAGGACCAAGGTTGTCAGGTTTAATTGAATTTTCAGGAGAGTCACTGATCTATATGCCAAACGGCCGTTATGTTGCTGTTTCCAAGAAAATTGAGGATAGTGATGCAAGAGAAAGCTGGCGCCAATTTGGCTATCGTGCTAAAGAAGAGAATGAAGGTCTGATTTTCAGAACATCCTGCGCCAGCAGGAAAGAAAATGAACTTATAGATGAATTGGAAAAGCTCAGGCTGGAGTACAGGGCCCTTTTAAGGGAAGCGGAAACGAAAAAGAAGCCGGGAAAAGTGTATGAAGCGGATTCTTTTATTAAGGAAATTATCGAAGAGGCGAAGAAAATGGCTGACGGTGAAATCGCTGTGGACGATTTAACACTTAAAAATGTGCTCCTGAAAAGCACCGCCCTGCCAATTCGACTGTACACCGGCAAGGAAAATATCTTCTCTGCTTTTAATGCTGAAGCTGAAATTGATAAAGCTCTGAAACGAATTGTATGGCTTGAGAATGGCGCATATCTTATTTTTGATGAAACAGAAGCTTTAACAGTCATCGATGTGAATACCGGGAAGTTTGCAGGTAAACATGACCGCAGGGACACTGTGTTAAAAACCAATGAAATGGCGGCCGAAGAAGCTGCAAGACAGATCAGGCTCCGGGATATTGGCGGCATGATCTTAATCGATTTTATCGATATGAAAGAAGCATCCGACAGGAAGCATATCCTTGCCATAATGGAGAACGCGCTGAAAAAAGATGAAAGGCGTACTAATCTTGTTGGATTCTCCCCTCTTGGGATCCTTCAGATGACCCGCAAAAAAACAAGACCGGCCATTTCAGAATCACTTACTGAAAGGTGTCAAGTATGCGAGGGCACCGGAGTAGTGCTGAGTGCTGAGACCATTGCCTTCAGGCTGGAAAGAGAACTGTGGGAACATCGCGGCAATGATCATGAAGCTGTCCTGATCGAAACTACCCAAGACACAGCAGCGGTATTCTCAGGGGAAAATGACGACCATAAAAAAAGAATCGAAGACAGCATTGGCTTAAAAATTATTTTTTCTATTAAGGAAAATGGCAAGCCATTTTATGAAATCCGAAAGTTTGGCAGTGTTAATGAGCTGGGTTAGTTCAAAGCAGGCTGGGTTAAGCGACCCGCCTGCTTTTTTAGTGCAGTATTTCCCACTTCCCTAATAGGCCCAATAGCATTATAATTGTATAGGCACGCAAAAAGTTATTTTAGGTGCAAACAAAGAGAATCATATAATTCTTATTGACATGATTAATCATTATGTGATAGGATTTTCATGTTATGTTTGTAGCGCACCCGTGCTACAACCGCACAGAACAGGTACATAAGCCCGCATTCCGTGTCGGCGCCTGGGATGGCGAGTCTTAGTCTAAGAGGAGGTGCAGTTCATGTACGCGATTATCGAAACTGGCGGCAAGCAACTACGTGTAGAAGAAGGTCAAGCTATCTACATCGAAAAGCTTAACGCTGAAGCAGGCGAAACAGTTACTTTTGAAAAGGTTCTTTTCGTTGGCGGAGACAGCGTAAAAGTAGGAAGCCCTGTAGTTGAAGGTGCTACTGTTACAGCTAAAGTTGAAAAACAAGGCCGTCAAAAGAAAATCACTGTATTCAAGTACAAAGCGAAGAAAAACTATCGTAAGAAGCAAGGTCATCGTCAGCCTTACACTAAAGTTGTGATTGAAAAAATCAACGCTTAATCAGGCGATTAAGATGATTGAAGTTACGATTATTCGTAAAGACTCCGGAGATATTCATTTGTTTGAAATAAGCGGTCATGCATTTTTCGCAAACAGAGGCAAGGATATCGTCTGTGCAGGCGTATCTGCCGTTTCCATCGGTGCCATTAATGCTGTCCATGCCCTAACCGGTGTGACACCAGAGATCAGCCATGGAGAGGGATTTCTCCGCTGTGTCCTTCCTGATCTTCAGGAAGACATGAATGAGAAAGTGCAGCTTCTGCTTGAAGGCATGGTTGTTTCATTGCAGACGATTGAAGAAGACTACGGAAAGTATATAAAAATTACCTTCAAAAAGCAGGAGGTGGAATAAATGCTATTAAAATTAGATCTTCAGTTGTTCGCTTCTAAAAAGGGAGTAGGTTCTACAAAGAACGGCCGTGATTCAATCTCTAAGCGTCTTGGCGCTAAGCGTGCGGACGGACAATTCGTTACTGGCGGCTCAATCCTATACCGTCAGCGCGGTACTAAGATCTACCCAGGTGTAAACGTGGGTAAAGGCGGCGATGACACACTATTCGCGAAAGTTGACGGTGTTGTAAAATTCGAGCGTCTTGGACGTGACCGCAAGCAAGTGAGCGTATATCCTGCAGCTCAAGAGGCGTAAGCCTTTTCGAGAAAACCCTAGCCCACAAGGTTAGGGTTTTCTTTTTTTGGCAAAAAATCCGCTAATGCACTTCATATTTGATCAAATGAATTTATTGCAGCTGAAGACAGCAGCTCTTCATCGCATAAGCAATATTTTCTTATTTATCATAAATTTGCTTACTGTACCTATGTTTTTTGATATACTTACAGCAAGCACAGTCTTCTGACAGCCTAATAATCATACAGGAGTGCATATATGGAAAAAGACTGGAATATGATTGAAGTGCTGCGTCATGCCCGGCATGACTGGCTGAATAAAATACAATTAATTAAAGGCAATCTTTCCCTTAATAAGATAGACAGGGCTAAGGAAATCATAGATGAAATTGTGGTGGAAGCACAGCAGGAAGCAAGACTTTCGAATTTGAATCTTCCTGAGTTTGCTTCGCTTTTATTAACTTATAATTGGGAGAACCACTACTTTCAGCTTGAATATGAGGTGCTCGACGATCCCATTGCCGGACGGTTGGATGACTCTGTCCTTTCTGAGTGGACAGACTCTTTTTTCGCCATTTTGGACTCATCAGTAAAGCCTTACCATGATAATCATTTATCTGTATCCATCAGGCATGAAAAAGAAGGGGCTCGTTTCTTTTTTGATTTTAGCGGAATACTAACAGATATGGATCAATTGAAGAAGTTCTTTAAAAAGAAGAACGCTGACATAACAGCTGCTGTTCAGGAATTAGCTGAAGAGGAGCTTGCATTGGAATTATTTGTGCCATTCATTCGGAATGGCAGCGAGTGATATTCGCCAAAAAAAGCAATACTAAGTGTGAAACTCTGCAGGCTGGGCACTTCTTAAGTGTAAGTAGCGGATCCGGTCAGTGCCGGTAATCTGGCTGAATGCCAGTCAATCGGGACATACTGCAGACGGGAGGAATTTATATATGTTTGTTGATCAAGTCAAGGTTTATGTTAAAGGCGGGGACGGGGGCAACGGAATGGTTGCTTTCCGCCGGGAAAAATATGTGCCGAACGGAGGCCCGGCCGGAGGAGATGGCGGCAAGGGTGCCAATGTTGTTTTTGAAGTGAATGAAGGACTGCGCACGTTAATGGATTTCCGTTATCAGCGTCATTTTAAAGCTCCCCGTGGTGAGCATGGCATGTCCAAAAACCAGCATGGAAGAAATTCTAAGGACATGATTGTTAAAGTGCCGCCGGGAACAGTTGTAACAGATGCTGAATCAGGGGAAGTAATCGCGGATCTGACTGAGCACGGGCAAAGAGCTGTCATAGCACGAGGGGGCCGTGGAGGCAGGGGAAATACCCGATTTGCGACACCTGCAAATCCTGCTCCTGAATTGTCCGAACATGGCGAACCAGGCCAGGAACGGGATGTTGTGCTGGAGCTCAAGCTTTTAGCTGATGTTGGTTTAGTAGGTTTCCCGAGTGTGGGAAAATCGACTTTACTGTCAGTTGTATCATCGGCAAGACCGAAGATTGCGGAATACCACTTTACGACAATTGCTCCCAATCTGGGAATGGTTGAGACTGAAGATGGACGCAGCTTTGTCATGGCAGACTTGCCTGGATTAATTGAAGGCGCCCATTCGGGAGTAGGCCTTGGCCATCAGTTTTTGCGTCATATTGAAAGAACAAGGGTTATTGTTCATGTTATCGATATGGCTGCTGTTGAGGGCAGAGATCCTTTTGAAGACTATCTGACGATCAATAAAGAATTAAAAGAATATAACCTGCGTCTTACAGAAAGGCCGCAAATCATTGTGGCTAATAAAATGGACATGCCTGATGCAGAGGAAAATCTAAAAAAATTCAAGGAACAGCTTGATGAAGATTATCCGATTTTCCCGATATCCGCTTTAACAAGACAAGGGTTAAGAGATTTATTATTTGCCGTTGCTGATAAGGTTGAAGAAACCCCTGAATTCCCGCTGTCACATGAAGAAGAGGAAGACACAGGTGTCCACCGCGTTCTTTACAAGCATGAAGCTGAACAAACGGAATTTGTCATTACGAGAGACCCTGCAGGAGTGTTCGTTGTATCAGGCGATGCTATTGAAAAACTCTTTAAGATGACTGACTTCTCAAGAGATGAATCTGTCCGCAGGTTTGCCAGACAGCTGCGCGGCATGGGTGTCGATGATGCTCTTCGTGAAAAAGGAGCAAAAGACGGGGATACCGTTAAGCTGCTTGATTATGAATTCGAGTTTATTGACTAACCTTCTCGATTGACGGGGTGGAGAAATGAGAAAAGATAGATTCGATAAGAAATTTTATTTGGTTCGCGAAGATGTTTTGCCTGAGGCCATGAAGAAAACATTGGATGCGAAGGAAATGATCGAAAGGGGAAAAGCCGAATCGGTTTGGGATGCTGTCCAGAAAGTTGATTTGAGCAGAAGTGCCTTTTATAAATATAGAGACACTGTGTTCCCTTTCCATACTGTTGTCAAAGAACGGCTGATCACTTTATTCTTTCATTTGGAAGACAGGTCAGGGACTTTATCACATTTATTGGGCGTTGTGGCTTCATCGGGGTGCAATGTCTTAACAATTCACCAGACCATTCCCCTTCAGGGAAGGGCAAATGTCACGCTTTCCCTGAATGTAACTGAAATGGGCATCGAGATTGAGGAACTCTTGACAAGGCTTCGAAAATTGGAGTTTGTAGAAAAAGTAGAGGTGCTGGGAACGGGTGCATGAGAAAATGTGCTCTGTACCCTGCCCTTTTTTCATTTTTTATTTTGTAAATTACATACATATGTTAAAGTAATAAAGTATAGAGAAAATTTTCAGTGATTTAAAATAAGTCTGAAGAAAAAGGAGGTAATTACCGTGAAGTTAGGATTTTTAGGACCTAAAGCCACTTTTACAGATATTGCAGCCAGGAGCTTGTTCCCTAATGAGCCAGCAGTTGCCTACCCAACAATACCTGCCTGTTTTGATGCTTTAAATGAGAATGAAATAGAGCTGGCGGTAGTTCCTCTGGAAAACGCATTGGAAGGCTCAGTGAACATTACTTTGGACTATTTAATCCATGAAGTGGATTTTCCGATTATCGGCGAACTGACAGCGCCTATTCGCCAGCATTTTATGGTTCATCCAGCTCATGCTAAGGAGTGGGATAAAACCAATGCAGTTTATAGTCATTCCCATGCTATTGCACAATGTCATAAATTTCTGTATAAAGAGCTGAAAGGAATCCCTTGTGAAAGCACTACTTCCACAGCAGCGGCAGCTCAATTTGTAAAAGAAAATCCAGACATGCGGGCAGGCGCCATTGCTAATGAATTAGCTGCAGAAGTATATGGATTGGCGATCGTTAAAGAGGATATCCATGATTTTGATTATAACCATACAAAGTTCATTGTATTAGCCAATAAGGAATTGTCAATCAGCGAAGACCGAAAGGAATTTGCGGGGCATAAGACAACTGTTATGGTGACGCTGCCGGCTGACAGGTCAGGGGCTCTTCATCAGGTGCTTTCGGCATTTGCCTGGAGGAAGCTTAATTTGACTAAGATTGAATCGAGGCCGATGAAAACAGGGTTGGGAAATTATTTCTTTATTATTGACGTGGATATGAAGCAGGACGATGTTCTTATCCCCGGGGCAGCTGCTGAATTGGAAGCATTGGGATGCAACGTTAAGGTTTTGGGGAGCTATCCATATTTTCAGCTTCGGAATAAGAACAGCAGAGTTCTGCAGGAATAAACAAAAAGGATCCGGCAAATATATATCCGGGTCCTTCTTTGCTTATAGAATGTTGTTTTTGGTCTAACAATGTTGTCCGTTGATTTCCGCTCCAGGATGCTCAGCGAACCGCGGGGCGGGCGGTGAGCCTCCTCGACGCTCCGCGTCTGCGGGGTCTCACCTGTCCCGCTACTCCCGCAGGAGTCTCGCACCTTCCGCTGCAATCAACTCAGTAAATAATATACAAAAAGCAACAAACTTTTTGACAACAGCCTATATTTAAAACTACTCCAAGTTAATAAGAAATCCCGCTTCTTTTAATAATTTCTCAGCTTCATCGAGCTTTCGTTCTGAGGCTGCAGAAAGAGTATGGAGGTGAATGCCGTCTGTTAATTCTGATAAGAAAGAAGCCTTTGTGGAAGTAATTTTATCCATAAATTGCTTGACTTCCTGGCGGGTAGATACCATAACCGATGCAGTTAAGTCACCATAGACGGGATGTTCAATTCGTACATCTTTTACAGTAACTCCATGATCGACAAGCAGATTCAATTCTTCTTCAGTCCTCGCGGGGTCATGATGACAGGCAATGACCCGCTCGGCTGCTGATGCAGGAGCAGCCTGATGAAGATACATATAACCCTGGCTCGTGGCAATGATTGGCTCTTTTCTTGCTTTTAAAAGGGTAATATCCCCAACAATCACCTGTCTGCTTACATTTGTTTTTGCTGCAAGGTCGCCCCCTGTAATGGGCTGTCCGCTTTCTTTCAGCAGCTGAAGCAGAAAGGTCCTCCGCTCTTCTCCAAGCACCTTTTTCTGTTCATTCATATTTCCTCACCCTTATAATCCGATAATGTCTCATTCTAACATAAGGAACGGCAGAAGATAAAATTAGAGCGGTACGAGTTCCCGGGCCATGATAGCCAGCTTTCCCCCCAATGCCTTTGCATCTTCAGCAGATGTATTCCATCCGAAAGAAATCCTGATAAATTCTTTGCCTTTTTTATCTGCAACCCCCAGTGCCTCCATCGTTTTAGAAACAGTTTGCAGGCCTGTGCTGCATGCACTTCCTGTAGAGATGGCAAATCCGAGCCTATTGCATTCGAGCATGATATATTGTCCTTCCACCCCTTTTAGCCGAAGTCCCAATGTAGAAGGAAGCTGGTAAGAGCCTGTAAAATCGTATATTACGAATTTCTCCTGTGAGGGTTCAAGCTCCTTCAGCAGTACTTCTCGCAGCATTTGGTAATGGCTGTTATGTTTGCTTAAATTTACATAAGCTTTCTGTGCAGCCACTGTCATCCCGACAACTCCCGGAAGATTTACGGTGCCTGGCCTGAATCCCTTTTCGTGTGAAACTCCGGGTAAGAAGGAGCTCCACCGCATGCCTGGTTTTAAGTAAACCGCTCCGACCCCTTTTGGACCGTAAAATTTATGGGCAGAAAAGGATAGACTATCAGCAAAGCTGGCGACATCTTTTAAATCTGATTTGCCAAACGTATGGACACAATCACTATGCAGCAATATTTGCCATTCCCTGCAAAGCTCGCTGATCTCAAGGAGAGGCTGCAATGTGCCGATCTCAGAATTGCCATGCTGTATGGTAACTAAGACGGTATCATCCCTGATGGCTGAACTCAATTTTTTAAGGTCTATACGGCCATCTGAGCCAAAAGGAATTCTTGTAATTTCATAGCCTTTTTCAAGGTGCAATTTCTCTAAAACACTATGAATGGAGGAATGTTCAGCGATTCCCGTTATGATATGTTTTCCAGATTTTTCAGAAGCAGAAAGCAACGCAGCTATTGCAAGAAAATTGCTTTCCGTACCTCCGCTTGTAAAATAGATTCCTTCACTCTTAACGCCTAAAATTCCTGCCAATTCCCTCCTGCAATTTTCAAGGAGCCCTTCTGCTGCGCTCCCGGTATCATGAAGGCTGCGGGAATTGCCAAAGTATTCAGTTGAGGCTTTTATATAGGCGTCTGCCGCTTCCCTGTCGAGTGGACATGATGCGGCATAATCGAAATATTTAATGTACCCCACCTGCTTTCTCTTTCAAATTAAATCGTTCAAAAACTCAGAAGTTCCTCTTAAACTATGAAAACCTCTTGTCATAATTCTAAATCTGTGTAAATATATGTGTCAAGACACCTGTAAAAACAGGAGGTAAAAATAATGAATGCCGACGTTTTAATTATTGGAAGCGGGGTAGCCGCTCTGCAGTTGGCAAAGAAGCTGCGCCAGGACTTAAATGTGATTATTCTCACAAAGTCAACTGTGAAAAATGGAAACTCATATATGGCGCAGGGCGGCATTGCAGCTGCCCTGGGAAAAAATGATCACCCATCAAAGCACTACATGGATACACTCGAAGCAGGGAGGTTTCATAATGATTCTGATGCAGTGCTGTCCCTGACCAGTGAGGCGCCATCTCTGATACAAGAGCTGAATCAGGAGGGATGCCAGTTTGATATGGATTCTGATGGATCCATTGCGTTAGGAAGGGAAGGAGCTCATTCAGAAAATAGAATTGTTCATGGGGGCGGAGACAGCACAGGAAAAACAGTCATCGATTTTATGCTGTTAAAGCAAAATCCCAATGTTCGAATCTTAGAAGATATTCTTGTATTCCAATTGCTCATAAATGAAAAAGACGGCAGGTGTATAGGGCTAAAAGGAAAAGATTCTGCTGGTGCCTTTCATCGTTTTTTTTCCTCTCATGTTGTGCTCGCTACGGGGGGATGCGGCCAGCTGTATGAATATACCTCTAATGCCGATACCGTTACTGGAGATGGGATTGCCTTAGCATACAGGGCCGGTGCAGAGATAGCTGATATGGAATTCATCCAATTTCACCCCACACTTCTCTGCAAAGAAGGCAAAACACTGGGGCTGATCTCTGAAGCTGTAAGGGGAGAGGGCGGCCGTCTTATTACAGAAGACGGCCGCTCTGTAATGGAAGGTCTTCACCCACAGGGAGATTTAGCGCCTAGACATATAGTGTCACAGGCCATTTATCATTCACTGAAGAAGGGGAGGACCGTGTTTCTGGACATCTCTTCAATCGAAAACTTTAAATCCAGATTTCCAACCATAACAAAAATATGTGAAGAAAACGGCGTAGATTTAGGATCTGGGAAAATTCCAGTTTCTCCCGGAAGCCATTTCTTAATGGGAGGAATAAAAACTGATTTATTTGGCCGCACCAGCATTTCCGGACTGTATGCGATTGGTGAAGCTGCATGCACAGGTATACATGGTGCTAACCGGCTTGCAAGCAATTCCCTGCTGGAAGGGCTGTATTGCGGCAAGCGGCTTGCGGATTGGCTTAATGAACAGCCTTTTAGTGAACCTGCTGTAGAACAGCAAATTCATAATCCGGAATTAAGGCGGACATTTAAAGAAGATTTGCCTTCAGTTGAAGAAATTAAAATGAACATGATGAAAAATGCCGGGATTATTAAAACAAAGGAAGGGCTTTTCGCTCAGATGGCCTGGCTTGAAGGCTGCAAAATTGAAGAATGGATAACAGCAGATCTTGATCATTTTTCAATAGAGGAAATAACACGGGCTTTCATGCTGATTGCAGCCTATCTGATCACAGATTCTGCATTAAGGCGAACAGAGAGCCGGGGTGGTCATTTCCGGCAGGATTATCCTTTCGAAAGCCCGGAATGGCTTGGAAAAAGAATTATTCACTGCCGAAAAGCTGAAAGGAATGGTGAAAATGAACAAATTAAAGCTGCGATTGCAACTTGAACAATATTTTCTCGAAGACATTGGTGACCGTGACTTGACAAGTGAACTTATTTTTGGAGAGGGCCAGACAGGAAAAGTCATTTTCCTGGCAAAAGACAAAGGGATTTTTTGCGGTGAAGAAATAGTCAGATCAGGATTTAAGATTCTGAATCCGGCAGCTGAAGTCAATATAAAAGTAAAAGACGGAGATTGTATTGAGAAAGGTCAAATCCTTGCTGAAGCCGCAGGGCCGGTAGCGGATTTATTAAAAGGAGAAAGAGTTATTTTGAATCTGCTCCAGAGAATGAGCGGAATTGCAACAAAAACAAGTGAGGCTGTCGGGGTTCTTAACAGTTCACATACAAAAATTTGTGATACTAGAAAAACCACTCCAGGCCTGAGAATGCTTGAAAAATATGCAGTAAGGTCCGGAGGTGGATTTAATCATCGATATGGCCTCTATGATGCAGTCATGATTAAAGACAACCATATTTCTTTTGCCGGCTCAATTGCAAAAGCTGTGGAAGAAGTGCGTTCAAAAATTGGGCATATGGTAAAAGTCGAAGTCGAAACGGAAACAAAAGAACAAGTCCTGGAAGCAGTTGAAGCAGGTGCAGATGTAATTATGTTCGACAACAGGAGTCCGGAAGAGATAAAAGAGTGGATCAGAAGCGTGCCGAATGGGATAGTGACTGAAGCCTCCGGAGGAATAACCCTCGATAACCTGCAGGCTTACAGCGATACAGGAGTTGATTTCATTTCCCTCGGCTTTCTTACCCATTCTGTGAAATCTCTTGATATAAGCGTGAAGGTTATTGTGGAATAAATTGTTGACAAAGGGGTTTGGGGCAAATGAATATTTTTCAGACAGCAGAAAAACAAACAAATATCCTACCGGAAAAATATCGGATGATGACTGTAAAGGAACTGGAGGATCGGGCAAGAGAAATAAAAAATAGGTTTGGGAATAAGCTGTTCATTCCGGGTCATCATTATCAGAAGGATGAGGTCATCCAATTTGCGGACGCTACAGGTGATTCACTCAAGCTTGCACAGCTTTCACAGGAGAATACCGAGGCGGAATATATTGTATTTTGCGGAGTTCACTTTATGGCTGAAACGGCGGATATATTAACATCTTCACGTCAAAAGGTGCTTTTGCCTGATATGCGTGCAGGCTGTTCCATGGCTGATATGGCTGATATAAGTCAAACAGAAAGAGCCTGGACGAGGCTGCAGAATATGTTTGGCGATACTATGCTTCCTCTAACGTATGTAAACTCTACTGCGGCCATAAAGGCTTTTGTTGGCCGTTACGGGGGAGCGACAGTTACTTCTTCGAATGCTGAAAAAATGGTGAGCTGGGCCTTTGAGCAGAAGCCGAGAATTCTTTTTCTGCCTGACCAGCATCTTGGAAGAAATACAGCTTATAACCTGGGAATAGCTCTTGAAGAAATGGCTGTATGGAACCCTATTACAGACCAGTTGGAATATGAAGGGGAGCTTGAGGAAATAAAAGTGATTCTTTGGAAAGGCCATTGTTCTGTTCATGAAAACTTTACTATTGAAAATGTCCAGGAAGTTCGGAAGCAATATCCCGATATGAAAATCATTGTTCATCCCGAATGCAGGAGAGAAGTGGTAGAGTTATCCGATATGGCAGGGTCAACCAATTTTATAATCGATGCAATTGAACACTCAAAGCCTGGATCTTCCTGGGCAATCGGTACAGAGATGAATTTAGTTAAAAGGATTATCGCCCGGCATCAGGATAAGAAAATTATCTCACTTAACCCTCATATGTGTCCTTGCCTGACCATGAACCGAATTGATTTGCCGCACCTGGTTTGGTCTCTTGAAGCAATCGGGGAGGGTAAGAGCCAAAATCTGATTCAGGTTGAAGAGCCAACTGCGGCATATGCTAAACTGGCACTTGACAGGATGCTTGAACGTCCATAAATGTGGCACAAGGCTTTTCAGGCTGTTAAAATTGAAAAATAGCCCGCAGGGTAAAATATACTTAGCGGAAGCTATGCCTAAAAAAAAATTCTCCACTGCTGGAGGATTTTTTTATTGCCTTACTGCCCATTGCTGTGATTGGTATATGAATGAAACGATGAATCATAATTCCCGGAAAAAAAGCATATCTTTTTGTGTAGATTGTTAGCAATTTGCCCAATCCTTCATACACTATATGGACTCATCGAGATTAACGGGCACTAATCTGCACCTTCACATAAATGGATGAAATGCCCGTAAATGCTGATTAGGGCACAAGAAAGCCGCATCTGCGGCAAATTCTGTGTGACCACCCACATCATGTGGACCTAAAGCCAGCCATCACAGATGGAAGCATCACCTTAAGCATAGGAGGGAATTCAGAGTGAAAATCCATATCGTACAGAAAGGGGATACTCTTTGGAAGATTGCCAAAAAGTACGGCGTGAATTTTGAAGAGCTGAAAAAGATGAATACACAGCTCAGCAACCCTGATATGATTATGCCCGGTATGAAAATAAAAGTTCCTGCAAGTGGAGGCTCTATAAAAAAAGAAGCTCCTATTGGAGGAACACCGGCAAAAATAAATTTGGGTGCCAAAAAGGAAATGCCAAAAGCAGAACAGCCTTTTGCCAAAGAGAAACCTATTACCATGCCGAAAGCTGAAGCACCTAAAAAGGAAATGCCAAAAGTAACGGCACCGAAGGTTGAAATTCCGAAAGAGGTGCCTAAGACTGCACCAAAAGCAGAGGCCCCGAAGGAAGTTCCAAAAAAACCTTATAAGCCCAAAATGCCAACACCTATTATGCCGGAAATTGATATAAATATATTATTACATGATGAATATTCAGCAGCCGGCACAGCAGCAAAAGCCGCTGCCGGCAAAAGAGGTTAAACCGCAGCAGCAGAAACCTCTGCCTGCTAAAGAGGTTAAAGCAAAGGAAAAACCAGTGAAGCCTGCAGAAACAAAACCACAGCAAAAACCATTGCCAATTTCCGAATCTAAGCCGCAGCCCCAGCTCCCGCCTAAACCAGTTAATATCCTTCCGCAGGTAAAGCCGTCTTCAAATCAAGAAAGCCCTGAATCGCCGGAAAGCGAATCATCTCTTTATACACATCAAGGAGGTCAATATCAGCCGATGTTTCCTTATAATCCATGTTACCCTCAAATGCCATTCCCTCAAGTGCAGGGAGCAATGATGCCGCAGATGCCGCACCAGATGCCACAGGTGCAGGGAGCAATGATGCCGCAGATGCCGCACCAGATGCCACAGGTGCAGGGAGCAATGATGCCGCAGATGCCGCACCAGATGCCACAGGTGCAGGGAGCGATGATGCCGCAGATGCCGCACCAAATGCCACCGGGTGTGATGGGAGCAGAAGACATGGGAATGCAAATGCCGCATCAGATGCCGCAGGTGCAGGGAGCAACGATGCCTGAGCATCAAATGCCTCATATGGGTATGATGGCCGGAGTGGAAAGTCCGGATTATGATGAATCTTCTCCGTTTATGCCAATGGCTCAAATGCCATCGGATGTGATGGGGGCAGAAGATATGGGACAGCAGATGCCACATCAGGTACAGGGAGCAATGATGCCGCAGATGCCGCACCAGATGCCACAGGTACAGGGAGCAATGATGCCGCAGATGCCGCACCAGATGCCACATCAGGTACAGGGAGCGATGATGCCGCAGATGCCGCACCAGATGCCGCAGGTACAGGGAGCAATGATGCCGCAGATGCCGCACCAGATGCCGCAGGTACAGGGAGCGATGATGCCGCAGATGCCGCACCAGATGCCACATCAGGTACAGGGAGCGATGATGCCGCAGATGCCGCACCAGATGCCGCAGGTACAGGGAGCAATGATGCCGCACCAGATGCCGCAGGTACAGGGAGCAATGATGCCGCAGATGCCGCACCAAATGCCATCGGGTGTAATGGGAGCAGAAGACATGGGAATGCAAATGCCGCATCAGATGCCGCAGGTGCAGGGAATGGAAGAATCCCCAGGCATGTCTCAAAAGCCATTGATGCCTGGATCGGTGATGGGAGCTTCCAATGATTGCGGCTGTGGAGGACCGCAATTTGCTCCTGGAGGATACGGACCAGGATATGGCCCAGGACAGGGGTATGGTCCAGGGTTCGGCTATGGTCCGGGACCAGGTTTTGGTCAGGGTTTTGGCCCAATGGGCGGAGCGCCTTTCGGAATGCCAAGAAACATAGACGAAAGCAGTGAATACGACGGTTAATAATGGAGGAGACGATTTAGTTCAAAATCGTCTCCTCTCCTATTTGCAGGATCAGCTGCCATTTAAAATTGAAGAATTAAAGCAAGTCCGAAAGAAGGTTTATTTACTGAGGACACAGGAAAGGTCCTTTATATTAAAAGGGTTCTCATCCTACCACCGTCTAAAGCTTCAGGAAGCATTCACCTCTTCATTAATGAAGGAAGGATTTTCAAAAACATATATTTTTTACGAAGTTGCCAAGGAACCGCCTTTGTTTTTTGACAGGACTTATTACGGCTGTATGGAGTATTTACCGCCTTCGAAAGAAGTTTTTACTTATTACCTGAAGACAGATCGGTTAGAAGGGCTGGAGCTGCTGAAGAAATTCCACGATACTACAGAGAAGCTGGTCAGCCGTTATCAAAGGGTTGTGCCAGCATATAGGCAGGCGGACAAGTGGAGAGAAAGAGCAACCCTTTTCCTTAATAATCTCCCTGTAGTAAGATATTTTGTCCAAAAAGAAATTATTAATGAGTTATTAGCCTGGGCAGATTGGTCCTTAAAAGGCATTGAAGACGAAGCCTGGCTTTTTCAATCGGGGAAGCAGGTTATTCTGCACGGTGATGTAGCGCATCATAATTTTCTCAGAGCAAAAGATCAATCTTTATACCTGCTTGATTTTGATCTGGTAGCAATAGGGGCTCCTCATTCCGATTATCTGCAGTATGCAAATCGCATCCTTCCTTTTATGAATTGGTCCTTTGAAGATTTGAGAAAATATCCAATCTTAAAATCCAATCTTGAAGAAAAGGGCTTTCTTTATGCATTGGCATTTCCAACTGATATTTTCAGGGAATGGAATCGTGTAATAAGGGATAGATCGTATCTTGATTCTGTAAAAATTCGCCCTGTTTTGGATTTAACTGTAGGCCAGTTTGCTGAAAGACAGCGTTTTATTAAAGCACTTAAATATGCTGCCAATGAGAAAAACAAATAATGCTAATAAAAAAATTGGACGTAAATGGACTGAATGAAAGCCTCTTTTCGCTCACAAGCTAACTAAGAGCAGAAATGCTCATGCTTGTAATATTAGCGAGGGGGGTTTTTCGCTTGCACAAGAAACTGCTTGCAGTGCCGATGGCTGCCATCTTATCAATGGGATTGACAGCATGCGGAACGAATGAAGATGCAACTGGTGAACGGAACAATGAAATGGGTCAGCCCATGGGCTATTACTCCAATGAAAATCACGGAAACCGCGGTGGAAATGTCCGGGTGGAAGATGGTACCGATAATGATGGGCCACTGACAGAAATGATGGATCATACGCTTGGAGGCGAGGGGAAAAATACCCGCTATAACCAAGTTGACAATAATGCCGGGAGAGTCCGGAACGAAAATACCGGAAACCCTACTATTCCTATTGCAGACAGAGATCGCGGCTTTTTCAGGAAAGATAATCGTTTTAGCCATAGCGATGCAAATTATCATGGCCATCTCGATGACAATACACGACAAGCCAAAAATTCTTATTATCAGGCTTATGAAGGTGAGCTTGCTGAAAAAATCGGCGATGTTGCAGCATCTGTTCCAAATGTTGAAGACGTCAGGTCGGTTACCTATGGCAGCAATGTTTTGATTGCTGTAGATCTGACTGATTACGATAAGGAAGAACAGACGAAAGAAGCGATTCATGAAGCTGTGGAGCCATATCTGCGGGGAAGATCTGCAAAGGTGGTAACAGACGAAGGAACATTCAGCCGTTTAAGAAACATTGATAATAATCTTCGTGATGGAGGCCCAAGAGAGCAAATTGACTGGGATTTAAAAAACTTATTCCGCAGGGAAAAATAACGAATTAGCATTAGGGGTAAAGCAGCTGAGCTTTGCCCCTTTTTTACATATAAAATTATTTCAGGATAAACATGAAAATATTGGCCACACTAATCATAAAGATCTGGGAAAAACAGGCTCAGGCAGATAGTGAAGAAGTTACTATTTAATCGAGGTGATCGATCATGAGAACCATATGGGGCTTACTAATAGCAGGAGCTGCTTCCTTTTATCTCTTCTTCCATACGGACACATTCAATTTTTTATCCAACAGCACATCGCTATATGCTATGGCAGCAGAGGAACAAATTGAAGGCCCGCTTAAGATGGAGGTCATTTTGGAAAGGGAGTATCTGGATGGGGAAGTGAGCCAGGAAACGATAGAGGAAACCATATGGACTCTTGAAGATTTCTGGGCTAAATATGATCAATGGCAGCTTGTTGATATGGATATAGATTATATAGTGTTCCGCCGGAAAATGGATGATATATCGCCATTATTAAAAGCAAATGGGTACTTTGGGATAACTGAGGACGGCACTTTAACCATTTTTAATGGCAGACCGCAAAAAACAAATATCATTCAGTCTTTCTTTCAAATCGATTTAGGAAAATTAGAAAGCACAAAATGTGAAGAATTAAAAAAAGGAATACCTATTGTTTCAAAAGATCGATATGTGGAAGTTCTGGAAACCTTTAAAAGCTATACTGCCGGTGAAAAGCAGGCGAATTGAAGAAGCAGTGAAACATGCAAGGGAATGAACTCCCCTTGCATGTTTCTGTTTTTAAAAACAGTGAGATATTTTTATTTTAAACGTTGAAAACTGTCTGGCTCCTGCCCCTTCCTCCTCAAGGTATCAAGGATGAACAAGGCGCTTTTTGTTTTCTTAAAAAGATAAGAAAGTATAAAATTTTGAACGTCGATAACTGTCTAGCGCAAGCAGCCTACCCCCTCGAGGTCACAAGCTTGTCTTGTTTCGGCTCTTAGGGACTCGGGATCATAAGCCGTTTCCTTCTAGAAGGAAATGCGCCTTCTACAGGAACCGTTTTATGCCTGAGGCCCGCAGGATGCGGGTCATGCAGACGTTGCCACAGGACGTGGCGCTTTTAGTCTGCGTTCCTTCGTGGGCAAGGCGCTTGCGCTTTTCTTATAAACAGCATCCAATCATTGTAATGTTACTTATTTTTTGATAGCTTATACTTATGTAACATTAGTTGCAGGAGGGAATCTTGTGGAATATGTTGATCCTATTAAGGACATCAAAAGCATAAATAAAATTAAAGAGATATTAAGGCAGCAGTCACAGCGCGATCTATTACTTTTTGTATTAGGTATTAATACGGGCATAAGAGTCAGTGATTTGCTATCTCTGAAAATCAGTGATGTTTGGGATGGGAAGGAGATCAAAGAGTTTATTTATTTAAACAATATCAATAGCGATGAAAATAAAGCATTTTACCTAAATAACAGCGTGAAAAAAGAACTGAAAAAGTATTTTACTCAGCATGATTTCTCTGAATGTGATTATCTCTTCAAATCGAAAAAGAATAACCAGCCAATTACCCGCCAGCAAGCCTATCGGATCATTAATAATGCTGCAAAGGAAGCTGGAATTCCAGGGAAGATCGGTACGCATACACTTCGAAAAACATTTGGCTATCATGCATATAGAAAAGGGATTGCCATTTCAATCATTATGTCCATCTATAACCATCATTCTTCCGCTGAAACTTTGCGTTATCTCGGTATTGAAAGAGGCGGGAAGCAATTGATAAAAGTTGATGTTAATCTATAGGATGAGTTTAAAGCATTGGCTGTAATAGTTCATAAGGATTTTCGTCAACAGGCAATGTATCTATTCCCAGCCTGTTCAGCATTTTATTCTTCGTGCCAAAATAGTTTATGGTACAATGAGGTACAGTTGAATCAGAGGAGAGAAAGGCATTGTTTGAATTTGTAAGAGGCAGGCTGGATTTTATTGGACCTGAATATGTAGTTGTCGAAAACAATGGAATTGGATACCAGATATTAACGCCTAATCCATTTAGTTATACACCGGAGTTTGGGCAGGAAGTCAGGATATTCACGTATCATTATGTACGGGAAGATATCATGGCTTTGTATGGTTTTCAGACTCGTGAGGAGAAGACCCTGTTTACCAGGCTGCTCAATGTTACCGGCATTGGGCCGAAGGGAGCTCTTGCGATTCTTGCTTCAGGTGAACCGGAACAGGTGGTGCAGGCGATTGAAAATGAAGATGAAGCATTCCTCGTTAAGTTTCCTGGAGTCGGAAAGAAAACAGCCAGACAAATGATTCTTGATCTGAAAGGGAAGCTTCCGGATATTGTACCCGACTTTTTCCCTAATCTGTTTTCAGCGGATAAACTTCAGGCTGAAAGCGGGCCAGCGGGAGACTTGGAGGAAGCCTTGCTTGCATTAAAAGCGCTGGGCTATTCAGATAAGGAACTTAAAAAGATTACGCCGGAACTGAAGAAGGAAAAGCTTACAACGGACCAATACATAAAGAAGGCACTGCAAATGCTTTTAAAACTATAATTTGTCGCAGTCTAACGGGCAGTAAGACCCCCGCTTAAAGACTCAGAGGAATCAAACGAGGATAAGTGGGGGTCAAACTGCCCGTAAAGGCCCGATTGGTGAGATACAGTGAAACTTGCCGACGCGCAGGCAGAGGCTTAGTTGAACCAATCGGGTTCGTAGTGTCGATTGATTGAAGCGCTAGCGGAGATCTTAGGTACACTAGAACGCGACTAACAATCAGTGGGGGATAAGAAACCCCCCACTGATTGAAGTTTCACTTTATTGGAAAAGGCCGTTTCGTTTTATGCTGAATTAAGAAGGTGATTAAGTATGGAAGAGCGGATAATATCCGGTGAAGCTGATCTTCAGGATCTTTCATTTGAACAGAGTCTGCGCCCGCAGACATTAAAGCAGTATATTGGTCAGGATAAAGTAAAGGAGAACCTCGGGATCTTTATCAAAGCCGCCAGAATACGCGAGGAGACCTTGGATCATGTCCTTCTATATGGGCCGCCGGGTTTGGGAAAAACCACTCTGGCTGCTATTATTGCCAATGAAATGGGCGTAAATATAAGAACCACTGCAGGCCCTGCAATTGAAAGGCCAGGTGATTTGGCGGCGATCCTGACTGCATTGGAACCGGGTGACGTCCTGTTTATTGATGAAATTCATCGCTTGCCGCGGTCTATAGAAGAAGTCCTTTATCCTGCAATGGAAGACTTCTGTCTGGATATTGTTATCGGAAAAGGGCCAAGTGCCAGATCAGTAAGGCTGGATTTGCCGCCTTTTACACTTGTTGGCGCGACTACAAGGGCAGGATCGTTATCGGCTCCGTTAAGAGACCGTTTTGGCGTGCTCAGCAGGCTTGAATATTACTCAGAAGAGCAGCTGACGGATATTGTTGTCCGTACAGCTGAGGTGCTAGATACAAGCATAGATCAAAAAGCAGCCATTGAAGTGGCCAGAAGGTCAAGAGGCACGCCTAGAATTGCAAACAGGCTCCTCCGGAGAGTCAGGGATTTTGCGCAGGTCAAAGCAGATGGCCAAATTGATGAAACACTGGCCAGGGAAGCCCTGGAGCTTTTGCAGGTTGACCGTTTAGGCCTTGATCATATTGACCATAAATTATTAAGAGGGATAATAGAAAAATTCCGCGGCGGACCTGTTGGCCTTGAAACCATTGCAGCGACCATAGGGGAAGAATCGCATACGATTGAAGATGTTTATGAACCCTATTTATTGCAGATTGGGTTTCTTCAGCGGACACCAAGAGGAAGAATAGTAACAGACCTGGTGTACCGCCATTTTCAAATGGAGGTGCCTGCTGATTGAGCGGCATATCAAAGTGGCTGATGGTCATTGGTGCGATCATTTTTGCCGCAGGATTTATAAGCCAGTTTATTAATATTGGCAAGCTGCCAGGGGATATAGTGATCAGGAAAGGCAATACGACTTTTTATTTTCCAGTCGTTACGTCGATTTTGCTGAGCATTATCCTATCTGCCATCTTTTATTTTATTGGCAGGTTCCGGTAGTCTATCTATATGAATAACAGAAGGGTGACATCATGAAAGTAGATTGGTTTGATTTTCATTTGCCTGAAGAATTAATTGCACAAACGCCTTTGGCTGATCGGACAAGCAGCAGGCTAATGGTCCTTGATAAAAAAACCGGGGATATTCAGCACAGTGTTTTTAAAGATATTAAGAATTATCTTAAAGCAGGAGATTGCCTTGTATTAAATGACACAAAGGTCCTTCCTGCGAGGCTGTTTGGAGAAAAGACAGGCACTGGTGCGAAAATAGAGGTGCTTCTTCTCAAACAGATTGAAGGGGATTCCTGGGAAACACTTGTTAAACCAGCCAAAAGAGTAAAAGAAGGAACTGAGATAACATTTGGAGACGGCAAATTGACTGCTGTCTGCACTGGAACTTCAGATCATGGCGGCAGGGTACTTGAGTTCAGGTACCAAGGGATATTCTATGAGGTGCTTGAGCAATTGGGAGAAATGCCTTTGCCTCCTTATATTAAAGAGCAGCTTGATGATCGAGATCGTTATCAGACTGTGTTTGCCCGTGAACGCGGTTCTGCTGCAGCTCCGACAGCAGGCCTTCATTTTACTGAACAGCTTCTTGAAGAAATAAAAAAAATGGGTGTGCATATTGCTTTTATTACCCTGCACGTTGGTCTTGGAACTTTCAGGCCTGTTAGTGTAGATGATATAAATGAGCATGAAATGCATGCTGAATTTTACCAGGTAACTGAAGGAACTGCTCGGCTTTTAAATGATGTGCGTGAGCAGGGAGGAAGAATCATCAGTGTGGGGACTACTTCCACGAGGACTTTAGAAACCATTGCTTCTGCGCATAATGGCCATTTTGCGGAAGCAAGCGGCTGGACTGATATTTTCATTTATCCAGGCTATGATTTTAAAGCGATTGATGGCATGATTACAAATTTCCACCTGCCTAAATCAACTTTAATTATGCTTGTTAGTGCACTGGCAGGCCGTGAGAACGTTCTGAATGCCTATAATCAGGCAGTTGAGGAGCGGTACCGGTTCTTCAGCTTTGGAGATGCTATGCTCATTTTGTAATATTATTCTGCCTATCCCGGGCAGGACTAATGTGCTTTTAAATGGAAGGAGAACTGCAACTTGACTGCAATTCGTTATGAATTAATTAAAACATGTAAGCAAACAGGTGCCCGTCTGGGACGGGTCCATACGCCGCATGGTTCTTTTGAAACCCCTGTGTTTATGCCCGTAGGAACACTCGCTACAGTAAAAACCATGTCCCCGGAAGAATTGGTGGAAATGGGAGCGGGCATCATTCTGAGCAATACTTATCATCTCTGGCTTCGGCCGGGTCAGGAAATCGTGGAAGAAGCAGGCGGCTTGCATAAGTTTATGAATTGGGACCGGGCCATTCTGACAGATTCCGGCGGATTTCAGGTGTTCAGCCTGAGTGAATTCCGCAAAATTGAAGAAGAAGGCGTTCATTTCAGGAACCATTTGAATGGTGACAAGCTGTTTTTATCACCTGAAAAAGCAATGGATATTCAAAATTCGCTTGGATCTGACATTATGATGGCATTTGATGAGTGCCCGCCGTATCCAGCTTCTTTTGAGTATATGAAGAAGTCAGTAGAGCGGACTTCCCGATGGGCTGAGCGCTGCTTAAAAGCTCACAAGCGCCCGAATGACCAGGGACTCTTTGGTATAATACAGGGCGGAGAATATGAGGAGCTGCGCAAACAGAGCGCGAGAGACTTAACATCTCTTGATTTCCCTGGGTATGCTGTGGGCGGATTATCGGTAGGCGAGCCGAAGGATGTAATGAACCGTGTGCTAGAATTTACAACTCCGCTAATGCCGTCTAATAAGCCAAGATACCTTATGGGAGTGGGATCCCCGGATTCTTTGATTGATGGTTCGATCAGAGGAATCGATATGTTCGACTGTGTTCTTCCTACCAGGATTGCGAGGAACGGAACATTGATGACAAGTAATGGCCGGCTGGTTGTTAAGAATGCAAAATTTGCAAGAGATTTCGGCCCTATAGATGAGAATTGCGATTGCTACACATGCCGAAACTACAGCCGTGCTTACATCAGGCATTTGATCCGCTGTGATGAAACATTCGGAATCAGGCTTACAACTTACCATAATCTTTATTTTCTGTTAAAATTAATGGAGCAGGTAAGACAGGCAATTAGGGAAGATCGCCTGGGTGATTTTAGAGAAGAGTTTTTCGAAAGGTATGGATTTAATAAGCCTAACGCGAAGAACTTTTAATAATAAAAATTGAGAGTTCATTTAAGGAGCAGCTTTTCCTTGAATCGTGCCGATCTTTGAAAGGGGGGAAAACAATGGAGCTTTTAGGAACATTAGGACCATTATTGCTGATGTTTGTGTTATTCTATTTCCTGTTAATTCGTCCGCAGCAGAAACGCCAAAAGGCAGTTCAGCAAATGCAGAGTGATTTGAAAAAGGGAGATAAGGTTGTTACAATCGGCGGCCTTCATGGATTCGTTGATGCCATCGACGAAGACAAAGTGGTTATTAAATGTGGTGACGGAAGCCGTCTTACATACGATCGTGCAGCGATCCGCGAAGTAACGCAGGCAACTGGCGATGCATTAGCAAAATCTTAATATCAAAAGAAGGTCCCGGAAACTCAGGACCTTCTTTTTTATGCGGTTCTTTTGGTGTTGAGATTCACTCCCAATATACCGCCCATCATGGCCGTAAGTGTGAAACAGGTGTGGTAAATCATTTGCTCCATATTAAATAAACTGTCATGTCCCAAATATTGAAAAAGAAAAATAACGATTGAATAAATAAGGCCGGTTAAGCCTCCGAGCAGCCAGCCTTTTTGCTTACCTTTTCCTCCGGAAATGAACCCGCCTGCGAAAAGAGAAATGAATGAAACACCAGTAATAATATACTGCAAGGAAGACTCCTGCAGTGATGTAAATCTCAATAGCAGTGAAAAAATGAGACTGCCGGCAACGGCAATGGCAAAAATCGCAATAATACCATAAAGTACAGCGCTTCCAACGTTCTTTGATTCTTCTATATGGACCCTCTCCCTTCTTAATAGTGAACAGGAACAGGTTTCGACCCTTGAGGTAACCAGCCTTTTCCTTAGTACAAGCATATTCAGACAATGAAAAAATAGAATCTAAATTGTTCAAAGAAAAAACCTCATATACTCATAAAAGTTCAATAAAGCGGAAGAATATAAAGGATTGCATCAAAAGGAGTGCTGTAGAAGTGGAAGAATATCTAATCATCATTGTAAGAACCTTATTTCTATATGCAGTCATTCTTCTCATCTTTAGACTAATGGGCAAAAGGGAAATTGGTGAGCTAAGCATCCTGGACCTCGTCGTCTATATCATGATTGCAGAACTTGCAGTTGTCGCGATTGAAACTCCGGATTCAAATATTTTGAAAAATGTGCTCCCCATGCTCCTTTTGATGGTTGTACAAATTGTATTAGCCATATTCTCCCTGAAGAGCAAAACATTCAGGGACGTAGTTGATGGAAAGCCGACCATAATTATTAATAAAGGAAAAATAGATGAAAATGCCATGAGGAAGCAGAGGTATAACTTTGATGACCTGCTACTGCAATTAAGAGAAAAAGATATTGCCAAAATCTCCGATGTGGAATTTGCTATCCTTGAATCCTCCGGCACGTTGTCAGTGTTTGAAAGAAATGACAGTAATGAGGGAGGGATAACGATCCCTTTAATTATAGATGGAACGATTCAGAAAACTAATCTTGAAACGATAAATAAAAGTGACTTTTGGCTGCGTCAGGAACTTCGAAAAGAAGGGTATAAAGAAATATCCAATATTTCATTCTGCAGTTATGAAAATGGCCAATTTTATGTGGACCTGCTTGATGAAAGAAAATAAACAAGGACAGTTCAGCAGCCCTTGTTTATTATTTAAATGCAAGCCTGGATATCATTTTGCCGATTCCCGGTATACGAACTAAGTCATTCTTTCTAATCAGCTTTAAGATTAATAAAAGGATAGTATAGACCATTGTGATGACTGTGGATATCAAAATAACCCTTAAGGCTGTATTCATGTCTGAGGCAAGGGTGTTTTTTAGCATCCAGAACCCTAAGCCTCCTGACATTACCATTGCAATAATCGTTTTTATATAATCCCTTACGAAAAAAGTAAACGAAATAGCTTTCAGAACGGTTGCAAAGTGAAGCATTGTCACCAGAACTGTGCCTGTCAAAATCCCCATTGCAACTCCGTTTATCCCGAATGCAGGCTGGCTGGCAAGGAGAAAGATAACGGCCGTCTTTACTACAGCTCCAATCAAACTGTTGATCATGGCAGCACGGGCGAGATTCAATGCCTGCAAAGTTGCCTGAAGAGGTCCCTGATAATAATAAAACAGGAAAAAGGGCGCCATCAGTTTAATAAAATGTGAACCGCTTGAGGAGCCATACATCACTTCCATTAGCTGATCGGAAAGGACGTAAAGAACCACCACTGCAAGGCCCCCGGTAATAAATGCAAATCGAAGCGCCTGCTGAAGCCGATATTCGATCAGACGCATATTATTTTGGGAATTTGCCTCGCTTATAGCCGGAACAAGAGAGGTTGACAGCGAATAAGTAATAAAAGATGGCAGCATCAGAAGAGGCATGGCAAAGCCCGTAAGAGCACCATACTGCTTCGTAGCCGCAGCTGCCGCCACACCTGCAAGTGCCAGACTCTGCGCCACCACAATCGGTTCAAAAAACCACGCTACAGAACCGATCATTCTGCTGCCTGTCGTTGGAAGGGCAACGGTCATCAATTCGTTAAATGTACTTTTCCCGGAAGACACATATTTAAAAAATTGCTTCCTGACTCTGAATTTCTTTTTAAGCTTAAATGTGGTCATTAAATAAAGCAATGATGCAAACTCCCCGATGACTGCTGCCAGCATGGCACCAGCAGCTGCATACTCAATTCCATATGGCAGGAATGCCTTAGTCATTAAAGCGATCAGACTGATTCGGACTACCTGCTCAATCATCTGGGAATAGGCAGCAGGCTTCATGTTCTGCCTGCCCTGGAAATAACCCCGAATGACAGAGGAAACTGCAATGATCGGCACAATTGGAGCGATTGCCATCAAAGGCAAATGGGTCCGGTTATCAGTAAAGAGTGTCTCTGATAATAATGGAGCGAGCAAAATTAAAGCGGGAGTGAAAACAATGGAAAGCGAGATGGTAGTTGCCAAGGAAACAATTAATATTTTCTTGATTTTTGCTGTATCGCCTCTTGCCTCTGCCTCGGCCACATTTTTAGAAATAGCAACCGGCAGCCCAAGCTGTGTAATCGTGACAACAAGAATCATGGTGGGAAAGGCCATCATATAAAGGCCAACACCTTCTTCTCCAATAAATCGGGCAATGACAATTCTGTTAATAAAGCCAAGGACCCGGGTCACCAGCCCTGCAGCGAGCAGGATCATGGTACCTTTCAGAAATTTGGACATTCAACTCCCTGCCTTCTCAAAATGGGTAATATCATATACAATTATCTATATGCAAGATAGAGGACAAAGCATGACAAGCTATCATAATTTCCATGTGATTAATGGCGGGGAGGCGGCTGAAAATGAAAATCGGCCATGAATATGATTATTTTCGCACTACGGTAAAACCTGCATTGGAAAGCAAACTGGATGAATTTCGGCTTCTGGGATATAAAAAAGTAACTGAACAGGATCTCTGGGTATATCTGACAAAGAAAAAATGGAAAAAACCAAAAGAAAATGTCAGGCTATTTGAAATTGTGGAAGAAGTAATGAAGGTAAAGGTGAGTGAATACATTCACTATGCTACCATCGAGTCTTTTAAGGAAGATGAATTTGATTTAAATAATGAAGAAGAAAGAAGAAAACTATTAAGGTAGCCAGTTGTTTCCAATTTTTTCAAGGGTTGACATGAAATAAGACAAATTGACAGGTTTTACAATCTGTTTCATAATGAAAAGCGGAGTAATCGGTCTTTTTCATAGCATTGTTCTACATAGAATGAAATTTAAGAGCGAATGGTAAAAACGGCAATGATTTAATTAACGGTCAGGCTGCATTTAATAGATATGTGGACTGGCCATGCAAGCCTGTAAGGTAAATAATGCATCACACTCGCTGATGCGGTGCCTGTTATATTTAGTAGCGGGCGATAGCTAAGGAGGATTTATTCAGAATGGTAAAGCGCAGCCGTATCGTTGCTTTTTTCCTGATTGTTTTATTATTGGGAAGTCTGGCAGGGGCAACGACAAATAACATTTTAAAAAATATTAAGCTTGGCCTTGATTTGCAGGGCGGATTCGAAGTGCTCTATGATGTGACACCAAAAGATGGGCAGAAGGTAAATAAAGATGTCCTTGCAAGTACTGCTGAAGCACTTGACAGGCGAATCAATGTTCTCGGTGTAAGCGAGCCGAATATCCAAATTGAGGGAGATAAGCGGATCCGTGTTCAGCTTGCTGGTGTAACAGATCAGAATAAGGCAAGGGAAATTCTGTCTACCGAAGCAAATCTTTCATTCAGAGATGTTAATGATCAAATAATGATGGATGGTTCAGACCTTGCAGAAAATGGGGCAAAGCAGACATTTGATGAAAATGGAAAGCCAAGCGTTTCATTGAAACTGAAAAGTGCCGGAAAATTCAAAGATGTAACCGAAAAAATTGTCAACATGGGAACGCCAAATAACCTGCTTGTCATCTGGCTTGATTTTGAAGAAGGCAAGGATTCTTTCAAGGCTGAATCGGCTAAAGAAGATCCCAAATATCTGTCTGCTCCTCAGGTAAGCCAGATCTTTAATCAGGATACCGTGTCCATTGTAGGGAACTTTACGGTTGAAGAAGCACAGACACTGTCAGATTTATTGAATGCAGGATCCCTTCCTGTACAGCTCGATGAAGTTTATTCAACATCAGTAGGTGCTAAATTTGGTGAGCAGGCAATGGAAACGACCATTCTTGCCGGTATTATTGGCATTGCAATTATATTTATTTACATGATTGCCGTATATCGTTTCCCTGGGTTTATAGCGACACTTACATTATCTTTCTATATTTATCTGATTTTACTCGTTTTTGACTGGATGAATGGCGTATTGACGCTGCCTGGTATAGCTGCGCTCATTCTGGGGGTTGGTATGGCTGTTGATGCGAATATCATTACCTATGAGAGAATTCGTGAAGAGATGAAAGTGGGCAGGACAATCAAATCTGCTTTCCAGGCTGGAGAGAAAAACTCACTTTCTACAATCTTTGATGCGAATATCACAACTATTCTAGCGGCAGCCGTATTATTCATGTATGGGACAAGTTCTGTAAAGGGATTTGCAACCATGCTTATAATAAGCATCCTGGCAAGCTTTATTACTGCCGTATACGGTACAAGGCTGCTTATGGGGCTTTGGGTCCATAGTAAAGCTCTTGATAAAAAACCAGGCTGGTTTGGTGTTAAGAAAAGTGAGATCAAAAATATTGCTGAAAATTACGATACCCTTGATTTGCCGACCAAATTCGATAAGTTTGATTTTGTAGGAAACCGCAAGAAGTTTTTCATCCTTTCTGCTGTTCTAATTTCAGCAGGAATCATTGTTGTTTCTATATTCCGCTTAAATCTAGGAATCGATTTTGTCAGTGGTACCCGGATCGAGCAGCGGGCAAGTGAATCTATGACAAAAGAAAATTTCCAAGCTGAATTATCAGCTCTTGGAATCGAGACAGATGATATTGTCATCTCAGGAGATAATAAAGATATTGGAGTTGCTAGATTTAAAGATGTTTTAACTAAAGGCGAAATAGCAGAAGTTAAGACTCATTTTCATGAAAAATTCGGTCAAGATCCGAATGTCAGCACAGTTTCACCAACTGTAGGAAAAGAACTCGCTAAAAATGCACTGAAAGCTCTTGCGATAGCCTCTGTAGGCATTATCATTTATGTATCCATTCGTTTTGAGATCAAGATGGCGATTCCGGCAGTTCTTGCGCTCCTGCATGATGCCTTCTTTATAATCGCTGTATTTAGCTTTACGCGTTTTGAAGTGGATATTACCTTCATTGCGGCAGTCCTGACGGTAGTCGGTTATTCGATCAATGATACCATCGTAACCTTCGACCGGATGCGTGAGAATATGCAGAAAAAGAAAAAGCTCAAGTCATTTGAAGATATAGCGGATGTTGTAAATAAGAGTCTTCGCCAAACGCTTGGCCGCTCTGTGAATACTGTTTTAACGGTTGTATTTACAGTCGTTGCGCTGCTCGTGTTTGGAAGTGAATCAATCAGAAACTTCTCATTTGCACTTCTGATCGGTTTAATCGCAGGTACTTATTCATCCATTTTCCTTGCTGCACAGATATGGGCAGTATGGAAAGGCAAAGAACTGAAAGAAAAAGGCGTTATTCACACTGTTAAAGAAAAACGCAAAGTCAGTGACGAACCTCAAGTGTAATAATTAAAAAAAACTCAGGCGATTGCCTGGGTTTTTTTTAAAAGTCAGGATGCTGTCTATTTTACGAATTTGGTTAATGATTCCGGGAAATAGGATAAACTAATAGCAAGATCAGGGAGGAAGGAAGTATCGCTTTGGAAAATAACGATCGTTTTAAGAAAGCTGAATTTGCAGCTATAATTGGCATCGTGGGCAATATTATTCTAGCCGCCCTCAAATGGGGAATTGGGGTTTATTCAGGAAGTAAAGCGCTGGTGGCGGATGCGGTTCATTCAGCTTCAGATGTTGCCGGATCCTTTGCTGTATATTTGGGTCTGAGGGCTGCGAAACAGCCGCCGGATGATGATCACCCGTATGGCCATGGAAAAGCAGAATTGATAGCAGCCATAATTGTTGCCGTCCTGCTGTTCCTTGTGGGAATTGAAATTGGTAAATCATCATTTGAATCATTCTTTTCGCCAATTGAACCACCAAAAGCAATTGCAATAGCTGCAGTGCTGGTTTCTATTATTGTGAAAGAATCAATGTTTCGGTATAAGTATAATTTGGGAAAGAAACTAAACAGTGATGCTTTAATTGTAAATGCTTATGAACACCGTTCAGATGTTTATTCATCAATTGCAGCTTTAATAGGTATTGGCTGTGCAATTATTGGCGGAAGAATGGGGATTGAATGGCTTGAGTATGCAGATCCGGTGGCTGGCCTCATTGTATCCCTTATGATTCTCAAGATGGCATGGCGGCTTGGGAAAGAATCCATTCATAGCACACTTGATCATGTGCTTCATGAGGAAGATACACTTGAAATGCGCAAAACGGCTGAATCCGTCAACCAGGTTAAAAGGATTGATGAACTGCATGCCAGGGAACACGGACATTATGTAATTGTTGATATTAAAGTCTCGGTGGATCCGAATATGACTGTTGAGGATGGCCACCGGGTCGGCAAAGAAGTAAAACGCAAGCTGCTCCAATTGGAAAATGTGCAAAATGTCTTTGTGCACATTAATCCTTACAGCGAAGAACATATAAATTAGAGAATATATCAGGGAGAGGATAGAATGAAATTTCAATGGACTTTATTATTGGGTTTTTTATTTGCGCTGATCGTGGCTGTTTTTGCAGTGATCAATGTCGATAATGTAACGGTTAACTACTTGTTTGGGGAAAGCCGGTGGCCGCTGATTCTAGTGATTTTAGGATCTGTTCTTATGGGTGGGCTAATTGTAGGTTCTGTCGGCATTGTCCGCATTTACTCACTTCAGAGGCAAGTGAAATTACTAAAAAGGGAAAATGAAAAGCTTAAAGCAGGAAATTCTGTAAAAGATAATGCTGATAAGGAAGAACTTGAAAAAGAGCTGGATAGGGATATACATTGAGTGAACAGGCTTGAGCTTTTGCTCAAGTTTTTCTTTTGGTCTCAAAAAGTAACCTGCAGCACCTGTTTTTCTTTCCAAAATTGTATGGATTAACCCGATTTTAACTTATTGAAACGCACCTTCCCCTCTTGTATAATGAATAAGCTGAGGGGTGAACGTATGTTACATTCAAGAACGCGATGGATTGTTCGGCAAACAGAAGAGGATAAAGTACAGCGGCTTTCACAGGAACTGAATATTTCTCCTCTTGCAGCATCGCTGTTAATTAATCGCGGAATGGATACCGTTGATTCAGCACGGTATTTTCTGATGGATAATGAGCAGGAATTTCATGATCCTTTTTTAATGACAGATATGGCAATTGCTGTTTCCAGAATAAAAGAAGCCATTGAAAAACAGGAACCTATTTTAATTTTTGGTGATTATGATGCGGATGGTGTGACCAGTACTTCTGTCATGATGATGGCGCTTAGAGATCTCGGTGCTGATGTCCAATTCTACATACCGAATCGTTTTACGGAAGGCTATGGGCCAAATATCCCGGCTTTTGAGCATGCAGCCGAAACTGGCATCCGTTTAATTATTACTGTAGATACCGGAATCTCTGCTGTAAATGAAGCAAAAACTGCAAAAGAGCTTGGAATGGATTTGATCATTACAGATCACCATGAGCCCGGCCCTGTGCTTCCTGAAGCATTGGCCATTGTGCATCCTAAGCATCCGGAAAGCAGATACCCATTTCGGGAACTTGCCGGTGTTGGAGTAGCCTTTAAGCTTGCACATGCACTGTATGGTGAAATGCCTGATCACCTTTTGGAAATAGCTGCGATCGGCACAATTGCTGACCTTGTTTCTTTAACAGGAGAAAACAGACTTATTGCCAAGCGCGGGATTCAAAAACTGAAATCAACTAAAAATACAGGTTTGAATGCTTTGTTTAAAGCGGCACGAATCGAGCTTCCATCCATTAGTGAGGAAACGATCGGTTTTACAATCGGCCCTCGTCTCAATGCAGCCGGAAGGCTTGAAAGCGCGAATCCTGCTGTGGATTTGCTTCTGACAAATGATCCTTATGAAGCACAGGCCATTGCCGAAGAAATTGAAATGCTGAATAAAGAGAGGCAAGCTATTGTCAATGACATTGCAGCACAAGCGGTTCATGAGGTTGAAACAAATTTCCCAATCAGTGAGCATTCAGTTATTGTTGTTGGGAAAGAAGGCTGGAACGCCGGGGTAATCGGAATAGTAGCTTCGAAGCTTGTTGAAAAGTTTTACCGCCCGGCCATTGTCCTTAGTTATGACAGTGAAAAAGGGCTGGCGAAGGGTTCAGCAAGAAGTATAGAAGGTTTTGATCTGTTCAAAAATCTATCTGAATGCCGGGACATTCTGCCCCACTTTGGAGGGCACCCGATGGCAGCGGGTATGACTTTATCCATTGATTCGGTTGATGATCTGAGAAGCAGACTAAAAGCTCTTGCAAATGAACAGCTGACTGAGGAAGATTTTATTCCTGTAACCTCCATTGACGGGGTTTTCCATATAAAAGATATCAATCTTTCTTCTATTGCAGAGATGCAGCTGCTTGCCCCATTTGGGATGGGGAATGCAAAACCGAAAGTAATGATAAAAGATGCTAATATTGCAGCTATGAGAAAGATCGGATCTGAACAGAACCATATTAAAGTCACAATCGAGAATGATGGATCTTCACTTGATGGGATCGGTTTTGGGCTTGGGCATTTGCATGAGCATATTTCACCATACTCCAAGCTGTCCGTTATTGGTGAATTATCCATTAATGAATGGAATAATATTAAAAAACCGCAAATTTTCCTGCAGGATATGGCAGTAAACTCCTGGCAGCTGTTTGATATCCGGAGTTTAAAACGGCTTGAAAGGCTTCAAGGTGTCATTCCTGAGGCAAACACAACCTGGATATTTTTTAATGAGGAATATATTTCTAAATATAAGACATTTGCAGGTGAAAACATGGTGAAAATAACATCTGCAGAAGATGCAGAAGCCTTAAAACTAGAAGGCTCAAACGTTGTACTGGCTGATTTGCCGCCTTCAAAGGAAATCCTTGCACATGTTTTCTCCGGCAAAAAACCTGCCAGAATCTATGCTCATTTCTATAAAGAAGACAGTGACTATTTCAGCACACTGCCCACAAGAGACCATTTTAAATGGTATTTTGCCCTGATTGCTAAAAAAGGTTCAATTGATATCAGGCGTCATGGGAATGATATAGCCAAGCATAAGGGTTGGAGCAGGGAGACGGTAGATTTTATGTCTCAAGTGTTTTTTGAATTGGAATTTGTTAAAATAAATAATGGTGTCATTTCGTTAAACAATACATCCACTAAACGGGATTTAGCTGATTCACGAACTTATCAGCTTAAACAGGCACAATACACTCTTGAGAGCGATTTGCTCTATTCATCCTTTCAGCAGCTCAAAGACTGGTTTGATGAAGTTATGCAAGGGGCTGTAAAACATGAGGAGGCAAAGGAAGAAAAATGGACTTAAAACAGTATATAACAATTGTAGAAGATTGGCCGAAGCCAGGCATTAAATTTAAAGATATTACAACACTTATGGACAATGGTGAAGCGTATAAATATGCTACTGATCAAATTGTTGAATATGCACGCGAAAAGAAGATTGACCTGGTAGTTGGCCCTGAAGCCCGCGGATTCATCATTGGCTGCCCTGTAGCTTATTCTCTAGGTGTAGGCTTTGCACCAGTCCGCAAAGAAGGGAAACTTCCACGTGAAACAGTCAAGGTTAATTATGGCCTTGAATATGGCAAAGATGTATTAACTATTCATAAAGATGCCATCAAACCAGGGCAAAGAGTCCTGATCACTGATGACCTCCTTGCAACAGGCGGAACAATCGATGCAACCATCCAGCTGGTTGAAGAACTTGGCGGAGTAGTGGCAGGCATTGCATTCCTTATCGAGTTAACATACCTTGATGGGCGTAAAAAGCTGGATAACTATGACATTCTGACATTGATGCAGTATTAATTTTTTATACAAAGAGAGCGCCAGAAGAAATGGCGCTCTTTTTAATTGGCTGTTTTCTCAAGGTTTGGTGCATTCTGTATTATATATACTGAGCTGATTGTAGCGGAACAGGTGAGACCCCGCATACGAGGATCGTCGTGGAGACTCAACGCCTGCCCCGCGGAAGGGGAGCAGCCTGGAGCGTAAATCACGGACAATATGGATAAGCGAAAAACAATAATTTATACGAAAAAAGCCCTTTAATTTATATTTTAAAATAGTCTATAAAGTGCTTCCAAATCCATTTATGGAAAAACAATAAAGGAATTCGGACAAAATACGACAAAATTTTTGTTATTCCCATAAAAATAACAGACTATCCCTTTACATCTTCACTTTTTTTTTCGATAATAGTAGCAATATCAATTTTTTTAATAACTTGTTATTCATTATCAATTTTAAAATTATTACATTATGCAACTGCATAAAATTCAGGGAGATAAAGGTGATTCCATGGCGAACGATCAAGTTCTGACCGCCGAGCAAGTCATCAACAGGGCAAAAGAATATTTAAACGATGAGCATGCAGAGCTTGTTAAAAAAGCATACGAGTTTGCCAAGCATGCCCACCGTGAACAATATAGAAAATCCGGTGAACCATACATCATCCATCCGATCCAGGTAGCAGGCATCCTTGCTGATCTGGAGATGGATCCGTCTACGGTTGCAGCCGGCTTTCTTCACGATGTGGTTGAAGACACCGAAGTCTCATTGGAGAATATCGAAGAAGCCTTCAATTCTGAAGTGGCCATGCTTGTCGATGGTGTAACGAAGCTGGGGAAAATAAAATATAAATCACAGGAAGAGCAGCAGGCTGAAAACCACCGGAAAATGTTTGTGGCTATGGCCCAGGACATCCGTGTGATTTTGATTAAGCTTGCTGACCGCCTTCATAATATGCGGACACTTAAGCATCTGCCGGCTGAAAAGCAGCGCCGCATTTCAAATGAAACACTTGAAATTTTTGCACCTCTTGCCCATAGGCTTGGAATTTCCAAAATTAAGTGGGAGCTTGAAGATACAGCCTTAAGGTACCTAAATCCGCAACAGTATTACCGGATTGTAAACCTGATGAAGAAAAAAAGGGCAGAGCGGGAAGAGTATCTAGATGATGTAATAAATGTTATGAGAAGCAGAATGTCAGAGGTCTCAATTAAATCAGAAATCTCCGGGCGCCCTAAGCATATTTACAGCATCTACCGTAAAATGGCGCTGCAAAATAAGCAATTCAATGAGATATATGACTTGCTGGCTGTACGCATTGTGGTTAACAGCATTAAGGATTGCTATGCGGTTCTCGGGATTATTCATACATGCTGGAAGCCAATGCCCGGCCGCTTCAAAGATTATATTGCCATGCCTAAACAGAATATGTATCAGTCACTTCATACTACGGTGATCGGACCAAAGGGCGACCCTCTGGAAGTCCAGATCCGCACCATGGATATGCACAGAATTGCAGAGTTTGGTATTGCTGCCCATTGGGCTTATAAAGAAGGAAAAAGAGTGAATGAAGGCTCTTCTTTTGAGGAGAAGCTGACCTGGTTCCGTGAAATCCTGGAATTCCAGGATGATGCGGCAAATGCCGAAGAATTCATGGAATCATTGAAAATTGATTTGTTTTCCGATATGGTGTTTGTTTTTACTCCTAAAGGGGACGTCATCGAGCTTCCTTCCGGATCAGTCCCAATTGACTTTGCTTACCGGATACACTCGGAAATAGGAAACAAGACAATCGGCGCCAAAGTGAATGGGAAAATGGTGACCCTGGATTATAAGCTGAAAACCGGAGATATCATTGAAATTCTGACATCCAAGCATTCCTATGGGCCAAGTAAAGACTGGCTGAAGCTGGCCCAGACTTCACAGGCTAAAAATAGAATTCGGACTTTCTTCAAAAAGCAGAGAAAAGAAGAAAATGTGGAAAAAGGGAAAGAGCTTGTTGAGCGGGAGATCCGCAATATGGATTTCGAGTTGAAGGAAATCCTGACCCCTGATAATGTCAAAAGAATTGCAGAGAAATTCAATTTCGCCACCGAGGAAGATATGTATGCAGCTGTTGGCTATAATGGGGTAACAGCCCTTCAGGTTGCCAACAGGCTTACTGAAAAATGGCGCAAGAAGCGCGACCTTGAACAAACCTCGGATATTACAAATGCTGTTTCGGAACTGAAGACATTTACTTCAGCTAAAAAACGCGAATCAGGTGTCCGGGTGTCCGGCATTGATAACCTGCTCATTCGCCTTTCCCGCTGCTGTAATCCTGTCCCCGGTGATGAAATCGTCGGTTTTATTACAAAGGGCAGAGGTGTCTCTGTACACCGGGATGATTGCCCTAATATCGACACGGATGATGCAAAACAGAGGCTCATCCCTGTAGAGTGGGAAACAGCATTAAATGACCGGAAAGAATACAATGTTGAAATTGAAATTACCGGATATGATCGCAGAGGTTTATTGAACGAGGTTCTTCAGGCTGTTAATGAAACGAAAACCAACATCTCAGCCGTATCAGGCCGTTCGGACCGAAACAAATCAGCAACGATTAATATGTCCATTGCTATACACAATGTAAGCCACCTGCAAAGGGTTGTGGAGCGGATAAAGCAAATCCCAGATATATATGCAGTAAGAAGGATCATGAACTAAAGGGAGCAGATAGAATGCGTGTTGTAGTGCAGCGAAGCAAAGAAGCCAGCGTAACGGTGGACGGAGAAACCGTCGGAAGCATCAATAAGGGGTTTGTTTTGCTCGTTGGAGTCACCCACGAAGATAATGAAGAGGACGCAGCTTTTCTGGCTGATAAGATTGCCAATCTTCGCGTCTTTGAAGATGACACAGGCAAAATGAATTTATCACTGCTCGACCAGGAAGGTGAAATTCTTTCGGTCTCTCAATTTACATTATATGGAGATTGTCGAAAAGGCAGACGTCCCAATTTCATGGAAGCGGCAAAGCCTGCACATGCCGTTAAAATATATGATGCTTTCAACCGGTTTCTGGAAGCAAAAGGCCTTAAAGTGGAAACAGGTGAATTCGGCGCCATGATGGATGTTCAGTTAACTAACGATGGGCCTGTTACCTTAATATTAGAAAGCAAATAATGAATGCAAAAAGCCCCGGCATCTCAATGTGAGTGCCGGGGCTTTCTGCTAATTCTTAAAATATCGTGCAAGCCCCTGATAAATTCCTGCTGCTGCAGATTGCTGATACTGTGCAGAAGCTATCAGGGCTTCTTCTGCCGGATTGCTCAGGTATCCGAGTTCGATCAGAACTGCATTTCGTTTGTTCTCTCTGATTACATGATAATCACCGACTCTATAGCCCCGATCTCTCAGGTTTGTCATTGCTGTTATATTGGAGTGGATATTGGCTGCAATTTCCTTTTGGAAAGGATGGTAGTAATAGGTAGTCGCTCCTCTTGCAGTCCGGTCCGAAGTGCTGTCATAATGAATGCTGATAAAAGCATCTGCATTATGATGATGTGAGATCCCTACTCTCGAAGGAAGCGGCAAGTAGGTATCCCCGCTCCTGGTCAGAATGACATTAGCCCCGGCAGCCCTTAATTTTTCGGCGAGCAATTGAGCAGTCCTGATTGTAATATCCTTTTCACGTGTTCCTCTTGCGCCTGTTGTACCGTTATCACGGCCGCCATGACCTGGATCAAGGACAATTGTTTTATTTTTTAAATGTTTTTCTGCTCCCGGCTTTGTTACTGCAGGTGCAGATCCTTCAACCGTGACGATCCAGCCGGCTACAAAACCCTTTCCGCCGTTTGGCAGGCGAATTTCATACCAATCATTATTTAGACTGATAATTTCAAAGTTGTCTCCTTTGTTTGCCCTGTGAACGACATCTGACTGGGTACTCGCTTTTTTTCTAATATTTGATCCGTTATGTAAGATAATTGCAGAACTGCCGTTTACATTTTGCTGAGAAGATCCGGAATTTTTTTCTGCTGTTATGTCTATGAACCAGCTTGCCGCCCAGCCATAAAAACCAGGCCGAAATTCAATCTTTACCCAATTATCAGCTTCTTCAAGAATGGAGAAAGTTTGGCCTTTGGCAACTGAACCAATTGGTTTCCCATTTAACGATGCGTTGTTTCTTACGGTTAAAGAGGTTGCAGTTACAGTGCCGGTTTTCCCGGATGATGACTGTTTTGGTTTGCTTTCTGATTGTGAGGATTGAACCGTAATATATTGGCTGCTGATCCATCCTTTATTTCCCGAGAAAGAGATTTCTGTCCAGCTGTCATTTTGAGAAAGAACGGCAACTGTTTCCCCCGAATTAAGTTTGCCTATGATGTCACTTTGAAGAGAAGGCTTGTTTCTCACATTTAGAGAGTTTGCTGTGATCTTCCCGGTTTGGCTGCTGCTGGATGAACTTTTCTTTTGTGTGCCGCTGAATTTGACAAATTCATTTGCCACCCATCCATCTCCATAAGGAGTTTGAATTTTAACCCAGCTTCCTTCTGTGCTCTTGACCTTATAGGCTGTTCCTTTTTGGATAGTCCCCAGAACTCCGTAACTTGTCCCAGGTCCCTTTCTCACCCTAAGGCCATCTGTTGTGATAACCGCCTGGGAATTTTTCCCCGCAGTTTTTTCACCTGTCTGATTTGAAGTCGAATTGAAAACAAGCCAGCTTGCAACATATCCAGTTTCCCCCTGGAAATTAATTTTTATCCATTCCCCTTCACGGGAAAGGGTGTTAAATTGATCTCCTTTCTGGGCTTGTCCCAGAATGGGGTAGCTTAAACCTGGCCCTTGTCGGACGTTAAGATTATTGGTGGTGATTGTTACAGAACTGTTTTCAGCTTTAACCTGTGTTTCCGTCTGTGTTATGCCAGCTAAAAGCATAAGGCATATGACGAGAATAATCGGCTTTCTTTTCTTCAACAGGCAGCCTCCTTTCATAATAGAAATCCTTATTAAAAGAAAAACAAACAAGGTGCACGCAGTCAAGATAACTTTGGTCCTAAAATAATTCTCCATCTTGTGCAATATCCCTTCTAATATCGGATTAGCAGCCATCAATTTTAGCTGGGGAATTTAATTTGTCCGTTATGAAACATTTCATCTGAAAATGGCAAGAATAGTACAGACTACATAAAAAAGGGTGAGCACAATGAGATTTGGAGAAAATGGGATGTCTGCACAATCTGGTGAAAATCAGCTGTTCGGGGTAGATTTTCATGATTTTATACAAAAAGAACAGAACTCAAACATGATTGAACTCGCGTCAGAGTTTGGACTATCTCTCAGGGATGTAAGAAAACTGAAAAAAAGACTGGAACGATCATAACGTTTTTAGTCTTGACATTGACGGAAATGCTCCGTATTATAATATAAATAAAATGACAAAACAATTTAATGTCTAGCTGCAGCGCTGACCTAGGCGTTTCTGCTTTTCGATAATAAACCATTGATGGAGAAGAGTAGTTAAACCCCACATGAAAAGAGAGAGAATGCCGCCCGGCTGAAAGCATTCTCACATGATGATTTAACGAAAGAACACTTCGTAGGTTTCTCTCTGAAAAAGGCCTGATCTTTAGTAGGAGCTGAACGTTAACAGGCGTTAACTGTAAAAGAGGAAGTCTATTTATAGGCTTCAACTAGGGTGGCACCACGGGAAAAACAGACTCTCGTCCCTTGTATTTAATATACAAGGAGGCGGGGGTTTTTTTATTTTTCCGATTGCAAATCCAAAATTTCATACATACTTATCATTTTGTATTAGGAGGTAATTTTCCATGTCAATTCGAATACCCAGGGGAACGCAGGACATTCTGCCGGGAGAAGTTGAGAAATGGCAATTGATTGAAGAAAAAGCAAGGGAGCTTTGTGAGAAGTTTCAATATCGTGAGATCAGAACACCTATATTTGAACATACTGAATTATTCCTGCGCAGTGTAGGAGACACAACGGATATTGTTCAAAAAGAAATGTATACGTTTGAAGACCGTGGCGGCCGCAGTCTGACCCTTCGCCCTGAAGGAACAGCTTCAACTGTAAGATCATTTGTTGAGCATAAAATGCATGGCGATGCAAGCCAGCCTGTAAAGCTTTATTATATGGGGCCTATGTTCCGTTATGAACGCCCACAAGCTGGTCGCTTCCGCCAGTTTGTCCAGTTCGGCGTCGAAGCAATCGGCAGTGCTGATCCTGCAATTGATGCAGAAGTAATTGCACTGGCAATGTCACTTTATAAAAGCATGGGCCTGCAAAAGCTTAAATTGATTGTGAACAGCCTGGGAGATAAAGAAAGCCGAACTGCTCACAGAGAGGCCCTGGTCAACCACTTTAAGCCGCGGATCGGTGAGTTTTGCCAGGATTGCCAGAACCGTCTTGAGAAAAATCCAATGCGCATCCTGGACTGTAAACAAGACCGTGAACATGAACTGATGAAATCTGCTCCATCCATTATTGATTACTTAAATGATTATTCAAAAGCATACTTCGAGAAGGTTCAAAAGTATTTAAAGAACCTGGATATTGACTTTACGGTCGATCCAAATCTTGTTCGCGGCCTGGATTATTATAATCATACGGCTTTTGAAATTATGAGTGATTCCGAAGGTTTTGGAGCTATAACTACTCTATGCGGCGGCGGACGATACAATGGCCTCACTGAGGAAATTGGCGGTCCTGAAGCGCCGGGAATTGGGTTTGCTTTAAGTATCGAGCGATTCATTGCTGCTCTTGAAGCAGAAAAGGTCGATCTGCCTCTTGCTAAGAGCATTGATTGCTACCTTGTATCCCTTGGAGAGGAAGCAAAGGATTATACAGTGGGACTTCTTCAAAAACTGCGGATGGCAGGATATTCTGCTGAAAGAGATTATCTTGACAGAAAAATTAAAGCACAGTTTAAAGCAGCAGACCGTTCAAATGCGAAATTTGTTGCTGTCCTGGGCGAAGATGAGCTTAAAGCGAATAAAATTAATGTTAAATCGATGGAATCAGGGGAGCAAACAGAGGTTGAACTTGATTCGTTTATAGAGAAATTCACAGCACTTTATCAATCATAAACTTGTGTTTACAGGAGGAATTAGTATGTTTGGGCGAACGTATTTTTGCGGGGAAGTAACCGAAAAAGCTATAGGAGAAAAAGTAAGGTTAAAAGGCTGGGTGCAAAAGCGCCGGGATTTGGGCGGCCTGATCTTTGTAGATCTTCGTGACCGCACTGGCATAGTTCAGGTTGTATTCAATCCGGAAGTTTCCCCGGAAGCTCTTGCAGCGGCTGAAAAAATCCGCAATGAATTTGTGCTTGATATAGAGGGAGAAGTAATTGCGCGCGAAGAAGGCACTATCAATGAGAACTTGAAAACAGGGCGGATTGAGATTAAAGCAGAGAAAGTGAAGATCATCAATGAAGCAAAAACACCTCCTTTTGTCATTGATGATAAAACGGATGTTTCCGAAGATGTCCGCTTAAAATACCGTTATCTGGATTTGAGACGTCCAGTTATGTTTGATACCTTTAAAATGCGTCATCAAGTAACAAAAGCTATGAGGGATTTTCTTGACAGCGAAGGGTTTCTTGATGTAGAAACACCGATCTTAACGAAGAGCACCCCTGAAGGAGCCCGTGATTATTTAGTTCCAAGCCGCGTGCATCCAGGTGAGTTCTATGCTCTTCCGCAATCCCCTCAAATCTTTAAGCAGCTATTAATGGTCGGCGGATTTGAACGCTATTACCAAATTGCCCGATGCTTCCGTGATGAAGACCTGCGGGCAGACCGCCAGCCTGAATTTACTCAGGTCGACATCGAAATGAGTTTTATGAGCCAGGAAGAAATCATCGGCCTGATGGAAAACATGATGGAAAAGGTCATGAATGAAGTGAAAGGCCATGATGTCCAGCTTCCATTCCCGCGCATGACCTATCAGGAGGCGATGGACCGCTTTGGTTCTGATAAGCCGGATACACGCTTTGGGATGGAATTAACGGATCTGTCGGAAATAGTGAAAGAGTCAAGCTTCAAAGTGTTTGCCGGAGCAGTAGCTTCCGGGGGGCAGGTTAAGGCCATTAATGTGAAAAATGGCGCCGGAAAGTATTCCCGAAAAGATATTGATGCTCTAACAGAGTTTGCAGCTGTATATGGTGCAAAAGGACTTGCGTGGTTAAAAGCTGAAGAGGACGGATTAAAAGGCCCGATTGCCAAGTTTGTGACTGAGGAAGAGCAAAAATCATTCTATTCCGCTTTAGCGGCAGAACCAGGAGACTTGCTCCTCTTTGTTGCTGATAAGAAGAATGTTGTCGCTGATGCACTGGGCGCTCTGCGATTAAAGCTTGGAAAAGAGCTAGAGCTGATTGATCAAAGCAAATTTAATTTCCTTTGGGTTACAGACTGGCCGCTTTTGGAGTACGATGAAGAAGAAGGCCGATATTATGCAGCCCATCATCCATTTACAATGCCTGCCAGAGAAGATTTAGATCTTCTTGATAAAGATCCTGCCGGGGTCCGTGCACAAGCATATGACCTTGTATTAAATGGCTACGAGCTTGGCGGCGGATCATTGCGTATTTTCGAAAGAGATGTTCAGGAGAAAATGTTCAGTGTGCTTGGCTTCTCAAAAGAGGAAGCCGTAGAACAGTTTGGTTTCCTTCTTGAAGCATTTGAATATGGCACTCCTCCGCATGGCGGTATTGCCCTTGGGTTGGACAGACTCGTGATGCTATTGGCCGGCAGAACAAACCTGAGGGATACAATTGCTTTTCCTAAAACAGCCAGTGCGAGCTGTGTGCTTACAGAAGCTCCAGGGGAAGTCAGCCAGTCACAGCTTAATGATTTGCATTTAGCGCTTAATTTGAAAAAAAGTGAGTAATTTCCTATTTAATGGTTAATCGGGAGAAAAAATTCATTTTTCAGAAATATAAACCGGGAAGTTACTCCTGATTTTTAGGCATACTTTCTAATTTCAAGGAATAAAATGGATATATTTGTCCCTGTTATCTCCACTTTATCAGCTTGAAAAAGACGAAATCGTGTGATATGATCATATCAATAAATAAAGAGTCCTGATGTGTTCGTTGTAAAACCTGAAATTTTGACCAACATTATTCCTTCGGGAGTCCGGAGTTTTCCAGCAGCGTAAATGCCTCATGGATGAGGACTTACAAACGCAGGAAACAGGACACCCACCTGCTGAGTGCGGGTTCAAAACGAGGGCATCAACAGCGACGGCACGATTGGGACTCTTTAGTACATACGATATTTATAATCCATGCCAGCGGGCATGGGTTTTTTATTTGTCCTGTTTAGTATGATCACTGATAAGAAGATAAGTTTAAATAAGATAATGCTGTGAACACTATTGGAGAGAAGTTTGAATTTAAGCTTAAATGTTAATATCATTAATCCCATAGAACTACTTGCTTTAAAATTCAAGTATGATATATTCATTATCGGGTATAAGAAAATACATGCTTATTAAATAACATCTGATGGAGTTGATATAAATATGCTTCACCAATTTTCCAGGAATGAATTGGCTATTGGCAAAGAAGGCCTCGAAAAAATGAAAAATAGCACCGTTGCAGTACTAGGCATCGGCGGAGTTGGTTCTTTTGCAGCGGAAGCATTGGCGCGTTCCGGCGTTGGCCGGCTTGTGCTGGTTGATAAAGACGATGTAGATATTACAAATGTGAACAGACAGGTCATCGCTTTATTATCCACTGTCGGGAAACCAAAGGTGGATTTAATGAAAGAAAGAATTAAGGATATCAATCCTGACTGTGAAGTGATTGCTTTGAAAATGTTTTATACAGAAGAAACCTATGAGCAATTCTTTGATTACGGTCTCGACTTTGTAGTTGATGCTTCCGATACAATTGCCTATAAAATTCATCTAATAAAAGAATGCTTGAATAGAGGGATTCCAATGATCTCAAGCATGGGTGCTGCAAATAAGATGGATCCAACCAGGTTCCAGATTGCTGATATCTTCAAAACTCATACTGACCCGATTGCTAAGGTTATCCGCACACGCCTGAGAAAAGAAGGCATCAGAAAAGGTGTTCCCGTTGTATTTTCCGATGAAAGCCCGATTGTTATCCGGGAAGATGTCAGAAAAACAGTTGGAAAAGATGATGCAGAAATCAGAAAGGCCAAAATGCCGCCATCTTCTAACGCTTTTGTTCCTTCTGTTGCAGGTTTAATTATGGCCAGCTATGTGACCAGAGAACTTTTAAGCGATATAAAAATTGCCCGTGTAAATGACTGAAAAGAGACCGGCTTTCTGAAGGCCGGTCTTTGCGCATGTTAATTTTCTTCAATCGGCTGCAATTAATGAACAGCTCTTTTCTCTTCTATGCTGTCATTCTTGAGCAGCTGGTCTGCTTCTTTTAGGATGCTTGCCATTTCCTCATATTGCAAAAGCTGATTTTTATATTCCGCTTCTTTTTCCTTCAACCTTTTAATTAACTGCTCATTTTGAAGTTTTAATTGCATTTGTTCTTCGTGCAGACATTTATTTTCTTTCATTTGATCAGGATCAGGCTGTGTTTTGGCGAAATTTCTTAAGAAGTGTATGATTTGAGCCAAATTGGAGGGCGGAACATTGTCAGGAGTTTCATGTGTTAGAGAGCCTGCAGTATTCCTTAACTCTTCGGATCCATAATCTTTCCTTTTGGTTATGACCATGTTCCAGCGATATTGGCAGGCTGAAACTGTACGGCCAAGCTCGGTACTTGCCTTCTTAAAGGCTGATGCTTTTGAATCGCCATTTGCTGTGTATTCAAGTACTGTCTCTTCGAGTAATTGATCCTCTTCCGGCTTCCATATGTCTTTCCGTTCCTTCATTTCTTTGATCACCTCGAGAATACGATTGTTAGGCTTATCGTCACCTTAATAGATGAAAATATTCCATTCTCAGCCCGTGAAAGGTAAAATAGCAAGGAGCAAATCTAATTTTGATCCCTGCATTAAAGACGTCTGCAAAAAATGGACAAAGCATTACCAGCTGGGAGGAGGATGAATACATGGACACTCTTGTAGAAATACAGGATGTTACAAAAGTGATTAAAGGAAGAACGATTATTGATTCTGTCAGCTTTGACGTGAAAAAGGGTGAGGTATTCGGTTTCCTTGGCCCAAACGGTGCAGGTAAAACCACCACTATTCGAATGCTGGTGGGCTTGATAGGCATTACTTCCGGGGACATAAAAATTCTCGGCAGCAGCATTAAAACAGATTTTGAAAAAGCGGTTTCCCATATTGGAGCCATTGTAGAAAATCCTGAGATGTATAAGTTTTTGTCAGGTTATCAAAATCTAATCCATTATGCACGAATGTCAAAAGGTGTGACAAAGGAGAAAATTGATGAGACTGTCGAGCTGATAGGCCTGACAGATCGGATACATGATAAAGTGAGGACATACTCACTTGGAATGAGGCAGAGACTTGGTCTGGCGCAGTGTCTTTTGCATGATCCCCAAATCCTGGTTCTGGATGAGCCTACGAATGGGCTAGATCCGGCGGGTATCAGAGAGATTCGGGATCACCTGAGGATGCTTGCGAGAGACAGAGATATGGCTGTTATTGTATCCAGCCACTTATTATCTGAAATGGAAATGATGTGCGACAGAATCGGCATTATTCAAAACGGGAAGTTGATTGATGTTCAGCACATCAATGATTTTGTACAGGGAAATGAAAAGGTTTATGAAGTGGAAGTGGATGACCCTGATAAAGCACAAAGAATGTTAAAGAGTATATACCCTGAATTGCCGATACAGGTCACTGAAAACAGCGTGTTTCTTCCACTTGTCCGTGATGGAATACCTGAGATGATAAAGGAGTTTGTACGTACAGATGTTAAAATATTTGCTGTCCGTGAAGTAACCAAAACCTTGGAAGATCGCTTCCTGGAAGTTACTGAATTCAAAGGAGGTGCCGGACATGCCCGGACTGATTCAAAATGAATGGATGAAGATTTTTAGGCGTCCGGGGACTTATGTCATGATTGGACTGCTTTTAATCATGACGACTGTTGCAGGCGCCTTTATAAAATATCAGGAAAGCGGGGGAACAGTCCCTGATAATACAGAATGGAAAAGGGGTTTGCAGACTCAAAACGAAAGCTATCAAAAACAGCTTGAAGAAATGGGGGAAATGGTTCCCAGAGACATGAAGGAACAGTATCAGAGAGAGATTGCCCTTAATAAATACCGAATTCAACATGATATTTCACCTAATGAGGAATACTCTATCTGGGGATTTGTGTCCGATACCTCTCAGCTGATTGAATTTGCCGGCCTGTTTACCATCATCATTGCCGGGGGGATCGTGGCGAGTGAGTTTACATGGGGAACCATCAAACTTCTTTTGATTAGGCCTATCAAAAGAGTAAAAATCCTGGGAGCAAAGTATATTACCGTGATTTTGTTCGGTCTGATGCTGCTGGCCGTCCTCTTCGGATATTCAGCACTTCTTGGCGGTCTCCTCTTTGGATTCCCTGAAAAAGCAATTCCTTATTTATATTATTACAATGGGACAGTGCAAGAACAAAGCATGGGACTTCATCTGATAGCTTATTATGGCCTTAAATCCATTAATATGCTTATGCTTGCAACCATGGCTTTTATGATTTCAGCGGTTTTCAGGAATAGCTCTCTGGCAATAGGACTTTCTCTGTTTCTGATGTTTATGGGAGGGCAGGTCACAAGGCTGATTGCCATGAAGTATGATTGGGCCAAGTACAGCCTTTTTGCCAATACAGATCTTCTTCAATATTATGAAGGAGTTCCAATGGTTCAGGGAATGACGCTTGGATTTTCAATCATGAATATATTAATCTACTTCCTGCTTTTCCAGGTGCTTGCATTTTATGTATTTAATAAAAGAGATGTTTCTGCTTAGAAGTAAATAAGAAAAGGTCCGGCATCGCAGCCAGACCTTTTGCTATTTAAGGAGTTTTTCATAAATTGAAGCCAATGCCTGTTCAAATTTGCCCGTTTTCTTAGGCTGATAATATACCTTGTTTTTTATTCTGTCCGGCAGGTATTGCTGTTTGACCCAGCCCGTTTCATAATCGTGAGGGTACAGATAGCCGATGCCTCTTCCAAGCTCTTTTGCACCTTTGTAGTGGGCGTCCTTCAGATGATCGGGGACTTCACCGCTTTTGCCTGCGCGAATATCTGCAATTGCAGAATCCAAGGCTTTGTATGCCGAATTGGACTTTGGAGATAAGCAAAGCTCTATGACCGCATTTGCAAGCGGTATCCTTGCTTCCGGGAATCCAATTCTTTCCGCTGTTTCGATGGCTGCAAGAGTCCTGGCTCCGGCTTGCGGTGATGCCAGTCCAATATCTTCATAGGCGATAACCAGCAGTCTTCTGCTTATGCTCTGCAGATCGCCTGCTTCAATTAATCTTCCCAAATAGTGCAGTGCAGCATTTACATCGCTTCCGCGGATAGACTTTTGAAAACCGGATAATACATCGTAATGGGCATCCCCATCTTTATCGTGTGTAAAGCTTTTTCGCTGAATGCATTCCTCTGCAACAGACAAGTCAATCTTAATGGTGCCTTCTTCATCCTCTTTTGTTGAAAGCACAGCCAGTTCCAAGGCATTAAGTGAGCTTCTGACATCGCCATTTGAAGCAGTTGCCAGGTGTGTTAGAGCTTCATCGGTAACATCGGTATGTTTATTGCCAAGGCCCCGTTCCTTATCCTGCAATGCCCTTGCCAGTGCTTTTTTTATTTCATCTGCTGACAGCGGCTTCAGTTCAAAAATTTGACATCGGCTTCTGATCGCAGGATTTATTGCATGATATGGATTGCTGGTTGTGGCACCAATTAAAGTGATGCTGCCATTTTCCAGATAGGGAAGCAGAAAATCCTGTTTTCCTTTATCCAGCCTATGGACTTCATCCAGCAGCAGAATGACCTTTCCCGACATTTTTGCCTCTGCTGCTACCACTTCCATATCTTTTTTATTATTAGTCACTGCATTTAAAGTGCGGAAAGCATATTTGGTGCTTCCAGCAATGGCACTTGCAATCGACGTCTTCCCTATACCTGGAGGCCCGTACAGAATCATCGATGAGAGCTGCTTAGCCTGCACCATGCGATAAATAATTTTTCCTTCTGAAACAAGATGTTCCTGGCCGATGATTTCATCTATCGTTCTCGGCCTCATCCGGAATGCAAGAGGTTTAATGGTCAAAGTTATCACTCCAGCCTTTTGCCGGCAGCCTGCAGTCTGCCAATCAATTTTCAGCAAAGCTTTCGCTTTCTATTTAAGATACCATAACATTTCCTGCTGTGGAATCAATTAAACCGCCATTGCCAGTTGTCCGGGGTTCAATCCCTCGGGCCCCTTTTCTCCCTAAAATATGCTATAATGTCAAAAGTCTATAATCTTACTAAGGATTAAAATTTTATATAATTTTGCAGGTCATATGGGGAGCGTTGTGCACATGTTACTGAAAAATAAAGGGCAAATCGGTCCCAGGTTTTTGGTTTATTTAATAGGGCTGCTTGTCATGAGCCTGGGGATTGTTTTGTTAATAGTAGCTGATATAGGGGCAACCCCTTGGGATGTTCTGCATGTTGGGCTGTACTACCGGCTTGGACTGACGATAGGCAGCTGGTCCATCATTGTCGGGATCTTCATATTAGCTGCTGCAGCACTGATTTCAAAGGAGTTTCCACAGGCCGGTGCATTCTTGAATATGATACTGATTGGTCTTTTTATTGACGCCTATTTGCTTTTGCCTTTTATGCAGACACCAATTGGGCTGGCGGGGAAAATGGCCATGTTTGGTTTTGGTATAGTTGTTTATTGCTATGGGATGGGGCTGTATATTTCGGCTCAGCTCGGAGCCGGGCCGAGGGATAGCCTGATGATTGCATTGACAGCAAAAACCGGCTGGAAGGTTAGAAATGTCAGAGCCTTAATGGAAATTGCTGTGCTGACAGTTGGTTGGCAGCTGGGAGGACCTGTTTTTTGGGGCACCATTGTACTCAGTTTGGCAGTCGGGCCGATTGTAGGAGCAGCTTTGCCGCAGTGCCAGGCTTTAACTGACCGATTTTTGGCAAAGCTTAAAGAAAAGGATACTTATTCGAATCAAATGCTTAAAGAAAAGGATAGAGGTGCAAGCTGATGAAAATATCTACTAAAGGCCGTTATGGTTTAACTATAATGATTGAATTAGCTAAAAAGCATGGGGAAGGTCCTACATCGTTAAAGTCGATTGCCCAGACGAATGATCTGTCTGAGCACTATCTGGAGCAGCTTATTGCTCCGCTTCGGAACGCAGGTCTTGTTAAGAGCATCCGCGGTGCATACGGCGGATATATTTTAGGCAAAGAGCCGACAAAAATTACCGCCGGGGATATCATCAGAGTTCTGGAAGGACCGATCAGTCCAGTGGAAGGAATTGAAGATGAGGAGCCTGCAAAGAGAGAACTGTGGATGAGAATTCGTGATGCTGTGAAAGATGTGCTTGATAACACAACTCTTGAAGATCTTGCCAGCCATACAGATACCGGAGAATCGGATGCTTATATGTTTTATATTTAGGCCATAATCAGGGAATAATTCGTGGAAAATACAAACAGCAGGACGAAATGAAGTAGGTGAAATAATTTGGAAAGAATATACCTTGACCATGCGGCAACTTCGCCAATGCATCCTGAAGTGATTGACAGGATGACTGAAGTCATGAAATCTGAATATGGAAATCCCTCAAGCATTCATCATTTCGGGCGGAGTGCACGCCATATTGTCGATGAAGCAAGATCTGCTTTAGCAAACAGTATTGGTGCAAAAGCCAATGACATTATTTTTACAGGCGGCGGAACAGAAGCTGATAATCATGCGATTTTTGGAACGGCTGAATCCTGCCGCCATAGGGGCAAACACATTATTACAACCCAAATTGAACATCATGCGGTTTTGCATGCGTGTGAAGAGCTTGAAAGACAGGGCTTTGAGGTAACGTATTTGCCTGTTGATCAAAATGGGCGTGTTTCCGTAAAGGACGTAGAAAATGCTTTGCGGGAGGATACCGTCCTTGTAACAATCATGTACGGAAATAATGAAATAGGGACTCTTCAGCCTATCAAGGAAATCGGCGAGTTATTGGCAGAACATCCTGCCAAATTCCATACCGATGCTGTTCAGGCTTATGGGCTTGAAAAAATTAATGTGCAGGAATTGAGAGTGGATTTGCTTTCCGTCTCCGCCCATAAAATCAATGGCCCAAAAGGGATCGGCTTTTTATTCGCTCATCCTGATGTGAAGCTCTCTTCACGGCTATTTGGCGGTGAACAAGAAAGGAAACGCCGGGCAGGAACAGAAAATGTTCCATCTATTGCAGGCTTCCAGGAGGCTGTCCGGATCACTCAGAAGGAGATGGAAGCTAAGCGGGAAGAGCTGCATTCTTTTAAAATGCTGTTCATGGATAAACTGAAGCAGGAAGATGCTGTTTATGAACTGAACGGATCGCTTGATTATTCCCTGCCTCATGTTTTAAACTTAAGCTTTCCTGGAACAAATGTTGAAGCCATGCTGGTGAATCTTGATTTGGCTGGAATAGCAGCATCAAGCGGGTCGGCTTGTACTGCAGGCTCCATCGATCCGTCCCATGTGCTTGTCAGCATGTTTGGAAAAGGATCAGACAAACTGCAAAATTCCATCCGTTTCAGCTTCGGCCTTTTTAACACGAATGAACAAGTCGAAAAAGCAGCTGTACAAACAGCCAAAATTGTGAAGCGGCTGGCTAAATAGATAAGGTAATGGAAACATGCACGTCTAAGTGTGGTTTCTGAAGATTTGAGGTGAAAGAGATGAACAAAGATCCAAAGGATACCCGTGTAGTGGTTGGAATGTCCGGAGGCGTTGATTCTTCTGTGGCGGCCCTGCTTTTGAAGGAACAGGGGTATGATGTAATCGGCATCTTCATGAAAAACTGGGATGATACAGACGAAAATGGTGTTTGTACCGCGACAGAGGACTACAATGATGTCATCAGGGTATGCAACCAAATTGGTATCCCATATTATGCAGTCAACTTTGAAAAGCAATATTGGGATAAAGTATTTACCTACTTCCTTGAAGAATATAAGGCAGGACGGACACCCAATCCGGATGTTATGTGCAATAAAGAAATTAAATTTAAGGCATTCCTTGAACATGCTATGAGCCTTGGCGCCGACTATCTGGCGACTGGCCACTATGCACGTGTGGAATTCAGGGATGGCGAATACAAAATGCTGAGAGGTCTTGATGATAATAAGGACCAAACGTATTTCCTGAACCAGTTGACACAGGAACAGCTTGAGAAAGTGATGTTCCCGATTGGCGATATTGAAAAATCCAAAGTTCGTGAACTGGCGAAGGAAGCCGGATTGGCAACTGCAGCAAAGAAAGACAGTACGGGAATCTGCTTTATTGGTGAGCGCAACTTCAAGGAGTTCCTTGGGAATTACCTTCCGGCTCAGCCAGGAAACATGGAAACCATGGACGGAAAAGTTGTCGGCAAGCATGATGGTCTTATGTATTATACCATTGGACAGCGTCATGGACTTGGCATTGGCGGAGCAGGTGAACCGTGGTTTGCAATCGGTAAAGACCTAAAAAGAAATGTATTGTTTGTTGGACAAGGCTTCCACAATGAAATGCTCTATTCAGACTCCATTATTGCTGTTAATGCCAGCTGGGTAACAAATTCAGAACAGCCGCAGGAATTTGAATGTACGGCTAAGTTCAGATATCGGCAGGCTGACAGCAGGGTAAAGGTTCAAATAATTGGAGATGGCAAGGTCAAAGTTATTTTTGAAGAGCCAATCCGGGCTGTTACCCCTGGTCAGGCGGTTGTCTTTTATAATGGAGACGAGTGCCTTGGCGGCGGAACAATTGATGAAATTTTCAAGGATGGCAAACCGCTGGATTATGTCGGTTAAGAAAAGACTGGACCCCGATTCTTATCAAAGGATCGGGGTTTTATTACGGGAATAGAAGACAGCGGAAAAGGTGAATTCAAATATGCTATACTTTGATTTGAATGGAGTGATGGATAATGGATAAAAACCAAATGGGTATTCAATATATGCAAGAAGGAAAATGGGAAGAAGCAGCGAAGATTTTTATGGAAGCAATTGAAGAGAATCCTTCAGATCCTGTTTCTTATATTAACTTTGGAAATGTGTTATCTGCTGTAGGAGAAAACGAGAAAGCGCTCAAGTTCTATGAGAAAGCAATAGGACTTGATGAAAATGCCGGTGCTGCTTACTACAGTGCGGGAAATTTATATTATGAATTACAGCAGTTTGACGAAGCTAAAAAGATGTTTGAAACAGCACTGCAAAAAGGCCTGGAAACTTCAGATAATTTCTTCATGCTTGGCATGTCCCTTACAGCCCTTGACCAGGGCAGACTGGCTTTGCCTTATTTGCAGCGAAGTGCGGAGCTGAATGAAAATGATGCCGAAGCATATTTCCAATATGGATTATGCCTGGCACAGCTGGATTACATTGATGAAGCGATCGGGCAGATGAAAAAGTGCATAGAAATTGAGCCGGAGCATGCAGATGCTTATTACAATCTTGGAGTAGCATATGGATTTAAGGAAGACGAAAATGAAGCACTTGCTTACTTTAATAAGGCACTGGAAATTCAGCCGGACCATATGCTTGCGGGCTACGGAAAAAAGCTGATTGAAAAGGGCGGCAGTGAATTGAATTAAAGTTGTTTTAAGGGGAGGGAAAGACAATGGAAAAACAGGATTCCATGGATCTTTTTGCCGAACAGGGGAAGTTCATAAAGGGCAGACATCTGGTAACAATCTTTCATAATGAGCAAAACTTATATACGGTTGTGCGCATTAGGGTTGATGAAACGAATGACTCTTATGATGAAAAAGAAGCGGTCATTACCGGCTATCTTCCAAAGATGCATGAGCATGAAACCTATATTTTTTATGGTGAATTCAAAGACCACCCTAAGTTCGGCATCCAATTCCATGCAAGCCATTACAGGAAAGATCTTCCCCAGACGAAACAAGGCGTAGCCAATTATTTATCAAGTGAATTATTTAAAGGGATTGGCAAGAAAACAGCCGAGCAAATCGTGGAGACACTTGGAGAAGATGCGATTACTCGTATTCTAAACCAGCCGTCCCTCCTCGATAATGTTCCCAAGCTGTCACCTGAAAAAGCTAAATTGCTTTACGATACGCTAATGGAACACCAGGGCCTTGAGCAAGCCATGATCGCTCTTAATCAATATGGGTTTGGACCGCAGCTTTCCATGAAAATTTATCAGGTGTATAAAGAAATGACGATTGAAGTCGTTCAAAATAACCCTTATAAGCTGGTTGAGGATATAGAAGGGGTCGGCTTTGGCCGTGCTGATGAGCTGGGATATCAAATTGGCATATCAGGCAGTCATCCTGACCGTATTAAAGCTGCCTGCCTCTACATACTGGAAACGGAGAGTATGCAGGCAGGCCATGTTTATATTGAAGCAAAGCCTCTTCTGCAAAGTGTGAAGAAGCTGCTGGAAGAAAATAAACGTGATTTGATTGAATTCAGGGATATATCCAATGAACTGATTAAGCTTGAAGAGGAAGGGAAGATCATGGCTGAAGGCCAGAGAATTTTTCTTCCATCTCTTTATTTTTCCGAAAAAGGACTGGTAACCAATATTAAGCGGATCCTCAAGCAAACCCAGTATGACGAACAGTTTCCGGAGTCGGAATTTCTTTTGGCGCTTGGAAATTTGGAGGAGCGCCTGGGTGTCCAATATGCCCCAACTCAAAAGGAAGCTATTCAAACAGCTCTTATGTCTCCCATGCTGATATTGACCGGCGGGCCGGGGACAGGTAAAACAACCGTTATTAAGGGGATTGTTGAGTTATATGCCGAGCTGCATGGCTGCTCCCTGGAACTGAAAGATTATAAAAAGGAAGAGCCCTTTCCCTTCCTGCTGGCAGCCCCTACAGGAAGGGCTGCAAAACGGATGGCAGAATCAACAGGGCTGCCAGCTGTAACGATTCACCGTCTTCTTGGATGGAATGGGTCTGAAGGATTTGACCGGCACGAGGAGAGTCCGCTGGAAGGCAGGATTTTAATTGTAGATGAAACATCAATGGTTGATGTTTGGCTTGCAAATCAGCTTTTCAAGGCTCTTCCTGAAAATATGCAAGTAATACTGGTTGGTGACGAAGACCAGCTGCCTTCAGTGGGTCCCGGCCAGGTTTTGAAGGATCTTTTGCGCTCAGAACGCATTCCAACTGTCCGTTTAACAGATATATACAGGCAGGCTGAAGGGTCTTCAATTATTGAACTGGCACATGAAATGAAAAAAGGCAAGCTTCCTGAGAACATCACTGCGCAGCAATCGGACCGTTCATTTATCAAATGCCAGCCGGGCCAAATTGCTGATGTTGTTGAAAAGGTTGTCCTTAATGCCAAAAAGAAAGGTTATTCTTCTAAAGATATTCAGGTGCTTGCCCCAATGTATCGCGGACCTGCAGGCATCGACAGACTAAACGAAATACTGCAGGAAATATTGAATCCAAATCCCGATGGATCGAGGAAAGAGCTGTCCTTTGGTGATGTGAAATACAGAATTGGCGATAAGGTCCTTCAACTTGTCAACCAGCCTGAGAACAATGTTTTTAACGGGGATATGGGTGAAATTGTTTCTATTTTTTACGCAAAGGAAAATACGGAAAAACAGGATATGATTGTCGTATCCTTTGATGGTGCGGAAGCTACATACACAAGGCAGGATTTGAACCAGATCACTCATGCTTACTGCTGCTCTGTCCATAAATCGCAGGGAAGTGAATTTCCGATTGTCATAATGCCTGTTGTTAAAAGCTATTACAGGATGCTGAGAAGGAATCTCCTTTATACCGCCATTACCCGCAGCAGACAATTTTTGATATTGTGCGGTGAAGAAGATGCATTAAAAATGGGTGTGGAACGTGCGGATGAACAGGCCCGATTGACCACTCTTTCTGAAAAGCTGAGAGATGCAATCCTGTTTAATGATGAAACAGTGCTTGAAGATACAGCTGAGTCTTCTCTTACGGAAACACTTTCTCTCGAAGAAAAGCTTCTCCAAGCCGATCCAATGATAGGAATGGGAAATATAACACCGTATGATTTTTTGGAAAAAGAATATAGCTAAGAAGAGCAGTCTACAATAAAAGACTGTTCTTTTTGTATATCTAAGCAATAGACATGCAATTTGGCGGTTTTATCTAAATATATAAAGGAGAGATTAATGTGGAAAAGAAAAGCAGAACTTCTCTTCTCAATCTCCATGGAGTAAAACGACGCAGACAGCCACGGCAGGACTATGAGTTTTCAGAGGAACTGTCAGACGGCGGGGAGCGCAACGAGCGTTTTAATAAGCCAAGGTACAGCGGAAAGTAGGCTTATGCAGGCTTTCTAATCCGTTCTTAACAATACTTTTTGGCTCCCATGGGAATGGTTTTCCGTTATGTTTTTTTTCGGGACAGTGAAAACTATAAATGTTCGGGAAGGCGGGATTCTCTTTGCGGACATTTTCTTTATTAAAAGGCTTGCCGGTTTTTGAGTTGAAAACCGGCAATAAAGCAGGCGATATCTGTGATTTATCCATTTCAGGAACCGGAAAAGTTCAGGGATTACTGCTGCGAAAGGGCGCATTTCTGAAAAAGACCTATATCATCAATATTGAAGACGTGGCATCTTTCGGCTGGGATGGAGTTATGATTGAAGATACCTCTGTTCTGCAGGCAATTCCTAAACATGAGGATTATACATGTGAGACCCATAACCGGTTAACCGGCAAAATGATTATGAGCCGGGAAGGAGAACGGCTGGGTTTGCTAGAGGATGTATACTTTAAGGAAGAATTGGGCACGATTGTAGGGTACGAACTGTCGGATGGCTTCTTTTCAGATGTGCTGGAAGGAAAACGTGTCATAAAAACCGATGACCCGCCTGCAATTGGAAAAGACGCCATTATTGTAAATGTAAAATAGTGAGGTGTCTTTTTCGTGCTGAAATGTCCAAATTGCCAGAGCAAAGATATTGGTAAAATCGGGATTAACCAATATTATTGCTGGAATTGCTTTATTGAACTTTCCTTGTCCAAAGGGATCATTAACACCCATCAAGTAGAGGAAGATGGTACGCTCAGCTCCCTTGATGATTTATTTGAAGAAGAAGAGCGCCGGTTTCTTTCGTAAGAATTAACGGAAGAGGTGAACCAGTTTGAACAAAATACTAACCTCTGCAATGATGCTTGGGGCAGGCATGGCTGCTTATAATTATGCACAAAAGAATAATATGATATCAGGCCGAAAAATGAAACGCATCCAGAAAAGAATAACCAAAGCTTTATTTTAAATGATCAAGGCTGGTTCTTAAAAAGGGCCAGCCTTTTTTGCGCAGCTTCAGGCTAATCTTACTAAGTAAGATGCATAAATCCCAGGGAAGCTATCACAATAAAAACAAGGAGGCGGGCCATATTGAATATTCAAATGAAATGGTACTACCGGCTTGGATTTCTGCTTCTCTTGTTTATTGTGATCTTAGTTTTCCTTAAGCTCCAGGCACTATGGATGCCCGTTCTGGAAATTGTATTTGCCGTATTCATTCCTTTTGTCATTGGTGCATTTATTACATATCTTCTTCACCCAATCGTGGAGAAATTGCATGAAACGGGCCTTCACAGGGGGCTAGCCGTTTTTATTATTTATTTTTTATTTTTCGGGGGGATTGGCCTTACCCTGTATAAAGGGATTCCGGCTTTTATTCATCAATTGCGTGATCTGGCGGAAAATGCTCCTCATTTTGCAAATCAGTATCGCGGATGGATCGACACGATACAGAGTAAAACATCAACATGGCCTGATGGCCTGCAGACCAGGATAGATGATTTCATTGCAGCGGTGGAGAAACGGTTAAATAATCTTTTATCAAAGGTAATCACATTTTTTCTTAATGTGTTGAATTATGCTGTGATTATAGCTGTTATTCCCTTCATTTCTTTTTATCTGCTTAAAGACTTTTCGATTATGAAAAAGACTGCCTGGTATTTGACGCCAAGGAAATGGAGAAAGGAAGGTGTTTTATTCTTAAGGGATGTAGATAAGTCCCTGGGAAGCTATATTCGAGGCCAGCTTTTGGTATGTGCTGCCATCGGGGCCATTTCTTCTCTGCTTTTCTGGATCTTTGACATGCGATACCCTCTATTGCTTGGCACTATAATAGGGGTTACTAATGTCATCCCTTATTTTGGCCCAATTATCGGAGCGGTACCTGCTGTCATCATTGCCTCTGCTTTATCGGTCAAGATGATCGTGATTACGGTAGGCATCATTATTGTTCTTCAGTTTCTTGAGGGAAATATCCTATCACCCCTCATTGTTGGAAAAAGCCTTCATATGCATCCACTTCTCATTATGCTGGCCTTGCTTGCTGGCGGGGAAGCAGCAGGGATATTGGGCTTAATCATTGCAGTTCCAATTTTAGCTGTCATTAAAGTAAGCATCATACATGCGAAAAAACACTTTTCAAAAAATAAACAGCCAAAAATCACTGGAACATCATCATGATGTTGACAACAATAAAGATAAATCGCTATAATTCGTCTATAAAGCTATATTAAAAATGTTGAAGGAATAAGTATGTTATAGGCCATCTGCGTGAAATGCTGGTATTGCATTCATATAAGAGAGGGAGTTCCAAGGCTGAAAGAACTCCTAGATGAAGGATAACAGAAAGCTAATCCCGAGTGCAGCTAATCCCTGCCGTTTATCCGCGTTAAGGATCTGAGAGATGGGAAATTTCCTAATGAACTGGATAAAAAGGTCTGGTCATTGGTTTATATACTTCCATAATCAGGGTGGTACCGCGAGCAAGCTCTCGTCCCTGTCCAGGGATGAGGGCTTTTTTTGTTGTTTTTAAAATGTTTTTTACATATTTTAGGAGGTTGATTAGAATGAAACAATTATCAGGTGCTGAAATACGCCGAATGTTCCTGGATTTCTTTAAGGAGAAAGGACACGCTGTTGAACCGAGCGCATCTCTCGTTCCGCATGAAGATCCTTCCCTGCTCTGGATTAATAGTGGTGTCGCCACTCTGAAGAAATATTTTGACGGCCGTGTCATCCCTGAGAACCCAAGGATTACAAATGCCCAAAAATCCATCCGCACCAACGATATTGAAAATGTAGGCAAAACAGCAAGGCACCATACATTTTTTGAAATGCTGGGCAACTTCTCAATTGGTGATTATTTTAAAGAAGAAGCAATCGTTTGGGCTTGGGAGTTTTTGACTGATGAAAAATGGATTGGTTTTGCAGAAGAAAAACTTTCTGTTACGATTCACCCAGAAGATGATGAAGCTTTTAACATCTGGCGGGAAAAAGTAGGAGTGCCTGAAGACAGAATTATCCGCCTTGAAGGAAACTTCTGGGATATCGGAGAAGGCCCAAGCGGTCCAAATACAGAAATCTTCTATGATCGCGGACCTGAATATGGAAATGACACAGAAGATCCTGAACTTTATCCAGGCGGTGAAAACGAACGCTATTTGGAAGTCTGGAACCTTGTGTTTTCTGAATTCAACCATAATCCTGATGGCACTTATACGCCGCTTCCTAAGAAAAATATTGATACCGGGATGGGGCTTGAGCGGATGGCATCTGTCGTTCAAAATGTGCCTACCAACTTTGATACAGACTTATTTATGCCGATTATCCGGGGAACAGAAGAAATCTCAGGCAGGAAATATGGAGCTTCAAAAGAAACGGATGTTGCATTTAAAGTTATTGCTGACCATATCCGCACAGTGGCATTTGCAGTGGGTGACGGTGCGCTGCCTTCTAATGAAGGACGGGGCTATGTATTAAGAAGGTTGCTTCGCCGTGCTGTCAGATATGCTAAACAAATTAATATAAACGAGCCATTTATGTATGAATTGGTGCCTGTGGTAGGAGAAATTATGCATGACTTCTATCCGGAAGTAAAAGAAAAAACAGAGTTTATCCAAAAGGTCATTAAGAACGAGGAAGAACGTTTCCATGAAACACTACATGAAGGTCTTGCCATTCTTTCATCTGTTATCAAGAAAGAAAAGGAAAAAAGCAGCGATACGATTCAGGGTGAAGACGTTTTCCGTCTTTACGATACGTACGGGTTCCCTGTTGAGTTAACAGAGGAATATGCTGAAGAAGAAGGTATGAAAGTGGACCATGCCGGATTTGAAAAGGAAATGGAAGGACAGCGTGAGCGTGCACGTTCAGCACGTCAGGATGTAGATTCCATGCAGGTCCAGGGCGGTGTATTAGGAGAGCTGAAAACCGAAAGCAAATTTGTCGGATATGATAAGCTTCAGACAGAAGCCATAATAGCTGCAATTGTGAAGGATGGGCAATTAATTGAAGAAGCTCATGCTGGTGATGAGATTCAGCTGATCCTGAATGAGACACCATTTTACGCAGAGAGCGGCGGACAGATTGCTGATCAGGGAACTCTTGAAGCAGAAGGATTAATGGTTTCAATTAAGGATGTTCAAAAAGCTCCGAATGGACAAAACCTTCATAGAGCTGTCGTTGAAAAAGGAACGCTGAAGGCTGAAGCATCTGTATTGGCTGCGGTAAATGAGCAAATCCGTTCAAAGGTAATCAAAAATCATACTGCAACTCACCTGCTGCATCAGGCTTTAAAGGATGTTCTGGGAGGCCATGTTAACCAGGCTGGTTCTTTGGTAGGGCCTGATCGCCTGCGTTTTGACTTCTCTCATTTCGGGCAAATTACCTCTGAAGAGCTTGAGAAAATTGAAGCGATTGTCAACGAACAAATTTGGCAAAGCCTTGAAGTTGAGATCAATTACAAGGATATTGACGAGGCAAAGGCAATGGGTGCTATGGCTCTATTTGGTGAGAAATATGGCAAGATTGTCCGTGTTGTTCAGGTTGGGGATTACAGTCTTGAGCTTTGCGGCGGGTGTCATGTTCCGAATACTGCTTCCATCGGATTGTTCAAGATCCAATCGGAAAGCGGAATTGGGGCTGGAACTCGCAGAATAGAAGCAGTAACTGGCGAATCAGCGTACAAGCTGATGAATGACCAGATAACTGTATTAAAAGAAGCTTCAGGCAAATTAAAGACCAATCCAAAAGATTTATCCGCAAGAATTGATGTGCTGCTTGGAGAAATGAAGCAGCTGCAGCGTGAGAACGAATCTTTAGCAGCGAAATTGGGCAATATTGAAGCAGGGAGCCTGGTATCAAAAGCAAAAGAAGTCAATGGCATTACTGTTCTTGCTGAGAAGGTCCAGGCATCAGACATGAATAACCTGCGCAATATGGCTGACGATTTAAAACAAAAACTCGGATCTGCAGTTGTTGTATTAGGCAGTGTAAACGAGGGTAAAGTGAATATTATTGCCGGAGTGACAGATGATCTGATCAAAAAAGGCTTCCATGCGGGCAAAGCGGTCAAAGAAGTTGCTGCAAAATGCGGCGGCGGAGGCGGAGGCCGTCCGGATATGGCTCAGGCTGGCGGAAAAGACCCGGAAAAACTTGAAAGTGCTCTGCAATTTGTGGAAGAATGGGTTAAATCCGTTTGATATCCCTGTAAAGTAGTGTAAAATGGAGGTAACCAAGAGAGATTGTTCATCATCAGGAAGATACAGCTTGTTCTTCACCATGTTTTCCTGTCAGGAACAAGATCATTTATTGATCGCTCTGTTTATTCAGGCGGCAGGCCAAACAGTTATGAAGAGGGGGACAAGCTGGCTATGAACCGGATTTAATCCGGCAAATATAGGCTATCCTATCCTTCATACAGAAAAGCGAGGTGTAAGATATGAGCTCATTTGACAAAACAATGAGGTTTAATTTTCCTGAAGAACCAATCGAACAAGATGTTAATGAAGTTCTGTTTCAAGTTTATGGTGCCCTTCAGGAAAAAGGGTATAACCCTATAAACCAAATTGTCGGTTATCTGCTGTCCGGGGATCCGGCTTACATTCCCCGCCATAAGGATGCACGCAATATCATCCGTAAACTTGAACGGGATGAGATCATCGAAGAATTGGTTAAATCGTACTTAAAACAGCAGCGTGAGGGGTAAACATGCGGACTATGGGATTGGATGTCGGCTCTAAGACAGTCGGCGTCGCTCTAAGCGATGCGCTCGGATGGACGGCGCAGGGCCTGGAAACCATCAAAATCAGCGAGGAAGAAAAAGAGTTTGGTTTTGAAAGAATTGGTGAAATAATAAAAGAGCATGAAGTCAGTAAGATTGTTGTCGGCTTGCCTAAAAATATGAATGGAACCATTGGCCCCCGCGGTGAAGCCAGCCAGTTCTTTGCTTCAGAACTGGAAAAGCTATTTGGCCTTCCGGTCGTATTATGGGACGAGCGTCTCTCAACAATGGCAGCTGAAAGAGTTTTGCTTGAAGCGGATGTCAGCCGCAAGAAACGGAAAAAAGTCATTGATAAAATGGCAGCCGTCATGATTTTACAAGGCTTTTTAAATAGCCAAATTTAATGAGGTGAACAGAAATGAACCATGGAGATAACAACATTACTGTAATTGACGAGGAAGGCAACGAGCAGCTTTGCGAAGTATTGTTCACGTTTGACTCGGATGAATTCGGCAAGTCATATGTCCTTTACTATCCAGTGGGGGCAGATGAAAATGATGATGAAGAAATTGAAATTCACGCATCAGCATTCAGTCCAAGCGAAGACAGCAAGGATGGCGAACTGCAGCCGATCGAGACAGAAGAGGAATGGGATCTAATTGAAGAAATGCTAAACACATTCCTTGATGAGCAGGAAGATTAATAAAACTGGCCCCCGGGCCAGTTTTTTATTTGCTTCTTTTTCCGACGGAGTTAATTAAACCGACAGCGCAAAATATGGAAATAATTGGCGGATCTTTTTGGTTTTTGTAATATCCTGCGACTTCCAAAAGAAAATATAGTATAATAAGCCCGTGATGTATGAGGAAACAATAAGAAAATATGAAGTTTTTTCTTAGGCAATTGGATGAAACATGCAGTTATACAAGGCTGTTTTTGCAAGGTTTGTTGCTTTTTTAATATTATCCACTGAGTTGATTGTAGCGGAAGGTGCGAGACTCCAGCGGGAATAGCGGGACAGGTGAGACCCCGCAGACTCGAAGCGTTGAGGAGGCTCACCGCCTGCCCCGCGGAAAGCGAGCATCCTGGAGCGGAAATCAACGGGCAAACATTAAAAGGCGACAACAATAATTTGTACGAAAAGAGCCATTTACAAAGCCAATGTCTTTGGAACGGGGGGATATGTGATGTCTGCAGACGATCAAAAAGGAAAAAAAGAAATAATACGCGAAAAAATGATTGAGCGCCAGGGCGAAGCAAAAGTAGTCCGAAAAATTGTACTGATAGTTGCAATCATATTATTAATCTTAGCTGCTGCAGTGATCGGCGGGGGATATTTTTATATTAATTCAGCTTTAAAGCCTGTTGATCCTGATAATAATAAGCCGAAAAAAGTAGAGATACCAATCGGGTCATCTGTAACAGGAATTGGCACTGTCCTTGAAGAAAATGGAATTATCAGGGATGCACGTGTTTTTAAATATTATGTGAAATTTAAAAATGAAGCTGGATTCATGGCAGGAGAATATGAATTGAAGCCTTCCATGAATATGAAGGAAATCCTTGATAGCTTAAAAACAGGTAAGGTAATGGAAGAAGCGGCTTTCAAGATCACCATTCCAGAGGGAAAACAGCTTGAGCAGATAGCGGGGATCATTGCAGAAAAAACGGATAAAAAACCTGAAGATGTTTTGAAAAAACTTAATGAGAAAGCTTTTATTAAGTCGTTAATGGCAGAATATCCTGAATTGCTGACAAAGGAAGTCCTGGCTGAGAATATTAAATATCCTCTTGAGGGATATTTATTCCCGGCAACCTATCCTTTTTACAAAGAAGACCCGACTATAGAGGAAATTGTCGAAGTTATGCTTGATAAAACGGCATCAGTTATTCAAGAGTATAGCGGTGAGATGGAGAAGCGGGAATACACCCCGCACAAATTATTGACAATGGCATCGCTCATAGAGGAAGAAGCAACGGCGAAAGTAGACCGTGATCAGATTGCGAGTGTTTTCTACAATCGGATTGACACAGGAATGCCTCTGCAGACAGATCCAACTGTCCTGTATGCACATGGTGAACATAAATCAAGGGTCCTATATAAAGACTTAGAGATCGACTCTCCATACAACACCTATAAGTACCCTGGACTGACGCCGGGGCCAATTGCAAATGCCGGGGTTACCTCAATTAAAGCAGCATTGGTGCCTGCAGAAACAGATTACCTGTACTTCCTGGCTACATCAACAGGAGAAGTCCTTTTTTCAAAGACACTGGATGAGCATAATCAAAAAAAAGCACAGCATATATCAAATAATTAAATAAGTAAAAGGGGAATGTGCAGATATAGCATTCCCCTTTTACTTATGGTAAAATAGATCAGGTGTTTTAATACAAGCTTTGCGATAGCGTAAATCACGGACAAGCATGGATACAGGCTCATCTCTAAGCCGGAATGCAGCACAGCGCATTTTCACATCCTATCTGTGAACGCTATTTTTTCATGTCTAAATGGAAAAGCCGCTGAAAACCGTGAGTCTCTTACAGCCGCAGCTTGACAATAAAAATCCGTCTGATCGAGGTGATGCCAGCTTGATGAACGATAAGCTGCATGCATATATAGAGGAAATAATACCTGAAAGGCCCCAGTTACTGGACAAAATGGAGCAATACGCCAAAGAGTACAATGTTCCGATCATGGAGCTGGCAGGAATTGAGGCAATGCTTCAGCTTTTGCGCATCCAAAAACCTAAAATGATTCTCGAAGTTGGCACGGCAATCGGCTATTCAGCACTCAGAATGGCATTCGCTGTTCCTGAGTCGAAAATCGTTACAATAGAACGCGATTCGGAACGTTACCAGCTTGCCGAACAGTATATAGATGAAGCCGGGAAAAAGGAGCAAATCCTCATCATAAAGGGAGATGCCCTGGAAGTCGGGGAAGACGTTGAAAAGCAAGGACCCTATGATGCTATATTTATCGATGCAGCAAAGGGCCAGTATCAGCGATTCTTTGAAATATATTCCCGATTTCTCTCCGATGGCGGCGTGATTATTACAGACAATGTCCTTTTTAAAGGCCTTGTGTGTGAATCAGATATAGAAAATAAACGTATCCGGAATATGGTTCGAAAAATTGATGTTTTTAATAAATGGTTAATGAGTCATCCTGAATACCATACAGTTATTTTGCCTGTTGGGGATGGCGTGGCAATTAGTAAAAAGAGGTGATTATAATGAAAAAACCTGAACTGTTAGTGACACCAACAAGTGTTGAAGATATCGGGCCCCTAGTGTCTGCAGGCGCAGATGCTTTTGTCGTAGGGGAACAGCGATATGGACTGAGGCTTGCAGGGGAATTCACAAGAGAAGATGTGAAAGAAGCGGTTGAACTTGCACACAAGCATGGGAAAAAAGTGTATGTGGCGATGAACGCTTTATTTCATAATGATAAAGTGCCTGAACTTGAAGGTTATATCAGTTTCCTGAAAGAAATAAATGCTGATGCAATCATTTTTGGGGATCCGGCTGTATTAATGGCCGCCCGCTCGGCTGCACCGGACATGAAGCTCCATTGGAATACAGAAACAACTGCAACAAACTGGTATACATGCAACTACTGGGGCAGAAAAGGTGCAAAACGCGCAGTCCTTGCAAGAGAGATTAATATGGATGCCATCCTTGAAATAAAAGAAAATGCCGAAGTGGAAATTGAAGTGCAGGTTCATGGCATGACTGCCATGTTCCAATCAAAGCGCTCCCTGCTTGGTAATTATTATGAATACCAGGGGAAAGCCCTGGAGGTTGAAAACCGCAAACAGGAAAAGAATATGTTCCTTCACGATAAGGAACGGGAAAATAAATACCCGATCTTCGAAGATGAAAATGGCACTCATATCATGAGCCCTAATGACATCTGCATTATAGATGAACTGCAGGAAATGATTGAAGCAGGCATTGATTCATTTAAAATTGACGGGATATTAAAAACTCCTGAATATATTATTGAAGTGACTAAGCTCTACAGAAAAGCTATTGATCTATGTGTCGAAGACCCGGACCAATACGATGAAATAAAAGATGGCCTTCTCACTGAAGTTGAAGAAATCCAGCCGGCGAATCGTCCCCTTGATACTGGATTCTTCTTTAAAGAAACTGTCTACTGATTTAACTATATTAAAAAGAAAGAGGAGGAAGCTCTATGGCAGCGGTAAAAGAAAAAATTTCCGAAATTGTCAACGGCAAACGGGTTATTGTAAAAAAGCCTGAATTGCTTGCTCCGGCAGGAAACCTTGAAAAGCTGAAGATTGCCGTCCACTATGGTGCCGACGCTGTGTTTATCGGCGGACAGGAATACGGCCTTCGTTCAAACGCAGGAAACTTCACTTTTGAAGAAATGAAAGAAGGCGTTGAATTCGCCAAAAAATACGGAGCCAAGATTTATGTCACAACCAATATTTTCGCACATAACGAAAATATTGATGGTCTTGAGGAGTATTTGCTGGGCCTTAAAGAAGCAGGAGTAGCAGGAATCATTGTGGCAGATCCGCTTATCATTGAAACCTGCCGCCGTGTAGCACCTGAAATAGAAGTGCATTTAAGCACGCAGCAATCGCTTTCCAACTGGAAGGCAGTCGAGTTCTGGAAGGAAGAAGGATTGGAGCGTGTCGTTCTTGCGCGTGAAACAAGTGCGGAGGAAATTAAGGAAATGAAGGAGAAGGTTGATATTGAAATTGAAACCTTCATTCATGGGGCGATGTGCATTGCCTACTCCGGGCGCTGCACACTCAGCAATCATATGACTGCCCGTGATTCCAACAGGGGCGGCTGCTGCCAGTCCTGCCGCTGGGATTATGATTTATATCAGCTTGATGGAGAAAATGAAGTTCCTTTATACAGCGAAGGAGATGCTCCATTTGCGATGAGCCCTAAAGACCTTAAGCTGATTGAATCAATTCCGCGTATGATCGAATTGGGGATTGACAGTTTAAAAATCGAAGGACGCATGAAATCCATCCATTACATTGCAACAGTAGTAAGTGTGTATCGTAAAGTGATTGATGCTTATTGTGCAGATCCCGACAACTTCCAGATTAAGCAGGAATGGCTTGAAGAGCTTGATAAATGTGCGAACCGTGAAACAGCGCCGGCTTTCTTTGAAGGGGTTCCTGGGTATAAAGAGCAAATGTTTGGAAATCATAGCAAAAAGACGAATATCGATTTCGTCGGGCTTGTGCTGGATTACAATCCGGAAACACAAATTGTTACCCTTCAGCAGAGAAACAAATTTATGCCTGGAGAGGAAGTCGAGTTCTTCGGCCCTGAAATTGAAAACTTTACACAAGTCATCGATAAAATATGGGATGAAAAAGGCAATGAACTGGATGCTGCGCGCCATCCGCTTCAAATTGTTCAATTTAGAGTTGATAAGCCGGTATACCCTGACAACATGATGCGAAAGGAGCTCTAATCAATGAAACGCAAACCCGTTGTAATTGGGGTGGCCGGCGGTTCCGGCTCAGGAAAAACGAGCGTAACCAAAGCGATCTATGACCGTTTCAAAGGGCATTCAATCCTTATGATCGAACAGGACTATTATTATAAGGATCAGACTCATCTGCCTTTTGAAGAAAGACTGAAGACAAATTATGACCATCCGCTTGCATTTGATAACGACCTGCTTATTGAACATATTGAAAGCCTGCTGAGATATGAGCCGATAAGAAAGCCTGTATATGATTATGCCATGCATACAAGGTCTGAAGAAGTAATTGAAGTCGAACCAAAGGATGTCATCATCTTAGAAGGCATACTGATTCTTGAGGATGAGAGGCTCCGTAATCTGATGGACATGAAATTATATGTAGATACAGATGCCGACCTGCGGATCATCCGACGCTTATTCAGGGATATAAAAGAGCGTGGACGCACCATGGATTCAGTCATTGAGCAATATGTAAATGTAGTGCGGCCAATGCATAATCAATTTATTGAGCCGACGAAAAGATATGCTGACATCATTATTCCTGAAGGCGGGCATAATTACGTTGCCATCGATTTAATGGTCACAAAAATTCAAACAATTCTTGAACAAAAGTCATTTTTATGAAACAATAGCAATGAAAATGTTCTATAGGACTTATCCTTTTACCGAGTGGCTGTGTAAGATCTATTGCTTATCCCGGTTCATTATAACCGTCAGCTAAATCTTTTAGAGCCAGTCAATATAAAAAGATGATCTGCGCGCCCTTTAACAAAGGACGCGCTCCTGTTCATTTTCTTGAAAATATGATAAAAAGAAGTACATACATTATAGAACACATACTTTTGAAGGATGTGTAATTCGAAGGAGTGAAGGTTTTGGCTACAGAAAAGGTTTTCCCAATGACACAGGCAGGTAAAGAAAAACTTGAGCAGGAACTTGAATATTTAAAATCGGTTAAACGCAAAGAAGTGGTTGAACGTATAAAAATCGCAAGAAGCTTCGGAGACCTTTCCGAGAACTCAGAATATGATTCAGCAAAAGAAGAGCAGGCTTTTGTTGAGGGCCGGATTACCACTCTTGAAAATATGATCCGCAATGCAAAGATCATTCAAGAGGAAGAAATGGCCGGAGATATTGTTGGACTTGGCCGTTCCGTTACGTTCGTAGAGCTTCCGGATGGAGACGAAGAAACTTACACTATCGTTGGAAGCGCTGAGGCGGATCCTTTTGAAGGAAAAATCTCAAACGATTCTCCAATTGCCAAGAGCCTGATTGGGCGTACAGTCGGAGACGAAGTTACCGTTCAGACTCCAGGAGGAGAAATGAACGTACGTATTGTTTCCATTAAATAAGAATAGCTGGTTTGAAATCAGAAAACCTCGTCAAGACTTTTGACGAGGTGTTTTTTATGTGGAGAAACAGAGCAGTTGGCTGGCTAATCGTCAGTTTCATTGTACTTAGTTTACTTATGGGAAGGCTGATACAGCTGCAGCTTATTTCAACAGAGCATTTTACAGGCAGGGAAATCAATCTTTTGGAAGCGAGTGTCCGTCAGCGCTCCCAGGAAATGATTATCGATGCCGGGAGAGGGGATTTTCTTGATCGCAGCGGTAATCCCATGACCTTTGAAAATAAATCTGTTCTTATATTATTCCCCTTCCTCGCAAAAATGGATTGGAATATAAAAAAGATATCTGAAATTACGGGTGCTTCGGAGTATTCTTTGCGGCATTCAGTTGAGAATGCAAAAGAACCTTTTGCATTTGGAAGCCCTGAGCCCATTCAGCTGTCTTACGATCAAATGGAGAAAATCAATGACTTGAAAATTCCGGGTGTCTTTGCTGTTGAGAAGAAGTACAGCCGTTCCGAGAAACCTGCATCCCAGCTAATTGGAATTACCGGCCAAAATCAGGCCGTCCTTAATGAAAGATACCCGGATAAAGATCTGTCTCCCGACACAATGATCGGCATTACTGGCATGGAGAAGAGCTTTGATGAATTTCTGCTTCCTGAAGGGGCATCAAAACTTGTCTATCATGTGGATGGAACAGGCGGACCGCTGTTTGGCATCGATGTAAAATATGTTGAGCCGGCAAACCCCTTTTATCCGGTCAATATTAGGACAACTTTGGACTATGATTTGCAAATGATGGCTGAAAAATTGGCGGATCAGCATGGGATTAAAAAAGGCGGCATTGTCCTTCTTGATATAGAGACTAATTCAATTTTGGCAATGGTGTCGCGTCCATCACTTAATAAATCTAATCCTTTTGATGAAGAAAGCAGAGGGACGATTAATCATATGATTAAACAGCAGATCATGGGATCGATTTTTAAAACGGTGGTGGCAGCAGCCGCAATTGATCATGGTCTCGACGATCCTAAAAGGCAATTTGACTGCAGCAGGAAAATAAATGGAGATCCAGATCTTAAATATCAGCATGGCATGCTGAATTTCGATGAGAGCTTTGCCAGGAGCTGTAATAATACATTTGCTTCCATTGCTAAGGAGTTAAAAGATATTAACCCGGATCTCCTTGAGGAGTATGCAGAAAAACTGTCATTAATAGGTCCTGTAAGCTGGGAGGGAGATATTTATCACTTCAGCGATTTTAAACAGCTTCAGGACGAAGAAAAAGGACGGGTGTTTCTGTCTGAAGATGCTAAAAAAGACAGTAATTTTGCAGGCCTTACAGGGATTGGACAGCATGAAGTGAGAGCTACTCCACTTGCTGTTGCCAACATGATGGCAACTATAGCCAGAGGAGGAGAGAAAGAAATGGTCCGGGTTGCGTCAGAAATTGAATATAAAAACAGTACATCACTTATAGAATTCGATAAACAGAAGCTGCAGGGAGATATCATTGCCCCGTTTACCGCTATGAAGCTTCAAAGGCTGCTAAGGGGAGTAGTAATCAATGAAGAAGGGACCGGGCGCTGGTTTAATGAACTTCCATACGAAGTTGCAGGCAAATCCGGCACTGCAGAAACAGGTATAATGGCAGATGGAAAGCAGCTTCACAATAAATGGTTCGCTGGTTATTTCCCATATAAAAATCCAAAATATGCCCTTGTAACTGTAAACTTGGAAGTTACTGAAGACACAGGAGGAGTGAATCCGCTCTTTGCTGAAATTGTGAAAGAAATCTATAACTATAATCATAAACAAGAAATTCCTCCATCTGGCTCTGCAGACTCTTAAACAAATATGGTATAGTGTAACTTTCCCTATGCTGCTGCGGTACATTAATTGCTGGCGTTACCTGTGTCCATAGGTTAATTCTTTTAAGATAACCTGATTCCATGTTAGAATGTTGACAGCCGCTGTTTCGGATATAGCCCGTGGGCAGATGGCTGGGGTAATAATTTCTACTCATTTTTTATTATACCTATAAGTCTGATAACAGATTGGGGAGGAGAAAGTCTTGAAAGGGAATAACAGAGAGTCCCGTTTTGGAAAACGGGAAAAAAGAAAAAAAACCAATATCATTTTAAATAGCCTTATTGCACTTGTCATCATCCTTATTATTGTTGTATCAGCCAAAATATTCTTTGGCGGTAATAACGACCAGGCACTTCCTGCTGATGAACAGACAGCATCTGAATCGAAGCAAAATGAGAAAAACAAGGAAGATAAGGGCAATGATATAGAGCAAAACAAGGATAATGACGAAGAGAAAGCAGATAAAGAGTCTGAAGAAGAAAAAGAAACAGAAGAGAATGCTGATGAGGAGACTGAAGAAGATAAAGAACAAGTCGTAACAGAAGGCGGAAGCGGGCCTGACGTGGAAAAAACGATTGAAAATCCAGCATGGAAACCAGTCGGAACCTCTCAAACCGGGGAGCATACTGCAGTCTACGATCAAAATCATGCAGATTGGCAGGAAATGCTCAGTGCCATTTCTTATGCTACAGGTGTTGACCAGGGCAATATGACTGTTTGGTTCCTCGGAAATAATGGGCCAAACAGCTCTGTTGGGACAATTTCCACAAAAGATCAAAGTGAGAAGTACCGTGTCTATATAGACTGGGTTGACGGAGAAGGATGGAAGCCTTCCAGAGTAGAAGTCTTAAATGAAATAAATTAATTATAAGGACGCCAAGGCGTCCTTATTTTTTTGCTTTATAGTGGACCACCGCCGAGAAATAAGTCCTTCCATTCTCATCAAGATGCATTTGATGCGATACGTGGTGGACAGATAAAAGGATGGCTTTATTATGCTCAATCTGTAAATTTATCTTCTTTTCAAGCTCCTTTAAAGTAGTAGCCTCATAAAACTCAACCTTATCTTCTATCAAATCAAACTGGAAATTCATCATGATTCCCCCTTCCCTTCGATACTATCTTTTATTTTATGGGGTGAGTTTTAGTCTGGCAACTTTCAAAACCTGAGAGGTTAATGCATGAATTATTTACGAATATGGCAATCATCCCGTCTATGATGGTAGAATAGAGTTTGCATAAATCATATGGGCATGCTATTACCAGGAATGTAATCAAAGCATAGAAAAATCAGAAAGAGGTTTTAAAATGAAAATAGCTATTATTGGAGCAATGGAAGAGGAAGTTACTTTACTTAGAGATAAAATAGAAGATAAGCACCAGGAAACTATTGCCGGATGCGAATTTACAGCAGGGAAAATGAATAGCGCGGATGTTGTGCTTCTCCGTTCTGGAATAGGCAAAGTAAACGCAGCCATGTCGACTGCCATCCTTTTGGAGCGGTACAAGCCGGATTATGTCATTAACACCGGTTCAGCCGGAGGATTTAACCCTGAACTGAATGTGGGAGATACAGTAATTTCAACAGAGGTAAGACATCACGATGTAGACGTTACTGCTTTTGGCTACGAATATGGACAGGTACCTCAATTGCCGGCAGCATTCGAAGCAGATCACAGCCTCGTGCAGATTGCTGAAGCATGCGCCAAGGAAATCGGGGATATCCAGGTTGTCAGAGGGTTAATTGCAACAGGCGACTCTTTCATGAATGATCCGGCAAGAGTAGATTATATCCGTGATAAATTTACAGACCTTCAGGCGGTAGAAATGGAAGCTGCAGCAGTTGCGCAGGTTGCACATCAATTTGAGACTCCTTTTGTTGTCATCCGTGCCCTTTCAGACATTGCAGGAAAAGAATCAGATGTTTCATTTGAGCAATTTTTGGAGAAGGCAGCACTTCATTCTGCTACACTTGTAATGAAGATAGTAGATGCCCTTAAGTATAACAAGTAAAAAGGACAGGCGGTTATACATAAATCGGCTTTTCCCTTTTTTCCTATCTTACATTATTTACATCACCTTCACGCTTGCTAAGTATGTTAAAGTAGATTTATAGTCTATCTTAGAAGGTGATAATAAATGATGAACGAAGCAAAGCATCTATATGAAAAGATGGTGGATTTCAAGCGGTTTGCAATTTCAATGCTCGCTGTCGGATCGTTTTTTTACATTGGTTTAATTATCCCTGACACTGCAAATACAGTTTCTGATTTATATATAATGGCTGGATCTTCTTCAGCTTTCCTTATAGGCTCAATCCTTTTCTTTATCCTTTCCAAACGATGCAGAACGAAATTGAATGAAACGGATGAAGGCCAGGAATACCTCATGAGAAAATAAGTAAACCCAACGCCCGGATTTCCGGGCGTTTTTTTCATAAATTAAAATTTTTAATAAAAGTGAATAAAAAAGGTTTACAAACTGCATAATCGTGGATATAATTACCAGTGTAAGTGAAAATTCTAAAAAGGAGGTCGAATGAAATGATGTTAACTGCAATTGTATTAGAAGCACAGCTAAATAAATATTGTACAAATTCGACCTACATGGAATGGATCGCTTAGATTTGCTTTATTGACATTACATATCCATGCCGCAGGGAGAATTGTGCCCTGCGGTTTTTTATGCCTAAATGGCAGGCCGCTGGGAGTAAATCTCTTTGCGGCTTTTTTGTGCCTTTTGGCAGGATATGAAAGAGGAGGTGGAATATCTAATGACATTAAATATCTTATTTTTGACAGTCACGATAAAAAAACGTCACGTATCAGCAGAAGATGTAGTTCGTGAACAAATGGCTAAAGAAATTATTGAACAAAACCGTGATCGTCAATTCTCAATTTACCGTCCATTTTAATTCAGTGACAAAAAAACAAGAAAGGTGGTTTGTTAAATGATTTACATTTTACAAGGACGTCAGGCAATTTTCTGGGTGGAGAAAGATTCCACCTAACAAAGCTGTAACCGGTTAGGAGGTAAGGAGCATGTCTTTGCATATATTAATTTTAACCTTGAAATTCCGAAAAAAAAAGAACTGATCCACTTGATGCGGATTAACAGAATGTTCACATTCCTCCCCTTTTCTTAAGCAAAAACCATGATACATTAAAGAAAATAAGGAATTTTATAAGGGGTGTGGAAGATGTTCTGGATCGTAATGGGATTGGTTGTGTGCGGTACTGTCGGCTGCATCATTTCTGCTGAGGTAAGTGTAACAGAATAATGTGCAATATAAGAAAAAGGACTGACTTCCTGATTGAGAAGTCAGTCCTTTTTGTTCGGGAAAATCCAGAGAAATAGGACGATTCCAGAAACTGCGAGCAATATCAGCAAGGTCTTTAAAGAAAAACCTTCAAAAATAAACTTTGCAAGGCTGTCAAGAAAAACAATAAAAAATACAAGGGCTAAAATTATTCTCTGACCATTCAAATTATCAAGACCTCTTTCTTCCTGATTATTTATATAACTTTAAAGGGAGCTATGTATACCGCATACCGGCGATAAAAATTATAACATGAATGATTATATCCTATCATCATAGCGAAAAGCTTTAATGAAGGTCTAATGGCTGAAAAAATGAGGAACGGAATTTTTTCTGAGGAAATTATCTAAATTGGACAGACAAAAACAACTCCATCCATACATAGGAATTAGTTATAGGCATTTTTGAACGCATTATAAGCGGGGGTGGAACGATGTCCGGTATTTTAACTGCACTCGGGTTTTTGGTTAAGGAGATAGTGTTTCTTGTATCTTATGTAAAAAATAATGCATTTCCTCAACCGCTGTCTCCTGCAGATGAAAAGAAATACCTGCGTTTGATGGCTGCAGGCGATTCGCATGCCCGTAATATGCTTATTGAACATAATCTAAGGCTCGTTGCCCATATTGTAAAGAAATTCGAAAATACAGGAGAGGATTCTGAGGATCTGATTTCAATAGGGACAATCGGACTGATAAAGGCCATTGAGAGCTATTCGGAAGGGAAAGGCACAAAGCTTGCCACATATGCAGCCCGCTGTATTGAGAATGAGATACTGATGCACTTACGGGCACTGAAGAAGACTAAAAAAGATGTATCCCTTCATGATCCTATCGGGCAGGACAAAGAAGGCAATGAAATATCTCTTATTGATGTTCTTAAGTCGGAATCTGAAGATGTTATTAATACGATTCAGCTAAATATGGAGCTCGAAAAAGTGAAGGAGTATATTGATGTTTTAGATGACAGAGAAAAAGAAGTCATTGTCGGCAGGTTCGGACTTGACCTGCAAAAAGAAAAAACACAAAGAGAAATTGCCAAAGAGCTTGGCATATCAAGAAGTTATGTCTCCAGAATTGAAAAAAGGGCACTAATGAAAATGTTTCATGAGTTTTATCGGGCGGAAAAAGAAAAAAGGAAAAATAACAGCTAAAGGGACAGTTTGACTGTCCCTTCAGTTATTCAATTCTGCCGTTTTTCAGTAAGAGCTTCCAGTTCTCACCGCTATCTGCAGATTCATATACATCTTTGAGATAAGTTGAAACTGCAAGCTTTCCATCAGATTTTTGATCGGCAGCAATGTATGTAATAGGGTTATCATAGCTGAGAAAAGGGATATTAATCTGTGAGTTTTCCATCGTTTTAAGATCGATTTTGCTCATTTGGACCTTTTCCTGATCTGCATAGGCATAATACAAGCTGTTTTCCGTAAATGCGAGGGCTGTAGCCATAATTGGCTCAGATATTAACTTTACAGTTTCCCCTTTATCCTGTGAGTAAAAGATGCCGCTTCTTGTTGACATGGCCATGATTTCACGATTAGTTGGATGTGCCGCGATCATACCAAGTGTGTCGGCTTCAAGTCCCTTTAAGCTGACTGGATCCCATGTTTTGCCTGCGTCCTGAGAACGGTATACACCTGCCTTGAGCTCATCGTTATTTTCCTGATTGATCATATAGATTATATTTGTATCATAGCCGGCAGCTAAAAAAGGAAAGGAACTTGTTCCGCTAAAAGCCAGTTTCTTGAAAGAAGCTCCGTTATCTGTACTTTTCACAATACCAAGAGGGTTTTTTATAACGGAGTTCTTATCAGGATGGCCGCTGACAATAAATCCATCTTTGACTGCCTGAAACCCCATATAGTCATGTTTAAGAGAAGTGGTCTCGTGCCAAATGCCATCTTTGAAAAACTTTAAGCCTTCGCTGGATGAAAGGTAGAGTCCGGTATCATTTCCCGGATATCCTATTCCTTGAATATGCTCGATTTGCTGAACTGAGGCTTCAATAATAGTATAGTCAGCGGCCTCTGAAGTTTTATTAGAAGGTTCATCAGCAGTTTTCTTATTTTGCTCATCTTCAAGCGAACAGCCAGATGCGAGCAACAAAAGGAGAACCGCTAAAATCGTTCTGCCTTGTTTCATTCGTTTCACTCCAATTCATAACATTTCAATGGTTATTATTATCGATGTCATTATATAGTATTTCAGCATAAAATAAAAAACCCTTGCCTGTGGAAGGGTTCAGAAAAATGCACCCTGCTAAGAGTGAAGAAAAAACTTATTTTGTTCCTCATACTTGATTTCAGAAAGGTGTTTTGTCATTTTCCCTGTTCCCTTACAGGCTGGGCAGGGCTTCTTTATGAATTTACATGCTGTAATGCTGCCTGTGCCTTTGCATTTCTTGCAGATTGAGATAATCTTCATTTAACACTCCTCCCATAAAATTCCTTCTAGAATATTCTATGAACAATTCTAATAGTGGTGCTGAGAAAACATCGGTTTTTAACCGTGATTTAGTACAAAAGCCTAAGCGATTGTCCATTTATTACATATCTTAGTAATAGAAGGCGAAGGGAGGTAATTGGTTATGCCTTATGGTTATGGCGGTTATCCTGTTCCCCCTCCTTATCCATGCGGTTATTATGGAGGAGGCGGTTTCTGGCTGGCCCTCGCAGTTGTCCTGCTGATCCTGCTGCTTGTTTTTGGGGGATTTGCTTACTATGGCGGCTATTTCAGGTAGCGATAACCAGCAGTTGGCTCATATCTTAGGATATGGGCTTCTTTTATAGGTGCTATTTTATAGAAATTTCGGAAAAATCAAGGTATAATATTTCTGCAGCCGAAACTTTTTATGGGGGGATTATATGACTGCAGCAGCATATTCGTCAGTATGGGATTTAGATGTTTTTTTTAAGGATGGAAGCGACTCAGCTGAATTTAAACAGCATTTACAGGAAACAAGAAAACATATTGATTCATTTTCTAATCTAATCCATAATTGGGAGCCTTCTAACTCAGATGCGGATGCCGCTGAAATAAGTAAAATTATTGAGCTGTTTCAGCAGACGGCAAGAAAAGTGCGCCAGGCAGGAGCTTTTGTCAGTTGTCTTCAGGCTCAAAATACCGAAGATAAAAAAGCGAAAGACCTTAGAGGGGCAACTACGGAATTGAGTGCGGGTTTTCAAAACGCTTTAACTGTATTTGATCAGAAGCTGGCAAGTTTAGATCACGGTGCATGGGAGCAGATAATAAATAATCAGGATTTAAATGAACTCTCATTTGTATTAAGCGAACGCCGCGAAAAAGCCTCAGAAAAACTTTCGCAGGAGGAAGAGACTGTCATTAATGCTCTTGCAGTTGATGGTTACCATGGATGGGGCCAGATGTATGACGTAATAGTAGGAAACATAAAGATTCCATGCACTGAAAATGGGGAGATGAAACAGCTTTCAGTTGGACAGGCTGCCAATAAGTTTTCAAGTCCTGACAGAAAGCTGCGCAAGGAAGTTTTTGATAATTGGGAAAAATCATGGAACAGCCAGTCTGACTACTTATCCAAGACCCTTAATCACTTAGCCGGCTTTAGATTAAATGTATATAAATTAAGAGGATGGAATGACTTTCTAAAGGAACCGCTGGACTTAAACAGAATGAAAAAAGAAACCCTGGAAACAATGTGGGAGGTAATTTCCCGAAATAAAGCGCCTCTTGTTAAATATCTGGAGAGAAAGGCAAAGCTTTTAGGTTTAGAAAAATTAAGCTGGTATGACCTGGATGCGCCGCTCTCCGCGTCAGAAACGAAGTTAACCTATCAGGAGGGTGCAGAATTTATCCTTGAACAGTTTGCTCACTTCGGAGAAGAAATGACCTCCTTTTCTAAAAAAGCCTTTGAAGAAAAGTGGATTGAAGCAGAGGACCGTCCCGGAAAGGCGCCAGGCGGTTTTCATACTTATTTCCCTGAAGACAGCCAATCCAGAATCTTTATGACATACTCAGGGACACCATCCAATGTTTCCACCCTGGCACATGAACTCGGGCATGGATTTCATATATATGCAATGAGAGATCTTCATTTGCTTAATCGAAATTATGCCATGAATGTGGCTGAGACGGCTTCTACTTTTGCAGAAATGATCGTCTCTGATGCAGCAGTGAAAAATGCAGGGTCAGAAGAAGAGAAACTGGCACTTTTAGAAGATAAAGTACAAAGGTCTGTTGCACTGCTAATGAATATCCATGCGCGATTCCTGTTTGAAACAAGATTCTATGAAGAAAGAAAACAGGGAAATGTGAGTGCCGACCGTCTGAATGACATCATGGCAGAAGCCCAAAGAGAGGCTTATGGCGACGCACTTGGTGAATATCATCCATCCTTTTGGGCTTCAAAACTCCATTTCTTTATTACTGGCGTGCCATTCTATAATTTCCCATATACTTTTGGGTACTTATTCTCGCTTGGAATCTATGCACAGGCACTAAAAGAAGGGAAAGGGTATGAAGAAAAATATATAGCTTTATTAAAGGATACAGCATCGATGACAGTCGAAGATTTAGCGATGAAGCATTTAAATGCAGATTTAACAAAACCTGAGTTCTGGGAAAGCGCCGTTCAATTATGCATGGACGATGTGGAAGAGTTCCTGGCATTAACAGAAGATAAATAAAAATGGAAGCCGCGCTCTTATATTGAGCACGGCTTTTTTACATTTTTTTCAGCCTGAAAGGGCTTATCATTAAAATTGAAAGTATCAGCATTATGAAAAGGAATATAGGTGATGGCCAATACGGAACTGCCAGAAAGCATAAAGTGGCGAGGCAGCCGGAAGCTGTTATTGGCAGCCCGGTAAAATAGCCGTTATTCTCACTAATGTTAAAACGGGCAAGCCGCAAAGCTCCACATCCTATATATAAAGCAGTCAGGAAGGCGCCGGGTGCCCCGAATTCATAAAGTACTCCCGTGTATAGGAGCAGTGCAGGTGCAACTCCAAACGAAATTATATCACTCATTGAATCCAGCTGCTTTCCTAAATCCGATTCAATATTCATTTTTCTTGCCGCCACCCCATCGAATCGGTCAGCTAGTGCTGCGATAAAGATCAGCAGCACACTCAATTTTAAATTGTCGTTAATAGAAAATAAAATAGCAAAGCACCCTAAGAACAGGTTAGACAGAGTTAGGATATTGGCTGTCTGTGTCTTTAGCTTCTTAATGGTTAAATCAAGAACAACCTGAAAAAACATAATAAACACTCCTTGCACGGGGGAATCACAGCTTGCAGACGTTAGTAAGTTTTTATAACAGTGTTGATGTTTTCTGGCTATTGGGAACTACCGGGAAGGATAGAAATAGAAGTAATCCGTAAATTCATTGAAGCCAATAATAAAAAAAGCGCCAAATCAGAGGAAGTCTATGGCAAACTTAGTTTTATATGTTATATAATAATATTTTATTCTATGCTTTTTATGCCTGTTCGTAGAGAACATATTTAGTTAGGGGGCATTTCCTTTGTTAAAACCTGTATATCGCCTGCTGATTGAACTGACAAATGGAAGATGGACATCCGGTATACTTCAGAAATTTGCACAATCAAATTTAAGCAGGAGGGTCATTCCGTCATTTTCAAGAATTTATAATATTAATGAAAGTGAAATGGAAAAAAAACTGCATGAATATCCAACACTTCATGAGTTTTTCATTAGAAGGCTTAAGGAAGGTGCAAGAGTTACGGATGCTAGCCCTGATTCGGCGGTAAGTCCTGTAGATGCTGTAATCGAAGATATTGGGGATATCCGGGAGGATCGTATTATTACAGTAAAAGGGAAGAACTATTCCATCTCTGAGATGCTGGGTGCTAATAAAGCAGGGAAATATGCAGGCGGGACTTACATGATCTTTTATTTAAGTCCGAGTCACTATCACAGGATACACAGTCCGGTCACTGGGAAAGTAGCAGATCAATGGATTCTGGGGTTAAAATCTTTTCCGGTTAACAAATGGGGTTTAAAATATGGAAGAGAAACTCTTTCTAAAAATTTCCGGAGCATAACTGAAGTAAGGCATGGTGATGCTGCAATTGCTATTGTGAAGGTTGGTGCTATGTTTGTAAATTCCATTGAACTTACCCATGAAGGGGACCAGCTTGAAAAAGGAAAGGAAATGGCCTATTTTACTTTTGGCTCTACTGTTATTCTCCTGTTTGAGAAAGGTAAATTCCAGCTGGAAAAATCAATTAAGACTCCTGCCCACATTAAAGTAGGGGAGCGGATTGGAACCCTGATGTGAATGTGCAGAGCATTTGTTTCGGGTAATAAATATGGAGAATAAAAAAAGCCCTATTCAGGGCTTGTCCATTTTTAGGATGTAACTTTTATTCTGTTTGATAGTGAACGACGGTGGATTTCTGTTTCAATTAAACGGATGAAGTCTTTGCTAAGCTGCAGTTCCTTTGCTTTATAATAGGATTCGATTAATAATTCATCTGACAGTTTGCGCATTCCTGTCCCACCTCCAGGTCCTTGATATTTCAGTTCTAAAAGAATTATTTTATACATATAATGTAAGATTTTATGTTGTACCCTTACTCTAGCAAATTAAAACGATTAGAACAACTGTTCTCTTATCCACAGGGAACCGTGGATAACCTGTGATTATTTTGTTTATAAAAAGGGAAAAAGTATTAAAATCATATTGGATTATGTGCATAAAGTTATCCACAGGTGTGAGGAGCAGTTGGTTTTTGTCGAAAAATTTTTATTTTAAGGGAAAATAACAACTATTCCGTGGAAATTTACTGAGTTTTGAGTGTCTTTCCCCATTTTGTGGAATCGTATAAAATAGAACGGCCAGATTGTATCCGCCATTCTTTATTTTGAAAGAACGGATGAAATTGGGTATGATGAAATCGGTGTTTTATCTGGTGAAATTACTTGAGGGCATTAGAAGCAATATTGCCGGACAATATGAATAAATGATTGAGGTGTAAATATAGTGTTAAAGCATTTTTTGCCTAATCAGCATGTTAAAAGTATATTTGAAATAACTCCACACAGTTTACAGGAAAAGGGAGTTAAAGGGATAATCACGGACCTGGATAATACTCTAGTCGAATGGGACAGGCCGAATGCAACACCGAAGCTGATTAGCTGGTTTGAAGAAATGAAGCAAAGCAACATCAAGGTTACCATTGTGTCTAATAATAATGAAAATCGTGTTAAGGCTTTTTCCGACCCCCTTGATATTCCATTCATTTATCAGGCTAGAAAGCCAATGGGCAGGGCCTTCCGAAGAGCTCTAACTGAAATGGGGCTGAGAAAAGAAGAAACAGTGGTGATTGGAGACCAATTGCTGACTGACGTGCTGGGAGGAAACAGAAACGGTTTCCACACTATTTTGGTCGTACCTGTAGCCCAAACGGACGGATTTGTTACAAAATTTAACCGTCTGGTGGAAAGGCGGATTTTAAATTGGTTCAGAAAAAAAGGAATGATTCAGTGGGAGGATTAAAAAGTGAGTGAAGAACAATTTGTTTGCGTAGGCTGTGGAGTGAAAGTGCAGGCAGACAATCCTGATGAGTTGGGTTATGCTCCTCAATCAGCTCTGCAGAAGGAAACGATTATTTGCCAGCGCTGTTTCAGGCTGAAGCATTATAATGAAGTTCAGGATGTAAGCTTGACAGATGATGATTTTCTGAAGATCCTGAATGAAATTGGACAAAGTGATGCACTTATTGTGAAGATTGTGGACATTTTTGATTTTAACGGCAGCTGGCTTCCAGGGCTTCATCGTTTTGTGGGCAGCAATAAAATCCTGCTGGTCGGAAACAAAGTTGACCTGCTTCCAAAGTCCGTGAAGACTAATAAGCTGATTAACTGGATGAAGCAGGAATCAAAACAGCTGGGGCTGAAACCGGAAGAAGTTTATCTGGCAAGTGCTGCAAAAGGGTACTCCATTAATGAAATTGCAGCAGCCATTGATCATTATCGGGATGGAAAAGACGTTTATGTAGTAGGATGCACTAATGTGGGTAAATCCACTTTTATCAATCGCATATTAAAGGAAGTAACAGGTGAGGGCGATGTCATCACTACTTCCCACTTCCCTGGGACGACTCTTGATATTATCGAGATACCTCTATCTGACGGAAAGGCTTTGGTGGATACTCCAGGTATAATAAACCATCATCAGATGGCCCATTATGTAGATAAAAGGGATTTAAAGGTGATAACACCTAAAAAGGAGATTAAGCCAAAGGTTTACCAGTTGAATGAAGAGCAGACTCTGTTTTTTGGCGGATTGGCAAGGTTTGATTACATTGCAGGCGGCCGGCGTTCGTTTGTATGCCATTTCTCTAATGAATTAACTATTCACCGCACCAAAACAGAAAAGGCGGATGAGCTATATGAAAATCATGCGGGAGAGATGCTTACACCGCCAAGAAAAGAACAGATGGAAACCTTCCCGGAGCTTGTGAAACATGAATTCACAATTAAAGAACCGAAAACAGATATAGTATTTTCAGGACTTGGCTGGATTACGGTAAATGATGGTGGAGCAAAAGTAGCTGCATATGTTCCTAAAGGTGTCCATGCTATGATAAGGAAGTCATTAATTTAGGCTGTGTACTTGGATTTGCTTACGCTTTTCAAAAGGGGTGAGGATTTTTGAAAAAGCTGTTTGGAGTGATTGGGGATCCCATTTCCCATTCAATGTCCCCCGCTATGCACAATGATTTAATTAAGATTTTCAGTATTGATGCACATTATCAGCCATTCCATATATCCAGGGAGAATCTGCCGGACGCTATTAAAGGGTTCAGGGCAATCGGCATTGCGGGATATAATGTTACTGTACCCCATAAGGAGGCAATCATCCCTCTTTTAGATGAACTGGATCCTCTGGCAGAGGCAATTGGGGCAGTTAATACAGTGATCAATCAGGATGGTAAGCTAATAGGCTATAACACGGATGGAAGCGGTTTTGTAAAAGGCCTGCTGAATCAAAAACAATCAATTAATGGCAAAAGGGTGCTGATAGTGGGGGCAGGCGGAGCTGCGAGAGCCATTTATTTTACAATTGCTAAAGAAGGTCCGGAGCTTCTGGATATTTGCAATCGGACTCCACAAAGGGCAGAACAGATTATGAATGATTGCCCATTTGAGGTTCCTGCGCGGGTGCTGAACCGACAGGAGGCAGAGGAGAGCTTGGAAACATACGATTTAATTGTTCAGACTACATCCATCGGGATGCATCCGGAAATTGACCAGAGCCCGCTTTCAGTACATAAGATTAAGCCTGGAGCCTTTGTCAGTGATATTATATATAATCCGCTGCAAACAAGGCTTTTGAAGGATGCTGCCGTAAAGGGTGCGGGTATTCAGAATGGTATTGATATGTTTGTATATCAGGGTGCCCTTGCTTTTGAAATGTGGACTGGCATCCGACCCGACATTGAAAGAATGAGACAAAAAGTTTTAAATCAGCTGGGAGGATTATCATGCTAACAGGAAAGCAAAAACGTTTCTTACGATCAAATGCCCATCATTTAAACCCGATTTTCCAAGTAGGAAAGGGCGGGGTAAATGAAAATATGATTAAACAAGTAGGAGAAGCACTGGAAGCCCGTGAATTATTAAAGGTTTCAGTCCTTCAAAACTGTGAAGAAGACAGGGATACGGTGGCACAGCAGCTGTCAGAAGGCGCCAAGGCAGATGTTGTACAAATCATAGGAAATATAATTGTTTTATACAAAGAATCGAAAGAAAACAAACAAATCAACTTGCCGTAAGCTTCCAGGGCTAAAACTGAATGTATGGAGGAGAGTAAATGGAAAAGGTAGGCATACTTGGAGGGACCTTTAATCCGCCTCATTTAGGCCATCTCATTATTGCAAATGAGGTAATGTTTTCTCATGGTTTGGATGAAGTCTGGTTTATGCCGAACCATGAGCCTCCCCATAAAAAGAGGTCAGATAATGTCAGCAGCAGTGATCGAATAGAAATGCTTAAATTGGCATTGCAGAATCATGCAGGCTTTAAATTGGAGCTGATCGAGCTGGAGCGGGAAGGTCCTTCATTTACCTACGATACGATCAGGATTTTGAAGGAACACTATCCTCAAAAGCAATTTTATTTTATTATTGGAGCTGACATGGTTGAATATTTGCCCAAGTGGCATAACATTGACAAACTTCTTGAATTGATTACCTTTATAGGAGTAAGGCGGCCATCTTACAATTTGCAGACTCCCTATCCGATTCTTTATGCTGACGTTCCTGAAATGGGAATCTCCTCAAGTATGATCAGAAGCCGTGTAAAGGAAAGCCGTACTATTCGCTATCTGGTACCGGATGCTATAAGGAGTTATATAAAGGAGAATCATTTATATGAATCGTGAAACAGCTCTTGCTATTGTAAAGGAGCAGCTGACTGAACATCGCTACCTTCATACAGTCGGAGTGATGGAAACAGCCATTAAACTTGCAGAGAAATATGGTGCTGATAGTAAGAAAGCTGAATTGGCAGCCATTTTTCATGATTATGCTAAGTTTCGCCCTAAGGATGAAATGAGGGGAATTATCATTAAGGAAGGTATGCCAGCCGAGCTTTTGAATTACAATAGTGAACTTTGGCATGCTCCTGTCGGTGCTTTTTTGGCTGAGAGAGAAGCGGGAATCGATGATAAAGAGGTTTTGGATGCAATAAGATATCATACGTCAGGGAGGCCGCGGATGGCACTTCTTGAAAAGATCATTTATTTGGCAGATTATATTGAACCTGGTAGGCATTTTCCGGGAGTTGACGAAGTGCGTGATTTAGCACGGACGAACTTGAACCAGGCTTTAATAAAAGCTGTCCAAAATACCATCATGTTTTTAATGAAAAAAGGGCAGCCTGTATTTCCGGCTTCCTTCCAAACTTATAATGACCTTGTAATGAATAAGGAGGATTGATTAAATGAGTGAAAATAAAATGCTGATGACGGCAGTAAAAGCAGCGGATGATAAACGTGCAGAAGATATTACGGTTCTTAATATGAAAGGCATTTCCCTGATTTCGGACTACTTTGTTATTTGCCACGGAAACTCTGATAAACAAGTGCAGGCCATTGCTCGGGAAATGAAAGAAAAATCTGAAGAACACGGGTTCACGGTTAAGCGAATGGAAGGCTTTGATGAAGCAAGGTGGATTCTGGTTGATATGGGTGATATTGTTGCACATATTTTCCATAAGGATGAAAGAAACTACTATAATCTTGAAAGACTTTGGGGCGATGCTCCGGTCGAGAACGTTCAGGGCATTCTTAACCAATGAGCTACGGAAAGTTCGCTTATCTCTATGACAGGCTGATGGAAGATGTTCCTTATGACAGCTGGATTAAATTGGTCAATGAAAAGCATGCGGAATTTAATGTTTCCGGCAAACGATTGCTGGATCTGGCATGCGGCACCGGGCAGCTATCAATAAGGTTAAGTGAACAGGGCTATGATGTAACCGGTGTCGATTTATCAGAGGATATGCTGGCTGTAGCCCAGTCAAAGGCGGAGCAGAAAGGTCTGCAAATCCCCTTTTACCTGCAGAACATGGCAGAGCTTGAAGGGTTTAGTGAATTCGATATTATTGGCATCTTTTGTGATTCTCTGAATTATCTGGAGACAGAATCTGATGTAAAGAACACCTTCCGGCGGGTCCATAGTCACTTAAAAAATGATGGTATATTTATTTTTGATGTTCATTCCATTTATAAAATTATGCAGATATTTATGAACCAGACATTTGCTGAAAATGATGAGGAAATTTCATATATCTGGCACAGCTATCAGGGCGAATACCCCAACTCTGTAGAGCATGATCTTTCATTTTTTGTTCTTGACGAAGAAACAGGAAAGTATGACCGCTATGACGAACTTCACTTGCAGCGCACTTATCCTATTGATCAATATAAAAGCTGGCTTGAGGAATGCGGTTTTGACCTTGTTGACGTTTCAGCGGATTTTGAAGAAGGACCGCCAGGCAGCCAGGCTGAACGAATCATTTTCATTGCAAAGAAAAGTCATTAATAAAAAAACAGCCGTTTATTTCCGGCTGTTTTTTTAAAATATTGAAGGATTATTTCCATTAACATCGAATAGCTAATGGAGAGAATACTGTTTTTTTACTTCGACAAGATCTTCGTCAAACTTGGAATGTGTAGCCTGGAATAAGTGTTCAAATACACTGCCGAGCTCGCTTTCGAGAATTTTAATTCCCTCTCCTGTAATTCCTCCTTTGACACACACCTTCTCCTGCAATGTAGGCAATGTGTAAAAACCTTTTTTCAGTAAATCCCCAAGCCCGATCAGCATTTCTCCTGCAAGCTTTGTAGCTGTTTCATTATCAATCTCCGTTTCCGCAACTGCCGCATTGATGAAGCGCTGTGTCAAGTAGCTGAAAAAGGCAGGTCCGCAGCTGACAATATCTGAAGAAACCCTTGTAATGGCTTCCTCTATAAAGATAGGCGTGGAGATGCTTTCAAAAAGCTTGTTAAGTTCCCCTTTCCATTGTTCTCTGCACTGTTCACCGAATGATAATAATGAAACCCCTGATAAGGCCCGATTTGTTATGCTTGGAATCGCCCTCGCTGCTGAACAAGGCACAATTGATTCAAGCTGTTTTACGCTAATAGGGCTGGTTATGGACACTACACATTTATCTTCTGACAGGAACGGCAAAATATCCTGAACGACATTATACACATCATGAGGCTTTACACAAATAAAGATCAGCGAAGAACGATGAGCGGCCTCTCTTGCATTATTTACAACGGTAATTTCCTGATGGGTTTCTTTTATTTCCTTCGCTTTTGCCACTGTCCGATTGGTTATCGTCATGGAGGCCGGGGAAACGGCTCCTCCATCCAGGAAGGCCTCGGTCAAAATTCTCCCCATATTACCTGTGCCAATGATCCCGATTTTCAATGATGCATCCCTCCTTTAAAAGCAGGCTCTCTCATATAACGATATGTATCAAAAAAACATTTATTCCAAAAAGAAAGGATGGGTCCATAGTGACTGAATGGATAAAAACATATAAATTTTACTTTGCAGGAGGTGCGATTGCATTGGCTGCACTCCTCTATTATTTTCTGATGCCCGTTCAGGAAACTGAAGTTTTTCCTGAGATTGAACAGTCAATTCCAATGAACGAAGCAGATGGTAAAGAAACAGCAGGTGAAATGCAGACTGAACAGGTGCCACAGGCAATGAAAGCAGATATTAAAGGGGCAGTAAAAAAACCGGGAGTGTACGAAGCAAAAGAGGGTGAAAGGGTAATAGACATGCTGGAAAAAGCAGGCGGACTGACGGAAAAGGCGGATAGCACTAAAATTAATTTTGCCCTCAAAATTACAGATGAAATGGTGATATATGTTCCGGAAGAGGGTGAAATTCGTGAAGAGACCCTGATGGGAGCCGGAAATTTCGAGGATAAAGGACAGCAGGATAACGGAAAGGTGAATTTAAACGGGGCAGATGAAACAGAATTGCAGACACTGCCGGGGATTGGCCCATCTAAGGCTGCAGCGATAATTGAACACCGCGATACCAATGGATCCTTTAAGGATATTGAGGATTTGAAATTAATATCAGGGATAGGGGATAAAACCTTTGAAAAACTCAAAGAGCATATTAGTGTAAACTAATTGCATTCCATTGACCTTCACAAGCTTGAGGCTTACACTTATTGAGAGAAAAAAGCTATGTTTGAATTCAGGGCATATATGCCTGTGTAAAGGGGAGAGACAGATGGACCGGATTTCCTGGAACCAATATTTTATGGCACAAAGCCATTTGCTTGCTTTGAGGAGCACATGTACAAGGCTTGCGGTCGGGGCAACTATTGTAAGGGATAAGAGAATCATTGCCGGCGGCTATAATGGATCTATTGCCGGTGGTGAACATTGTGTTGATGAAGGCTGCTATGTTATTGATAACCATTGTGTCAGGACCATTCATGCGGAAATGAATGCGATTTTACAGTGTGCAAAATTTGGGGTTCCGACAAGTGATGCAGAAATATATGTAACTCATTTTCCGTGCCTTCAATGCTGCAAAGCGATTATTCAGGCGGGAATTAAAACAGTTTACTACGCACAGGACTATAAAAACCACCCTTATGGAATTGAACTCTTTGTGAAGGCTGGAGTGAAAACTGTCCAGGTGGCAGCTGAAAAAGTATCCTTTGATGACAGCATACAGGAAAAACGTGATTTTATAGAAGATTTAATCAATGAGCTTGAAAAAAGCGGTAAAAATCAGGACATTATAAAAAGCTATAAAGAAAAAAAGGATAAGCTTTTTCAAAATTAATCCATTGAAGGAGCAGCACCTTCAATGATAAGGTGCTGCTCCCTTCAAAATAACTAAAGGAGCCAATGATATGAAAGGCAGGTGGATCTACGCAGCTGCTGCCTCACTCCTGGGAAATTTGACATCATTACTTCATCCGGCAATTGCTGTCATTTTTTCTCTTCTTGCCCTTTTCCTCTTAAAAAGAAATATCATGACTAAAAAGAACATGACTATCCTGATTTTGATTTACCTTGCCATAATCATTAGGAGTGAATTAGCGGCAGAATATAACAGGACAAGTCTTACAGGAAATGAGGGTGATTTTGAAATTACCCTGTCAGAATCAGTAAAGATAGATGGGGACCTTCTCACAGTCCTAATTGAATTGACCGAAAAAAAGGAAAAGCTGGCTGCCAGGTATAAGATCAAATCCGAAGCAGAGCAAAAAATCCTATCAGACCATCTGAGGATAGGAATGACATGCCGGGTTAATGGCACCTTACAGACTCCTCCAACATCTACAAATCCTAATTCCTTCAGCTACAAGGATTATTTAAACCACAATAGTATCTTTTGGATCCTCGAATTGGAAAAGTTAAACCTTTCTGATTGTACTTACAATAAAAGCCGCATCACATTACCTATTATAAAAATGAGGGAGAAGGGCACAAATCATATTTTAGACCATTTCCCTGAACAGACAGCTCCACTGGCAATCGCACTTGTTTTTGGCGATCGGAATTTTATTGAGGAGGATATTATCGCTTCCTATCAGAAAATCGGAATTATCCATTTGCTTGCAATATCCGGACTGCATGTAGGAATGCTTGCTGGAATGTTCTTTCTTGCCGGAATACGGGCCGGGATCACCAGAGAAAAAATGACCAGCATTCTAATATTGGTTTTGCCGGTATATGCAATTCTGACAGGGGCTGCACCGTCTGTACTGAGGGCTGTGTTTATGATGCTTCTTGTTTTATTGACAAAGAAGCTGAAGGCCCCTATTCAATTAGCTGATGTTATCTCCATTGTTTTTGCCGGCTACCTTTTTATCTCACCTTTTATTATCTATAATGCGGGCTTTCAGCTGTCTTTTGCTGTGGCCTTATCGCTTATTCTCTCTGCTCCTGCCATTCTCAAAAAATTTACTCATCCTCTCGCTGCTATCCTGTCTGTTTCTTTCATTTGCCAGATAGCAGCCATTCCGATCCTCCTTTGGCATTTTTATGAGGTATCGATTATTTCCATAATTGCCAATTTGATCTTTGTGCCTTTGTATTCTTCCATAGTCCTCCCTGTAGTATTAATTCTATTCATTTTTGATTTATTAACAGGGGGAAGGGCAGATTTCTTACTTAATGTATTTGAAAAAATGATCGTTTTACTTAATTGGATTGCTGAAATGCTTTCCGCCATTCCTAATTCGACCCTTATTCTAGGCAGGCCATCCCCTTTAATGCTGATTATATATCTTCTGCTCATTCCCGCATTCTTTGCCGGCTGGGAAAGGTCAAAAAACAAAAAAGCTATTATTAAGAACGGTGTGCTTCCTGTTCTTGCGATAGTAATTCATTATTTTGTAAATGTGTTTACACCAGCTGGTGAAATTACATTTATTGATGTTGGACAGGGTGACAGCATCCTGATAAAGCTTCCATATGGGAGAGGAAATTATTTGATAGATGCAGGAGGTGCGCTTATGTTTGAGGCTGAGGAATGGAAGATGCGAAGCGACCCATATGAAACAGGAAAGGACACAGTAGTGCCTTTTCTGAAAAGCAAAGGGATCAGTAAAATAGATAAATTTTTTCTCACTCACGGGGATATGGACCACATTGGCGGAGCCTCAGCTGTTCTGAAGGAAATGAAGGTAAAGTCTGTTGTGTTTCCACAGGGAGCTGAGTTCTCGGAGGCTGAAAAAGATTTGGTTGTACAGGCTAAAAATAACAAAAGTGAAATTGTCTTCACTAAAGCCGGAGATAGCTGGCTCATAGGAGATTCCGTATTTCAAGTATTGTCCCCGTTTGGCGGGCAGATGGGGGACAACGTGGGGGGAAATGATGGATCTATTGTCCTTTTTGCCAAAGTGGGAGGGTTAAACTGGCTGTTTACCGGAGATTTGGAGGAACAGGGGGAAGGTCAGCTTATAAAGTCTTACCCCGAGTTGAAAACTGATGTTTTGAAAATTGCACATCATGGAAGCAAAACATCCTCAACAGATATATTTCTTGCTGGAGTGAAGCCGCGGATTGGCGTTATTTCTGCAGGGAGGAACAACAGGTATGGGCATCCTCATAATGATGTAATGAGCAGGCTGAATGACTATAATGTCAAAGTTTTAAGAACCGATAAGCAAGGGGCGGTTTCCTATTTTTTTAAAGGTGATTCAGGAACCTTTTCTGTGCAGCTTCCATAGTATATGTTAGAAAGCACCAGCTTCCAGACTTAATAATGCTTAATCGCAATTCCGCAAAAAAAAAGAGGCTGCTGAGGCAGCCTCATGTGTCAGCGGGATTGTGACACATTATTTACTTACTTACTTTATCGCAGTCTAACGGGCAGTAAGTCCCCCACTTCAAGACTCGGAGAAATCGAAAGAGGATAAGTGGGAGACCAACTGCCCGTAAAGGCCCGATTGGTTCAACTAACAATCAGTGGGAAAAATACTCCCACTGATTGAAGTTTCACTTTATGTAGCCATTAAGCTCCTAAAAATTTAATGACTGTTGCAATAATAAATAACGTTGCGAAGAAACCGAATGATACGATGAATCCTACACCAGAGTCGATAGCATCATTACGCTTGCTTTGGACGTTCTTTTCAAATTCGTTCACAGTCTACCCCTCCTATTTCCTATATAGTATAAGTCATTCAAATGAAAAAATCTAGAGCTCGCCTGCCCTTTTCCTGCATTAGCAGGAGTTGTCACAAATATGACGATACATCAAGGGTAAAATAATAAAACAAAGGTGCACCGCCGCTTCCTGAATTTCCCGGGCCTCAGGAACGCAGCGTTCTATATAGATTGGAAATTGGCGTTCATCCGGACGCCAATTTCTTATGTCTTGTCAAATTGCGATCGCTTCTTTAGGATATATAGTGAATATATTGTATGGTGAACGGAGAGAAGAAATTGGTTTTTGATATTTGGAACAGAATTAAAGCGAAAAGTTTTGCTCCTATTTATTTATTATACGGAACAGAACCTTATCTTATAAACGAAACAAAGCAGCTTCTGATCAACAATGTGCTACACGAAGATGAAGCTGATTTTAATTTATCCTCTTATGACCTTGAGGAAACTCCTATTGATACAGCGCTTGAAGATGCGGAGACATTTCCGTTTATGGGTGAAAGAAGACTGATTTTTTTACATAACCCGGTTTTTTTAACATCAGAGAAATCGAAAGCTAAACAGGAACATAACCTGGCTAAGCTTGAAGCCTATATTAAAGAGCCTGCCCCATATTCAGTGGTGGTATTTTCCTCATCTGCAGAAAAACTGGATGATCGGAAAAAAATAACCAAACAATTGAAAAAAACGGCTGCAGTCCTTGAAGCCAAGAAATTAAATGAGGGTGAATTGAAAGCCTGGATCAGGGAACGGGCAGCATTGAACGGTGTGCAGATTGATGAATCTGCTGTTGAGCTGATTTTGACATTGGCAGGCGCCAACCTTTTTATCCTGACTAATGAGATCGATAAATTAGCCCTTTATGCGAATGACACAAAGCGGATAGATGAACAAATGGCAGAAAAAATGGTATCACGTTCTTTAGAGCAAAACATTTTTTCCCTTGTAGATAAGGTGGTTCACCGCAAAATAGAAGAAGCCCTGAGAATTTATTATGATTTATTAAAGCAAAATGAAGAGCCCATTAAGATTTTATCTGTTATTACTGGGCAGTTCAGATTGATTTATCAGGTGAAGGAGCTTGCAAGAAGAGGCTATGGCCAGCAGCAGATTGCCGGCTATTTAAAGATTCATCCTTTCCGGGTAAAGCTGGCGGCCGGACAGGCTCAGCTGTTTGCAGATGAAGAACTGGCAGCGATTATAAGCTTGCTTGCTGATGCGGATTATCAAATGAAAACGGGAGGCATGAATAAAACCATGCTGATTGAAATGTTCCTGTTTCGTCTGCAAAGTCAGGCGCTGAGAAAATAGAAAAGCAGAAGCGCATTGCCCACGAAGGAACGCAGACTAAGAACGCCACGTCCTCCCAAAAGCTGCCGCTTTCGGTCGTGCGATGTATCGCTTGCCGTAGCTTTCCTTGTCCTGCGTGCCTCAAGAACAAGACAAGCCTTCCGGAAAGGCGTTCTTTGCCTTTTTAGGAGGATTGCCCGAAATGTGGAGGCGGCACAAGGCAGGCTTGTGACCTCGAGGGGGCAGTGCTGGAGCTAGACAGTTCTCGAAGTACAAAGGTTATAAATTCTGATTACATAAAAAAAGCGGTCCGCAATTTGGACCGCTTTTTTTATGTAAAATAAAAGGCTATCCCTTAAGATAGCCGATATCTTTAAACATTACGCATTTAAAGAGTTCATTTTTTTCATTAAACGAGACTTTTTACGGGCAGCAGCATTTTTGTGGATAAGACCTTTTGCAGCAGCTTTGTCCAGTTTACGAGCAGCATCAGCGAAAGATTCAGTTGCAGCAGCAGAATCGTTGTTCACGATTGCAGCATCAACCTTCTTAACAGCTGTACGCATTGCTGATTTAACAGTAGCGTTTTGAGCGTTGCGAGCTTCGCTAGTTTTAACACGCTTGATAGCAGATTTAATGTTTGGCATTCCATTCACCTCCTGAAAAAGCATCGAGATTCTATAACTCGACATTCACGTTCATTAACAAATTCAGAACAAGTGATATTTTATCAAACACGGGGGCATAATGCAATACTCTGTACTTAAAATTACTGAAGGATAAATCGGGAAGTTCATTCTTTTTCTGCATGTTTTTGCATTTTAAAGGCAAAGATAGTATATATCTGAATTTTAGTAATTTGTCTGTTATTTTCCAACCTAATAAGCTGAGATTGTGAGGGATACATGTGAAGGAATCCATAGACTTAAGCCAGTACTCAGTTCGAACGGATCTTGCCATTGAAGCCAGGGAAATGGTGATTTCCGGCAGGCAGAAAGACAATGTTCACGAGCAGGAGAATCTTTCCCAAATTGAAGGCGTCATAATTAAAGAAAAAGAAGAAAACGATATTAAAATTTCCTTTGTTGAAGTAACAAAGGAAGGAGCAGAAGCATTAGGTAAAAAAGAGGGTAAATATCTGACCCTTGAAGTGACGGGCATACGCCAGCAGGATACGGAGCTGCAGCACAAAGTGGAGACTGTATTTGCAAGTGAATTTTCCCAATTCATAAAGCAGCTGGGAATTAATGAAGATGCATCCTGTTTAATTGTCGGACTGGGCAATTGGAATGTCACTCCGGACGCATTGGGGCCGCAAGTTTGCGAAAATCTGCTTATTACAAGACATCTCTATCAGCTGCAGCCTGAAAGCGTAGAAGAAGGCTACCGGCCGGTAAGTGCTATTTCTCCAGGAGTGATGGGCCTGACCGGGATCGAAACAAGTGACATTATTTATGGCATTGTTGAAAAAACAAAGCCCGATTTTGTCATTGCAATTGATGCTCTTGCTTCCCGATCAATTGAAAGAGTCAATTCTACCATTCAAATTTCGGATACAGGGATTCACCCTGGGTCTGGTGTCGGGAATAAACGAAAAGAAATCAGCAAAGAGACTTTAGGAATACCTGTCATAGCGATTGGCATCCCAACAGTTGTCGATGCCGTATCCATCACAAGTGATACCATTGATTACATCCTGAAGCATTTCGGCAAGGAAATGAAAGAAGGCGGCCGTCCATCACGTGCTCTTGCTCCTGCAGGAATGACTTTTGGGGAGAAGAGAAAGCTGTCAGATGATGACCTGCCGGAGGAACAACATAGAAAAACCTTTCTTGGCATGATTGGAACCTTGGCTGAAGAGGAGAAGCGGAAGCTTATTTATGAAGTGCTCTCGCCTTTGGGCCACAACCTTATGGTGACTCCAAAGGAAGTGGATGTATTTATAGAAGATATGTCAAATTTAATTGCCAACGGTTTGAACGCAGCCCTCCATCAGAAAGTGAATCAGGATAATGCCGGTTTTTATACAAGATAGAAAATATCCTGTTCTATCTTCTCTAGCAAAGTCATAACATTTACTAGACTAGCAAGGAGAGGTGGAACAATGAAACCTTTTAAATCGAACGGACTTGTAGTAACCATTCAAGGGACAAGCTTGCTGAAAGCCATAGGCGGATTTTTGCTTTTTCTATTTATGATATTTTCAATAAGCGGAGCAATAACTTCCTTAAAGCCTGAATACCGAATCAGTTCATCTTCAGTAAATTCTGCTGCGAACAGCCTGACAGGAGAAATGCTTTATCATTTCCTCGGATGGGAAAATCACTCATTTCTTCAGGGAGTTTCTGAAAGCAGTTCTCCCCCGGGCTTTGCCAATTTAATTTTTAAGCTATCCACAAATGTCAATTTGGATGATCCCAGAAGTCTTCTGGGAAGGGAGCTTCCTTTTTTCTCGATTTATGACAGTAAAATCCTTGTTGCAGGTGAAGGAACGGATTATACTAACATGCCTGTAGAATCTTCTCCGCCTTTAGAAGTACTGATGGCAGAACAGGAGGCAGCCCTGCAAAACACCGAAGGGCTTGAGCCGTCTGGAGATAAAAAACAATCAAATGCTCCGCCGGTGTCTACAGGAGATAAAAAACCTGTCTATGTATATTTTTCGCATAATACTGAATCCTATCTTCCATATCTCAAGGGTGTCACCAACCCTGATGCGGCCTACCATTCAAAAATTAATATTACTAAAATCGGTGACAAGCTTAAGGAAGAGATGGAGAGCAAAGGAATCGGCACCTTTGTAGATAAAACGGATATTCAAGGGAATTTAAACAAAAAGGGCTTATCATATGGACGCTCCTATCAGGAATCCAGAGAGGTAGTCCAGGCAGCAATCACTTCCAATAGGGATCTGACTTATTTAATCGATATTCACCGTGATTCAAAAAGAAAAAAAGATACTACAAAAGAAATTAACGGAGAGTCTTATGCCAAGCTGGCTTTTATTATTGGAGGAAATAATCCGAATTACGAAAAGAACTTAAAATTTGCAAAAGAGCTGCATGATAGATTGAGCGTCAAGTACAAAGGATTAAGCAGGGGAATAATGAAAAAAGAAGGCGCAGGGACGAATGGCAACTTCAATCAGGATTTATCAGGCAATGCCATCCTCATTGAGTTTGGGGGAGTCGATAATACGTTTGAGGAGTTAAACCGTTCGGCCGAAGCACTCGCGGAAGTGTTCAGTGAATATTATTGGCAGGCTGAGGAAGTGAATTTACCGGCTGGCGGTGAATCCGAAAAGAAATAGTAATAGGATGATGTGGAATGAAAATGTTTATGCTTAAAGCTCTTTTTCTGGCAGCGCTTATGTTTGTCTCTGTGTTATTCGGAATGCAGCAGGCAAATGAAGGAATTCACCGAATGAAGGGATTCCATGACGGAGATTTTAAAAGTGCACTGACCATAAATGAAACCAATGAAGGCGAAGTTCAGGCTTCTGTCCTTGGGAATGATGTGTCAAGCCATGATCTTCAGCAGAAAAGAGAAAAACTTGAAGAAATGAAAGCGTATAATTTCTTTTCATCTTTAGGAAAAAGCGTATCCGAAGGTATATCAGAGCTGACAGAAAAATCGGTCGCTATCATAACAGATTTAATAACGGGGAAATAGGCTGCTCAGGAGGGCAGCCTTATTTTTTTGAAAATTAGCGGCTTAAGCTTAGCATTGAATCTTCACAAACCTACTGATATAATCAAAAATAGTGTATAAACTAAAAGGACTATATTAAAATTGACCACACTTAGCCACAGGCGCCTGCTATTAGGCGCTTGCGCTTTTCTAAAAATAAGAAGGTCTGAAATTTTAATGTCGATAGCTGTCTAGCGCAAGCAGCCTACCCCCTCGAGGTCACAAGCCGCCCCTCCCAAAAAGGCAAAGAACGCCTTTCTGGGAGGCTCGTCTTGTGCTTGTCGGGGGTGGGCAAGGCGCTTGCGCTTTTCTATAGTAGGAGTTGAAATATTAACAATGAACAGAGAAGAGAGACTAAAAAGGCAAGAGAAAATAAGGAATTTTTCGATCATTGCCCATATTGACCATGGAAAGTCGACTTTGGCCGACAGAATTCTTGAAAAAACCAATGCGCTGACATCACGCGAAATGAAGGATCAGCTCCTTGATTCCATGGATCTTGAAAGGGAGCGCGGCATTACGATCAAGCTGAATTCCGTTCAGTTAAAATACAAAGCTAAAGATGGAGAAATCTACACTTTCCACTTAATAGATACACCGGGACACGTCGATTTTACATATGAAGTATCCCGAAGCCTTGCAGCATGTGAAGGCGCGATTCTGGTTGTGGATGCAGCACAGGGTATTGAAGCGCAAACCCTTGCAAATGTTTATCTGGCCTTGGATAACGATCTTGAGATTCTGCCAATTATTAATAAGATCGACCTGCCAAGTGCGGATCCGGAAAGGGTTCGAAATGAGATCGAAGAAGTTATCGGGCTGGATGCATCTGAAGCAGTACTTGCATCAGCAAAGGCGGGAATCGGAATAGAAGAAATTCTTGAACAGGTCGTTGAAAAAGTGCCTGCTCCAGTAGGGGATCCCGATGCCCCATTAAAGGCTCTTATATTTGATTCCCTTTATGATGCCTACCGCGGTGTAGTAGCCTATATCCGTGTGGTTGAGGGTACGGTAAAAGTAGGGGATAAAATTAAAATGATGGCAACCGGCAAAGAGTTTGAAGTCACAGAGGTTGGTGTGTTTACGCCAAAATCCACGCCTTTGCCTGAATTGTCCGTTGGGGACGTAGGGTTTTTGACTGCTGCAATCAAAAATGTTGGAGATACACGTGTAGGTGATACCATTACAAGTGCGAAAAACAGTGCGGCCGAAGCTCTTCCTGGGTACAGAAAAATGAATCCGATGGTTTATTGCGGACTTTATCCAATTGATAGCGCCAAGTTCAATGACCTGCGTGAAGCGCTTGAAAAGCTGGAGCTTAATGATTCTGCCCTTCAGTTTGAACCGGAAACTTCACAGGCGCTCGGATTTGGATTCCGCTGCGGTTTCCTTGGATTGCTTCACATGGAAATCATACAGGAGCGGATTGAGCGCGAATTCAAAATAGATTTGATTACAACAGCGCCTAGTGTTATCTATGATGTTATTCTGACAGATGGCACAGAAGTTAAAGTGGATAACCCATCCAATATGCCTGATCCTCAAAAGATTGACCGTGTTGAAGAACCTTATGTAAAAGCTACGATGATGGCGCCGAATGATTATGTGGGAGCCATTATGGAACTTTGCCAGCAAAAACGCGGCATCTTTATTGATATGCAATACATGGATGAAACCAGAGTAAACATTATCTATGAAATTCCTTTATCGGAAATTGTTTATGATTTCTTTGATCAGCTGAAATCCAATACAAAAGGATATGCTTCTTTTGACTATGAATTAATTGGATACAAGCCATCAAAGCTTGTTAAGATGGATATTCTGTTAAATGCAGAAAAGGTAGACGCATTGAGCTTCATCGTTCATAAGGATTTTGCTTATGAAAGAGGAAAAGTAATCGTTGAGAAGTTAAAAGAACTAATTCCCCGTCAGCAGTTTGAGGTTCCTATTCAAGCAGCGATCGGCCAGAAAATTGTAGCCCGCTCAACCATTAAAGCCATTCGTAAAAATGTATTGGCTAAATGTTACGGCGGAGACATTTCCCGTAAGCGTAAATTATTGGAGAAGCAGAAAGAAGGTAAAAAGCGGATGAAGCAGGTTGGTTCTGTTGAAGTTCCGCAGGAAGCTTTCATGGCAGTTTTGAAGATGGACGATAACACCCCTAAAAAGTAAAATATTTGCTTTGTTTTAAGAGGTTAGATATGCTGTCATAATAATAACAGCACTAGCCTCTTTTTGTTTAGGAAACTGCTGTTTGTGAATGTTGATTGAATGATGAAAGTAGTGAAATAAATGATTAAAGCAGCTTATATACACATCCCATTTTGTGAACATATCTGTCATTACTGTGATTTTAATAAAGTGTATTTAAAGAACCAGCCGGTTGGAGAGTACCTTGACTCTCTTGATAAAGAGATGAATCTTGCTTTGAAAGATACACCTGCATCGCGGCTGGACTCCATCTTTGTCGGAGGCGGCACACCCACTGCGCTGAATGAGAAACAGCTTGAACAGCTTTGCAGCACTATTAAACGACGGCTTCCCTATGACAATTTCACAGAATATACCTTTGAAGCTAACCCGGGAGATCTCTCTAAGGAAAAGCTTCAAATATTGCATGATGCAGGAGTCAACAGGCTCAGCTTTGGAGTCCAGACCTTCAGCGATGAACTCTTAAAAAGAATTGGAAGATCACACCGGGCAAAAGATGTTTTTCAATCAATTGAAGCTGCAAAACAAATAGGTTTTGATAACATCAGCATCGATCTGATATACAGTCTTCCCGGCCAGACACTTCAGGACTTTAAAGATACACTCGAAACATCATTCGCATTGGATATTGTTCATTATTCAGGCTACTCGCTGATCATTGAGCCCAAGACGGTATTCTATAATCTGATGAGGAGAGGGAAACTGCCAACTCCTGGAGAAGATGTGGAAGCTGAAATGTATGACTTATTGATGGAACAAATGGACAAGCATGGATTTGCCCAATATGAGATAAGCAATTTTGCAAAGCAGGGCTATGAGAGCAGGCATAACATCACCTATTGGGATAATGAATGGTACTTCGGCTTTGGGGCAGGTGCGCATGGCTATGTAAATGGACTTCGCCGCTCAAACCACGGACCCCTGAAAAAATATATGGAGCCTATTGAAAAGGGTCAGCTTCCGATCCTAGAAGAACATAAGGTGCCCCTGGAAGAGCAGATGGAAGAGGAAATGTTTCTTGGACTGAGAAAAACTGAAGGTGTCTCAATTAGTCGTTTTAAAGAGAAGTTTGGCAAAAACCCGCTGGATCACTTTGAAGTTCAAATTAAACAGCACACAGAAAAAAAATTAATTATTGCCGGGGAAGAGCATATTAAATTGACAAGGCAAGGGCGATTTCTTGGAAATGAAGTATTTCAGTCCTTTATAGGGTAATAGACCAGAGGATTGCTTCAGGAAAAAAGGAAGCCAAATTATTGACACTGCACGTATGATTTGATAATTTATTAGTAGAATTAGCACTCGGGGACAAAGAGTGCTAACAGAGGTGATAACTGTGTTAACAGATCGTCAATTATTAATTTTTCAAGTAATTGTTGATGATTTTATTCAAACTGCACAGCCTGTCGGGTCGAGAACTCTGTCGAAAAAAGAAAAAATTTCTTTTAGTTCCGCAACGATCAGAAACGAGATGGCTGATTTAGAGGAACTTGGGTTTATTGAGAAAACACACACCTCATCGGGGAGGATTCCATCTGAAAAAGGGTACCGCTACTACGTGGATCACCTTTTATCCCCGCAAAAATTAAATCAGCATGATATCCACAAAGTACAATCGATCTTTGCGGAAAGAATTTATGAGCTGGAGAAAATTGTTCAAAAATCGGCAAAAATTCTATCTGAGCTGACTAATTATACATCCATAGTCCTCGGGCCTGCAGTAAGGGATAACAAGCTGAAGAGAATTCAGATTGTTCCTTTGAATAAAGAAACAGCGATAGCAATTATTATCACAGATACTGGCCATGTGGAAAACAGAATGTTCCACTTGCCGGAAAACATTGATGCAGGTGATTTGGAAAAAGTCGTCAATATCCTTAATGACCGTCTTGCCGGTGCACCATTGGAAAGTCTGAACAATAAGTTATATAAAGAGGTTGCCGTACTTTTAAGGCATCATATCAATAATTATGATCTAATGCTCAATTCAATTGCCGATACAATAAAGATACCGGCCTATGATAAGCTTTTCTTTGGCGGTAAAACAAATATGCTCAGCCAGCCGGAGTTTCATGATATTGAAAAGGTTAAAAACCTCATGAATATGATCGAGCAGGAAAAAGGCATATATGATTTACTCAGTAAAAACAAGTCAGGGATCAATATTAAAATCGGCCGGGAAAATAATAATTCAGCAATGGAAAACTGCAGTCTGATAACAGCAAGCTATTCAATCGGCACCGAACAGCTCGGCACAATAGCCATTCTGGGGCCTACCAGAATGGAGTATTCAAGAGTCATTAGCTTATTGAACTATATCAGTGCAGACTTATCAGCTGTTTTATCTAAGCTGTATCAAAACAGATGATGGTGGAGATATTGATTAAGGGTGGAAAAACCTTTCCACTCCTTTCCTTATGTTTTTTTATTCTATAATACAGCGATTCTTTTAAGGGAGGTGAACATGTTGGCAGAAGAGAAAGAGACACTGAGTCATGAATTAAATGAACAAACCAGCGAACCTGAAGGAACTGAAAATGAGGCTCCTATTGAAGAGGTATTTGCAGAGGCTGATGAAGCAGAAGCAGGTCCTGATGAGGGAACTGATGCAGAGCTTACAGCGGCAAATGCAAGAATAGCTGAATTGGAAGGCAAGCTGGAAGAGGCTGAAAATCGCATCTACCGCCTTCAGGCTGATTTTGAAAATTCCCGGCGCCGTGCAAGGCTGGACCTTGAAGCGTCTGAAAAATATAGAGCACAAAGCTTAATCTCTGATTTGCTGCCTGCGCTTGACAATTTTGAAAGAGCCCTTCAGATGGAAGCTGAAAATGATCACGCTAAATCTATTCTTCAAGGAATGGAAATGGTTTATCGAAGCTTGGTGGAGGCTATTAAAAAAGAAGGCGCAGAACAGATTGAGGCAGTTGGGAAAGAATTCGACCCTCATATGCACCAGGCTGTGATGCAGGTAGAAGATGAGAATTTTGATTCCAATATCGTGGTCGAAGAGTTCCAAAAAGGCTACATGCTAAAGGATCGAGTCATTCGTCCATCAATGGTTAAAGTAAATCAATAACTACATATTTGGGGAGGTAAATAACATGAGCAAAATTATCGGAATCGATTTAGGTACAACAAACTCATGTGTCGCTGTACTTGAAGGCGGCGAACCGAAAGTAATTCCAAATCCGGAAGGCAACCGTACAACGCCATCAGTTGTAGCGTTTAAAAATGGTGAGCGTCAGGTTGGTGAGGTGGCAAAGCGCCAGTCTATTACAAACCCGAACACCATCATGTCCGTTAAACGCCATATGGGTACAGATCATAAAACAGAGGTTGAAGGAAAGGAATACTCTCCGCAAGAGGTTTCTGCTATTATTCTTCAATATTTGAAATCTTATGCAGAAGACTATCTTGGCGAGAACGTTACTAAAGCGGTAATCACAGTTCCAGCATATTTCAACGATGCTGAGCGTCAGGCTACAAAGGATGCAGGCCGAATTGCCGGCTTGGAAGTTGAACGCATCATCAACGAACCGACTGCTGCAGCGTTGGCATATGGTCTTGATAAAATGGATGAAGACCAGACTATCCTTGTTTATGACCTTGGCGGCGGTACATTTGACGTATCTATCCTTGAGCTGGGCGATGGCGTATTTGAAGTAAAATCCACTGCCGGGGATAACCGTCTTGGAGGAGATGATTTTGACCAGGTAATTATCGATTACCTCGTTGATCAATTCAAAAAAGAGAACGGTATTGATCTTTCTAAGGATAAAATGGCTCTTCAGCGTTTAAAAGATGCTGCTGAAAAAGCGAAAAAGGATCTTTCCGGTGTAACTTCAACACAAATATCACTTCCGTTTATCACTGCCGGGGAAGCTGGACCTTTACACCTGGAAGTAACACTTTCAAGAGCTAAATTTGAAGAGCTGTCTGCAGATCTTGTTGAACGCACAATGGGACCTACACGCCAGGCATTAAAGGATGCTGGTTTGACTCCTTCAGAAATCGATAAAGTTATCCTTGTCGGCGGTTCAACACGTATTCCGGCTGTACAGGAAGCAATCAAAAAAGAAACAGGAAAAGAACCGCACAGAGGAGTTAACCCTGATGAGGTTGTAGCAATGGGTGCAGCTATTCAGGGCGGTGTCATCACTGGTGATGTTAAGGACGTTGTCCTTCTTGACGTAACACCTTTGTCTCTTGGAATTGAAACAATGGGCGGAGTATTCACTAAGCTGATTGAACGCAATACAACTATTCCAACATCAAAATCACAGGTGTTCTCAACTGCTGCTGATAATCAGTCTGCTGTTGATATCCATGTTCTTCAAGGGGAGCGCCCAATGGCAGCGGATAATAAAACACTTGGCCGTTTCCAGCTAGGGGATATTCCTCCAGCTCCGCGCGGTGTACCGCAGATCGAAGTGTCTTTCGATATCGATAAGAATGGTATCGTAAACGTACGCGCTAAAGACCTGGGCACAAACAAAGAGCAAGCCATTACGATCAAGTCATCAACAGGATTATCTGATGAAGAAATTGAAAAAATGGTAAGAGAAGCTGAAGAAAATGCTGAAGCTGATAAGAAGCGCAAAGAAGAAGTTGAACTCCGAAATGAAGCGGACCAGCTGGTATTCACTACTGAAAAGACTTTAAAAGATCTTGAAGGCAAAGTGGATGAAGAAGATGTGAACAAAGCAAATGAAGCTAAAGATGCACTAAAAGCTGCAATTGAAAAGAACGATCTGGATGAAATCCGTGCTAAGAAAGATGCTTTACAGGAAGTTGTCCAGGCGTTAACAATGAAGCTTTATGAGCAGGCGCAGGCTGCTCAGGGAGCTCAGGGCGCAGAAGGTGCTGAAAGCAAAAATGACGACGATAATGTTGTAGATGCTGAGTTCGAAGAAGTTAAAGACGATAAATAATCTCTGAATCTTTTAAGTCAAAGTCAGGTCTTTCTTGGCTTTGACTTTTATTTTTGATACAATAATCTTTATGTGAAATGAATCGGGGAGTGGTAATCATGAGTAAAAGGGATTACTATGAGGTTCTCGGAATCAGCAAAGGGGCATCCAAGGATGAAATTAAGAAGGCTTATCGAAAGCTTTCAAAAAAGTATCATCCTGATATTAATAAAGAGCCTGATGCAGACGAGAAGTTCAAGGAAGTTAAAGAAGCATATGAAGTCCTAAGCGACGACCAGAAAAAGGCCCACTATGATCAATTTGGCCATACAGACCCTAATCAGGGGTTTGGCGGAGCCGGTTTTGAAGGTTTCGGAGGATTCGAAGACATTTTCAGCACCTTCTTCGGAGGGGGCTCCCGCCGGCGTGATCCTAACGCCCCAAGGCAGGGTGCAGATTTGCAGTATACTATGTCCTTAACCTTTGAAGAAGCAGTATTTGGCAAAGAGACCGATATTGAAATTCCGCGTGAAGAGACGTGCGATACCTGCAGCGGTTCAGGCGCTAAGCCTGGAACTAAGCCGGAAACCTGCCGTCATTGTCATGGATCAGGTCAGCTGAATGTTGAACAAAATACGCCATTTGGCAAGATCGTAAATAGAAGAGTTTGCCACTACTGTAATGGTACCGGCAAAGAAATCAAAGAAAAGTGCACAACATGCCGTGGAGCCGGTAAAGTCCAGAAACGCAGAAAGATACACGTGAAAATTCCTGCAGGCATTGATGATGGCCAGCAGCTCCGCGTGGCAGGCCAGGGGGAACCAGGTGTAAATGGAGGCCCTGCAGGCGACCTTTATGTTGTATTCCATGTGCGTTCACATGAGTTCTTTGAGCGTGATGGCGATGATGTTTATTGTGAAATGCCTATAACGTTTGTGCAGGCTGCCCTCGGTGATGAAATCGAAGTGCCGACACTGCATGGAAAAGTAAAACTTAAAGTCCCTTCAGGCACACAAACAGGAACCAAATTCCGTCTGAAAGGAAAAGGTGTGCCTAATGTTAGAGGATACGGAACAGGAGATCAGCATATTATTGTCCGCGTTATTACTCCGACAAAGCTGACCGAAAAACAGAAGCAGCTTTTAAGCGAGTTTGCTGAAGTCAGCGGAACAGTTCCGCAGGGAGAACAGGAAGAAAGCTTTTTTTCTAAAGTAAAACGAGCCTTTAAAGGTGAATAAAGGAATGGGAGTTGGTAGTAGTGAAATGGTCAGAAATCAGTATTCATACTGCAAATGAAGCTGTTGAACCGATTTCGAATATTTTGCATGAAGCCGGAGCAAGCGGAGTTGTAATAGAGGATCCTTTAGAACTTGTTAAAGAAAGAAAGGATCAATTCGGTGAAATCTACCAGCTCAATCCGCAGGACTATCCTGAAGAAGGCGTAATTGTAAAAGCATATTTGCCAGTAAACAGTTTCCTGGGAGAAACAGTTGATGAAATAAAAGAAGCAATCAATAACCTCATTATATTTAACATCGATATTGGCGCAAATAAAGTCAGCATTAGTGAGGTAAACGAAGAAGAATGGGCTACTGCCTGGAAAAAATATTATAACCCTGTCAAAATTTCAGAACGCTTTACCATTGTTCCAACCTGGGAGGATTACACACCTGTCAGCAGTGATGAGCTTATCATCGAACTTGACCCTGGCATGGCCTTTGGCACAGGAACACACCCTACGACGGTAATGTGTATCCAAGCACTTGAAAGAACAGTAAAACAGGGTGATAAAGTTGTAGACGTAGGAACAGGATCGGGTGTCTTAAGCATTGCTGCAGCTATGCTGGGTGCCGGGAAAGTAAAAGCTCTTGATCTTGATGAAGTGGCAGTAAATTCAGCTAAATTAAATATTAAGCTGAATAAAGTGCAGGATATAGTGGATGTATCACAAGGAAATCTGCTCGATGGTGTAAGCCAGGGAGCAGATGTGGTCGTTGCCAACATCCTTGCAGAAGTAATTCTCCGCTTTACTGATGATGTTGCTTCAGTCGTAGGTGAAGGCGGATACTTCATCGCTTCAGGCATTATCCAGCAGAAGAAACAAGAGGTAAGAGATGCTATTTCGGCTGCGGGTTTTGAAATAGAAGAGACCATACAAATGGAAGATTGGGTTGCCATTGTAGCAAGGAGAAAGTAAACAGAAAGGCTCTGTCACCTTGAAGGCAGTAGGTACCGGAACTGGGCATATCGTAAAAAGGGGGTAATGAACTTACCCTCCTTTTTACAGTTGAAAGAATCTTGGACAGGTTAGAAAGAGGGTGCAGACTGTGCAGAGGTATTTCACAGAAAATGCAGTTAAAGATAAGTACTTTCATATTACAGGGGAAGACCGTCATCATATTGTGAAGGTAATGCGCATGAAAGAAGGCGAAAAAATTATCTGTGTCGATCAATCCCAAAATAGTGCACTTTGCTCAATTGCAGAAATTACCGATGAACATGTGGCTGCGGAAGTTGTACAATGGATTGAAGGGTCTTCTGAGCTGCCTGCCGATGTTACTATTGTGAGCGGACTGCCTAAAGGGGATAAGCTGGAGTGGATCATTCAAAAGGGCACTGAGCTGGGAGCACACCGTTTTATCCCTTTTACTTCAGCTCGTTCAGTAGTAAAATGGGATGCGAAGAAATCTGTGAAAAAAGCAGAGAGATGGCAGAAGATTGCTAAAGAAGCTGCTGAACAGTCACATAGGAGTAAAGTGCCTGAAGTTTTTGCTCCTCTTGATTTAAAGTCGTTGCTGAAAATATCAGCTGACTATTCATATAAATTGATTGCCTTTGAGGAAGAAGCGAAGCAGGGAGAGGACTCTGTGCTCTATAAAACACTTTCTGCCATGAACAAAGGAGAATCCCTTTTAGTTGTATTCGGACCAGAAGGCGGTCTTGCAGATAATGAAGTTTCATTGCTGCTGGAAGCAGGCTTTCTTGCCTGCGGGTTGGGACCGCGTATTTTAAGGACAGAAACAGCACCTCTCTATTTGCTGTCAGCTGTTTCCTATCATTTTGAATTAATGGGGTGAATTTAGATGCCTGCAGTTGCATTTCATACACTTGGCTGCAAAGTCAATCATTACGAAACAGAAGCCATTTGGCAGCTGTTCAAAGAAGCTGGCTATGAACGGACAGACTTCGAATCCGTTTCAGATGTTTATGTGATTAATACATGTACCGTTACAAATACTGGTGATAAGAAAAGCCGCCAGGTAATCAGAAGGGCAATCAGGAAAAACCCTGATGCGGTTATCTGTGTAACGGGCTGTTATGCACAAACCTCACCGGCTGAAATTATGGCTATTCCTGGAGTGGATATCGTTGTTGGCACCCAGGATCGAGTAAAAATGCTTGAGTATATCGAGCAGTATAAACAAGAACGGCAGCCGATCAATGGTGTTGGTAACATCATGAAGAATCGTGTTTACGAAGAGCTTGATGTTCCGGCATTTACAGATCGGACAAGAGCTTCCCTAAAAATTCAGGAAGGCTGCAATAACTTCTGTACATTTTGCATTATCCCCTGGGCGCGCGGTTTAATGAGATCAAGGGATCCGAAAGAAGTAATCCGCCAGGCCCAGCAGCTGGTTGATGCCGGATATAAAGAAATCGTTCTGACTGGAATCCATACAGGCGGATATGGCGAGGACATGAAAGATTATAATCTGGCTATGCTTCTAAGGGATCTGGAAGCTCAGGTAAAAGGTCTTAAGCGTTTAAGAATTTCTTCAATTGAAGCCAGCCAGATTACCGATGAAGTTATTAAAGTTATGGATCAGTCCAAGGTTGTTGTAAGGCACTTGCACATTCCTCTACAGTCAGGCTCAAACACTGTCCTTAAGAGAATGCGCCGCAAGTATACTATGGAATTTTTTGCTGAGCGTCTTGAACGCTTGAAGGAAGCTCTTCCAGGTTTGGCTGTTACATCAGATGTTATCGTTGGCTTCCCGGGAGAAACAGAAGAAGAATTTATGGAAACCTACAACTTTATTAAAGAACATAAATTTTCCGAGCTTCATGTATTCCCTTATTCAAAGCGTACAGGAACACCTGCAGCAAGAATGGACGACCAGATTGATGAAGAGGTTAAAAACGAGCGTGTCCATCGCCTGATTGCATTATCAGATCAGCTTGCAAAAGAATACGCATCTCAGTATGAAGGCGAAGTTCTTGAAGTGATCCCGGAGGAAAGCTTTAAGGAAAGCAGTGACAGCAGTTTATTTGTCGGCTACACTGATAATTACTTGAAAGTCGTCTTCCCGGCGGCAGAAGAAATGGTCGGCCAGATTGTAAAAGTTAAGATTACAAAAGCCGGCTACCCATATAGTGAAGGTCAATTTGTTAGAGTTCTTGACGAATTGAACGAAACAGAAGAGGCAGCAGTTTAAAGGAATTACCTTAGGGTAGTTCTTTTTTTTTATAAATTTATTAATAACTATTGGGAAAACTACTTTCGAAAACGATTACAAAAAAAATAAATAGTGCTCGATATTTTATTATCTAAATGATATTATGTAAGAGGTACGTACAACTGTTTTTAAAAGGAGTAGTTAAAATGACAAATAACGTAGCAAAAATGATCGATCATACATTACTAAAAGCCGATGCAACAAAAGACCAAATAGAAAAAATCTGTGCCGAAGCAAAAGAATACAATTTCGCATCTGTTTGTGTTAATCCGGCATGGGTTAAACTTTCAAGCAACTTGCTTAACGGGACAGAAGTGAAGGTCTGCACAGTAATCGGCTTCCCGCTGGGAGCTTCCACACCTGAAACAAAAGCATTTGAAACAAAGAATGCCATTGAAAACGGTGCAACAGAAGTAGATATGGTAATTAACATTGGCGCTTTAAAAAGCGGAGACAATGAGCTGGTTGAACGGGACATACGTGCGGTTGTTGATGCTGCAAAAGGAAAAGCATTAACCAAGGTTATTATCGAAACTTGCCTTCTGACTGAAGAAGAAAAAGTTAGAGCATGTGAGCTATCTGTAAAAGCTGGTGCTGACTTTGTTAAAACATCTACAGGATTCTCAACAGGCGGCGCAACTGCTGAAGATATTTCCCTCATGAGAAAAACGGTCGGGCCTGATATTGGCGTAAAAGCTTCGGGCGGAGTAAGAAGTGCAGAAGATGCACAGAAAATGATAGATGCAGGTGCAACCAGAATTGGAGCAAGCTCTGGCGCTGCTATTGTCAACGGTTTAACAAGCGATTCTGATTACTAAGAAAAGCGGAAGGCGCCCGTTTATCGGCTTATGACCTCGAGCCGATGGCGCCTGGAGCTAGACAGTTATCGAAATTCAAAATATATAATACTTGTTGTAAGAAAATGCCGGGATTTCCCGGCATTTTTTATTTTTTATCGGCCGTGCAGTCTAATGACAAATCTTCCAAACTGATTTGCAAATGGAAGAACAAGCAGAGAAGATATTACATTAAATAAAACACTGATATGCGCAAGCTGTACATCTGGAGAACTGGCTGCACTCTCTCCGAAAACAGCCAGGGCATGAATAAAAGGATAAAAGGCCGCGACACCCAAAAAGTTCAGCCATATATGGGCAAAGGCAGTCAGTTTTGCTTCTTTTCCTGAACCGATGGATGCTAAATATGCGTCTGCGCATGTACCTATATTAGACCCAAGCATTATGGCAATGCCAGTATCCAAATCCATTGTGCCAGCAGTTAAAAACCCCATGATAATTCCAGTTGTTGCTGTGCTTGATTGGATGATCGCCGTAAGTACAATGCCGGCAGCCGCCGCAAACATATAATTCCCGTCCAAAGTAAGCAGCCAGTGATTGACCATATCATTATCTTTAACAGAACCAGCAAGATATTCAAACCCCCGCATAGCAGCAAAAACTGCTGATAAACCAAGCAAGGCCAGACCGGAGCTTCGCAAGCTCTTATTCTTCAGTACAGCCAGGATGCTTCCGGCAGCAGCAAGCGGAATAATATACGATTCTATATTAAAAGTGATTAATTCTGTCGTAAATGTTGTTCCTATGTTGGTTCCTAATATGATGCCAATCGTCTGGGGAAAAGTCAGCATCCGTGCAGAAACCATTCCAATTGTTATGATCATTACCGCTGAACTGCTCTGCAGGACAGCTGTGACGATTGTGCCAATAACTGTGCCTTTCCAAGGTGAATTTGTCATCACTGCCAGCCAATTCTTTAATGAACCGGCAGATAAATTAAACAGGCCCGATCTTAAGAGTGTCATACCATAAATAAATAACCCGATTAGCAGAAAAAATAATAAAAGCTGGACCAAGCAGCATTCACCCCCTACAATTAATACTATGGAACACCCTCCCGGGACATGCTTATGTGCGAAAAATTGTTTAGCTTGTCAGGATTGGGGTACTAAATAATCACAAACTAATAAAAATCAATCCCACAGCAGGCTAAATACTGTTGACCTTGATAAGCTGTTATATTATAATTGCAAGGTACATGGAATAAACCATGTTGTTGATGTAAGTGTGTTGTGCTCGGAGGGAGGGAAAGAGAATGTCTAAAACCGTCGTTCGTAAAAACGAATCGCTTGAAGATGCTCTTCGTCGCTTCAAACGTTCAGTATCAAAAACTGGTACTTTGCAGGAAGCAAGAAAGCGCGAATTCTACGAAAAACCTAGTATTAAACGTAAGAAAAAGTCTGAGGCTGCTAGAAAGCGTAAGTGGTAAGAGAGGGTGTATGTAATGAGTCTTCTCGAGCGTTTAAATGAAGATATGAAACAAGCGATGAGGAATAAAGAAAAAGAAAAGCTTACTGTTATTCGTATGATTAAAGCTTCGCTTCAGAACGAAGCAATCAAGCTTGGCGAAGATCTAAACGAAGAACAGGAGCTAACTGTCCTTTCTCGCGAAGTTAAACAACGCAAGGATTCCCTCCATGAATTTGAAAAAGCAGGTCGCGAAGATCTTGTTGAAAAAATTCGTACTGAACTTCAGTATGTCGAATTATATATGCCAAAACAGCTCTCTGAAGATGAAGTTTCAAAAATTGTTGCAGAAACAATCGCAGAAACAGGTGCTTCTTCAAAAGCTGATATGGGAAAAGTGATGGCTGCTATCATGCCTAAGGTAAAAGGCAAAGCAGATGGTTCACTTATAAATAAACTTGTACAACAACACCTTTCATAAAACTATGCATTAAAAGACCGAAAGCCAATGGCTGACGGTCTTTTTTACTTTTCTGCCCAGCAATGGGGAGGCGGAGTGAATTACATTTGTTTCTAGGTTATACTAAAATTGGAGCAGATCTTGAAATAAATAAAAGTGAAACTTTTTAATGATTTATTCGTAAATACATACAGAAGTCATTTTACGGTTAAAGGGGGGAAAGTTTTGACTGCCAGAAGAGCAATAACCGCCTTTTCATTGTTTTTTGCTCTGCTGCTGCTGGGAAGCCCTATTCAAGGAAAAGCCGATAAAGAAAAAGTACTGATCGTTCCTATCGAGGAAACGGTGGAAAAAGGGCTATATGCATTTTTAAGCAGAGCGGTGCAAACAGCAGAAGAAGAAAATGCATCAGCTATAATATTTGAAATAAATACACCCGGAGGGGCAGTAGATGCTGCCGGGCAAATTGGAAGGCTGTTAACCTCAACAAAGGTAAAAACAATTTCTTTTGTCAATAAGCAGGCCTTATCTGCAGGTGCCTATATAGCTTTGAATACCGATGAAATATACATGGTGCCGGGTTCAACAATAGGTTCAGCCGCAATTATTGATCAGCAGGGAAATACAGCTGGCAAGAAAGCAGAATCATACTGGTTTGCGGCAATGCAGAGTGCGGCCTCACAAACGGACAGAGATCCTGTTTATGCCCTTGCTATGGCAGATGAATCGGTTGACCTGCCGGAATTGGGGGCACCGAAAGGAAAGCTGCTTACCCTCACAGCTGAACAGGCTGAGCAGGTGGGCTATTCGGAAGGCACAGTGGATTCAAGAGCGGAATTACTGAAAGTGCTCAGATTTGATGAAGCTAATATACAGACAATTGATGAAAGCTTTGCAGAAAAGGCAGCCCGTTTTATTACCCACCCTGTCGTCATACCAATTCTATTATCTATTGGAAGCCTCGGGCTGGTTCTCGAGCTGTATTCACCGGGATTCGGCATCCCTGGATTAATGGGTTTATCGTCCCTGCTTCTGTTCTTTTATGGCCATATGGTGGCCGGACTGGCGGGATATGAGACTTTAATTCTGTTTATAATAGGCATTGGCTTAATCATAGCCGAGTTTTTCCTTCCTGGAGGGATTGCGGGAATAGCCGGTATAGCAGCAATACTCGGGAGCCTGTTCCTGGCTTCGGATAATGTGGCTCATATGGGAATATCTATTTTAATTGCTATAGGAGTTTCAATATTGGCATCTATATTAATGATAAAGGTGTTTGGTAAAAAGATGAAATTCTTTAAAAAAATCATATTAACCGATAGCACAAATACTGAAAAAGGCTATATATCAAATAAGAGCAGGCTTGAACTGATTGGCCTTGAGGGCTATGCACTTACGGCTCTAAGGCCATCGGGGACTGTTGTCATCGGGGATGAGCGGATTGACGTTGTCAGTGAAGGGGGCTTTATCCTCAAGGGGGCAATGGTAAAAGTCGTTAAAGCAGAAGGTTCACGTATTGTTGTAAGGGAAATATCTAAGCTTGATTTAGATAAATAAAATTTTCAGGAGGTAGAAATATGTTAGAAGCAGGAACCGTAGCTATTCTGGTTGCCGTTGTACTTGGTGTCATTTTACTTGGGATATTATTCACCTTTGTACCGGTAATGCTGTGGATCTCAGCATTGGCAGCTGGTGTCAGAGTCAGTATCTTTACATTAATTGGAATGAGGCTTCGCCGGGTTATACCTAGCCGTGTTATTAACCCACTAATTAAGGCACATAAAGCAGGAATAGATGTCTCTACAAACCAGCTGGAGAGCCATTATTTGGCTGGAGGTAATGTAGACAGGGTGGTAAACGCCCTAATTGCAGCACATCGTGCAAATATTGATTTAAGCTTTGAACGAAGCGCAGCCATTGACCTGGCTGGCCGTGACGTGCTGGAAGCTGTTCAGATGAGTGTTAATCCTAAAGTAATTGAAACACCATTTATTGCAGGGGTGGCAATGGATGGGATTGAAGTTAAGGCAAAAGCCAGAATCACTGTAAGAGCCAATATTGACCGCCTTGTCGGAGGTGCAGGTGAGGAAACAATCGTTGCGCGGGTAGGTGAAGGGATCGTTTCTACAATTGGTTCCTCGGATAATCACAAGAAGGTGTTGGAGAATCCAGATATGATTTCTCAGACTGTTCTTTCAAAAGGTCTGGATGCAGGCACTGCTTTTGAAATTCTATCGATTGATATAGCGGATGTGGATATCGGCAAAAATATTGGTGCAGAACTTCAGACTGAACAGGCAGAAGCAGACAAGAAGATTGCCCAGGCTAAAGCCGAAGAAAGACGTGCTATGGCCGTAGCTCAGGAACAGGAAATGAAAGCCCGTGTTGAAGAAATGAGAGCGAAGGTTGTGGAAGCAGAGGCACAGGTGCCGCTTGCCATGTCAGAAGCGCTGCGTTCCGGAAATATTGGGGTAATGGACTATATGAATATCCAGAACATCTCGGCTGATACCGAAATGAGGGATTCAATCGGCAATATGAGTGACGACGGCAAAAATGGCCGGAAAAATGACTAAATGATCCCATAAAGGGAGAAGGGAGGAAACTCTCTTGGAATTTTTATTGGAGAATCCTTTTATTCTAATTGCTGTCATAGCTTTCATTTCCTCCTTTTTCAAAAAAAAGAAGGAGGAGAAGCCCGTTAAACAGGCTCCCCGTTCAGTACAGCAGGAGAACCGGGCTCAGGAGGAAAGAACTTCTGCAGATCCTGCTTTGGCCGAAGTGCTGAAAGAGGAAAAAAGGAAGCTGACCGAGAAATCCAGAAGAATAGAGGAAGATTACAGACAGCGCAAACAGCAGGCAGAACAAAGCATGAAGGCTCTCCAGAGTCAGCAGAGAGCTGCTGAAAGAAAAGCAAGCGCAATATCGGGAACAGCAGCCAATACAAAAACAGGATACCCGGTGGAAGCCTCAGGAGCCGGAAAGTTTGAGCCGCAGAAACAGTCGCTTGTTGACGGGATTATCTGGTCCGAGATTCTTGGACCTCCAAGATCAAAAAATCCTCACAGGTCTCTCAACAGAAAGCGGTAAAAAATAAGTGCTAGAACCTTCGTTCATTTCATAAATATGAGATGAAAGGGGGTTCTTTTTTTATGGCAAAAAAGTGGGGACAATTCGTCCGCGGCTGGATGACTAAAAATATGGAGCTTCCTCAAGATGTCATGATGGATCTGCCCCGCATTACAATGATTGGGCAAATCCATATCTATATAGAAAACCACAGGGGATTACTGGCTTTTTCAGATAAGGAATTAAGACTGCTATTAAAGCAGGGGCAGCTATTAATAAGAGGGAAAGCCTTCGTCATAAAAACGATATTGCCGGAAGAAATACTGCTCGAGGGAAAAATTGATTCAGTAACTTATATTACAGACACTGATTAAGAATTCAGGGGGAAGGAAATGAAGAACCAGTGGATCGAATTTTACAGGGGCCTTGTAACAGTTAAAGCAAGCGGGAAAGGAATAGAAAGATTTATTAATGCGCTTACCCGGAGCGGAATCAACATCTGGAATGTAAAGAACCATGGCACGCAATCAGTCACCTTCAAAATGAAATTGGAAGATGCAAAAAAAATAAGGAGCCACGCCAGGAACAGCGATTGCAGAATCGAGTTCCTGCAGCGGGCAGGAGCACCGTTCCTTATGAAAAGGCTGCTGAAAAACAGCGGATTTGCAGCTGGTGCCCTTGCGTTTTTTGCAGTCATTCTCCTTTTATCCAATATGGTTTGGGGCATAGAGATTAAGGGGGCAAATCCTGCGACTGAATATCAGATCATCAAAGAGTTGGACAAGATGGGGGTTAAAAAAGGAAAGCTGCAGTTCTTTGTAAATAACGTGGAGTCTATTCAGCGGACGCTATCCAACAATATTGAGGCAATAACATGGGTTGGCGTGGAATTAAAAGGGACAACCTACCATTTACAGGTAGTTGAGAAAAATGAACCTGAGAAACCCGAGTATTTAAGCCCGCGTCATCTGGTAGCCAAGAAGAAAGCTGTCATTGTAGAAATGTTTGTTGAAGAAGGACGTCCGGTCGTCGATATTCACGATCATGTTCAGCCAGGACAGCTTTTAGTCTCAGGGATAATCGGTAAAGAGGGCCAAACGGAGACTGTTCCTTCAAAAGGGGAGGTTTTCGGGGAAACATGGTATAAATCTGAAGTCATTCTTCCGCTTAAGAGCACATTCAAAGTCTTCAGCGGCAATGAAAAAGTTAAGCATAGCATCACAATCGGAAATCTTGAGATCCCCATATGGGGATTTGGTAAACCGGAGTTTGAAGAGTATGAATTAGAGGAAAATGAGAAAGTAGTAAAGTTTCTGAAGTGGGAACTGCCTGTTTCATATGTAAATAAGACATTCCGTGAAAGAGAGCAAGTCACCAGAATATATTCCAATAAAGAGGCTTTTGAAGCTGCGAAAGATTTGGCAAGAAAAAAAATAAAAAGCAGCTTAGATGAAAATGCTAAAGTTAAGGGAGAAAAAGTTTTGCACCAATCAATTGACAATGGTAAAGTAACTATAGCAATACATTTCCAAATTATTGAGAATATTGCAGAAGGACAACCAATTATTCAAGGAGATTCGGAATGACAGAAGACTTGAAAACAATGAACCTGCAGCTTGAAGATCCTAATGAAGCTATTGCGTTATTAGGCAATTCAGATGCAAACCTAAAAATTATTGAGCAAGAACTGAATGTTTCCATTGTAACCAGGGGAGAATCCGTTTATGTGTCTGGCGAAATGGACAAGGTGGAACTGGCTGGAAAGGTTCTGGATAAACTGCTTTATGTAATCCGGAAAGGAATAAATATAAGCCAGAGAGATGTTATGTATGCTCTTCAAATGGCAAGCAAGGGAACACTAGAGTATTTCAGTGATTTATACGAAGAAGAAATCACAAAAAATGCAAAAGGAAAGTCTATTCGTGTTAAGACTTTAGGACAGCGTCAATACATTCATTCAATCCGCCAAAATGACCTGGTTTTTGGCATAGGGCCAGCAGGAACAGGAAAAACGTATTTGGCAGTTGTCATGGCTGTCAATGCTTTGAAAAATGGGAATGTGAAAAGAATCATTCTTACCCGCCCTGCAGTCGAAGCCGGTGAAAGCCTTGGATTTTTGCCAGGTGATCTGAAGGAAAAAGTAGATCCTTACTTACGGCCTTTGTATGATGCTTTGCATGATATATTAGGTACAGAGCATACTCAAAGAATGATTGAACGAGGCACGATTGAAATTGCACCGCTGGCTTATATGCGCGGAAGAACTTTAGATGATGCCTTTGTCATACTGGATGAAGCGCAAAATACAACTCAGGCGCAAATGAAGATGTTTCTGACCAGGCTGGGCTTTGGTTCAAAAATGATTATTACCGGAGACAGAACACAGGTTGACCTTCCAAGGGGTGTAAAATCAGGTCTGATCGCAGCAGAAGACATACTCAAGGGTGTAAGCGGACTATCATTCGTTCATTTAGAACAAAGTGATGTTGTGCGGCATCCGCTTGTGGCCAGGATTATTCAGGCATACCAAAAAGAAGATAGCCAATGAACCTATAAGCCGCCGTTTTTGGCGGTTTTTTCTTTGCCGGATAAAATCGGCAGGTAATTACTATGGAATTATTTGCTATTAATGAATTGTTTAGGTAACCTGTTAATAGATAGGCCTTTTTCTTGGTGAAAATCGCCAGAAAAACTGATATGATTTTACATAATTAAAAGTTTATTGGAATTTTTTTACCCAGGACAGGAGGGGTAAATGTGCCGAATCTTCAACAGAGTATGACGACAATCAGAAATTTACTTAATATGACCTTTTTTCGTGTTCTCTTATTTGTTCTATTGGGAGTTGCTATGTATTTTTCCATGTATAGCAATGTGAAGCCTGAAAAGCTGGATTTAAGTCTGTTCTCTGTCGCTGAACAGACAATAAGGTCACCCATAACAATTGAGGATAAAGCAAGCACAGAAAGAAAGAGAAAAGAAGCAGAAAATAATGTTAAGGATATTTACGTTGTAAAAAAAGAGATTGCACAAAACAGAGTCGACCTGGTTACCTCTATTTTCGGATCCGTATCAGAAGTGAATGAAGAAGTAAAAGAAGAGATGGAAGAGAAAAAGAAAGCTGCTGCAAATGAGGCCGGCAAAGATGCAGAGGCACCAGACCCTTCCGCACCCGGTCCTGAAGACAAATTGTCCATGGTTAAAGAAAAACTCACTGATGACGTAACACGTGAAGTAACTGATGGAGTTTTCCTTACTTTGCTGCAGGCAAAGGAGGGGGAATTGAGCATTGCGAAAGACCTTACTGTTACTGCCATCAATAAAATCATGAATAATGAAATTCCGGCTGAACAGGTGGAGAACGCGAAGAAGCGTGTTGAAGAAGAACTGAAGTTCACCAGCTTAAATTCAGATTTAAAAAAAGCAGCAATAGAGCTGGGGCGTTATGCAATATATCAAAATCAATTTTATGATCCTGCTGCTACTGAAGAATTGCGGCAGCAGACTATTGAGAGTGTTGAGCCAGTAAAAATCCTTCAGGGACAAATCATTGTTGAAGAAAATCAGCTGATCAGCAGGGACATATACAGGCAGCTTGAACTTGCAGGGCTTCTAGACAGTGTTAATTCGATTCAGCCTTTTATAGGCTTGACTTTAATCATTGTCATTGTTTTATCAGCCCTATATTATTATTTCCACGAATTGAATGTGCAGCGGGAATTAAAGCAAAGCTATTTATTGCTGTTCAGCCTTGTTTTTATCTTATCAATCTTGCTTATGAAGGTAATCAGCCTGTTCCAATATGCTGATTACTCAGAGATAGGATATATTTACCCTGCAGCCATGGGAGCTATGCTGATCAAAATACTGATTGATGAAAAGCTTGCAATGTACTACACAATTATTATGGCGATCTGCGGAAGCATCATTTTTAATGAAGGTGTTACAGGAACTTTCCAGCTGACATCAGCCATTTATATCCTGTGCAGCGGCTTGGCTGCCATATTGTTTTTGAGTAAGCAGAATCGCCGCACCAAAATATTGCAGGCTGGTTTATTCGTGTCTGCAGTTAACATACTTGTTATCTTCTCAATGCTCTTCTTAAGAAATGGCCACTATGAAACGATTGAATTTGGATTTTACTTTGTGATCGCTCTGATTTCAGGTATTTCGTCTGCAGTCCTGGCGATTGGCCTTCTGCCATATTTTGAAGCAGGATTTGGAATTTTGTCTACTATGAGGCTAATTGAACTTTCCAATCCTAATCATCCGCTGCTGAGAAAGATACTGACCGAATCTCCCGGAACATACCATCACAGTGTAATGGTTGCAAATCTTTCCGAGTCAGCTTGTGAAGCTATTGGGGCAAATGGTCTTTTGGCGAGAGTGGGCTGCTATTATCACGATATCGGCAAAACAAAACGGCCGCAATTTTTTATTGAAAATCAGGTGAATATTGAAAATCCGCATGATCGGCTTCCTCCTCAGACCAGTAAGAATATTATTATCGCCCATGCCGCAGACGGTGCTGAAATGCTGAGAAAGCATAAGATGCCTAAGGAGATAGTGGATATTGCCGAACAGCATCATGGAACAACATTGCTGAAATATTTTTACTACAAAGCAAAGCAGAATGGCCTCGAGGTAAAAGAAGAGGACTACCGCTATCCAGGGCCTAAACCGCAATCAAAAGAGTCGGCAGTCATTGGCATCGCGGATAGTGTAGAAGCTGCAGTCCGTTCAATGGCACATCCTACAACAGAGCAAATAGAGGATTTGGTCAAAAAGATAATCGCAGACAGGCTTCAGGATGGACAGCTGAATGAATGTGATTTAACCTTAAAAGAACTGGAAACCGTTTCACACTCGTTCTGTGAAACGTTAAACGGAATTTTCCATTCACGTATTGAGTATCCTGAAATGACAAAACAGAAGGTGAAACAGGCATGAATTTAAGCATTGATTTTTTAGACGAAACGAATGAACTTCAGGAAAATGATATAGCCAAAATTGAGGAGTTAATTAATTTTGCGGCTTCAAAGGAATCTGTGGAGTCCGAAAGCGAAGTATCCATTACTTTTGTGACTAATGAGCGCATCCGCGAAATCAACAGGGAATACCGGGATAAAGATCGGCCGACAGATGTTATTTCTTTCGCGATGGAAGAGCTGGGCGAAGGAGAAATTGAACTGATTGGTGCTGATATGCCGCGGATCCTTGGGGATATTATCATCTCCACTGCAAAGGCGAAGGAGCAGGCGGAGGAATATGGACATTCTTTTATAAGGGAGCTTGGGTTTTTGGCGGTCCATGGCTTCCTTCATCTTCTTGGCTATGATCATGAAAATCCGGATGATGAGAAAAAAATGTTTTCCCGCCAGAAGGATATACTTGATGAATTCGGGCTCACAAGATAAAAAAGTCCGAAAACACAATGTCCTCAAATCCTTTGTATTTGCTTTTTCCGGTATTAGAACAGCGTTATTGAATGAAAGGAATCTGCAGATACATTTGGCAGTATCCCTGGCTGTCATGTTCTCTGGAATATATTTTGGCATTACCAGGCTTGAATGGATGATCATTCTGCTGGCCATCGGGGGAATGTTCTCACTTGAATTGCTGAATACAGCCATTGAGAGGGCTGTGGATCTGGCAACAGAAGATTACCATCCCCTTGCAAAGCAGGCGAAGGATATAGCCGCTGGAGCGGTGCTGGTGTATTCCATTGTAAGTGTAATAATAGGCGGAGTTATATTCCTGCCTAAAATTCTGATATTTTTGCAGTAATGTGAAGCTGTCCGAATGGGCAGCTTTGCTTTTTCTATATTAATGATAAAGGCTGTCAGTAATCTGCTGAGAATTATCATGCCTGAGTTTGAAAACGTTCACTGAATCAGCTAAAATGACAGAACAGCAATAAATTACGCAGGCTGGGAAGATACGCAGGGGATCCCATTTAGAAAACACTGGCCATATAAAATTTAATCAGTCTGAATATTTTTAGAAAATTCAATTTTTTTATTACGTTTTTGCTACAAACGATGAAAATCAAAGTAAAATGTTGTAAAATATAAGAGAAGCGGCTGCCAGCCCTATGAACCATGGTTGCATGAGGAGCAGCTCCGTTTTTACAGGAAAGGAAGAAATATTTGTGAACAACGATCAGCTTATACAGGAAGCGAAGATTGCAAGAGATAGAGCATATGTGCCATATTCAAAATTCAAAGTGGGAGCAGCGCTATTAAGCAGTGACGGTCAGGTTTTTCACGGCTGCAACATAGAAAATGCAGCGTACAGCATGTGTAATTGCGCTGAAAGGACTGCGCTTTTTAAAGCATATTCTGATGGCATAAAAAGCTTTTCGGCCATTGCTGTTGTTGCTGATACAGACCGTCCTGTCCCACCGTGCGGTGCATGCAGACAGGTAATATCCGAATTATGTCCGCCTGAAATGAAAGTTGTTTTAACCAACTTAAAAGGGGATATTAAAGAATTAACAGTTGAAGAATTACTGCCAGGAGCATTTTCACCGGAGGATTTACATGAATAATACACAACAAGGACACAAATCAGGCTTTATTTCAATAATCGGCAGACCGAACGTAGGGAAGTCAACATTCTTAAATCGCGTAATTGGGCAGAAAATTGCCATTATGAGTGATAAGCCGCAAACAACGCGCAATAAGGTTCAGGGTGTCCTGACAACCAATGACGCACAATTTATTTTTATTGATACGCCAGGAATCCATAAACCAAAGCATAAACTGGGAGACTTTATGATGAAAGTTGCCCAAAATACACTAAAAGAAGTGGATGTCATCCTGTTTATGGTAAATGCCCAGGAAGGCTTTGGACGCGGTGAAGAATTCATACTTGAGAAATTTCAGTCAGTCCGTACACCGATTTTCCTTGTGATTAATAAGATCGACCAGGTACATCCAGATGAACTTCTTAAAATTATTGAGTCATACAAGGAAAAGTACGAGTTCAGCGAAATTATCCCCATTTCTGCTTTAGAAGGCAATAATGTAGAGACTTTGTTAGGACAGATAAAAAAATATATTCCGGAAGGGCCGCAGTTTTATCCTGCTGATCAAGTAACAGATCACCCAGAAAGATTTATCGTTTCCGAACTGATCAGGGAAAAAGCGCTGCATTTAACAAGAGAGGAAATACCCCACTCGCTGGCTGTAACTATTGATAAAATGGAGCGCCGCGAAGACAAGGATGTCGTTCATGTCATGGCTACGATCATTGTGGAACGTGACTCCCAAAAAGGCATTGTGATTGGAAAGCAAGGAAAAATGCTCAAGGAAATCGGAAAAAGAGCAAGGGTGGATATTGAAAATCTTCTTGGGTCACAGGTTTTTCTGGAGCTTTGGGTCAAAGTTCAGAAAGACTGGCGCAATAAAATGTCTCAGCTCCGCGATTTTGGGTTCCGTGAAGATGAGTACTGAACCAGCCCTAATTAAAGTATTATCCATTTCTGGTTTATATGCATACAGGTGATTGACAATATTTTCGTCTCATGATTTTACAAAGACAGGCTATGATATATATAAATGTATTGGGATAAAGAATTGCTAGTTGAATAACTGAAAGGTGGGGTTTTCGATGATGGATTTTACCTGGAGAGTGTTTTCCCAGACAGGAAATATTGACACATATCTTCTCTTCAAGGAGCTAGAAAAGGAAACTCAGGATATACCCGGCAGCAATGATGAAGAGCTAGCAGAAGCAGATTTTCCCATCTCATAGGTTTGTCGAAAGACAGGGATGGTGTCACAGTTGCTTGATAAATGTGAAGGCATCGTCATCAGGACAACTAATTATAGTGAAACAAATAAGATAGTTACTTTATATACCCGTGAATGGGGAAAAGTTGGTGTGATGGCACGAGGAGCGAAAAAGCCGAACAGCAGACTTGCTGCTGTCACCCAGATTTTTACATACGGGAATTTTTTAGTTCAGCGCGGAAGCGGTCTGGGTACCCTGCAGCAGGGGGACATGATTTCATCCATGCGATCTATTAAAGAAGATATTTTTCTGACGGCTTATGCAAGCTATATTGTCGATTTGACTGATAAAAGCAGTGAGGATAAGAGGCCCAACCCATTTTTGTTCGAATTGCTGTATCAGACGCTAAATTTAATAAACGAAGGATATGACCCGGAAATTCTCACGAACATTTATGAAATGAAAATGCTGAATGGTCTGGGTTTATATCCAGTTCTTGATCAATGTTCTGTCTGCGGCAGCACAGATGGGCATTTTGCATTTTCTATCCGGGAAAACGGCCTCATTTGTCACCGCTGTCTTGATAAGGATTCTTATCATTATAAAGTATCACAGGCGACAATTAAGCTGCTGCGCCTGTTTTATTTTTTTGACTTGTCCAGGCTCGGCAATATCTCGGTTAAACCTGAAACCAAAGCTGAATTGAAGAAGATTATATCTGCTTATTATGAAGAGTATTCCGGCTTAAACCTTAAGACTAAGAAGTTTCTGAATCAAATGGACAAGTTTAATGATCTTATATAATGAGTTCATTTTTGCTTTACTTAAGATTGACAATCCAATGTGATTCCGCTATGATTCAAATTAATAAAATAACATTGCTGTGAAGGAGAAGAGTACTTAACTTTTTCTCATTAAAGCGAACCCGGGACAGTGGGAGCCGGGTATGGATGGTTAAGGAAGGGCGCTCCGGAGCAATATTGTCTATCGACAACCAAAGAGGCTGCGCTCAAATTCGCAGCAAATAGGGTGGAACCGCGGGTAAACTCTCGTCCCTATGCCATGTGGGCATAGGGACGGGAGTTTTTTATGTTCACAGAAAGATGGAAGTTCTGTAGGTAGACAGCTGCTATGTTCATAAAGGTTTATTTTACAACAAATAAGAAAGAGGTGTCCTATGAATATTCAAAACATGATATTAACACTTCAAAAACATTGGTCTGAACAGGGGTGCATCCTGATGCAGGCTTATGATACTGAAAAAGGCGCAGGTACGATGAGCCCTTATACATTTTTAAGAGCGATCGGACCAGAACCGTGGAATGTGGCTTATGTAGAGCCTTCACGCCGTCCGGCCGATGGCCGTTATGGAGAGAATCCAAACCGGCTTTACCAGCATCATCAATTCCAGGTGATCATGAAGCCGTCACCGGATAATATCCAGGAGCTGTATCTTGATTCACTCAAGGCATTGGGCATTGACCCGCTTGAACATGACATCCGGTTTGTAGAAGATAACTGGGAAAATCCTTCTCTGGGATGCGCGGGCTTAGGATGGGAAGTGTGGCTTGATGGAATGGAAATAACACAGTTCACATACTTCCAGCAGGTAGGCGGATTGGAATGCAAGCCTGTATCTGTTGAAATTACATACGGAATTGAAAGGCTAGCCTCCTACATTCAAGATAAGGAAAATGTGTTTGATCTTGAATGGACAGAAGGATTTACGGTTAGGGATATCTTCCTGCAGCCTGAGTTTGAGCATTCGAAATACACGTTTGAAACATCTGATCAGGAAATGCTCTTCAATTTATTCAATATCTATGAGAAAGAAGCACATAGGCAAATGGATGAAGGGCTTGTGCACCCGGCTTATGACTATGTATTGAAATGTTCCCATACTTTTAACCTGCTTGATGCAAGGGGAGCGATCTCAGTAACAGAAAGAACAGGCTATATTGCACGATGCCGGAATCTGGCCAGAAAAATAGCCAAAACCTTTTATGAAGAGAGAGAAAAACTTGGCTTTCCAATTCTAAAGGATAAGGAGGAAGGATCTCATGAATAAGAAAGATCTTCTGCTGGAAATTGGACTCGAAGAAATGCCTGCCAGATTTGTCACTAATTCAATGAATCAGCTTTCAGATAAAGTGAAATCATGGCTGTTGGAAAAGAAAATATCTTTTGGCGAGATCAGCGCTTTCTCCTCTCCACGCCGTTTGGCTGTTCTTATTACGGGAGTGGATACCGCCCAGGAGGACATAAATGAGGAGGCGAAAGGACCTGCGAAAAAAATCGCACTAACCGGGGATGGAGAATGGTCAAAAGCTGCTGTTGGATTCAGCCGGGGGCAGGGAGCTTCTGTTGAAGATATATTTTTTAAAGAAATTAACGGTGTTGAATACGCCCATGTCAGCAAATTCATTAAAGGACAGGAAACAGCTGCACTGCTGCCTGAGCTTCAGCAGATTGTCACCTCGTTATCCTTTCCGAAGAATATGCGCTGGGCAAACCAGGATCTGCGCTTTATCAGGCCGATCAAATGGCTTGTGGCATTATTCGGAAATGAAGTTATTCCTTTCTCAATCACGAATGTTCAGACTTCCAACCTTACAAGGGGGCATCGTTTTCTCGGGGAAGAGATTGAAATTAACAATCCCTCTGACTATGAAAAGTCCCTGCTGGCACAATATGTCATTACTAACCCTCAGGAAAGAAAAAGTGCTATTCTCTCTCAATTGGAAAAAATTGAGGAAGAGAATGATTGGGTGATTCCTGTTGATGAAGATTTATTGGAAGAAGTAAATAATCTGGTTGAGTACCCGACAGCATTATATGGCAAATTTGAAGAAGAATATCTGGAACTTCCGGAAGAGGTTTTAATTACCTCAATGAAAGAGCATCAGCGCTATTTCCCTGTAAAGTCAAAAGAAGGCAGGCTTCTTCCTTACTTTGTTACAGTCCGGAATGGATCTCATGAACATTTGGAGAAAGTAGCTAAAGGAAATGAGAAAGTATTGCGGGCAAGACTTTCTGATGCAGCTTTCTTCTACAGGGAAGACCAAAAAACGGATATCGCAGCATCGCTCGAAAAACTTAAAAACATTGTGTATCATGAAGAAATTGGAACACTTGCTGAAAAGGTAGATCGTGTCCGCCGGCTGGCTGCGAAACTGAGCGAGAATCTTGACTTCAGTGATGAAGCAAAAGCAGTGACAGACCGCGCTGCTGAAATCTCAAAGTTTGACCTTGTTTCTCATATGGTTTATGAATTTCCTGAGCTGCAAGGTTTTATGGGGGAAAAATACGCCCTGCAAAAAGGTGAAAAAGAAGCTGTGGCGCGTGCAATTAATGAACATTACATGCCGCGCAATGCAGAGGACCGGACGCCAGAAAGTGATGCCGGTGCAGTGCTGTCCATTGCTGAAAAGCTGGACACAATTGTGTCATCCTTTGCAATTGGGATTATTCCAAGCGGTTCCCAGGATCCATATGCCTTAAGAAGACAGGCATCGGGTATCATCCAGACGTTATTGGCGAAAAACTGGAATCTGAAACTCGAAGAATTGATTTCATTATCTTCTGAGACCGTTCTTAATGCGGATATTGGAAAGAAATCAAAAAGTGAATTGATGCAGGAATTAGTTTCTTTCTTTAAATTAAGAATTAAATTCATGCTGCAGGAAAAAGCAGTGCGCTATGACTTAATTGAAGCTGTTTTAGGAAATGATATCGGCTCCGTGCCTTCACTTGTGAATAGAGCCCAAGTTTTGGAGTCCCACAAGGATGCTGAAGTCTTCAAGGAAAGCATTGAAGCTCTTAGCCGGGTAATCAACATTGCTTCTAAGGCAGAAGATAAAGGGGATATAGACAGCGGCTTATTTGAAAATGAAAGCGAAAAAGCTCTGTTCAGCAAATATTTATCTGTAAGCGAGGAATTGAGAAAAGAGGTTAACGAGGAAGAAGCCTTTAACTTGCTAATCAGCTTGAAACCTGAAATTGATCAATACTTCGAGCATACTATGGTAATGGATGAGAATCAGGAAGTTCGCCGCAATAGGCTTAACCAAATGGCACATTTGGCAGATATGATAAAGAAATTTGCAAATATGAATGAAATAATTGTTAAGTAATAAGCTAAAATTTTGCGTTTTATGCTTGAATACGATTAAAATCTAAGTTAAAAGACAGCTGTCGTGGCTGTCAGGAAAGAGCCTGGTTATCATACTGACGGGCTCTTTCGTATTTTGGGCATATTAGGCAGCATAAAGCAAACTAATATGAAACACATCTTTTCATTTATGACAAATAGTATATAATAATTATATAAAAGTATAACCTTATTATAATGGGAAATGAGTGCCAATAGCATCTCCTTTTCAGATTAGGTGGTGAGGAAAATCGAATTAAATAAAAGGCAGGAAAAAATCATAGAAATCGTTAAGGAAAACGGCCCGATCACTGGTGAGAGTATTGCCGAACAGCTTAGTTTAACGAGGGCAACACTAAGGCCGGATCTGGCTATATTAACGATGGCTGGCTATTTGGATGCCCGTCCGCGTGTAGGCTATTTTTATACAGGGAAGACTGGGGCCCAGCTGTTGACAGAAAACCTTCAGAAGCTATATGTAAGGGATTATCAATCCATTCCTGTAGTGGTTAATGAGAATGTTTCGGTATATGATGCAATTGTGACAATGTTTCTTGAAGATGTCGGAACATTATTTGTTGTCGATCAGGGTTCACTGCTTGTTGGGGTTCTGTCAAGGAAGGATTTACTGCGTGCAAGTATTGGCAAGCAGGAGCTAAATTCCATCCCTGTAAATATCATCATGACTAGAATGCCTAACATTACTATGTGTGAAAAAGATGATTTGCTCATAGAAGTTGCTAAAAAGCTGATTGAAAAGCAAATCGACGCCCTTCCTGTTGTAAAAAAGACGGAGAAAGGGTTCGAGGTAAACGGCAGGATAACCAAAACAAATCTGACAAAAGCATTCTTGGCTCTGGCCGGGGAAAAGTAGCAATGTAAGAAGGAGATGGTGTTGAAGGATGGAAAAATTGCCCGTCATTTACGTCGTTTCGGACTCAGTGGGAGAAACGGCCGAACTTGTAACAAAAGCTGCAACGAGCCAATTCAATGGCAGTGATATATCTATTAAGCGTTTTCCATATGTTGAAGAGAAAGTACATATTGATGAAGTCATCTCGCTCGCAAAGCTGGATAATGGAATGATAGCCTATACGATGGTCAAGCCGGACATGAGGAAATATATTAACCAGAGGTCTGCTGAAGAAGGGATATATGCCTTTGATATTGTTGGTCCTTTAATGGATCAAATCCAAAGAGCCTGCGGCATTACACCTCTTTTTGAACCAGGACTGGTCAGAAAGCTTGATGAGGATTATTTTAAAAAGATTGAGGCAATCGAGTTCGCTGTCAAATATGATGATGGCCGTGACCCTCGTGGAATATTAAAGGCTGATATAGTGCTTATTGGTGTATCAAGGACTTCAAAAACACCTCTTTCCCAGTATCTTGCCCACAAGCGCCTTAAAGTGGCTAACGTGCCCCTTGTGCCTGAAGTCGATCCTCCAGAAGAGCTGTTTCTTGTCCCGCCGGATAAGTGCTTCGGCCTGAAAATCAGCCCTGAGAAATTAAACTTTATCCGAAGAGAGCGCTTGATATCATTAGGTCTAAGCGACAATGCAAGCTATGCTAATATAGAGAGAATCAAAGAAGAAATTGGTTACTTTGAAAAAACCGTTTCCAAAATTAAATGCCCGGTTATTGATGTCACGAACAAAGCTGTAGAAGAAACAGCCAATATGATTTTAAATCAATATCGGAAAAGCTTTCCGAAAAGCTAGCACATAAATTCTTTATGTGCCTTTTCTTTTTGCGTGCCCAGTAAGCCGTTAATTGCTAATTGGTGAAAGTCCAATCTGAGTAAGT
>NZ_APVL01000012.1 GCF_000565285.1 Cytobacillus firmus DS1 | reverse complement strand
AGGCGCTTTTTTATAAACTGTCCGTAAATGGGGGTACAGTTCAAAGCCAGTGCCTGTTCTTATTTGAAAAATGCCAACCTGCTCCAGATCCAGCTCTTCTTCAACTAGATCCAGATAAGTATTTACCACTACTATATGTACCTGCGTACATAGGTCATCCTAGACTATTGATTTATCTGCAGTCTAAAACTAGTTTCAGATAAAACCTCTTGAACAAGGGATGCTACTTGCTGGTTGGATTGATCATCCTTTATATACTGTGATTCATCGAAGCTGCGGGCATTGACAATTACTTGTTCTGTCAGGACATTGGCATGCAGGCTTCTTATGATTAATCTGAGCTGGTTTAGTGCATTGAATCCTCCGACAGCACCGCCTTGTGCTGGTTGTAATTGCAACTGTCTTTTTCTTTAATTGTTCTATGCCCAGGAAGTCTAGGGCGGGAGATTGCTTCAATCTTTAATTCCTGTAACCCTCAATTTTTTTCAAGTTACACTGAGACAGGGTCCAAGTGTATAACTTCGGAAATATGATTGATTATTAATGTCTGCAGCAAACTTTGATGTTTAGCTGGGATACCCCACGTCAACAGCCAGAATATGATATAATTCAACTGATAAAACTAGAACCGGGTGAAGTTATGTTATTATCAGTTGTGATTCCTTGTTTTAACGAGGAGGCTGTAATCGATCGTTTTTATGAGGAGATAAATAGGGTGCTGGATACTGCTGATTTTGGGTATGAGCTGATTTTTGTAAATGATGGCAGCAGTGATCGTACGCTTGATAAAATAAAAGCTTTGGCCGGGGCTGATTCCCGGGTCCGGTTTATATCTTTTAGCCGGAATTTTGGCAAAGAAGCAGGGATGCTTGCCGGACTGAAGTATGCATCAGGGGATGCGATGCTGATTATGGATGCGGATTTGCAGCATCCTCCGGCTTTGATTCCGCAGCTGGTGAAGGGCTATGAAGAGGGCTATGATCAGGTGATTGCGAAAAGGAACCGCAAAGGGGATGCGGTTGTGCGTTCTGTTATTTCAGCGATTTATTATCAGATGATGAACCGGTTTGTTGATATTGAACTGACAGATGGGATCGGAGATTTTCGTCTGCTGAGCCGGAAAGCGGCGGACGCATTATTATCCCTTTCAGAATATAATCGTTTCTCTAAAGGATTGTTTGCCTGGATTGGTTTTAAGGAATTAGTGATAGAGTATGAAAATGTGTTAAGGGAAGAGGGCAGCAGCAAGTGGTCTTTTTCGAAGCTTTTAAATTATGGAATGGATGGAATTATTTCCTTTAATAATAAGCCGCTGCGCCTTTCTATTTATTTGGGCTTCCTGGTTACCTTTGGCGGCCTTTTATATGTGCTGCTGACGCTGATTAATATTCTTATGCACGGAATTGACGAACCGGGCTATTTTACTCTTATTGCTTCCATTCTATTATTCGGCGGCATTCAGCTGATTTTTATGGGTATTATAGGAGAGTATATCGGAAGGATTTATTATGAAACCAAAAGGCGTCCGCACTTTATCATCTCTGAGGAAAATATGACAAAAAAGATTAAGGAAGTTGATTAATGTTTGTTTTCAGCAAGCAATTTTGGCGGTTTGTAATGGTTGGATTTACAAACACCTTCAATTATTATGTATTATACCTGTTTTTTAATCATCTTTTGAATATGCCATATTTAGGCGCTCATATATTAGCGTTTTTGATCAGCATGGTTGGCTCGTTCTTCTTAAATTCTTATTTTACGTACAAAACAAAACCGACGTTAAAAAAGTTTCTGCAATTTCCGTTAACCTATGTCGTTAATTTTGTAGTTACGACGTCCGGGGTATTCATTCTGGTGGATATTTTAAAGCTGGACGAGAATATTTCCCCTTTGCTTGCATCTGTTATTGCTATTCCATTTACATTTATTGTTTCGAAGATGATCTTATTAAAAGAGGGATAAAACAGAACCTTGCTTAAGATGGGCAGGGTTCTTTTGCCGTAATGAGGAGGAGCGGTCGTGGTACATACTATAAAAAAGCATATCCTTGCGCTGCTGATTATGATCGGAGCCGTTTTCATCATTCATATCTATTTCCTGTTATCGGGTTCGTATTATAGTCCGCATAAATCAGATGCCGGGAAACAATTTGTCTTTTTTCGGTACTTTCTGCATCAGCTCTTCTCAGATGGAGAGTTTTTCTGGTCCTGGAAATACGGGCTCGGCGGGGATATATGGGGGCAATTTGCTTATTATTATGCTTCATCTGTATTTTTTTGGATCAGCATGCTTTTTGATATTCAAAATATTAAAGATGTTTTAAGTCTTAATCTGGCATTCAGTTTCATCAAGACCTTCCTGGCGATGGCATTTGTTTATGGACTTCTTCAATATAAGCAGAGAAGCAGGACAGGATCCATCCTTGCTGGATTATTATATGGAGGAGTTATTTTCTTTTCGGTGTATTCCCTGAGGGTCGATTATATGGCTGAAGCTTTTATCTGGCTTCCGCTTGTCATATTGGGATATGAAATTTATTTAAAAAAGCAAAATCCCATCTGCTTTATTTTGGGTGTATTTCTGATCGTTATCACGAATTTTTATTTTGCATTTATTACAAGTATTTATATTAATTTATACTGCGTTTTTGTTTACCTGCGGAATCATAGGCAATACCGCTTTAAAACTTTTATCAGACATTACAGCAAGATGGTGTTTTATTACGGGATTGGGTTTGGCATGGCCGGCATTTCTTTTCTCCCGTCAGTTTACGCCTTTTTGCATGCGGACCGGTTTTTTCAGGATTATCAGATCCCGCTTTTATTTGATCTGAAAACCTATAAAAGCTTCTTTTTTACACTCTTTTTCCCGGGAGAGTTTCCTATTACCGAACTGTTTAACTACACATTAGCGATGCCGCTGCTGGTTTTTGTTCTGCTGGCTGCCGGTATGACATTACATCGCTGGGAATCCCGCATTTATGCTGCCTTTTCCGGTTTCTTTCTATTGCTATATTTTTTGCCGTATTCGTATTCATTTTTCAATGGCCTATCAGCAATGCAGCCCCGCTGGCTTTACTTGTTTGTTTTTACAGTCAGTCTGGCCATCGCATTTATATATGATGATTTGCGCCTTGAGACAAAAAACATGAAACGGACAGGGATAATAGTTGGATCGGGAATCACTATCTTTGGATCTGTCATCCTGAAAAATGAATTAACCGGGAATCCTGCCAGAATGGTGGATGTATGGATTATGCTGCTTGGAATGGTTGGTGTCTTATTGCTGCTAATCAGCAGAAAAGTTCCGCAAAGGTTCACTTCCGCAGGTTTAGTTGCTGTTATGCTGTGCCATATCGGCACCGCCAATTATCATTTTTTTACGGAGCATTTAGGGCCTTATTCAGAACAGGCAGCGAAACATGAAATGAACTTCACCAATAGCGGCTATGACAACGAAGATGAGAAGGAAATAGCAGCATATCTAAAAAAACGGGATGCCGGTTTATATCGTGTAACCTGGATGAACCAGCTGGAAAGCAATACGCCTATGCTTTACGGCTTCAATGGATTTAGCACCTATCAAAGCCTGGTTTCTGCCAATATTCATCAATTTATGAAAGAACGCTTTAATATCCTGCAGCCTGTAGACTCTCCAAGCATCTTTCATAATCTGGATGAAAGGCAGTATCTGGAGACAGCTTTAAGCAATAAATTCTATATCATTCCGGAAGCAAACGGATACCGTCCATTTGGCTATCAGCTTGTTCAAACGATGAATGGGTTCAATATCTATGAAAATGAATACTTCCTTCCATTTGGCTATTTGTTAGAGTACGGCATAAACCAAAGTAAATTTGAGAACCTGAGCCCGCCTGAAAAAGATCAGCTGCTGTTCTCGGCAGCTGTTGCAGAAGATCTGGAAAAGATGAACCTTCTGCCGATGGATGAAGAAAAGCTGGATACAAAGCTGGTGCATCAAGGCTTTGAGGGAGTGGAGCTTCATGATATAAAAAGAGAAGGTTCAACTTTTCGGGCTTCCGGTGAAAAAGCCTATTTGAACTTAAAAATCGATAAACCGGAGGAACCGGGAGAACTACTGGTCGAATTGAAAGTGAAAAGTCTGGAAAACAAACAGTTTACCGCCAAAGTGAACGGCAAGCAGTTTGTAAAACGATCTCCGAAGGATAAATATGCGTATCCAAAAGAAACATTTTTGGTAAAAATAAACCCTCACTTAATCAAGGAGAATATTCATATCTTTCTGTCTGAGGGACGATATGAAATAGATCAGTTAAAGGTGTATTTTAATTCCTACAAAAACTATGAATCCCTTGCAGAGGAGCGGGTAAACCAAAGTTTTCAAGTTGAGGAATACTCTGAAAGCTCTGTGAAAGGCCAAATTCAAGCCGAGAGGGACAGTATGCTTTTCTTCCCGATACCATACAGCGAGGGATGGACCATTGAAGTTGACGGCAAGCAGGTTCCTTTTCACGAAGTAACCTATTCTTTTATAGGGGTTCCGGTGGAAAAAGGGAGCCATGAAGTGGTTCTCGCCTATAAAACCCCTTACTTTAACCTGGGATTGAGCGTTTCTGTTATCTCATTAGCGGTGTTTTTAACCGTAATTATCTTACACAGAAGAAGAAAGACAGCCGGTTCTTGATGAACTGGCTGTCTTTTGCTTACTTAAGAGTGTTGCGTAGCTTTTCCGCTTCTATTAATAATTTACTGTTGAACTAGTTTTCTGGCATGATGCCTTTTATGAGAGAATTACCTTTGAGATGGTTTCTCATGCTTGATCTATACTGCCTTGATCCGATAGTGTTTGTACCTGATCTAATAGCGCTTCTTTAGGGCTCAATGTATGTTTTAGTTTTCAACATAAGTAAAACAGCTCTGCGAAAATACCTAGTAAAGTTTTCATGCTGGGACGTGGTGCCGTCCCCTTGGCCCTCCGACCATGATCATAATTGTACACGTGACAGTTGATGCAGGAGATTCCGAAATCATAGTATTTTTTATTCGGGCAGGAAGTTAACAAGCTAAATACGATGACAAGCAGTATAAAATCCCTGGGAATTTTTATAAAAAATAGTAATATAGTGCTATGATTATAAGTACATAATCATTAAGGGGGTTAAACGATGAGAAAATATATGGGTGCAATTATTTTAGCACTATTTGCTCTAACGTCTTGTTCTGAAGAAACCGGAAAGAGCGGAGATGAAAAAGAGAATAAAGAGCAAAATGAAACACTTGAAGCACCTGTTAAAAAAGAAGCCTCAGAGGCTAAGGAAAAAGAGGGCAAAGAAGAAGCTGCAAAAGAAGAGGAGTACACTTTTAAGGAGTTTGTTAAGTTAAGTGAACAACAGCAGCGAGAAACTATTATACCCATGGTTAATAAATTGGGCTATAAGGATGAATTAGGCTTAAAATTGTTGACATTTATTAATGAGGAAGATTCGGATCTTGCTGAATACTATAAAACTATAAATGAATATGTAACTTATTATATTGAAAACTCCAGTATGCCGTCTGTTCAATTAGAAACGGCAATAGCAGATAAAGGTTACCAGCTGCCAGAAGGTGTTAACCTGACAGAAGAAATCATTAACAAGAGAATTGCCGCAGTAAAAGGAAAACCTTTATTTGAGATTACAGAGACTGATCAGCTGACCATCTTGGGGATTGGAATTGGTGATTCCTATGAGGGGGTTGCTGCAAAGTTAGGTGAGCCAGACCATGTAAATAGAATTAAGCAAAGTGGTGTAACACACAATGAATACCATTTTCATATACCAGGAAATACACTGGCAGAAGGGTTGAACCGATATCAGTTTATCTTACGATATTAAGATAATGGAGAAACGCCAGATGCGATCAGTAAGATTAAATTGATTGTAGATAATAAAGACGATATTAAACCATCGGTAGAATTACCAAGTGAGTTTACAGCCAGGTTTTCAGGCGAAACTTATATTCATAGTCCTGTAGACTTTGCGTTTACTAATTATGGTGACAACTTTACGATTAATTTCTTACATTATACGGGCGTTTATCAAGTGCTTGAATTCCTTTCGAAGGGGAATGATTTCGACTTAACTGCAAGTGTATGGGGTTATGATGAGATGCAGGTATTCGAAAGAAATAAGGGAAATATCTTTAAAGAAATTGAGTTAGAAAATGCTGAAAAAGTTCTGAGAAATGAAGAACCTGAAAATTAATAAAATAGGGGATACCATATAAAAAACAAGGCAGCTATAGGGGAATAGCTGCCTTGTTTGTGTTTCATCAGTAATCCTGAGAATCAATCAAAGTTATTTCAGCATTATCAGGATTCAGCGTCCATGTATTAAGAGTCCAAACCCCGTCAGCATTGTTATAGTCTTTTGTCTGATAAGTAAGCTTGTCAACCGTTGATGGACGTGTTGTATAGCCGATAGCGGCCCATCCGGAACGCATGACTCTGAATAGCTGGCCGTTATGGACATAATAAAGATCAGCTGATTCAAAGTTTGAGCTTTCTGTATTGGCAATCGCTAAGAGGTCCGGCTGGCCGATATAATAAGTAGGAACTTGGTACATCATCTTTCTTGATGCGTTATACACATAGTCCTTTATTTGAATTCCGGTATCAGCGATTACAGGCGAATTTTGTTTCTGTAAGTAGAGTTTGTAATTTCCTTTATAGAGTACATCTCCTTCTGAGATCCCAGCCCATACACTGTTCCAGGTTGCTGAGGAAGAAAAAGAACCGTAAGCTTTTTGCTCGTTGGATCCGACAGCATACACCTTATAGGAAATGCCTTTTGAGTCCTTAAGTGTGAAGGTTGCTCTGCTCTTATTGGCGATGGTGCATACCTGAATCTGTTTTACTTGCTCCAGTTTTGTTTTGGACGGAGTCTGGTAAGTGACGCGGCTGTCGCGTTCAACAAAGTAACCTCCCCCCACACTTAATAAACCTGGCTTAAACGCATAAATCCGGTAAAATTCCCCCGCTTTTAAAGTGCGGGAAAGTGTCCTTTTTTCACCATTAAGCTTGAATAAAGGTGTATCCTTTTTAATGGTTAAGCGGCCGATTTGGCCAGGCTTTAATTCAATGCCATCCCACCAGACCTTACTTCCGCTTTTGTAGTTTTGGCAGTTGTCTGCAGCGCTTGCAGAAGAAAAAAGACATAAAAATACGATTAATGATACTAAGAGCGCTCCGAATTTTTTCATAGGTCTTCACTCCTTCGTTATTTTAAGATGAAATTTATGAACTGAGTAAATTTTACCATAAATACTTTAGGAGAATTAGTTAAAATTGTAAAAACTGTGGAAGGTATTAAAAACATAAATCATAAAGAAATTCAGAAGAAATGGCAAAAGTTAATGATTAACAAACTATTCTGCAGCAGAACCACTATGCAGGACACTGCGTTGTATAAACTTGAAGGAGATAAAAAAGTTCCTGCCCGGACACTGAAAAAGGGTGAATTGTATCGAATTTATGCCTTTAAACCAGGAAAATTGAGTGTAGGCGGCGGGTATTATGTTGACCGGGATGTGAAAATCAAATACGAAACACCTTCGAAGACTAAGCTTGCCCAAGCAAATTGTTCTGTAAATAAATAGTCTGGAAAGTACTTAGTTTAATAATAGCTCCGCGGATCACCTGCGGGGCTTTTCTTAATGCATCAGCTGTATTTATTGACAGCAAAAAACAGCAACGAGGTACCTGTAACCATGGACCATATAAATTATTTGTAAATTTATCCGATAATAATTATGGGTACAGCCAAAGAAATTTGGTGTCACAAAGCTATAGGGGCTAAGGAGTGATTCTATGCCAGCCAGCTGCCAGGCCCTAAAATTTTGAAGGAGGAATAGGGAATGAAAAAATTTATACCTGCAGTAGCTGCCGTTCTTACATTGGGAATGGTGTTCTCAGGTCCGGCTTTTGCAGTACCAAAAGATAATCCTAAGCCGGAAAAGGTACAGAAAGTGAAGGAGAATCAAGAGTCTAACAAAGGTCAAACTCAGCAGTTAAAATCTATTGACAAGCAATTAGATAAGATTGAAGAAAAATTAACCCATTATCAGGAAAAGCTGCAGAATCTTTATAAACCTATTGAGGATTTGGAAGAAGAAACTGCCGATCCAACAGTAGAAGAAGAGACTCCTGAAAGCAGTGATCAAGGAGCGGAAGAGCAATCAAGCGAACAAGAGGACACAAATGCTCTAAGTGAGTCTGGCACAGAAGAAACAAATGAGGATTCCAGTGAAAATGAAAGTAATGTTGATGCTGCCGCAGATAATGAGGATGAATCTGAAGAGGAACCTATTAGTGAAGATGATAGTGACAGTATAGACAATGATGAAACAACTGAAGTCGATGAAGAAGATAGTTCAATTGACGAAGAAGCTGGGGAAGTAGAAGAAGAATTAAATGAATACCCTGGTTATGCCGGCAAATTCAATGCACTTCAAAACCGCTTAGATGCAGTAAATAATCGTCTGGATTCACTCGCTGCAAAAGGAACAGCTACCGAAGAATTGCAATCTCGTTATGGCAGAATTGAATTGCTTAGTACTCAGGTTAACGTAGTTTTAACGGCGCTTAAAGAATTACAGAATGATGTACAAGAAAAAGTGGATAATGATGAATCTGCAGAAGAGATGGAACCAGCAAAATCAGAGGTCCCGGCATCAAAAGAATGGAACATAAAATTTGCTCAAAAACTAAATGAAAAAACACTTTCAAACTTAGATATAATCGTTCTTGATACAGCGGAAAACCTTATTGAGACATCAATCAGTTATTCTGAAGAAACAAAATCAATAACAATCAAACCAGCCCAGCCGTATAAAGCAGGCGAAACTTATACACTATACATCGGCAAGGATATCTCAGGGGAAAATGGCTTAAAGCTAAAGAACTCTGTGAAAATGACTTTTTCAATTGAATGATTTGGAGCCTCACTCAGTATCGAAAAGCTCAATTTTTCATAGTTGAGAGCTAAATGAAGTTTTAATGAAGCTCTGGTGCTATGAACTAAATTCAAAGAGAAAGAAGGGAACTTCTTGAAGTTTTTAAAATTATTTTTATCTCTCATTCTGCTTCTGGTCATTAGTGCAAATCCTTCAAATATAAGTGCGGCCGGTACAGAGGACGATTTTTGTTCCCAATTTAAAGGACAATCAAAAATTTGGTGGGATGGGATTGAGTTAAAGCCAGGGCAAATCGGACGATTGAGTATTAAGCAGAATACACCTCTGTTTAAATTAGAAGGAGAGAAAAAGATTATTTCCCGTACGTTGAAAGCAGGAGAGTTTTACCGTATCTATGCTTTTAAGCCGGGTATGCTAAGTGTGGGTGGAGGATATTATGTTGATCGTGATGTAAAAATCACCTATCAAACTCCAAGTAAAACAAAACTAGCAGCGGTAAAATGTATCAACAACTCATTAAAAGCTGTTTCTTATAAGGAACTTGAGAAAGCAGTCATCTATGAAGGAGACCTTGGCAAAATTGAGAAATACCTAAGCAATTATGATGATAAAGATGATCTTTCTAAATTATTGGCTCAGGTATCTTATTTAAGTACGGATAGAAATAGCTTTGGATATAATGAAATTGCTGTCTTATTACTAAATAGCGGTGCAGATCCAAACTTCAAAGATTTTCAAGGGTTTACGCCACTGTCTCATGCCGTTCTCCAGCAAAACGCCGGTTTAGCCAAAATATTAATCGAAGCAGGTGCAAGCGCAGACTTTGTTAATCCTATTTCGGGTGAACAATTAATAGATGAAGTTTATGAAACTGGAAACTCCGACCTTATAAGACTATTCGAAGAAAACTGGGTAATTTCCGTCTCATAAACATCGAGACGGTTCTGCTGCTTCCTTTGAAGGAAAGCTCTGTGGAGAGAAACCTCTGCAGGGCTTTTCTTATTGCGGGAAACCGAATCCGTTCCATCTACAAGAAACCTGTCCCTTTGCTTTCATCATTCCATCACCTTTATTCCTGATTGCTTATTTCATATCCCTTAATTCTTCAACAGAAATGCCATAAAGCGCAGATAACTGTTCCATCCTTACTGCACTGGGAAAATATCGGTCATTCTCCCAGGCGGAAATCATATAAACGCTTACTCCTATTATTTTTGCTGCCTCTTTTTGGGTTAAGTTACGGGCCAATCGTTTCATTTTTAATTTGTGACCGATAGCTGGATACATATTGAAAACCTCTAAGAATGATATTTATAGGTATATTTTACTAATGAATGACAATTATAGTAGTTCTATTGTCACTTAATTAGGGAGGTTCTCGCCAAGAAAAGTGATGTTTATTAGTTTGTTCCTTTCAGTTTTATAACTTTAGGCATATTCTTACTACAGTTGAAATTCAAGTCAGGGATACTACGGCGCCCTTTTCGGCTGCTTTGGGAAGTTAAATGAGGATTTGACTAGTAAGAAAAAAATCACATTCAAAATCATTTATGTAAATTTGTAAATATACCAATTTTTGCTATAATCAACAATGTGAAAGGATAATAAAAGCTGCTGTTTAACTCCTACATAGACACCGGAAAAGAGGTGCAAAATTGAAACGTTTTTTGTTTTTCTTAATCCTGCTTTTAGCACTTTCTGGCTGTACTCAAAAAAGCGAAGAAGGAATTCGAACTGAAATTTACACAGCAGGAACAAACTATTTTGAATCCATGCAGAAAAGCGTGGAAGAACTCGACCAATCTCCATCAAAGAGTGTTATATCTAATTCAGATCACTTTAAGGATGTATGTACAAAAAAATTTGATTACAGTAAGCTCTCAAAAAAAGAAACAAAGTTTATTGATAGTGTTGGAGATTTAAGAATAGCTTACGAACACGTAACAGATAGCCGCAATCCTAAATATAAAGACAGTTTCAATGAAGAAGCAGCATTAAGCGAATTTAATAGTTTATCACAAAAATTTATAAATAATTATAAAGTAGATAAATAGAGTAAGATTATAGCGTATTAAGAGCAAAGGTCCAGCCAGAGCTGCCGCTTCCGGCAGCTTTTTCATTAATTATGAATGTCAAGGGTTGTGGACACCTTTTGTATATAAAATATAGCTGGGATAAAATAAGTTAGCTTTTTTATCTCTATTTAAATGAAGGCAGTTTTCGTAAAGTTTATTGCTTTTTCATAACTTTGTTTAATTTGCTGAGATGATTTTCGATGTGGGCACTTGATCCTCGAAAATGCTGACGCATTTCCTTCGTGCGGTGTTCATTCGAGGACGTTTATTCAATGTCCTGCGGGAGGAGAGGGAAGTGTGAGACCCCGCAGGCGAAGCCGAGGAGGCTCGCATTCCTCCCCGCGGGTTCGCTGCGTGCCTGGAGCGGAAATTAACGGGCAGAATTCATAAACCAAAGACAACAAACTTTGAAAAAAGAGCCTAAATGAAAGAAGGCGAACCAAATAGAAGTTCAGCAGAAAATTGATAAATTTAATGAGCTATTAGAAGATATGAAGAAATTTATCCAGCCTAAAAGAGAAAAAACCGTGTTTTCCATAGGCGGAAGAGGGCATTATGAAAATCCCATCAGTGATGTAATGGCTTTTTATTTGGATCCAAGTGAAGAGCATAATTTTGGGACACTTTTCATATCAAGTTTCTTAAAAGTGTTAGGGAAGAACTTAGAGATTATTGAAGAGAGTCCTATCGAAAAGATAGAACGTGAAGCAGTAACTCTCTCCGGGAACCGTATCGATATTGTGGCTGCAAGCGAGAATTGGGTTCTTGTTATCGAAAATAAAATATATCACTCTTTGCTTAATCCGTTAGATGACTATGAATTATATGTAAAGGCGAAATACCCTAATAAAGACCATATACTGGTTGTGTTATCGTTAAATGGTTTATCGGGCATTCCTGACAATTGGAATAACATCTTGTATCAAGAACTGATAGAAGAAATTAAAAAACAGGCTGGGCCTTTCATGTTCACCTCGGGTAATGCCAAATGGTCCTTTTTCTTAAGAGATTTTATATTGAATTTAGAAGAATTAATAGGAGAGCAAAAAGTGGACAAACAATTAATGGATTTTGCGCAAAAAAACTATAGCAGAATGCTCGAGCTCATTGAGATTAAAGAACAATATATTGATTCCTTAAGAAGGATGTTTTCATCAAGTTTATTAGAGACCACAGGCAGCGCTGTGCTGGATAAGGTTCATAACTGGTCAAAAAGAACAGCTATACGATTCTATTGTCCCGATAAATGGGGAGAGAAAACAAATCTTGTTTTAGTGGTGCTTCCCCAAGGCGATTTCAAAATTTATTATTATGTTTACGGAATTGAAGAACAGCATCATGAGGCTGAAAATAAAAGATTGATAATGAATGACTATAACCATTGGAAGGAAAATAAGGGAACAATATTATGCTATAAATCAGAAAAAAGATTTGATATGGAAGGTGCAGAAGTAGAATTTACATTTGCGGCACAGCAACTGAACCAGTACTTTTCCTCTTAGGAAACAGTGATTTCTATTATCCAAATGAAAACTTCAGGAGGAGATTCGAGAATGAAATTTAAATTATATTTAGCAGCGATACTGTCAGTTATTACTTTTGTATTTTCCACAGTAAATGCCGAAGCTGCATCTGCAAAGGTCTGGTGGGATGGTACAGAATTGAAAAAGGGACAAATAGGCAGAGTGACGATGCTGAAAACCGGGTTCTCTATCTTTAAATTAGAAGATGGGGAAATGGTTCCAGCCCGTTATGTGAAAAAGGGTGAAGTATTTCGCGTTTATGGAATCTACCGTGATGACTACACAACAAATTATGCTTTGGGAGCCAACCTGTTTGCCTATAGAAGCAGCCACCGATTGGATGGCAGCAACGAATATTTTCAAAAGAATTTATTCTATGAGACACCTTCTATAGCTAAGCTGGGGTTAGTAAAACAATTAAATAACTAGAATAATAGCCAGATTATAAGCTGGCTACTTTGATGCAGTTACAGTACTGACGGGCTAATAAGCGTAATAAATAATTTTATGTGATAGGAGTATATTTAATCTATCTCTTAAGACCGGAAATCCAGGCTGGAGGCATTGAACTTTGGATTTACAGCTAATTGGACTAATATTACTCACGTTAATCATTCATTTAATTGATACTCTGGCATATTCCGTTCGCCTTAATTCTGTTAAGAGCGGAAAATTTGCACTCTCCATTTCATTGTTTAATATCTTTGTGCTGTTATCAAGAACGGCAAACATGTTTCAGGCACCTTTAATCGGCGGTTTAATCGGCGCCAATATTGCTGCTGGACAGGATTCGCTTCCTGATATCAGGCTGGTCATTTTTTCTTCAACAGCCGGTACACTGCTAGGTATACTATGTATTCCTACTTTTCTCAGGATTTTTTCTAAAGCTGTTGACAAGCTTGAGGTTACTGGATCTGTTCCGTCTATTGTAGCAGAGTCCTTGAAGATAAATACGATAAAGCGAATAGTTAAGAGCACAGCAAGCCCTCGAAGAAGGATACTTTTTAGCATCAGATATAAGCAGATACCCAAGCGTTTCCTGCTCCTAAATACAATTATAACCGCCATATATACGATTGGTGTTTTGTCTGCTTATTATGCAGCCTCTTTTGTGCCTGAAGAACATCGCCTGGCTGCCTCTGCATCTTCCGGTATGATAAATGGTATTGCAACAGTTCTATTAACATTATTGGTTGATCCGCAGTCAGCTATTATTACAGATCAGGCACTTAGACAAAAGCGGCCATATGAAGATGTGAAAGCACTTGTTATTTTGCTTATTGGTACAAAATTGCTGGGAACTTTAATTGCACAGATATTTGTATTACCAGCTGCAAAAATTATTGCGAAATTCTATAGTTAGGAAGTTGCCATCGAATTGAATGACGATGGATCCATCTCCATTGAAAATATACAAAAGTTGGAGCATATATAGGAACATTCTATGAAGTACAAGACCAATTCTTCGAAATTTTATTGTTTAGATGAATAGCTCAGCGATTGGAGAGTTAAGCGGGAGTTTAATTCTGTTAAATAAATAATCTAACGAAATTAGTAGCCAGCTGCTTAGCTGGCTATTTTAGTGTGAACAGCATTGTTCCTCAAAGTGAAATACTCATCTCTTTCTAATCCGGGAACACCAAATTTTATAAATTATTAATACCATTTACCTATATAAAATTACCTAATTTATGTATAATTATGTTAAAATAAACTAATTTTAATAGGTATAAAGAATCTTTGTGGTGTTCTTTTGTTTATCAGGAGAAGGAGAAGGATAATGAATCATCTGAGGATTTATTTTGCAGGAATTATTTCAGCATTAATTCTGTCCATGCTTTGGTTGCCCAATGCATCGGCAGTTGATCAGCGCATTGTGGATAATAATAGGAATGGTTTAGATGATAATTGGGAAAGAAGATATAACCTGAAATCAGGCAAAGAGACGGAATTAGAAGATCCAGACAAAGATGGCTTGAGTAATTTTTTTGAGTATCAGCTTAATTTAAGTCCGATCACAAATGATACAGATAAAAATAAGGTCGCGGATGGGTTTGAGGATTTTGATAATGATGGATTATATAATCTTGCCGAAGTAAAAATGGGACATAATCCGAAAGTGCCACATATGGATAAAAATAAAGTTTTACATGTGTCGGATTTGATTGATCAGCCCCTTGCTAAGAATAATCGCGATATGACGGAGCTATTACAAAAAGCATTAAAGCTTGGAGCCGGCAAAATTGTGGTTTTACCACATGGAAGTTCATTTAAAATCAGTGGGTTAAAAATCCCGGACAATACTATTGTTGTCGGCTATGGATCGAAGATATACAACGATAAAACACACCAGACCCTGCTGACGATTGGCAGCGGAGTAAAGCTTTATGGAATCGAGCTGCAGGGTGCAGGCAATAAAAAGGCGGACAGCAAAGGAATTGGGATAAGGGTTAAGGGTGCAGATGTTAAAGGTTATGCCAAAAATATTATCATCGAGGATGTAATTATTCACAATATGGGCTTCTATGGTATCCTTGCTGAATTTGCTGATGATGTAAAGATATCAAATGCTGCTATTCATGATATTGGTTTTGCAGGTGTTGGGGGACTTTCTGTAAAAAATATGCATATTGATAACAGTCACATAAAGGGAATTTCACCTGGAAGCAAAGGGAATGCCTATGGTGTTTTTTATTCGCGAAAGGGTGCTGAGAGCAGTCTGAAAACGCATCCTAGAAGTGCGGATAGTTCGGTGACAAACAGTATCATAGAAGACATTCCGTTATGGGAAGCACTGGATACTCATGGCGGGGAGAATATTGTATTTAACAATAACACGATACGCAATGCGAAGGTTGGCATCGCATTTGTTAATGCAACCGGGAAAGGCGGAAATGAATTATTTGGTTCTCAAAAATGTACGGCAAAAAGCAACCGGATAGAAGGAATCGGTAAGGGGTATGGAATTGTGGTAGCCGGATCTTCATCTGATAACAGCAGAGGCTGTATAATTGAAGGAAACCAATTAACAAAGGCCGGACAGCAGGGAAATAGCATATCGGGTGCTATTCAGGCGTCTTATAGCAGAGACTTAGTTATAAAAAATAATACATTGGTCCATTCCTATGCAAATGGCATTCACTTATATACTCACAATCAGGAGTTTTCAATTGTGGGGAACAAGGTAGAAGATGTACAGGATAATGTGTATAAGGTGCCATCTGCCATCGCCTTTCGATCTGGCCATAATTCAGGGACTATATCAGGAAATACCCTCTTAAGAAAAAACGGGAAATTAAACGCTTATGTCTCTTTGAGAGGGATCAACATTTCTACACAGGAAAGAATGGATCTGGTGATTGGCAAAAATAGCAACAACTTTGTTCTTCCTGTAGCTGGAGGAGCAGGTAAACATGTGAAGTATATTTTAAAGTAAAAGCCCTCTGTATGGACGAAGAGGGTTACATCATTGCTGAGATAATTATTCTCTCTTAAATAATTGAAATAAATGAAGGAGCTTCCGTTATTCGGAGGCTTTTTTTGTTTTTTCCCTATATGTACCCTCCACATAATGACCCATCTCTTTCTTCCTCTTTCCCCTGATTTTTCAAAAAGTTAATTGTGATAAAAGAATTGTTTGAATAGTAGTATTGTTCCAATTTTCAATAATTAAGTTTTATAAAAAAAGTCAGTGGTATAAACGACTGTGAAATAAATTCCAATATTGGTTAAAAAACTTATTTATGTAAGAAGGAGTGAATCCCAGGCAATAAAATGATTATTTCATCCAATAGGGTGAAGGACTGCTCAGCCAAGGATTCAATAGCTGGCAATACATAAAACTGAGTCGATTGGTAACCCCTTCAGCTGCTGATACAAGAATAATCTCTTGCATATTCATGATCAATCCGTAAATGGATTGGCCATTCTTAAAGGGGGTGGTTAGCTGCAATTTAAAGATACTTAACAAGCTCCAGGCAAGAGAATGGAGTTCAAGTAAAAGAGGATTGGAAGGTGACAAGGTGTTATTAAAAAATAAGCTTAAAAAGGGATTGAGGATCACAGCGCTGAGTCTCGGAATTACTGCCGTATCTGCCTGGCCAATGACAACGGCAATGGCAGACAGCAGCGCAGACACTCCAGCGCAGCAATTAGTTGATTCATTGAATGTAATGAAGCTTGATCATGTTGATTATTTGTATGCATATCTGCAATCAGTTGAACTGTCGGAAAATGAATATAGCCAGATAAAAGACAATACAGGCCGGGCAAATCAAATTATCCGGAATACCAGCAGTATAGACAGCCTGCCGAATTCAGCAAAATTGGAGCTTTTGCGTATCTTTATGGACAATATTAAGCTTCTTCAGCTTGATGCCAGGATGGTAGATGATTTCGGCAATGAAATTAATATTTTGAACTATGAGCCTGGAACTACTGGTGTAAAGATTCAGCTTCTTGACAGAGACGGAAATTTGCTTGCCATTATGGATCCAACAAGAGAAGATTTGTCCCCTGAAGTCCTGCTTGGCAAAATCAATGCATTGCTTGAGGCGGTTGAAGCCTTGAGAGAAATGAGTGAGACTGGAGTCTTTGTTCCAATGCCGGCGGCTGAATTGCCGAATACGGCAACTGCCCTGCCAAATATGATCATGCTTGGAGGTTTGCTCATTGCCATTGGCGGGACAGCTCTTATTCCTGCAGTCGCAGTTTCAAGAAAATCGAAGAAACCGGCAGAGGCATAAATTGAATGAAAAAGAAAAGAAAAAGGCGGAAGGTATGGAAGTGGATTCTGTTTGGTATTCCAATCTCTATCATCATTTTAGGAGTTGGGATTGTCGGTTTTTTTGGAATGGATTTGACCAAGCAGTCTGTCATGCTGGCCCGATCAGCAACAGCCGAGTATGAACCTGAAATGCCGCCAAAAAAATTCAAGCAGGCTTGGCCGGAGCTTCCTGCACCTGGTGAAAGTCTTGGGGAGCTTAACTTTCCATCCCTTGATTTAGCTGTGCCTGTGGTGCAGGGAACACATGATGAAGAATTGAAAAAGGGAGCCGGGCATTTTGCCGGCAGTGCCCTCCCCGGTCAAGGAGGCCATGTCCTATTAAGCGGCCACCGCGACACGGTTTTCACTAAGCTTCAGCACTTAAAAGAGGGTGATCAGGTGACCTTCAAAACTGAATACGGGGATTTTGTATATGAGGCAGTCAAGTTTGAAATTGTTCCTGCCGATGACATGACCGTTAATGTGGCAAAAGATTATGAAGCTCTGACGCTTACAACCTGCTATCCTTTTGATTTTATTGGAGATGCGCCTGACCGCTACATCGTGTATACCAAATTGGTTTCCATGCCTGAAATAGATACATGACTGTAGCTATGGGAGCTATGGAGAAAGGAGAATAGGGCAAAGCACTTGGCCTTATTCCCTTTTTCTTCTCATTCGTTATTTTGATAACCTTTATTTCTTTTATATCTCATTAGCTGGGTTTTAAACATTGTAATCGTTTTTTACATATACAAAAATACTCTGTGCTTCATTTTGTTAGGAGGAACCTATGGAAGAAACCATTAGTTTAAGAGAATTACTGCACACACTCAAGAAAAGAATGTTTTTAATTCTTTCTATTACTTTTACTGCTGTCCTCCTGAGCACTTTGTTCAGTTTATTTTTTCTAACGCCAATCTACCAGTCATCAACACAGCTTCTGGTCAACCAGGCCAAAAATGATCAGCCGGTCTTTAATCCAAGTGAGATCCAAACCAATCTGCAGCTGATTAATACGTATAACGTCATAATAAAAAGTCCTGCCATTTTGGATCTGGTTCGCCAGGAGCTGGACCTGGACTTATCAGCCGATCAGCTTGATTCAAAAATATCAGTGGCCAGTGAAAAAGAATCGCAGGTTATTGCCATTACTGTTCATGATCCTGATCCCTATACCGCCGCCGACATTGCCAATACCACTGCAAAGGTATTCCAGAATGAGATTGTCAATATTATGAATGTCGACAATGTCAGTGTGCTGGCAAAGGCATCGGTAAAGGAGAATGTTGCCCCTGTGAAGCCAAACACTCTTTTAAACGCTGTAATTGCTTTTATTGTCGGGTTAACGGTAAGTATTGGACTGGCATTTTTACTTGAATATCTTGATAACACAATTAAAAACGAACAGGATGTGGAACAAAGCCTTGAAGCTCCACTCCTGGGTGTTATTTCTGTTATTGAGGATTCCGGCAGGGAGAGAAGAGTGGAAAGGGCAGAGGGCATTAAAAAAACAGGCGGTGAGAGCATTGTTTAAATGGAAAGCCAAAAAAAAGACAGGGGAAAATAGCCGGAAGCTAGTCACCATGATAAACCCAAAATCCCCGATTACAGAACAGTACAGGACCATTCGGACCAATATACAATTTTCGTCAGTTGATAAGGAGATCAAGTCCATAATGGTGACTTCTGCGGGCCCTGGAGAAGGAAAGTCCACCACTGTTTCAAATTTAGCTGTTGTTTTTGCAAATCAGGAAAAAAAGGTGCTACTGGTGGATGCCGATTTACGAAAACCCACGGTGCATTATACATTTAACTGCAGCAATATTACTGGATTAACCAATGTACTGACAATGAAAACGTCAATGAATAGTGCCATTGTAGGAACAAACGAACCCAATTTGTCTGTGCTGACGAGCGGGCCTATTCCTCCCAATCCGGCTGAGCTTCTTGGTTCCTTAGCCATGCAGGAATTTCTTAAAGCGGCCTATCAGGAATTTGACATTATTCTATTCGATACACCGCCAGTATTGGCAGTTGCAGATGCACAAATAATGGCCAACCTTTGTGATGGAAGCATCCTGGTGGCTCGCAGCGGTGAGACAGAAATAGATAAGGCGAAGAAGGCAAATGACTTAATAAAGTCGGCTAAAGGAAAGATTCTTGGAGTTGTTTTGAACCATAAAAAATTGAAGGATTCTACTTATTACTATTATGGGGAGACAGATAAATAGAGCTGTTGCAAGTTTATTAGTTTCCAGGTAAGGAGGAAATCCTATGATTGATATGCACTGCCATATCCTTCCCGGTTTGGATGATGGTGCACGAGATATGGATGAAGCCATTCATATGGCGAATACTGCAGTTAAAGAAGGAATCAGTACAATCATTGCGACACCCCATCATAAGAATGGCCGATATGATAATAGCAAAAAGGATGTTGTTGGAAATGTTAAGGTGCTTAATGAAGTGTTAATGGCTAAAGGAATCCCATTGGAGGTTTTGCCTGGCCAGGAGTGCCGTATTTTCGGCGAATTCCTTGAGGAATATGAATCCGGAAACATCATGTCGCTTGCTTGTTCCCATTTTGTTTTGATTGAGCTTCCTTCAGGCCATGTGCCGCGATACACCGAACGCCTGCTTTATGATATACAAATGAAGGGTTTGACGCCAGTCATCGCCCATCCGGAACGGAATTCAGAGCTTACGGAGCGGCCGGAATTACTATATAGCTTAGTGAAAAATGGCGCGTTATCCCAGATTACTGCTGCCAGTGTGTGCGGTTATTTTGGAAAGAGCATCAAGAAGTTCTCACGGCATTTAATTGAAGCAAATCTGGCACATTTAGTTGCATCAGATGCCCATAATACGGCCAGCAGGTCTTTTTGTATGGAAGAGGCATTTCAAATAATTAATGCTAAGTATGGCGTTGAAATGGTTTGCCTGTTAAAAGAAAATGCAGAGCTGCTCGTTAGAGGACAAACTGTAATGAAAGAAATTCCCGAGAGAATTCAAAAGAGAAAATTTCTTGGATTGTTTTAATAAGTCATTAAGAATCAGGTTTCCCATAAGTACAGGAAATGCATCGGAAAGGCATTGATGAATTGCTTGTAAAGCGTAATAAAAAGGAGGATTGCGAATTGACCTATCAAAAACGGCTGACACTGCTGATGTTTCTGGATTCCGTCATCGTATTAGGTGCTATTTACCTTAGTGTGTTAATGCTGGTTCCAGCCATTCGGATCTTTCATTCAGAAACCCTATTGGTCAGCTCGATCACACTGCTGCTGAGCCACCATATTTTCTCCTTTATGTATGGGCTGTACAACAAAGCCTGGGAGTATGCAAGTACAGGTGAATTGCTGACGATTACTAAGGCAGTAAGTTTATCGGTTATTTCGACTGCATTTATGCAGCAGATTCTCGTACAGGATGTTTATTTCAGGGCTCTGGTGCTGACATGGATGCTTCATGTTCTGCTGATTGGCGGTTCCAGGTTTTCATGGAGAATCTACAGAGATAGGTATATTAAGCCAAAGACAACCCAGCAAAGGGCTTTAATTATTGGTGCAGGTGCAGCAGGAACGATGCTTGCCCGTCAGCTGCTAAAGAATCGTGAAGCAAGCATCATGCCGGTTGCATTCATAGATAATGATCCGCAAAAGCATAAGTTATATATACACGATATACCCGTTGTTGGATGTACAAAACTAATAAAAAGGACGGTTGAGGTATTAAAAATAAGTAAGATCGTAATTGCCATTCCGTCCCTGAGCAAAGAGGAAATGAAGCGAATATATGAGGAATGTGCAGGAACAAATGCCAAAACGGTCATTATGCCAATGGCAGAAGACGTATTGCTTGGCAAAGTATCTGTTAATCAGTTCCGTGATGTTCAGGTTGAGGATCTGCTGGGACGGGAGCCGATTGAACTTGATATAAAAAGGATTTCCAAAAAGCTCACAGGGAAGACCATTATGGTAACAGGCGCAGGCGGATCGATTGGATCTGAAATTTGCCGCCAGGTATGCAGGTTTAAGCCGAAAAAGATTCTTCTGCTCGGGCATGGAGAAAATTCGATCTATCAGATTGACATAGAATTAAGGAGCAAATATAAAGAGGAAATTGGAATGGTACCGGTGATTGCGGACATACAGGATAGAAACCGGATCTTTGAGGTGATGGAAGATCATAAGCCTGATGTCATCTATCATGCTGCTGCCCATAAACATGTGCCTTTGATGGAATATAATCCAAAAGAAGCTGTGAAGAACAATGTTATTGGAACAAAGAATGTAGCAGAAGCTGCTGACACTTATGGTGTTGAAACTTTTGTGCTTATTTCTTCAGACAAAGCTGTTAACCCGACAAACGTTATGGGATCGACAAAGCGAATTGCCGAAATGGTTATTCAGGAGCTGGACAGAAACAGTGCTACGAGGTTTGTGGCCGTCAGGTTTGGAAATGTGCTGGGGAGCAGAGGCAGTGTGATTCCTTTATTTAAGAAGCAGATTCAGTCCGGCGGGCCAGTTACAGTCACTCACCCGGAAATGACCAGATACTTTATGACGATTCCGGAAGCATCACGGCTGGTCCTTCAAGCAGGTGCCCTGGCAAACGGAGGCGAGATTTTTGTTCTGGATATGGGTAAGCCTGTCAAGATTGTGGACTTGGCGCGAAACCTGATTACCCTTTCAGGCTATAAAGAAGATGAAATTGAGATTCGTTTTTCAGGCATTCGTCCAGGTGAAAAAATGTATGAAGAGCTGCTTGGCAAGAATGAAGTGCATGAAGAGGCTATTTATCCTAAGATCTTTATTGGGAAGGCAGTTCATATTAATTTCGGCCGGGTGACTTCATTAATAAAAGAATATGATTCTTATAATGATTCAGTACTGGCAGATTATGTTCTTTCCATAGCAAATAATAAAGAGCCGCTGTTAATGACAAGTGTTAACTAGATCGGCCCTTTCCGGAAAAGGGCGGTATAAAATGAAAAACTTATTAAACCTGATAGGCGGGAATGTAGTTTCCCACCTGATAACTTTTGCAGCTGCGCCTCTTATTACAAGACTTTACTCTCCCGGTGAATTGGGAGATCTATCAATGATGATAGCAGCTCTAGCCATATTAAATGTTTTTTCTACATTGAAATTTGAACTGGCTATTCCTTTGGCAAAAAATAATAAAGACACAGCGAACCTATTGGTCATTTGCTTCGCTGCTTTACTGGCAACTTCAATCATATACCTATTGCTTGCAGTCGGATTTGCTTTATTAAGCCCTGGGAACAGTTTAGGTATGGCCGTTTTATTATTTCCCATTATGCTTTTGGGAGAAGGTCTTTTTACGATTGCAGTCCATTACGGATTAAGGTTCAAAAAATATAAACATATTTCATTAATAAAGGTGAATAAAAGCATCATAATGAATTCAGGACAAATTGGATTCGGCTTAATAAGCAGCAGTTCTTTTTCGATAATAATGGGAGATTTGATGGGCCGGCTGCTGGGTGCAAATAAAATGTTAATGGACATGAAAAGCTATATAGCTTCCCATAAAGCATTCATTAGCAAAAACAGCATGAAAAAGGTTGCTGTTGAGTTTAAAAATTATCCATTAGTTTCTTCCTTCTCTTCCTTTTTAAATAGCATATCCTTACAGGCTTTTCCGCTCATGCTGGGAGTTTTGTATGGTTCAGCCTCTTTGGGGATTTATGCACTGTCCCAGAGGATCCTAATTGGGCCGCTATCATTAGTTTCGCAGGCTTTTTCACAGGTTTTCCTAAGTGAGGCAGCGGAAAACATCAGGAATGGAAGCACCAGGGGACTAGTAAAACTCTTCATGTATACTGCGGTAATATTGCTTCTGTTTGTATGCATCATTCTTTCTATTTTCCTTTTATGGGGAGAGGAAATTATTAATCTCGTATTTGGTTCTGATTGGACCGGATCTCATGACATTATTAAATATATGAGCATCATGATCCTGTTTCAGTTTGTAGCAAGCCCTTTATCACAAACATTAAATCTGCTGAGTAAACAAGCATTTCAATTTTATTGGGATTTAGCGAGATTTATCATCATCAGCTTATTTTTGCTCGTTATTTATTTGTTTGGAGTTGGATTTTACCTGACAATTTTCATCTATAGTGTACTAATGGCCATTATGTATATCACTCTATTTGGGATCATTATCAAACAATTATTCAGTCTTGAAAAGAGGAGCATATGCTAAAAAATAAGATTCTGCCGTTTACAGCATCCGTCATTGCTTATAAGGCATTATGTGATTATTTCTATATAAATTTTGTTGCTGAGCTATTTTTCTATGATGGCTATTATGTAAATATCAATTACCTCAAATATATAGAGACATATTTGCTTATTATTTTTTCGGCGTGCATTCTATACGCCTCCTTAAGAAATTACACGGGGCCGAGCAAGATCATTCTTTATATATTTTATCTAAATTTAATTATCCCCCTCATATCTATATATGCATTGGAAGACCAATCGAGAGTGTATATCTATACGATTATGCTAGGATTTCTTCTTACATTATCTCTGACCAGAACCAGGAAGGTCAGGCTTCCGGCCGTTCAAAATGGGAAGCTTCTGTTAACCGTTTTCTTTGCCTTAATGACAACCTATGTTTATGGATATTTAATAGCTACTGGCGGGTTATCCAGAATGAACTTTGACCTGAGCTTGGTATATGAAACAAGAGCTCAGTATTCCAGTACTGCCAATGGCTTGTCTTCCTATTTAATTCCCTGGCAGGCGTATGGGGTTAATAATATGATCATTGCCCTGGGCATCATCTTCCGCAAGCGGTTTTTATTGCTTCTGGGTCTTGGCCTCCAGCTATTATTGTTTGGAATGATAGGGCAAAAAAGTTTTTTATTTGCCCCAGTGCTCGTCATTTTCCTGAGTTACTTTTTAAAAAAGAAATTTATTTACAATAACATCATGACATTGATTGCTATTGGATTTTCAGTTATTACGCTCCTTGGCTTTCTGCACTACAAGTTTACCAGCGACCCGCTGATGGGATCCATTTTTATAAGGAGGCTGCTTTTTACTCCTGCAAAGCTGCATTACATCTATTATGAATACTTTTCAGAGATGCCTAAGATGTATTTATCCCACAGCTTTTTCTCGTCCTTTGCGGAAAATTCATATAGGATGGGGCCGGTAGAAGTAATAGCGAATCAAATATATGGCAGAGATTTTAGCCCGAATGTGGGCTTTTATGGGGATGCGTACCTGAATTTTGGCTTAGGAGGAATCCTTTTTTATTCCATTATTCTGGGGATTATTCTAAAACTGCTGGATGGAATTTCTTTAGGCCTGCCAAAGAATATTAGTATAACCATCGTCATTATACCGTTTATGGCCATGCTAAACTCAGCTCTGCCAACAAGCCTTGCGACGCATGGCATATTGTTTTCTCTTTTTTGCTTATGGATTTTGTCAGGAATATTAAAGCAGTATAAGCCGGTAATAGAAATGAATGGAGGGATGGGGAAATGAAAGTTTGCCATATTACCACGGTACATCCATATAAAGACATAAGGATTTTTATAAAAGAAGCCAAATCCCTTCAAAAAAATGGTTATGAAATGCATCTAATCGCGCCAAATGCTCCTTCTGCCATCATTGATGGTATACAAGTTCACGGAATTAATCTGAAAAGGGGAGAAAGGCAAAATAGACTTGGCCGGATGATAAAAACCACCAATCTCGCCTATAAGAAAGCGATGGAAATTAACGCTGACTTATATCATTTTCATGATCCTGAATTAATTCCTGCCGGCCTGAAATTAAAGAGGCAGCAGAAAAAAGTCATCTATGATGTTCACGAAGATGTTCCCCGCCAAATACTGCAGAAAAATTGGATACCAAGAATATTAAGAACAACAATTTCCGGTGTTTTTGAAGAATACGAGACAAGGGCAGTGAAAAAATTGGATTTTGTTGTAGCTGCTACCCCTTTTATAAAGAATCGATTTACTTCAATTGGATGTAATTCAATAGATGTTTGCAATTATCCGATACTTTCAGAGTTTGGTCATGGACATTCTGAAGAAACGGTGAAGGAAAATGCTGTTTGTTATATTGGGGCTATATCGAAAATAAGGGGAATTTTTGAAATGGTTGATTCTATGAGCCTAGTACCCGATGTTCACCTGTTTCTGGCTGGGAAATTTGCATCTGATACCGAAAGGGAATTGGTGAAACAGCGTAGCGGATGGAAAAAGACATCAGAAATGGGATACCTCGAACGTGAAGAAATACGGAGTGTGCTTTCCAAATCTTTAGCAGGTTTAGTGGTACTACATCCCACTATTAATTATAAAGATGCCCTGCCTATTAAGTTATTTGAATATATGGCAGCAGGCATCCCTGTTATAGCTTCAGATTTTCCGTTGTGGAGGGAAATTGTAGAAAAGAGCGATTGCGGTATATGTGTAAATCCTTTAAATCCCAAAGAAATTGCGGATGCCATTCAGTTTTACATCGAGAACCCTGGAGAGGCTGAAAGAATGGGGGAAAACGGGAGAAGGGCAGTGGAGCAGATATATAATTGGGATTTGGAAAGCAAAAAGTTAGTTTCGCTATATCGGACTCTGCTTCCGGAGAATCGGGTTGTAAAGAACAGGGATGAGGTTTTAGGATGAATATCTGGATATTTAATCATTATGCTGCCGCTCCCGCACATGTGGGGGGAACCCGGCATTATGACCTTGCCAGGCATTTACTCGAAAAGGGGCACGATGTAACCATTTTTGCCTCCTCATTTAACCATTTCTCAAAAAAAGAAATGATTTTTAAAGATAATAATAGCAATTTTCAATTGGACACAATCAATGGGGTCAATTTCATATGGGTTAACACTCCTTCCTATAGAGGCCTCTTAGGAAGAGCCAGAAATATACTGAGTTATACAATTAAAAGCTTTCAAAGGGCGAAAAGGGATTGTGGAATGAAAAAGCCCGATTTAATTATTGGTTCAAGTGTTCATCCGCTGGCTGCTGTTATAGGATATCTTTTAGCGAAAAAAGCGAAATGCCGTTTTTACTTTGAAGAGAGAGATCTCTGGCCTCAGACGTTTGTGGATTTTGGGAAAGTATCCGCTAAAAACCCCCTTGCTGTAGGGCTCTATAAATTTGAAAAGTTCCTATACCAAAAAGCGGACAGGGTTATCGTCCTGTTTGATAAAGCTCAGAATTATGTCCGCTCAAAAGAGACCGACCATAACAAGGTTATCTATCTTCCGAATGGAGTTGATCTATCAAATTATAAAAAATTAAAAAGATCAGATTCTGCTGATCGCATTTTTAAAAGTTTAGAAGATAAGTTTGTGATTGTCTATACCGGATCACATGGAATAGCCAATCATCTGGAACCCGTCATTGAACTGTTTTTCAGATTGCAGGATAATCCCAGGCTTCATCTTTTAATGGTTGGAGATGGTGCGAGAAAGAAGGAATTAATCGCGCTTGCTAACGAAAAAAGAATGAAAAATATCACTTTTGCGGATTCCATTCCGAAATCTGAGATACCTTATTTATTAAATAAAGCGGATATGAGCATTATTTCTATAATGGATTCTCCTTTATACAAATGGGGATTCAGCATGAACAAAATCTATGATTATATGGCTGCCGGGCTTCCTCTCGTTATGATCGCAAACCCCAGTAATGCAGGTTCGCTGCTGGAAGTTCCTGGTATAAAAGCCAGCAATGTACTGGAAGAAAATGAACGAGCCATCAGCCTTTATTTCAATAATCCGGACACGCTTAAACACGATAGCAGGCTATTAAAAGACTATGTGAGAAAGCATTATTCCTGGGAAGTGCTATCAGACAAGCTGGAAAACTATATCTATCAAGATGTTGATAAGGAGGAAGCAGATGAAAAGATTATTTGATTTTAGCTGTTCCTTGATTGGCTTAATCATCCTATCCCCTCTTTTATTAGTTGCTGCTTTGCTTATTCGGGTGAAATTGGGATCGCCAATTCTCTTCAGGCAAATGAGACCAGGATTGTATGGAAGACCATTTTTTGTCTATAAATTCCGCACAATGACTGATGAAAGAGATGAAAATGGAAACCTGCTGCCGGATGAGGAAAGGTTAACCCCGTTTGGGCAGTGGCTTAGAAAATTCAGTATAGATGAATTGCCTCAGTTATTTAATGTATTGAAAGGAGATCTTAGCCTGGTGGGTCCCCGCCCATTATTAATGGAATATCTAGAGCTGTATTCACCTGAACAGGAACGCCGCCATGAAGTCAGGCCAGGCATCACAGGCTGGGCTCAGGTTAATGGACGGAACACTATTTCATGGGAGGAAAAATTCAAATTAGATGTATGGTATGTGAATCATCAATCTTTTTTTCTTGATATAAAAATAATTTTCCTGACTGTTTATAAAGTGTTCAAGCGGGAGGGAATCAGCCAGCAGGGGCATGTGACAATCGAAAAATATTCTGGACAAAAGGCAGGAAAGTCATTATGAAGCCAATTGCCATAATTGGTGAAGGTGGCCATAGCAAAGTCATCAGGGATTTAATTAAATTAGCAGGAGAATACGAGATTATTTGTATTCTGGATGATAAGTATGATGAGCCAGTCCATATGAATGGAGTTACCTTTGCTCCAGTCTCCTATGCTTCCCAGCTGATTGCCGAAGAAAATCCTTATTTTTTTATAGCTATTGGAGATAATGCTGCCCGGAAGAAAATAGACGAAGAGCTTTTGAAAGCAGGTGCTCATTTTGCAGCACTTATTCACCCTTCAGCTGTAATAAGTCCGTCGGCAAAAGTGGGGGCTGGGACAGTCGTCCTGGCTAACAGCGTTGTGAATGCGGATGCAGTCATCGGCAGACATGCCATTATAAATTCCTCATCAGTAATTGAGCACGATAATAGGATTGGTGATTATGCGCATATCTCTCCAGGGGCTATATTAGCAGGGAATGTTCAGGTTGGAAATGGCACACACATAGGAGCAGGGGCTGCTGTTATTCCGGGAGTGAAAATTGGAAAGTGGTCAATTATTGGTGGGGGATCTGTGATAATCAGGGATCTTCCAAGCAATGTTACTGCAGTGGGTGCACCTGCAAAGATAATCAAAAATCAAAAACAAAATGAGGTGAAACGCATGGCAGAGCCATCAAAGATTTTTCTTTCTCCTCCTCATATGAGCGGGGAGGAACAGAAATACATAAATGAAGCATTTGAAACAAATTGGATTGCCCCCCTTGGACCCAATGTGGATGCATTTGAAAAAGAGCTTGCCGAATATGCGGGGGTCCGTGATGCGGCTGCTGTCAGCTCGGGCACAGCTGCTATTCACTTGGCTCTGCGCCTCCTGGATGTAAAGCAGGGGGATGTGGTATTCTGCTCGGCGTTAACCTTTGTCGCAAGTGCAAATCCAATCTTATACCAGGGAGCCGAGCCGGTTTTTATTGATTCTGAACCTGACTCATGGAATATGTCACCTGATGCACTAGGGAGGGCAATGATCAGAGCCGTTAACGCTGGAAAACGGCCAAAGGCAGTGATCATTGTAAATTTATATGGGCAAAGTGCAAAAATGAATGAGCTGCTGGCCATTTGCAATCAATATAATGTTCCAGTAATTGAGGATGCGGCAGAATCACTTGGAGCAGAGTATCAAGGCAAAAAAAGCGGGACGCTTGGCAAGTTTGGAGTGTTTTCCTTTAACGGTAATAAAATTATTACTACATCAGGCGGAGGAATGCTCGTTTCGAATGATGAAGAAGCTCTGCAAAAGGCACGCTTTTTGGCCACTCAGGCACGAGACCCAGCTGCCCATTACCAGCATAGCCTGGCAGGGAATAACTATAGAATGAGTAATATATTGGCCGGAGTCGGCAGAGCCCAGCTAAAGGTGCTTGACGAGAGGGTAAGAGCAAGACAGGAAGTATTTAAACGCTACAAAGAGGCATTAGGTAATATAGAAGGCATCACATTTATGCCCGAACTCCCAAATACGATGCATAACAGATGGCTGACTACACTTACAATTAATACTAAAATCCTCGGTTTAACACCTATAGACATAATTAATTTTCTTGCTGATAAAAATATTGAAGCACGTCCAGTGTGGAAGCCTCTGCATCTTCAGCCGCTATTTAAAGGAGCAGAATATTTCCCTCACACATCCACAAGAAGTGTTTCAGGTGAGCTCTTTCATTCTGGAATCTGTCTTCCTTCAGGTTCAAATCTTTCGGAAGAACAGCAGGCGAGAGTTATTGAAGGTGTGATAAGTGTCTCTCAGAGTCAATTGAAGTTTACTTCACGGAAGGGCTGAATATAGCGTTTCACTAGTTAAATGGAATAAGTGGAAAAAAGTGTAATGTTTTTTAAAAAGGGAAGTAAAGAGCTCAGCTGCAGATATTTCGGCTGGGTTCTTTTTTGTCTTGAAAATTTGAAAATAGTGAAAAAATATCTCCCTGATAATTAAAAATCGTATATAATATCACAAACATTGGGGCGGTTCTGCTGCTTCCTTAGAAGTAAAACTCTGTAGAGAGAAATCTTAACAGGGCTTTTCTTTTTGCGAGGAACCGAATCCGTTCCATTTACAAGAATTCTGTCCCTGTGCTTTCATCAATTTGTCGATTGGTGGAATGATGATCTCGTTGTCTATACACTTTATATCAACAAGGCAGCTATCTAAGTGGATAGCTGCCTTGTTTTCAAATAGATTCCTATCTATACAAAAGGCAAAATTTACTTTCCAAATATTTGCCTTCCCATAACAGCGTGACTCACCCCAATTGCTTTAAGAGAGTCTAGCTTATCATAAGTGATAGCCCCATCCACCCAAATGTCGGTTTTCTGGTTAAAACTCCGGACAGTATTAATTTTTTCTGCCATTTCAGGGATGAACATCTGGCCTTTCCCATCAGGTTCAGCTGTCATTATGAGAACACCATCAACATTATTTAACAAATACTTATACTGATTCACTAATGTCGACGGGTTGAATGCAATGCCGCATTTAATACCCTTTCTCCTGACACGCTGGATAATATCGCTCATATAGTCAACTGACTCAACGTGTATAAAAATGATACTGGGGTTTAATGAGAAGATGTCTTCTAAATATCTATAAGGATCATTAACCATTAAGTGAAAGGAGAAAGGGAGAGATGTTATGGATCTTAGTGATTTAATAGTCTTCATGCCAAAAGTAATGTTAGGGATAAAGTTTCCATCTTCAATATCTATATGAAGATCTTGATAAGAGTGTTCGATGCGTTTTACTTCCTTTTCCAAACACAACTGATTAGCTGAAGCAATTGATGGAGATATAATCATCTGTTTTTTCTGCAATGCTTATACGATCCTTTCTCTATTATCAATGCTGTGGCAACATCATTGTCCTGCCTCTTCTTGTGCTTCCTCTAAATTCTTGCCTTTACGGAAGAAATACAGCATTCCTCCTGTTAAAAGGACAATCAGGATGGCGCCAATAAACTTTAACTTTGCAAACATTAAAATCACATATGCAATCCAGTTGCCTGCTGAAAGTGCTGTGATTTTAGCAGCACCTTCTGGGAATTGGAATCCAGTATTCATAGCTGTTTCGGTAATAATTGGTGCGAAATAACTGGCGAATGCTAATACAACTCCCATCACGATTGTTCCGCTTATTAATGTTCTGAAAAAATCTCCTTTGTGAATGGGAGTAGCCATTGCTATAAAAAAGGCGGTGGCGGCCAAATCGCCGAATGGCAATGTAGTATTAAAGGGAAGTACCATTGCTAGAATAAGTGCTACAGGTATTAGTAAAATTCCAACTGTGATTGTATTTGAATGGCCGAGGAGAACTGCTGAGTCTAAACCAATATAAAATTCAGAGCCTTTAAAACGTTTTTGCATGAAGGATTTGGCTCCATCTGAAATCGGAATCAAACCTTCCATAATGACTTTAACCATTCTAGGTAATAGGAGCATTAGTGCTGCCATAGCAATTCCAAGCTCAGCGGTTTGTTTTAGATCATATCCAACTGCGATTCCGATGATAATACCTAGAACTAGACCTATCATTAATGGTTCGCCCATAATTCCCAACTTCTTGTTAATGGCTTCGCTATCAACTCTTCTATTCTTGAATCCGGGTAATCTATCGTATATTTTGTCTAATAGCATATAAATGGGGACTGTAGTGATCGCAAACCCTTGAGGAATTGAGACTCCAGGAAGACCCAGCTCATCTTGTACTCTTTTAGCGGAAATATCAGCAATTTTTAAAGCAATGACTGCGTGGGCAGCAGCACCTAGTAATCCGTACCAAAAGCTGCCGGATATGGTCATAATGACCCCGCCGGTAAAAGCAAAGTGCCAGTAATTCCATATATCAATATTGACCGTTTTTGTCTGTTTCGTGATGAGCATGAGGATGTTGACTAGTATAATGAAGGGGATGATGACTACTCCGACTTTGGTAGCAAAAGCTAGCCCTGCTGCTGCTGGCCATCCGGCATCCACAACTGAAAGGTTTAAGTTGAATTTTTCAATAAGAATAGTGGTGACAGGCCCAATATAATCCCAAATCAAATTTAATACGAGATTTAAGCCGATGAATCCTATCCCGACCATGACTCCTGCGCGTATGGCTTTTAATATACTTAATCTAAATAAAAGCCCAACAATAGCGATCATGACGGGGATCATAACAATTGAACCAAGATTGCTGATGTAATCAAAAAGATTAACAATTAAATCCATAGAAGTTCCCCTTTTCTATTAAAATTTAGGAGTTTAAATGACTCAATATCAAGCTTTCGGTTTCCTCTTGCCCAACTCCGGTAATAAAAGACACTGCTGTAATAGAAGGGATTTCAAAGTTTTTATTCAATTTCATCGATGTGACAATAAGGTCAGCATATTTCGTATGACCTTCAATTTCTCCAAGGTTACATTGGATAATTTTTGCTCGAATTTGATGATTCTTTAATAGGCTGTTTAGTCTATCAACAATAAGAGTTGAAGTAGCAACACCTGCACCACAGGCAACTATGATTGTCTTCATATATTAATCACCTCCCAATAACAAGGTCTATAGCAATTACAATTATGTTTTCTCAAAGATGATCTATAAATAACCCATAAGGGATTATCCAAATTTAAATTAGAATCACATCTTAAGAACGATAATATTAAAGATCATTAACTTCTGTTTCTTAAATAACGATAGAGCTCTTCGGGAGTAGAGGATGAAGTTAAATGTGATAGTGCTTCTTCATCTTGGAAAACCATCATTAATTCCTTTAATACATTTAAATGACCATGGGGATCTTTGAGAGCTAACATAAATACAAGATTGGTTTCTATCTTTCTTTGGGGATCTTCCATGCTGCAAAAGTAAACAGGCTCTTTTAGAACTCCTATAGCAATAATATTCCTGTTCACATGTTCAATGTCAGTATGGGGTATGGCGATTCCCGCTGATTTGGTTTGTAAGCCGGTAGGAGAGGTTTCTTCTCTCTGTAAAACAGCTTGTTTAAACGAGACATTCACTACTTTCTTATCGAATAAATAATCAGCGAGAATTGAAATTGCCTCCATATCTGTAGAAGCACTAACATTTAGAAAAATAAACTCTGGACTAATTAGATCTGAATGGTGCAAAATTATTCCCTCCTATTCCGCTATTAAAATTTCCACACCCTGTTCTTTAAACTGCTTCACTGAGATCTTTTTATGGATTCCATTATCCGTAATAATGAAATGAACAGCAGAAACTTCATCAATTTTCATGAAAGCAGCACAATTAAATTTACTGCTGTCAGCTAATAAAATTATGCTATTTCCTATAGTAAGCATTGTTTTTTTGATATTGGATTCATCGATATTTGAGTTAGTAATTCCATTTTGCAAATCGATTGCATCTGCACCAAGAAATACCTTATCAACATGTAATTGATTTAGAATGGATTCTGTTAAGGGGCCAATTAGGCTATATACTCCTTTACGCCTTTGTCCCCCTAGAACAACTAAGTCAATAGAATCATTCTCGGATAAGCACATTGCTATTTTTATATCATTAGTAATCACAGTGATGTTCTCAAAGTTCACAAGCTGTTTGGCCAACATTAATGTGGTTGTTCCGCTATCAAGGAGAATTGTTTCCCCAGGCTGCACCAGCTCTTTAGCTTTTATTGCTATACTCTCTTTTTCTGAGTAGGAGGTCTGTTCTTTTGTCATATGTGTTGGTTCAAAATTCGTACCTTTATGAATACTTTTGGCTCCTCCGTGAGTACGAATGATGGAACCGTCTTTTTCTAATTTTAATAAGTCCCTTATAATAGTAGGTTTTGAGACTTTGAATAAATCAATAAGTTCATTGGTTTTGACAAACCCCTGTTTGTTGATGTATTGAACGATTCTTTCGGTTCTTTCATCTTGAAGCATGAATTTCACTCCTTCTAATGAAAGCATATGAATCGAAATGATAAATAATGATAAGGGATGAGAAAATTATCTAGGAGGTAAGTTGTGTATAATTAAAATTCAGAATGATCAAGTAATGATCATTTGTGATCGTTCATATATTTAAATATAGAAAAATGATTATTTTTTATAAAAAAAGAGTCAATTAAACACGGTTTGAGGGTTTAATAATTATTTTTTAAAAATTTTCAGATAATTATTGATCATTTATGATCATTTGTGATAAATTAACTACAAGGAGTTTGATATAAATGCTTATTGGAAGACATAAAACAATCTTAAACCTTCTGGAGGATGTTTCTACACTTAATGTAGAAGACTTGGCGTTAAAGCTGAAGGTTTCTGAAGTGACTATTCGAAGAGATCTGTCGTTTCTTGAGAAACAAGGATTAATTGTGCGTGAAAGAGGAAAGGCGACTCTGCAGGTACCTGGGTTTGAGCCTTTGTATAATCAAAGGCAAAGGAAGCATATCGAAGAGAAAAGAAAAATTGCCAAATACGTGGTAGAGCAGATAAAAGAAGGGGAAGTAATAGCTCTGGATGTCGGAACAACAACAGCGGAAATTGCCAAGGAACTTTTAAAAAGATCAAATATAACTATTTTTACATCTTCCCTGCAAGTCGCGAACATACTTTCACGGAGCAGCAGTCTTGAGGTTTACATGATTGGCGGTTTAATTAGGAAAAATGAGATGTCTCTAATTGGAAGTATGGCTCTTGAGACAGTCAAAAAGTTTAACTTTGATAAGTATTACTTCGGTGCTGCCGGGATGGAATTTGAATCTGGACCAACTGATTACAGTATAGAAGAGGCTGAAGTTAAACGTGCTTTTATATCACGGTCAAGGAAAGTCATTGCTGTAGTAGATCATTCAAAGTTTATGGAAAAGGCGCTAGTGAGATTATGTGATTTTAATCAGATCGATGAAATAGTAACGAATGCAAGAGAAAGTCACCCATTACATCCTGGTTTAAAAAATATCACGAATGTCACCTTCGTCTAATATATAAAGAGGTGGTGTAGCGGTTGTCCTACGTTATGGGAGTTGACATTGGAACCTACGAGTCAAAAGGCGTTCTTGTAAATCAAGCAGGAGAAATAATGATTAGTTATGCTGTACCTCATCGGCTTGAAATACCATACAAGGGCTGGGCAGAACATGATGCACATCAAAATTGGTGGATGGAGTTTGCGGAAATCAGCCATACTCTCCTAACCAGGGGGGAAATTGAGCTTGGGATACATGCTTCTGATGTTAAGGCAGTAGGAATAAGTTCTATTGCTCCAGCCGTTGTACCTGTGGATTCAGAAGGGAATCCTTTAAGGAAGTCAATTCTTTACGGAGTGGATACAAGGGCTGGGCAGCAAATACTTCATTTAAATGAGCGAATTGGGAAAGACAAAATTCATAGTATCACTGGCCATAGTCTCTCTTCTCAATCAGCAGGGCCGAAGATATTGTGGATAAAGGAGAATGAGCCGGAAGTCTATAAAAATACCCGGACATTTCTTTGCGGTTCAGGGTTCATTGTATATAAACTAACTGGGGAAAAAACAATAGATCATTATACCGCCGTATCTTATTCACCTCTTTATGATATCCATAAAAAAGACTGGAATGAAGAAATGCTTCTGCACATTACTGAAAGGGATAAACTGCCTAGATTAGCTTGGAGCTGTGATATTGTGGGGGAGGTTACGAGGGAAGCTGCCAATATTACGGGGCTGCAAGCCGGAACGAAGGTTATCGCCGGAACAGCGGATGCTTTATCAGAATCTATTAGTGCAGGAGCGGTAGAAGAAGGTGATTTGATGCTTATGTATGGGAGTTCCACTTTCTTTATTCTTGTTACAGGCTTATTAGCTCAATCAGAAAAACTCTGGCCAAATTTACATGCAGTTCCAAAGTTAAGTACCCTAACAGGAGGCACGGCAACTGCAGGTTCCCTTACCCGCTGGTTTATTGATCAATGGAGAGACGAAAGTGGAGTGAATTTTAATGAACAATCAGCTATGAGTATAAGTGAAAGTTATCGGTATTTTACAGAACTGGCAGCTAAAAGTCCTGTTGGATCAAATGGCCTTATAACTCTGCCGTATTTCAGCGGCGAGCGCACACCTATTCATCATTCAAATGCCAAAGGTGTATTTTTCGGCTTAACTCTTCAGCATTCAAAAGGGGATATGTACCGATCCATTTTAGAAGGAGTAGCTTGTTCTATTAGGCATAATCTTGATGAAATGTTAAGAAGCGGATTTAAAATAAACCGTATATTCGCAGTTGGCGGGGGAACAAAGAATAAGCTTTGGCTTCAGTGTGTAAGCAATATTTGTGGATTAACTCAGATTGTGCCGAAAGTTTCGATTGGGGCTGCTTATGGAAATGCCTTTTTATGCTCGCTTGCATTAGGCTGGAATGAAAGAATAGAAGAAATGGAAAAATGGGTGTCAGCAGATTACGAGGTTAGGCCAGAGCCAGATAAAGAACAGGTTCTTGAAGGTACTTACAAATTATATAGGAAACTATATGAGCAGACTAGGGATCTCATGGACATTTTGTAACTTGAAAAAGGAGGTTGAATAATGGAACAAAGACTTGAAGATATGATAGAAAGACTAAAAGAATTAACATCAATTATTGCTCTGTCGGGTTATGAAGATTCAATGATCAACTATGTATCTGAGAAATTGGCTCCTTTAGCAGAGGAATTAAGCATTGATCCACTAGGAAACGTAATTGTCCAGATGAACAGGTCAGAGGATAACAATCCATTTAAAGTTCTGGTCTTCGCCCATATGGATGAATTAGGGCTTGTTGTGAAAAAAATAGAAAAAAATGGTTATCTCCGGCTTGAGCGATTAGGGGGTATTCCTGAGAAAAGTCTGGCAGGTACACCTATTATTATAGAGACAGAGAATAAAACCTGGCAGGGGGTCATCGGAGCAAAATCTCATCATGTGACAAAGCATGATGAAAAATACCGTGTTTTGCCTGTAAATGAAATATATGCTGATTTTGGGTTCCAATCAAGCAGTGAAGCATTGCAGGCAGGAATTGATATTGGTACGCCTGTAGCTTACGCAAGACAATTTTTTAATAATGAAACTTTGGTTTTTAGTAATTCTCTCGATAACCGGGCAGGGTGTTTATCATTGCTTGAATTGGCAGATCGTATGAAAGATAAAGAGTTTCCTTGCGAAGTTTACCTGGTGTTTTCAGTGCAGGAAGAATTTAATTTGAGGGGGGTGCTTCCGGCTATAAGGAAAATAAAACCTGATATCGGAATTACATTGGATATCTCTATTGCAACAGACACCCCGGATTTAGGAAATGAGGGAAATGTTCAGCTGGGAGGAGGGCCGACTATTGGGTTATATACTTTCCATGGACGAGGCACATTAGGTGGAGTAATTCCTAATCCAAAATTTGTAAAGTATATAAAAAATATAGCAAATGAAATGAGCATGCCACTTCAGCCAGCAGTTTGCATGGGGATACTTACAGATGCATCATTCAGTCAACTGGAGAATGATGGGTTTCCAATCGTAGACTTGGGTTATCCAGCCCGCTATTCTCACTCTCCAATAGAAGCAATAAACTTAAAAGATGTAGATCAGTTAACAGATTTACTTGTAAGCATTTTACATTCGCTAGATGGCACAAATAAGTTTGCAAGAGGATAGAATATCAAGTTTTATCAACGACAAGGGGGAATTTATTATGACATGGTTAAATGAAGTAATCGGAACAGAAAAGGCTATTATTGCTATGTGTCACTTGCAGCCTTTGCCGGGAGATCCGCATTATGATAAGGACAGAGGAATGGACTATGTGGTTCAAATGGCGCGTAGAGATTTACATGCTCTTCAAGAGGGCGGCGTTGATGCTGTAATGTTTTCCAACGAATTTAGTCTTCCGTACTTAACAGACGTGAAAACTGAAACAGTCGCGGCAATGGCAAGAGTAATTGGAGAATTAAAATCTGAAATTAAAATCCCTTTTGGTGTCAATGTCTTATGGGATGCGAAAAAGTCGCTTGATTTAGCTGCAGCTACGGATGCACTATTTGTCAGGGAAATCTTCACAGGTGTATATGCAAGTGATTTCGGAACTTGGGATACGAATGTAGGAGAAACCATCCGCCACCAACATCGGATTGGTGCAGAAAATGTTAAGCTTCTTTATAATATTGTACCGGAAGCGGCCAAATATCTTGCTGATCGGGATATAGAGAGTATTGCGAAATCTACAGTTTTTAACAATCGTCCGGATGCTCTTTGTGTTTCTGGTATGACAGCAGGTGCTATGACAGACTCTCAAACGCTGATGAAAGTGAAAAAGGCAGTTCCGGAAACTGTTGTTCTTGCCAATACAGGAGTCAGGATTTCAAACTTGGAGCAGCAGCTGACTATTGCTGATGGGGCAGTGGTAGGAACGACTTTTAAGGTTGATGGGAAATTTGAAAATATGGTGTGCCAGGAGCGGACAAGAGAGTTCATGGATAAGGTAAAAGAATTTCGTGCAGCAAAAGTTTACTGAAAATAAAAATAATTGCAAAACATCTTTAGCTTATACTAAGTGATTGTCTATATTGAAATATTTTAGTAGCAAAAAACAAGGGGGAATTTGTCAATGAAAAAAGCAAGTTATTCTATCTTAAGTATGCTGCTTATCCTTACTTTAATTCTCGCCGCCTGTGGAAATAACGGAGAAGAGCAAGTTACAGGTGAAGAAAAAGATGGTGATGGCAAATATAAGATTGCCACAGTTGTTAAATTGACTGGAGTTGCCTGGTTTGACCGTTTAGAAGAGGGCATAGAAAAGTTTGGGGAAGATACTGGACATGAAACTTTTATGCAGGGGCCGCAAAAAGCAGATGCAGCTCTTCAAGTGCAAATAATTGAAGACTTAATAGCGCAAAAAGTGGATGCCATTACAGTAGTTCCATTCTCGGCAGAAGCGTTAGAACCGGTATTGAAAAAAGCAAGGGACAAAGGAATAGTGGTAATTACCCATGAAGCAGATGGAATGAAAAACACTGACTTTAATATTGAAGCTTTTGATAACTATGAATACGGCGCCTTTTTAATGGATAATCTCGCTGAAGCCATGGGAGAAGAAGGCGAATACATGACAACAGTTGGAAGTTTAACAACTCAATCCCACATACAATGGGAAGAAGGCGGCTATAAACGGCAATTGGAGAAATATCCAAATATGAAAGCGGTTGCCAGGAAGCTGGAAACAAATGATGACCTTAAAACAGCGAGCGAAAAGTTTAGAGAGACTATAAAGGCATATCCTAATTTAAAAGGCTTCCAGGGTTCTTCCGGTAATGATGCCGCAGGAGCTGCACTGGCAGTAGAAGAGATGGGGCTGAATGGAAAAGTGAGTGTTGTTGGAACAAGTGTTCCTTCGGTTAGTAAACAATACTTAGAGAGTGGAGCCATGTCACAAATTGGGTTCTGGGATCCTGCTGATGCCGGTTATGTGATGAATAAACTTGCTGAAATGGTACTGGATGGAAAGAAAGAGGAAATTAAAGAAGGGGCAGATCTTGGTGTGCCAGGATATGAAAATATTAAAGTTGTGGATGGAAAATATATCTTTGGCAGTGCATGGGTAGGCGTCGGGAAAGAAAATGCATCTGACTACAACTTCTAAAATCCGCTTCTGGAATAGGAAGGATGATTAAGGAATGGAAAGTCCGCTTATTCAATTGGAGAATATAACGAAGTCCTTTGGTGGAGTTAAGGCATTAAAGGGAGTCAGCCTGACAATTCAACCCGGAGAAATCCATTGTTTGGCAGGTGAAAATGGCTGCGGGAAATCAACGTTAATAAAGGTCATGTCCGGTGTGCATACACCGGACCATGGCCAAATTTTTATCAATGGCAAGAAGTATAAACATTTAAGTCCATTAGAAGCCATTAAAGAGGGAATTCAAGTAATCTACCAGGACTTTTCAATATTCCCAAACTTAACAGTAGCTGAAAATATAGCTTTGGGCAGTGAACTTTCTGCTAAAAGAAAAGTAGTCAGTTGGCCAAATATGAGGCGTATTGCAAAGGAAGCACTGAGTAAAATAAATGTGGATCTTGAGTTAAACGAAAAAGTTGAAAATCTATCTGTTGCAGATAAACAGTTAATTGCTATTTCAAGGGCACTGATGCAGAAGGCAAAATTAATTGTTATGGACGAGCCGACTACCGCGCTTACACATAAAGAGGTTGACGCGCTATTCAAAGTAATTAATGGATTAAAACAGGATGGCATCTCTGTATTATTTGTAAGCCATAAGCTTGAAGAGATTTTTGCAATTTCGGAACGCATCACGATCCTGAGAAATGGCTCCAATGTAATTTCAGAACAGGCCAAAAATATGGATACAGAGAAATTAGTTTATCATATGACTGGCAGAAAGCTGCAGGATAAATACTATGATGTTGATGTCAAAAATAAGGTGCCAATTCTAAGAACAGATAAATTTGGTTTAGATCATTCCTTTGAGAATGTCTCAATCGAAATTTATCCTGGTGAAATAGTGGGGCTTACTGGTTTACTAGGTTCAGGGAGGACTGAGCTCGCTGAATCATTATTTGGATTATTGCCAGCAACCAGTGGAAGGGTTTTTATAAATAGCAAAGAAATTAAGATAGATTCAGTGCAAAAAGCGGTAAAGGAAAAAATTGTATACGTACCAGAGGACCGTCTTACTGAAGGTCTGTTTTTAGAACAATCTATAGAGAGAAATATTATTGCAAGTACAGTGGTTAGTCTCTTGACCAAATTAAAAATGTTAAATCAGGACAAAATAAATCAATCCGTTGAAAATTGGATTGACAAACTAGGGGTTGTTACACATTCCTCCAAGCTTCCGGTCAAAGCACTATCAGGAGGGAATCAGCAAAAAGTTGTATTAGCAAAATGGTTATCCAGCAATCCAAATATTTTAATATTGAATGGGCCAACTGTCGGGGTTGATATTGGAGCTAAGGAAGATATCCACAATATCATAAAGGATTTAGCAAAGGATGGATTAGGTGTGCTATTAATTTCAGATGATCTGACTGAGCTAAGGCAGAACTGCAATCGTGTTCTGGTTATGAATAAGGGAAGAATATCTGGTGAGGTAAGAGGCAGAGATTTTAATCAGAAAACATGGTCAGAACTTCAAGAAGCTTAGAAGAGTTATCAGAAAGAAGGTGTTCTATGTATAATAAATTCTTTCAGACTACTGAATTTTATTTAATTGTAATTATTAGCTTACTGTTTTTGACGATTGGCAGCCAAAATAGTGCTTTTTTTTCAATAAATAATATGTTTGATTTGATTAGAAGCGGCATTGTTCCTGGAATCTTTGTAGTTTGTGCTTTGATTGTCCTTGTATCAGGGGGGATTGACGTATCATTTCCTGCCATTGCAGCATTTAGCATGTTTACTACCACCACGATTTTATCAGAAGCTGGTTTTAATGGTCCTATTATTGTTCCCTTTCTCATTGGAGGTGCAATAGGGTTTATTCTGGGAATTATTAATGCTGTTTTTATAGCTTTATTTAAGCTTCCCACACTTATTGTCACTCTTGGTACATCCTCATTATTTAGTGGTTTTTTACTTACGTTTATTGGAAGCAGCCAAATTAGCAATCTTCCAACTTCAATGCTTAACTTCTCAAAAATGCAAATTCTGAAATTTACTGATGAGACAGGTATTGTGGTAGGTCTCCCTATATCTGTATTAGTAACAGCAGGTATAGTGATTTTAGTCTCGTTATTATTGAAATATACGATGATAGGCCGTTCCATTTATGCCTTCGGAGGAGATCCGGCATCAGCAGAAAGAGTTGGTTTTTCACCTGTCTTTATTCAGTTTTTCGTGTATTCCTTTGTTGGAATGTTGTCCGGCATAGCCGGAATTATGCATACAAGTATGATGAGAAATTCTAATCCTGTGGATTTGATGGGGTCAGAGCTTTTGATCATAGCAGCAGTGGTCCTTGGGGGAACACGAATCTCTGGCGGGCATGGAACCATTAAAGGTGCACTATTAGGCCTTCTTCTTGTTATAACAATTCAAAATAGTTTAATTTTAATGGGAATTCCATCTTACTGGCAGCGATTTGTAATCGGAGCGCTTATTTTAATTGGAACTGGTCTTACAGCTGTTCAGGTAAAAAAGACAAATGCAAAGAGAAAATCGATATTAACATAAGCAGTACGTCAGGAGGTTATTATGTTAAATATTCCAAAGCCAAACCCTGGACCTTTAGAACCTGGCCAAAGAAAACAGTTGATTCTTCCAATTTTAAACAAAGACGGAAATTTAACACGTCTATTCTTTATTATGATGTTTGTTTTTATTTTAATGGGCAGCATTAGTCCTTCAACATTTCTATCCTTAGATAGTTTTATTTCGATGGCATACCAATTCCCTGTATTTGGAATTCTGTCTATAGCTATGATGATTACTATGGTGTCAGGAGGAATAGACCTTTCAATTGTCAGTATTGCGAACCTGACATCAATTCTTGCAGCTGGTATTATGGTGAAGTTTCTTCCTCCTGATGCGTCATTAATGACAAGTATACTAATTATTGCAGGGGCAGTAGCTTGTTCGGTTATCATGGGTTTACTATGCGGCTTGGTCAATGGGATCGCTGTATCATTAATTGGAATTCCTCCTATATTAGTAACCCTTGGGACAATGCAGCTGTTTATGGGAATTGCAATCGTAATAACAAAAGGCCAGGCAATTGTTGGACTGCCGATGTTATTTTCCGATATTGGAAATGGAAGTCTTGGGATTATCCCCTTCCCTCTGATAATGTTCATAATTTGTATCATCCTGGCCTACATTCTTCTTAACAAGCGGGCATTTGGCTTAAAGCTTCAATTAGTAGGTACCAACCCGGTCGCTTCTAAATACTCTGGCATTAGCAATTCAGTTGTTTTATTAAAAACGTATGCTTTCAGCGGATTATTTGCTTCAATAGCAGGATTGCTTATTATAGCAAGTACGAACTCTGCAAAAGCTGATTTTGGTACCTCATATATATTACAGACCATTCTTGTTGCCGTTATGGGGGGAGTAAATGTTAAAGGCGGATTTGGAAAAATATCCGGAGTAGTTATGGCAGTTTTAACATTGCAATTTTTATCAACCGGGTTAAATGCGCTGCATGTTGGGAATTTCTTCAAGGATTTTATTTGGGGTATAGCTTTACTTTTGGTAATGGTTATAAATGAAGTGAGTAATCGGATTAAAGAGAAGAAACTGGTTAAGCAAAATTAAATAAAACTTAAAAATAAAGGGGTTAGACCGGGAGAGCCAAATTTGGCTGTCTTGGCAGCCTCTTTTAATACATACATCGGGCATAGGCTTATCGGGAAGAAAGAACAAAAATGCTGCCTCTTGACTCAACAAAAAACCGATAGGAAACCTATCGGCTAATGAACAAATGGATTGTGTACGAAAATAAAGTTATCAGAAGGAAATTGGTCTGCAGTTGGGTCCAGGTAGAGCACTTCCGCTTTTTTATGATCATCCCCGATTTTCAAAGGATTTCCGGCTATGCGTTCCTTATAAAATCCCTTCTCAATTTGAAGCAAACTAAACAGCTTTCTAGGTTCTTTTAAAGCATGGATAATCACATCATGCCTTATAGGACACCAATGATACCAAATAAAAATTTGAATGTTATTTAGGTTAGAAAGTTCTCGTGGGTGACTGTAGCTATTTCCTTTATTGTTCGTGTACTTGATGCTTTTTCTAACAGGTAATAACAACCTTTCTGATTCATAGCGGCAGGCCTTAATTTGAACGTTTATTTGCATTGGATTTTCCGGATAATTAAAATCAGGATGGGAAATTGATAAAATTTTGTCAACGCAATATACCCGGTCCAGATATTCGCTGGCATTCTTAATACTCCAGTTCCATAAGTCTGGGGAAAAGTCGGAAAATTCCTTCGCATAATGCAGCATAATCGACTCATAAAGGTTATATTTATAAGCAGCAAAGTTATCGACAAGTATAGAGATATGATTATTTAGGTCAAAATCATATCCTTTGTAATTATCCTTAGCTTCGTAAGCATTTACCACTTCTGATTGCAATTCCAGTATCCTCTGGAGGCGGTTTTTCTCTTCGTCCTTCTTCGGTGAAATCTGTTGAATTTCTTCATGCCAACTAATAAACTCCATTTTCACTCATCCTTCCATAATCATGTAAAAAAGCTTGATGGAAGGACTCCATAAAGGAGATGCCCCAACCATCAAGCTATAAGGTTGGAGCAAGCTCCAGTATGAAATTGTCAAAGGTCAGTCATGCATTTGATTCGAATATTCCAATCTTATTTTTTTATTATCTGCCGACTCTTTTTCTATTCTTTTTTTGCCTATAGGTCAGTTGTGAATCGACCCAGCATCCTGAACACCGGAGGTTATGGGGTTGATTTTCTGCTGCATTGAATCTGGATTTATTCATTCTTTTTACCTCACTTTATATTTTTTTTTAGTACTACGATAATGATATGCAGAAAAACCTGAAATAAGAACAAAGTTTTTTAGATGGCTCTGTCTACAGGTGGTCACCTTTATGAAAAATTGGAGAATACACCCAATTTTTTAATAATCATATATAATACTAATATACTAGTTGTTGGGGAGTGAACAGATGAGAAAAGGACTAAAAGCACTGATTGTGTCCCTTATTATGCTTGCGGGATTTTATCAGCCGGCAAGCGCAGCGGGAGAATGCAATGCCTACAAAGAAGCCACAAAGATATGGTGGGATGGCGTGGAACTGAAAGAGGGCCAAATCGGCAGGCTGAATATCGAGAAGGATACACCCTTATTCAAGCTGGATGGCAATAAAAGAATCACTTCAAGAACTCTGAAAAAAGGGGAGTTCTACCGGATATATGCCTTTAAGCCAGGAATGCTGAGCGTCGGAGGCGGCTACTATGTGGACCGTGATGCGCGGGTCACCTATGAAACGCCAAGCAAGGCTAAATTAAATGGAGCGGATTGCGTACATAACCGTTTTGTAAACCTGGGCTCACAGATACATAATACAATTGCCATCACTGGTGCAGCCGGATATGCGCCTGATGGGACAGCTCTCATGTATGTGCTGCTGCAGGGGGAGCCGGCCAAGTTTGTGGCGATCGATATTGTTAAAAATAAAGTATGGGATGAAAAAACTTTGAATGGTGCTACAAGTGCCTGGGCAGTATCTGCAGACAGCAGCGGGAATGTCTGGATTGGCGGTACACCGAACGGGCATTTATACCACTATAGCTCTAAGACAAAATCGTTAACAGACAGGGGCAAGGCAACAGTGAAAGGGACATCCATCCATGACCTTGAAGCAGCAGGTTCAGGTACTGTTTTTGGCAGCACCTCCCCGAATGGAAGCGTGTTTAAATATGAAACCGGCAAAGGATTCACAGACCTGGGACAGGTTTTATCCGGAAAAACGTTAGCGAGAAGTCTGGCGTATAACGAAGAAACCAATACACTATTTGCCGGGGTGGGGGCAAAAGCCCAGCTGGTGGCATGGAATCTAACCACAAATAAAAAGCAGAGCATCCTTCCGGGTAAATACCAGGGTGAAACATCTGTTTACGATTTAGATGAAGAAAATGGCCTTCTTTTTGCCAAACTGGAGCCGAGCAAAAAGATCCTGGTATTTGACAGCCGCACCTATGCTTTTAAGGAGGAAATTCCTGCGAGCTCCCGAGGAGTTTCACAGGTTAGTGCGGATGAGAACTCTGTCTACTATTCACATGGCTATGCTCTTCGCAAGTATAACCTGAGCAGCGGTGAAACAAGCAGCATACCGGGAACACTCAAAGGAACCGAAGCTGTTTCCATTGATTTGATTGATTTGAAGCATAAAGATTACCCGGGCGACACAGTGGTTGGCCTTTTAGGGAATTCAGGCACGTATTTATTGTACAACCCAGCCAAGGGTGAACTGCAGGTAAATAAGCTGAATCTGCCGAATCAGTCCATTCCGATTTACAATATAGAGCGGGGACCCCGGGGACAGATAATCTCAAATGGTTTTGTCTCAGGGCAGGTAAGTGCATACAATCCGCAGACGAAGGAAACGAAAGAGCTTTTAAAAGTAGGCCAGGCAGAATCGATGACGGCATTAAATGACAAGCTATATCTGGGAGTTTACCCTGGTGCGAATTTATTTGAGTACGATCCATCAAAGCCTGTTTCCGGCGGAAAACTTCTTCCGCTCTTTAGTATAGGAAACGGACAGGATCGCATTGTGGCTATGGCAGCTGATGAAACAACTAAGAGCCTGTTCATGGGAACACATCCGAAAAACGGCGAAACTGGCGGAGCGTTAGCTGTATACAATCCTGCTTCCAAAAGCAAAACGATCCGGAGGAATATAGTCCCTGAACAAAGTGTTGTATCGCTGGCGTCAAGCGGCGGCTATATTTACGGAGGAACTACAATTTTCAGCAATGGCAAAAAAGAATCGCAGAAAACAGCTGTATTCTTCCGTTTAAACGGCAAAAATCCAAACGGGAAAATAGAGCAAATACCGCTGCCTCTGACAAAGCCAAGGATGATTCATAGCCTGGCTGCTGCTCCTGATGGCACGATTTGGGGCTTATCGGACGGAAACTTGTTTGCTTACGACCCAAAGACGAAAAAAACAAAAACAATGAACATCACCCCAGCCACGAGCGGCCGATTCAAAAATGGAACACTTGTGATTGGCAAAGATGGCATGGTATATGGGACTGTCGAGGAGAAGCTGTTTTTGGTGAATCCGAAGACAATGAAAAAGACCATCTATCCTGGTGTTGCAGCTTCCGACATTACAATGGATAACAGCGGGAATGTTTATTTTAAAAATGGGGCAGATTTGTGGATGTTTAGGTAAAGCTTCTCTCTTTTATAACAGATTTTTTGAAGGCTCATTTCTCTTTTAGAGACAATGAGCCTTTTATGAATCTAAAGGCCTATGATATATGTCACCAATAATTCTCATATTCTGCTATAATAGGAAAGTCATAATATGTAAATTAAGGAGGATTTTTGGTGCATAAAAGATTTAAGTCTATTACTTTTGTCATAATTTTGGCTTTCGTGCTAAGCAGTTTTTCTTCCAGTTCTTATGCGCAGAGTCAAAATGAAAATATTGCTGGTTCACCGGTGCTCACTTCAAGCCAGATGGGGGATTTTGTTTTGATGCATAATCCATCTCCATTGCTGCAGGGAGTAACGATATATCAGCTGGCTGATTATTATTTGAACATTGGACGGGTTGAGGGAATTCGCGGTGATATTGCGTTTGCCCAGGCGATTAAGGAGACCGGTTACTTTAAGTTTGGCGGAGATGTCATTCCTGAGCAGAATAATTATGCAGGTATTGGCACAACAGGCGGCGGTGTGAAGGGTGCTTTCTTTAAGACTGCTGAGGAAGGGGTCCGCGCCCAAATTCAGCATTTAAAGGCATATGCTTCAAAAGAGCCGTTAGTTACGGAGAATGTCGATCCTCGTTTTCACCTCGTTACACGGGGGATTGCACCAAAATGGACAGACCTGAATGGCCGCTGGGCTGTGCCGGGAAATAATTATGGCCAGGAAATTCTCGAAATCTACAATAATATGGAGAAGATGACAATCCAGATTCCGAATGTGTCTTTGCCTTCCAACCATAAATTGCCGGTGGCCAAGCTGGTGCCGCGCAGAAATGTGGCGATGTATGCTCCGGATGGCAGGCCTTATAATACACTGCAGAAAGATGTTCATTACCGTGTATACGGTGTGAAGGGAACCTATTATGATGTGGGCGGCGGCTACCTGGTTAAGGGAGACAGCAGCAAAGTGGGAATTTATATCGGAAGAGTCTACATAAAGGATACAAATATTCCTCTTTATGGTCCGGATCACAAAATCAAACGATACCTGAAACGGGGAGAAACGGTCCGCGTTTACAGCTATGATCACAGCCGTTATGACGTAGGCGGCGGTTATTATATTAAAAAAGGAAGCAACCAGACCTATTATTTAGGCACAGCAACACTCAAGCAAAATACCGTTCTTTATGATAAGAGCGGAAAGGCTGTCCGCACGCTTAAAAAGAATGAATCATACCGTGTATATAAAATAGACAGCAGAAAGCTCGATCTTGGCGGCGGCTATTATATTAACTATGATAAAAAGATGATAAGCTATGTGAATTAAAGGGGAAGAACAAAAGGCCGGCAAATTTTTTGCCGGCTGTCTTCTTATTTCAGCTTAAATTGATGCGGTGTCATGCTTTCATTCAATGGCGCCAGAACATAGCCGCGCTTCTTTAATTGGGATAACAGTGACGGCAGGGCATTTACTGTTGCTTTGCGGTCATGTATCAGAATGATGGGAGCCTGGCCTTTTTTCTCCTGCATATCCACATAATGAAGAGTGTAGTTAACATAGCTGGAGCTATTAAACTTCCAATCCAGGCTGTCTACATTCCAATCCCACATGATGAAATACTCTTTAGTCATCGCATTTCTGTAGTTTTGCTTCATATAAGGGATGCTGCCATAAGGTGTCCTGATCAGATTGCTGGTAACGCCTGTTACTTTCTTAATGGAATTCCTTGTAGTCTTCATTTCACTGACAGCTGCTGCCGGGGAGCGGTAAAATTTATTTTTATCATGTGTCACACTATGCGATCCTACGGCGTGTCCTTCAGCTACCATACGTTTAACAGCTTTCGGGTATGTATTGATGTTGCCATTGACCATAAAAAAGGTCGCTTTTGCATCGTATTGATTCAGTGCATCCAAAAGTTTATTTGTATAGACGGTCGGTCCGTCATCAATGGTCAGGTAAGCGACCTTCATTGGCCGGCTGGTTACTGACTTTCCGGGAATCCAGCCTTCCAGTCCCTTTCCTGCAGAGACTTTATACCAAACGTCCCCGGATCCATTCATGAACTCTGAAGTAATTTTCACTTGTTGACCATATGTAAGATTACTGACAGTTTTGTAAGATGCAGATGCTCCGCGCCGGATAGCAGCACTTTGATCTTTAACATACATGTAAGCAGAATAATTAACCTGGTTCGCAACAGAATCAGCCGGAACCCAGCCGGTTCTCTTGCCATCGGCTATTCGATGCCAGACTTCTTTCCCGTTAATAAGCGTGCTTTGGATAGTAACCTCCTTTCCTTTCTTAAGTGTGTAAACTGCTTTTGCAGCGGATGAAGCTCCTCTTTTTACTTGTGTATCACTTTTAACAAAAACAGGTTTGTTTAAATAGTTTTTTGTTCCCTCGAAGAGCTCCAAATCCTGAAGCCTGGACCATCCTGTCACATTACCATTGGACAAACGAACCCATATTTCTCCATTTTCACGGATGAAGGTGTCAATGATCTTTACCATTACTCCATGCTTTAGATCCCCTGTGTGCTGATAAGATAGGGAAGCACCTCTTCTGATCGGAGTGTTAGCTGCTGAACTGGTTAAATACTGGGCGTTCAGGTCCATTCTTCTGATTCCGGTATCTTTGATCCAGCCGGTTTCTCCGTCATATTTAATACGAAGCCAATGTTCATTTAAGGAATTAGTGAATTCTCCTATAATAATGAATTCACTGCTCTTAGAAATGAGTGCTTTTGCTTGGTATTGATCGCTTGCACCTGAATGCATGGTGATATCCGCTTGAGCCGCAGCTGCGGGACTAAGGTCTGAAGCCATGGTGCTGCCTGTAAATGGCATGAACAGGAAAGCACAAATTAAGATTAAGATTAGCCGTTTGTTACTCATATTTATCTCCCTTACTATATTTATATAAAAGTATAATATAGGTAAAATTTGCTATATTCAATAAAAAATTACAAAAATATAGTCTTTTATTCCTATAAAAAGGAGAGAATATGATTGTGGAAGAATCGTTTTATAGGTATAATCAGCTTAATTACTACAGCAAACTACTAGATTTGCTTAGGGATCAATAGGTTGGAGGATAATAGAAATGAATTTTAAAAAATGGGTATTAAGTGTTCCGTTTGTATTAGTGCTTATGTTAGGCTTTAATGTCGATGCAGAAGCAGCCGAAGCGCCAATCGGTGTAAAATGGGGAAATTCCATCTTGATTAAAGGTCAAATCGGAAAAGTAACTATCTTAAAAGATACAGATCTTGTAAAAGAAGAAAAAGGGAAGCTTAGTGTAATCCGCAAGCTTAAAAAAGGAAGCGAATTCCGCGTTTATTCCTATAAAGACCGTGATGGCGGAATTTACGGCCTTGGAGGCGGTGCTTTTGTAAAGAAAACGGCTTCTGTTAAGTATGAGACGCCTTCCCAGACAAAAAAGAACCAGATTGCACGCCTGAGCATGTTCCAGGAGGGCTTCCTTGCATCTGCAAAGAAAGGAATCCTCAAGGGCCAGCCGATTCCAATAGGCGGATATGAAGATTTGTATGATGTGTATGATTATTATGGCATGTATCCAACTTGGGAAGGCTACGTGGATGGCGGTCTTGGAAGAGCATTTGGAGATGACAGCAATTATATCTATTATACGGGCGGGGAAGATGATGCTGAACTGTCAGGCATCGACTGGTGGAATGACGATCTCGTTTTCCTGACACCTTACATCATTAAGAAGACAGTCGGTGTGCCGACTTCAGAGGGCATTGATGAGATGGAGCAGACGTGGTACATGTATTACGACTGCGGTGACTACGATTTGTACTTCCTATTTGAAGATGGAAACCGATCCAACCTGGATTTCGTAAGACTTAAATAATAGAAAAGGAGAGCGTGAGTGCTCTCCTTTTCTATTCCATTACAATTATCGGCTTCTTAGCAGGCTCAAGCCACTGCAGGATTTTCGCCAATTCTTTTTCCTCAATAGCTATACAGCCTAAAGTGTAAGCAGTGCCGGAAGTTCTGATATGCAAAAAGATGGCGCTGCCTTCACCTTTAATAATAGGGTCTTCATTGTACCTGATGACTACTCCGTATTTATAGAGAGGATGTTTCATTCTTTCGAAGGATTTCCAGCGCGTATTCGGATCTCCGGTGTAAGTGATCCATTTGTTATAGTCCGCTGAAGCTACATCATCCACCCAGTAATCATTAGACGTTACAGCCTTAAAAGGGTAGCTCATGCCTGAGGGCTTCGGGCCCCACCCAAAAGAGGTTCCAAGCCTATAGGTCCCATAAGGGGTCCTGGCATCTCCTTCTTGGGTTTTTCCCATGCCTTCTTTTCCAATTACTGCGGAGATAGGGGAGGAAGCCTGCACCCATTTCCCGTTTTGTTTCTGATAGGTTTGCAGTGTGGCGGCTGTCTTCACGGATGATTTCTTCACGACAATCATCTGCTGTGCTTCATTCTTCAGCTGTGTATCTTTCTGATAGACACATGCCGCGATCTGCAGCTTGGTTTTAGAAGGAGTCTGGTAGCTGATCAGGGCATCACGCTTCACATACAATCCTCCTCCAACACTTAAAAGCCCCGGTTTAAAGGCGTACACCCGGTAAACCTCTCCTGCTTTTAAAGTGCGGCTGTAGCTCAGCTGATCTCCATTTAACTTATATAGCGGCGCATCCTTTAGGACCGTGATTCTGCCGATTTGTCCCGGCCGGAGCTCGGCGCCATCCCACCAGACCTTTGTGCCGGTTCTGATTTCATTGCAGTCTATGTCTGCAGCCTGAGCAGGATTGCTGTATAGCAGAGCGGCCATTCCAATTAAAACCAATAATAGCTTCACATATTTTGACATATATTCACCTCATTTTAGTCATAATCATACACGAAGAAGCATTCATAGGCATCTATCATTTGGCGTATTCAATATATTTTTAGGCATCTTTTCCTGCATTTTTATCTTCACACAAACATATGCATAACAGTAGGAATCAGGTTATAAGCAGGAGGTTTGATGATGAAGATAGGCAAATTACTAGTTATGTTTTCCTTTGCAATGGCTTTACTGCTGTTCTCCAATCAGGAGGCTCAGGCGGGATCAGCCCCAATCGGTGTAAAGTGGGATAACTCCATTCTTATTCAGGGCCAGATAGGAAGGGTCACCATTCTTCAGGATACCGCTCTTTACAAATATGAAAAAGGCAAACTGATTACGATGAAAACTCTCCGAAAGGGAAATATCTATCGGGTCTATTCCTATAAGGATCAAAATGGCGGTGTATACGGATTAGGCGGAGGGGCTTTTGTCAAGAAATCCTCATCTATCAAATACGAGACACCTTCTAAGACCAAGCGCATTCAGCTTGCCAGAATTGTATTTTTTGATGAAGGAGATTTTCTGAAGCTGGCCAAACAGGGCGTTATGAAGGGGCAGCCGTTTTCACTTAAAAATGATGATTTGAATGATGTGTATGATCACTTCGGAAACACTCCATCATGGGAAGGGTATTATGAGGGAGGGTATGGCAGGCAATTTGGGAACTACATTTATTTCACCGGCTGGGAAAATGATCCGGAATTTACAGCGTTCATGTGGGCAAATGATGGGTTGACGCCTTTAACGCCCTATATTATAAAAAATACAGTTGGAAAGCCATCCTGGGAAGGCATCAGCGAAATGGACGGACATTGGATGATGTATTACGATTTGGGCTATTATGAGGTTTATTTTTCATTTAATGGGGATAATCGCTCGGATTTGTATAGTATTTTGCTGAAGAGGAGTTACAGATAGCTGCGGGGCAGGGGGAAACCTCTGTCTTTTTTTGTGAAACCGAGTGTGAAAGCTAATAAATAAAAGAAGTAAATTTTATATTGACAGTCATTTTAGAAAAGTCTATTATTATGTTAACGCTAACATAATATTTCCTGCAGAAGTATTTTTTTTAACGAAAAAATGTTAACGTTAACATTTTGAAAAGAGTAAGAAGGATGATGCGGGTGACTCGAAGTTCAAATTTAATAGAAGTCGCAAAAGCTGCCGGAGTTTCTAACATGACCGTATCCAGAGTCATCAATAATAGCGGAAATGTTTCAGAGAAAACCAGGCAGAAAGTATTAAAGGCAATAAAAGAGCTTAACTATCAGCCCAATTTAATTGCCAGAAGTCTTGCAAGGAAAAAAACGAACATCCTTGGGCTTGTCGTGTACACCGAAAAAGGCGTCCACCCTGCTTTCTACAATGAGATTATTAACGGTGTTCAGAAGGGGGCATCTGAATTAGGGTATGATCTGCTGGTTTTCGCCAATCGTGAAGACCAATCATACAGTGACCGGATCACTCATTCGAGCTTTGTTGATGGTGTGATATTTATGGGTGTAAAGATTAATCAGCATGATATCAGGAATGTACATGAAAAGGGATTTCCTTATGTCTTTATTGGTAAGAGGGAGATTGAAGGAATTCAGCCTTATTTCATATCGCCTGATTATGTAAAAGGCACGAGGATGGCAACTGAACACTTAATAGAGCTGGGTCATACGAAAATAGGATTCATAGGACAATCAAGAATCATTGAACCTGACTATGATAAATTGCTCGGCTACCAGGAAGCTTTGTTTAAGCACCATGTTGTCTATAATCCTCAGCTTGTGTTTGAAGAAAGCCAGACACAATTGGATGGCTATAACGCCATGAAAGAATTGCTGAAACAGAAGCCCACAGCTGTGATTATTAACAACACGTATGCAACGATCGGGGCAACGACTGCCATTAAGGAAGCAGGCCTTCAGATTCCGGAAGATATCTCTGTCATTGGATTTGATGATAACCAGGAGCTTAATGAACAGTTTAATGACTTTATTGGGCTGGAGCTTTCCACTATCCGAATTCCTAAGGTGGAGCTGGGCAAAGAGGCAGCTAAGATGGCGATTTCTTTACTGGAAGGAAATGAAACGCCTAAGGCCAATTTTATCGATCTTCACTTTATGAAAAATAGTTCATGTAAAAAATTATAAATTCATATTTTTTGAGGAGGATTAAGATGTTAAGAAAAAGTAAAATGTCTTTGCTGTTCGCATTCGTCCTTATTTTATCCCTGTTTGTAAGCGCTTGCGGAGGAAATGAGACCGGGGGCAGTGAAGATGGAAAAGTCGAACTCCGCTTCATCCTTAATAATGACAGCCCAACTCTTGTAGAGCAAATAAAGGAATTTGAAAAAGAAAATCCCGACATTAAAGTAAATGTTGAAAAGATTCCTTTAGATCAATTCTTTGAAAAAATTGAAACCATGATTGCTGGAGGCAGAACACCTGACTTATTATACACTCCAGTACTAGCAACTCAGCGATATGCCAATATGGATCTGCTTCTGGATGTTTCCGGCGATCTTAAGGAAGAGAAGGATGATTTTCTCCCTTCTGCTCTTGTAAGTGTAAAGAATGGAGATAAAGTAGTAGGAGTTCCTCATTTTACAGACAGCATTGCCGTTTTCTATAATAAAGATCTTTTTGAAAAAGCTGGCGTGAAAGTTCCTGAATCCATTGAATCAACATGGAGCTGGGAAGAATTTGCTGCAGCTGCGGAAAAAGTAAAAAGTGCCAACAACTTAAAATATGGTGTCAGCACAGGAAGTGATGTATCACAATTCCTTCCATTCCTTTATCAAAATAAGGGAACTGTCTTAAGTGAAGACCAAAAGTCTGCAGGAATCAATTCTGACTCCTCCATTGAGTCCATCGAATTTTTCAAATCATTATTTGATAAAGGTCTTGCTTCCAAAGAATCCTTTATCGGGTCAGAAAAATCAGATGAGCTCTTCAAGCAGGGGCAGCTGCCAATGGTCATCACTTTCTCTGGACTGATCAATTCATTTGAGAAAGATATTCAAGGGTTTGAATACGGCGTGACATACTTGCCGAAAAAAGAAGTAACAGCAACGAAGCTGGGCGGGGCAAATATTGTTTCCTTTAATGAGACAAAGCATCCAAAAGAAGCAGTCAAACTGATGAAATATTTAACAAGCGAAGAGAAAATGGCTGAATTTGCTGCAAAAGAAGGAGTCGTTCCTACCCGGACGAGTGCACAGGAATCTGTGGATTATGGGGCCATTGATGAAGGAATGCAAACTATTATTAACGAGATTAATAGTGTTCCTGAATTTGCAGTGAAAGATTTTTCAATTCCTGAATACTTAGGCTATAAATCCATTCTGACGAGCGAAATGCAATCCGTTATCTTAGGTGAAAAGTCTCCGAAAGAAGCTGCTGAATCTATGGAAGAGCAAATAAACAATTCGGTGCTGAAAAAATAATGAAGGATGGAGGGGCAGCTTCCCCTCCTTTCTAATTCCAGGGGTGATATTACATGGATTTGGTCAAGTCAATAGAAGTGAAAGAGGGACGCAAACATCTGGCGGCAAAACGAAATAAATGGAAACAAAAGTTAACTCCGATAGGATTTATGTCACCTGTTCTTCTTATTTTCTCCCTATTTTTATTCTTCCCGGTTTTATTTGCTTTCTTTATGAGCTTCCACCAATGGGGAATGATTGGAACGCCGGAATTTGTAGGCGTTGAAAACTATGTGCGTCTATTTAAAGATCCGCTTTTCTGGATTTCGATTAAGAACACATTAATCTTCTCACTTTCTGTTCCTTTAAAGGTCGCTATCGCTTTATTTATTGCAGTGCTTTTGAATCAGAAGATAAGAGGCTTAGGATTTTACCGGGCTGCCTTTTTCTTCCCGGTCGTTCTTTCCATGGTTGTCGTCGGATTGGTCTGGCAATGGATGTTCAGTCCAAGCTACGGATTTATCAACTATGTATTAGAAAAGCTTGGCTTGCCACTGCAGAATATGCTGATTGATTCAGATCAGGCAATGATTGTTCTGATTATCGTAAGTATCTGGAAAGGACTGGGGAGCAACCTGCTGTTATTTCTTGCCGGTTTACAGGCCATTCCGAGCAGTGTATATGAAGCTGCAGAGATTGATGGCGCTAATTCCTGGCAGAAATTTTGGCATATTACCGTACAGCTCCTGAAGCCTACAACTTTATTTGTACTCATTATTACGTTAATCGGTTCATTTAAAATATTTGATCTGGCATATGTCATAACAGGCGGCGGACCTGGCACGAGCACAATGGTTCTTGTTCATTATATTTATCAGGAGGCATTCCAGCGTTTTGATATGGGGTATGCATCTGCAGCAGCATATGTATTCTTTATCATTCTATTTATTTTAACGCTTGTTCAAATGAGAGTGTTTAAATCCGACAGTGAATTCTAGGAGGGACCTGCTATGAGCAATAGAAGCAGAGCGATGTTAAAGCGAATACCTTTATATGCATTTTTGATATTAGGTTCAATTGGGATGCTTGTTCCATTTGTCTGGATGATTTCAAGTGCTTTGAAGCCCAATAATGAAATCTTTACAAGTCCTCCTACATTCCTGCCCAAGGATGCAAATTGGGGAAATTTTATAGCAGCATGGAACTCGGGAGACTTCACTCAATACTTTATTAACACGTCGATTATATCGGTATTAACAACAGTTATTACCTTATTTATCTGTTCTTTGGCGGGCTACACGTTTGCGAAGTTTAACTTTATGGGAAAGAAATTGCTCTTTCTGTTATTTCTGGGAACGATGATGATCCCTATGCAAGTCATTATGATTCCGATTTTTCTGATGATGTCAAAAATTGGATTATTAAATTCTTATTGGTCTGTTATCCTGCCGCTGGTGGCAAACGCTTATGGGGTTTTCCTGATGAGGCAGTTTATGAGTACCATTCCAACTGAGCTTATGGAAGCGGCCCGAATTGATGGATGCTCGGAATTCCGGATTTTCTGGCAGATTATTTTGCCTTTAACCAAACCGGCACTGGTCACCTTGGGAATCTTAACATTTCTTGGAGCCTGGAATGAATTTTTATGGCCATTAATTATGCTGGATTCACCGGATATGATGACGCTTCAAGTCGCCTTAACTCAGTTCCAGGGGCAGTATGAGGTGAAATGGAATCTTTTAATGGCGGCATCTGCCTTATCCATGATTCCAATTGCTTTAATCTTTATTGTTTTTCAGCGTTATTTGGTAGAAGGAATCGCATCATCAGGGGTAAAGGGATAGGAGGAATTGGAGATGGAAATGTATACTCAGATAAAGAATATAGAGATTTCAAAACATGCAGATGTAATCGTAGCTGGCGGTGGCCCTGCCGGGATTGCGGCTGCCATTGCATCAGCAAGGCAGGGCGCCGATACGATCCTGCTTGAACGCAATGGGTTTTTAGGAGGAATGGGTTCCGCTGCACTTGTAAATCCGTTTATGAGTTTTTCTTCAGGGAAAACCCAGCTGGTGAAAGGCATCTTTCAGGAAATGATTGATCGTCTGAAAGAGGCGGGAGCATTTGGAGGAGGAGGACATGCCTGGTCCTTTGATCCTGAAGTTTATAAATATGTCCTGAATGAAATGGCTCTTGAAAGCGGGGTCCGGCTTCAATTCCATTCTTTTGTGGTCGATGCGGTGACAGAGGGGAATCTGATTTCAGGGATAATCATTGAAAGCAAATCGGGACGGCAGTTGTTAAAAGCAAAAACATTCATTGATTGTACGGGGGACGGCGACCTGGCAGCCAGAGCAGGAGCGGAATTCAAGATTGGACGTGAGTCTGATGGCCAGTGTCAGCCTGCAAGCATCATGTTCAAAATGGGCGGAGTCACAAACCGGAAAAAAGCTTGTGAGTATGCAGTTGAAGATGAAAGGCTTCCACAGGGAAGGGTATTGTTTTTTAAGATGCCCCGTGAAGGAGAGGTCATGATTAATATGACCCGCATTGTCAACGTGGATGCCCTGGATGTGGATGATTTAACGAGAGCTGAAATCGAAGGCAGAAAGCAAGTCAAAGAGATTGTTGAATATATGCAGGAAAACGTGGAAGGGTTTGAGAACTCTTACCTGGTTACGACAGGTCCGCAAATTGGCATTCGTGAATCACGCCGGATTATCGGTGAATATGTTTTAACTGCTGATGACGTACTGGAATGCCGAAAGTTTGATGATGCTATTGCTTCCTGCTCCTATATGATAGATATTCATAATCCAACAGGAGCCGGGACTGAGAAGGTGATTCTGCCGAAGGGTCAATGGTATGACATCCCTTACCGCTGCCTGCTTCCAAAGGATTTCGATAACCTTCTGGTAGCAGGGAGATGCATTTCTTCTACACATGAAGCTCATTCTTCCCTCCGTATTCAGCCGACATGCTATGCAATGGGCCAGGCAGCAGGCATGGCCGCAGCTATGTCCGTCGATCAGGGCATTCATCCTAAAGCACTTAATACGGATGAGTTAAGAAGCAATCTATTAAAAGAGAATTGCTTTATCCGGGAAAGTATTTCATCAAGCTGACTTATTTGTCAGGATGTGTGAAGGCGGGGAAAAGTATTGAAAAAAACATGGTGGAAAGAAGCGGTGGTCTATCAGGTATATTGGAGAAGTTTCTATGACTCCAATGGAGACGGGATCGGCGACCTGGAAGGCCTTCTGTTAAAGCTGCATTACATTAAAGATCTTGGGGCGGACGTCATCTGGCTGAATCCTATGTATCAATCTCCTGACAAAGATAATGGGTATGATATTTCGGATTATTATGGCGTAATGGAAAAGGCAGGGGATATGGAGACTGTCGAGCGGTTAATCACAGAAGTTCATAACCTTGGTATGAAGATAATTATGGATTTAGTCGTTAATCATACATCTGATCAGCATCCATGGTTTCTGGAGTCCAGGTCTTCGAAGGATAACCCGAAAAGAGACTGGTATATCTGGAAAGATGCTAAAGATGGAAAAGAGCCAAACAATTGGCGCTCCTACTTTGCCCCCTCACCCTGGACGCGGGAGGAGAAGACGGGCCAATATTACTTCCATTCTTTTGCTGCAGAACAGCCTGACCTGAACTGGGAAAATCGCGAAGTGCGCGAAGAAATCTACAGAATCATGCGTTTTTGGCTCGATAAAGGGATAGACGGATTCCGTATGGATGTTATTAATCTGCTCGCAAAACAGAAAGACTATAGAGATGCGGCTAACCCTTATGACCTCTCCTACTTAGGCAATAATCCGGGCATACATGATTACCTGAAGGAAATGAACCATGAAGTCCTTAAGCATTATGACATTATGACGGTGGGGGAAATTCCATTTGTCACGCCTGAAGATGGTTTATTATACGTTGGAGAAGATCGAAATGAACTTCATACCTTATTCCATTTTCAGGTGGCTGATGATATGCCATCCTGGGATATGCTTCGATACAAGGAAATTCAGAAGCAGTGGTATGAAGGGTTAAAGGGGAAAGGCTGGAACTCGCAGTTTTTAAATAATCACGATCATACCCGGCAGGTAACCAGATATGGCGATGATGGGGAATATCGGGTGGAATCGGCTAAATTACTCGGTACGCTAGTTCATACCATGCCGGGAACTCCCTATATTTTTCAAGGGGAAGAAATAGGAATGACCGGTGTATGTTTCGAAGATATTTCGGACTACCGGGATATCGCTATGAAAAATAAGTACAATGAGCTGGTGGGACGGGGAGAAGATCCTGTTCAAGTCCTTAAAGATCTGCAGCCGCTAAGCAGAGATAACTCACGAACACCTGTACAGTGGGACGACAGCGAAAACGCAGGTTTCACAAGCGGGATACCCTGGATAAAAGTAAACCCGAATTACAAAGAAATCAATGTAAAAAGGGAGCTTGAAATTCCGGACTCCGTCTTCCATTATTATAAAAAGCTGATTGCATTGCGGAAAGAAAATGAAGTCATGGTTTACGGTGATTATGCAGATCTGTCTGATGGCCAGGAAGAATTGTATATCTATTCCCGGTCGTTGGGGAATGTTACATGGATGATAGTCCTTAATCAAAGTGAAAGAACAAATGAGGTCAAATTACCGGAGATTGCACAGGGTACCGGGAAAGAACTTATGCTTGGAAATTATACTGAAATCCCTGATGGAGATTCTGCAGAAATGCTGGTTTTGCGGCCTTATGAAGCAAGGATTTATAGAGTATAAATTTTGAATAAAATGCATGAAAAAGGAGATGCCCCACAGCATCTCCTTTCCCATTTTACGGATTAACCAATTTCAGCTTCTCTTTCGAAGGTGTTTTATAGTTCACATAGCCATCCATCTTCGTTACATAATACCCGCCGCCGACACTGTACTGCCCGCCGAAATTCCCGTCATAGCCATACACACGGTAAGTTTCGCCTGCATTCAGTACCCGGACAGCTTTTAGCTTCCCGTCAGCACGAGTCCATAGGTTAATCGGTTTATCAATCATAAGCTTTCCAATCTGTCCTTTTTTCAGCACCATGCCTTCCCAGTAGACAACGGGAATCTCTTTATCCTCTTCCTTTGGTTCCTCAGGAGCAGGCTTTTCCGGCATTTCAGGGTTCATAAATGTCCAGAACAGGTCTGCAACAGCTTTATAGCCTTCTTCACTCAGATGCACATCCTGCGGGTTCGGAAGGTATCCGATATTGGCAGCGATGGTCTGTGAAATAGAGATATAACTGGAACCTGATGCTTCTGCAATTTTCTCAATAATCGTATTCAATACAGCCAAAGAGTTATTCAGCAGCGGCTGATATTGTGCAGGAAGGTGCGGTAAAGGATTATAGTAGCCCATTATGTAAATCTCTGCAGTGGGGTTAATCGCTTTAATGGCCAGGACTGTATCTGTCAAGTTCTGCTGGACACCCGCCATCGCTTTTTGAACTTCCGCTTCATCGAACGTAACCGCTTCAGTTGTGCGGTCAATTTGAAGCTGGCGAAGAAGATCATTGGCGCCGGCGTTCAGGGTGATATGAGTCGCTTTCTTCAGCTCGGCCTGGATTCCGGCATTTTGGCCAATCGTGACATTATTGCGGATATCGTCGAGGACCTGTTTGGATGTATAGCCGGACTTGGCATAGCTTTTAACAAATCCATCCAGAACACCAGCTTCTTTAAATTCAGCTGCGATAAAATCAGGATAGCCCTTTCCTATAGAACCGAATGGTGTCTGCCCGGCTGCCAGGGAATCACCCAGCGCTATATAATATACTTTTTTATTGCTATCCCAGAAAGCGGAAGCGGGACTGGCCAAACCTAAGATAAGCGCAAAAATAAGACAGATTTTTGTAACAAACTTGATCAATTAGAATCCTCCTTTTTGTAAAAATGGAATATATAACTATGTTACTAGACTTTTAGAACTATAACTAGAGCAATCGTTGTGAAAATAACGACAAATAACGGAATATACCGACATCCAAAGGTGACATCCATATGGTATAATACCTACTAAATATGAATATTTTACCATTAAAGGAGAATTCAATGAGAAGCTTAAAACGATGGACGTTATTACTGATATGTTTTATCCTATTAATTCCAATAAGTGCATCAGCAGAGGAGAGCTGCAGCGGGATTAAGAAGGGGCAGAAAATCTGGTGGGATGGTGTGGAGCTGAAGCCGGGCCAAATTGGACGTTTAACTGTTGCCAGGGATACCTATTTATATAAGCCTGAGGGTGAATTCAAGGTAACCGCACGTGTTCTTAAAGCAGGGGAGAAATATCGCATTTATGCTTTTAAGCCGGGTATGTTAAGTGTGGGAGGAGGTTTATATGTTGATCGGGATGCAAAAGTGAAGTATGAAACCCCATCTAAAGGAAAGCTTTCCAATCTAAAGTGTGCGAATCCGGATTGGTACAAGCCTGCACCTTCCCCGGTAAAACCCCCGAATGATGAAACAAAAGAGGAAACTCCCTCTCCCAAACCCCAGGAACCGGCAGAACCAATGACGTGGAAACTGGAGTACAAAGGGAAACAAAACGTGTCAGACAGGGAACTCGCACCTTATTACCTAAAAAACTTAAACACATATGAACTAAAGTTTCAGACCGGCTACCCCATTAAAATTTATGTAACAGATGACTATATTAATAGATTTGGTGAAGGGTATGCCTATGAAGAAATTGGCGAAATGATGGCCAGCCTGTCTGAAGTCCGGAAAATGAAGCCGTTTGAAGATATGAAATCGTCCCTTCGGTTTTATTTCTATACAAATGAGTCACAGACATCGCTTCCAAAAGACAGCCAGGCTTTTGCCGGCTATCAGGATAATCGGAATGGGGGAAGAGATTATTATATTGTCATGAATGGCAGTACCATGCCTTATGATTTCCGTGCTACTCTCCAGCACGAAATTTACCATTATTTTGATCAGAATACCTATATCGGGCACCATCAATATCAAAATGTATTTCAGAATTACTGGGGTCCTGACTACCGATTCTGGCTGATGGAAGGTGCAGCAGAATACAGCTGTTATTTTCTGCACAGTTATCCTGAAAATACGAAGAATGGGCTGAGAAAACAGATGGTGCAGCCTGCAAAAGAAAGCATTATTGCCTATGCTAAGCAGCAGGGCGGCAATGAAAAAGATTTACTTTGGGAAAATGAACTGAATTCCTTCGACGATATTATGAATGCATCCGGGAATAACTATGGAATTACTCTTTCTTTATTCTGGTATTTGACTGAAATGTACGGCTATGAAAATATTTATCAATATGTGGAAGATGTTAAGAACACCTTCTGGAATCAATCAGCAATCAGCCAGATAGAAAAAGATAAAATGGCCAAAAAGCATTTCGGAAAAACTGAAAAAGATGTGCTGAATGACTGGGTGCAGTACTTTGATACATTTAATGGAGAACTTAAGGAACGCTTTGATATTAAGACCGGAACGGTTAACCATATAATGAATATTGATGACCCGTTATTGCCGGCCAATATCCGGCAGGAACTTGAAGGCGGGACGAGCAGAGGTAAGCTTTTTGTTGTGAATTTAAAGGAGTGGAATCCTGATTATAATTACAAGCAAATGCATGAGTTCAGAAATAAAGCAACCTGGGAATTTGAACTGCGCGCTCCAGGCGAATTGTCTGTAAAAGCCCAGCTGACGGGCGGATTCTTCAGTGATTCGGTGTTGACAAACGGTGATGTTCTGAATGCCTGGTCCATTGCGATCCCTCCGGAAGAAGCATCCAAGCTCCAAAGCGGAATTGCGTATACCCTTCATGTCGATAACAATAATTCAGGATTTGAATGGGTGATTTCGGAGGAACTGGCCATTACATTTAAATAAATTAATTCTACAAAGGACTTCAAATCGGCTGAAGTTCTTTTTAAGTTTGACTCTAACAAGGACGAGGGGACAGGTTCATTGTCCACCATTAAGAATTTAGTAATGAAAAGTTCTGCTTATAAAAAGCACCTTTACTATTATTAAAAAGGTAACATGGTAGAGTAAGGGTGCAACTGAATTTTATGGGTAACCTAACAAGCCAGATGAGACAATGTATACAACCAGCGCCCTAATGGTATTACTTACAATATTTCCATAAAAACAGAGGTATGAAATCCTTATAAATAAAATTATTACTTTAATCAAACGTTTGATTAAATTCTATTATTAAAGTTACACCGATTTTACAGGTTAATGGGTCAAAAGAAAGGCATTTAATAATGCTAAAGAAACGGCAGTTTAATCTGATGGAAAGAAGGTTTCTGTTCTATTATTTATTATAATTTTCTAAAAATAACAAAAAATATCCTTCCGTTCCCGAATAAATTTTGGCATAATAGTTAAAAAGATTTAATATAAAAAAGTAAATAGAGGGGGGTACTGTGTATGACTTTTGATGATACGATAATTTGTACGGGTTATTCTCGATTGCCTGATGGAATGACTGCTAAAAATCTTTATGGTGTCATGGGTGTTGGATTTGAGGTTGACCCAAAAACGGATTGTATTTTGAATGCTTCTAGTACCTTTGTCACAAATATGTGTACTGATTTTATTAAAAGTATTTTTACCGGCCACGATTTAAAAGAAGGTATAGAGGGCCCAATTGAAAGATTTGAAAGAAGGTATTTTGGTCTGGGAAAGAAAGCGATTGTAGCTGCAATGCGGGATGCATACAATCAATATTCTATTTATAAGTCAATGAATGTTCCAGTATAAAAAATTTAAAAATAGCTATTGATTTACGATTAGTAATCTGTATAATTAAAATATATAGAATAATTAAAATAATTTAATTTTTTCAGCGAGCCTGAAGTTCGGTGGATAGGCATCCCCTATTCATACAAAGAATTTTAAGACCAAGCTGTTCGAAAATACCCTTTTTGTAAGGTGTGTTTCGACATGGCTTGGTCTTTTATATTTTATACGAAAAGGAGTGAAAGTGATTGAGATCAAATCCATCAAGAATAATTAGGAGTATGCAGGAGACAGAGTTAAATGGATATGATCATTTAGTTGTCTCGTCAACCTATAACCTAAAGTATCTTTTAGGAGCTAATTTTGATACTGGGGAACGGATGACCGTGCTGCTTTTAACACCGGGGAAAAAGGCAAAACTCTTTATACACCAAATGTTCTCCGATCAAATTCCTGAATTAAATGGAATTGAAATCGTGTACTACAGTGATGATATGGATCCTGTAAAAACGTTAGCTTCCCATTTTTCAAACAAGGAAAGGTTAGGAATTGATCAGACGTGGCTTTGTTCCTACTTTATTGACTTATTAAAGCATCTTCCAGAAATAAAATTCGAGAAAAGTACCATTGTAGAAAAGTTAAGAGAAATAAAAGACGCACAAGAGATTGATACACTACGCCAATCCGCAAAGATTGCCGATGCGGTTATGTATCAAATTCTTCAGCTGCAGCATTTCCCCTGTACTGAGAGGGATGTTGCGGCTACCATTAAGAGTTTCTTCGCTGAAAACGGTGTAAATGAATTATCTTTCAAGCCGATCATTGGTTTTGGGAAAAATTCTGCGAACCCTCATCATACGATTTCTGATCAAGTCTGTCAGCTGGACCAGCCAATCTTAATTGATATGGGAGGATTGTTTAAGAATTACTGCTCCGATATCACGAGAACCTTTTATTTGGGCAGGAGAGATCATAAATTTGAGGACATATACAAAATCGTTCATGATACGCAGCTGCAAGCAATCGATAGGGTCAAGCCAGGCATTGCTTTTTCAGAAATTGACATGTTTGTGAGGAGTTCTTTTGAGAAGTGGGGATATGAGGAAAATTTTATCCATAGAACAGGGCATGGGATTGGACTGGAGCTGCATGAAGGTGTATCAATCCATAAAAACAATCATGATTTAGTTTCCCCGGGAATGGCTTTTAGTATCGAACCAGGGCTATACTTTCCGAATCAATTTGGAATTCGGATTGAAGATATAGTGGTTGTTACAGATGATGGCTGCGAAGTGCTGAATAATAGTTCCAAGGAGGTGCAATATTTGGAGTTAATCGGAGTTTAAAAGGTTTTATGATTTAAATTAATTGATAAAAGGGAGGAATATTAGAATGAATAAGAAAAGCTGGTTTTCCATTTTGTTTGTTATGATGTTCATTTTCTCTGCTTTTCTAGCAGGCTGTTCCTATGAAAAACCAGCCAGCAATAATACAGGTTCCGCAGGATCTGATGATGGAGATGCTGGCGCAGCAAGGGATGAAATTAAGGTCGGGCTGGATGTGGATGCAGGCACGATGGACCCTCGGCTATCAAAAGATACATCTGCCAAAAGGGTTTCCGAGTTAGTCTATGATGGACTCATTCGACTATCGGCTAATCTGGAGCCTGAACCTGGACTTGCAGAGAAATGGGAAAGTCCTGATCCAACAACATGGGTTTTTACCCTTCGCGAAGATGTAACCTTTCATGATGGTGAACCATTCACGGCAGAGGATGTAAAGTATACATTTGATAGTTTAATTGATCCGGATTTTCAGGCACCATATGCTTCACTTTATGAGCCGATAAAGTCTGTTGAAGTAGTAGACGATTACCAAGTGAAATTTACTTTAAAAGAGCCATCCGCACCACTATTAAGCTATTTGGACATTGGGATTGTACCTAAACATATTGGTGAAAAGAATGATAATACTTTATCCAATAATCCAATTGGGACAGGTCCTTATAAGATGGTGAAGTGGGATAAAAACAGCAAAATCTCATTTGAAGCAAATGATAAATACTGGGGCGGCTCACCTAAGACAAACAAGCTAACCTACTTTATTATTCCTGATAACTCCACTCGTGTTGCCTCATTAGAATCAGGAGATATTGATATCGTACATTCTCCTCTATCTCCTCAGGATATCAAAAGAATAAAAGAAAATGATCAATTTGAGGTTATTGAAACAGAAGGACTTGGATTTACTTATTTGAACTTTAATCAAAAACACCCAATATTATCTGATCTAAAAGTGCGCCAGGCAATTGCCCATTTAGTCAACAAAGAGATTATCTCCTCTGATATTTATCAGGGAATGGATACACCTGGTAAGTCACCGCTTATTCCAGCTTCATGGGCATATGATGAGTCCATTTCCGGCTTTTCTTATGACCCGGCTAAAGCAGCGGCGTTATTTAAAGAAGCTGGCTGGGAAGATAGCGATGGAGATAGCATTCTGGACAAAGATGGGGAAAAATTAAAAATTACTCTTTCCACTCATAGTGAAGATCCAAACCGTATGCAGGCAGTGGAATATCTGCAAAACGAATTCACTAAAAATGGGGTAGAAACTGAAGTGAAAACTAGTGAATGGCCAACTTTCAGTACTGGTCTGACGGAAGGTAACTTCGATATTGCGTTAGTCGGATGGCTAAACCTGGTTGACCCGGATCGCTCTTTCTATAACCCTTTCCATACGAATGGTGGAAGCAATTACGGCAAATACAGTAATGCAACTGTTGACGAATTAATTGAGAAGGGAAGAACTACCCTGGAACAGGCTGAACGTAAATCCTTCTATCAGGAAGCTGCAAAGATTGTTACAGAAGAAGTAGCATATGATGTCCTATTGTACCAAGGCTATATTGCTATGTATAACAAGAACCTTAAAGGCTTTACTGAGCATCCGGCGGGCAGTTTCTATGGACTTAAAGATGCTGAGATAACAAATTAAGGAAGGCTGAAGCAGGGAAGGGGAGGTTTCCCTCCTCTTGCCTTAAAGTCAGGAGTGATTTAAATGGCAACATTTATTGTAAAGAGATTCTTTCAATTTATCCCTGTTTTATTAGGAATTTCAATCTTAGTCTTCTTCCTGCTGCATCTTATTCCTGGTGACCCTGCCCTAACCCTTCTCGGGCAAGATGCAACAAAAGAGGATCTTGAACGATTGAGAAATGTTCTTGGGTTAAATGAGCCTCTTTATATTCAGTTAATGGTTTTTCTTAAAAATCTATTTCAAGGAGACTTGGGAATCTCTATTTTTCAAGACACCCCTGTTATTACACTGATTTCCACCCATCTCCCTGCTACTCTGGAGCTTGCAGTTGTTGCAATGATCATAGCACTTTTAATTGCGATTCCACTGGGGATCATATCTGCGGTAAAACAATTTTCCTGGCTTGATTACGGCAGCATGTTTTTTGCGCAGATTGGTGTATCGATGCCGGTTTTCTGGATGGGACTGTTATTGATAATTGGCTTTTCTGTGAATTTGAATATCCTTCCTTCCTTTGGAAGAGGAGAGCCGCTATTAGATGCGTTCGTGCAAACGATTCAGACCGGAAATCTCTTCTATTTAGTCGATAGTTTACAGCATATTATTCTTCCTGCCTTCACTTTAGGCGTAATGAGTGCTGCACTCATTACCCGAATGGTCAGATCAGCAATGCTTGAAGTATTGAAAGAAGATTATATCCGAACAGCCGAGGCAAAAGGAGTTAGAGGAATTGTTGTCATCATGAAACATGCTTTTCGGAATGCCTTAATTCCGGTAGTAACCATCGTTGGACTTCAGTTTGGAAATTTACTTGGCGGTGCCATTGTCACGGAGACCGTATTTGCTTGGCCGGGAATCGGCCGGTTAGTCATTACGGCGATCAGCCAGAGGGATTTCCCGGTGGTTCAAGGCTGTGTCTTAATGATTGCGCTTATTTTCGCTTTAATTAACTTGATTGTGGATATTTTGTACGCCATTATCAATCCAAAAATTCAACAAGGATAAGGAGGGAGATGATGGAACTTTCAAAACAATACCAAACAGAGAACCAAACAGGAACTCTCCCCAAGAAAGGCTTTGACTTTAAAGACTTTTTCCAGCTTATCACCCAGAGTAAGTCCGTTTTAATTGGCGGTGCTTTTGTATTAGTGGTTGTGATTTGCGCCATTTTTGCTCCTGTCATTTCTACTCATGATCCCTATGAAATGAATATGAGTGAACGGCTGCTGACACCAATGGAAGATGGTCATATTTTAGGAACCGACCAGTATGGCCGGGATTTGTTTTCCAGAATCATATACGGGGCAAGGGTTTCTCTTGAAGTGGGATTAGTTTCAGTAGTGCTGGCCATGGTTATTGGTGTTACGCTCGGTTTGGTATCTGGATATTACGGTGGCTGGGTTGATACGCTGATTATGCGCGTCGTTGATATCTTCCTTTCATTTCCTGTATTGCTCTTAGCCATTGCCCTAGTTGCGGCTCTCGGTCCGGGTATAGAAAATGTGATTTTGGCCCTCGGCTTTGTATACTGGACCAATTATGCGAGGATTGTACGGGCAAATGTTCTGGCTATTAAGGAAGAGGAATATATTCAGGCGGCAAAGACGATTGGTTCGAATGATTTTCGCATCATCTTTTTAAATATTTTGCCCAATTGCCTCGCTCCGATTGTTGTTGTAGCCACACTTGGGCTCGGGACCGCTATTGTTTCTGAAGCGACACTAAGCTTTCTTGGTCTTGGCATTCAGCCGCCGGAATCCAGCTGGGGCTGGACACTGGCATTTGGAATGAAATTTATCAGGGAGGCCCCGCATTTATCGGTCTATCCAGGCTTAGCGATCATGTTCACAGTATTAGGCTTTAATTTATTGGGAGACGGAATCAGGGATTTAACCGATTCGAAATTAAAAAGGAATTAATTCAAGGAGGAATTATCATGACAGTTACATCTACACGCGAATATAAAGAGGTTGTTGTTACACATTTATCCAATGGAACACCGCTTTCTTTGCCAATCCATACCATTCAAGGGGTAAAAGAGGGACCGGTTCTTGGCATTTCTGCCCTTGTACATGGTGATGAAATCATTGGAGCGGAAATCATCAGGCGAGTATATAACCGCTTAGATGAATCTGAATTATCAGGCACGATTAAGCTTCTCCCTGTTTCCAATCCGTTGGCATTTGAAAGTATGACTAGAAATACACCTCTTGATATGAATAATTTAAACAGGGTGTTTCCGGGAAACAAAAACGGCTGGGTAACAGAGCAGCTTGCCAATTCAATGGTGGAAAACTTTTTAGAACATATTGATGTCTATATTGACCTGCATGCTGGCGGTGCAACTCCGGTTGTTGATTATGTATACATTCAAAATAATGAAGAATTATCACGGGCATTTAACTTCCCGATTTTATACCGTCCTTCGCATCCATATGAAGGCACTACAGCTACTTATACGTTAGAAAAAGGCATCCCAAGCATTACAGTCGAGGTAGGAGGAGGACCTAACCACGATAAAGACATTGAAAGAGGAGTAGAAGGGATTTTCAATGTGATGCGAAAGCTGAAAATGATTCCCGGTGAGGTCGCGCCTCCTCCAAAACAAAAAGTTATGACTGAAATTACGATTATTCGTCCGAAGCACGGGGGAATCATGGTGCCGGAATTTGACTTTAGTGCTGTAGGCACCGTCATTGAAGGAAATCAGGTTCTGGCAAGAACTTATAACCCAAGAACATTTGAAGAGCTGGAAGTCATTCGGGCCCCATTCCAGAATAACGTGGTGATTTTAACAAGAGGCCTCTTTAATAAAGTAAGTCCGGGAGATTATGGATTTATGCTTGGTAATCTTGATAGTGCGGAGGAAGAATAATGAGAACTGAAACGGTCCATTTCGAGTCCTTGGACCACAAATTGTCACAGGAATATACGCAAATTGTACTGGGGATGGATGATTTTTATCGGAAAAACCTCCCATCCGGCTCAGAAGCTTCACTTGATCAGGAAGGATTAGTACCCATTAACTTAACGAGAGAAACACCAAATTCCTACAGCAGCTGGAATGAGATTTTTGCAGATTTCGAGGATTTAAGAAGCAGCTATTCAGCTATACAATCCGAGGTTCGCAGAAACTATATGCAGCAGCAAATCGGTTCACTCCTAAGGCTGGCAAGATGGCGGAGCGGTGAGGAGATTCCCTTCAGGGAGAATGTTAGAGGTCTGTTATATGTAAATGAAAATCCCTTTTCAGAGGCAGAAAGAAAAGAGCTTCATAATAGGCTTGAATCTTTATTAATCCAAAAGGGATTCTCAGGAACGCTGAAAGAGAAAGTAAAGAAGTGGGAACAAGCACAGCATGTCCCTTCACAACAGGTGGAATCTGTATTAAAAGATTTACTTTCTCAAGGAAAAGAGCGTGTTGTTCAAAAAATGTTTAAAGAGATGGAGGATGTGGAGGTAACTCCAGTGGTCGTGAACGTTGTGCCGTATAGTGCCTATTGTGACTATGTTGGCGGGAAAATGTATATAAATGGCGATCTGTCCTATACCTATGAATCTTTAAAACATTTAGTCACGCATGAATCTTTTCCGGGCCATACTACACATATGAGAATAAGAGAATTAGGTGTCCAATCCGGTGATATCCCGCTTGATGCCGGGTTAGTCATCACCAATACAGCAAGCAGTTCCGTATTTGAGGGGATTGGAGATAATGGGATCGATTTCATTGATTGGACGGATTCCCTGGATGATGAAATCTACAAAGTTTATCAGGAAATCAAATCGATCTCAGGAATAAATGCTGCACATATGATCCATGCAGAGGGGAAGCCAGATGAAGAAGTTTCTGCATTTCTAAGAGAGTTTGCATTTGGTGAAGAAAATTGGATTCTTTCCAGGCTCCGCTTTTTCAAACATACCTTAAGAGCTCCGTTTATTTATTCTTACTGGAGAGGAAATGAAGCGGTAAATGAGATCTATAAAAGATTGTCTGAGGATAGAAAGCAAGCTTTCTATGAGTTTTTATATAAAAATATGTTATCTGCAGATACAGTTAAACAATTCAGATAGGATGTGACAGGATGGAACTAACTAGATCAGAAGAGTTATTTACAAGAGCGGTAAAATCAGTGCCTGGAGGGGTGCACTCGAATTCCCGTTTCCGCAATCCACACCCCATCTATTACCAAAAAGCAGAGGGGGCTTACCTGACTGATGTGGACGGCAATCGATATATTGATTGCATTATGGGGAACGGGGCTGTCATTCTTGGTCACAATGATCCGGATTTCAATGAACGGATGCAATTCTATAGTACTTCAGGAATCGTGACTGGTGTGGAGACGGAACTTAGTGTTAAAACGGCTGAAAAGTTTTTATCCATGGTTCCGACAGCTGAACAAATCCGTTATACCAATACAGGAACAGAAGCGGTTATGCATGCAATGGCTATGTCCAGAACGTATACACAAAAACCGGATATTGCCGTAATTGAAGGAGCATATAACGGCTGGCACGACGCTGTATTTGTCAGTACCTGGCCTGATCTGCAAAAGGCAGGTGACAAGTCAGAGCCAAAGTCACTTCCCGGTGCATCGGGGCTAATTGAGGATGTAGTAAAAAGCACCCTCGTCCTGCCATTTAATGACCTGGAAACGGCTGAACGCCTTCTGACAGAAAATAAACACCGGATTGCTGCATTAATTATTGAACCAACTATGATAGATATTGGTTATATCCCCGCCAAAAAAGATTACTTGCAAGGGCTAAGAAGGATCTGTGATCAATTAAATATTGTCCTGGTGTTTGATGAATTATTAACCGGGTTTAGAGATTCTCCTGGTGGAGCTCAAGGATATTACGGTGTGACACCTGATCTTTCTACATTCGGCAAGGCGATTAGCAATGGCTATATACTGGCCGCTTTGGCTGGAAAAGCGGCCATTTTCGAAACGGTCACCCCTGGGAAAGGAACATGTTCTTTTGTGGGGACTTATAATGGCCATCAGGTGTCATTAGCTGCTTCATTGGCCTTTATGGAAATCTATGAAGAAAAACAGGTTTTTCGTACATTGCAAAATAGAACGGAAAAACTGATCGCTGAATTCGCAAAATCAGCAGAAAAATATCAGGTGAAAGCTAGAATGCAAGGAAGAGGCGGGCATTTTCATTGGTACTTCACCGACCAGGAAATAACAGACTATCGCAGTGCTACACATAGTGAAAAGGAAAAATATGCAGCGTTTATTGCAGCATTTACACAGAAAGGTGTTTATTGTTCACCAAACTATCTGCTCCACCATGCCATATCAGTTGCACATACAGATGAGATTATTCAACAGTTAGTGGGGTATATGGATGCAAGCTTGCAGCAAACTGCTGGGGTTAAAGCAGGTTCATAAGGGGGAATGATTCGTGAATTCGAACATCCTGGAAGTCAAAAATTTAAAAACCACCTTCTCCTCTAGAAAGGCTTCTTTTAACGCAGTCGATGGCATCTCCTTTCATGTCGCGAAAGGAGAAACCCTCGGCATAGTTGGAGAATCAGGCTGCGGAAAAAGTGTAACTTCACTATCCATAATGGGCCTTGTTAAACCTCCTGGAAAAGTATCGGGAGATCAAATTGATTTTAACGGTGTCAACCTCCTGAATTTGCCCAAAAGAGAGATGAGAAATCTTCGCGGCAATAAAATCAGTATGATTTTTCAGGAACCCATGACTTCACTCAATCCTGTCTACAGTGTAGGAGAACAAATAGGAGAAACGTTAAAAATCCACAAAAAGCTTAAAGGTGAAGAGAGAAAAAGAAAAGTTGTTGATTTATTAAAACAGGTTGGGATCCCTCGGGCAGATGAAATTTATGATAATTACCCGCATCAATTATCAGGGGGAATGCGGCAAAGGGTTATGATTGCCATGGCAATGGCTTGTGACCCTCAGCTGATTATTGCGGATGAACCGACGACTGCTTTGGATGTTACAATTCAGGCCCAGATCCTTGAGCTCATGAAGGATCTGCAAAGCAAAAAAGGGATGTCCATGATTCTCATCACCCATGACCTTGGTGTGGTATCAGAAGTTTGTGACCGTTTGATTGTTATGTATGCCGGTAAAATTGTAGAGACAGGACCTGTAAAAGAGGTATTGAATAATCCATCCCATCCCTATACAAAAGGCTTATTGGCTTCATTGCCAAAAAAGGGCCATAAGGAAAAACGGTTACACTTTATTCCCGGTCAAGTCCCTGCACCAGCCAATTGGGGAAAAGGCTGCCGTTTTTCTGATCGCTGTCCTTATACAATGAGCCAATGCGAAACAAGTCTTCCTCCGCTTATGAAAGCCGGTGAAGCGCAAGAATCTGCCTGTTGGCTAATACCTGATGAAGAGGGGAGTACTCACAATGGCTTTATCGAAGCTACAAGATGACTATATTTTAGAAGTGCAAAATGTAAAAAAGTACTTCCCTATAAAAAAGGGGATATTTTCTAAACAGGTGGGCGCTGTGAAAGCAGTTGATAATGTTTCTTTTCAGTTGCGAAGAGGAGAGACCTTAGGGGTTGTAGGCGAAAGCGGCTGCGGCAAATCGACCATGGCAAGGCTGATTATCCAGTTATTGAAAGCAACGGAGGGCCGCATTAAGCTTGAAGGAAAAGATCTAACAGCCATTTCAAAGGAAGAACTTCGAGCAACCAGAAGAGATATTCAAATGGTTTTCCAGGATCCTTATGCATCCCTAAACCCAAGATGGACAGTTGAAAAAACGCTATTAGAACCAATGAAGGTATACAATATTGGCACCAAAAGCGAAAGAAAAGAGAAGGTAGCCGACTTGCTGAACAAAGTAGGCCTTGATCCAAGTTATGCTAAACGCCATCCCCATGAATTCAGCGGCGGACAGCGCCAGAGAATCGGAATTGCCAGAGCATTGGTTCTCAACCCAAAAGTGATTATTGCGGATGAACCCGTTTCAGCACTTGATATTTCCGTTCAGGCACAGGTCATTAATCTTATGCAGGATCTTCAGGAACAATATAATCTCACTTATATGTTCATTACCCATGATTTGTCGGTTTGTGAACATATATCCGATCGCGTGGCTGTGATGTATCTTGGAAAAATTGTGGAGCTGGCAAGTAAAGATCAGCTTTTCTCAAATCCTCTCCACCCTTACACGCTAGCGTTAATTTCTGCTGCACCAGAGGTGAATGCAGGCCATAAAAGAGAAAGAATCATTCTAAAAGGGGATGTTCCAAGCCCGGCCAATCCTCCATCTGGATGTGCTTTTCACACTAGATGCCCAAGCTGTATGGAAATATGCAAGGCAGAAACACCAGCGCTGACTGAAAAAGAACCAGGACAGTTTGTAGCCTGTCATCTATATCAATAAGGATAGAGGGAGTTTCTATGAGATTATCCATTTCAAAAAAAGAAATTAAGACCAGGCAGAAAAGGTTCTGGGAAAATCTGCAGCAGCAGGACCTGGACTGTGCAATCATTTTTAGCCCCATTGATATATTTTATTTAACCGGTTTCTTTTTTCACCCGACAGAGCGGCCGATCGCCTTTTTTGTGGACTCCAATCAGAAAACCCACTTATTTGTTCCATTTTTAGAAAAAGAACATGCTGAAGAATTTTCAGGTTCTATAAACTTTGTACATTCCTACCCTGAATATCCAGGAATCAGGCATCCGATGGAGTATTTTAAGGAAGATTTAATAGCTGCTGGGTTTCAGGGAAAACGTGTAGGAGCTGATAGCCTTGGATATGCTTCAGCATCAGGATATAGAGGACCGTCAATTGACCAATTACTGGAGGCTAAGGAGTATCAGTCAATAAAGGATATGGTTCCAGCGTTAAGGATGATTAAATCGGACGAAGAGATTGAATTGATTAAAGAGTCCTGCCGCTGGGGAAATCTTGCCCATCGTTTATTGCAAAAATACTCTAAGGCAGGAATAAGTGAGCTGGAGATTACAAGCAGAGCCAGTACAGAATCAACCTTGGCCATGATTGAAACCTTAGGTCCGGAGTACAAACCTCATGGGGAAACAGCCTTTGCCCTGTTTAGAGGGCAGGTCGGGGAGCTGTCAGCTTATCCTCATGCAGTTGCTCAAAATGTGACTTTAAAGAAAGGCGATACATTAGTCACTGCAGCTGCTGCGAGTATATGGGGCTATAAAAGCGAGTTAGAAAGAACAATGTTTGTTGAGGAGGCAAGCAGTGAACAAAAAACATACTTCCAGCATATGTACAATGCGCAGGAAGTGGCTTTTCAGCATATCAAACCTGGGAAGCCTTTATCATCAGTAGAAGTGGAGGTTCAAAGGTATTTTAAAGAAAATAATATTACCGAATTAACTAGACATCACACTGGCCACGCAATCGGCTTGTTATTTCATGAATCACCTTTTTTTGATTTAGGTGATCACACGATCATGGAGCCGGGTATGGTTTTTACAGTCGAGCCAGGCATATATGTAAACGGGGTAGGAGGTTTCCGCCACTCAGATACAATACTAGTAACAGAAGACGGAATGGAAATGTTGACATACTATCCAAGGGATTTGGAATCATTGATTTGCTCCTAGTGGCAAAATGCTACAACAGTAATCACTTTAATAACCAACCTGTCCTTAAGTGATGATGTAACAGCTATAGCTACAGAAGAAAAAGAAAAATTAAACTGGGAAAGTGGTCATAACTATCTCAACGGTGAAATGACGGATGAGTTAATAGTCTTGGAAGCGTTGCAAGGAACACAAACAATAGATGGAGTATCTGCTATCCTTAATTTAGGAGAAACATTTACTATTCAAGATGGGATTGTAACCTTAAGCTAAGGAAAGGCATCTACAAAGCCCCCAGCCATTGCGTGGGGTTTTACTATTAATTAAGGGAAGGTAATTATGGATATAATAAATGATTAGAAAACCATTTCAACCAAAAACACGGGGACGGACCACTTAAGCTAGTAGGCGGACAATGGAGGACAGGCTCATTTCCTATCAAGGTTTAGGGTAGGCCTGGGAGAATGAAACTGTCTTACTGTCCTCTATATATAAAAACTTGCTAACTTTTGAAGTGCAAAGGTGAAAATTAGAATAAAGTGATAGCCGCTGATTGATGTGACAAAGAAGCCAACCAAGTATGTATGATAGGTTGGCTTTTTACATTTTTACAAAACAATCAAAATTCCCGACTTATCATCATGCTGCTTCAAACGTGGAAAGTAAAAGCAAGCAGGATCAGATTCCTCATCTTTAATAATCCTTTTTTCCAGTTCAGTTAGGCCAGATTTAAAGGCAGACTGAGCGGTTGTCAGCCACGTTTCTTGTTTAGTGGAAGTACGTTCTGTATGAATCTTTAACCCATCTGAAAGCAGAAGGATTTTATTGACGGAAATTAACGGAATACGACCGTATTCAAAGAATTTCATAGCTTCATGATCACCATCAATAATCCCGTATCCATCAATTGTATTTAATTTATTGCGGTTTTCCTGAAGAATATGCTGAACATTTCCCCTTAATTCTTTCTGTTTTTCTTTAAGCTGCTCAGGAGAGAAGGAATCAATAGATTTTTCTTTAAGAACTTTCTCCCAAGTGTTTTGCATTAACTGAATGGCCACAGTATCAAGCCGGTCAATATGATCGTACGTAATCTGTCTAATAGAACCATCCTTAAATTCCAAAAAGAGCATGCAATCTCCGGCCGATACATAGTCTAGTGAATTTACCTTACCAACTTCATCCAGGTGGATCTGGATAGCAGCAAGCCCGCAGGAACTTCTTTTATATTTGGGGATTTGATCCAGGGACGTTCCTATATTCTTCTCTGCAGCTGCCAGAAGCTGTTTGTTTCCTTCTTTAACCTTCTCAATAAGGGGTATTGAAGTATTTTTTTCAAGATATTCTTTCACAATCCCTGAGGCAAGGGAGCCTGGCAGTCCGCCAAGCCCAGTTGCCCCATCAATCACCGCAAAGATGTTTTGATCCGTATCTACGACAATGGCATCCTCATTTATTTCTCTGTTTCCTTTTGTATAGACTGTGCTAATTTTCATGTATGAAACCACCTAATTAATAAAGTAATAAGCCGCCATTGAGCCTACAATTACCCCTAATGACAGCAGGCTGATGATGACTGTCCTCCATGGGTGCTGATTCTTTGTTTGAAAAAGGAGTCCAAATCCGACGAAGGCCAATACAAGAGCGCCCGACAAGATTAAAATTAACAAGGCACTCTCAAGGAAGTTTTTATCCCCAAGAATGTTGAAAGATCCGATGGTAAAGCTGATGATGGCTGTGAAGAACCCCAGCATCTGCAGGTTTTCAGATTTCAGTTTGGAAATGGACTGATCAATTTCATCCTTCGCTTCATCAAAGCTTTTTTCTGTTAAGGCAATTTTATCAGAAAACACCTGTGAAAACTCATTGGTTTGCACTCTGCTTAAGTGGTAAAGATAGTCATTGATCCGGATCGCATAGTCTTTTTTTGAGGATTCCTCCATGTCAATGGCCTTGCGGATGGCTTCTTTTGCTTCATTAAATTTTCCGAGTGCTGCTAAAATTCTTCCCCTGGTACAATGGAATTTTGCATAGCGCGGGGACAGATGGACTACCCGGTTAATATAGTTATAGGCTTCCTGTAGCTCTTCCTGGCTGACCATGAACCCATGTTCTTTTATATGTACAACGGCTTCTGCATAATTGTGGAGTACACCAACCTGATTTGGGAGCTTTTGTGTGGCCTCTCTTGCAAAGGCCACAGCCTGCTCGATGGCATCATTCGTTCCGATTTCCTTATACAAAAGAGACAGGATATGAGGGTACAAAGGAAAATCAATGAATTTTTCACCAAACCGCTCCACGATTTCCCTGAACTGGCTGATATTCTTCATTCTTCTTGCATAAATAGTCAAAATGACAAAGGATGCAAAGAGAATTTGATTGGCAGTTTGGGATGCTATTCTATTTTCCAGGTAAAGCATCAGCTGGCTGTATTCTGTTTCTTCAAGAGTCTCGGCTATTTTGGTCAGTGTTAATTCGAAGTCTCGTGTCGTATGTTCCGGAAGGTTATCCAGTTTTTCAATTATTGACTGCTCTGAGAGAGAAGTTGCTTCCATCATGATCACCCTTTACAGCACTGCTGAAAAGCAGTTTTTATTTCGTCTTGTGTAAAATAGTTCTCCAGGAGTGCCCAAACTCCGGCAGCAGATGTGGGAGAGTACTCCAAATAGATGAGATAGGGCATGATTTTATCCAGTTCAAAAGGAATGAACAGCAGGCCATCCTCTTCAATTTCATCTTTATCTGCGGCTGCTTTCGCTTTTTTAAGTACTTCATCTTTTGAAATAGGAAGCTCACCAGAAACGAGGAAATTCGGCTGCTTATCGATTGCCTGCATACAGAGGCCATCCAGCTTTAATTGGCTGCGATTTATATCGAGCCCAAGCTCTTCTTTTGTCTCACGGATAATGGTTAAAATCGGATCAGGCTTACGTGTTTCCATATGAAAATCAGTCCATTTTTCACCGCCGCCCATAGCTCCGGAAACGGAAGCCGACATGCAGTTACGGTAAGTGCTGACATTTGAACTCCTTTTAGTCAGCAGCAGGTATTTCTCCTGGCCATCGTGAATGATAAAGGTGCCGATTGCTGCCAATTCATTTGCAAGAAGAGGGGAAATGGGAAAGTGATCCTTCACTTTTTCTCTTATTGGTAGATACGTACCAACCATCATATTGGTTCCAAGAAACTGTGAAAAGTCACTCCATTGGGTTCTCATTTCTATATGATCATCTTCAATAGAAATGCTTGAGCAGCGAATATGATACTCCTCGTTAAAGGAGAGTCCGGAAGCCTTTTCTTCAATAAAGGGTTTGAAATATGAATCGGGCTGGTATCTGGTATCGCTATGAATATAGTTATACTGAAACTCCCCGTCGGATAGCCTAATAACAGGATACGCAAGACAGCCTACCGACAAGCAAACATCAGTTTGTTCGATGGTTAAAGCATCGATATGGTGTGGAATAATGTTATGGTTCCGATTATGTAATAACATGTTTTGAATGATAGACATAGTTCTCTCCGATTCTTAGTTAATTACATCTGGCTTGCTAATGCAAAGGTAGTATGGTCGATGCGAACCAAATCCCAGGAAGTGACGATTCCAATTGGCTTTTGTGTCCGGCTGCCATGCTCTGTGATTAGAATGGCTTCCAGTTTTTTATTGCATTCAAAGCTCTGTTCAAATGCATCTTCGAGGTCATAAATAGACGAGCCTCTGCTTAAAAATTTGACATTATGCTTCTTCTCCAATGGAAGGATGTCCTTTACCAGCACATCTTCAATGGAAATGGTTCCGCGTACTGCGTTGAGGGACAGCCATTTGGCAATACCGCCTTCAGTCAAAAGCCCTTGGAAGTGATTGTCTTCATAGATAGGAATCTGTGAAAATCCCTTTGTATCAATAATCTTCAGAATATCCATTAAGGAAGTCTCAGGTGAATGGGTAATCACCGGCTGTGAGGCAATGCTCAAAGCAAGCGGCGGCTTCATCAGCGTTTCACTGATTCTCTCAATCTCCTCAATGACCTCATCATGAGGCTCTGCTATATAAAAATCTTTCTGAATCCGTTCATGAACAATGGCATTCCGCAGCTTCCCGAACAAGCGCAACAAATCATAATGCGTTCTTACCACATTATGCAGATTCCTGGCTGTATATAAAACTTCTCCATAAGGCGCGTGTTCCCGCGGATCCTTCACCAGCTTTTTAAGCTGGACATGAATCCGGTTAAACGCTGCTTCAAAACGGGCAATTTTCTCTGACTGGGTCATCGTTTTCATTGTGTAGCTCCTTTATCATATATACCTTTTCTTAACCTAGGTTGTTTATACTATATTATATAGAAACATGGGGACGGTTCTACTGTTTTTCTTAAAAAGGTTCCTGACCCCGGATACGGTGAAGTGTTAAAGTGAGAGGTGGGAATTCACAGGTGACACGGTGACGGTTCTACTGTTTACCTGATTAACAGCTATAAAACAAGCTATCAGATATTATGCACCCGTATATCAGGCTGTTTTTATGAGATGATCCTCGATAGTATAACTAATCTGGATTAATCATCTGTAGGCAGTATTATTTTGCCAATCCGTGATTAGAAATATCAATTAATATATCTTAATAGGCTTTCGGTATGCTTTTGTAATATTATTTTCAATCAAACGTTTGATTGAAAATGGGAGCGGAAGTTATGATGACCATGTTTATTTTAAGAAGCTCTTAGCATTTTTGACTGGTCGGATGCAGGTGTATTGTTAAGCATTTAGACTACTGAAGTTACTGTATTTACTAGGATCAAAACCTAGCAGTCTATTGTCGCTAGGTTTTTTTATTTGAAGCTTGTATGCAATTGAGGTGAAATGAATATTCTAAAAATTCTATGTTGACTGAATTCACTCTCGACTGTATCATATATTATATATCATATATGATATATGATTTTATACTTCATTAGATAAAAGGAGAACGGCGGATTGAGTATGTACCGAACAAAAAAAGAAATGATTTACCAAACTCTTAAAGAAGAGATCCTGAGCGGTCAATATGAATTTGGTGAAAAGCTGGTTATCAGCCGTCTCGCTGTAAGATTCCAAAGCAGTGAAATCCCGGTGAGGGAAGCGATCAGTCAATTAGATTCTGAAAAGCTGATTGAATTTAAGCCCCATGTGGGAGCTGTTGTAAGTACATTATCTTCTAAGGATATTCAGGAGATTTTTGAATTGCGGGTAGAATTGGAAGGGCTTTCAACGAGATTTGCTGTAGAAGGAATGACTGAAAGCCTCTTGGCTGAACTGAGGGAGATTTTAGATGAGTCCATTGAAGCTTTCAATGAAAAGGATTACGCCCATTTTGAAACATTGAATGTAAAGTTTCATAAAAAAATCTATTCAGCCTGCAATAATCAGCTGCTCATTCGGACCATTGATGAGCTTTGGGCAAATACAAAACGGTATCCTTCGCTTTTTAAGGGCAATGACGAGCATATTCAAGCTTCCATCGAAGAACATGAAGAGATCTACCAGGCTTTATTGAAAAAAGACAGCATGCTGGCAGAAAGCTATATGATTAAGCACAAAACACGTGCAGGACGAGAAATTCTCAGACTGAACCAGCGGAAATTTTACGACAAGGTGAACAGCCTTATTCCAAATCAAAGCTCTTAAATTAAAAAACAAGGAGGAAGAAACATTGAAATATGTACGCTTTTCTAAAAACAATCGGAATTTATTTGGAGTTTTAGAGGGAGAAACGATCACACAATTGGATGGGGATTTTTTGTCAGGTACAGCTAAATCAACGGGTGATACTTTTCATCTGGAGGAAGTAACGCTTTTGGCTCCAGTAGATCCTCGGCAGGTTGTGGCGATCGGTTTAAACTATGCTCTTCATGCTGAAGAGAGCGGCAAGCCGATTCCGGATGAACCGATGATGTTTATGGTATCCCCAACATCGGTTGTTGCAGATGGAGATGAAATTATTTTGCCAAACCTTGAGCATCGCATCGATTATGAAGCTGAGCTGGCCATCGTGATCGGCAAGCAGGCGAAGAATGTTCAAATAGAAGAGGCTTTGGATTATGTGTTTGGCTATACGGCCTGCAATGACGTTTCGGATCGCAACCTTCAGAAAAAGGATGGGCAATTTACCAGAGCCAAGTCATTTGCCACTTTTAAGCCGCTAGGACCTGTTATTGAAACAGATCTGAACCCTAATAATGTTGAAATCAAACTGACAGTGAATGGAGAAGTTAGGCAGCATTCCAATACAGATGATTTAATTCATGATATCGAATCCCTGATTGTGAAGGTGACCGAAGTAATGACCTTAAATCCTGGAGACATCATTATTACGGGTACTCCATCAGGAGTGGGACCGTTAAAGCCAGGGGATGATGTTGTTCTTGAAATAGAAGGAATTGGCCAATTAAGAAATAAAGTTGTGGATGGCACAAAGGGGACAAATAGACCGGCAGAAGAGACACAGTCAGCATAAGGAATCTTTTAAAGGGGGATTGAAATGAATATCAATATTGATAAAATCCGGCAATTTTCCAACCGATTGCTGATGCAGGTCGATGTGCCTCAGGATGAAGCAGAAATTATAACGGAAGTTTTGCTGGAAGCGGATTTGCGAGAAATACATAGTCACGGCTTTTTAAGGCTTCCGATTTATGTGGAGCGGATTCAAAAAGGGTTGATTACAAACAAGGTTAATTTAAACGCAGAGCAAGAGAATCCAGTATTGGCCCTGTTGGATGGGAATTATGGAGCCGGCCAGGTAGTGGCCCATAAAGCAATGGAAATATCCATTGAGAAAGCGGAAGAATCGGGCATTGGTTTAGTTGCCGTAAAAAACAGCAACCATTTCGGGATTACAGCTTACTATTCGCTGATGGCTGCCAAGCAAGACAAAATTGGTATAGTTATCAGCAATGTGGCCCCTTTAATGCCTGCAATTGGGGGAGCTGAAAAGGTGATCGGGAACAATCCGATATCCATTGCAGCGCCAGCAGGTGAAGGAGATCCCATTGTATTGGACATGGCTCTGAGCAACACGGCATTTGGAAAGATTCTCTTTGCGAAGGAGAAGAATCAGCCAATTCCTGAAGGCTGGGGTGTAGATGCTAAAGGTGTGCCTACCACCAATCCAGATGATGTCATTAATGGAGGATTCCTCTCACCGGTAGGAGGTCCAAAAGGCTTTGGGCTGGCACTTATGGCTGAAATCCTGACTGGTGTTTTATCCGGAGGTCATTTTTCTAAAATGATTCCTTCCATGTATGATGTGAAGCAAAAACAATCCATCTCTCATTTTATGCTGACAATCGATATTAAACAGCTTATTCCTCTAGAAATCTACTACAGCAGTGTCAAACAGCTTGTTTCCTATATCAGAGATTCCAAGAAAGCGGAAGGTACCGACCGCATTTACCTTCCTGGTGAAATAGAGTTTTTAAAAGAGAAGCGGAATAAAGAATCAGGTGTTCCGATGGAAGAGAAAACGTTCAGCAGCTTGAATGAATTAGCCAGAACACTTGGTGTTGACGAGTTAACGGTTTAATTTAATAAAAATTTTACAAGGAGGAAGAGGTATGAGTGAAACAGTTCTGTCACAGGAAAGTGCAGCGAAAAAGACTCAATTTAAAGTAATCGATACGGACATTCATCATGATATCGCTTCTGTAGACGATTTAGTTCCTTACTTATCGGATCATTGGAAGCGTTATATTACGGAATACAATTGGAAACCGATTAAAACCACACCTTTTCATCAAGTTCGAAGCGGGACAAAGTATAGAGGAGACTCTTTCGGAGAAAGTAAAAGACCGCCGGGCTCTGATTTTGAATTATTAAAGAAACAATTGCTTGATGAGCATGAAATCACTTATGGCGTTCTGGGAGGATGGTTCCACGAAGCAACCGTTGCTACTGGGTGGTTTGAGTTTGCGGCAGCCAGGGCAGCAGCCTACAACGACTATACGATTGAACAATGGCTTAACAAAGATGAGCGGTTGCTGGGATCCATTACGATTCCTGCAGACCCTGTGGCAGCAGTCCGCGAAATTGATCGCGTTGGACCTCATCCGCAGATGGTGCAGGTCATGATGTCCATTGGAAACTTTGCCTGGGGAGACCCTCGCTTCCACCCGATCTTTGAAGCCGCGGAACGTCATGGACTTGCCATCGGCATGCATTTGTCAGCTGATATTACTTTCCAGGGAGGAGAGTTTCTAAGGTATTATGTTGCATGGCGTGCTGCACACCCGCAGGCCTACATGACACAAGTAATCAGCCTGATTACAAATGGTGTGTTTGATAAATATCCAAATTTGAAGGTCGCATTAATTGAAGGCGGCTTTGAATGGGTGCCATTTATGATGAATCGAATGGATGCAGCCTACAAGGGTCTCCGGCAGGAAACACCATGGGTAAAGCGCATGCCGAGTGACTACTTCCGTGATAATATGCGGTTTAGCACGCAGCCATGGCATGATATCTCAGCAAAGCATTTCCTGGACATCATCGATATGATGGGGTCAGATAAGATGCTGATGTTCTCAACTGACTATCCGCATTGGGATTTCGATGCACCGAAACGCACTTTGCCGCCTAAAATATCTGATGATTTAAAAAACAAAATTTTATACGAAAATGCAAGGGAACTATATAATCTTTAATTTTTAAGAAGAAAGGAGGGTCCCTCTTTGAAATACAGCGTTTGTAAAGCAGAAGATTTACAAATCGGTCAAATGAAAGCCTTTACAGTCGAGCGAAAATCGATTGTGGTTGTTCGCTCCCAGGAAGGGGAATTATATGCGCTGCGAAATGTTTGCCCTCATAAGGGGCCGGCTCTTTCAGAAGGATCACTCGATGGAACGTGTACGGCAAACGAGCCTGGCGAGTACAATCTTGAAAAAGTTGGTGAAGTAATTAAGTGCCCATGGCACAATTGGGAGTTTGATATTAAAACAGGGTGCTCCATTTTTGATCCGGAAAACGTGCGTGTTAAGACCTTTGATGTCATTGAGGAAGAGGGGACGGTTTTCGTCCAGGTATAAATGAATACCAGGAAACCAGTTCTGACATTCTTCTAGAATCTGGTGATGAAATAATCAAGAGTAGATTTAGAGAAAGATTGTTTAGATGCAAAACGGAGGCATATCTCTTTGCCTATTGTTTTTCTCTATCGGCTAAGAAGGGATGGTTAAAATGGGAAGGCTTCAAAACAAAGTAGCTCTTATCACCGGCTCTGCCGGCGGCCTTGGTTTGGAAATTGCGGTACATATGGCGAAAGAAGGGGCGAAAGTCATCCTGAATGATGTCAATGAGGAGCTGGTGAAGGAGTCGGCTGCAGCTTTAGAGGCTGATTATGAAGCAGATTATGTTGTTGGGGATGTTTCCAGCAAAGCGGATGTAACCAGGATGTTTGACCAGATCATCGAGCGCCATGGACAAATTGACATACTTGTAAATAATGCAGGGGGAAGCCTTCATACTCCCCGTATTCTTGAAGAGATTGAGGAGGAACATTGGGACAAGGTGCTCAATGTCAATTTAAAAGGAACATTTCTGACCTCACAGGCTTTTGTTAAACACACCAAAAGTAACGGAGGCGGAAAAATCATCAATATGTCTTCCATTGGCGGAAGGACTGCCAGCTTGATTACCGGTGTAGCATACGCAGCAGCTAAGGGTGGAGTTATTAATTTTTCGAGAAGGCTGGCAAAAGAGGTTGGGGAGTTTGACATTAATGTGAACGTGATTGCCCCTGGATTAATTATAAGCGGTGAGCGGATGCGCCATTTGTTTTATGAGGAAAACTCAGAGGAGCAAAGGCAGCAAACTTTTTCGGAGATCCCTCTTAAGACACTTGGAGAAAAAGAAGATATTGCGAATGCTGCTGTTTTCCTGGCATCAGATGAGTCCCGCTATATGACAGGTGCGGTTCTGGATGTAAATGGCGGAAGGTTTATGGGATGACTGACTGATTGCTTGTTGCTAATTATTACTATTACAAAAGTGAATATAGAAATTGTCTTAATCCTATTAATATACTTTTAGCTAAAAGCAGAATCAATTAGGGAGGTGTCAATAGTGTTTAAAGTGGTTTCTTCATCACCGACTTTCGGTTTGTTTTCAAAGGATCCTGTCACATTGCTGGAATCTAAAAACTATCATCTTGAAATTCTGCCCAAAGAGGTTACATCCAATGAAGAGAGTTTTGCAGAAGCATTGAGGGACGTGGATGCCTTAATAGTTGGAGTAGAAAAAATTACTCCAGCTGTGCTAAAACATGCAGAAAAATTAAAGGTGATCGCAAAGCATGGTGCCGGTGTTGACAATATTGACTTGGGAGAAGCAGCAAAAAAGGGGATCATCGTGACGAACGCTCCTGGTGCGAACCGGCATGCTGTTGCAGATCTGGTATTTGGTTTATTCCTATCGATTGCACGTCAAATTCCGGCAGCTTTTCAGGAAGTGAAGGAAAGTGGATGGCCCCGGATTGTTGGAAACGAAATCTACCAGAAGACTCTTGGCGTTATTGGAACAGGGAAGATAGGAAAAGAAGTGATCCGCCGGGCTCAGGGTTTTAATATGAATGTCCTTTGTTACGATCTTTTTCCGGATGAGGGAATTCAGGAACAAGGGCTTGGAAAGTATGTATCCTTTGAGGAACTGCTGGAAGGCTCAGACTTTATTACCATTCACACGGACTTAAATCAGGAATCGCAGGCCATGATTGGCAGCATGGAATTAGCTCTCATGAAAAAAAGTGCCTACATTGTGAATACGGCCCGCGGTGGGATCATTGATGAGCAAGCTTTATATGCTGCATTGGAATCCGGCTTAATTAAAGGGGCAGCAATGGATGTTTTTGAGAAAGAGCCGTTATCTGAATCACCGCTCCTCAAAATGGAGAATTTTGTTGCAACCCCTCATATGGCGGGCTATACGGAAGAGGCGCTTAGAGAAGTGGGGATGCTGACCGCACAAAATGTCATTGATGTTCTCGAGTCCAGGGTGCCTGTTTATCCTGTTACATAAATGGCATGGGAGGAGGAACAGGTATGCTTGATATTTTTCAAGCATTAAAAGAAAAAGAAGAAGCATCTTTACACCTCTTGAAGGAATTTGTCGAACTGGAGTCCTTCTCCTTTGATAAACAGGGGGTGGATAACCTGAGCACTCACCTTATCCGAGTTTTCTCCGAGTTTCCTGTAAAGGCTGAAAGCTTAAAGGAAGAGCACTATGGAAATCATCTGCGTTTTCAGCTTGGGGAGGGTGAAAAGCAACTATTGCTGTTAAGCCATTTGGACACCGTTTATCCGAGGGGGACAATCGAACGCATGCCCTTTCAAGTAGAAGGGAAAAAGGCAAGAGGTCCGGGAGTCATCGACATAAAAGCCAGTTATGTTATGGTGTATCACCTTTTTGAATTATTATTGCAGCAAATGAATCTAAAAGACTATCAAATCGTCTGGCTCTTAACATCGGATGAAGAAGTGGGAAGTCCAACTGGAAAGCTTGCAGTAAAGCGGGAGGCAGCCAGGAGTGAAGCGGTACTGGTTCTCGAACCTGCAGCAGACAATAGAGCCCTGAAGACGGCAAGAAAAGGCGGCGGCAAATTTACAATTGAGGTGAACGGAATATCTGCTCACGCCGGCCTTAACCCGCAAGACGGTGCGAATGCAATTGAGGAGTTAGCTTTTCAGATTACAAAAATCATAAGTTTAGCTGACTGGTCAAAAGGCACTACCATAAACACAGGAGAAATAAAGGGCGGAAGCTTATTTAATGTCGTTGCGGATTATGCCCGTGCCGAGATTGATGTTCGGATTGAAGAAAGGGATGAAATCCAAAGAATTCAGCAGGCCTTTGATCAGCTAAGAGTCAGAAATCCACGAACCAGGTTAAACGTTACGGGATCTATTTATCGGCCTCCTCTGATTAAAACGGAATTGACAGGCCGGCTGTTCAAAATGGCTGAAAGGATTGGCCGGGATTTGGATGTCTCGGTTGAAGAAGCGATGGTTGGAGGCGGAAGCGATGGAAATTATGCAGCAGAGACCGGGGCACCCGTTCTGGACGGTTTAGGAGGATATGGCGGAGGTGCCCATTCTCCCGATGAATTTTTATGGATTGAATCGCTGGCTGAGAGGACATCCATTTTGTACGGCCTGATTCAGGAATTGATCCAATTGGATGGAACTTGGAGGTGACTGTAGTGAAAAAAGAAGGCTTTGTGAATGTCATCATGCTGCTCTTAAGCTTTTTTATGCTCTATATGGTGGGGAAACTGCCTGAGCCAAATGCAACACAAGAGCTGGGACCCGGCTTTTATCCAAAGCTAATTATATACATGATTATCGTGTTTAACGTGCTGCAGCTTGTGATGCTGTTTTTAACAAAAGTGAAGGCATCAGATGAAGCATCTGAATTTCAGTTTAGCAGATTTTTCATCATGATTGCTATCATGACTGGATATGTTTTGAGCCTTTCGTATATCGACTATAAGATTGGAACATTTCTTTTAATTTTCTCTTTAATGCTTTTGCTGGGTGTTAAAAGCTATAAGTTATTGCTCTCTGTCTCAGTCATATCTGTTGGTACCATTTATTTGCTCTTTGAAGTATTGCTGAATGTTCATATTTAAAAGAAGGGAGGTTGGTTAAATGGAACAAGTACTCGCACAAGTCTTTGAGATGCAAACTTTGGTCCTCGTATTTGCCGGTGTTTTCCTGGGAGTAGTCTTCAGTGCCATTCCGGGTCTAACTGCTACAATGGGGATCGCCTTATTGATTCCCTATACCTTTAGCTTACCGCAAGTACCTGCCATTAGTATGCTGCTGGGAATTTATATTGGAGGTATGTATGGCGGATCCATCACAGCCATCTTGATCCGGACGCCAGGTACTCCTTCGGCAGCAGCTACCCTTTTGGATGGGTATCCGATGGCTGCAAAAGGACAAGCGGGAAAAGCGCTCAATTATGCAACAATTGGATCTTTTGTCGGCGGTATTATTAGCTGCATAATCTTAATCTTGATTGCTCCGCAGCTTGCAGCTTTCGGATTGAAATTCGGGCCTGCAGAATTTTTTGCCCTTGCCGTCTTCGGTCTAAGTATTGTTGGAACCATATCAGGTAAAAACGTGGTGAAGGGCTTAATCGTGGCAGGTGTCGGCCTTTTTATTGCAACCATCGGAATGGACCCCATCGGCGGTGTAGCACGATTCACCTTCGGAAGTATAAATTTAACAAGCGGAGTTTCCTTTATCCCTGCACTAATCGGTCTTTTTGCTGTATCACAGGTTATAAAAGAGATTGAAGAAAAGGCAACAGGTCACAATAAAAAGAAAATTAAGTACAAGCGGGAGCGGATTTCACTAAAGGAAACATTCTCTTACTGGAAGGAGTTTCTGCGCGCCTCTGTAATTGGGACTTTTATCGGCATTATTCCTGGTACCGGTACATCCATTGCAACATTTTTAAGCTACAACGAATCCAAGCGATTTGCTAAACCGGAAAGACGCAAGGAATACGGGAAAGGGATTCCAGAGGGTGTTATTGCTACAGAAACCTCTAATAACGCAGTTACTGGAGGGGCATTAATCCCGCTTTTGACTTTGGGGATTCCTGGTGATGTGGTAACAGCCGTTATTTTAGGAGGACTTCTAATTCAAGGTGTTACTCCAGGTCCGCTCTTATTTCAAAACAATGGGCCTCTAGTGTACAGCCTGTTTATCACTTTAATTATTGCTAACATTTTCATGCTTTTAATTGGCCTTTTTGCAGTCAGGTTTGTTGGGAAAATTGTTGATGTTCCTAAGAATGTATTGCTTCCTATTGTTGTCACTCTATGTTTTATCGGAAGCTATTCTCTTTCTAACAATTTATTTGATGTATGGGTGGCACTTGCGTTCGGAGTGATCGGATACTTGCTGGAAAAATTCAATTATCCATTACCTCCTCTGATCCTTGGAATTATCCTTGGGCCAATCATTGAGTCCAATCTGCGGAGAACGATTATCGAGTCAAGCGGCGATCTTTCCGTATTCTTTACAAGACCAATCTCTGCTGTCTTTTTAACGATTGCTATCGTGAGCTTCCTGTATCCTCTTTTCAAGGATTTATGGAGAAAGCTGAAAGGCAAAGAAAGCATAGAAGAGGATATACCGGCTTAGGGGTCACTGGTTAAATACCAATCTATATAAAATAAGGGGGAAAAATTGATGAAACTAGTTATGAAAAAGTTAGCAGCTGTAGGATTTGCAGCCATGCTGGCAGCGGGGTGTTCAAACAGCAGTGCTTCCACTGATGAAAAAGCAGCAAGCTTTCCGGAGCGTGATATTGAAATCATTGTTCCTTACGCACCGGGAGGAACAACGGATACCGCTTCTCGTGCCTTAACATCTGTCATTTCAGAATACCTGCCGAATGACTACAATGTAAACGTAGTCAATAAAGAAGGCGGAGCAGGTGTAATCGGGACAACTGAAGTTTTCAATGCAAAGCCTGACGGCTATAAGATCGGGATGACAACAGTAGGGCCAATGACGATTAAGCCGCATACAGACAATACAGCTTATTCACCTGAAACGGTAGAACCGATTATTCAAGTTGTAGCGACTCCAAACGTTCTCGTTGTCAAAAAAGATGCCCCATGGCAAACATATGAAGAATGGCTGGAATATGTTAAAGCGAACCCTGGTAAATTCACTTATTCCACAACAGGTGCTGGATTGACACAGCATATTACAATGGAAGCTTTTTCTGCACAAACAGGAGTTAAACTGAAGCATGTTCCTTATGAAGGTGGTGCGCCTGCGTTGGCTGCTTTATTGGGTGGTCATGTTCAAGGTGCGGTTATTCAGACAGTAGAAGCCATGCCTCAAATTGAGTCAGGAGAAATTCGTGCTCTTGTAAATACCGGATCATTTAAATCAAGTGGCTTGGAAGATGTTCCATTATTAACTGAAAAGGATGTTGATGTGGCTTCTGATGTATGGACAGGGCTAATTGCACCGCCAGACACGCCAGAAGATGTCATCAAGGTTCTGCATGACTCGTTTAAAAAGGCTTTAGAGGATCAAAAAGTAATTGATACATTTGCAAAGCTTGGTGTGGAACCTAGTTATGCTAGTCCGGATGAGTTTGCTGAAATCATGAAGAAAGATTATGACCTTAATGAAGAAATATTAAAGGCAGCGGGGATTATTGAGTAATTAGTAAATGTTGACGGTAAGGAGAAAGAGCTGCTTTAGCTTTTTCTCCTTTAAATGTTATGGGAAGTAATCCACAGGCAGGAGGAGACATGAAGTGAACACTTTAATAGATGTAATGGAAAACCATCGTTCCGTTCGGAAGTTTATGGAAAAGGATATAAGTCAGGAATTATTGAGCCGTATTTTCGAAGCCAGTCAATGGGCGTCCACCTCGAATCATTTACAAGCCTATACGGTCATTGCCGTGAGAGAAGCAGATAAGAAAAGGAGGCTTTCGGAGCTATGCGGAAATCAGCAGCATATCCTGGACAGTCCTGTCTTTTTAATTTTTTGTGCTGATTTGAACCGGATCAAGATCAGTCATGACATGGAAGATAAACCTATTCACTTTCATGCGGTTGAACCTCTTTTAGTCGCAACTGTCGATACTGCACTGTTTGGGCAAAATGTTCTCTTGGCTTCTGAATCATTAGGGCTTGGCGGCGTATTTATTGGAGGAATCAGAAATAAGCCGGAAGAGGTAAGCCGCTTATTATCCATGCCTGATTATGTTTATCCCGTATTTGGCATGTGTTTGGGCTATCCTGATGAGGAAAAAATTAATGAGCAGAAGCCCAGGCTGCCCTTAAGTGCAATCCTCCATGAAGAAAAATATGATAATGAAAAGCTTCCGGAATTAATCAGTGAATATAACGAAAAAATGAAGCGTTATTATGAGGCACGAACAACAGGAAAACGGAGCCAGACCTGGACGGATTATGTATCTGAAATGTATAAGGGGCCCCGCAGACAACATATGAGTACGTTTTTGAAGGAGAAGAAGTGGGGGTTTGATTAATAAATCAATAGATTTGATATAGGGATGTTTTTTGTATATGGGACAGTGTGTTTAGAAAGGAGTTTACTGTGAAAGGACTAGCGACGGTGTCGGCCCAACAGGAACCTCAAAGTTCCATTAAGAGCGGGGAAAAGGTACAAGGAATTTTAATTGGCTTTCTTGCCATTGGCTTTATTCTTCTGCAGGTTTTTCCCGGTGATGCTGTTAATCTTTTCGTAAGCATGATTTCACTTGCAGTGATGATCTGGGTCTTGCCTGGAGTTAGGGGCTCAACCTTATTTATCAGCGTTTTTCTTTTAATTAGTGCTGTTTTTCTCATGATCTATCATCATGTCCCAGCTGAAGAATGGCTTAAATCGATTCGAATTAATATTACGCTGGTCGCCATTTTTCTCGTAGTCCCTCTACTTGGAATTCCTGTAAAAACAGGCGGATATGTGGAGGCTTTAAAAATCGTGCTGTACAAAAAAATGAATGAGCCGTATTTCTTTTATTTTGGCACAAGTTTTTTAACCCACATTCTTGGTGTCGTCTTAAACATCGGATCTGTATCCATCGTGAATCAATTAACAGCTGCTTCTAATATAAAAAGCCCACGTCTTGTAGCAAATGCTATTAACAGGGGATTTGTCACTACTATTTTTTGGTCGCCATATTTCTCGGCAATGGCACTGGTACTGAGCCAGCTGCCAATCAAATGGACCTCGATTGTTATGTACTCGATCGGGCTTGCGATTATAGGGATGTTGGTTAGCTTGCTGCTTGACAGGAAGCAAATAAATGCAAGCAAGCCAGTTGAAGCAAAAACGGTAAACGAGTGGGACGAAGCGCAATACACCTATGCCAGAAAAAAAGTAACGGAGTTATTTACGTATTTGATTGTAATAACAGCGGCAGTTCTGCTTTTGGAGTTTCTCACCGGGTATTCGATCGTTTTGATGATCTGCTTTGTTTCATTGCTATTCCCTCTCTTTTGGTGTGTTTTTTCCAAAGAAGGAACTCATTATATGCATGAATTTAAAAATCATGTGTATATTGGTATCCCCCGGATGAAAAAAGAGATTGTCCTATTTTTAATAGCCGGCTTTTTTAGCGGTGCTTTTATACATGCTGACTTGAGCAATAGGCTGGTCTCCTTCATTCAAACTGTTTTTGGTTCATTCCATTTGGGAACTTCCTTCTTCCTGGCATCAATTGTTTTTATGACAGCTTTAATTGGAATTCATCCAATCGTGGTTGTCACTATCTATGTGACCAGTCTTACACCTGAACTTATCGGGTTAAGCCCCGAATACTTTGCTATACTGCTGCTCGCCAGCTGGGGGATAACCAATACAGTGGCACCTGCCACGGCTGTAAACAACCTATTGGCGAATTTATTAAAAGTCGATTTGTTTGAGCTTTCAATACGCTGGAATATAAAATACGTTATTATTATGCTGATTATTATTCCTTTTTATCTGGAATTACTTGGGATTTGAGCGAAAGAATCTAGCTGGTTTAAGCTAGGTTCTTTTTATGAGTCTTTAAACCTGCTTCGAGCGGCCTTGATATCATCAGAAAACAACTTCAACACATAATCAGCATCCGTTGTTCTGTACTTCCAGTTGTAGTACCCGACATAGCTGACTCCTGACCGTTTCATGGAGGCAGAAATATCTTCATTGCCCTCTTTAATGAGGAGATGTACATGATTATTCATCATGCACCAGGCATAAATAAACAATTCACAGTTCTTTTTATATTTTTCAGATGTCGTCCTTAAAGTAACTGTTGAGAAGGGAGACAATAGAATCCTTCCTTTATTTCATAACATAGTGATTCTACCCAGGGGGTTATAATTGTGAAGAAGACATTAATAATTTTCGCCATACTATTTTCATTTATTGTTAGCCTGTCTCAACCTGCAAAAGCTGCAGAGAATGATGCTGTTTTTTGCGAACAGTATAAGGTGTTAAAAAAATATGGTGGGATGGAATTGAGCTTAAGTCTGGGCAAATTGGGAGATTAATCGTTAATAAAGATACCCCTTTATTTAAGCTTAATGGAGAAAAACGAGTAATTGAACGCGCTTTAAAGGCTGGAGAGTTTTACCGCATTTATGCCTTCAAACCAGGGCTTTTAAGTGTTGGCGGGGGCTTTTTCGTTGATCGCGATACAAAAGTAAAATACGAGACTCCCAGTAAAACAAAGTTAAATGCAGTTAAATGCATTAGCAAAGGGAAGGTTAGTAACGAAGTAAATACGGAAGGTGATGATTGCCGTAATAAGTCTATCATCCTGACCCCTCGTTATACCGATAAAACGGCAGTAATTAGTGTAGATGATGAAGAACAACTTAAAGCTTATTATTTGGATAAGCCCAAACAGGGGGAACAGCCTGCTGTTATTGAAATTGATACTCCCTATAATACAGATGTTCAGTTTGAAAGTGAAAATCCTAAAATTGCCCAAATTACTAAAGATGGATTGTTAAAAGGTATTTCTGAGGGGAAAACAAATATTACCATTACTTCCAATGATGGTAAGTGCCGGAAAAAAGCTCCAGTCATTGTTAAGCCGCTGTTTGAAGTACAGAAGAATAGTAACAGCAGTACAATTAATATTACAGGTTATAACGGCTCATTCAAAAGGATGGAAATAGTCGCCAGCAAAGGTAATAAGACCGTTAAGTACTTGTGGACTCCCAGTTATTTAGGTGAATGTAGACCCGATCCATGGCTGCCGTTTAATAAGCCAAAATGTAATAGCGAAAGTAAGGCTTGGGTCTCAAATTTTTTCGGTCTTGAAAGAAAATACAGCAAGAAAATAGATTTGTCTTTGGGGGAAGGTCATTACAAGATTGATATTTACAATGTTGATACAGAAACCAGAGTCCCAAAACAAGTGTTTAGTACAACCACTCAGACAACCGAAAAAGTGTATCTTCTGCCTAATGGAAAGGATATACCTAGTGAGAATAAAGAAATTGTGAACCTTGCTAAAGATATTACAAAAGGTATTACCGATGATTATCAAAAGGCAAAGGCAATTCATGATTGGGTTAGTCAAAATATTAGTTACGATTATGAAAGATTTCGGAATAAAACTGCAGGTCCTTATCAATCTGCTCTAACAGTGTTAAACACAAGGATAGCAGTCTGTGAAGGTTATTCAAATTTAACAGCCTCCTTACTCCGTTCCTTAGGTATCAAAACTAAAGTAGTTGCAGGTCTGGGAGGTTCAATCTATAGTCCCGGTTACGAACAGTTTGAGGATAGTCCTGGAATAAATATTCACGACTCTGCATTTGATGATTCAAGACATGCCTGGAACGAGGCATATGTTAACAATAGATGGGTTATTATGGATACTACATGGTCAAGCGGTAATGGAAATAAAATCTATTTTGACATGACTGAATCAGAATTTCGTAAGGATCATATTAAATTTTATACTTACTGAATTATTAAGCGCTCTGCCAAGTGTGCAGGAGGCGAGGCTTTCTGTTTGTTCTGCCTGATATTTCAATCAAACGTTTGATTGAAATATCAGGGAAGTAGTTTTAGTGTGCTTAAAGTATAACTGCCGGGTAAGGTGAAACAGGAGAACCGTCCCTTTGTGCCCCCGAGATTGTCACATTTATCTTAAGGAATTTGTTGTATACTATAGAAAAGGAGGTGTGAACAATGAATGAAGCTAAAATGGAGAGTATGCTTGCCCAATTAATAAAAATGGCTGGAAGTCTTCAATCTGATATGCAGGAAGTAAAAAAAGAACAACATGAGATGAAAAGAGAACAGCAAGAGATGAAGACGGAACAGCAAGAAATGAAAAAAAAGCTGCAGGAGCTGGAAACTAAAAGTGATCAGCGTCATCAAGAGGTATTAGAGCACTTCAAAATCCTTGAAAGAGACCAGGATTTTATATGGGAGAAGACAGCAAGAAATGAAAGAGATATTGGCAATATCAAAAGACAGCTTACGTGAGCAATTAAGCTCCTTTTGAAATTTAAACCCACACCCACCCTAGTCTATATTTTCCCCTTTTTTCTTCGTTGGTAATGGCTCACATATTCCCTGGTTTGCAAAACACCCCGCTAACAATTTCAAACATAAGGTGAAGCACTGTAGATGCAGGCATCTGGAGTGCTTTTCTGTGTTGTGCATATCCAGGTGCTTTCTCTTTTAATTGACTCCAAAAAGCACCGAAAAGTCATTATACCGGTCTAATATGGTGATTTTCCTGTATTTAAATGTTCCTTACAGGGTCTGAAAGTTAAGAGAACTGGAAGATTAATAGAGCTTATTTGGTATAATTGTAATATATAGGTATAAAGGCATAGTTATAAGGAACTAGATAAAGTATTACTTCTGAAAAATTAAGTTTATTCTTTATTTTGAGAAGCTTTTTCAAAGATAAGCCCCATTATATTATCTATTAGGAGTGACAAATCATGTCTAATGAGGATTTCCTGTTAAAGTTAAATGCTGAGCAGTTACTTATGCGAGTCATTAGATATAACAAGCTTGTACACCTTCAGGCGCCGGAAATCATCAGAGCGTCTGAGCTGCAGCTGATTCTTGAATCCTTATGCAAAGCAGTAGATGCTACGAAGGCATATCCAGTCGAAATGGATAAAACCAGTCATAAGGATTTTATTAAAAAGCCCATCTTAAAGAAATGGGTGAGATATAATGAAGAATTTTTTAAGAATGCTGATGAAAATACAATGGAAACCATAAGATATGCCGTCAATGAAAGTTTAACAAACAGAGCAGATGAAATATTTAGTATCAGAGAATTCAATAAAGAACAGGATGAGCTGGAAGAATTACATAGCCGGAGGGGAGTTGCAGACATAGAGCAATATAAACTAAAGAAAATGTTTAAAAGCATCGAAATTTGATGGTCAGGTACAGGAAGTTCCTGCCCTATGCCAAATTCAACCATTAGTTTATATTTTCGGGATAGGTATAAAGAACTATTGATGCTGCAAAAAGCAGCCAGATAGGAGGCCAGGCAGTATGCAGAACAAGAGACAATACGAATTCATCATTATCTTGATGTATGTATTAAACTTTGGAATAGTGTTTTCTTTAGGAGCTGCTATCTGGATTACTACTTACCATCCGGAGTATCTAAAGGTGTTGGAAATGATACACTTCAAATAAAACAAGGGGACAGCTCTTCCGTTCCCCTGTTCGTTTATTAAATACCTGTTCAGAGATACTCTCTAATTTTTACTCCACAAACACACCGCCGGCCAGACCGGATAGGAGCATCACATCGGATACTTTTTCAGCTGAGACGCCTTGATCCTCTGCAGTAGTTCCATCTCCATAAAAGGCGTTCAGTGCGTCCAAAAACCATTCGGGTCCTTCCGTAATTACGAATTTGCCTGAGGAATTGAAGGTATCAATTGCCTGTGAAACCATCAAATATTTCTCATCATCTGATAGCTGTACCCAGTCTTCGCCGTCTGCTGTTGAAAAATCAGTGTCCGGGTAGGAGGCAGTTTCCGCAAATGTTTCAGTATCTGTGCTTTCCGTCTCTGTGGTGCCGGAATCATCGGCAGCTTCTTCAGTATTTGATTCGGTCACAGCATCAGTATCCTGTTCAGCAGCCTCTTCTGCGGCAATTTCGGCTTCATCCTTATAAGGCTCCCCGTTTTTTGAAATAGCATAGACAGAAGAGCCATATTCGATTGAATATTCATTCTCGCTCGTGTAGTCAGAAAGTTCAAGGGTGCGGATGTTGCAAGTATAATCTTCTCCGCAATCTAAATCCCCGGCTGCATTATCGGATTCCGTTTCGAGGAATGAGATGATTTTTTCGAAGACTTCCTTTTGCTCTTTATAAGTCATATCATCGTAGGTGTCTTCCACTGTTAAATGGAGATCATAAAGTACATTTGCCCCATCATTTTCAATTTCAGTTACGAATCCAAAAGCTAGGATTTTACTGAGTTCCTCTGAATCTGCCATACGATCGATCATCTCTTCGATCCTTTGTTCGTCAGCTGAACAGGCAGATAGGAATAAAATGACTGATAAGATTAATAACTTTTTCAATGCTGTCTCCCCCTGAAGTATGTATCTTTTATATAGGGCTATTACCCTAGATAAATATACTAGACTTTTACTGGGGATAGTTTACAAATTTTCATTTGGCTAAAATTGGCTATTAGGCCCGCGTTTTTACAGCAATATCATCCGAGAATTGGAAAACAAAGGCGTCTAAACCATAGCAAACAGCTATGCTATAATTACAATAAAAAGCCGAGGGGGTATGTTCATATGCTGACCCTGTCCAATCATACTTTTCATCCGAGAGTTGCTTTATCCAATAATGTGGAAATCGCCAATGGTTCACATATTTTATACACCTTTTCGGATCAGGAGAAATATATTCATAACATTGTCTCATTTTTATCAGCAGGGCTGGAGCTTGGCCATGGTGTTATTTTCATAGAGGAAAAGGGGACGCTTGCTGCTGTGGTGGAGCGGTTGCGTGAAAAGGGTTTTTCAGAGGAAATGCTGGATGGAATCGTATTTGCTGAAAGCGACCTCTTTTACGGAACGAATGCGGACTTGAATTTAAACAACATTGTCAGCACGTTCTCGGGGTTAGTCGATCCCTATATCAGCAATAGAATACCGCTCAGAACATGGGCAAAAGTTAAGTGGAAGGAAAATCAGTGCTGTCTGCTCGAGAATTTGCGGAGGTTCGAATTGGAAGCGGATTCTTTTGTGGGCAGTGTGAAGGCTTTTTCAGTCTGTGCCTATGATGGCGGGGCTTTGCCGGCAAATATTCAGCTTGAACTTATGAAAAGCCATCCTTATGTGATGACCGACCTGGAGCTGTTTCCTTCCAGCCTGTATCAGAAGGATATCCAAATTCCTTCTTTTTTTATCGAGGAAAAGCAAGCAGAAACTATTAAATCCTTGAAAGAAGAATTTCAGCATATTCATGCTCATTATAAGAATTTGATAGAAGAAATGCCGGATGCTGTATTTGTTTCTGCTGCAGAGGAGATAGTATACGCCAACAAAGCCGCCGGCATCCTGCTGGGCTGTACTCCTGATGAGATTACAGGAAAGGATATGTATGATCTTTTTGATTGGGATCAGGATGTAAGTGAAAATCGCCTGGGAGAAAGCAGGCCGTTAACTGAAACAAAGACTCAGCATACATCAGGTCAAAAAATAGATGTTGAGATTATGAGTTTTCCATTTGTTTTCGAGAACGTGGGCAAAAAAGCTGTGATCTCACTGGTCCGGGATATCACCGGCCGAAAAGAAATGGAAAAGGACCTGAAGGAAGCAAAGCTGAATGCTGAAAAATCCAATCATCTGAAAACGGTTTTTCTGTCACAAATCAGCCATGATCTCAGGACTCCGCTAAATTCGATTCAAGGGTTCACTCAGATTATGCTCATGGAGAATCAGGAAGAAAAGGATAGCAGGCGGCTGCAGCGCATTTTGGATGCGTCCCATCACCTTTTGGAATTAATCGATGAATTGCTGGATTTTACGGCGATAGAGACAGGCAATATTAATATGAAGCAGGAAAGAATTCAGTTAAAGCCGTTTATTGAGGACTGCATCGGTTCGCTGGCGGTGAATCCCCACGTTAGCATTGAAATCGGGCCGATTGATGAAAAGCTATCCGTTACAGCTGATTCACTGCGCTTAAGGCAAGTTCTGAATAATTTGCTTGCAAATGCCCTGAAATATAACCGTCCTGGCGGGTATGTGCATGTATATACTGAGGTGGAAGGTGCCGATGTTAAGATAAATATTGCGGACACTGGCGTCGGCATCGCCCTTGATCAGCTTAGGGTGATTTTTGAACCTTTTTACCGTGCCAATAAAGATATGGATAAATGGAAAGGAAGCGGTCTCGGCCTTGCCATTGTCGCCAATCTTGTCGAAAAAATGAACGGGACGTATGGAGTACGAAGCAAAGAAGGTGTCGGGACCACGTTCTGGGTGAGCTTTAAAGCAAATGAGCTGCCTGAGAAAACCGCTGCTCATGAGCCGTTTGCCAACACTATGGATGAATATGAAAAAACCGTGCTATATATCGAAGATCATCATGGAAACATTGAATTAGTCAGAGAAATGCTCAATCTGATCGGAGACATTAAGTTTATGGCCGAGAGAAATGGAGAAAGCGGCTTCCTGAGAGCGGTGGAAATGAAGCCTGACATCATCCTGCTGGATCTCGGCCTTCGGGATATGAATGGACTTGAAGTCCTGAATCGGCTTGGGGAAAATGAAGCGACAAAAGATATTCCTGTGATCATCCTGAGCGCAGATGCTCTTTCAGCAAGCACAGAGAGGGCAGCTCAGCTGGGGTGCAGGGATTACATCACCAAGCCGGTCGATTTTGAGAAATTGAAAAGGGCAATCTTAGCATAGGGCTGAGGCGGATAGTCAGCATTATTAATGCAATGCCGGTGCCTCAGATCTTACCTTATGGGCAGATCTGCTATAAAAAGCCAGTTCCTGTATCAATAGCAGGTGCTGGCTTTTTTCGTATAGTTTCTTAACCGGAAAGCTGAACTGAACCCATTTGAGAGCAATCCTTATTTTCAATCAAACGTTTGATTGAATATCTTTAAAGCTTTGCGGCTTCTCTTGTTTTAAAGGTGACTGTTTTCTGTCTTCGTTTTTCCGCGCCTCCAGCCTGGGTTTCTTCTAATTTTCTAAATTTTATTAATTTAAAGCATTAATGAGTCGATATAATAATAGAAACCTAAAACAAACAGAAGAAAAGGGGGACAGAAAGTGAGGAAATTTAAACACAAGCTATTGCTGGTATTCCTGGCGGTTTTTGTGATATTGGCAGGTACAGTTAGCTCGTATAATATCATAGCTGCCATCAATAGCAACAGCATCCAGTTAGAGAACTTCAAAGAAAATTTGATCAAAGATTATGATGCCAATGTCAGAAACCAGGTGGAGTCTGCTTATTCGCTTTTGAATTATGCGTATGAAAAATACCAATCAGGTGAATTATCAGAAGCTGAAGCGAAATCACTTGGCGGAGAGCTGATCAAAGAACTCAGATATGGAGAAGCGGGTTATTTTTGGATTGATGATACGGAGGGCAATCTTGTAGCACATCCTATCACACCAGATGCTGAAGGATCAAACCGGCTGGAAATCCAGGACCCTGACGGCACTTATTTAATAAAAAATATCCTTTCAGCAGCTGAAAATGATGGATTTTCCGAGTATATGTGGGAAAAGCCGGGAACAGAGGGACTGGTGAAAAAGCGTGTTTACTCCAAACTGTTTGAGCCATGGGACTATGTAGTCAGTACAGGAAACTATCTGGATGATATAGATTCCATAGTAGCGGAAACAGAGCAGTATTTTAAACAGGAAATGATGAAAAATGTAAGAAACCAACTCATTATTATTGGCATTTTATTGATTGTGGCTGGCTCTGTCGCTTATATATTCAGTAATCGGGTGTCCAAACAGATTGAAGCGATTTCAGCACATGTCAAAAGAATTGCTAATAATGACCTCTCAGCTGAAGACCTTGCTATTTCAGCAAAGGATGAAATCGGCCAATTAACCACGGGTGTTAATGGCATGGCAGCAAATCTCAGAAAGGTCATTCAAGATGTCGTAAAAGCATCCGACGAAGTAAGCAGCCATAGCGGAGAGCTGAATCAGTCTTCAAATGAGGTGACAGAGGGAACGAGCCAGGTGGCCTCTACAATGCAGGAATTATCATCCGGTTCTGAGACGCAGGCGAGTTCAGCTTCAGATTTATCCGAGGCTATGAATGAATTTGTTGAGTACATAAAGACAGCCAATGAAAACAGCGGGCAGGTTTCGAACCTGTCAGAAGAGGTCCTGCATTTCACAGTGGAAGGAAACGAGGCAATGGCCACATCCATTCAGCAAATGAACGCAATTGACCATATTGTTAAAAGGGCTGTTGAAAAAGTCCAGGGGCTTGATATACAGTCACAGGAAATCGCAAAGCTCATTTCCGTTATTAAGGAAATTGCTGATCAAACCAACCTTCTAGCTTTAAATGCTGCTATTGAGGCGGCCCGGGCAGGAGAACACGGAAAAGGATTTTCGGTAGTAGCGGAAGAAGTGCGTAAACTCGCTGAGCAGGTATCTCATTCTGTCTCAGATATTACAAATATCGTAACCGGGATAAAAAATGAATCTAATGAGGTTGTCACATCACTTCAAAAAGGATACGAGGAAGTCCAAAAAGGAACAGAACAAATGAAAGTGACAGAAAGAACCTTCCAGCATATTGATGGATCTGTCACCGATATGGTTAGCCGTTTGCAGGCTGTTACACAGCAGCTCTCGCAAATTACCGAAAACAGCTCGAGGGTCAGCCAATCAATCGAAGACATTGCAGCCATTTCAGAAGAATCTGCTGCCGGAATTGAGCAGATTGCAGCATCCATCCAGCAAACAAACAGCTCTATGGAAGAAGTAACAGGAAGCTCCAGGAGATTGTCTGAATTGGCTGATGAGCTTAATGATATGGTGAAGGTATTTAAAATATAAGCGGGTGGACAGTGCCTGCCCACTAGCCTTGCATGACTGTTTTTCATTTGAATAAATTCAAAAATTTTACATCATAATTTGTAAACAATAAGAAAAAAGGGAAAAGGACTTTTAGTGACCTTGTTCCCTTTTTTTCTTATTAATAATTTCCTGGTTTACTCCTTACTTTTTAATGCTTTTTCTTTCACCAATGCGACATTACCATATGATGGTGGCTTCTTCTCTAGAGGAATAGGGACTTCTATCTTCCTTTTGACTTTCTTTTTTTCTTTATTCGCAATGCTTTCTTAAAAGCACTTACAGACTGAAAAAGATAAATTTGTAAAAGACGGAAGAATTCCCAAGGTGTCTTTTCTGACTTGGTTTGCAATTTAGATTCTATTTTTATGCTTAGGACCGTCCCTGTGTTTACTAATAGATTATAATGAGTTAATAATGATGGTATATACTGTTTTAATTAATAACAATGTTTCCCAGCAATAAAAGGATGCGAGCTGTATTTTCCTTAATTTAAGTAATCTTTAAAAAGGAAGTAAGTGCCCAATAATCAGTAGGACGTGAAGTGAAGGACATGGAAGTATATTTTATTCATCATTATAAGACAAAGGAGTCTTTTGCATGACACATACATTTTCATTTCAATCACCAAAGCAGCTGAAGGATACTTTATGCGATCTGGTATCTATCCCAAGTGTTACCTTAACAGAAGGGGAAAGGCATTTTCCACTGAGAGTGGAGCAGCTGTTAAGGGATATTCCTTATTTTGAAAAACATCCTTCACAGATTATGAATCATCCCATGGCGGATGGCAGGTTTGTTCTGACTGCTCTTTACAGGCATGATGAGGCCAGTAAAACCGTTGTGATGATTAGTCACTTTGATGTCGTGGATATTGATGATTATGGGGATTTAAAGCATCTTGCCTTTTATCCGGAAGAGCTGACCAGGGCAATGAAGGCACGTGCTGACCGTCTTCCTGCTGATGTAAGGGCCGATCTTGAATCAGGGGACTGGCTGTTTGGAAGAGGGACGATGGATATGAAATGCGGTCTTGTTCAGCATCTGTCGCTCATCGAGAAGGCTTCCAGTGAAGAATGGAAAATCAATCTGCTTTTGCTGGCTGTTCCTGATGAAGAGGTGAATTCAAGGGGAATGCGGGAAGTGATTCCAAAGCTTCTCGATCTTTCGGAAGAATATGATTTAACTTACTCCTTATTCCTTAATTCTGAACCAATGTTTTCCCAAATTCCGCAGGATGAGAAATACTATTTTTATACGGGATCCATAGGGAAAATTATGCCTGGAGCCCTTTGCTTTGGCCGTGAAACACATGTGGGCGAGCCGTTCTCCGGCATCAATGCGGGGTGGATGTCATCCGTACTGACACAGGAAATGGAATGGAATCCAATGTTTTGCGAAACGGTGAATGGAAAGACTAGTCCACCGCCGACTCTCCTGCTTCAAAAGGACTTGAAAAAAGAGTATTCTACTCAAATTCCGCACCGTTCTGTCAGCTTATATAATCTGTTATTAATGAAGAAATCGCCTGCTGATGTGATGGAGGAAATGAAGCGGGCAGCCGAAATCGCAGCGAAGAAAATGGAAAATTTTATTATAGAAAGATACCGTTCATTCAACCTGGAAATGAATGAAGCTCCTGATATCCGTGTATTCTTCTATGAGCAATTAAGGGACTTTGCTGTAAAGAAGACAAGTGAAGATTACATCGCCATTCTGGAGCAGTCCATTGCCAGGGACACACAAGGCGACATTCGTGAGCAAACCATTCAAATTGCAGACCAAATCTCCATGCTCTGCCAGGAACTGGGACCCATGATCGTCTTGTTCTATGCACCGCCATACTATCCGGCCATTAATACGGCTGATCATAAGGATATACAGTCTCTGTCCAGCACTCTTGTTCGCTTTACCCGGGAGGAGTTTGGCAAGGAGCTCCATGCAGTGGATTATTTTAACGGCATCTCAGATCTAAGCTATGCTGGATTACAGGGAGACTTATCTGAAATGGAATGCTATAATTCAAACCTCCCAGGAGGACAGGAGCTGTATTCCATACCTTTTGATGAAATGTCCCAATTCAAAGCACCGGTAATCAATGTTGGGCCGATCGGCAGGGATGCCCATCAAAAAACAGAGCGTCTCCATATGCCATTTGCCTTTGAGCAGCTGCCAAAGATTTTGGAGCATTTGATTTTGGAGCATGCGTCTTCTTAAATTTATAAGTGGGACAAGGGGACAGGCCCCTTGTCCTTTTAAGATCTGAGAGGTTTTCAGAGACTTCAAGTAAGCGATAGAAAGACTAAGTTCCGAGCTTTGACCTGCTCTTTTATTCTGTTATATTAATTTTTAACCGAAGAAGGGCACACCAAGCCAATGGGGATTACTTATACTTATTGATATGAATCCTATACTTTTTCAGCTTTTTGCTAACAGTGGACTGATTAATATTCAAAGCCTCCGCAATCTGTATGGTGGTGTTGTATTGGGCTGCAGCTTTTTCAAGAAGCTGGCGCTCCACGTTTTCCAGTGTCTTGTATAGGTCCATTTTTTCATCCGTGTTTAACTGAAAGGGAACTTCTGCGTTATAAATGGTATGAATATTAGATTTATCGTTTAGAAGACCAGCAACATCAGCCGCTGTGAGTTGGACGTTTGGCGATACAATCAGCAATCGCTCTACAAAGTTTTTTAACTCTCGTATATTTCCCTTCCATGGATGCTTCAAAAGTTCTTGTTTCGCACAGGCTGAGAGGGTTTTAGTTGAATCATATTCCTTATTAAACTGTTGTGTGAAATGGTCGGCAAGGATCGGGATGTCTTCTTTTCGTTCTCTTAATGGAAGGATTTCGATCGGAATGACATTCAATCGGTAGTATAAATCCTCCCTGAATTTTCCTTCTTTAATTAGTGTTTGGATATCGCGATTCGTGGAGGCGATAATGCGGACATTTATGTCAATCGGTGTGACGCTTCCCACTCTTCTCAGCTCGGATTCCTGCAGGACACGCAGCAGTTTTACCTGGAGAGCAAGCGGCATTTCCGTCACTTCATCCAATAAAATGGTTCCATGGTTGGCAGCCAGGAATAATCCTTTTTTTCCTTCCTTCACAGCTCCTGTAAAGGTACCCCTTTCATAGCCGAATAACTCTGATTCCAGTAAGCTCTCCGGGATGGCACCGCAGTTTATTTTAATAAAGGGCTTGTTTGAACGATTGCTGTGTTCATGGATCATGGATGCAATGATTTCTTTCCCGACTCCTGACTCCCCGGTTATGAGGACTGAGCTGTTGTATTGGGCTATGCTACGAACTTGTTTTGCGAGGTTTTCCATGATCGTGCTTGAGTAGATTAGCTTCTTATTCGATGAGAAGCTGCTCTTCATTTCCTCAAGTTCCCTTTTGTACCGCTCGGCAATTTCGCGGATTTCTTTTATCTCATCCTCCAGCTTCGTTACCTCGGTCAGGTCCCGGGAGGCATTAATCACCCGAATAATATTCCCATTCTTGTCCTTTATCGGTGTACCTACAACGAGCAGATTTTTTCCGGTAGATGTCTTTTGCATGGCTGTAATTCTGCGCTTTTCCTTTAGAACCATCGATGTGACTGATGGGGAAAAAAGATTTTCCTGTTCAAGCTCGTACACATTCTTTCCGATAAATTCCTCCTGGCTTTTTCCCCATAGCCGTTCACATGCTGAGCTGACCCTTAGCGTGTTTCCCTGGCTGTCTGACACAAAAATGACATCATAGGAGGAATCGAATAACACCTTAAAATCGGTTGCAATTTCCTGATATTCCTTGAATTTCATAAAGTCGACCAGCTGATACATGATGATGACCCCTGAAAACTCCGCTTTTTGCCCAATTGGCAGGATTGTGGCTTTGACTTCCATTTCTCCTTCATCATCAAAAGGAATCGTGCCTGTCCATGAAGAATGAGAAAGGTAAACATCATGCAGAGCCTGTGTAAGGCTAGCGTGCTGTTTAGGTATTTGGTGACTTAATTGCTCAAAGATCAAGTGTTTTTCCCGGTCGAATAATTGATAGGGAATTTCCAGCACATGTAATAGTTCTTTATTGATTGCCTCAGCAGAAAGAATGGACATCTTCAAAAAACCGCCCTTTATTCTAAATATAATAAAAATTATGAATTTAATAATAATTATGACATATGACATAATGAATTATCAACTATCAGTCACGGTCCAAGGGGGAAAGAGTCAGCTATCGCAAGGGATGTAACTTTTTATGACTATTTTTAAAGAGTTGGCATGATACTTGCTATATATAAGGTGTATATCAAAAAATAGAATGAATGGGAGTTTTCTATATGAAATCAACCGTAAAGGCGGCCCTTGTCCAATTTTCCCCATGGCCCATGCGAGAGATGGACAAGAATGTTGAGTACATTAACACACAAATAGAAAGGCTGTCCCAGGAAGGAAATGAATTAATTGTTTTCCCTGAGATGAGTGTTACCAATTTTTATGAACACCATGAAAATGGCAGAGAAGAATACTGGAACACCGGAACGATTACTCCGGATAGTGAACAGTTGAACCGCATTAAAATGAAGGCTAAAGAACACAATTGCTATGTAGTTGTTGGGTTTGCCGAGAGATCTGAAGTGGTTGGCGTGATTTATAACTCTGCTGCCTTAATCGGACCGGAGGGAATCATTGGGGTTGCACGTAAAATTCATTTTCCGGGACTTGAAAAACAATACTTCACAGCAGGCGGAAATATCGAAGTATTTGAAACGCCATTAGGGAAAATTGGGATATGCATTTGCTATGACTGCATGTTTCCGGAGGTTACTAGAATACTAGCCTTAAAGGGAGCCGAGATCACTGTGATAACCTCATCCATTTGGGAAGGCGGAGAAAAAGGCGGAATCGGTGATGCAGAGCATAAAAAGACCTTCTGGGATAAATTGCCCCAGGTAAAGGCCGTTGAAAACCAAACGTTTGTGATTGCCTGCAATGGCGGCGGCTCCCACATGATCGGAAAGGACATTGGGACATGGTCAAGGCTTGGGCATAGTAAAATCGTCAATCCAAATGGAGAAATCCGTGCAACTGCGGATCATAATGAGGAAGCTGTTTTATCAGCTGTCTTGAATCAAAACGAATTAGTAAAGTCACGCAGTCAATACACATTCCTATCAGATCGAAAGCCTCATCTGTTTCAGGAAATTTCCTTAAATAAATAGCCTAATTGAACCTTTTAAGGGGGGTGAGTACTTCCAAGGGGAGTTCTGAAGTTTAATTTCTGAATTTTAAAATAAATAGAAACTTAAGGAGGAATCATTGTGATAAGACTTGGTGTCGATGTTGGAGGAACGTTTACGGATTTGATTTTGATTAATGAGGAAACAAATGAATCTTGGGTACATAAGGTGCCGTCAACTCCTGCAGATCCTTCGGAGGCTGTCATTAATGGCGTGACCGAGATATGTGAAATGGCAAAAATTCATCCTTCAAAGATTGATCAATTTTTCCATGGAACGACCGTAGCGACAAACATTGTCCTTGAACATAATGGAGCGAATGTCGGAATGATTACGACAGAAGGCTTCCGGGACATTCTTCATATAGCACGCCATAAGCGTCCATATAATTTTTCCTTATATCAGGACCTCCCTTGGCAAAAGTACCCGCTTGTTAAAAGACGCAACCGGCTTGCCGTTCCCGAGAGAATTGGGGCCGGCGGGGAAGTGTTAATCCCTCTTGACGAAAAAAAGACAAGGGAGCAGGTGCGGAAGCTAAAGGCTGAAAATGTAGATTCCATTGCTGTATGCTTTGTCTTTTCTTTTAAGAATCCTGCCCATGAAGCCCGTGTAAAGGAGATTATTGAAGAGGAATTTCCTGAAGCGTATTTGTCCATAAGTAATGAGATCCTTCCTCAGTATCGCGAGTATGAGCGCTTTAGCACTGTTGCGCTGAATGCTTTCATCGGTCCTAAGACAAGCCGTTATATTAAGCGCCTGGAGGAAGTATTAGAGGATATGGAGGTTAAATCCAGTGTGCTGCTCATGCAATCAAATGGGGGCATCGCAACAGCTGAGGTTGCTGCTGAAAAACCGATTAACCTTCTCCTTTCAGGTCCGGTTGCCGGATTAATCGGCGGAATAAAGGCGGCCAAAAATGCCGGATTTGAAAATGTCATTACCCTGGATATTGGCGGGACATCTGCCGACATTGGCGTGGCCCCTAATGGCGAGATGAGAATGCGGCATTTATTGGATACACGCATTGGCCAATACAATGCGATGGTTCCGATGGTTGATATCGATGCGATAGGGGCAGGCGGCGGTTCCATTGCCCACGTGGACGAAGGGGGCATTTTCAGGGTAGGGCCACAGAGTGCCGGAGCAGATCCGGGCCCTGCTTGCTATAACCGCGGCGGAACACTCCCAACCTCTACAGATGCCCAGGTGATGCTGGGAAGAATTCATCCGAACAGCAGTCTGGCCGGGTCCATGGAAGTCAATAAAGAACTTTCAGAAAAAGCGTTTGAAGAGCATATCTCTTCCAAACTAAATATGACTCCATTAGAGGCTGCAGCAGGTGCGTTGAAAATTATGACCCATAACATGGTCAATGCCATTGAAATGAACAGTGTCCGTAAAGGCTATGACCCAAGGGACTTTACGTTAGTGGCAGCAGGCGGTGCCGGCCCGTTATTTGCCTGTGATATCGCTGAAGAATTAAATATTCCGAATGTCGTCGTTCCTCCATTTCCTGGAATTACGGCTGCTATGGGCCTCCTGGCTAGTGATATCGCCTATGAAAAGGTTCACACGCTATGGGGCAGCTTAACCCATCCGGAGGTCAGCCATATTAAATCCGTCATTGGGAAGCTTGAAAGTGAATCGATTCAATCCTTGAAGGCAGATGGACTGAGTGATGAACAGACTGTCCTCCGCCGTGTGGTTGACTGCCGCTATGAAGGGCAGGGCTATGAGCTTCGCGTGGATGCACCGGATGGGGAAATCAATGAAGCATGGGTGAACGAAGTCATCGAGAGATTCCATGAAGCACATGAACGCGAGTATGCAAGCAGGTTCCCGGATCAGGAGGTCATTGCCATTAATGTCCGGGTCATCGGGATTGGGCTTGTAAAGTCTGAGAAAGAGCAGTTATTTGTGAAGGATGCAAATGAAGAATTTTCTTTAGATTCCTATCCAAAATATCCGGTTTATTTCTGGAACAAGGATCAATTGGTGGAGGTTCAAACCCCATTTATTTATCGTGAGGATGTTCCTGTTGGAACCACATTAGCTGGCCCAGCCGTCATCCAGCAAAAAGACAGCACAACCATTCTTCCTCCGGACAGTACGGCCACTTTTGATGCTTTTGGCAATATTGTCATAGATATGCGTACAAGGATTCAAAAGAAGTTTAACGCTTATGCTGCAGCTGCGAAGTAATCTATTGTTTTTGTTTCCTGGTTAAGAAGTAACGATATGAATAGATTTTTACCTTGGAAGGGAGATTGTAAATCTATGACAAATAAAACATTAACAGCTGAAATTGATCCTGTCACATTGGGCGTAATCGCTGGTTCCTTTAATGCCATTGCAAAAGAAATGGCTTTGGTTCTTTACCGGATGGCATACTCGAGTATTATTCGCGAATCAGAAGATCTGGGAGCTGGCCTGTTTGATCCGGAAGGAAATGAATTATGTGAAAGTGATTCAACTCCTATGCATATCGGTTCACTGCCTGGCTATATTCAAGGGGTCCGTCACTTTCTAGGGGATGATATCAATGATGGGGATATTATTTTACACAACAATCCTTATTATGGAGCATCCCATACTCCGGACTTAGCCATCATCCTCCCGATTTTCCATGAAGGAGAGCTTGTTGGATTCGCTGCCAACACAGGACATGTACTGGATGCGGGCGGAATGTCTCCCGGCCTTATGGTTGATGTAGTGGATGTTTATGCTGAAGGAAAGCATTATAATGCTGTAAAGCTTTATAACAAAGGTGTAAAAAATGAAGACATGTGGAGGCATATTTTTGAAAATGTCCGTACACCAAAAGAAAACAAGGGTGATGTAGAAGCGATGATCGCTTCTGCCAAGCTCGGGAAGAAGCGTTACCTTGAGCTGATCGAACGCTATGGCAGAAAGACGATCCAGGCTGCTGAAAAGCGGTGGATGGATTATTCGGAAGAAATGCTCCGGAAGGAAATCGAGAAAATTCCGGATGGCGTCTATAAAGCGCCAACAGGCTGGCTGGATGATGATGGACGTAACTATGGGGAGCGCCTGAGGATTGAGACAAGCGTGAAGGTAGAGGGCAGCAGCCTTACAGTAGACCTGACAGGAAGCTCCGACCAGGTAGAAACAGCCTATAATGTTCCATATTCCGGCTCCACTTTGCCGGCAACCTATACAATCGTCCGTGCCATTTTGCTCGATGAAGCCAACTCTGATGTGTTTATCCCGCAAAACAGCGGAATCTTCAAGCCTATTAAAGTGGAAGCTCCTTACGGAAGCATCTGGAATCCAAAGCCGCCTGCCTCTTGTACAGCAAGGATTAATCAAGTACAGCGGCTAGCAGACCAAATAAACTTGGCGCTATCAGAGGTATTGCCGGATAAAACAACGGCCGGTAACTCCGCTCATGTTCACTTTAACTCCTATGCCGGAGTCAATGATGAGTCCGGAAATTACTGGGTTTATATTGAAGTAAATGAAGGATCATATGGCGGGCGCTATGGAAAAGATGGTCTGGATAGTGTCGATAATCTTGTTGCCAACACCCGCAATAATCCAATCGAAGAGCTGGAAATGAGGCTGCCGATGCGCTGTACCCGTTATGAGCTCCGGGATGAAGGGGCTGCTGCCGGAAAATGGAGAGGCGGCAAAGGGATAGTCAGAACCTGGGAGTTCCTCAGTGATACACTATTCACTGGAGAAGGTGACCGCCATACCGATCCTCCGCGCGGCGTCTATGGAGGACAGGACGGATTAACAGGTGCCATGACCCTTAACCCTAATACGGAAAGGGAACAAAGCCTTCATGCGAAACTGACAAACTTCAAAATTAAAAAAGGTGACATATTGGAAATCAGGACACCTAACGCGGCAGGATACGGCAATCCTTTGGAGCGGGAAATCAATCAGGTGCTTGAGGATGTGCTGGATGATTATATTACGGTCGAACAGGCGAAGGAAGTTTATGGGGTTGTTATTAAGGATGATTTGACTGTTGATTTTGAGGAAACGAAAGAATTGAGGAATTGAGGGGTTAACCGCATAAGGCGGTAGGACTGATCTTAGATGGGTGAAATATAAATAAGAGTGCAGGACTTCGCATTTTTCCTATGCATAATAGTCCTGCACTTTTAGTTTGCCAATTTCCTTGGAGAGAAAGCTCTGAGGCTTTCCTTTCTTATCTCATACTAGCTGTTTTTTAGAAGCGTTATAAATGTTCCGTTAGATCCGGAAACAGATGTTTCAGCATTTAATCGCTCCTAGGGAAGTGGTACGTACACTTGGCTGGATTGAGGAAGCCAAGCAGAAAGGCCCCAAGGTTGCAAATACGCCATTGCTGAGATGACGGAGATGAAGCTGGTTATTATCCATAATAGCTAAATGCAGCAGGGGTGTCAGGCCCACCCCGAAATTTGTCTTAGCGGTGTGAAGTAGTACATGCCATCTGTGTGCATCAAATCTTTTGGTGTGCTTGGTGGATATTCCGAAATCAATCAAACGTTTGATTGAACACTTTCAATTGTCTGCCGCTGCTGGCTTTTGGCCGGATTGAAACGGGGCTCTCCGATCAAAAGCCCCGTTTTTTTCCATTAAGTTCAAAGCGAAGCTGCCGCTGCAGCACCACTGTGAAGTCTCACTTTTTCAGATTCCTGTACCACCCTTAGGACTTCAGCCGAATTTACTTTAGCAAAGCCCTGCTCAGAAACTTCCTCAACATTAAAAAGGTGTGTGTTGAGAAGCGATACAATGATTTGGACGAGCTTAATATTGGTGTCCAGAACGGTAGTGTCGTTTTGGCTGAATTGTTTAAAATCTGTTTTTTCGGCCACTATGGCAGAAAGCTTTTGAACCTGCTGGCTGAAGATGGAATCGAGTGCTTTCAGTTCTCTGGCCATTTTGGCAGATGTCAGGTTCAATTGGTTTAAGTATTGTACCAGAGGCCTCATGCTTTTAATGCATTCATTTACTTCTGACCGGACATTATCGATTTTGTTCATCAGCGTTTTTTCTCGGAATTTCAATATGGCCGCAAATACAGGGGTGCGCAGCAAACCTTGCAGAATGCCGGCATTCTCCTCATAGAGATTCACCAGATATTCATCAAACCTGGCGAAGTCCGCCATTATTACAGGTGTATCGAAGTCCTCGTCGAACGAAATCAGGCCATTTGATTCCTTAATCCCATAAGTTGGCCGATTGTGAATCCGCTCAAAGCATTCCGCAAACAATTTCAGCTGATCCTGGAGCTGGGCGCTGACAGATTGAATCCCGGAAAAATGGTGCTGTATTTTTTTCTCCAGTTCCGCACCGTGGCTTTGCAGGCCATCGAGTACTTTAACCCGTCCGGCTAACTGATCATTTTTTGACTGGATGTTGGCAGCTGCATTTTTTCCGACAGAACTCATGATAAACTTTAAAGGGATCTGCTGAGGGAACAGTACATAAGATACCGCTTCAGCTACATCGCCTTTTGATTTTATCTTCAGTTTATCCTCCGCGAAGTCTTTTAGATCTTCGGCTTTGTCGCTGACAAAGTATTTCATGTCATCTGCCTTCTCGCCAACAAAATACTTCACATCATCGACTTTATCCTCAACAAAGAATTTGACATCATCCACCTTGTCTTCAACAAAATATTTCACATCTTCAAATTTATCACTAACGGCATATTTTAGATCTGATGCTTTTATTTCCACATCCAATTTTAAATCTCTTAATTTATCAAATAGACCCATAGCTGAAACTCCTATTCAAAATGTAATACGGCCTGTTTATCCTGCATGAATTGCGTTAAGCCTTCACGGTCCTGATATGGCAAATTGAGGCCCATCGTTCTTATTGTATTAGTCACAATCTCATTCAGCTCATCATCAGTGCCAGCCAGCTTCATTTGCTGTGTCATCATCTGAACATGAGCCAATTGTTTATTCAGCTGATCGATCGGAAGGCTGGATAACTCGCTTACCTTTTGTTTTATTTGTTCATTAAGCTGTGCATAGTGCTGCCTCTTTAACTCCAGCTGGTCAGCAAATCCATCCAGGAATTTCACCAGTTTCTGAATTTCTTTTGAATGGTCAATGAAATATACGAGCGAAATGCTGATGACACCGGTTGTAAGGCCGCTTAAGAATATGGTCAATGCTTCTCCTATGACAGGAAGATCGCCGATGCCTGTGCTTTCAAGCCTTTCTGCCACAAGAGTCCCCGCAAGCACGGCTGCCGCTAAGCTGACAACCTTTGAAATTTCCCGTGCTAATTCTCCCGGTGAAAGATTTTGGCGGTTAAAAACCAGGAGGTCAAAAATTTGGGTAATACTACCCCAGAACTCCCTGATCATTTTCACTGCGTGCTTGGCTGTTCCTGTGAAGAAGTTAATGATAAATGTTGATATAGAGGAAAGAATTCCTGCCAGCATGCCGTTTGCAAAAGCAGTAATCAGCTCCTTGAACTTCTCCCTCACAGCCAGGAAAGCTTCTTTAAATGCCCCGGCCGCTTCCAAAAGAAATTCCTTTAGTGAAAATTTTCCTTTCATTTTTTCCATAATGAGAGGAAAGCGCTGGCGGGCAATGATCCAAACTTCAGCCAGGATCAGCCCAAGCGTTTGGCGGGCGCCCATTTTCCAGCCGGTATTCAGGGCATCTTTCCCGGCATTAATATAGGTCTTTTTGTCGCTTAAATAGGCTTTCGTAATGGTTTTATTGTATTCTTTCCGTGCTTTCGCGTCGGCTTCCTTCATTTTTTCTGCATTGGCCTGGCTTAAATTTGTCAGCTTATTTAACTCTTTTCTCTCTTTGTCCGTTAAGTTCTTCTCCTTTTTCAGCTGGGTTATCCGGGTTTCATATTCATTCTGTTTCTTGTTCAAATCAGCTAAAAACTGATCCATTGTTTTTTTGCCTTTTGCCCGGTTAATGGATTGGTTTGTATGGTTTAGATTGGAATCGGCAACCGCTAAATCCGCTCCGTTTAAATTTGCCAGGTATACGGCTCGATCATCATGAATTTCTTTTGCGGAAATGGTATGATCCAGGTCATATTTTCCGTTTGGGGCAATCTTCTGTCCTGTATAGGCATCAGTAAGTTTCCCTTGCTTTTTTAATTCGGAAGCTTCTCTGTTTCGATCTATGAAGTTATTGCTGTGGTATTGCTTTCTTACATTCTTGTCCGAATAATCACCGCGATTTTTGAGATCGTAGCGCTTTTGTGCATCCTCGTCCTTCAAACCATATTGTCTCGCTGTCAATGGCGTGTCCACATTCCCGCCATTCTGGTCTTTAATCATAAAATCGAGTGCAAATGAACGCAGCAGCGTTGTGACAATCATCTTTTCATACTGCTGCATAAGGTTTTGCGATGGAGGGAGTTCATCATTGAAGGCCGCGTGATTTAATAATTCAATTGCCTGTCCTGCTGACATAGGGAATCTACCTTTCATGGGGGAGTGATTTAGTAAAAATATACTATTATATAAATATTTTACTATATTTTTGAGGTGTGTGAAGTGCAGATTTTTAACCTTGCTGAAAATTTGATGGGGTTGGAAACGGACAATATGCTTATAATGGCAGATTTTTAGTTTGAAATGGGGAAATATGGACTTTATATGCTCTTTTATTTAACTGATATAACCTGAATTTCAATAGGTTCTTTAGACTCATTTGGTATAATATCTCATTAGAACATTTTGTGGCGAATTACTTATATAAAAGGAGGCATTCAGGAAGATGTCCATAATCAAAGAGCAGTTCAGTCGCTTTATTGCTGCTAACCGGTTTCCATTAATGATGACCATTTTTTATTCCTTGTTCGTCATTATATGGATATTATTCTCCGATTCAATTATTGAAAGTCTGTTTGCCCATTCTGACATGCTTCCCCTTCTTCTGACAGTAAAGAAAACCATATATATATTTGTAACATCCATCCTGATCTTTTTTATAGCGTCCAGAGGAAATAATAAGGACAAGAGAATGATAAAAAATGCCTTGGCTGAGAGTGAGAAGGCTTTGCAGGAGTCACTTGAAGAGTTAAGTGATGTAAACCGGGCGCTGAATGATTCCTCGATCATCGCCATCACTGATCAAAGAGGCATCATTCAATTCGTAAATGATACATTCTGTGAAATTTCCGGATATTTAAGAGAAGAGCTGCTTGGACAGGACCATCACATCCTGAATTCCGGCTACCATTCCAAAGACTTTTTCAAGGAGATGTGGAAGACGATTGGAAGGGGGAACACCTGGCGTGGAGAGGTGCGCAATCGGGCAAAGGATGGCAGCCATTACTGGGTGCATACTACGATTGTTCCTTTCCTGAATAAACAGGGGAAGCCTTATCGGTATGTTTCCATCCGGAATGATATTACCGAACAAAAACAGGCTGAGGAAGCATTGAAAATCAGCCAGGAAAAATATAAATCTTTATTTAAGTATAATCATAATTCTATTTTTTCCATGGATGTAAATGGTTCTCTTATCAAGGCGAATCCTGCTTTTGAAAGGGTGACCGGATTTTCACAGGATGAGCTTCGCGGCATTTCTTTTGAGGAACTCGTTGCTCCGGATTGCCTGGTGCAAAGTAAAGCGAAATTTGCAGAAGCTGTGAAAGGGAATACTCTGCAGTACAGGTGCGCTGTAATTCATAAGACAGGAGACAGAGTTCCTTTGCTGGTGACAAAGGTGCCAATCATCGCAGGCGGCAAGATCCTTGGGGTATATGGGATTGCTCTGGATTTAACGGAAGAACAGAAAGCCCAGAAAGCCCTGATTGAAAGCGAAGAAAGAAACAGGAAGATTGTCGAGCTGTCTCCGCTGGGAATTGTCATTCATCATGAGGGGAAGATTCTTTATGCCAATCAGGCTGCGGCAGATTCGCTTATGGTCGATGATTTCATGGGAAAATCAATTTTCTCCTATATTCATCCCGGCTATCATGATGAAACAAAGGAAAGGATCTTGACGGCATCAAAAGGCCAGACAATTCCTTTTACAGAAATTCAGCTGCTCCGCAGAGACGGATCGATCTTTGACGCTGAAGTCGGTTCTGTTTCCCTGAAATATGATGGCGAATGGGCCACATTGACAGAATTCAAGGATATAACCGATCGTAAAAGAATGATAAATGAATTGAAAAATAGTGAAAAAAGATACCGCCGGCTGGTTGAACATTCTCCTGAAGGCATTGTGGTGCATATAAAAGGAAAGATTGCGTATGCCAACCCGGCTTGTATCGAGTTGCTCGGCGCTTCCTCACTCGAGGACTTAATGGGCAGATCTGTTCTTGACTTTGCGCATAAGGAATCAGCTGAATTGGTCCGGAAGCGTATTGCAGAACTCAGGGAATCGGGGGAAACCATTCCTCCGGCAGAGGAGAAAGTCATCAGGCTCGATGGAGAGGTGATCGATGTTCAGGTGACTGGGATTTTCCTGGAGCATGAGGGTGAACCCGCTGTGCTTATGATGGTGCAGGATATTTCCAGAAGAAAAAGAGCGGAATTGGCCATGAAAAAAAGCGAGGAGCAGTACAGGCTCATTGCAGACAATATGACCGACTTAGTAACTACAATCGATGCGGCAGGCAGGATTTCATATGCTTCGCCATCGTATGAAACGATCCTCGGCTTTCCGCCGCATTTGCTGGTGAATCAGCTGGGCTTTGACCTTGTTCACCCTGAAGACCGCATGAATGTGGAGAGTCAATTTGTCAAAGCGCTCATGACAAAAGAAAGCCAGGTGGCAGAGTTTCGGTTCAAGCATGCCAATGGATATTGGATTTGGGTAGAAGCCCATGGAAAACCAGTCATAAATGATGAAGGAGAAGTACTGTACCTTCAGGTGGTTTCCAGGGATGTGTCTGAAAGAAGGATGCTTGAAGAAAAACTAAGCTATATGGCGTTCCATGATATGCTTACCGGCCTGCCAAACAGAAGTCTGTTTCAGGAGCGGGCTGAACAAGCCCTGAAAGAAGCAAAGCGCTACGGGCGCAAACTGGCCATCATGTACCTGGACCTGGATAAATTTAAACACATCAATGATACGCTGGGCCATGATATAGGGGACGCACTGCTTCAGCAATTCTCTGAAAGAGTGAAAAGCTGCCTGCGGGAAAGTGATACGCTTGCCCGTCAAGGCGGAGATGAGTTTACCATTCTGCTGCCGGAAATGAACGATGTGGGAGATGCCGCCATGATTGCCGAACGGATACTAATGAAGCTGCAGGATCCGTGGGTCATTGGGGAATATGAACTTCATACCACTTCAAGCATTGGCATATCCCTTTATCCTCATGATGGTGCTTCTTACAGAGATCTTTTGAAAAGCGCGGATACTGCCCTTTATGAGGCGAAGAGGTGTGGCCGGAATGGTGTGAAGGTATGTGGAGCATACTGAGAAACGGATGAAATTTTGTTAACCATCCTTCCAGCTTTGTGAAAGAGAATGGCAGTGTCCATTCTCTTTTTGTTTTTCTTTTAACGGATAATTGTATTTCTTTATATGCAAATCAGGAGAGTTGTCTAATGTACGAAATATGGCATATTATGCCGGAATTTCGGACTAAATAGTCTGTTTTTGTACCTTTCATGCCTGAATATAAAAAACGAAAAACGCTTAATATTGTAAAGTATATATAGGGATAAAGGACTATGCGATTTTATGATATACGGGAGGTTTACAGGTGAAAAATATCAGAATTGGTAATAAACTTTTAATGTTAATATTTGTTTCCCTGCTCTTTATTATCGGAGTTGGATTAACAGGATTCCTTTATATGGAAAGGATGGCCGAGAACACTGAACTTATGTATGAGGAAAGACTCATTCCTATAAAACAGATGGAGACAGTTCAGATCAATAACCGGAAGATTGATACATATATTATGGAAATGATGGTAACAAACGATCCGGAACGCACAAAGAAATTAGTGGAAAATATCGAAACGAATCAGGCTGATAATAATAACATTATTGAAGAATATGGAAAAAACCGAAGCGATTATGTGATGGGGAAGCTAAAGAATTATGAGGAATTAATTGAACAGTATTCCGCTGCGCTAAAGAAAACCGAAGAACTGGCAATATCCAACAAGAATGAAGAAGCATATGCCATGTTCACCAATAGTGTCAAGCCTCTCCGCAGCGAAATAGGGGCAATTGTGGATGAATTGACTGCCTATAATGATCAGCGTGCACAGGAATTAAATGAAACAAATTCCAAGAGTTTTCAGACAGCATCTTTTATGATGCTGGGATTGCTTGGGCTGGCCATTCTTATCTGCGGTCTGACAGGGTTCATAATCTATAAATTGATTGTGCCTAAGGTGAAAAATCTGCAGGAGTTAATGAAAACGGCCGAAGAAGGAGATTTGCGGGCGGAATTTTCATATTCTTCAAAAGATGAGATCGGTCAGTTGGGCGCTTCTTTTAACAGCATGATGAAGGGGCTCAGAAGTGTTATTGCCCATATCCAGGAAAGCTCAGAACTGCTGGCATCTTCTTCAGAAGAAATGACAGCCAGTGCCACACATACAAGTAAAGCAGCAGAGCATATTGTGGCAAGCATACAAGAAGTGTCATCCGGTGCTGAGGATCAATTGGTCAGTGTTGAAAAGATGACACAGGTAATAGAGGAAATGACGGCTGCCATACAGCAGGTGGCTTCAGGTGCACAGGAAGCCTCTTCCATCTCAATCCTGGCTGCAACTAATGCAAACGATGGAAGTGTTACGGTAAAAGAGGCAGTTCTTCAAATGCATTCTATTAATAGCATTGCTGAAGAATTAGTCCATTCCGCTAATAAGTTAGGCCGCCGTTCTGACGAAATCGGCAGCATTATTGAAGTGATCACTGCAATCGCTTCCCAGACGAATCTGTTATCATTAAATGCCGCAATAGAAGCAGCAAGAGCAGGAGAGCAGGGAAGAGGCTTTGCCGTAGTGGCCGGCGAGGTAGGGAAACTTGCTGACCAATCTGCATCTTCAGCCAAGCAGATTGAGGAGCTCATTAAGACGATTCAGGAAGAAACCAGAATGATGATCACTTCAATGGATGCTGTTAAGAAGGAAGTGCTGAAAGGCATCGACATGGTATCGACAGCCGGCCAATCATTTGAAAGCATTCAGAACTCTACTGAAAATGCATCCAATCAAATTCATGAAGTATCCATTGCAGCGCAGCAAATCTCAGCAGGGACAGATCAGATGGTTCAGTCATCAAATGTAATTGAGGAAGCCACAAAATCAGCAGCATCCGGTACACATGATATCTCAGCTGCCACCCAGGAACAGCTGGCAACTATGGAAGAAATGTCTGCAACCGCTGCTTCCTTGTCGGATATGGCGGATGAGCTTCAGCTAATGATTAAGAAGTTCAAGATATAAAAAACAAGGACATGAAAACAGAAAACAAAGGGACGGTTCCTGTGTTTCAAGTAAATTACAAAACGCAAGAACCGTCCCCATGTCTCCAAAAAGAAAGTCCTGCAGAGATTCCATCTGCAGGACTTTCTTTTTTATTAACTTATCGGTTCTGAATACATCTAACCGCTTCTAGCTTTGCCTTGCTCGGTGTTTCATATGTGACTTTTGCATCGCGGTCTACATAATATCCGCCGCCGACGCTCAGCATTCCAGGTTTAAAAGCATAGATGCGGTAAAATTCGCCTGCTTTTAGGGTGCGGGAAGGCGACTTCTGTTCACCGTTTAATTTAAATAATGTTGTATCTTTCTTTACGATTAACCGTCCGATTTGGCCTGGCTTCAGCTCAATGCCATCCCACCAGATCTTTGAAACGCCTTTATAACGGTCACAGGCATTTGCCGGTGCCGGGAACGAAGCATGCAAACGATACGAAGCACTTGTAATACCATTCCAGTTATAAGGCTTAATCTTTACATAGTATGTGCCTTTCTTCAGGTCTCTATCGATAACGGCTGTGCTGCCGGCATAACTGAAATAATCAGAGCTTACTCTGGTTCCATTAGCATCATAAAGATACATATAAAATCCGCCTTTTGCATTATCCAGGGCAATTCGGACGTTACCATCACGATTAGTTGTAAATTGGTAGGTATCCTGATCAATGCTGGAGTAACTGCTGGAGCTGTAGCTTTGTCCGGAATTGATCGGCATTGCCGTCTCAAATGTTTCATTTGGTTCAAAGGAAGATGAATTACGGTTAATGGAACCAGGGTAAGTGGCTTTGAATCTATATTTGGCACTAGTGATGCCATTCCAGTTATACGGCTTTATTTTCACATAATAGGTACCCTGCTGGACTTTCTTATTAATTACGCTTTTACCGCCGCTGTAGCTAAAATAATCTGAAGCTTCTCTATTTCCATTTTCATCATAAAGGTACATATAGTATCCGCCGCCGGCTTCGTCTAAAGTAATATAAACCTCACCGTCTTTATTGGTTGTAAATTGGTATACATCCTGGTCGATATTTGATTCGCTGGCTGATTGATAAACCTCACCTGATTTTACGGGCAGGCTTGTTTCAATCGTATCATTTGGCTCGAAAGAGGAAGCATTGCGGTTAATATGGGAAGAATAGGTGGCTTTCAGTTTAAAGCTGGCACTGGAGATTCCATTCCAGTTATAAGGCTTTACTACTATATAATAACTCCCTTTTTGAATTTTTTTATCAATAACAGCTTTTCCGCCGCGGGAGCTGAAATAATCCGAAGATACTCTATTTCCATTCTCATTGTAGAGATACATATAAAATCCGCCAGTACTTTCATCAAGTGTTATATAAACTTCCCCATCTTTATCAGTTGAGAAATAATATGTATTCTCAGCTTCCTCTGAAGATAAAGTACCCGTCACCGGAACCCCTGAAGAAATGCCAGAGCTTTGCGCAAAGGTTAACTGGCCGAAAAAGAACGCAAAAATAAATACGACAAACCCTGTACCTAAAATCTTTTTCATTTTCTGATAAAACCTCCTAAAAATTATTTATTTAAGTGCAGTTCCTCAACTCAGCATACTCATGGGCAACTGAGTCTATTATCCTATTACCTCCTTTCGGTATTATAGTATAAATTTACCACATTTTCATGTTGCTTTTAAGAGTAATTGTTGCTAAGTAACAAGCCCGGCGAACTCAGGATGGATAAATCTTATAATTATTTACAAATAAGAACACTAAATCCAAATTATATAAAAATAGTAATTTTACTTACATTAAATGAAATTTACACATACAAAACCAAAGTATCCAAACTATTGCCCCTTCTGAAAGTACTAACGAAAAAGGGTTGAGGGTCCTTGTGGAAATTCACAAGCAGTTAAAGAAGACCTATAAGATATTTTAGTATAATTTTCCGGTTGTACGGAGGTTTGAAACGTTGTAGCCTTGTACAGTGTTAAAAAAATATTTAAAGAGAGGTTGTTCAAATGGCTCTCATCATTATATGTGCGTTATTTCTCGTAATCTATGGAATCGTGGAGCAGCGAAAGCATCAGAAAAGGCTGGATTCCATCCCTGTTCGAGTAAATGTGAACGGGATTCGCGGGAAATCGACCGTTACCCGATTGATTACGGGTGTCATTCAAGAAGCTGAATATAAAACGGTCGGGAAAACCACGGGTACTTCAGCCCGTATGATTTACTGGCATACAGATGAAGAAAAACCGATTAAGCGCAGGCCGGAAGGTCCGAATATCGGTGAGCAGCGCCGGGTTGTCAAAGAGGTTGCTGAGCTTGGAGCAGAAGCGCTTGTTTGCGAATGTATGGCTGTACAGCCGGATTATCAGCTGACATTCCAGAACAAAATGATCCAGGCAAATATCGGTGTGATTGTTAATGTGCTCGAGGACCATATGGATGTAATGGGGCCTACTCTTGATGAGGTGGCGGAAGCTTTTACAGCAACCATTCCTTATAATGGCCACCTGGTTACGATCGAGAGTGAGTATCTGGACTTTTTCAGAAAAATTGCGTCTGAACGGAACACGCAAGTGATTGTGGCTGACAACTCCAGAATTACAGAGGAATTCCTGCGCGAATTTGATTATATGGTATTCCCTGATAATGCGTCCCTTGCACTGGCTGTGGCAGAGGCGCTTGGAATTGATGAAGAAACGGCATTCCGCGGGATGCTGAATGCTCATCCAGACCCGGGGGCAATGAGAATTACCCGTTTTGGCGACGATGCAAATCCTTCATTCTTTGTAAATGGTTTTGCAGCCAATGATGCGTCATCCACATTGAGAATCTGGGAGCGTGTGAGCACGCTGGGGTACAGCACAGAATCACCTATTGTTATCATGAACTGCCGTGCAGACAGAGTGGATCGCACGGAACAGTTTGCCCGCGATGTTCTTCCTTATATTAAAGCAGAAGTGGTCGTAGCAATTGGTCAGACGACTGACCCCATTACAGATGCTCATGAGGAAGATAAGCTGGATACAAAAGTGTATTTGGATCTGGAAGATTATACAACAGAAGAAATTATGGCTGAACTTGAACCTTATCTGGAAAACAGAATTGTCTATGGTGTCGGAAATATTCATGGTTCGGCAGAGCCGCTGATCGATGCCATTAAAGAATTGGTCATAAAAAGAAAAGCAAGTTAAGGGGGAGGGATAAGAATGTTTGGTGCCGATTTATATGTTGCCCTTGTATTGGGTGTAACGCTAAGTCTTATTTTTACAGAAAAAACAGGTGTCTTGCCTGCAGGCCTTGTCGTGCCTGGATATTTAGCACTGGTTTTTAACCAGCCTGTTTTTATGATTGTGGTCTTATTGATTAGTATCTTAACTTATTTAATTGTTACACACGGCATTGGCAGATGGGTGATTTTGTACGGCAGAAGAAAATTTGCTGCCATGCTGATTACAGGGATTTGCTTAAAGCTGATTCTCGATTATTTTTACCCGGTTATGCCATTTGAAATCTTTGAATTCCGCGGAATCGGGGTCATTGTTCCGGGATTAATTGCCAACACAATTCAAAAACAAGGAATGCCATTAACACTTGGCAGTACGCTTCTGTTATCCGGTTTAACGTTCGGAATCATGAACGTGTACTACTTGTTCTAGGGAAGTGAATGGAATGAAGCGAACCTTAAATTTTCAGGAAAAACTGCTTATTTTTATCAAAAGGACGAAGTATAAGAACCTTCGCTATATTGCTGTTATTGTGCCGATTCTGGTCATCTTTCTGGTTGCATCGACCTGGATCGGGAGAACAGATGCAGTGAAAGATGTAGAGCCAAGGAAGAATCAGAAGCTGACAATGACGATGGTCGGGGACGTTATGATGGGGCGCCATGTTAAAGAAGTAACGAACCGGTATGGAGCCGATTATTTGTTCCGCCATGTAAAACCTTATTTTGATGCTTCTGATTATGTGAGCGGGAACTTTGAGCACCCTATTTTAAAAAACGATGCTGCAGACTATACAGAAACTGAAAAAAGCATTCATCTGCACACAGACATGGATGCCATTCATGCGGTTAAGAATGCCGGTTTTACCGTAATGAGCCTTGCCAATAATCACTTAATGGATTATGGCGAAGAAGGCTTAAGGGATACATTGGATGTGTTTGACCGCTACAACATGGATTACGTCGGTGCAGGCGAGAATCGCAAGGAAGCCAAAGAACATATCAACTATCAGGATGTTAATGGCGTGCGTGTCGCAACGCTTGGATTCACTGATGCATTTGTGGAAGGCACAATCGCTACAAAAGATCGAAACGGTCTATTGAGCGCAAATCCTGATGTGTTATTTGACATGATAGAAAAAGTGAAAAATGAAGACCATGGAAATGCTGATTTGGTAGTGGTGAATGTCCATTGGGGACAGGAGTACGATACGGAAGCTACTCCCCGCCAAAAAGCACTGGCTAAAGCCATGGTCGATGCCGGGGCTGACATCATTATCGGGCATCATCCCCACGTACTTCAATCGTTTGACGTCTACAAAGATGGAATCATTTTCTACAGCCTGGGCAATTTCGTGTTTGACCAGGGGTGGACGCGTACAAAGGATTCCGCAATGGTCCAATATAACCTGACCGAAGATGGAAAAGCAACGATCGATGTGATTCCTTTTCAAATAGAAGAAGCCACACCAAGACTGGCCACCGGCTATTTCGACCAGCTTCGGGTGTACAGGCAATTAACAAAAGAAACTGCTGAAAATGTTTATTGGTCCAAGCAGGATAATAAGATTGAAATTATTGCAAATCATAAGCATGTAATTGATCACATGAAAAAACGTCAAAATAAAGAAAACTAATCACTTTTTTAAGGGGGCACGGGATTGAGAAACCGAACTTTTTGGCAGCTGATTGTTTCCGTTTGCCTGCTTACCGGTTGTACGGGTGTGTCCCCTGAAAAAAATCTTCTTACACCTTTTAAAAAACAAACTGACGCATTCTATGGAGTGAGCGCCTCCCATCCGATTGCGGTCGATGTAGGGATGAATGTCCTGAAGAACGGAGGCAATGCAGCAGACGCTGCCATTGCCATTTCCTACATACTCGGCGTTGTTGAACCTTTTGCGTCAGGAATTGGAGGAGGCGGGGGAATGCTGGTCATTCCTGCTAAAGGTGAACCTGATTTTATCGATTATAGGGAAACCTCTCCTTCGACTTATAGCGGCACCGGCGTCTCCGGTGTTCCCGGACTGGTTGCCGGGATGGAGGCAATCCATCAAAAATACGCCACTAAGGATATGAAAAGACTTATCGATCCGGCCGTTGAATATGCGGAAAAAGGGTTTGCGGTTGACCGGGGATTTTCCCATCGGCTGGAGACGGCCCGTTACAGGGTGAATTCAGGCAGTACCCGAAGATTCTACCCAAACGGTAAAGCGATTCTGCCCGGTGAAATTCTTGTCCAAAAGGATTTGGCTAAAACACTGAGGACGATTCAGACAAAAGGAAGTGCTGGCTTTTATCAGGGAGATATTGCGAAAGCGGTCCAAGCGAAGACCGGCATTCCGCTTGATGATTTTAAGCGGTATAAGGTGAGGCACTCGGAGCCGGTTCAAGGATCATTTGCCGGCTATGAAGTGTTCACAGCTCCCCCGCCTTTTTCCGGAACAACTCTTCTTCAAATGCTGAAGCTGGCAGAGGAGACCGGTTTGGATCCGCGAAACCAGGCAGAATATATCGACAGGATCGGAAAGATCGCGAAAGCATCCTATGAAGACCGAAGAGTTCATATAGGCGACGGTGTAACTGCAGAGGAAATTTCCAAATATATCAGCGATGATCATATTTCACTTCTTAAAAAAGAACTGGCAAAAGATAGCGGGAATCGGTATGCGGAGGAAGAGGAAGAACATGAAAGCACGACCCACTTTGTTGTTATGGATAAAGAGGGAACTGTGATTTCCGCGACCAACACATTAAGCAATTATTTCGGTTCCGGGGCGTATACAAATGGTTTCTTTTTGAATGATCAGCTGAAGAATTTCGCAGATGGCGGAATCAATGGGCAAGCACCCAACAAGAGGTCCAGAACTTTTACGGCACCCACCGTTATGATAAGCCCTGAAGAAGTCATCGGCATCGGTTCACCAGGCGGAAACAGAATTCCTCAGATTCTTATGCAGGTGATTTATTCCTACACAAAAGGAGAAGGAGATCTTCAGGAAATCGTAAATCGAGACCGTTTTACATTTGAAAACAGTACAATCCATACGGAATCACCATTCCGGAAAGATGTATTGACAGAGTTAGAGGCCAGGGACTATCAGGTCATCCATAAAGTTTCACCCATGTTTTACGGGGGAGTTCAGGGGCTCATTATGAGCCAAAAAGAGAAATCGATGTTCGGAGCGGGCGATCCGCGGCGGAACGGCATTTGGAGAGCACAACACGAAAAGGGGAAATAGGGAAATGAACACAGTAAAAAAAGTAACAGGATGGATCCTGCCAATCGTACTTGTAGGAGCACTATTAACAACACTTAACACACTTAAACGCACGGATACGTTAACACCTGATGAACAGAAAAAAATTGAGCAGTATGAAAATGCACAAGCATAAAAAGTCATAGAAGTAAGCGGAACGATCTGCTTGCTTCTTCTTATAATAAGGAGTTTTTTCCATGTTGCGCATAAGTCTTTTTAGCATCGTTATTATATTACTGATTCTAATAATCAAATCATTGCTGCCCGGCAATACGGGACCTGAAGAATATCGCAGCTTTGCTGAATTGAAAAAATATGAAAAAGAGAATATCGATTATCGGATCAAAATCTACGAGCGCAACCCCGAAGTAGCCATTTTTGCGATACATGGAGGCAATATTGAGATCGGGACCGGCGAATTGGCTGAGGATCTGGGTGAAAGGCTTGATGCCAGCACCTATATCTTTGAGGGGCTGAAACCGAAGAATAACAGTATCCTTCATATTACCTCGACTCTTTATGATGAACCGGCTGGTGTTCAAATGGCAGAGGAAGCGATAACAAGTCTGTCCATTCATGGCTACCGTGATGTGAATGACGAAAAAGTCTATGTTGGCGGCAGAAATAAGAAGTATAAGCGGCTTGTAAAGGATGCTCTTGAAGATGCAGGCTTTGATGTGGAAAATGCTCCTGACCGCCTTGGCGGAACAGGCAGGAAAAATATTGTGAACCGCGGCAAAAAAGGCGGGGGAGTTCAGCTGGAGCTTTCAACCAAGCTGAGGAAAAGCTTCTTTAAAGATCGTGATTTTGCCATGAACAACCGAAAGCAGCAGACAGACAACTATAAGGACTTTTTAAAGGCACTGGAAAAAGCGACAAATAAATATAAAGAAGAAGAGTTGGATTAAAGAAGACTGCCTGGTGATTATAGGCAGTCTTCTTTGGCTTTTATCGAAGTCTAACGGGCAGTAACCCCCCACATCAAGATTCAGAGAAATCAAAGGAGGATAAGTGGGGGTCAAACTGCCCGTAAAGGCCGATTGGTGAGATACAGTGAAACTTGCCGACGCGCAGGCAGAGGCTTAGTTGAACCAATCGGGATCGTAGTGTCGATTGATCTAAGCGCTAGCGGAGATCTTAGCGACACTAGAACGTGACTAACAATCAGTGGGGGATAAGGAACCCCCCACTGATTGAAGTTTCATTTTATTGAAAAAGAGAGGCGCTGTCTCCGTAACTGTGAAACTTCTTAGTGAAAAAGGATGATGATAGATGAGAGATATGCACTCCGGCTCTCTCTGTCGTATTAATGAAATAGCCATTTCCGAGATAGATGCCCATATGGGTAACTCCTGTGCGGGTGCCTGTATTTTCAAAAAATACAAGGTCTCCAGTTTTCGGCTCTGAAATTACTTCCAGCAAACTTGAGTAGGATGCCGCAGATTTACGGCTGATTGCCAGATCATGCTGTTTCATAACATAATAAACGAGTCCGCTGCAGTCAAAGCCTTCTTCAGGGCTTTCTTCGCTCCATACATATTCATAGCCTCTGAATGTATAGGCATACTTGATAACATCAATGGCTTTGTTATAAGCAGCATCCTTTTCAGAATAGAAAGGAAATAGCGGTTCATTGTATACCTGTAAAAATTGTCCTTCAAGGATGGTGTCAGACGGAAGTCCATTTAGTTTTTTCAGTGCAGATGGTGTTTTATTGTATGTCGCGGCAACACTTTTTAGGGTATCACCCTTTTGGACCACATGCTCTCCTTTAGGAGTAAAGGTTTTAAAGACATAACTGTAATCTTTGAACCACTTGTCAGTTACTGATTTTACTTTAACGGAAGAAGATCCATATCCGGAATGGACAAATTGCTTATCACCGAGGTATATTCCGCCCGTCAGCACTTCTGTTACTTTTCCGGTCTTATCTTTTTTTACAAAAAATATAAGATCTCCGGCTTTTGGTGAGTCCGTTTCCATCCCCAGCTTATAAAATCCGTCAATGGTCGTGCGATCCAAAGGGATCCCTTGCTGTGACAGTGTCCAATAAATAAGGCCGCTGGAATCAAACCCTTTTTCTGGTGACTCTTCTCCCATTTCCTTCTTAAATCCGTCAAATGTTTTGGCATAGCTCGCAATTTGCCTGCCTCGCTCATACCATTGGTATTGGGCGCTTTTATATGTGGCAGAATTGATTTGCAGTTTCTGGCCAGGATATAATTTTTCATCAGGCAATCCATTGTGCTTCAAAAGTTGGGCAGGCGATATCTTATATTTGGCAGCAATGGATTTAACCGTATCATTTGACGAAACTGTATGAACTTTACTGGCTGCCTGTGTGCTTGGCAGGAAAAAGAAGGCTGTGATCAGCAGGGCGATCACTGCAAATGAGCAGATGCGTATTTTTTTCATGTCGACAACTCCCTGTACTTGTTGATGAACCTCATGCTTAATAAAGATGCCGTTTGGATATGCAAAGCAATTCTCCCAGTAACACGGAACATGCTAAAAAGTCTCCGGGTTAGGAAAAGCGAAAGTCTTCTTACCCTCCTCTTTGTATGACTTAAAAATCAGTGCTATGGTCTTACTAATGTTATCGGAGGAGTTACCTATATTTTTAGTAGTTATTGGTATAGAAGGGAAGAAAATTTGAAAATATATAGGCTGCTTGAGGCAAACGTAGTAGAGCTGTGTTTTGTGCGGAAAATTATTAATCAATCAAACGTTTGATTGAATTATGGTGAATTGCAAATAGAACGTGGAAAGTGCAATTAGATCTGGAGAATCTGGCAAATAGATTGGAATCTGCAAATAGACCAGGGGAATCCGCAAATAGAACAGAGGGATCTGCAAATAGATCTGGAGAATCTGCAAATAGATAGGAATTTGCAAATAGACCAGGGAATCTGCAAATAGAACGGGGAAAGTGCAAATAGATTGGAGAAATCTGCAAATAGAACGGGGAATCCGCAAATAGAACAGAGGAATCTGCAAATAGAACGGGGAATCCGCAAATAGAACGGGGAATCCGCAAATAGAACAGAGGGATCTGCAAATAGAACGGGGAATCTGCAAATAGACAAGGGGAATCCGCAAATAGATCTGGAGAATCTGGCAAATAGATGGGAATCTGCAAATAGACAAGGGGAATCTGCAAATAGACAAGGGGAATCTGCAAATAGATAGGGAATCTGCAAATAGAACAGAGGGATCTGCAAATAGATAGGGGAAATCTGCAAAATAGAACAGAGGGATCTGCAAATAGATCTGGAGAATCTGGCAAATAGATGGGAATCTGCAAATAGACAAGGGGAATCTGCAAATAGATCTGGAGAATTTGCAAATAGAACGGGGAATCCGCAAATAGAACGGGAAATCTGTAAATAGACCAGGGAAATCCACAAATAGACAAGCAAAATCCGCAAATAGACCAGGCTTTTCACCTGAGCGGAGCGGGCTTGCCCAAGTGCCAGGCAATAACAGCGCGGGCCGCTGTAGGTTTATGAGCTAAAACTGTAAGATAGTGAAATTCAGCGGGACAGGCGGAAGGTCCTGTCCCGTGGAAAGGATAATCGGCGGATTACCGGTGCTTAATGAAGTGGTATGGAGCATGCTATAAAAGGGTTTTAATAGAAGAGAGTTCAGAAATCTCCAAGGTTTCAATCCGTTTTTCTTCATCTATATATAAGGATATGCATTGTTCCTTTTCATCGTAGTTAATGAGTCTGCCTACTAAGATTTTTTTTTCAGTGCTTTTGACGACCAGCACTTCATTTTGTTCAATCCACTCTTTGTAATAATCTGCTAATTCATTTGTCATCTATATTTCTCCCTTTACTATTCTACTGTTTTTATTTTTTGTCATCTTGTGCATCTCTAGGGAGTAATAAAAAACAAAACCGTTTTCCATCATACTAAAAGAAAAAATGGTTTTCAATTATTTTGCACTTATCCTCCGATAAAAAAAGGGCAGGAAACCTCCCTGCCCCTAAATCGGTTGTATATGGCACTGATTCCGGCCATTTTCCTTGCTTTTGTATAGCATATCATCGGCCATCTGTGTGAGATTCTGAGGCAGCATATCCGCGGCTGGCTTCCCGATTGCTCCGCCAAGGCTAATGGTTAGTACCTTATAAGGAGACTGGCTGTGTTCAATTGAGAGGGTCATTATTTTGTCATTTAAAGTTTGCCCAAGTGATTGCATGCGGGCTTTAGTTGCTTTTGGCATGATGATCATGAATTCTTCTCCGCCATATCTGCCGGCAAAGCACTTTTGCATTTTTGCTGTTTTATGTAAGGTTTCCGCAACTTTTGCAAGCACGTCATCTCCAAGGATATGTCCATATTCATCATTATACTTTTTAAAAAAATCAATATCCAAAAGGATAATGCCGAGGTTTCCTTTACTTGCCAGATGCTTTTTCCATTGTTTTTGAAGCTGATGATCCAAAGACCGCCGATTTGGAATTTTTGTAAGTCCATCCAGGGATGCAAGCATCATAAAATGTTCAGCTTTTGAAGATTTGCGGTAGGTGGACAATAGAAGAATTACCGATACGCCGGCAATAATAATAGCAAAAATTAAAAAGTATTTCGCTCTTTGGCTCGCACTTTTCTGATGTTCCATTGCTAGTTCCATTTCCCCGGTCACCAGGTTTAGCAGCTCTTCATGCTGAATGCGATAAATGTCCATTTCTTTCTTGGATGCCAGAATGCTGATCCCAAAATCTGATGGAGCAGCACTGACTGCGTTGATCTCATTTTCAAAAGCAGATTGTATCTTCTTGATCTGCGGCAAAGAATGGGTATGGAAATAATCTGAAATAGCCGGGTAGTCCTTGCTCAGGACTTTTATTTGAGCTATGTTCCAGTCAAGTCTTTCTCTCCCTGCATTATACGGATCAAGAAATTTGATGTCTTCTGAATAAATGTATCCCCTCATTCCTGTTTCCTGGTTTAATAGATTTTTGAATATATTTCCGATCGTCATTTCTAAAGGAATTAACCGATTAATGAATCGATCAGACTGGTTCTCCAGACTTTGAAAAGCATAATAGTTCCAAATGCTTGAAGCCAATAGGGATAAAACTACAAAACCAAACAGGGCATTCTGATAAATCTTCATTTTTTTGACCTTCTCCATGCAGATTTTAAAATTTATTATACGAAGCCGGTTGGGTATATTTACCCAAAAAATCTCTTCCGTAAACTAATAATATATGGATAAACAGCAAAGAAGATTGTAAAGTCTTAAAAGGCTTTAAATCCTGTCTAATATGTCTTAAAACGTATTTTAAATGTCCTTAAACCGGCTTGATAGAAGCATCATGGAGAAACATTTAATTAGTTCTTTTGATATAATAAATATATCAAAATATTACCAAATCTTTTAAAAGGATTTTAAATTTATAGTAGTATTTTTTTACTATCCAGGCGGTGATTAGATGATTCAATGTGATTCATGTCCAATTAATGCAGATTGTGATAACTGTTTAGAGCTGATCGAAGGCGGATCCCTGCGGCGGAAGCTAGATCCTCCGACTAGAGTTCAGCTGGTTGACTTGGATAATAAGGAAGAATACTCAGGTTTGCTTTGCGGAATCAGCCGTGTAGGATTGCTCGTTGAAACTTCTGCACCCCGCCGTGAATATTCCCTTGAAATTGGAGACGTAAAGGTCCATGTTTCGCCAGTGTATCATAAGGATTTCGAAAATTTAATTGCTTTTGACATTATTAAAGTTGTGAGAGAGACAGAATCGGATAATCGGCTTTCAAGAGATGAATATGAATTTTTATATATGGATAAAAAGGATGTCATCAACAGCCTGACAGAACATTTACAGGATGATATTAAAGAAAAGCTGAGGGAAGACCTGCATAATGAGCTTTTAAAATCAGAGCTTTTGGACCGTTTAGTCGTCGGCTCAACATTTAAATATGAGAAAGGCCGCCTGAAACAGATGAGCGGCGGGCCGTTTACCTATCTTAACGAACCGGAAATGATTTCTTTAATGGAGAAAGCCATTAAGGCCAACAAACCGGAAAGAGAACTTATAATAGATGCAGACAACGAAAGATATATCGATATTCACTCCATTCCCTTGGGATTTCAGACAGGTGGATTTCTTTCATTTGATGTAACGGAAGTCGTCCAAAGAGAAAAACAGCTCCTTCTCAAACAATGGGAGACCTACAAAGAAGTAATCCGCTCTATTACAAAAGGAAAAATGATTTTAACAAACGACCAGGAAATTAATGAACTTTTACATAACTACCGGAAGAAGAGCGTCTTTGAACTGGTTGAATTAAAGCAGCTGCAATATATGAGGCAGGATATCAAAAGAGATTTAACAGAGGAAGGAATTGCGGAAGACAGGCATCTCCAGATTACACTCGCGATCCAGGAAGCTGCTACAAATGCCCTCAAACATGCTGCAAAGGGAACAATGGAAACATGGTGCTCAGACCAGCACATCATCTTTTTGATAGATGACCGAGGATCAGGAATCCAATTGAATGATCTGCCCAAGGCCACATTAATCCAGGGGTTTTCCACCACCTCGACTCTTGGCCAGGGTTTTCACCTGATGTCACGTTTTAGCGACAGAGTGTATATTAAAAGTGATGCCAAAGGTACAAGGATCGGTCTGGTTTTTAATAAGAAGGAATAAATAATGATGGATAGCCTCTATGGTTCAAAAAATCAATCAAACGTTTGATTGATTTTTTTGTTTTTCTATAATCTTCAATAAAGTTAATGAAGGAGGCGGTGAGCATAAGAGATAGAACATTAATTCAATACAAAGACTTTATACCGTTGACTCAGTGAATCCTTTGAACTTAAATTAATTATAGAAAACTTTTCCATTTTATAGTTTAATAGAACTAAAAAGTATAGAGCGGAGAGAGGAAATGAAGAAGTCAGCTTGTTTTTTACTGGCATTCATGCTGTTTTTTCAAAGCATGGGTGCTTTTGAGGCTAAAGCCGCAGGCACGCTTGAATCTTATGTTAAGCCGTCAATTAAAGCGTATCCCAATATTTCAATCTATTATGAGAACTTGAGCACAGGGGAGACGTATTCCTATAATTCTTCTAAAATAAGGCCTGCGGCGAGTACAATAAAGCTTCCGTTAGCCTTGTTTGTTTATGATTTGGCTTCCAAAGGAAAAATTAATTTAAGTGAAAAGCTTACATATCGTTCCCATCACTACTACGGAGGAAGCGGTGTCATCCAAAAGGACCGGGTGGGGACTTCTTATACGATTCGCGATTTGCTGGAAAAGTGTATCGTGTACTCTGATAATATAGCCTTCATTATGCTGCGTGAAAAAGTTGGTAAAAGCAATTTTATTAATTATGCAAAGTCATTGGGAGGTAAAACGGTTTATCCTGCCGGGATGAATGTCACTACGGCTAACGATTTATCTGTCTATTTAAAGCATGTGTGGAATTTTGCTGGGAAGAACCCGCAGTATGGAAATGAGCTATTGAATCTGCTTGCAAATACAGTGTATAAAGAAACAATTGCTCCCGGCCTTGCTTCAAAGAAAGTCGCCCATAAGGTAGGCTACATTCCCAAGGATTTAATCTATAATGATGCTGCTATTATTATGGATGATCAGCCATATATTCTCGTTATCATGACAACCGGAATTCCAGTAAAAAAAGATGTTAAGTTCATATCTTCGCTGGCAGGCAAGGTGCATACCTATCATATTAATTCATCTGTCAATCTATTTTTGAAGCATCTTGCTGATGCGGAAAGAGCAAGCTCGGCACTTCATAGACAAATCTATGTGGATTATGAAGGAAAAGCAACTGTTAAGCCCTATGCGGCTTATAATCAAACCGGAAATAGCCTGATTCAGGCAAAGAAAGCTTATGCTGATTTATCTGAAACCCATAAAAAAGCCTATTCGCCAAAACTTAAGAATATAGAACTTACCAGAGAGCGTGCTATGAACTTTATAGATGGCATAACTGCCGGAGAAAAACTTACCGTGAAGCAGCGGGAACTTGAATCTCACAAGAGGGCAGGGGACCTGGATAAGATGGAAGCCTCTTATCACTCATTGTCTTCTCTGATCAAGAGGCAGGCTCAGTATTTATATAGGGTGCATGGAAAAACAACTCGGGACGCGGTTCTTAAGCAGTATAAAGACCCATCGGAAAAAATACTTGAGGAAACCAGGATGGCTGTCACACTAAATATGGTCCTGGATCAGATCAAAGTGGATCACACTGCGCAAAATCAATCAGGTGCTGAAAAAGGGATACTATATTTTGAGTCAAATCTGTCAAAGGTTTCTGATCCTGTTGTAATAAAAGCTTTGCAGAATAAATACAATGAATTATATGTTCAATAAATGGGTGAATAGTGAATATTATTTGAAAAATAAACTGATTTCTAATAGTTCTATATACCTATTGTGTGATATCCTAAAAAGGAATTAATTTCTAATTTCTGGAGGTATCCGATGAAAAAAGCCAAAATAGCTGTTATGGTATTAGCTTCATTCTTACTTTTTTTCATTTCTATTCCCAGCGGGGCAAGTGCCAAGGTAATGTGGGATGGAGCAGAGCTGAAAAAAGGCCAGATTGGGAGATTGACAGTTTTAAAGAACACGGAGTTATACAAATGGGATGGATCTAAAAAGACTCCGTCCAGAACACTGAAGGCAGGAGAAAATTATAGAATTTATACGTTCCTTCCAGGAAAGCTTGGATTAGGCGGCGGCTATTATATAGACCGCGATAACAAAGTGAAATATGAAACACCATCCAAGGTGAAGCTTCAGGCATTGGGTGTTAACTTCACGAACAAGAAAATTGGGGATTTCACTTATCCGCAAATAAGCAGTTTAGTGGATAATGCCGCAAAAGAGCGTATTAATGCGATTATTAAGAGTCATTTTGAAGGGTCTTATGAGAATGCTCAAAATCTCGAGGATGAAGAGGAAGAGCATCGATGGGATTATTACTATGACTATGGCTACCACGTGCCAGAAGATGAAGACTGGATGTACAGCTACGATTATGATGTATCTTATAAGGTGAAATATAACGAAAATAACCTTCTGAGCATTTTAGTTTACGATTATATGTACACAGGCGGAGTTCATGGAATGTCAACGGTAACCTCGTATAATTTTGACCTGATGAAAGGTGTTGAGCTGCAGTTGTCTGATGTCGCAAAAACGAGCACCGCAAGAGGCAAGATTAAGAAGTATGCCATCACTGACTTGAAGAATCGTGCTGCCAGAGGGGAAATGATTTTCCCGGAATATTTGGATGAAATCACGATAGATAATGAACGTCCTTTCTATTTCACAGGAAGCGGTATTGCGATCAAATTCTTTGAATATGAAGTCGCGCCATATGCTGCCGGTATGCCGGAAGTAAAAGTGCCAAACAAAATTTTCAGATAAGCAAAAGCCCTAATTCCATTTGAGGATTAGGGCTTTTATGATCATGCCGTATTCGATTCTGCTTCCAGTTTCTTCAGTCGTTTTACCTTTTCAGGCTTTTTATCCTTAACTTTAGGCACTGTAAGCAAATACTGGTTATAAGGCAGAAGCTGTATCAGCTTAACCACTCCAATGGTTCCTGACAGGATCAGTGCAAAAACAAACGGAAAATTAACTGTACTCCAAATACTTTTCGGTGCCAGGGATTGGAATGTTAAAAGAACAAACGGATGGACGAGATAAATGGCCATTGAAAGGCTTCCAATTTTTGAAAGGCATATTTCCAGCCAGTTGATCTTCCTTATATCTTCCCCAATCCCCATCATAAACAGAGTGATAATTGGGATATTAATCATATTAGTAGCCCGGTTTGATGGGATGGATCCGATAATTTTATATTCCACCACAGCCATTACAGTTAAAATCACGACACCCGCACCTAAGAATTTCTTGTTTTTCTTCGAGAACTGGCTAAGCGGTTCCCAATAATAAGCTGTGAATCCCCCGAAAATAAAGAAGAAGATCCAGCTTGGCAAAAAGGCGCGCTGGCTGAGAATGACCTGCCAGATTCCTTCGAACTGTCCCGGGTTATAGACTTTTAATGAATAGATATTAATTAAGATTGCACCTGCTAATAAGAATATCCAGCTCTTTTTTGAACGGAACAGCTGAAGGAGCGGAAACAGCAGGTAAAACTGAAAAACGATTGACATAAAATATAGATGGTAAAAGCTATTGCCGAAAGCAAAGTTGATCAGGAACAGTCTTTTCCCTGATTCAAAAGGATTCGCACCTTGAACGAAATACATAAATAGAAGATAGAAAATGCTCCAAAATATAAAAGGTACACCAATTTTCGTAAAACGGCTCACAGCAAATTTTTTTAGCTTAAAGCCTTTTGTCCGGGTTTGGTAGAAGAGCAGAAATCCGCTGATCAGAGCAAAAATAGGTGTACCGAATCGGCTTATTTGATTGATGAAAAGGGTAAGTTCATTATAAGTTTCGCCGTTCTCAAAGTAGAAGGAGGCTGAAACGTGAACCAATAGTACCCATATGCAGGCAATAGCCCGTAAATAATGAATCTCTTGGATATGTGCTTTTGGTTTACCCATGACTTTCACATCCTTGCAGTAGTAACGGAATTCATTTACCACTACATCGTATATGAAATACAGGGGCCCGTCCGGATTGTTATCGTACTTTAACCATAAAGTAGCGTGTTGTTAATAATACATCCAAAGATAGGGAAATAGTTAAAAAATTTACAGACACTTATATATCAAATGATAATTGGATATACGATTCTTGAGATGGAGCTTGCTCTTCCTGTTTCCGGTTTTTTGAGCGGCTGCTTACTGCCTCCAAAATAAACAATTTGTCCTGAGGGGTTAATAGGCTCCAGCTGCCTGCTTTAATTTTCATTCGAAAAACAACTCCTTTTTATATATTTTTAATCCCAATTTTTAGTTATTACGTATATACCGCCTTTTTAATTGATTAAAACAACAAAAATTCCAACAAATTCTGCGCTGTTATACACAGGTTTTGTTGGAATCCCTCGAAATTATTTAAACAATTCCGCAATTAAATTGTTTTTCAGAAGAAATTCAGAAAGCTGAACATCATTTACTAGCTGATCATACGTTTTTTTACAGGCATTAACGGACACTTTTTCCCCGGTTTTGTTATCTGTGCAAATACCGTCCTGGAATACTCCATTATGTGAAGCGGCATAATCATATGGCCCCGAATAATACGAGTATGGTGTCGTTTCATAAGCAAAACCGGCAAAACCCTCTTTTTTGATATCAAGTGATGCCCCAAGATGTGCAATCGGCTGTTCGGTGCCAATCAGAGATGCAAGAGTAGGAAAGATGTCCAGCTGGCTTCCAATAACCTCATTTTTAACAGCTGTGGTCTGTCCTGGATGGTGAATGATCATCGGGACATTGAATTGCTCTTTCTGATTGAAGCTGATGCCGAGAAGCTGGTCAATCTCATCCTTATCTTTTGGAATAGGCCCGTAATGATCTCCATAGACGACAAAGATCGTATCATCCCATATTTGTTCTTCTTTTAATTTCTCGATAAAGTAACCCATTGACTTGTCAAAATAATGGGTAGCCTGCAGGTAATTTCCTGTTAATGTATCTGTAAATTCTGCAGGAAGGTCCAAAGATTGATATTTACCCGGCAAGTCAAATGGCCGATGATTCGTCAGACTGACTATAAAACTGTAAAATGGCTTTTCTTCTTCCTTATAGATATCTATCATTTGTTTAAACATGCTTCGATCCGAAACGCCCATTCCGATTACTTCATCTTCTTTAATTTTTAGATGTTCAGTACTGTAAAAGTTATCGAAGCCCTGGTTAGGATATGCCAATCTCCGGTTCCAGAATTCAGGTGAATTTCCATGGGCAGCACTCGTTGCGTATCCTTCTTTTTTTAGTACTTGCGGAAGCGAGATGAAATTATTTTTTGGATAAGTTTTATAAACCCCCATATCTGCAATGGGATATAAAGAATTATTTGCAGCAAATTCAGCATCTGACGTATTGCCTCTGCCAATTTGAAGGTAAATATTCGGATAATAGTGGCTGGTGCTGATTAATTCATTCAGATGCGGGGTTATTTCCGCACCATTTACTTTTAAGCCGATTGGAAAATCATTCAGTGATTCAGCCTGCACAACAATAATACTCTTCCCTTTAAACTTTCCGTAATAGGGAGATGTTTTTAGAAGATCCTGTTTTCCTTTGAAATAATCCTTCAAAATCTCCAATTCTGTCTTTTCCTCAGCAGTTATTTCTTTGGCTGCAGCATGGTTATGGTAAGTTCTCGAAAGATCATAGATATGGGCTGGCAGGATACCCGTAAGGGAAACTTTATATTGATCAGAAAAGGTGTCCTTCAGCGGATAAAAGGCCGCAAATAAAATAAAGACAGTGCCGGCAGCAAACATGGCTGATCCGATAAAAGGATTCCTCAGGTTCCGTTCTTTCCGTGAAAAAACATAAAGAGCAAGAAGAGCGGCTGGGATGTCTATCCAATACCAGGTATCACTAACGTAAACAAGTGATGCAATCGAGTCCTTCACATCTCCAAGCTGATTCGCCTGCTGCAATAGCTGGATATGAAGAATGGCATCATAATAACGTTCATACAATACATCTGCATATAAGAGGAAAGAGAGAAGCAGGTAAACAATAAAGGCCAAAACTGCCTGGACTCTTTTTCTGCTGAAGTATATTAATCCTGCCACTGCAAATCCAAGCCCGCAAGAAGATAATAATATCAGTTTCTTATGCGGGTTAAGCTCCAATTCATAAATAAAGTAAAAGGTTTTAAACGCCCAGCATAAGCTGAAAAAACCTGTCAGTAAAGCTAAAGACAGGAGAGCCGGATAATGCTTCTTTATTAACTTCATTTTCCCCCACCCTCAAACGCTTTTTACAAAATCTTAACACTTAATTAACAGAAAATTAATAAAAATAATCTGACACCATTCGTGCGGGGTTTGTCGAATCGATTAAAATAGGACTTTTATACGGTTTTTTTACAAACTAGCAAACAAATCTTAATAGTTTTAATATATAATATTTTTGTAATAATAAACTTTAAATTCAGGAGGTTTATAATGGGAATTTGGAAAAAGGGCTGTATTGCCTTGGTATCTGCCATGGTTATTTCATCCGGGTTCAGCGGGGCATTCACGGTTAATGCTGAAGGGAATGCGGACGCAAATACAAAAAAAATCACTATTCTTCATACCAATGATTCTCATGGCCGTGCTGTTGAAGGCGAATATGATGGCATGGGATTCGCAAAACTATCCACTCTAGTAAAGCAATATGAAAGTAAAAATCCAAATACATTGCTTTTAGATGCTGGGGATACCCTGCACGGGACCACTTTTGCCACACTGAGCAAAGGAGAAAGCATTGTTAATGTGATGAATAAAGTTGGCTATGATGGTATGGCTGCCGGAAACCATGATTTCAACTATGGCTATGAGAGATTAATGGAACTGAAAGACAAAATGCTGTTTCCGCTTTTAAGCGCGAATGTTCGCAAGCAGGATGGAAATCAGCTACTGAAGCCTTATGAAATAAAAGAGGTTGATGGTTTAAAACTGGGGATCTTTGGACTGTCGACACCAGAAACTCATTATAAAACTCATCCAAAAAATGTTGAAGGCTTAACTTTCACTGATCCGGTAAAAGAAGCACAGGCGATGGTGGCGGAACTGAAAGCTCAAAACGTTGATATGATAATTGCGGTAACACATTTAGGAATTGATGAGTCCAGTACAGATACTTCCATTAAAGTGGCAAAGGGCGCCCCTGGGATTGATCTGATTGTTGATGGGCACAGCCACTCTAAGCTGGTTGAAGGCCTGGAGGGTGAAAATGATACACTGATTGTAAGTGCCGGAGAGTATACTAAAAATCTTGGCGTGGTGGAACTGACTTTTGAGAATAATGAACTGAAGAGCAAAACAGCCGGCTTAATTACAAAAGAACAAACTGCAGCAGTTGAAGAAGATCCGGCTGTTAAAGAAGTAATTGATGAAATTCAGACAGCTCAAGAAGAGATTCTGTCTGAAGTCATTGGTGAAACGGCTGTAAAACTCGATGGAGAACGTGAACAAGTCCGTGCAGGAGAGACAAATCTCGGCAACTTGATTACCGATGCGATGGTGGACATGACGGGTGCAGATATGGCTATTACCAACGGCGGCGGAATTCGTGCCTCAATCTCTGAAGGGGAAATTACAAAAGGCGATGTTATTACAGTACTGCCTTTTGGAAACTATATTGTCACAAAAAAGCTGACAGGTGCCCAAATTAAAGCAGGAATTGAGAATGGTGTGAATTCATATCCTGACGCTAAAGGAGCCTTCCCGCATGTTTCGGGTTTGACTTTTGTTATTGATGAATCTAAAGCAGCTGGAAATCGGGTACAGGACATGAAGATCAAAGGTGTGCCTGTCGATATGAACAAAGAATATCTTGTTGCCACAAATGACTTCATGGCAAGCGGCGGTGATGAGTATACCTCATTCAAAGACAGTGCAATTGTTAATGAATTTCCTGCACTCGATGAAGCGCTCATTGCATATATTCAAAAAATCGGCACCGTGAATACAAAAGTTGAAGGGCGTATTACAGCAAAAGCGCCTGAAGAGCCTAAAGAAGATGACAATAAGCCTGCTCCTAAGGTTTATTGGAATGGCGTACTGATGAACAAAGGCCAAATCGGCCGCATTACGGTTCAAAAGCCTATTAACCTATGGAAACGCACAGCTGATAACAAGCTTCAGTTTGTACGTGTGTTAAAGCCTGGTCAGGTTTACCGTGTCTACAACTATGACTACAATTACTTCGGCCAGTATGGAGTCGGGTCCGGACATTACATTACCAATGTGAAAGGGTATGTGAAGTACGAAACTCCGTCTAAAAAGAAACTTGAAGAATTGAATGGAAAATAAATGATAAGGAAGCTGCCAAATAAGGCAGTTTTCTTTTTTTTATAGTAGTATATGCCTGTTTTACAAAATATGGGTTACAATCGTAATATTTTTGTAATATTATTGAAACATAAGTAATGAAGGAGTGGGATAATGAAAAAGACTTTGATTGCAGGCATGATTATGGCTGCTGGTTTTTTTGGTATTATGGGGGATTCTGAGACAGCTTCAGCAGCCTCTAAGGATATAAGGCCATCAGTGATTTGGGATGATGCGAGATTAGTAGAAGGTCAAATTGGCAAGGTGACTATTCTGAAAGATACAAGCCGGCTGATTAAAGAAAGCAACGGAAGTTTTAAGCCGGCCGGCACGTTCAAAAAAGGAAATACATATAGGGTATATTCCTATGAAAAGATCAATGGTGTCTATTTTTATGGCGTAGGTGCCGGTGTTTATGTAAAGAACTCATCTGATGTCTTTTACAAAACTCCTTCGGTTCTAAAGAAACGGCAAATGGCTGATCTGGTCATGATAAAATCAGACCTTCTTACAGATGCGGAGAACGGAAAGCTGAAAGGGCAGGATATTATTATTAAAAGGAATACGATTGACGATGTAAAGAGCAAGCTGGGAGAGCCAACTGATGAAGGGTTGTTTGAAGGCTCAAGGTATTATCAGTACGGAAAGAAATACGTTTATTTTACTGAACTGCCGGACGGAAAAGAAATATTTACTTCTAAGTATTTAGTTGACTCTGTAACCGATATCTCGCCTCTTTATGTAATAAATAGGCTCGGTACTGGCTCCCTTATAAGAGAAGGATTTTTTGAAGAAGACCAGACCTGGAAAATAATCTATAAAATGGGGGACAATCTTGTATACTTTGTTTTCGGTGTAGAGACAGGCAGAGAAAGATTAATATATATACAACTGCAGCAGCAGAATTAGTTCGAATGGGAAAAGTGCCATCAGCGGCACTTTTTCTTTTGCTTGTGAGCAATTGACTAAATTCTAGAAATTCCGACTCTATACTGGCAATTATTACAATCTCTTATATAATAAAAGAAAGTTCATTAACGGAGGAAGAAACAGCCATGTTTTATCATGTTCAGCTTATAAAAGGAATTCTAAGTCCAAATACATACCTTTATCAATTGACAAAAGCAGAGAAAATTACAGGGCTTTATATAAGATTCCTGCTGCTCATGGCTGCCGGAGCGATTTTATATCTGGCGGCAGCTTATACAGGATATGGCATGGATATTGTATCTAATGAAATATCAAATGTATCCCATCAGGAATTGGAAACGAAAAAGCTATTTTTAGGCATTGGGAAAGTATTATGGGGAATCGTTTTTTCTCTGCTGATCTTTTTTGTCCCAGCCATTTTTTATTGGACCACAATGGATACGGAATTTGCGAAATTGCTGGTTATGCAGCTATTTGTGTTAGCGGTTTTATTAATAGAAAAAGCTTTAACGCTTGTTCTTCAGATTAGCTTTGGTCTTGAGAGAGTGTCCTCGCCTTTCAGTTTGGGTGTAATGGTGCAATATTTAACAGATAACCGTTTGCTGATTCAACTGGCCGGCACGATCACACTTTTTCAAATTTGGGTAATTTTCTTCCAATATATGAATCTTAAAGCATTTTCACAGCGAAGCCCAAAATGGATTCTGCTGATCGTGATAATTGTTAATCTGGTTGGATGGATCATGACATCTACCATTTACTATCTTGAATTTGAGAAACTTATATAATGGCGGTGTTATTGTGAAAAGAGCTTGGGTGCTTAGAATCCTGGTTGCGTGTATAGGAATCTTTATTGCTGCAAATCTTTATTTGGCCTTAAAGCCAGGAAGTAAAGTGGATAAGACAGCATACATAGATAAATGGCAGGCCGTTTCGAAGGAGAATCTTATAGATTCCTTTTCGAAAAAAGGTGTGGTATCACCTGCGGAAGAATACCAGGTCTATTATGATGAGAGGCAGGGAGTTTTTAATCAGTTTTTGGTTAAAGAGGGAGATACGATTACACCTGGAACGGGTTTGTTTGAATATCAGCCTGAAGACCTTGATGCCGAAAAAGAAAGACTGAATGCTGAAACAGAAAAGCTTGAAAACCAACTGGATGATTTAGAAGATCATATAGATGATTTAGAAACATACAAAAGAACTCTTATTTTTGCTGAAGAAGAAAAAGACAGTGAAACAGCTGTAACTTCCAGTTTAGACAGAGACATCCATGAAAAGGAGCTGCAAGTCAGCATGCTGGAAAGGGAGCTCGAAATGACTGAAAATCAGCTGGATTATCTGGAAGATCAGCCAGGCAGTGTAACCGTTCAGAGCAATTTTTCAGGAACAATCAGTGAGATTGACCGCTCTCTTGAAAATCCTATTATTACGATTACTTCAGATGCTTCACTGATTAATGGGGAATTAACATTAGATGAGAGAATGGAAACTTCTATGGGCCTTAAAGTATTTGTCTCAGCAAAGGGCTTTAAAGGAGAAGGAAGCATTATTAACCTTGAATCCCTTCCAAAGAGCGGAGCTTCTCTGAATAAGGAAAGCACTTATCCCTTCTCGGTTCAGTTAAATGAGGACGCAACAGAGATCTTAAAGGGGACCCCGGTTCATATCGAAATTGTCACAGACGAGATTGAAGGGGCAGTAACAGTTCCCTCCAAAGTGATTAAAAAAGACAAAGATGCTTCATCTTTATGGGTGATCTCAAATACCGGGAAGCTTGAAAGAAGACAAATAGAGAGCGGACTGCAGGTAAATGGGAGAACAGAAATTAAAGATGGCCTCGAAAAAGGCGAATGGATTATTATGGACAATGGCATCCATAAAGATTTTGATGGAACAGAAGCAGCCACCTCCTTCAAAACAAAACATTTAAGTAAAAAACACCTCAGCAGCCTGAAAAATAAGACAAAATGGAAGTATATCTTAAGAGGATTTGTATCCAGATAATTGGACAACCCCTGGGCTGAATAGCCCGGGGTTTTATTTTGGAGTTTTTTAGCTTAGGCTGTGAGGCATGGAGTTGAAATATGAACCATGCACATAGAATTGGGAAACTTGCAAATAGAGAGGGGGTTCCTGCAAATAGGGAGAGGAAACTTGCAAATAGAAGCGAAATCCTGCAAATAGCCAGGTGAAACTTGCAAATAGGAACGAATTCCGCAAATATGCCGGGGGAACCTGCAAATAGAGAGGGGGTTCCTGCAAATAGGGAGAAGGAACTTGCAAATAGAAAAGAAATTGGTCTTCCGTCAAGAAAGTGGACATTTTAAAATAAGA
>NZ_APVL01000011.1 GCF_000565285.1 Cytobacillus firmus DS1 | reverse complement strand
TTCGGAATGAGACTATTCCGAACCCCTTTTGTCTACAAACTGAGAGGGTATCTTCTGGAGATACCCTCTTTATATTTGTACGATTTGCTCCTGAAAGAAATCCATAGACAGCAAGGCTTTCCCCATGACTTCCAGACCGGGATAATCTCTTGTATCCCCATGCCAGAGAACATGAATACTCTTCAATTTACAAGTAATTTCCTCTGTGAATTGCTGAAAATATTCGTAATGAAAATCCTCACCATTTTCATGAATAAACATAAATTCTTTTTTATTTGATGAAGCTGGCATCTGGGGAGGGGAAATCCACTCCAGCTCTATGGTTTTATCAATAGGCACAGGCATCCTTATGCTCTGCAGCTGATTATGATTCACAAAAAGGATGTCTGCAATAAGGTTTCCTTTGATAAAAACTGTTTTTGAAGGCAAGATGGCAGAACATTGCAAAGAGTCCACTGACCATTCCATTTTTGAAATGTGACCGTTCTTAATAGGCATCGGCAAGCAATCGAAAATTGAAATATCCAGGTCCGCTTTTCCTATTAATACAGGAAGCTTGACTTGAAGCTCATTCCGGTAACATTCACCGCAGCATGGCGCCGGTTCTTCATCATTCATAAGACTGCTGCTTGAGGACTCCTCCAGCATACCAAAAAGTTCATCACTTAACTCCGCTGCAGCTTCACTTTCGTCAGAGACAGCCATCACTCTCTCTTCAGTTTCGCTAATGGACTCTTCTTCATCGTTATCCGGTGCTTCGCTTAACATAACTCCCTGCAGCAAACCTGAGAAGTATTCAAGCAAAGAAGAAACTTCCTTATATGTTGTCTCTTCAGGTTGGGCTGCCGATTCGGATTCTTCACATTCACTTTCCAAAAATAATTCTTCCAGCACAAAGTCAGGACAGGTATTACTGTGATCAGAAGATTCATCCAGCAGTGCCAGGAATTTTTCCTGAAGCGGGGGAGTGTCATTACACTCCTCATCCAGGATGCTGCATGCCTTCTTCAGCAGAAGTGAGAATTCGCCTTCATAGCTGGAAGACTCTTCATCATGGTTAGCCTGCCAACTCTCTTCATAGTCACATTCATTCGGTTCCTTCAACATTGGATGATCTTTTTCAGATGAAGATTCTTCACAGTCGAAATGATTAACAGGGTCAAGGGCAGAAGATTCACTATTGTCATAGCCGAATTCTAAAATCAGTGCAAATGCTTCATCCTGTCTGGGCTGTATATAATCTTCTTCAATCTCGCTAGAAGAAGACTCGTCAAGCATATGGGCAAATTCATCTTCCAATGCCATAGCAGTCTCAGATTCTTTAATAGCAGCTTTAGGTACGCTGTTATTCAATTCTGTTTCTTCATTTATTTCGTTCATCACGCCGTCATTCAGCATGCCAAGAAAATCCTGTGTCAGATCACTTTCTTCCGGATCCATAACCAAAGAATTGGATTCTTGCATTTCCGCCTTTTCCTCAAATACTATGGTTTCATGACTGCCTGCTTGGCCGAGGGATTTTTCGGCTGGCATGAATTCGTTCAGGTTTGTTTCTGCATCCGGCCGGGAAGATTTAACATCAGACCCGCCAGGCAAATGGCTCTTCGTGAATGCAGGCTGGTTTGAGTATTTACTGGGTAAAGAAGGGGACCAGCTCAGCATTGGAGAAAAGGGCGTCAGCATGTCATTCAGCTGCTTTGGAAGTCTAAATTTTTTAGGCTTTGTCATTTCGGTTTTATCTTTAGGTGGTACACTTTCTTTCTCCGTATTCTCCTTTTCAGCTGCTTTTTCAGACAGTGCACTGGTTTTGATAATTTGGCTCGATTCAACAGATGGAGGCGGTAAAATAAGCGGAAACGACTTTGTTTTTTCGCGGGTAACAGAATTGCCAGCTGCCTTTTGAACTTTTTTAGATTCCTCTTCATTTACAGCTTCAGCTGATTCATGGTTTTTTGAATTGTTTCCTGTATAAAAGAAAAACTGCTGCTGTTCCAACGGATTACCAGTATCTGCATCGATCCGGTAAATCCGGTTATAGGCACTTCTCATATCACTCATATACATAGGAAGGTGCTGCAATTGCGGAGCATCCCCACCGGTCCCCTCCTTACGTCAAGTTTTAAAAGCTGATCAATCAATGGAAAATAATCTGCTGAGATCTATTCACAATCGAAGCAGTCATCGTGATCATTGGTGGTTGAAGAAACACGGATTTGCTGTTTTTGCAGAACTTTAATGACCAAATCTACAACCATTTTTTCCTCCACCTTAGTAAATACTCCTTCTCCGATCGGGGAGCGGTTAGGCAGGGGACGGCGGTCAATCGCTTCATCCCATTCAATTATTCTGCTTGAAATCAGCTCACAGAATGGCAATTCATTATAATGCTGCACACTTTTCTGATGAAATTGAGAAAGATCACTTGATTGTAACTCATCTTTCTCCGGATATCCCCGCGGTACAGGCCTTGATACGAGAAAATCAAATTCCTGGCGGTGATTCATTTCGGGCATCATCGGACAGGTAAGAAACTTTTTAATTTCGGTCACACATTGGAACGGAACATCAATTGTATAGGAATGAATATCAGATGCTACGGTTTTGTCTGTATGCATTTCGATGTCAGGACAGGGGCTTGCATACTGAATATTCTTGCGCACAAAGCCTTTAATAAACAGCTGGTCAGCAGGCAATAACAGGCGGCATTGTGTTAACTTTACTGTTTTCTTGATATCCTTAATCTCCAGTACAGGTTCCGGAAAAGTAATTAGGGCATTTACATTCACTTTTAGACATAGCTCAGCCAGAACGACAGGGACCTTTGCCGTAATTTTTCCAATGTTCACTTGAGTATGATGAATGGTGCTTTCACAATCACAGTTCTGAGCAGAAATCTGGCATTCCGCTTTATCTCGATCTTTATGTTCTTCAGACATTTGGGCTCCTCCTGAAATCATGATAATCACATCCTATGCATGATAATCGTCTATGTTTGGGCGTTTACCTATTGCAAAAACGAAAAATGGGTGTGGAAAATTTTGTGGGTGAATGTCATTTTAAGGGCTTTTGAATATGATGCTAGTAAATAAACATAAAAAAGCAATACCTGTCCATGAAAAGGAACAGGTATTGCCTGGTCATTTGCATTAAATTGCTGTTACTCTGACTTGCTGGTTTTGAAGAACTTTCACAGTAAACTGCAGGAACATTTTTTCAGAGATCGTTTCGAATGTTCCTTCCTGCCAGTTGGCACTGTTGTGGAATGGCTTGCGGTCAATGGCTTCATCCCATTCTGTAATTCTGCTCGAGATCAGCTCGCAATATGGCATTTGATTGTAGAACTGGGTACTGTCCTGATGGAACTGGGAAAGATCGCTGGAAAGGAAGTGATCTTTTTCAGGATAGCCATGTCCAAGATCCTGCTGTCTGAAGAAATCAAATTCTGCACGAGAGTTCTGGAAAGGAAGCTGTGGAGTTCTATCAAAATCATCTTCTGCAATTTCGACGACACATTCAAAAGGCACATCAGTTGTCAGGGACCGCATTTCTGAGTTCACGCAAACACCTGAGTTGTAGCAAGGTGCAGCATATTGAATATTTTTTCGTACATATCCTTTAATGAATAAATGATAAGAACCTTCCACAAATGGATCCGTTCCTGCTGCAACACCTGGAAGAAGAAGTTTGCACTGGACGATTTGTACTCTCTTTTTAATATCTTTAATTTCTAGGACTGGCTCCGGGAACTTGATCTTAGCAGCTAGGTTTGTCCTAATATTCAAAACAGCAAGTTCAACAGGTACTCTGATGACAGCTGCACCTGCATCTGCAATAGGAGTGGATCCAGGGGAATAAGCGCAATCTCCCACATTAGCAGACACATTAATATCTACGCATTTGTTATCTTTTTTCAATGTTGTTCCTCCTTATTAAATTTACTTCAAGATATAGTATGCAAATCCTTATTTGAATGCATTGGACAAACATGGAAATTTCTAGGGATGATGCAATGGCGGATAAAATGTGAGTGGGTACGGGCACAATTGGACTTCTATTACGCATAAGATTCAAAAGGAGGAGTGAGGAGAAATGGAAAGACACAATTTTCTTGCTGTTGATATCGGAAACAGCTGGTATAAGGCATTAGCTTCAGAAAATGGTATTTTGTCAGAATATCAGATTCCAAATGCTATCGCTTTATTTGATGCGGAATTCTATGAAAAGCCCTATGATGATGATGATATAGTGTTTGAAGAAAATTTAATAGTAGAGGTAAAGAGCCAGGCAGTAGTAGATCGAAGAGAAATATTCTATATCGGCAAGGGAGCGGCTAAACAGCGGGACGTAAGCCTGACTGCATTCAATAACCAGAAAGTTGATGAAGACAGAACCTATTTGCTGCTGTTTGGCCTTGCAGGCTATCATGCAGCACTTCAGCATCCCGAAGAAACAGAAATCACTTATTCTATTGATCAATTAGCTGTATCTCTTCCGACCACACAGTATAAAGAGAGAAAAACCCGCCTTAAAGACAAACTGGCTGGAACACACACGATCATTTTTCATAAAGTTCCCGGACTTTCAGAACCAAAGGAGTTAACCGTTAAAATTAGCATCCATGATGTGATTGTCGGTGCTGAAGGTGCGTGTGCCTATTTGGGATTAACCAGAGATCAGGAAACCTTGGGCATCAAGGATGAAGAGCTTGTTAAAGAATCACAGAAAGGAATCATCATTGGTGACCTAGGAGGAGACTCAGTCGACTTTGTGGGAATTAAAAATAATAAGCCTGTCGCATCTGTAGAAGGGGAGCCTTTCGGGATCAACCAGTTTCTGGATCACATCATTCAAAGGGTGAGTAAAAAGGAAATGTACCGATTTGACTCCCGTGCCGAACTGGAGGAAAAATTGGCGGAAGGACCTTCAGGTTGGTATGTCGAGCCTTTTGCAGGGGTCAGAAAGGATATCAGCAAATACATTTTGCCGCAGTTAAAGTCAATGGCAATAAAATACCTCGAGCATTTTGATCGTGTAAGGAGCAGCTCATCAGAGATTAAAGGGGCTGTCCGGTATATTGCTGTAGGAGGAGCAGCCAAACTCGCCCAAAAGCAAATTCAGGAAGCTGCCGCGAAATGGTCGGATAGAGGAAGGCCAATTGAATTAACTTTTCCTGAAAACATGGAAAAATTAAATGTTCTTGGTCTTATGATTCTGGCAAAAATGAATCAGCTTAAAAGGGAAAAAGAAAGTAATCATTCCATTTCAAACAGAGGTTAAGGATGATGGAAAAGGTGAGAACTTATACCGACTATGCGAATAAAACAGCCTTAACAATCCCGGACCATTTCATTGATGTCAAAACCGGCAATTCAGTAAAAGTATCACAGAAGATTCAGGAACAAGTCGACTATCATTCCAATAACAATACGCTGATCCATTTAGTTCTATCAGCTTTAAACAGCTATCTCCATCCCAAAAATATGAACAGCGACATCATACTGGCAGAAATTAATGAAATTAAGAGAATGATGCAGTCTGGCTACGCTGCAGTCCAGACGCCAGCATATAAAGAGAAAGTTTTTCACGGCTCAAAACAAGATGAGGTTGATTTAAAAGAAGTAGAGGATGTGCTGGAGGCATTTGGAGGATAATATACTAAGATACCAAAAAAGGTGCACCATGCCACTATGGTGTACCTTTTTTGTATGGCTGTTTAATTATGAACGATAATCCATATAGCTGAGCCATTTAGAAGCAATATAGTCCTATAAGCGGACTGCAGGCAAACAGGTAACAGCACAAAAACAGGATAGGTCCACATTTATGCATATGCCTGTAGGAATGAGATCTTCTACGTTTTCACAGTCGATTTGGCTGCAAGGGGAACAAAAATCTTTGGTATGTGATTTAAATGGGTCTTTAGTGGATTTACATTGCTTGAAAGTCAACAGTTCCAATACAGCGCATTTGCCATCAAATTCTTTTATTCTAAAAATGAATGATGTAATACAAGCAAATTTCTTTTCCTTAGAATGATGAGTGAATGTTGTAACACCTGTGGCTTTAAATGGTTCACAGCTCCCGCAATATAAAAGGAAAGGAATTGTATTCTTTTTTGGTTTCTTATGTCCTCCCATAAGGTCATCAATGGATTCCCGGCAGGAACTCCTGCATTCATCTTCCATTCCCACTTTTTTCTGTGCTCTGAAAATGGCTTCCAAAACCTCTTCAACACAATTTTCATAGAAATTTTTCCGGTGTTTCCCCTCGTCCCATTCAGGTTTTATATGACAATCACAGTCATAATCATGCTCATGGCAAAAATCATGCCTTTCAAAGTCTTTATTTTTTTTTCCGCACAAACCCATGATTTTTCACTCCCCGAAAAATTAGTTCCACCATTAGCATACGGCTTCACCTAAGTTTTTGAATGAGAATGCCGCCTATAAAAAGACATTTTTTTTGTTATTCCAACAAGGGGCAGCATTAATGCCTGGACATGTGTACAAGCCATTTCTGCTGGGAAACATAGAATATTACTGGCAAGTACTTGCTATGTTAAGTTGATTTATAATGGTATGAGAAGCTTCAAGCCTTTGAGTTAACATATTAAGGAGTGAGTACAATGAAGCTTTATTTAGACCCTGGACACGGAGGTACGGACCCAGGCGCTCAGGGAAATGGAATAAGAGAAAAGGATATTGCGTTGATATCGCAAAAAATATAAAAAATATCTTATTGACCAGCTATCAGAATATAGAAGTTAAAATGAGCCGTGAAAATGATGTGACTAAAAGTTTGAGTCAAAGGACATCTGAAGCCAATAGCAGGGGGGCGGATTTTTACCTCTCAATACACTGTAATGCCGCGAATGGTGCAGCGAGGGGGTATGAAGATTTTATTCATAACAGTCTTGGAAGCAATTCCCAAACAGCCAGCTAATCAAAAAAGCGGACTTAAATGTGTCCGCTTTTTTACTATATAACATACATAAAAACACAAAGAAAATGAGCCATACTTCCCATCATGATGAAAATATGAAAAATCTCATGAAAACCCATATGATTGAATTCAAGGAATTTTGGTTTAACAGCATAAATCACTCCGCCGATCGTGTAAAGAATGCCTCCAAGCAAAAGAAGCAGAACACCAGCTGAACTTAATGATTCAGAAAGAGGAGAAAAGGCGAAAACGATAATCCATCCCATGGCAATGTATAACGCTGTTGAAAGCCAGCGCGGGCAGTTGAACCAGATCATTTTAAACAAAATACCTGATAATGCGACAGCTGTTACAATACCAAATAGAACCCAGCCGGTCACACCATTTAAGGTAATGAGGCAAAAAGGTGTATAAGAACCTGCAATCAATACATAAATCATAGAATGATCAAGCTTTCTTAAAAATGCAATGACTTTATCCTTGGCGATGACCATATGATAGGTTGCTGATGCCGAATAAAGAAGCATCAAACTGATTCCAAAAATAGCAACAGCCGTAATGGCAATCGGCGAAGAGGTTGTCAGTGAGGCTTTGATCACCATGGCAAGCAATCCGGCAAAGGATAAAATGGCTCCTGCTAAATGGGTTAGTCCATTGATGGGCTCCCGGATGTACGAATTCATAATATCTCCTCCTAATGTTCTTATATGTAGTTTTTATAACTACTTATTATAATATACATAAAACATCATCTAGTCAATATTTACAAACTGCGTTTTTTTAAGTAGAATTTATATAACGACAAATGTGGGATTTGAGGGATTGTTATGGAATTGGAAAAGCTCATTGCGGATAACCAAATTCAATTGGAAGATATACCGCAAATAGATTTATACATGGATCAGGTAATCCAGCTATTTGAAAATACCTTTGGCAGCGCGAAGAGAAATGAAGAAGAAAAAGTGCTGACTAAGACAATGATAAATAACTATGCCAAAGGGAAATTGTTTTTTCCTGTCAAAAATAAAAAATATTCAAAAGAGCACCTTATATTAATTGCTTTTATTTATCAGCTTAAAGGGGCTCTATCCATAAACGACATTAAAAGCCTGCTAAATGACGTTAACACGAGGACAGCAGCAGGAAAGATGGATCTGGACCATTTTTATCAGCTTTATCTCGATTTGGCGAAACGGAATGCCGATGCATTTATGAACGATCTGGAAAATCAGGCGGGCAGGGCAGCAGAGCTAAATGAAGGGCAGCCAGCCCAGCTCGAAAAAGTCCTGCTGGCATCTTCACTGGTTCATATGAGCAACTTGTACCGCAAAGCAGCTGAACGCATTGTTGATGAGGTAAAGGAGTCAGCGGATGGTAAATAGAAAATCGGGAAAAATCATTAATAAAAAAGAAAAACGAAAACCAGGACTGCTGCGCCAAATCATGTCCGAGATTCTCGATTTAGAAATAATAGTATTTCTTATTCGCATCATACTGTGGATACCGCGGTTAATTTTCAGCTTCTTTAAAAATTTATTTTGATGGCCAGAGAAAGGGAAAGCCAGTACAGAGAGGTTGAACATTGTGCAACTTCTGACACAAAAACCAAAAAACCCGGGTTCTGAGTCGGAACCTGGAGCAACTTCGGACACAAAGGTGATAATCCAGCTCTCAGCGTACGACCCTGCTCCCATCAGACGAAAAACAACAACTAAAGCATATCCCCACATCAAAAATCAGCCGGCTCAAACAAACAAAAACCCGGGCCGCCAATGATATGCTCCCCTTTAGGTAGACAGATTAAAAAATAAAAATCTGGCTGCTTATGGGGGAGTATTTATTATGTCTAAAAGATCTTACTTTGCAGAAGAAAAATATGAGATATTAAAGGAATTAGACGAGCATTATTCAACATATAAACTTGAGTCAAAATATAACGTACACCCTTCAACGATTTTGGAGTGGAAACACAAGTATGATAAGTGTGGTTTTGAAGGTCTAAAAGAGTCTTCCACTTGGAAAAAGTATTCCAAGGAATTGAAGCTAGCTGCCATTAGAGATTGTCTGTCTGGGGAGTATTCTATACGTGAGGTTGCTAGATTGTATGAAATATCAGATGCTTCTGTCCTTAGAAGTTGGATAAAGAAGTATAATAGTCATAGAGATTTAAAAGATACGTCACCAGGAAGGACGAGCTCTATGACTAAAGGAAGAAAAACGACTTGGGAAGAACGAATACAAATTGTAATTGATTGCTTGGGAAACGGAAAAGATTATCAAGAAGCAGCTAATACTAATAATGTTTCTTACCAACAAGTCTATCAATGGGTTAAGAAGTATGAAGATGGAGGAGATGAAGCGCTAAAAGATAAACGTGGTAATAAAAAAGAAGAAACTAGCTTGACTCCAGAAGAGAAAATGAACCTTCAAATGAAAAAATTAGAAAGAGAAAATGAACGGTTACGTGCAGAGAATTTATTTTTAAAAAAGTTAGAGGAGATCGAAAGGAGGCGAAAATAAGCCAAATCCAATTTGAGGATAAGTATGTCGCTATTCAAGAGCTTCACCAGAATGAAGGTTTAAGTATTAGTTTACTTTGTGAAATTGCTGGTATTGCACGATCTGCATACTATAAGTGGCTAAATCGTACTCCTTCATCCAGAGAAATATTGAATAAAGAAATCATCAAAGAGATGAAAATTCTCCATGAAAAAGTTGATGGCATATTCGGTTATCGTCAGATGACCCTTCACATGAATAGAAAGTTTGAGAAGAAACTTAATCATAAAAGAATCGATCGGTTGATGAAAGTGGCTGGATTACGTTCTGTCATTCGTGTCAAGAAGAAGCAATATAAACGCTCTACACCTCAACATGTGGCAGACAATATATTAAATCGTGAATTTACAGCCGAAAAACCAAATGAAAAGTGGGTAACAGACGTTACAGAATTTAAGTATGGCCAATCAAAAAAGGCCTATTTAAGTGTGATTCGTGATCTTTATGACGGATCCATTATAAGTTATGTTCTAGGACACTCCAATAATAACCAACTTGTATTCAAGACACTTGATCAAGCCACAGCACTATTGAATGGAGAACACCCTCTTATCCATAGTGACCGTGGATTTCAATACACCTCTAAAGGGTTCAAACGTAAAATAGATGCAGCGGAAATGACACATAGCATGTCACGAGTGGGTCGGTGTATTGATAATGGGCCAATGGAGTCTTTTTTTGGGACACTGAAATGCGAGAAGTATTATTTACATAAATATAAGACATTTGAGGAACTTACTACTGCGATGGATGAGTACATACATTTTTATAATCATGAAAGATATCAAAAAAGATTAAATGGCCTTAGCCCTATGGAATATAGAGCTAAAGCCGCTTAAATCATTTTTATTATTTCCACTGTCTACTTGACAGGGGGCAGTTCACAAAGCCCGGGTTCATTTTTATAGAAATACGAAATAGATAACCCCCGCCAGTACAATCCTGTAAATGGCAAAAGGAATCAGTTTAATCTTGCCGATAATCTTCAAGAAGAAGCGGATCGAAATTAAGGCAAAAACAAAAGCACTGATGAATCCTGCAATAAAGAACGGAAGCGCCTCGACTGAAAAGTATTCAAGATTCTTTATTAATGAAAGAAAACTTGCACCGGCCATGATTGGCACAGCCATGATAAATGTAAAATCAGCTGCAGCCCGGTGTGACAAGCCAAGCAGTACGCCGCCGGAAATGGTGGAACCTGAACGCGAGAATCCAGGCCAAAGGGAGAAACACTGGATCAATCCGATAGATAAAGCCTGTTTATAGGTGATTTGATCAACCGATACTGTTTTCGGGTTTTTGCCTCCAAAAATATCAGCAAAAATCATCAAAAAGGCACCAATAACCAAACCAATCAGTACCGTCTCAGTTGAAAACAGGTGTTCATCAATGTAATCCTCAAACAATACGCCTAGAATCCCGGCAGGAATTAACCCGACAATTACTTGAGATAGTTTCAGGCGGCTTTGTGTTTCTTCAGAGCTTTTACCTCGTCCCCCAAGACCGAGCATTTCAATGAACCGGTCTCTAAAAATAATCACAACCGCTAATATGGAACCGAGCTGGATAACTACTTTAAAGGTATTGGCTTCATATTTTGATAAAAACTCTTTTGTATTAAGCCACATATCATCGACAATAATCATATGTCCTGTCGATGAAACTGGGGCAAACTCCGTCATTCCTTCAACAAACCCCAATATAATTGCTTTCAATATCATAATAAAATCCATAGCTGTTAAATTCTCCTTTTAATCTGATGCAAATAAACTCCATTTAATGATTATAAACCATTTGAGATAGATAGGAACATTTTTTTACAAAGTAATATAGATGTAAACTGTCTATTAATTCAGCGGAAAAAGGCGTAAAAGTGATTGTAACACTGGTCAATAATAGGCAGAATTCCCCGATTAAAGTCTTTGAAATATAATAGAATCTTAATAAAAAATAGTTCGATCACTAATTCACAAACTCTTCACAGAATTCCAAAGTCTTGTGAGAAAAATCACCAATTTCAGAGCTGATTTACCATATGATAAAAGCAGATAAACCAATCGATTATAAGGAGGAAGTCAAAATGAAAAAAGGAGTAAAATATTTGCTTACTTCCGCAATAGGCATTGCCTTGCTAACGGGATGCAGCCAGGGGGCAGCACCGGAAAAATCTCTTCAGCCCGAAGAAAAGGTTTTGGCTGCAGAAACAAACCAGCCTAAAGCAATCGCTCCCCACAAAGATTTAAATCAGGAACCTATTCCATTGAAGATTGATAGAGTCGGGGCGAATGAAGTGAATGTCGAAATGACATCCCAAATCACAGATATTGAAATCGACAAAGGTAAATTCTATAAAGCATGGACATTTAACGGGGAAGCACCGGGACCGGTAGTAGTTGTCAATGAAGGGGACACAATTAATTTCACTTTAAAAAACATGGATCCGGCTATACCGCACAGCATGGACTTCCACGCTGTACACGCTGCTCCGTCAAAAGACTTCTCGAACGTCCAGCCTGATGAAACCGGAACATTCAGATACCCTGCCAATAAACCGGGCGTGTTCATGTATCACTGCGGGACTGCACCGGTATTATCACATATCGCAAACGGAATGCACGGAACGATCATTGTAAAGCCTAAAGACGGCTATCCGACTGATAAGGAGATTGATAGAGAATACACAATTATTCAAAACGAATGGTATAAGTACAACGACCTTGATGATTTTACAAATGGCGTTCCGAGTCATGTGGTTTTCTCAACAAAAGCGTTAAAAGAGGGAGATCCTAATACAAATGGGGATACGTTCACGCTTAAGGACAATCCTCTTCTGGCTAAAGTAGGGGATAAAGTGAGGATCTATGTAAACAATGTGGGACCAAATGAAGTAAGCTCTTTCCATGTGGTTGGTACGGTGTTTGATGATGTATACATTGACGGCAACCCTTTTAACCATTACAAAGGTCTCCAGACGGTCATGCTCCCGGCGAGCGGCGGAGCTGTTGTGGAATTTACCGTTACGAAGGAAGGCAGCTACCCAATCGTGACGCATCAATTTAACCACGCACAAAAAGGAGCCGTCGCCATTATAAAGGTAACTGAGACCGGTGAAGACGACGGCAAGGCTACAATGAGCCATTAAATATAAATAAAAACTCAACTTAAACTAAATTATACAAGAGAAAAATCAAAAATGGAATCCCTTTTTCGGCTGTCTTCTAAAAGATAGCCGGAATGCATATTTCCCGGCAGGTGAAACGCTTAAGTGTATTAAAAAATCGGAAGGAACACAAATCTGACTGAAACAACTAGCGATTCCAATTAGGAACCGCTTTTTTGTCCGCTGTTTTCATAAAATGAATATTTTTCAACGTCTTTTGCCCATAGCTTCGCATTTTTTCCGCTAAGCTCAGCAATCCATAGATCGCCTTTTTGCTCTGCAAGCTTTTTTCTGATCCATGTTAACTTACCAGCTGTCTTTAGATAAAGAGGGTTATAATCTCCAATTGAATTTTTGGGATAGGTGATTCTCGTCTGCTGGGCCTTGCTGAGCTGTATCAGACAGAGTGTTGGTTCGGGCCGCTTTTGCGGATCATTTGACCATTCACTTTCATCCACGCGTGAGGCAACCAGCCTTTCATTATCCACCCAGGTAAAGCCCATTTCCGCAAATTTAGCAGGGGTGAGGTTCAAGGTTTTAAAAGCAGGCAATTCAGCCACCTTCAATTTTTTGTTTTTGAAGCCCATCACAATTCTGCCCCCGCCCGCAATGTAGCCCAATAAATTCCTGCCGGGCGCCCACTTAGGGACGTCCAAATGAAGGATCATCTCATCAAGAACTTCAAAATTTTTCCCATTAGAGGAAATGACGCAAACCATATCACTGTCCATGGCGAGCGATGCAGTCGGACTCACAATGAAAGAGATCCATTTCCCATCAGGTGAGAATTCTAATGCCGTTGCGTTAATGGACATAATGGTAGCATTTCCGCTGCCTATTTCTTTAGGAATCGTGAAAAACGGTTTCACATGGTGGGTCAAATTCATATTTTCAAGTTCTGCCGGCAGCTGAACCTTATATAGAGTAGGGCTTGTCCAGCCATCCGGCTTTAAGACGGCGCTTGAAGATACAATAAAACTTTTTCCGTCAGGATACCAGTTATAATCATCTACTCCTAAAGCAATATTATGGAATTGATCCAAATCCGATATGTTTAAGACACCATTGCTGGTAAAAGCAATTCTATAATCGGAAGGTGCCCATTTGGCATTCCCGCCACCTTGAAAAATCCTTTTATGCTTCTTCGACTTTACATTGTATACCCATATCTCTGTCCTGTTTTCCATATCAGGCGAATGGGATTCCTGCGCTTCTTTTTCATATAGGAGCCATTGACCATCATAGGACCACTTTGGCGTATTCGTAAATTCCCCAGGCTCAGCAGTAATCTGTTCTTCAGCCACTCCTATCTTTATCCATAAATATCCATTTCGTATAAAAGCTGCCTGTAACCCATTTTCCGTTGTATCTCCCCATGCCTCTGACGGGATAATAAGCAGGAAGCAGAAAAGAAGCAAAATCAACTTGCGCATATCAGTTTCATCTTCCTTCAAGTTATTTAATCATGCTTATTATGAGCAAAGGGAGTTAATTTATTGAAAACATATAAAAAGTTCACATTGAAAAAGCATTATATTTTCGATATGATATCGTTTACTTTATAATTATCGAATAGCAGACAAAATTGCCCAGCTCCGTTTTTTCGGATGCTAAAGGGGAAAAAACAACTATAATTGGATTAAAATTGGAGGAAATCAGCTTTGTTCATTGCTATTTTGTTTTTTATGTTCATGTCCTTTTTCCTGTCGGGAAGTGAGACGGCATTAACTGCTGTTAACAAAATGAAATTAAAATCAAGAGCGGACAATAATGATAAGAAAGCACAAAAAATTTTGGATGTGGTTTCGAAACCTGATGAGATGATTACATCCATATTGATTGGCAATAATATTGCTAATATCATGCTGCCTACACTTGTTACCATAATTGCGCTTGAATATGATTTCAGTGTAGGGGTGGCAACGGGTATTCTGACTGTAGCACTGATCTTATTTGCAGAAGTTCTGCCAAAGTCCATCGCAGCAAGCTTTGCAGATAAAATTGCTTATATCGTTTTTCCGGTCATTCGAATCCTTATGCTGATCTTAAAGCCGGTGACTTTTCTAATATCCAGGTTCACGCGGGGCATTATTAATTTTCTTTCAAAAAATAATGGGGATTCAGTATCTGTATCCAAGGAAGAGCTCATTACCATGGTTGATATAGCTGCCAGCGAAGGAACCTTCCATGAAGAAGAAACACAGAGAATTAAAGGCATCATTGATTTTTATAATTTAGATGTCAGCGACGCTCTGAAAACGCCGAGAATGGAAATTGAAGGCATTCCATATGAAGCAACGGTAGATGAAGCAAAGAATATAGTGTTGGATAATCGTTTTACAAGGTATCCGGTTTATAAAGATAATATGGATAATATTGTTGGAGTTTTCCATGCTAAGGCTTTGCTCTCCTGGTCCAATCAGCCTGAGAAATACCTGACGGATTTTACTGACTTAGAGCCTTTATTTGTCTACGAATTTCATAGCATTGACAGGGTATTCAAAATGATGATGAAAGAAAGGAAGCACCTCGCCATTGTTCTTGATGAATATGGCGGGACGAAAGGCATCATTACACATGAGGATATTCTTGAAGCGATGCTTGGCCAGGAAATAGAAGATGAAACGGATGAAGACACTGAAGTGCTGATTGATGAATTAACGGAGAACCATATTATTGTTCACGGCAAACTGGCGATCCGCAGAATCAATGAAGTCTTTAAAACAAAAATTCCCGAAGATGAAGACATCCTTGCAGGATTTTTACTAAAAGAACTGGGTCATTTTCCTGAAGAAGGGGAAACATTCGAATATCACCATCTGCATTTTGAAATTAAATCTATTGAAGACAACAGGATTAAGCTGGTCGAAATTAAGAAAAAAACACCTTGATGTATATGAGCATTATTTCCGGACGGGAATAATGCTTTTTTACTGTCTATAAAAAAATCAGGATAAAAGCAGGAGGAGAATGGGAACAATAGGAGCAGAAAAATAAAAAATAATTTTTATTTTTCTGAAAATATAGGTCCTTTTTAGTATATAATAAAATAAAAAAACAAAACCGGGGTGATCTAATCATGGAAAATAAACCATTTCATTATGACGGAAGCGTACAAACGAACTATGAAAAAGGCGGAGAAGCAAGCTCAAGCATTCCTTTTGAACTAACAGATGAAATGAGAAAAAATATCGGAACCAATCCGTATTCACCTGAAGTACAAGAATAATTAAGGACCCGATTCTGGGTCTTTTTTTTTGTTATATTCGTAAAGTTAGGTTGCTATTTGGATCTAAATTAGACCTCTGAGTTGATTGGAGCGGAAGGCACTTGATCCTCGAAAATGCTGACCTTCGTGCGGTGTTAAATCGAGGAAGCTTATTCAATGTCCTGCGGGAGGAGAGGGAAGTGTGAGACCCTGCAGACGAAGCCGAGGAGGCTCGCATTCCTCCCCGCGGTTTCGCTGCGTGCCTGGAGCGGAAATCAACGGGCTGACTTCATAAACTAAAAAACAGCATCTTTGAAAAAGAGCCTTTTTTTTTGGATTATCATTTATTTGTTTTGGGTAATAAAAATAGCGTGAGCAAATCATTTGAAATTCTTTTTTGTTTTGAATATGATTATCTCGGATTAAGAATAAAAATGATCATACTGCAGGATGAATACATATTTTACTTCTGATTCAAACTAAGTTGACAACTCAAAAATGGAAAGGTGATAAAATTATGGCTCAGGTTTTATACATTACAGCACACCCTCATGATGATAAGGTGTCATATAGCATGGCAGCAGGAAAGGCATTTATTGATTCCTACAAGGAAGCTAATCCAAATGACGAAATCGTTCATATTGATTTATACAAGGAAAATATCCCGGCGATTGATGTGGATGTTTTCAGCGGATGGGGCAAGCTTCAGTCAGGCAAAGGTTTTGAGGAACTGTCTGAAGATGAAAAGACAAAAGTAGGCCGCTTATCCGAACTAAGCGAACAATTTGTTGCAGCTGATAAATATGTATTTGTTACACCGCTTTGGAACTTCTCGTTCCCTCCAGTAATGAAAGCGTATCTTGATTCAGTGGCTGTAGCCGGCAAGACATTTAAGTATACGGCTGAAGGACCAATCGGGTTATTGACTGACAAAAAAGCGATTCACATCCAGGCTCGTGGAGGCATCTATTCTGAAGGGCCTGCAGCTGAGATGGAAATGGGTCACCGTTATTTAACAGTATTAATGCAATTCTTCGGCGTCCCTTCATTCGAGGGTCTGTTCGTGGAAGGGCACAACGCAATGCCTGATAAAGCTGAAGAAATCAAAGCTGATGCCATTGCCCGTGCAAAAGATAAAGCAAAAACTTTCTAAACAAAAGCAGCGGATTTCCGCTGCTTTTTCTTTTTGACTAGGCATATATAAGGAGAGCTCTTGTCCCGGAAGAATAGTATAATACAGGAAGTTAATATGCTGGGAACGAAAGGGGGAAGGTTTGTGAAAATCTCGGAATTAAGCCCAATCCATTTAAATGAGGATGATGTCTCCAAGCTGCTTTATGATGGGATTGAGGATAATCTGCAAAAAGGAGATTTAATTTTTGTGCCTGGAAGCAGCAAAGCAGCAGAATATCGATTGCCTGAAGCTGTCAGGCTTTATCAGGAAGGAAGGGCAAAAAAGCTGCTTTTCTCTGGCGGAGTAAAATGGCCGGGCAATGAAATGACTGAAGCAGAAATGTTAATGAAAAAAGCAATCTTGTACGGAATTCCTTCAAATGACCTGTTCATTGAAAATAGATCTCTTCATACTAAAGAAAATGTTCTTGCCTCTATGCTGGTTATGGACCGGATGTGCGGGCTGGAGAACATCGATAATATCATCCTTGTGACTGCTCCATTTCACATGAGAAGGCTGCACTTGACTTTTAAGACATATATGCCCCATTGGATTCACTGCTCTCTAGTCTGTTCTGATGATGGTTCAACCGGGATAAAGCAATGGAAGCAGCATCCCTACGGGAGAAAAAGAGCGTTTGATGAAGCTGTGAAAATAATTGATTACGTAAAAAAGGGCATTCTGATGGATCAGGATATTTAATGACAAGAAAAATCCCCGCCAGTATCCAATTGGCAGGGATTCTTTTAAAATGTATTATAAATATTCTCGCATTCTTCCGCTGTAGGCTCGTAAAAGCAATGCAGCTTAAATCTTCCGGCTATGGGCTGATTGTACCATGTAGGCGGACATTCGCCAGGCGGCCGGAAATACCATAGTGCAAATTTGGATGGCCAGATCCGCTCACCCCGTACAGCCCTTCGCGCGAGCCTTTTTTCCACTTCCCTTGCCCTCTGATAAAAATAGCCTTTCTGGACAGCTTCAAAAGCATGAGGCTGGTAAATCATTTGCGGTATGGTGCGAATTCCTTTGAAATCAGAACAATTGCCCCTGATTCGGTTAATCCCTACATTTCCCACCATTAACATGCCCTGCTGGCCTTCTCCTTCAGCCTCAGCCCGAAGAAGGCGGGCAAGCAAATCGATATCCTGTTCACGTGCCTTCACAACTGCCATTCTGTTTCACCACCGTCTCTCTAATTTTAGATAGGCTGATATAGGGTATGCATAAAGGAGAGGGATGTGCTTTTAACAAGGAAAAAGCTCCGGCAGATGCTGGAGCTTTTAGTTGGCATAAAAATTTTCCGTATAATAAGGCTGTGATTTTGAATTAAAAGCGACACCGACACCTAAAAATTCATAATCCGCACGCAGAATATTTTTGCGGTGGCCAAGTGAGTTCATTAAACCTTCATGAGCAAAAATACTGCTGAATTGACCGGATGCAAGGTTTTCCCCGGCGACCATAAATGAAACTTCATCCGCCTGCATTCTATCAAAAGGGGAGAGGCCCTGCAGGTTGGTATGATCAAAATAATTGTTCTCTGCCATATCGCTGCTGTGCTTACGCGCCGTTTCCTTAACAGTATCATCCCATTCCAGAATGGACACTCCATGATTTACTCTCTCAGCATTGGTAATATCAAAAAGCTGCAATTCAAACCCTTTCTTTAAAGCACTGCTGCTATTCGCATAAAAGGAATCTTTTTGCTCTTCAAGGGATTTACTGATTATTTGAATGGATGTGACCGTATTGTCACGATGTTTATCATAAAAAATGGTTACGTAATTCCCGTCAAGTTCGTATAAGTCATAGTCACGATTCTGTTCAAGCTGAAAGATGACAAAGTCTTTTCTCATTCTGTCCAGCGGCTTTCCAAGCTGCTGAGATACGGATGACTTTGGAGTCCCATAGGCAATATCTTTTGTTGAAGAAATCAGATCCTGATTTGTATAGATGCCCGCTGCTTTTTCCTGCTTGTTATACGCGACCATTACGAAATTTTGATAGTGATCATGATAGGCATGCCAGTCTGTTCCATATTCATTTGCTGAGATACGATTGGAGGGACCGAGATTTCTTTCGATTTCCGCCTTATCATCACCTATTTCTATGTTATGAATAGAAAAAGTTTGTTCCTCAGGAGCTTTCAAAACAGGTTTTTCGGCTTTATCCTCAGTAGAAAGATTTTTTCCCCCGGTATATTGCCCGATTGTCAGGAGAAATTGATCTGTCCAATTTTGGGCCTCTTCCATCACGCCGGAAAGTATCTCCTGCAGGTCCTTATTGTCTTTAAGAAGCTGTATATCCGTTTTTATATTATCCATTAAAGTTCCTGACTTAGAATTATCTGCTGATTTCTCATCCGGCTGTGAAAAGGCGAAACCGAGAAATAACAGAATAAATATAAATAAAAACTTCCTCAAATAATCTCCTCCCATACACCTTTAAACCCAATATCAAAGGTATGCCCTTTCATTATAAGATTTAAAAATCCGGAAATGCAAAATATTGCGGCCTTCCTTTTTTTTCTACCCTGTTTGCCTGTCTCTTTAACCGTGATTCGATATTTTCCGTTTTTAAAAGAAAAGTTTGGGTAACATAATTATAAAAATGTACAGATAAGCTGCAAAGGGGGAAGCATTTTGAAACTAACACCGGAACAAAGAATTGAGCTGCATGGGTTTAATAATCTGACGAAATCACTCAGCTTTAATATGTATGATATCTGTTATACGAGGACAAGGGAAGAGCGTGAAGCCTATATTGATTATATTGATGAGGAATACAGTGCGGAGCGGCTCACAAAAATATTAACGAATGTTTCCGATATTATTGGTGCACATGTCCTGAATGTGGCACAGCAGGATTATGTGCCTCAGGGTGCAAGTGTAACTGTTCTTGTATCTGAAGGCCCTGTAGTAGAGGTACCGGCTGAATCTTATGATGAATCTCCAGGTCCGCTGCCGGATAATGTAGTCATGCAGCTGGATAAAAGCCATATTACCGTTCATACTTATCCTGAATATCATCCTGACGAAGGAATCAGCACATTCAGGGCTGATATAGATGTATCCACCTGCGGAGAAATTTCCCCGCTAAAAGCCCTTAATTACCTGATCCATTCCTTTGATACTGACATAATGACCATAGATTACAGAGTCAGGGGATTTACACGGGATAAGGACGGAAAGAAACTCTATATTGACCATGATATCAGTTCGATTCAAAATTATATTCCTGATGAAGCAAAAGAAGATTTTGATATGATCGACGTAAATATTTATCAGGCACACACCTTTCATACAAAATGTAAAATAAGGGACTTTGATTTAGATAATTATTTATTTGGTTACACGAAGGATAAGCTTGATCCCAAAGAGGCTGAAGAGATTACTGAGCGGCTTACAACAGAGATGGACGAGATTTTTTACGGGAAAAATATTAAACCCGGTTCAATATCAGAGTGAACGTAAAGGCTCCCAATCAGGGAGTCTTTTGTCATAATACCCAAAAATCAGGAAATGATAAAGTGAAACTTCAATCAGTGGGGGTGTTCCTTATCCCCCACTGATTGTTAGTCGCGTTCTAGGGTCGCTAATCTCCGCTAGCGCTTCGATCAATCGACACTACGAACCCGATTGGTTCAACTAAGCCTCTGCCTGCGCGTCGGCAAGTTTCACTGTATCTCACCAATCGGGCCTTTACGGGCAGTTTGACCCCCACTTATCCTCCTTTGATTCCTAAGAGTCTTGAAGCGGGGGTCTTACTGCCCGTTAGACGCGATAAAGAATAACAATAATTAGGGGGATTTGGGATGGAAGAAAACAAGGTTCATTTGACATCAGGTGAAATGGCAGTTTTATGGACGGGTTATCAAAATGACAGCATGTCATTGCCCCTTTTGGATTATTTTGTTAAGACCGTGGAAGATATTGAAATAAAACCTGTCATTGAATTCGCCCGTCAATTATCGGACGGGCATATCAAGTTTTTGACTGATTTTTTCCAAAATGAAAAGTTTCCAATACCAAGAGGCTTTTCATCTAATGACGTTAACCTCAATGCTCAAAAGTTATACACAGATACATTTATGCTGGAATTTATTATGCAGATGGCCAAATCCGGTCTTGTTGCGTATGGCAGCTCTTTGGGCATGTGTGCCAGGAAAGATATTAGAGCATACTTTATTAAATGCATCGATCAAACAGTCGAATTGTTTGAAAAAGCAACGGATATAGCCTTGGAAAAGGGGACTTATCTGAGAAGACCGTTCTTAGATCTTCCGGCGGAAACAGATATGATTGATGATAAAAGCTATCTAAGCGGGTTAAATCCTTTAAAGAAGCCGCGGCCATTAAATGCGATTGAGATTGCACATTTATCCTTTAATGTGGAAACCAACATGATGGGAACCATGCTGGCTCTAAGCTTTTCACAGGCTGCAAAATCAAAAGAGATTATCAGCTATATGGAGCGTGGTAGGGACATTTCAAAAAAACATGTGAAGGTTCTTAGTGCAAAATTGCTGGACAATGATATACAAGCCCCTAATTCCGCTGATTATGCTGTGAAGGGCACTGATGAATCACCATTCTCAGAACGCCTGATGATGCAGCTAATGGCGTTTCTGAGTACATTGGGATCAGGGAACTATGCAGCAGCAGCTTCCGCAAGCCAAAGAAGTGATTTAATCCTGAATTATGAACGTCTTTCTCTTGAGATTGCCCAGTTTGCCAAGGACGGAGCAGACATTATGATCAATCAGAAGTGGCTGGAACAGCCGCCGGGTTCACCCAACCGGAAAGCCCTGGCCAGAAGGCAAAGCTAGAACCAGGGGAATGCGTCTCTCCTGGTTCTTTTCATAGGTCAAAATATACACCTGTCCTATTTCCAGAACTTCCACCATTTTTTTTCGGGTTCCTGTGCGGCAGCCGCGCTTCGGAAGGAGACAATCATATCCTGAAAAACATCTTCCCGCTGCTTTACTTCATGCCAATATTGCTCCCGCTCTTTATTTATGGTTTCAATATAAATTTCCCTGTCCGTATTTAACGTTTCGATCAGCGAGCTGATCTCGGTGCTGGTCACTTCAGCAGAAGAGGAAATGTAATGGATCATGGTTTTGAACTCTTCAGAAGACGCTTCCGAGGATTCAGTCAGTTTGTTTGTCAAATGATGAATTTGATCGGAAGTACGCTTCGAACTCTTCGCAACCCTTTTCGAAAGAGTTCCGAACGCTTCGGAAGTATCTTCTGAAGTCTGCTCAATCCTCGCTGTCAGTGTTTCAATTTCCGCTTTGGTTTTTTCGCCTGATTTATAGATTGAATCCGACAAGCTTTTAACGGTATGCAAAGATCCTTTGCTAATCTCTTTTTTCACTTCTTCTAAAACTTCCTTTCGAACGCCATTGCGAATTTCATTTTTGACATCTGTAAGTAAACTGTCCCTGAAATTTTCCATCAAAGCCATGAACTGTTCAGCACCCATGACTGGCTCTTGTTCTTTATGTAAGGCTGTTTCAGGTTCTATTGCCGCCAAAGCAGTTTCATTTTCAGTTGAACCTGTTTCAGAAGCATAGTCCATATGTTTTTGCATTAATTCCCGGATCATTTCCTTGCTCAGGTTTTTGTCGCGCATTTGCTTCACTTTATCAAGCAATGCAATTTCATGGTCAGTATAAAAACGGGCTCCCTGTTTGGACCTGGGAATCAGCAAAAGTCCGTTCAAATCCTTTTCCCATTGCCTTAAGGTCCCGGGAGGCACATTCAGCATTTTGGAAACCTCTTTAATTGTATAAGCTTTCATATATTGCGTATCCATTTTAACTCAGCCCTTTCCAAAATAGATTCTGAATCATTCGGAAGCGGGTTCCGAATCATTTTCTAATTAACCTATTCAGCATGATATCCCTCCTTTTCCTGCCGCATGACAAAACCTATCAAAACAAGACGATATTCATCAGAAAAAAGCAAAAAACCGCCATTTTGACAAAAATCCTAAAAAATTTGCCAATCATCAGCCGGTTTGTCATATCCAGGCGGGTATGTCACAATGGTAGGGAAGTTTAGCAAACTGGAATATTATGAAAACAGCGAAAAGAAGGAGCATGATCAATTGGGCAATAGAATTATCTCAATGTCTATAGCAGCCGGGGTTGGATTGTCTCTGACTGTGGGAAGCATAAAGATGGGGAGCAAAGAACACTCAAAGGAAAAGGAAGTTCACTATACAGCTGTTCCGCATGCGGAGGCAAAGCATGAACCGCCAGTGAAGCAGGAAGTCCAGAAGCAATCGGTGCTTCTGGATGTGCCATTGTACAACCAAATGGATCATCCGCGTTTATATAATGGATGTGAGATAACCAGTTTGGCAATGATTATAAGCTATGAAGGCATTAAAGTATCAAAAAATGAGTTAGCACAGGAAATTAACCGGGTGCCGCTCAGGTATAGCGGAGGTGAATACGGGAATCCAAATGACGGCTTTGTCGGCAATATGGAGGATGGTCCAGGACTCGGCGTTTATGAGGGGCCGATTTTCGAACTCGCGAAAAAGTACTTTCCTGACCGGGCGGAGAATCTGACTGGCAAGCCGTTTGATGTGCTGCTTGAAAAAGTTGCGAAAGGGTCGCCGGTCTGGATTATTACAACGGCAAGCCTGTCACCCGCAGCATCATTTAGAACCTGGAATACACCGGGCGGACCGGTCGATGTGACCTTCCAGATGCATAGTGTGGCGATAACCGGATATGATGAGGAACATATCTATATTAACGATCCGTATGGCACAAAAAATAAAAAGGTGCCTAAACAGCAGTTTATAGAAGCCTGGGAGCTAATGGGGTCACAGGCTGTTGTCATTAACTAGCTTAATAGCAAAAGAAGGGGCTGCAGCTTGCAGTCCCTTCTTTATTCGCTAGATGATCCAAATCTCTTAAACTTCAAAAAGAGCCATTTTAAAAACGGCGGCACCACAAAGAAGATAAAGAATAAGCGAAAAAGCTGATACCCTGTTACGATGGCAAGGTCAGCCCCGGTTTCATGGGCGATGATGGCCATTTGGTCCATCCCTCCCGGTGCAAGGCTCAGTAATCCGGTGGCAGGGGAAAGATGAAATACGTGTATAACCAAAAAACTAAGCAGCACCGAACATACTATGAGAAGCAGTCCGCTCAAGGCAGCCAGTGAAATCGTTTTAACCTTATTGGCCAGCTTTTCAGGCTTCATCATCATGCCGATGTGCGCCCCGATTAATAGCTGTGATAAATCCAAAACAGACGGGGGGAGCTGAGGCCCATTTATGCCGGAAATGACAAGGGCAGCTGTTCCCATTATTGGACCGAGAAGGTATGCGGTCGGAAGCTTCAGGCGTTTACTTAGGATAATGCCGGCAAAGGAAACAAGAGCAAAAAGAAAAATATCAGGGAATAAATCCCTCCATAAAGGAACAGCGGCTGTAAATTCAGAACTGACTTCCATGTTCATCCATGGTCCGAAAACCAGAACAGGGATAATGAAGATAATCATAATCAGCCTTGCGACCTGCATAAAGGTAACGACTGTGATATCGATTCCTTTGACTTCCTCTGCCAGAAGAATCATTTGTGAAAGACCTCCCGGAATACTTCCAATCAGCACTGTTGGATAGTCGATGTCCATTAATTTCGCAATGAGAAGGGCGGAAAGTGCACTAAAGAGAATCAGGCAAACCGTAATTAGAAAAATAAAAGGCAGCTTCTGGAGGATAAGCAAAACCGCTTCCTTTGTAAAAGAAAGGCCGATGCTGTAGCCGACGATAATAATCCCGGCATCGCGTAATCCGGCTGGCCAATAAAACGGAATCCGGCTGAGCCGGCTTCCAATCATTACGGCCGTCAATGCACCAAGCAAAAAGGCGACCGGAATATGCAATAAAGAAAATAACCCTGCACCCAATACAGCAGCAGAAAAGGTGATGAAAATATTTTTTTTCACGAAAAAACCTCTTTTTATTTAGTTTACCTAAAGATATTAATACCATATGTGAATAATGAATGAATTACAAGTTTTATGTAATGGTATGTTTTCATACATTTATAAAAGAGCCGGGTATAATAGAAGGGGGACTATCCATGCCGGAAAAACTAAGTCATCTGGTTTTCATCTTATCGTTTATATGCCTTGGTTTATTTTTGCTGCTGGGTTTTTCGCCTCTGTATGATCTTTACCTGCACAATATAGGGAATCGTCCATTTTCAATCCTTCTCTTCCTGACAGTCCTTGTCTTCCTCGTGAGTGTCATTGTCTTAAAGAAAGTCCAAAACTGGCAAGCCGGCTTTCATGTCTTATTTTCCATTATCCTTACCCTGTTTCTTTCATCAGTCCTAGCGATTATTGTATTCTTTGGGAGCCAATCCAGGTAAAAGTATAGAGCCTGAACCATTATAAGTACAAGCTCATCCATTGGGTCCCGCCCAATATTATTTATTCACTTTTTTCCTGATTAAATAAAACCACATCAATGCATAGGTTAAGAACAAAAGGAACAAAAATAATAAGACAGACAAATCGTTCTGAATAAACATTCCAGTACACCTCACTTATGTATGCATTTACTTTAGGCTGTCAAATGGAACCGGAAATAATAAGGAGAAAATCACTGCAGCAGGCAGAGAATATTGTATTTTCCATAGCCACCAATTAATAAAGCCGCAAGCAAATTAAATCCAACAAGCATCAGATACATCACCAATGATATTTAATATATACAGGTTTCCATTTTCAAAAAATATTCACCTGTAAAGCACCGTCTTTGAAGGAAAGCTGTGTTGACTATATAATGGCTTTATTGTGTTAATAGAAGAAAGGGAGAGGATCATGACAGAATCAAAAATTCCACCGCAGATCAAATTAATCGCTCTGGATATGGATGGAACTTTATTAAATTCCAAAGGGGAAATTCCTGAAAAGAACCGTGCTGCCATAAGGAAGGCAAAGGAGAAAGGAATCGAAGTCATTTTAAGCACCGGGAGGTCAAGGCTTACAGCAGGCGAACATGCAGATTCTTTGGAATTGAACTCTTATTTGATCACGGTCAACGGCAGTGAAATATTTGGTCCTGGCGGAGAATTAATCACAAGGACTCCTGTTGATTCTAAAGTAATGGAATGGATGTGGAATTTATCCCAGTCACATAAGACCAATTTCTGGGCAACCAGCTGCGAACAGGTTTGGATGAATGAAATGCCTGAAAATATTCATGACCATAAATGGCTTAAATTTGGATTTGATATATCAGATGATGAGATCAGGGAACTTATTCATAAAGAGCTTCGAACAAAAGGGGACCTGGAAATTACAAATTCCAGCTTAACGAATATTGAGGTAAATGCTCTGGGCATCAATAAAGCCAGAGGCATCCAGAAGGTAACTGAGATTCTTGGCATTTCGATGGAAAATGTAATGGCAATGGGAGACAGCTTAAATGATATTGCCATGATAGAGGAATCTGGCTGGGGTGTGGCAATGGGAAATGCCCAGGATATTGTGAAAGAAACAGCCAATGCTGTTACGGGAACTAATGATGAAGCTGGTGTTGCACAAGCAATCCGAAAGTGGGCTATTTAAAGAATCAAAACCGGCAATCATGCCGGTTTTTGGTTTATTCCGATATTTTTTTGTCAATTAGAATGGTTTCTTCCAGTGCTATTTCCACATTTCCTTTAATCGCCCTGGAAATCATACAGGATGCTTCAGCTTTTTGTGCCAGCTTTCGCGCAAGTGAATGATCCTTTTCGGTCGCGTCAGCCTTTAACAAGATAAGAGGGCGATGAATAATTTTTCTATACGTAATCACTCCTTTGGTTACATCCACAATTCCAATTGATTCCATCATAAGGTCTTCTTTTTCGAGTTTGCTTCGTTCCATCATGGCTGCCAGGGTAATGATATAACAAGTTGCTGCAGCCCCAAGCAGCATTTCATCCGGATTTGTTCCGATTCCGGGACCTTCCATTTCTGGGGGAATGGAAACCTTTGTTTTCAGCCCTCCAGTCTTAATTTCTCCAACATCATTACGAAGTCCAGGCCAATGTGCTTTTAAATGGAATTGGTGTTCAGCCATTCTTTGATTCCTCCAAGTTATGTATTTCTATTTAAACCTTATAGAGGAACAGGCAGAATTGCAAGACTTTACAGATTTAACGTTTCAGGCTAAGATGAAATCAGCTAACTTAATAGTTTTACTGCTAGGGGTGCCCGATGCTCGCGGGCTGAGAAAGAAACCGGACTGTTTTTTACCCTTCGGACCTGATCTGGATCATACCAGCGTAGGAAAGTAGTAATTGCGGGGAACGATGTTCTTTCTCTCAGATTATTCAGCCAGGTCCAATTTCGGATCTGGTTTTTATTTTGTTCTCAAAAACAAATGAGTTGGCTATCAATAAGGAGGATTTTCTATGAATCTTAACGATCAAATTGTCATTATTACAGGCAGCAGCAGAGGGCTGGGCAAAGAAACAGCAAAAGCATTCGCGAGGGAAGGGGCGAGAGTTGTCATTAACTATTTCCATAGCGAGGAAAAAGCACATGCTCTGCAGAAGGAAATTGGCGAAAAAGCCATTGCCATTCGTGCTGATATCCGGGACAGTTTCCAAGTGAAATCCATGTTTCAAAAGGCGAAGGAACACTTTGAAGCCCCCATTACAACCATAGTCAATAATGCACTGGTGAACTTTCAATTTGACCCTGTTTCAAAAAAAGATGCAGAAACAATTAAATGGGAGGATTACAAAAACCATCTCGAAGGTGCGATTCTTGGGGCTTTAAACACAGTCCAGGCTGGTCTGGAAGATATGAAAAAACAGGAGTTTGGCAGGATAATCTCGGTTGGGACCAATCTATTCCAGAATCCAGTTGTACCCTACCATGACTATACGACCAGCAAAGCTGCTTTATTAGGCTTCACCAGGAATATGGCGAATGAGCTGGGCCAATATGGGATTACTGCAAATATGGTATCAGGTGGATTGTTAAGAACGACAGACGCCAGTGCTTCGACATCCAAGGAAGTCTTTGAAATTATCGAAAACTCAACTCCATTAAAAAAAGTCACAGATCCTGCAGAAGTGGCTGATGCCATAGTCTTCTTCGCTTCTCCCTGGGCAAGGGCGGTTACAGGACAGAATTTGGTTGTGGATGGCGGACTAGTTATGAATTAAAGGAGGAATTAATGTGAACATTCAGGAGATTAGCAGTCTATTGGAAAAACTCAGAGATTCAAATCCTCTGGTACATAATATCACCAATGTGGTAGTAACCAACTTTACGGCAAATGGCCTGCTGGCAATTGGGGCATCACCAGTGATGGCATATGCACATGAAGAGGCAGCTGACATGGCTAAAATAGCTGGCGCATTGGTTCTTAATATGGGAACACTGACTGAAAAAGAAGTAAAAAGTATGCTCATAGCGGGTAAGTCAGCAAATCAGCATGGAGTGCCGGTCATTTTTGACCCTGTTGGTGTCGGTGCGACGGCCTATCGCACAGAAACAGCTAAAAGACTATTAGAAGAATTAGATATTACCATCATAAGAGGCAATGCAGCAGAAATTGCCAACGCAGCAGGACAGAAATGGAGTATAAAGGGCGTAGATGCAACAGAAGCAGCAGGGAACATTTCTGAGCTTGCTAAGTCGGCAGCGAAAAAACTTGGTGCAGTCACTGTTATCACAGGAAAACAGGATATCGTTTCAGATGGAAGATCCACTTTTGCCATTAACAATGGCCATCCTCTTCTAACGAAAGTAACGGGTGCGGGATGTCTTCTTACTTCAATAATAGGAGCTTTCACTGCGGTTGAAAAAGATCCTGTAAAAGCGGCAGCAGCTTCATTGGTCGTTTATGGAACTGCCGCAGAAATCGCAGCAGAAAAATCGGATGGCAAAGGCCCAGGCACTTTCCAAATCGAGCTTTTGAATAGTTTATATAACATTTCTCCTGCAGAGGTTGAAGCATATGGATCTTTTGAAAAAACGATCGGATAGGAGGCTTTTAAATGAAAGTGAATAAAGCTTTAACCATAGCGGGTTCAGATAGCGGCGGCGGCGCGGGAATTCAGGCAGACTTAAAAACATTTCAGGAACTCGGTGTTTTCGGCATGTCTGCTTTGACTGCGGTTACCGCTCAAAACACCAAGGGCGTTCAGGGAGTTTATCCAATGACAGCAGAGGCAGTGTCTGCTCAAATTCAGTCGATAGGTGAGGACCTCAGACCTGACGCTGTAAAGACAGGAATGCTTTTTAGTGCAGATATAATCGAGAGTGTTTCCAATGAAATCGTGAGATGCGGATGGAAAAATGTGGTCATAGATCCGGTGATGATTGCAAAGGGAGGAGCAAGTCTTCTTCAGAATGAAGCGATATTAGCGATGAAGAAGCGTCTTATTCCGCTCTCTATGGTGATTACCCCGAATATTCCAGAGGCAGAGGTTTTAACGGACATAAGGATTCGTTCACTGGAGAATAAAAGAGAAGCAGCAAAAAAACTGCATTACCTTGGAGCAAAAAATGTCATCATAAAAGGCGGCCATGACGAAGCAAAGGACATTGCAGCAGACCTTCTATTTGACGGAGAAAGTTTTTCGGAATTTAAGAGCAGCAGAATACAAACCGCCAATACACATGGAACAGGCTGCACGTTTTCGGCTGCCATCACCGCTGGCCTCGCAGACGGTCTTTCTGTGCCAGAGGCTGTTGATCGCGCGAAAAAATTCATCCAGGCCGCCATTGAATTTGACTTGGGAATTGGCAGCGGTCATGGTCCTACCAATCACTGGGCGTTCAATAGAAAGAAGAAGGAGACTGAAGTATATGGCTGTTAATCCGCAGGCAATGAGAAACTTATTAAAAGTATACTTTATCATGGGCAGCACCAATTGCCATCAGGATCCTGAAAAAGTCCTTCAATCAGCCATCAAAGGAGGAATTACGTTATTTCAATTCCGTGAAAAAGGAGCAGGATGCCTTCATGGCAAAGAAAAGGAATCGCTCGCAAAAAAGCTTCAAGCAATCTGCAAAGAGAGCAGTATCCCTTTTATTGTAAATGATGATATTGAATTGGCACTTAAAATAAATGCAGATGGTGTTCATATAGGCCAGGACGATGAAGCAGCTGATGCGGTCCGAAGGAAAATTGGCAGCAAAATCCTGGGAGTCTCCGTGCACAGCATGCAGGAAGCGGAAACAGCGATCCGTCAAGGCGCAGATTACATTGGCATAGGGCCTATTTATCCGACATCCACAAAGGCAGATGCCAAAGCAGTACAGGGACTTACTTTTTTGACAGAATTAAGATCTGCCGACATCCAAATTCCTGTTGTAGGAATAGGCGGAATTACTTCTGAAAATGCATCTCCCATAATTGAGGCAGGAGCAGACGGTGTTTCTGTCATTTCTGCAATCAGCCAGGCGGATTCACCAGAAAAAGCAGCCGCCAAGTTATATGATTCAGTAAATAGAATAATGAGAAATGCCCACTAATTTGGGCATTTTTTATTGTATAGACGTTTGAAATTCTAAGGTTTATCCCAATCTATTGAGGGTAGCTCACTACAAACAATAGAAACAGAGGGATGAACAATTGAAAAAGTGGATGGAATCAGGTCTTTACATTCAAATGGCAGCCGTATTGCTGGTCGTCTATTACGGGTTCATTTCAGGTCTTGTAGCTGCGGAGACCAAAATGACTGAATACGAAGGGGAAATAGATGAGAAATATCGTCTGACTTCGGTTGATAATTACTTAAGCAACTTCAGCACCCATGAAGAATATTGGATACGGCTGGATAATGGCAAATCCTTTGAGCTGACGGCATCATTATATGAAAGTATTAAGCGGGGTGAAAAGATCAAATTAGTGCAGATGAATGCCGGTACCATGATATTCAGGCAATAAAGCAACGCTTATAAAAATAGGCTGCATTTTCTTGTGGATTGCCGTTCCTGTTACAGGACTTTAACTGTGCAAGTATTGAATTTCCATGGTAATGTTGTATTCAGACAGATTTTTTAACATAAGGAGATATAATAGCAATGAAACTCTTTTCATGGAATGTGAATGGCATAAGGGCATGTGTGAAAAAAGGATTTATGGATTACTTCAAAGAAGTGGATGCAGACATATTTTGCATTCAGGAATCCAAACTGCAGGAAGGACAGATTGAGCTCATACTGGAAGGCTATCACCAATACTGGAATTATGCGATAAAAAAAGGATATTCCGGTACAGCTGTATTTACAAAAAAAGAGCCGCTCTCTGTCCGCTATGGATTGGGCGATGACGAAACAGAACCTGAAGGCAGGATTCTCACGCTTGAGTATGAAGGCTTTTATCTTGTTAATGTCTATACTCCGAATTCACAGCGTGATCTGGCCCGGCTTCCATACCGCCTTGAGTGGGAAGAGCGGATCCGGGAGTATTTACTTGGCCTGGATGAGATTAAGCCTGTGATCATGTGCGGGGACTTAAACGTGGCTCATTTCGATATAGATTTAAAAAATGCAAAATCCAACAGGGGCAACTCAGGCTTTACTGATGAAGAACGTGGAAAAATGACCAGACTGCTGGATTCCGGGTTTGTAGATGCATTCCGCTATAAATATCCTGATGCTGAGGGAGCTTATACCTGGTGGTCATATATGGCCAAGGTTAGAGAGCGGAATATCGGCTGGCGGATTGATTATTTTATCGTGTCCGAAAAGCTAAAAGAAAGAATACTAGATTCACAGATTCACTGCGACATTATGGGCAGCGATCATTGCCCGGTAGCGCTTGAATTGGAAATGTAAAGCGAAACCCCTGCGGAGATGAAGGGGTTTTGTTTTAGTAAAAAAGGCAATAATTGAATTAACATAATAATAAAGGATTGGTAAAATGAACAAAACAGAGATGCTGAAGCTTTTTGTTCTTATTGAAAGAATCTATCCCTCATTTCGGATTAAAAACGAAATCGTTCATTATTATTTTGATTATTGCCTTGATTTCGACTATGAAATGGCTTTGAACTATATTAAAGGACATATTAGGAGAAGTCCTTATCCGCCATCAATCAGCCATATTGCATCCATGTGCTCATTGCATTCTTTATCAGCTGAAATATCAGACAGCAGGAAATGGGAAAAAGAATATGTCCTTGCTGATCATGTGTCTTGATATCTATTTTCATCTATTATTATGGAAAAGCTGATTTTATTTTGTTATAATGCCAGTAAATCTAATAAAAAGGTTTTCTAGGGTTCCGCAGCTGCAGCTGGCCTGGTCCGAGAGAAAACTCATAGCTTTTATGGCTATGCCACGGAGGGATAAAAGCCTGGGAGATACTGATCATCAGATATCTTCCGGGCTTTTTTCTTTTTCCGGGAATACTATTCGTTTAAAAGGGGCTGATTTCATGCAGTGGCTAAAGGTATTTATTGCTGCATTTTTTGAAGTGTTTTGGGTAATTGGCTTAAAGCATGCGGATGATCCATTATCATGGGCAGGGACCATCCTATGCATAGCAGTCAGTTTTTATTTGATGATCATGGCTGGCAAGGTCCTGCCTGTGGGAACGGTTTATGCTGTCTTTGTTGGCATGGGCACCGCCGGGACAGTCCTATCTGAAATTATATTTTTCGGAGAGCCCTTGAAATTATCTAAAATCATTCTTGTCCTTATTTTATTACTAGGTGTACTTGGCTTAAAGCTGGTGACAAACGAAGACGAATCAAAAGGAGCTGAAAGTTCATGAGCTGGCTGTATCTGATTCTTGCTGGGGTTTTTGAGATGACAGGTGTCACCATGATAAACAGCCTGCACCAAAAACGGAACTGGCAATCCTTACTTTTGCTTGTTGGCGCCTTTGGTGCCAGCTTCTGGTTCCTTGCGCTGGCCATGAAAGAACTGCCGATGGGGACAGCTTATGCGGTCTGGACTGGAATTGGTGCTGCCGGAGGATCCATTCTTGGCATGATTCTGTACGGAGAGCCCAAAGATGCCAAAAGGATATTCTTTATTGCAATGGTATTAAGTGCTGCAATCGGACTTAAACTTGTGTCTTAGATATGAAACCCGGTCACACCAAAAAACGATCTCAATCAATATCTCATAGCAGTTCACCAACATTCTATAGTAAAAAAACAGCAGTTTGTTCATATTAAAAAGGACATGAAAAAGAGGTGACTGCTATGAATTTTGATTACACAGTTAAATCAGAGAAATCCATTGAAGAAGCAATTACCGCATTGGAAACACATTTAAAAGATGAAAAGTTTGGTGTACTTTGGACTTTTGATATTAAAGAGAAGCTGGAGGAGAAGGGCTTTCATCTGGATGAAGAATTTAAGGTCCTTGAAGTCTGCAATCCCCAGGAGGCGGAGAGAGTACTGAAAGAAGATAAAATCGTTGGCTATTTTCTCCCCTGTAAAATCGTTGTATATAAAGAAAGCGGCAAAACAAAGATAGGATTGCCAAGGCCAAGTGTGTTAATAAGTATGATGGAAAGTCAGAACCTTAAAGAAATGGCATCAGATATTGAGAAGCGCCTGATTGCCTGCCTGGATAAATCCGTTTAAGCCGTTTCCTTAAAAAATATCCTTCCTTCCAAAGACAAACAGTTAATAATGCTGTTTGTTTTTCTTTTTATACTTTACAATAGAATGTGAATTCTAAATTTTGCGAAGGTGAGTCAATGGATACAAAATTAATTTTAATCGAAGGCCTGCCGGGTTCAGGCAAATCGACTACGGCAAGATTGGCCTATGAAGTGCTTAAGCAAAAAGGCATCGAAGCAGAAGTATACTTCGAAGGTGATCTCAGCCACCCGGCAGATTTTGAAAGTGTCGCTTACTTTACTAATGATGAGTGGCAGCTCTTATTAGAAGAATTTAGCCCTTTTAGAGAGCAAATTTCAGAGAAAAGCATTTCAGAAGATAATGGCTTTTTGCTGCCTTATAAAAAACTGGGATCAGATCTTCCAGATGCATTTTATGAAAAAGCATTTAAACATGATATCTATGAGCTGCCATTGGAGCAAAATATTAAACTCATCACTCAAAAGTGGGCAAGATTCGCCAGGCAAGCTGAAAACACCAATAAAGTTCATATTTTTGAATGCTGTTTTATACAGAATCCCGTTACGGTCGGGATGATTAAATATGGGGCTTCCCAAACAAAGATATTGGACTATGTTTTAGCGCTGGAACATTCGGTGAAAAAGCTTAATCCGATGCTAATTTATATCAACCAGGATAACATTGGATACTCCTTTAAAAAAGCTATTAAAGAACGGCCGAAAAGCTGGTCAGAGGGTTTTATCAATTACTATACCCAGCAAGGATATGGAAAGCAGAATCAGTTAAGCGGGGAAGAAGGTACAATAAAGGTTTTAAAAGCAAGAAGGCAGGCTGAAGAAGAAATCCTGAAAAAACTGACTATCCGAAAGACTGTAATCAATAACTCTGCATATGATGAGCGTTCCCACAAAATCACTTTAGAAAATTCCCTGATCAATTACCCTGTAAGGAAAGGAAATGATTAAATGACATATCAGGAAAATTGTCCTTTTTGCAGTCCCCACAAGGATCCACACCAGAATATCATTTTTGAAAACAGCACTTGCTATTTTCTTCAGCACGATAAAGAACAGGACGTTTTGGAGGGCTGCGGGGTCATTGTGCCAAAAGCACATCATTCAGATGCCTTTCACTTAACGGCTGAAGAGTGGAAGGATACATATAAACTTCTTCAAAAAGCGAAGGATTATTTGGATAAAAAGTATGCACCGGATGGGTATACTCTTGGATGGAATGTCGGTGAAGCTTCAAACCAATCCATTCTTCACAGCCATCTGCACGTCATACCCAGATATAATGATGAACCACACGCAGGAAAAGGGCTCAGGCATTGGCTGAAGCAGCCTGATAATAAAAGAGGCGCAGTGAATAAATAAAAAAACACACAGCGGGACTGTGTGTTTTTTCAAGTTACTGTATTTTCGGCGGATTGCTCTTGACTTCAAGTACATCCAGAAGAAACACAAACACCGGTATACCGACAATCAATCCCCAGACACCGAAGAAATGCTCTGAGAAAATCAGTACGATGAACGTATAAAATACAGGCAAATCTGTTTTGGAAGACATAAGCTTAGGATTTAAAATATAAGCTTCAATCGCATGGATCACCATAATCACAAGGACAATATAAAACACCTGAATGAAGCCGCCGAGAGAATAGGCGATTGTACATAAAGGAACCATGGAAATAATCACACCTGCCACTGGAATTAGCCCAAGCAGGAAAATAAGTATGGACAAGCCCATCAGGTGAGGAAAGTCCATTATCCAAAGGGCAAGTGTAGTCAGGATGCAATTCACTGTGGCAATGACCACTTGAGCTTCAATGACCTTTCCAAATGTTTGCACAAATTTACTTCCAAAGTAGGAAATCTCATTATAAAAGGGAGCCATTTTGCTGTATTTGAACTTTAAAGTAAACTCTGTCAGTTTAGGCTTTTCAAGCAGGAAGAACAAACTAAGGATAAGGGACAGCAATACTTGAACCGCAATATGGCTAATATCTGAGAAATATTGCAGCAGGAACGCAAAGCCCTGTTCAAGATACTTCGTAATTTCATTTCTTTCAAGCATTTGCACAATGTATGTGATGACAATATTGTCATGCTTCTGGGTATAAAAGCCTTCAACCTGCTTAAACAGCTGTGAAATTTCAGTAACTATTAAAGGAAGGTACTTAATAACCCCGATAGAAAGCAGGCCGATAATGCCTATATAAAGGGTTACGACTGTCAGTTTTCTATTCAGTTTAAATCTTGAAAGGACCAGTTTCACGAGCCTATCCATCAGGAAGGAAAAAATAAAAGTAATCAGGATTAAATTAATCATGCTTCTCGACAGGTAAAGAGCCAGAACTATAATTCCAAAAATGACGAATCTTTTAAAGCCGTTATTATTAAAAAGTGATTTAATCGTTTCCAATTCCATTCCTCCACACTTTAGTAGGTTTCTTCACGGTTCCATTAAATGCGGAGATAATTACTCTGAAACATGTAGGGTGTCATGTATTCGCTGCTTCTATGGAATGCAGCAGATGTAAGAGTCTGAAAATACATCTGCTGTGATATAAAATTGGTTGTCTTTGCGGTTGTTTTTGCTGCAGTTACCAATGTGCTGCAAAAAACAGGGTTTTTCAGGGCCGGTGAATCGATTACAATGGCATCTCTTCCCGAGTCACTGAAATCAATCGGCTCCTGGCTTTGCTGCACTGCAGGAATCAAACCGGATAAAATCAGAAAAATGCTGATAAATATGTGAGCCAACTTGTTCATCCTCTTATTATCAATATATTTATTATTTTATAATACTTTTACATTTAATTATATATCTATTTACATTTGAAACAAAAAAATTCAGCCCAGAGAAAGGATGATGGTATTTGAATAGCAAATACGCAGTCATTACCGGATGTTCAAGCGGATTTGGCGTATTAATGGCAATTGAGCTGGCAAAGAATGATTTTCAAGTTCTTGCAACAATGAGGAACTTGGATAAAAGCAAAATATTAATGGAGAAAGCTGATAAAGAGGGAGTACTTGCTCAGATTTCCATTCGCGAATTGGATGTCACTTCATCAGCTTCTATTGAAAATTTAAAAAGCCAGCTGGCACAATTTCCTTCGGTTGATGTTTTAATCAATAATGCAGGCTACGCAGGAGCGGGATTTGCAGAAGAAATACCACTGAATGAGTATAGAGAACAGTTTGAAACAAATGTCTTTGGAACGATTGCCGTGACTCAGGCAGTTCTGCCATTTATGCGGGAAAAGGGATCGGGAACCATCATAAATATAAGCTCCATCAGCGGAAGAGTAGGTTTTCCGGGCTTATCGCCATATGCCGCTTCAAAATTTGCGGTAGAAGGCTGGAGTGAATCACTTAGGCTTGAAGTCAAGCCGTTTGGAGTAAATGTGGTGCTGATTGAACCAGGGTCTTTCAGGACAGGCATTTGGACAACAGGGAAAAAAATATCGGAGCCCTCTTTGAAAAGAGACTCGCCTTATTACCCATATATGATAAAAATACAGAGGTACCTTGATAAAGGGGAGCCCTTTTATGAAGATCCAGTAATCGTTGCGAAAAAAGCAGTGGACATTATTAGGGAAAAAGAACCTGCACTCAGATACCCCGTAGGAAAGGGTGTCCGAACAAGAATTCGCCTGAAACACCTTCTGAGCTGGAAAACGTGGGAGAAAGTTATATTCAAAACACTTTATAAAGATTAATTGATAAACAAATATCCGGTAATGATCAATCCGACGATAAAAAAGGCAAAAGTTCCAGCAAGAAATGGATTGAGATTTATGAAAAAATCTGCTCTTTCTTCTTCATTCATATGAGTCATCATATTTAATTTTGAATCGGCAATTACATTATTGGTCCAGGCATCGCCCTGAGAAAAAGTAAATAAGCTTAATGCAAATAGAATGAAGCTGCTGTAGGCAAGGGTATCAAGAAGAGGAAAGTTGAGAAAAAATGACACAGCGGCTGCTAAAATGGATTCTAAAATAAAAAATAATAATGCCCAGATCCAAAACTTTCTTTGTATCCCCATAGGAGGACCTCCTTATTTCATTTTCTTTTTTATACCGAACAAAGGGTAAAAAGGTTTCAAAATTTTCCTTTTTTTCTTCTTTTTTCTTAAGTCCCCAATCTCTGATTAATTTTCTTGCATCTAGAGAAAATAAGAAAACTAATCTTTGATCGTCTGGGGGAGTAGGAATGAAAAAGGGAATGAAAAAATATTCTATTACGCTGTTATCATTCATAGCCCTGCTGCTTGTCTGGAACCAGACGGAAGCTGAAGTATCCGGACCGCCAACCATCCATCTGCGCCTGTTGGAAACCACTGATTTGCACGGAAACATGATTGGTTATGATTACGATGACCGCAGGAAAACAGTGGAGTTTGGGCTTTCCAGGACGGCCAGCCTGATTAAACAGGCAAGAAATGAGTCTCCTAACTCCCTTCTCTTTGATAATGGGGACATTCTTGAAGGCAATGGACTCGATGAATATGCCTATAGAAGCCATCCGCTTGACATGGCTAATGTCCATCCTGTTTTCAAGGCTATGAACACGTTGCTTTATGATGCTGCAACAGTAGGAAATCATGAATTTAATTACGGAATTGATTTTATGGAAGAAAGCATAAGGGGCGCCAATTTTCCTTATGTGAATGCAAATATCTATGTGGAAGACAGCAATCAGCTAGAGGAAGATGACCTCAATTATTTTAACCCCTACACCATCATCGAGAAAGAAGTGACAGATACAGCTGGAGAAAAGCATAAGTTGAATGTCGGAGTCATTGGCTTTATTACTCCCATTGTTGAGGAGTGGAATAAAGAGTATTTTCGCGGGAACCTAAAAGTGAAAAACATAAAAGAAACGGCCGAGCACTTTATTCCTGTTATGAAAAGCAAAGGGGCGGATATCATTGTTGCCCTTGCACATACAGGCCTCCAATCCGATAAAGGGCTGGAGGAGAAAAAGGGCAATTCAGTTCAAGCACTCAGCAAAGTTAATGGAATAGATGCTATTTTATTCGGACACAGTCATTCTGTTTTTCCTGTAAAGGATGAGCTGCAAAAGGTGCCTGGAATTGACTTGAAGACAGGAACCATAAATGGAACAGCTGCAGTTCAGGCTGGATACTGGGGCAATCATCTCGGTCTCATCGATTTAAAAATAGTCTATGAGGATGGAGAATGGAAAGTAAAAAGCAGTCTAGCCTCCATCAGGCCTATTTACCGGACTATCAAAAATAAGAAGAAAGAAGTCATCCCGGCTGACCCGTTAATAGAGCAGATTATGAAAAAAGATCATCAGGATGCCCTTGATTTTTTAAAACACAAAAAGTAAAAGGCGCCAAAAGGACGCCTTTTTCCTATAAAACCGAAAACTCTTCATTTTTTAAATCTGTAATAAACATATGTCCCGGTGCATGTGTAATCATAATTTCCGGCTTCACATGCATGGCAACTGCCTGGGGAGTGACGCCACAGGCCCAAAAGACAGGTACCTCTCCATCTTTAATCGTCACGGCATCGCCAAAATCGGGCTGATGTATATTATTTATGCCGATTGCTTCGGGGTTCCCAATATGGACAGGGGCCCCATGAACAGAAGGGAAGCGGCTTGTCACCTGGACAGCCCGAATAGCTTCCTTCTCTGTCATCGGCCGCATACTCACAACCATTGGACCTTCAAACCGGCCAGCCTTCACACACTCAATATTGGTTTTAAACATCGGGACGTTCCGATTTTCCTCAATATGGCGGATAGGGATATTATTTTTCAGCAGTGCTTCTTCAAAGGTAAAACTGCATCCAATCAGAAATGCCACCATATCATCATCCCAATAAGAAGTGATGTCTGAAAGCTCTTCAGAGAGAACACCGTTTTTATATACCCTGTATTTGGGCAAATCGGTTCTGATATCAGCATTTGGAGCTGAAAGCATAGGCACAGGAGAACCAGGTTCGGTCACATCAATGATTGGGCAGGATTTTGGATTCCTTTGGCTGAAAAGGAGAAACTCAAAAGCCAAATCCTTTGGCAATATGGCAAGGTTTGCCTGAATGAAGCCGTTGGCCATTCCAGCTGTCGGCTTATCCCACGCCTTGCTGCGGATCAATTTGCGCGCCTCATCAGGATTCAATAGAGAAGGGGAGTTCATATAAAAATCTCCTTTCATGCTTATTTAAACAACTCAGGGATACCATTGATTAATGAGTAAACCCCCATGTAAGACATGGCAATCACGATAATGACTCCGAAAATGGTCATCCAGAGCGGATGTTTATAATCGCCGACAATTTTCGTTTTATAGGCAGCAATCAGCATTACACCTAAAGCGACCGGCAGGATAAGACCATTTAATGATCCAACTAAAACAAGTATTTTTACCGGCTTTCCAATTAAAACAAAGACAAACGTAGAAACGGCGATAAAACCGACAATTACCCATTTATGATGTTTCTCGACAGCTGGGCTCAATGTCCGAATGAATGAGACAGAGGTGTAAGCTGCACCGACTACAGAAGTGATGGCTGCTGCCCACATTACGACTCCAAACATTTTATAGCCAATATTGCCCGCTGCCAGCTGGAATACAGAAGCTGGCGGGTTGGATGGGTCCAGTGCCAAGCCTTGCGATACTACACCAAGTGCTGCGAGGAAAAGGAAGATACGCATGATGGAAGCAATCCCGATTGCACTCACAGAGCTCTTTGTGACTTCAGGAAGAGCTTCTTTTCCTTTGACACCTGCATCAATTAAGCGATGGCCGCCAGCAAAAGTGATATATCCGCCGACCGTACCGCCGACAAGTGTGATTATGGCCAGAATATCAATTTTGTCAGGAACAAACGTTTTGACAACAGCTTCACCGACAGGAGGCTGTGCAGTAAACATGACATAAAGAGTAAGTCCAATCATGACAAATCCTAAAATCTGTGTGAAGCGGTCCATTAATTTTCCTGCTTCTTTTACAAGAAAAATGCCGATTGCCAGAATTCCGCTTAAAAGAGCGCCAAATTCAGGCGAAATGCCGAAAATAACATTAGTACCTAAGCCGGCACCGGCAATATTCCCGATATTAAAAGCCAGTCCGCCCATGACAATCAGGGCAGCAAGGAAATACCCGAGGCCCGGCAGGACATCGTTGGCAATATCCTGTGCGCGCTTTTCGGAAACAGCAATGATTCGCCAGATATTCATCTGTGCACCAATATCAATAATAATAGAAATTAAAATGACAAACCCGAAGCTCGCAAGCAGGGTTTCTGTGAATACAGTCGTTTGAGTCAGAAAGCCTGGTCCGATGGCAGAAGTAGCCATAAGGAAAGCAGCGCCAAGCAATAGACTGGCATTAGATTGCTTTTTCATTCATTTTCCCCCAATAATTCAATTTGTGTTTTTTATGAAATCAGCGCTGTAAGGGCTGATGAGGCCGTTCGCGCTGGTGAATCCTTCGTGAACGGCATTCATTCGCACGTTTAAGACCACTAACGCTGACCAATCCGCCGTGAACGGAACTATTCCCCGATTAGTGGGTTTCGCACTTAACAAGTCACCAATTTTTCATTATCTCCATCAATACCAATTTTATTTCAAAAACTCACTGATTTTTGCCACCTGGATTCCCGCTTCATTCAATGCCTTCGGGATATATTGGGCAAATTCCAGAGCGCTTTCCCCATCACCATGTATGCAGATCGTATTGGCCTCAATGGAAACATCCGTACCCTGTACAGAAGTAACTTTTCCTTCTTTGACCATGCGGATTACTTGATTAACAGCAGCGCTGTGATCTGTAATTAGTGCATTGGTTTCCCGTCTTGACGTAAGAGATCCGTCCTCCTGGTATGTACGGTCTGAAAATACTTCATTGGCAGAACGGAGGCCAATTTTCCTTCCGGCTTTAACCAATTCGCCCCCTGAGAGACCGAACAGAATCAGTTCTGGATCCACTTTGTAAACAGCTTCGGCGATTGCTTCCGATAACGGCGCGCTTTTTGAGGCCATGTTGAACAGTGCACCGTGCGGTTTGACATGCTGAAGCTTGCCGCCTTCTGATTTAACAAAAGCAAATACTGCGCCAATCTGGTAGACCACCAGGTCATAGGCCTCCTGAGGCGTTATATTAATATCCCGGCGGCCGAAACCATGAAGGTCCTGTAGTCCCGGATGGACACCCAGGCCAACATTTTTCTCAAGCGCCATCCTGACTGTTTTTCTTATTGTCGCCGGGTCGCCGGCATGGAAGCCGCAGGCGATATTGGCTGAAGTAATGTAGTCCAGAATTTCCTCATCGCGCCCCATCTTGTAAGAACCAAAGCTTTCTCCCATATCACAATTAATGTCTACAATGTGCATGTTAATTTCCTCCTCTGGTTTTTAAAAATATCCCTTGTTTTAATTCCTTTAACTTCATTTCTCTCTTAATAAGTAACTGCTGCGCCTGTTCATTTGATATTTCTGCAAACCGTAAGGCATCTCCTGGTTTAGCCTGTGCCAGAAGGGGAAGGTCGACAGCAGCAACCTGTCCAATTTTCGGATATCCGCCGGTTGTCTGCCTGTCAGCCAAAAGAACAATCGGATTCCCATCGGGCGGAACCTGAATGGAACCGAAATTGACGGCCTCAGATATTTGTTCAGCATGCTCTGACAGTGCAAGGGCAGGGCCCTTCAATCTGTAACCCATCCTGTCCGATTGTGCCGTCACTTCAAAAGCATGATTAAACAGCTGTTCCCTGCTTTCGCGGGAAAATAAATCAAATTGGCGTCCCCTGGTGATTCTGATTTCCGGATTCCCTGCAGTTTCCGGAATGAGTTTTGAGGCAATGCCCCAGTCGTTTTCGACAAAAGTTTTATCAAGGAGCTGCTTTGACAGATATTCCGTCATTTTCAAAGACTGGAGAGAAGGTTTGCCGGTTTCCAGCACATCTCCAGACTTTAATGCTCTGCCTTTATATCCGCCAAGACCGGCGCGCAGATAAGTAGATTTACTGTTCATTACTTCCGGGACGGCAAAGCCGCCGGCAGCAGCCAGATAAGCCCGGCACCCTTTTTGACATCCGCCGAATTTAAGTTCACTGCCTTTTTTCACAAAAACCGATCGCCATGTCCGAATAGGCTTGCCATTGATCGAAGGGGAAAGGTCTCCGCCGCAAATTGAAATTAATGTGTCTTCTTCAAATGTCAGGGCAGGGCCCATCATCGTTATTTCCAATGAAGGATCATTTTCCTCATTGCCGGCCAGCAGATTGGCAATCCGATGCGAAAAAGGATCCATCGCTCCGCTGGCTATGATGCCAAACTTCTGATAGCCGGTTCTCCCCAGATCCTGAATGCTTGAAAGGAGTCCAGGCTTTAACACTTTAATCATTGATCCGTCTCCTCCCAATAATGGTATTCTTCCAGACTGATTGGCTTGAATTTAATTTTATCTCCAGCTGTTAACAAGGTAGGGGATTCATCCATTGGGCGAAACAGCTTAACAGGAGTACGCCCGATCAGCTGCCAGCCTCCCGGCGTCTCGATGGGGTAAATCCCAGTCTGCATCCCGGCAATTCCAACTGTACGCTCGGGAATTTTTAACCTTGGTGTATCCCGTCTTGGTGCGGCAATTTGTTCTGACATTCCGCCGATAAAAGGGAAGCCTGGCGCAAAGCCGATCATATAGACCAGATAGCTGCCTGAAGAGTGAATGTCTATTACTTCATCCGAGGTAAGGCCATTATGTTCGGCAACATAATCAAGATCAGGGCCAAATTCTCCTCCATAGCAAACCGGGATTTCGACAATTCTTGCTTCCATTGCCTTATTTTCCCCCAGCTCTTCCATAAGCGGTTTTATAAGGGAACAAATGAAATCAAATGGAAGCTCTCCATCTGAAAGCTGATAGATCTCAAATGGATTATAAAAAATAGTGACAGTTGTGTAAGCGGGTATGTATTCTATCATCCAATCTGGAGGATGTTTCTCGAGAAAAGCTGTCAGTGTCTGCACTTTTTGATGTGCACCCTCACTGATTTCATTCCCAAGTTCAATAAGAACAGCATTGTCTCCTAAAGGATGTACAGTGTATTCCATGATTTCACCAGCTTTCGCAATAAATGTAGGGAGCTGAAGGTTCAAAAAAATTATTCAGTAATAATAAATATCCATTTTCGCTGAGACGAAATACACACTTTATGCTTCCCTAAAATAAGGGAAATCAATATTTATTCACGTTAGAACGAAAAAATCTATTAGTAATTTTATATATTTATGCAATGTCTTCAGCTAAACAATATAATATCATATAATAGATTGAAAATTCTATTTGTGCAAATTATTCTGCCGGAAAGCGAAGCAGAATCTTCATAGTTTATTTTGTCCTCTAATATGGGAATAAAGTAGGGACATTATGAATTAGGGAGAGATTATTGTGGGTGCAGATAGAGAAATGAATTTATCGGAAAGATTTGAGGCTGCCTTTAACCGAATTCACAAAGCCTTGAAACAATCTGCTAAACAAGCCAGAACAGACCGGTTTTATAAGCTGATTGAAATACAGAAAAACCATTCGCTGATTCGATTATATGAAGATGATTTACATCAGTTTGCCAAGCTGAGAAATGCCATTGTCCATGAAAAAATTGATCTGGATTATTATATTGCTGAGCCACATCTGGAAACGGTTGTAAAAATTGAACGGATTGCCGGCCATTTTGAAAAGCCCAAAACAGCGATTTCGATTGCTGCCACACCGGTATTCTATTTTTATGAAGATGGCAAGCTTTCAGATGTACTGGCCATTATCAATAAGTTTTCCCATTCCCAGTTTCCCGTTTACTCGCGGAAAGAAGAATATTCCTGGCTATTAACCTCGGCTGATATTGTAAAATGGATGGCAGAGCACTTTACCGAAGAAACGATCCAGTTGAAAAAGGTGAAAATCAAGGAGCTTTTCAACAAGAAATCCAAGCATCAAATAGCGTTTGCCGGCACGAATACTTCTATTTTCGATTTGGAGGATATGTTTGAGGAATCCAGAAATAAAAATGAAAAGCTTGAAGGGATCATTGTTACCGAAAATGGAAAGCCGACTGAAAAACCAAAAGGCATCATTACAGCATGGGACCTGTTGGAGGCCGATTCAGAAAATTAGATGAGCGTTTATTAATGTTGCATGATTTAGAATTATAAAACTTTTTATTTGGGTATAAGTAATCCCTTCTAAAACTCCGGTAAAGATGATAATATAAACTGATAGTTCAATAGAAAATCCGTGTACACGGTAGAGGTTCTAGCTACCCTCTTTAAAAAACTAAGGAAAACAGGTCTGCTTTCTTAGTGGTCCTGTTTTTCTATGTTAAAGGAGAATTTTTATATGAAAAATGATAAAGCGCTCGTTGTATTCAGCGGCGGCCAGGATAGTACTACCTGCTTATTCTGGGCAAAGGAACGTTTTGCCGAGGTGGAAGCAGTCACTTTTAATTATAATCAGCGGCACAAGCTTGAAATTGAATGTGCCAAGCAAATAGCAAAAGATCTGGGAATCAGGCATCATATCCTTGATATGTCCCTGCTGAATCAGCTTGCGCCAAACGCACTGACCCGTGATGACATAGAAGTAAAAGAGGGAGAGGAAGGCGGACTTCCATCCACATTTGTGCCCGGAAGAAACCTTTTATTCATGTCCTTTGCCGGTGTGCTGGCCAGTCAGATCAATGCCAGGCATATTATTACAGGCGTGTGTGAGACAGATTTCAGCGGCTATCCTGATTGCCGGGATATTTTTATTAAATCACTGAATGTCACACTGAATCTGTCGATGGATGGGCAGTTTGTGATCCATACGCCTTTGATGTGGCTTAATAAAGCTGAAACATGGAAGCTGGCAGATGACTTGGATGCCCTTGAGTATGTGCGTAATAATACGCTGACATGCTACAACGGCATTCCGGCAGATGGCTGCGGTGAGTGTCCTGCATGCGATTTAAGACAAAAGGGACTTGAAGAATACCTCAATGAAAAGGGGGAGCTTTAAGCCATGTACGGATTTAGGATTGTTGATAAACTCCAGAAGATAAATGAAGACATTAAGCCGGATCAGCTGAAATACCACCATAAACGTGTAATGGTCAGCAAGGAATTCACTTTTGATTCAGCCCATCATCTGCATTGCTATGAAGGCAAATGCAAAAACCTGCACGGCCATACCTATAAGGTGATTTTTGGCATAAGCGGATTCGTGGATGACAGAGGGTTAATGATTGATTTCGGCGACATAAAAGAAATCTGGAAAAATGAGATTGAGATATACCTAGACCATAAGTACCTGAATGAAACGCTGCCCCCGATGAATACGACAGCCGAGAATATGGTTGTCTGGATTTATGAAAAAATGGCAGAAAGCCTGCAAAACAGAGTAGAGCAATATGATGGTGCAAGAGTTGAATTTGTGCGCCTTTTTGAAACTCCAACAAGCTATGCTGAAGCAAGAAGGGAGTGGATGGAGGTTGAGTAAGATTCCTGTACTGGAAATCTTCGGGCCGACCATTCAGGGGGAAGGAATGGTGATAGGCCAGAAAACGATGTTCGTCCGTACAGCAGGATGTGATTATTCATGCAGCTGGTGTGATTCCTCTTTTACCTGGGATGGAAGTGCGAAGGACAGCATCCGCCAAATGGAACCGGATGAAATTTGGAAAGAGCTGAAGGAACTCGGCGGGGACGGATTTTCTTTCGTAACCATTTCGGGCGGCAATCCTGCTCTTCTGAAAAATTTGGGTGAATTTATTTCTCTGCTTAAAGCTGAACGAATTAAGCTCTGCCTGGAAACACAGGGAAGCCGCTGGCAGGATTGGTTTTATGAAATTGATGAACTGACACTGTCTCCAAAGCCGCCGAGTTCAGGCATGAATACGGATTTCGATGTGCTCGATCTGATAGTGAACAAACTGCAGACCGGCAGAAGGGAAGATCAGCAGTTCTCACTGAAGATCGTTGTTTTTGATGATGAGGATTATGAATATGCCAAAAACGTATATCAGCGCTATCCCGGGGTTCCATTTTATCTGCAGGTGGGAAATGATGATACCGTAACAGCAGACGACCGGAATTTACTGCAGAGGCTGCTTGATAAATATGATTGGCTTATTGAAAAAACGATTCATGACAGTGAGCTGACAAATATTAAAGTACTTCCGCAGCTGCATACCTATGTATGGGGCAATAAGCGCGGAGTGTAGCATCCGGAAATCCCGCATTCAACATGCGGGGTTATTTTTATATAGTAATTGCAATATATGACAGATTTCGAGAAATCTATGGTATTATACGTTTGAACTTAACAAGGCATACGTGCTGTAAATTTCTATAGATAGGGAGAGTTAGATGACAGATAACACCATTATCCGGTTTAATTCGGTGACAAAAAGATATGATAATGACCCGCCTGTATTAAAAAATGTCAGCTTTGAAATTGAACGCGGGAAATTCTATACCCTGCTGGGTCCATCGGGCTGCGGGAAAACAACGATATTGCGGCTGATTGCCGGCTTTACTGAACCTTCTGAAGGGGATATTTATTTTAATGGAAAAATCATTAATCATGTTCCCGCCAACAAAAGACAAGTAAACACGGTTTTTCAGGATTACGCCCTGTTTCCGCATCTGAATGTGTATGAAAACATTGCATTCGGCTTAAAAATCAAAAAAATGAAGAAAGCGGATATCGAGAAGAAAGTAAAAGAAGCGCTGAAGTTTGTAAACCTTGAAGGCTACGAACACCGGAAAATTAAAGAAATGTCAGGCGGGCAGCGCCAGCGTGTTGCCATCGCAAGGGCCATTGTCAATGAGCCTGAGGTCATTCTCCTGGATGAGCCTCTATCCGCACTTGACCTGAAGCTGCGGACCGAAATGCAGTATGAGCTTAGGGAACTTCAGAGAAATCTTGGCATCACGTTTATTTTCGTCACACATGACCAGGAGGAAGCACTGGCCATGTCAGATGAAATATTCGTCCTTAACAGCGGAAGCATTGAGCAGAGCGGTACTCCTACTGATATTTATGACGAACCGATCAATCGCTTTGTAGCTGATTTTATTGGTGAATCCAATATTGTTGCCGGAACGATGATCAAGGATTATCAGGTGAAGTTTGCCGGAAGGTTATTTGAGTGTGTTGACGGAGGCTTTGAGCCGAATGAAGAGGTTGAGATCGTAATCCGGCCTGAAGACCTGGCTATTACAGCCCCGGATGATGGGAAGCTGAAGGTTAAAGTTGACTCCCAGCTATTCAGGGGAGTGCATTATGAGATCAGCTGCTATGACAGCGATGGCAATGAATGGCTCGTCCATTCGACCAAGAAGGCGACCGTCGGGAATCAAATTGGCCTTCATTTCGATCCTGAAGCGATTCACGTCATGAGGCATGGGGAAACAGAAGAGGAATTTGATAAGCGTCTCGAAGCTTATGAAGAGGGAAGCCATGAGAACTAATTCCCGCAATTTTTATTTAATTCCTTATGTGCTTTGGATTGCCCTCTTTGTTGTGACGCCTTTGCTTCTTGTTCTGTATTATTCGTTCTTTGATATTGAAGGGCATTTCACACTGGAGAATTATCGGAAATTCTTTACACCTGTTTATTTAAAAATGACGCTAAGCTCCTTTTGGTATGCCTTTTTAATTACGTTATTTTCATTGCTGATCGCCTATCCGACGGCCTACCTGCTGACGAAAACGAAGCATAAGCAGCTGTGGCTCTTATTGATCATCCTGCCATCCTGGATTAATCTGCTTTTAAAAGCCTATGCTTTCCTTGGCATCTTCGGAACATATGGTGCTGCGAATAGCTTTCTGGAAGCAATGGGAATCGGCGGAAGACAAATTCTGTTTACGGATTTCAGCTTTATCTTTGTGTCGGTTTATATCTTTCTTCCTTTTATGATATTGCCGATATTTAATTCTTTAGATGAATTGAATCCAACGCTTTTGGATGCTTCCAATGATTTAGGCGGTTCTTCCTGGGTAACATTCAAGCGTGTTATCTTTCCATTGACTCTGGATGGCGTGAAAGCAGGATGCCAGATTGTCTTTATCCCTGCATTATCATTATTCATGCTGACAAGACTAATTGCAGGAAACCGTGTCATCACTCTTGGAACCGCCATTGAGCAGCATTTCCTCGTGACACAGGACTGGGGAATGGGCTCAACCATTGCTGTCTTCCTGATTATCGCCATGGTACTCATTATGGTGCTGACTGGCAGAAGAAAGCGGGGGATCCTATAAATGAAAAAGAACAGGAAATGGCCGGCAGTATATTTGGCTCTTATCTTTATTATCCTGTACGCCCCGATTTTTTACTTAATATTTTATTCCTTCAACAGCGGAGGAAACATGTATCAGTTCGAAGGATTTACTTTGGATTGGTATCGGGAGCTGTTTGCGGATACGCGATTGCTCATCATTGTCCTGAACACTGTTATTATTGCTCTTTTATCTGCAGCGATATCGACCATCATTGGAGTGGCCGGGGCACTTGCAATTGCTTATGCACGAAAACGCAGAGTGAAAAACACGCTGCTATCATTGAATAATGTGCTCATTGTCAGTCCAGATGTCATTATTGGCGCGTCGTTTTTAATTCTCTTTACGATGATCGGACTTAAGCTTGGGTTTGTATCTGTTTTACTGGCACACATCGCCTTCAGTGTTCCGATTGTTGTCCTGATGGTTTTGCCTAAGATTGAAGAGATGAGCACATCGATGATTTATGCCGCCATGGATCTCGGGGCCAGCAGATTGGATGTGCTGACAAAGGTCATTCTCCCTTATATCACTCCTGGGATTTTCGCCGGCTTTTTTATGGCCCTGACCTATTCCCTGGATGATTTCGCCGTCACTTTCTTTGTTACAGGCAATGGCTTTACCACTTTGTCTGTTGAGATTTATTCTCTGGCAAGACGGGGAGTTTCATTAAATATCAATGCTTTATCTGCTTTGCTTTTCCTATTTACCATCATTCTGGTTACAGGCTATTACTTTATTACAAAGCGAAATGAGAAGCCAAATGGAATGGGGGTAAGGCAATGAAGAAGCTTATTCAGGCGCTCGCCGCCGTATTAATCGTTTCATTCGCCTTGTTGTACATCGTTTCCGGGCTGAATTCCTCCCAGGGCTACACAAGCGGCAATACATTAACCATTTTTAACTGGGGCGACTACATTGATGCAGACCTGGTGGATAAGTTCGAACAGGAAACAGGCATTAAAGTCATCTATGAAACATTCGACTCCAATGAAGCGATGATGACGAAAATTGAACAGGGCGGCACAGCCTATGATATTGCAGTTCCATCAGAATATGCGATTGAAAAAATGAAAGAGGAAGACCTGCTGCTGCCGGTTGATCATTCTAAAATTCCAAACCTGAAATATATAGATCAGCGTTTTATGGACCTGCCTTTTGATTCGGGTAACAAATATTCGATTCCCTATTTCTGGGGCACAGTTGGAATTCTTTATAACACGGATATTTTAGGAGATAAAAAAATCACAAGCTGGAATGATTTATGGAACCCTGAATTTAAGAATCAGATCCTGCTGATAGACGGGGCAAGGGAAGTAATGGGCATGGGGCTCAACAGTCTTCATTATTCCCTGAATGACAAAAATACAGACCATTTGATCGAAGCTAAAGAAAAACTCGATCGACTTACACCTAACATTAAGGCTATTGTGGGTGATGAAATCAGAATGCTGATGGAAAATGATGAAGCCGGCATCGGCGTGGTTTGGTCCGGCACTGCACAGGAGCTTATGTGGGAGAAGGACAATCTTGAATATGTAGTCCCGGAAGAAGGCTCCAATCTCTGGTTTGATAATATGGTCATCCCTAAGACTGCTAAAAACCCGGAAGCGGCCCACATGTTTATGAATTTCATCCTTGACCCGGAAAATGCGGCGCAAAATACAGAATACGTCGGGTATTCAACGCCAAATCAAGAGGCGCTTAAATATATGGACGAAGAAACAATCTCTGACGAACGTTTTTATCCGGATGAAGAAATGACAGCCCGGCTGGAGGTTTATGAGAACCTCGGAAAAAGGATGCTCGCTTATTATAATGAGCTTTTCCTTGAGTTTAAAATGCATAAGAAATAGGGTACTGCCAGGATTTAAGATCCTGGCAGTTTTTGTATTGGAACTGATTCATGGATTTAGGGAATGCTAGCGCAAAGGAGGATGGAAAAATGAAGAGATTCTTCAGTATATTTATATTGATTTTTTCATTCGGAAGTATAGGTACTCCCATAAGTGCTGCCTCTCAAAAACCCGAATTGGCCATTGTCATTGACGATCTTGGGAACAATATGAGGGGAACAAAAGAAATGATGGAGCTGCCGGTGACCTTGACGGCTGCCATCATGCCTTTTATGCCAACGACAAAAGAAGATGCAGAACTGGCAAATAAAAATGGGCATGAAGTAATCGTTCATATGCCGATGGAGCCGAAAAGAGGAAAAAGGAGCTGGCTTGGGCCTGGGGCAATCACAACAGATTTAACAGATGAAGAAATCCGCAGCAGAGTAGAGAGCGCCATTAAAGAAGTCCCCCATGCGGTCGGCATGAATCATCATATGGGTTCAAGAGCAACTGAAAATGAACGGGTCATGAGGGTTGTCCTTGAAGTATGCAAAAAACACGGTTTATTTTATCTTGACAGCAAAACAACCGGAAAAAGCGTCGTCGGCAAGCTGGCAAATGAAATAGGTGTTCCTTATGTCGAAAACAATATTTTCTTCGATGATATTTACACGACAGCACATATCACAAAACAGGCTGACAGACTTGCTGAAAAACTCGTCAAAAAAGAACGGATCATCGCAATCGGCCATGTCGGAATCACAGGTACAAAGATGGTTAGTGTGCTTAAAGAGTATATACCTGTCTATAAAGAGAAAGCACAAATTGTCCCGCTGTCAGAACTGATTCCAGGCTACGAACTTATTGATGAAGGACCATAGAAAAAATTAAAGCTGCAAGCCCTGAGCGGTTTGCAGCTTTAATGGTGTGTGTGAAAGTGGTCTAGTGGCGGTATAGGTGCATCTCACTCACCTATACAGGTGGCCGCCCACATTCCGGTCTGGTTAGTCCCGCAACGATAGCGTTTAGAAGAGGTGGGCGACCGTGAATATAGTATATGCAAAGACGGTGAAAGGATGCAAAGACTGCTGATAAAATATTTGAAAAACTTTCAGGATTAAAATATCCAGTCATTGCAAAACATAATATTGTCAGTATTTTCAACAAGTACGGCATATTCCTGCTTTATAAGGGGTATGTAAGGAATAAATCAAAAGAAAAGGGGTGACCTGTATGCTTTGGACCTTAGCAGGTATTTTGCTTGTATTATGGATTCTGGGATTAATATTTAAAGTAGCTGGAGGCATTATTCATATCCTGCTGGTAATAGCAGCGATCATCATTGTGGTTAACTTTATTAGAGGAAGAGCATCGGGTAGGGGATAGCAGGCAAAGCCTTCTATATAAGGAGGCTTTCCAAATATACTTTACATAATATTATTATAATAGACAAAGATTAAAAAGAAAAACCAGCCCCAAGGAAGGGGCCAGTTCCGGTATCATGCTATAACCAATTCTGCCTTCAATTCTCCAGCAATCTCCTGGACTTCACTGCCTTCCAATGTTTCTTTCTCCAGAAGGGCTTCTACCAGTTTCTCAAATTGAGGCTGATGATTGGCGATAATCAATTCGCATCTTTCTAGTGCTTTTTGGAATAGATCCTGCATTTTAGCTTCTTTTTGTCCTTTGTTGAAAGTAAGCTCGAAGCCGTTATCAAGTAACCCTGTATCAACCATTTGCTCTATGATATGCTTCGCTTGTTTAACATCACCGCTTACCCCAATGCTGTGCTCGCCAAGAATCATTCGTTCTGATACGCCGCCGGCGAGAATCATGGCAACCTGGTCAAGCAATTCACTTGTTGTCGATAAATGAAGTTCTTTTTGGATAGGAGCTACATACCCAAGCGCTTCGCCTCGCGGAATAATGGTTGCTTTCCGGACGGATCCAGGTTTTGTTAGGGCAGCCACTAATGCATGGCCAGCTTCATGGATTGCAACCCGCTGCTTCGTTCCAACATCCTGCAGAGCACGCGTGGTGGTTCCCAAAATAGTACGGTCCAGCGCATAATCTAAATCTTCTTTTGAGATAATTTCCTGGCCGTTGCGGACAGCTCTGCGGCTTGCCGTTTCGAAAAGGGAATGAAGATCTGCACCTGAAAAACCGGAAGTGCTTTCTGCCAGATCGCCAAGAGTTGTCATAACATCTTCAGCCAGTAATCTATTTCGAGTATGAATGTTAATGATCTCTCTCCGGCCCTTTGTATCTGGAAGAGGGACGTTGAAGGAGAAGTCAATCCGTCCAGGACGCAGGAATGCTTCGTCCAGCATATCCTTCCGGTTTGTGGCGGCAATAAATAAAATTCCATCATTTGAATGTCCGCCGTCCAGCTGGACCAGAAGTTCTGTTAACGTTTTTTCACTTTCTTCTCCGCCATGCTGCTTTCTTCGTCCTGCAAGTGCATCTACTTCATCAATAAAGACAACAGCAGGAGAATGCTTTCTGGCATTTTGGAAAAGGTTCCTGACACGGGAAGCTCCCACACCGACGAATAATTCATTAAACCCGGAACCGCTTGTAGAGAAGAAAGTGGCTCCCAGTTCCTTGGCGATTGCCTGAGCCAGCAATGTTTTTCCCGTTCCGGGAGGTCCGTATAACAGAATTCCCTTCGGCGGCTTGATGCCCATTTTTATAGAGCGCTCAGGCTCTTTTAATATGGAAAGAGTCTGCATAATTTCCTCTTTCATTTCCTCCTGAATTCCGCCAACATCTTCAAGCGAAATGGAAGGAAGGGCTTTAGGCTTCGAGACACTTTGCTTCATTGTATTTGTAGCGCCCATACCGCCTTTCCCTGACTTAAACAGGTAAATTCCAACGGCAATGAACAAAATGACTATACCGCCAAGAACCCAAGGGGTATATGGTCCTGTGGCTGCAAATGTATATTGTATATTATAGGTTTCTACTAATTTATCAACCATATCGCTGTTGGGAGGCACATGGGAGATGTACTCACCATCAGGGGCGGTGATTAGCAGTTTTCCATTTTTATATTCCTGTACTGCAACAGTCTTTCCATCCTGGGAGGCTATAATTTTTTCCACAGAAGAAAACGGGACTGTCACATCCTTATTTCCTGCTTGTACGGTCCAAATAACCGCCGCCAAAATCACTGTGACCACCAATGCAATAGCAACAATCGTCGAAGGCTTTTTGAGACGTGATTTCAACTAATTCCCTCCTCATTGAACATACCTACATTATAAGGAATTAAAAATGTTAATAAAAGGGTTTAACTCTTTTTAAACGTTGTAAATTATGGAAAAATAATATTCTTTATAAGAAAGTGTGCTACAACAGCGTTCAGATGCTTTTAATTTGTGAAAAACTTGTGACAGGCAGGGAGGATACCTGTTAGATATATTTAAAAACATTTCACCAGGAACCCTTTTCACTTTTACCAATTTCATATATACTAAAAGCGGATAATTTAATAACGTGCCACAAGGGGAGCATATCGCTGAGAGTGAACAGTCCGCTGTTCTGACCCTTTGAACCTGTTAGTTAATGCTAGCGCAGGAATGTGGAATAATAAAAGGCAGATGTATTTTTCTGCCTGCTTGTTCTCCCTTGGGGTATCGTCATACGATTAAAGGGGGATTTTTTTATGAAAAAATTAAGCTTAACCGCGATGATAGAGGCTTCATTTTTTGCAGCCTTTGCTATCATTCTTGATTTCCTGCCATCCATTAAGCTTTCGCCATCCATTTCCATATCTGCCGCGATGATTCCGATTTTTATTCTGGCTTTCAGGCGGGGCTTTAAGGTCAGCTTCATTGCTGGCCTCTTATGGGGGATTTTGCAGATTGCGATGGGGGATGCCTGGATTGCCACTCCACTTCAGGCATTTATTGAGTATTTTGTGGCATTTGCCTGTATCGGCTTTGCCGGTTTGTTTTACCGGGTTATCCAAAATCAGCTGCGGGCAGGCAACAAGAAGAAGGCATTGGCATGGGTTGTCTTAGCCATATTTGCCGGAAGCCTTGCCCGGTATTTCTGGCATTTCATAGCAGGTGTGCTCTTCTTCGGAAGCTATGCGCCAAAAGGGATGTCACCTGTCCTTTTTTCCTTCCTGGCAAACGGGTCAACCATGCTTGGAGCGTCAATTCTCTGCTCGATCCTGGCCGTGTTAATTATTTCGTCCGCACCGAGATTAATCATTCGAAAATCGGATGAAGGTCTTCAAACTCATAAGAACGCTTCCTGATAAGGTGAAACTTCAATCAGTGGGGGTTTTCTTTATCCCCCGCTGATCGTTAGTCCCGTTCTAGTGTCGCTAAGATCTCCGCTAGCGCTTCGAAAAATCGACACTACGAACCCGATTGGTTCAACTAAGCCTCTGCCTGCGCGTCGGCAAGGTTGACTGTATCTCACCAATCGGGCCTTTACGGGCAGTTTGACCCCCACTTATCCATCCATGGATTCATCTAAAAGTCAAGAAGTGGGGTCTTACTGCCCGTTGGACTGCGATAAATGTGCCTCTTTGATTTAATTCAAAGAGGTTTTTTAAAAGATAAGAAAGTATAAAATTTTGAACGTCGATAACTGTCTAGCGCAAGCAGCCTACCCCCTCGAGGTCACAAGCTTGTCTAGTTGCGGCTCCTAGGGACTCGGGGTCATAAGCCGTTTCCTTTCAGAAGGAAAAACGCCTTCTTACATGAACCGTCTTATGCCTGTCGTCCCTGGGCAGTCGCCTACACATTTCGGACAATCCTCCCAAAAAGGCAAAGAACGCCTTTCCGGGAGGCTCGTCTTGTGCTTGTCGGGGGTGGGCAAGGCGCTTGCGCTTTTCTTATATATTAGGAAATTGCTCCTGAAAAATGGGTATATTACTCAAAAAGGGGAGTGAAGAAATTGTCCAATACTTTGCAGGGAAACATTATTACAGGCGTATTTGATGCGGAAACCAGAGCTTTTGAAATCCAAAAAATAAAAAGCTTTACTACTCAGTCGGTCCTCAGCAAAAACCAATGTGAAACTCTGTATAACTATCTATCCCTTCATGAAGAAGATGAGGGAGGGCAAATCATTACTCTCTACGATCAAATGCCGCTCATGCTGACCCGGCAGGAAATATGCAGTCTGAAGAAAGATTTGGAGAACATTAAAAAGCTATATCAGTAGAAAATTGCTTTGCAGCTTGCAGAGCTTTTTCTTTGCGAAAGTAATTTTGACAAATTTGTGACAAAAAGTTTGACAAATTTGTGAACATAGTTAGAATATTAATTAAAAGGGGATGAAAATATGACTTTAAAACAGCAAAAGGTGCTGCATTTTTTTAGAAATGTGACTGCTGCCGGTATCCTTTTAGGATTCATTGTATTTATTTCAAGTTTTTTTGTAAGCGGCATCACAGGCGAGTATGTATTATCCATCGGCTTAAGCATTATGGTTTCTTCCATGCTGCTGTTTGGATTCGGATTTTTTATCAATGTAATGGAAGAAATGACAAAGGGAAGCAAGGGAATCAGACAATACAAATAAAACCGGCCTCCAAAAGGGAGACCGGTTTTTTGTATTATCAGGCTCATGGTTCGCTGTTCTTGAATTAATGAGCCGCGTGCCCGGAAGTCAGAACCCAAATTGAACCCACTACAATAACAATAACCATAAATACGGCATAAATCATATTCACTAAGTTCGTCTTGCCGTCTTCACCTTCTCTTAAGTGCATGAACATGAACAGCTGCATGCCTGCCTGAACAACAGCCAGTGATCCGATAATCCACATGATTACTTTAAAAGAAAGGTTCGTTTTTAAAGCAATTCCTGCTGCTGCAAATGTCAGAGCAAGGGAAACGACAAATCCAATGACATGGCTTATCGGGAAGCTTTTTGATTGATGATGTTCCATTTAAGCCACCAGTCCTTTCAGATACACAAATGTGAAGATAAAGATCCAGACAACATCAAGGAAGTGCCAATAAAGGCCGATAATAAACGTTTTTCTTGCAGTAGTAGGGGTAAGGCCTCTTTTTAAAAGCTGGATGATGACCATCGTTGCCCAGCCAATTCCCAATGTTACGTGAGCTCCGTGTGTTCCCAGCAAAACAAATAAGCTGGAAAGGAACGCGCTTGTCTGCATCGTTGCGCCTTCATGGGCATAATGAATAAATTCATTAATCTCCATGAACAGGAAGCCTGCGCCTAGAGCCAGGGTAATCACCAGCCAGGTGATTAGCCCTTTCAGGTTATGCCGGCGCATTTCAAAAATGGCAATGCCCATTGTAAAGCTGCTTGTCAAAAGGAGGACTGTCTGAATCATGACATCCTTGATCACAAAAATGTCTTTATGTGTTGGTCCTCCTGCAAAGCGTTCATATAAAACTCCATATACTCCGAACAGAGTGGCAAACAGGACGATTTCAGCGCCAAGGAAAACCCAGAAGCCGAGAATATTCATGCGGTCCTGTTCAGTTTGATATTCAAGGGGCAAAGAAGTATCCACTTTAGCTGACATGATCATGCACCTCTCCTTCTGTTTTTCTCCAGGCATTTTCAATTCGGTGAATTTCATCTTTTTTAACATGGAAGCCTTCATTGTAATCGAATGAACGGATAATTAATCCTGCAAATATGCCGATACCGGCAACAGCCGCAGCGATGTGCCATTCAAACACAAGGAAGAAGCCTGCGATGCCAAAGATTACACCCATATAAATCGGTACCCATGAGTTACTTGGCATATGAATTTCTTCAATTTCACTGTCATGCAATGTTAAGCCTTCATTCTTTTTCTTCATGTGCCAGAATGGATCAAGAGATTTCACTTCCGGCAGCTTCGCAAAGTTATAGAATTGAACAGGTGATGCAGTTGACCACTCCAGTGTTCTTGCATCCCATGGATCGCTTGAGATGTTTCTGTCCGCATAGCGGATGCTCCAGTAAATGTTGTAGCAGAATACAGCGAATCCGGCTGCGAGAACAATAGAACCAATGGCCGAAAGCATGAATAACGGTGCAAATCCGGACTCGGCAGAGTAAGTGTATGCACGTCTTACAGCACCGTTTAATCCAAGGAAGAACATAGGCATGAATGTTACGTTAAAGCCGATAACGAATAACCAGAAATGCCATTTTCCGATTTTTTCATTCAGCATGAAGCCGAACATTTTTGGCCACCAGTAGTACAGGCCTGCAAATACCGCAAATACTACACCCGGAATTAATACATAGTGGAAGTGGGCCACAAGGAATAAAGTGTTGTGATATTGATAATCCGCTGCACCCATTGCCAGCATGACGCCTGTAACCCCGCCGATGACGAAGCATGGGACGAATGCCAGTGCCCAAAGCATGGCGGACGTAATTTTTATGCGGCCTTTACGCATCGTAAACAGCCAGTTGAACATCTTGACTCCAGTCGGTATGGCAATCGCCATCGTCGTGATGGAGAAGAATGAGTTAACCGCAGGGCCTGAACCCATTGTATAGAAATGGTGAACCCATACAACCATACTTAAGAGCGCAATTCCCAGGATGGAAAATACCATCGATTTATATCCAAACAATGATTTTCTTGAGAAAGTTGCAATAACCTCTGAGAAAATCCCGAAAGCAGGAAGGGCAACAATGTAAACCTCAGGATGTCCCCATAGCCAGAACAGGTTAGCCCAAAGCATATCCATTCCTCCGCCTGACACTGTAAAGAAGTGTGTTCCATACAGACGGTCGAATGTCATCAATGCCAATGCAACTGTGAAAATTGGGAAAGCAGCCACAATCAGAATGGATGTTACAAAGGTAGTCCATGTGAACATAGGCATTTTCATCAGTGTCATGCCTTTTGTTCTCATTTTCAAAATCGTGACGATAAAGTTTATACCTGTCATTAGAGTACCGATACCAGCAATTTGCAGTGCGACTGCGTAAAAGTTATTGCCGATTCCCGGGCTGAATTCCTTGCCTGCAAGAGGGAAGTAAGATGTCCAGCCTGCATCAGGCGATCCTCCGATGACAAAGGAAATATTAAATAGCATAGCTCCGCTGAAAAACAGCCAGAAGCTTAGAGCATTCAGCTGTGGAAAAGCAACGTCACGCGCACCGATCTGCAGCGGAATGACAACGTTCATTAAACCAATTAAGAACGGCATAGCCATGAAAAGAATCATAATAACGCCGTGTGTTGTAAAGATTTCATTATAGTGCTGGGAATTCAAAAATTCCATTTCAGGTCTCGCTGTCTGAGCTTTCATCAGCAAGCCGTCCATTCCGCCGCGGAAAAACATCAATACTGCGGAGATGATATACATGATACCGATTTTTTTATGATCAACTGTAGTCAGCCATTCTGTCCAAAGGTATTTCCACTTTTTTAAGTAAGTGATGCCAGCGACTGCACCAATCATCGTTAACAATATAGCAATCTGTGAACCTAGTATAAGGGGGTCCCCAGTAATAAAAAACTCATCCCATTTAATGCCCATGATGGTCACCTCCATGGTTTTCTTGACTATCATGGCTTTCTTCTTCGCCATGACCTTCGATTACGTTTGGATTCTCATTTTTATAATTGTCATCTTCTTCGAAGGTTTTACCTTGATATCCATGCCCTCTGTAGAGCTCAGGATTTGTATAAGCCTTCGAATTTGGATCAGCATGATTGACCCATTCTAAATGAGTATTGGAATATGTCAGTCTTCCTAAATGAGTAGGCTTCAGCAGCCCTTCATACTCATCTTCCGTTAGCTTGGGAGCTGTATCCTTAACGTCGTCAACCCATTGGTCAAAATCTTCCTGGGTTTGTGCAAGCACTTCAAATTTCATATCCGCATATCCACGGCCGTTAAAGTTCGTGTTCTGGCCTTCATAAGATCCAGGGTTGTCTGCAACAAGATACAATTCTGTTTCCATTTTTGGCATGGTATACTTTTGTCCGCCAAGTGCAGGCACCCAGAAAGATTGCATCGTGCTTGCGGAAGTCATTTTGAAGAGTACAGGCCTATCTTCGGGAATATTGACATAGTTCACCGTCTCAATTCCTTCTTCTGGATAACTGAAAATCCATTTCCAGTCAGCAGATGTTACATGTATGGTAATAGGCTCTTTTTCTTCGTAGCCTTTTGGTGCTTCTTCGAGAGCATAAAGTGTTTTTACGGTCGGGATCGTTAATGCAATAACAATTAAGATCGGAATCCCGGTCCAGATAATTTCAAGGAGTGTGCTTCCATGTTCCTCAGGCGGTTCATAATCCTTATTTTCTGGTTTCTCACGATATTTCCAGACAATGTAGCCGAATAATCCAAATACGACTACGACCACAAGAAGCATCCAGATCAGGGACCAGTTAATTAATTCTGTAATGCTTCTTGCAACAGGGCCCTGCGGTTCAAACACAACCATATTACAGCCGCTTAGAATAAGCATCGGCAATATAGCTGTTAAAGAGAGCAGCATTTTCTTCATCTGATGTTTCATCTCCTTTAAACAAAAACTATTGTTAAATAATTCACAAATAATGTGCGTATTTTCACAAATAAGTCAAAAAAATATATAGCTGGAAAAATGCACACCCTTGAAACTCTTATTTAACTTAGTTATCACTGTGTAAATGATATTAACATAAGCAATTGTGAAAAGTTGTGACAAAACTTAGAAGGAAATAAATGTAAACCTCATAGACAGTTATTCATTTTCTGCAAATAGCTTTAAAACAACGTTTTAACACCATAATTAATTTTTGAACAACTTTTGAACATTGTTAGAGGTTAGTTTTTACCAAGGAAGTTTTTCGATAATAAAGGAAAAAATACGAAAAATTAGAATCCTGTTGCAGCATGAAGAACTTTTGTAACCTGCATATTAATATTTGTCAGAGACCTGCAAAGGCTCTTTCTTATTAATTGAAAAATACAGAATAGTACAGTAACATGAAGTAAAAATAGATAGAGACAGGGTGAGGACATGATTGATTTAAGAAGCGATACAGTTACAAAGCCGACTGAAGCTATGAGAAAAGCGGCTTATGAAGCGGAAGTTGGAGATGATGTTTATGGAGAGGATCCTTCCATAAATCAACTGGAGGAGACAGCAGCTGAAGTGCTGGGAAAGGAAGCAGCTCTTTTTGTAACAAGCGGAACACAGGGAAATCAGATCGCCATTTTAACACATTGCCGCCCTGGCAATGAAATTATTCTCGAAGCAGAGAGTCATATTTTTTATTATGAAAGCGGAGCAGCTTCTGCGTTTGCCGGCGTCCAGACGAGAACATTAAGCGGGACAAGAGGGGCAATGATTCCTTCTGATGTAGAGTATGCCATTAGGGGAGAAGATCAGCATTTTCCTGAAACTGGCTTGATATGCCTTGAAAATACGCATAATAGAGCCGGCGGTGCCGTTATACCCGTTGATAATATGAAAGAAATTCATAAAGTCGCAAAAGCCAATAACGTCCCTTTACATATTGATGGAGCAAGATTATTCAATGCCGCAGCAGCACTGAACCTGCCGGCTTCCGAATTAGCAAAGCATTGCGATACTGTCCAGGTATGCCTATCCAAAGGGCTTGGTGCTCCTGTTGGATCAATACTGGCAGGAAACAGAGATTTCATAGCAGCCGCCAGAAAATGGCGCAAAAGACTCGGCGGGGGACTCCGCCAGGCTGGCATCATAGCTAATCCTGGCCTTATTGCATTAACACAAATGAGAGAACGCCTGGCAGAGGACCATGAAAATGCCCAATACCTTGCACAGCAGCTTGGCCAAATCAAAGGAATTGAAATTGTAAATCAAGTGGATACAAATATCATTGTGGCAGATGTGAAAGATCTCAAGATGAATTCATTGGAATTTGTTGAAAAATTAAAAGCTGAAGGAGTTCTTTCAGGAACTTTTGGACCTAGTTATGTGCGTTTTGTTACTCACTATGATGTAAACAGAAGCCAGCTTGAACACGCAATAACAGCCATTCAAAAAACAGCCGATCAAATCATTTAACCAGATAAAAAACGCATGTCAACCCGGCATGCGTTTTTATTTTTAGAAATATCTCTGCAGTGGAGCAGCAGTATAGTGCTGGGAGTGCAAATGACTCTGATGCCAAACGCTGTGATAGGGATAGCCCTGATGGATAGGCTGACACCAGGGACCATACTGCACCTGTGGATAACCATGATAATGGGCACCATTCATGCCGGTAATAATATATTGCCTCAAACAAATTCCTCCTTCATCTTTTATTAATGGATTATTAGTAAAGCTTCTTGCTTTTGGCACGAAACTAAATAAGACATCCGAGTTGATCTTCGCTGTGGGCACTTGATCCTCGAAAATGCTGACGTATTTCCTTCGTGCGGTGTTCATTCGAGGAAGCTTATTCAATGTTCTGCGGGAAGAGAGGGAAGTGTGAGACCCCGCAGGCGAAGCCGGGGAGGCTCGCATTCCTCCCCGCGGGTTCGCTGGTGCCTGAAGCGGTAATCAACGGCCAGTATTCATAAACATAAAACAACAATCTTTAGTAATAAATCTTTATAAATAAATTATGCAAAGCCTTTTAAAGCGGTCTCTAAATAACTACTCATTTTTTCCACCTATACTTTTCGTCTTACTCCGTAAGATAAAAAAGTAAAACTAACACTTTTAAAAGGAGAATAAAACCATGTTTTTTAAGAAAAATTTTCTTCTCGGTGTTTTCCTGATACTAACGCTTGCTGCATGTAATAATACTCAGCAGGGCATGGACTCAGGAGAGTTAACCGGGGATAACCTGGAGGATATTAGCAACACCAATAATGTGAACGTGGACAGAGAAAGACGGGGAACAGCTCCTCTTGAATTACAAAAAGTAAATAATGGGTACCTCACCATTGATCCTAACTCATACAGCACTGCAACACCAAGCCAGGAATTCCCTCATAGCCAATTAGCTGATGATGGCGGAATGCCATTGTACCAATTTGGAGAGGGCAATCAGCAAAATCAGGGAATGGAAGGCGCACAGGCTGAAGGGCGTCAATTTGCTCAGCCATTTGGCCAAGAGGGCCAGCAGCCGCAAGCACCTTCTCAAAACCCTCCACAGGAAGGGACAGGACCGGCTCCTGAAGGACAAGGTGAACAGGCACCAGCAGCTCAAAATGATGAAATAAACAACTTTGAATCAAAAGTAATTCAATTAACTAATGCAGAGCGGGAGAAAAATGGCCTTAATGCTTTAAAATCAGATAAACCGCTAAGTGGTGTAGCACAGGCGAAATCAAATGATATGCAGCAGAAAAATTACTTTTCCCATACTAGTCCAACTTATGGTTCGCCATTTGACATGATGAGGGATTTTGGGGTCAATTATAGCAGCGCCGGCGAAAACATTGCTATGGGTCAGCAGACTCCAGAACAAGTGGTTCAAGCATGGATGGAAAGTGAAGGACATCGAAAAAATATATTAAACGGCACCTTCACACATATTGGTGTAGGATATACGGATGATGGATCTTACTGGACACAAATGTTTATTGCAAAATAAAGAAACAAAAAGGAAATCGGCGCATTAGCCGATTTCCTTTTTATTGATTAAAGGTTCAAGCTGCGTTTTTAAATCATCAAGAAGTTCATGGATGGTCATTTCTGTATCTGTTTGCCCTTTATCAAGAGCAGATTCCAATAGTTTTGCAAAATCACTAAAGTTAGATTTCATAATAGACACCTTCAAACAGCAATGTATTTTATGACTCTATACCCTGTTTAGTTTTCTTAAAACTCACTATATACTATTAACCTGCCGGCTGAGGCGTGAAAAAAAATGAACATTCATTCAGCCATTATTTTTTGCATAAATGATTGAAACCTCGTAAAGTCGGGTATAAAATACTCATAATATTTCACGCCTGCCCCCATACCTGTCATTTGAACAGCGAATAGTATAGCAGGAAAGAGAATATAGATTACTTTGTTAAATGGAGGTCTGGTTATGAGATTGGTGCAAATGGATATTGATCAGCTATTGGAATCCACATCAGAGATTGCCGAAGAAGATCTTGGCTATATGATCAGACAGGTGGAAATTGATCATTTATTAGAACGTACCCAGGATTGGTAATATATAAAAGAAACTCCCCTCAGACATAAGCTGAGGGGAGTTTTTAGGCCGAAAACGTATCCTCTTGTGAGTAGCTTTTAAGTCGCAAAGATTTCCTAGAAGATATGAATACGCCGAGAATCACAATTCCCCCGCCAATTATCTGATACAAATACAATTTTTCCTGTGTAAAACACAATGCAAAGATAATAGCAAAAACAGGAAGCAGATTCAGAAAAACCCCCGCTTTGGCTGCTCCGATTATGTGAACTCCAAAATTCCACGATAGAAAAGCCATAATGGAAGCCAGAAACCCAACATACAGCAAGATCCCTATAGAGGGTAAGGTGAAGACAGGTTTTGCTGCTTCCAGCCAAAAATATTCAATCAAGCTTAAAGGCGCCAATAGGAAAATGCCAAGAAATACTGATACATAAAAAGAAGATACTAAAGGCAAGACGTCTGCATATTTTTTGCCAATCACAGAATACAAAGCCCACATAAAAACCGCCCCCAAAACGTAAAAATCTCCGGCATTAATTTTCCATGAAAGAAACACTTCCACCGATCCTTTTGAAATGACAAATAATATCCCGAAGACTGACAGGATGATTCCTGATGCATGGTGTGCCAAAAGCTTTTCTCTTAATAGAAATACGGCAAGAATCGCGATAAAAAGCGGTGTTGTACTATTTACGACTGATGCATTAATAGACGTGGTGTATTGCAGTGCAACATAAATGATTGTATTGTAACCGGCAATACCGGTCACGGCTAAGAGCAAAAGAATCCTCTTATGCTTTCTTATAATATTCCAATCATTTTTAAGCTGCTTTGTCATAAAAGGACTTAAAAGCAGAAAGGCAATGATCCAGCGCATAAGGGAAAATAAAACAGGCGGAAAATAATCTACACCAATTCTCCCTATAACAAAATTACCTCCCCATATCATATTGGCTAATATCAGCAACAGAAAGCCGTTCGTTTTGTTTCTCTCATCCAGCAATTATGAAAACCTTCCTCCTCTACTGTAATAAATAAAATTTTACCTTTACCATCAGGAAAATTCATTAATTTCAGAAAAGTTTTTCTTGAAAAAATTGTAACTATTGGAAGTTGCAGCGCGTCAACTTACTTAAAAAGGGGTGTCTGTCATGAAAAATAAATGGCTTTTTTTTGGAGGTATCACATTAATCCTTATCATACTGGCGTCTTTTTCATTTTTTAACAGATTAAAAATTGTCAGTACTCTGGCAGGAACTGATGAAGAGTTAATTGTTTTAAACAATAAAGTGTGGGAGATTACGTTTTCAAAAGAACTTAATCCGGAAAGTGTTAACAATACCTCTGTTTATATTCTGAATGAGGATGGAGAAAAAGAACAGGTAAGAATCTCTTTGGAAAATAATAATAAATCCATTGAAATTCAGCCGCCCGAAGAAGGATATAGTCTGCATTCACCGCATTATACATTGGTCCTTACAGATGATATTAAAACAAAGAGAGGACAAAATCTGAATCAATCAGTAAAAACAGCCTTTAAAGTTATAAATACATTGCCGGCAATCGGCTCAAGAGAAAAATTGAACAGTTATTTTTCAAGAATGCTTAAAGAAGAAACGACTTTCTTTTCCGGAAGGGAAATGGCAGTGAGCGAGGAGAGCAGCAGTGCAAAGAGCTCAGCTGATTCTGCAGGGACAGATTATTCGGGGACAAATGTGCAAGTATCGGGTATTGATGAAGCCGACCTGATAAAAACAGATGGAACGCACATATACAAAATCTCCGAAAATAAAGTCCAGATTATCAAGGCAGTTCCGGCAGATAAAATGGAACTGGAATCTCAATTAACTTTTAATGGAAACTTTTCTCCCTATCAGCTATTTATAGAAGGCAGCCAATTAATCATCTTAGGCCACAGTTATAAAGATGTACCTGAACACATTGGGAAGGCGTCTGCCGAAAAAAAGATTGGACCTGCATTTCAATCCGCCAAAACAATTGTTTATAATATCGAAAATAAACAAAAACCCAAAAAAATTAGAGAGGCAGACATTGAGGGCAGCCTGCTTTCTTCAAGGCTAATGGACGGAAAAGTATATTTAATAACAAGTTATCATCCCGAATATTGGATACTGGAAAAAAATGAAAATGCCGATCTGCGTCCCCGTTATTATGATACTGCCGAGAGTAAAGAGCAGCAAATTGTTGATTACAATGAAATAAAGTATTTTCCCGGTTCTCAAAATGCAAATTATATTAATATAGCTGTATTGGATTTAAATGCCGGCGGGAAGCCATTAGCTGTCACAAGCTACTTAGGCAGCGGAAATGAATTTTACATGTCCAAAAACAATTTATACCTGGCAGCCACCCAATACAATAATGAAATCATCGCAGACAGACAAATGCCACATCCGGATACGAGCATCTTTAAGTTCAATATAAAAGACGGAAAAGTAGAATTCCAGGCATCTGCGGAAATAAAAGGCACCGTATTAAATCAGTTTTCAATGGATGAGTATAATGGAAACTTTAGAGTTGTGGCAACCAAGGGGGAAGCTTGGGATGAACGAACCCCTTCATCTAATAACCTTTACATTTTGGATAAGAATTTAAAACAGATTGGCCAGCTTGAAGACCTGGCAAAAGGGGAGAGAATTTACTCTGCACGGTTTATGAATGACCGGATTTATATGGTTACATTTAAGGAAACGGATCCTCTTTTTGTTATTGATGGGTCAAATCCGGAAAAACCATATGTTCTTGGTGAATTAAAAATTCCAGGCTTCAGTAACTACCTGCACCCTTTGGATGAAAATCATCTCATTGGCTTTGGTCATGATACAAAGATTAATGGAGGCAAAGGAGCTGGCAGCCAGCCTGTTATTACAACGGACGGTGTTAAAATATCTTTATTCGATGTAAGTGATACAAGTAATCCTGTTGAAAAGGATACAGAAATAATCGGGGGACGCGGCACCTACTCGCCTTTAAACTATGACCATAAAGCGCTTCTCATTGATAAAAAGAAAAATCTATATGGTTTCCCCATTTCGATCTATCAGAATAAAGAAGGAAGCCAGTTTGAATCCACATTCGACTTCCAGGGTGCGTTAGTATACAAAATTACTGTCCAAAACGGAATTGAGCTGCAAAGTGAAATTACCCACCAGACAGAAGAAGCAATCTATGAAGAATGGGAAGATGCAATCGAGAGGCTTATCTATATCGGTGATTATATTTATAGCATTTCACCTCAAAAAGTTGATGCCTATCATACAGATGGGTTCAAAAAAGCAGGAGAAGTTAAGTTAAATTAATTTAAGAGAACTGGCCATCCGGCTGGTTCTTTTTCTTAATAACCCTGCAGAAAACATATTGGAAGTGGATTTCCATATTTTTGAATGAACTTGCTATATATCGGCAATTATAAGGTTTATAGTATATAAATATAATTATAAATGGCTGGTGAGAATATGAACGGCAGCAGTATTCCTAAATTAATATCGTCCGAAATGGCCATGCTCTGGAACACCTATATAGCAGATACAGCAGCAGTCTGCTGCATAAAGCACTATATAAAAACAAATGAAGATCCGGATGTCCTGCCGGTATTGAACTACGCACTTACTATCGCGGAGGATCACATAGACGAAATTGCCTCACTCTTTCATACAGAAGAATTTCCCATACCTGATGGATTTAATGAGCAAGATCTGCACATTGACGCTCCCAAATTATTTTCAGATGTGACTTATCTAAGATTCATGCATCATTTAGGAAGAACTGGATTGAATGCCTATTCACTTGCTAAATCGGTTTCTGCAAGAAAAGATGTTCGCAGCATGTTTAAAAAATACTATGAACAAACCGAACAACTTTTTGATATGGCAGCTGAGGCTATGCAGGAAAAGGGGATTTTCATTCGATCACCATATATTGAATATCCTAAAAAGGTAAAGTATGTATCAGACCATCGTTTCCTTGGCGGGATTGCAGGAAAAAAACGGCAGCTTCTGGCTATCGAAATTGCCCATCTGGGAACGAATATCGAGTTATCCAATATTGCCAAAACCATGCTTTTAGCATTCAGCCAGGTAGCTAAAGAAAAAATGATAAGCAATTATTTCAAAAAAGGCTATGACATGAGCCTTGAGCATGTTGAATATTTTCTCAATGTCTTAAAAAATGACGATGTAGCCTATCCAAGCACATGGGATGGCTCCATTACAGACACAACGATAACACCTTTTTCGGATAAATTAATGATGTTTCAGATCGCAAGTATAACTGCGGTCGGCGTAATGGACTTTGGAATCGCGATCGGTGCAAGCATTAGAAAAGATTTGGCTATCCAGTATGCAAAAATGATGATCAAAGTCGGCAGTTTTGCAGACGACGGTGCAAAAATGATGATTGACAACGGCTGGCTGGAAACGCCGCCTCAATCACTTGATAGAGATGAACTCAGGAAAAAATAGCGGTGAAGCATTCTTTTATAGGGGATGCTTCATTTTTATGAGTGCCACTTAATAATTGGGGTAATAGAATACTAGCCTACAAAATAAGAAGGAGATGAGACCGAATGCATAAATGGATTCTTTCTTTTACCGCATGCGTAATGCTGTCAGCATGCAGCGCGGGTGAAGAGAAAAAAGAGGAAGCCGCAAAGAATGAAAACAGCAGCCAGGAATACAATGAAGCCACAAATACAGAAGGGGAAAAGAAGCCGCTCTCTATTGCCGAGCTGGATGACCGGATTGATGAGGGTATGAATATAGATACCTACTCTGCCGAAGTACAGTCATGGGCTGAAAAGGGACAGCTGGAAATGGAAGAAACAGTAGTGGTTGAAGATGAAAATACCTCTTCAGCAGATATACTCCAGCTTGCAGATGGATTTTTAGGCGTGGCATATGACGAGAAAGAAGTTACGGAAGTAAAAATGTTCCAGTCGGCAGAGCATGCAAAAGAATATTTTGAATCATTTTAATGAATATTGGACCTTCCAACCGGAAGGTCCAATTTCATTCCGGACTGTTTACCATGATAGCTGCAACCTGCATTAATCGATCAAAGAAAAGGACAGATGCAGGATTTTGTTCAATGCCTGTCTCCTGAAAGGCCTCCTTCATACAGGCAAGCCATCTTTGCGCTCTTAATGGTGTAATCTCAAATGGAAGATGTCTTTGTTTCATGGCAGGCGGGCCAAACTCCTGGCTGTAGAGAGGAGGCCCTCCAAGAAATTGTGTAAGAAACATCCTTTGTTTCCGCTTAATATCCTCTATGTCTCCTTCAAATAAGGGACTTAAAACCGAATCTGCATACACCCGCGGATAAAACGCCTCGACAAGCTTTTCAATAGTTTCAGTTCCGCCTATCTCTTCAAAAAGTGTTTTAAAATCCTGCACGATTCTCACCTGCTTGTAATTTATTATTTTATTGTCATTATATAGAAGCTATCCTAGCTTAAACGTGATATAAATCACAGTTTAAGATTATTCTTAGACAAGCATCCGCCAGAACCTTCATATTAAGCATAAAATTTTGATAACTGAAAAGAATGTGAGAAAATTATCCAGTACTCCAAATGCTAAAAAGAGGTGAAAGAATGGAAAATTTACAATCAGCTGTTTCATTACATAACGGTGTAAAAATGCCTTGGCTGGGGTTAGGTGTTTTTAAGGTTCAGGACGGGGACGAAGTTGTCCAGTCAGTTAAATCTGCCCTGAAAGCAGGATATAAAAGCATTGATACGGCAGCAGTCTATCAGAATGAAGAGGGTGTAGGCCAGGCAATCAGGGAAGCAGGCGTACCTCGTGAAGAACTATTTATTACTACGAAAGTCTGGAATTCTGACCAGGGTTACGAGTCTGCAATCAAGGCATTTGAAACCAGCCTTGAAAAGCTTGGTCTCGATTATATTGACCTTTACCTGATTCACTGGCCAGTTAAAGGAAAGTATAAAGAAACATGGAAAGCACTCGAAACTCTTTATAAAGAGAAGAAAGTAAAAGCAATTGGCGTGAGCAACTTCCAGATTCATCACCTGGAGGATCTAATGAAGGATGCCGAGATAAAGCCGATGGTCAATCAGGTGGAGCTTCATCCTTTACTCAGCCAGTCTGAGCTTAGAGACTTCTGCAGAAATCAGGAAATTCAGATAGAAGCATGGTCACCACTCGCACAGGGAGAGCTTCTCGAAAACGCAGCATTGAAGGAAATTGCCCAAAATTACGGCAAATCGGTTGCACAGGTTATTTTAAGATGGGATCTTCAGAACGGAATTGTTACTATCCCAAAGTCAGTAAAAGAACATCGCATCATTGAAAATGCTGATCTATTTGACTTTGAGCTTTCTTCAGAAGATATGGATAAAATCAGCAGCTTAAATGAAAATAGACGAGTAGGTCCGGACCCTGACAACTTCGATTTCTAAATAACGAGAGAAACCGGCAGGCACACTTTGCCTGCCGGTTTCCTTTTACTCCTCAAAATAATCCCGAAATTCTTTTGTATCTGTATCCGTTTTATTCTTGTAGTAAGGATTATCTTCAGTCGAATTTTCCGGATCAAGATTGGTCTTTATCACAAGAGTCGGCCCCGAAGTATGCCCGGCAATCATCCTATCATCCAATTCTTCGAAGTCCGGCATCTTTTCGCTTCCTGGTTTTATTGGATCCATGGCTGCACCTCCCATTCCATAGCGTGCAATGAGCAGGTACAATTTATTCATTATAGCCCCTTAAGTACGAAAGAATGTTTGCACAGGCGAAAAAAAGGATATTAGGGAAGAAAACTAACTTTGTGTTACATAAAGTGAAACTTCAATCAGTGGGGAGTGCTTTTCTCCCTGCTGATTGTTAGTTGAGGCCCACAGGAAAAGGAAGGCTTCGGCAGCATCGCACGACCAAATGCGACAGCTTTTGGGAGGACGTGGCGCTCTTAGTCTTTGTTCGCTTTTCGGCCTTTATGTGCAGTTTGACACCCACTTATCCTCCCTTGATTCATCAGAATCTTGATATGGGGGACATACAACCCGTTAGACTGCGATAAACCTACCCTGGTTTTTGATGGAGGAAGATAAATGAGTATTTTCGAGAATATTTTAGATATCCTGGAGAAAAAGGGGGCTATATCCATCCCGTCTCTGCTGGATGAAATGAATAGGATGAGCAATTTTCATAGAACCGGCGCGAAACCGGTTGAATTATCACATGTAAAATCAGTCATCAGCAGGAAAAGAGAGCTGTTCCATATTAAAAATAATATTGTCACGATTGATCCTGATAAAGATCCCATCCTTTTGAGTGTCAGTCTTGGTGGTTATCCCGGGCCATGGTACAAAATTGAAGTGGATTTCATCAATGGGCGTTTTGTTTATTTTGAATGGCATTTAAGTTCATTTTCATCAAGAAATGAGTTGCCGAAAGCGTCAGGAAGCATTGAAGAATTTAAGAAAGAATTATACCGGCTGAAGATTTGGAAGTGGCAGAAGGAATATAAAAATCCAGGGATTTTGATGGATAGTGTGACATGGTCCATTAAGCTGGTTACGAAGGAAAATATTTTTGAGAGTCAGGGGATACAGTCATTCCCAAATGGCTGGGATAAGTTTTGCATGGCACTTACGAATCTGACAGGAAAATTTATCTGCTAAAAAGCTGCTGCTGAGAAACCGGCTGCAGCTTTTTAGTTTTCTGAAATCATCTTTAGGACAAATCTCTTGTCTTCCTCATCAATAAACAGGCAATATTCTTCTTCCTCTGTTATATCCAGCAGCTGCTGAAGTTCTTTGGGAATATGGATGGAGCCATTTTCAGAAATTAGTCTTTTATTGTGGGTTGATTCCAAATTGGCTCTTTCAATAATAATTTGATCATCGTCGAAACGAAGATCAGCCAGTTTTCCAGGCAAAAGGCCAAATTGGCTGCGCCACTTGCTGGGAAGCAGAATTTTACGAGTTTTATTGAAATTCTTGCACTTGTACATTGTCAGCATGCTGATCAGCTCCTTTTATGATTGTTAATCTATTACACATATTGGAACTTTCAAAACACGAATTTCAAGCAATTCCGAATAAAATTCATTGGCTCCAGTAAAAAGGATGAATAAAATTCCTCTAAATACAAAACCTTTAAAAAAAGGTGGGGTAAGATGAAAAAGAAGCTATATTTAGTGCTGATAATTCTCCTTTCCTGGCTGACTGTTCCATTTATAGGCAAAAAGGACTTTAAGCGATTTTATCCTGCTGCTCTATTTATGGGGTTTTATGTTTTAATAGAAGGGATTATAGCTGAAAAAAACAAATGGTGGACGATTAAGGAAAGATTTCACCCCAAGCTTAGTGGTGAATTGCCATTAGTATTAGGACCTTTTTTTGCAGGGTCTATATGGATATTAAAATTAACCTATAGTAAGCCGTTACTGTATTTACTTCTAAATGGGGTGGTCGATGCCTTTTTCGCCTATCCTTTTTATACTTGGTTCAAAAAGATCGGAATTTGGAAACTTCGGCGCTTTTCACAGATGAAGCTGTTTATGCTATTTTTGCTGAAGTCAATCTTCATGTATGTTTTCCACCTCATCTTTGTGGATAAAAAAACTATATCCAGGTTAGCGAATGGAACTAAAAAAACCATAATGAATAAGGGAGAGGAGAGTTGAAAATGCAAAAAAGAAAAGACGTTTCCTGTACAGATGACAAGGATATACTTCATCATTTAATGGAAGAACAAATTGCTTATATCTGTGTTGAAGAAGAGGAAGAACGGATGAAGGAAGAAACGTTGAAAAGCATCAAATGAGATTAGGATACTAACCGGAAAGAGGTTTAAGATGAAGAAATTAATGATAAGTCTTATGGTATTGATATTCTTATCAGAATTCATTCCCATTCAGGCAATCACTGGAGAAGCGTATGCAGAGAGACCGGAACCAGCCCATGCAAAATGGGGCAGACTTGCTATGGAAACGGCAAAAGAGAAATACCCCAGTGCTAAGATACTTGACTACCTGCATATCGGCAGAGAAAAGAGACAAACGACAGATATTGAAAGGTTTAAGCTATGGGTAGAGGATGGCGGCAAAGAGTTCGGTTTATACATTGATATTGAATTTGATTCACAAACTGACAAAGTTGTCAGGATCAATACGCGCAAAACAGCTAATTAGCTCACTCATAAGCAAAGCGGGACTTCACCAAGGTGAAGCCCTGTTTCCTTTTATCGCAGTCAAACTGCCCGTAAAGGCCAGATTGGTGAGATACAGTGAAACTAGCCGACGCGCAGGCAGATGCTAAGTTGAACCAATCGGGTTCGTAGTGTCGATTGATCGAAGCGCAAGCGGAGATCTTAGCGACACTAGAACGCGACTAACAATCAGTGGGGGATAAGGAACACCCCCACTGATTGAAGTTTCACTTTATCGCAATCTCAAATTTTGAATAGCAATCAATCGAGAAGTCTGCATAGGGATTAGTGCTGCGGAACGCACATGTGCTGATGCCGATCTGTCTGGCAGGCATTAAATCTGTGTCCTGGTCGCCAATGGCCAAATCAATATGATATCGCCGGTGCAGATATTCATAGGACTCCGGATGCGGCTTTAAAGAGAAACCATCAAATTCAGGGCAGATAACTTCTTCAAAATAGGAAGTAAGTTTCCAATACTCCAGCAGTTCCTCCGTTGATTGCCGGTTACGGTGGGTGACAAGCACGTTTACATTATTTTGCTCTAATATGTTCCTTACAAATGGAAACAATGGCTTTTCATCATGCTTAATAGCAGCTTCCATTTGACGAAAATCAGCAATTTTTTCTGGAGGAACATCAAATTTCTGATAGGCTGTCCCGTTTTTCAAGGGTGCAAGGACTTCCTGAGGTTCCAGTTCTTTGCCTGATATGCTGATAAAAGCCTGAACCAAAGTAGGCCAAGTATCCAGAATCGTGCCATCTAAATCCCAGAGAACATTCATAAAAATCTCCCTCCTTGCAATGTATTCATTGTATAGGCTGTGAAAAGGCAAAGGCAAATACCCGGCAATTTTACCTGCCGGGTATCCTATTATCTCAATACATTAAAATATCTGGCTTCCGGATGGGCAAAAACCATTGCAGATACAGAAGCCTCAGGTTCCATCATGCATTCTTCAGTTAGCTGAACACCGATACCCTCAGGCTGTATAAGCTTAAACAGCTTTTTCTGGTCCTCAAGGTCAGGACAAGCAGGATAGCCATATGAAAAGCGCTGCCCCTGGTATTTCGCCGCAAAACGGTCTTTCATCGTCATTTCAACCGGATCAGGGAACCCCCAGCGATCGCGGATCTGGCGATGAATCAGCTCAGCAAGACCTTCAGCCGTCTCCAAAGCCAGCGACTGCAGGGCATGGCTTTCCAGGAATCTGCCTTCCGCTTTTAAACGGTCTGCTATACCGCGTATTCCTTTCCCGGCTGTCACAGTAAAGAAGGAAACATAATCCATTTGACCGCTTTCTTTTGATTTAAGGAAATCTGCCAGACATAAGAATGGCTCTGATTCCTGGCGCGGAAACTCAAATGTCTCGATGACCGTTTTTTCATCCTCAGCATAAATAAACACCTTATCGCCATCTGACTGGGCAGGGAAGAATTGATAAACTGCTTTTGGTTCAATCCAGTTTTTCTCTTTTGCTTCAGCAATCAGTTCATCAACCATTTCGTTAATCTTGATGGCCTTTTCATCTTTTTCCGCAAGAAGCTTTTGCAGGTTTCCTTTTAAGCCAAGGTGATGGCCAATCAGCATTTGCTTATTTATATACGGCTCGACATGCGAGAGGGAATATGTTTTCAGCAAATGCCGTTTTAAATCTTTTGGAACAAATACAGGTACTTGTGTGTTTACTGTTGGTTTAGGCTTTACTGCAACCGCTACTGATCCGCGGTCATAAGGTACCGCATTAAGCGCTGCTGCCTGTTTTTCTTCCTGCTGGATTCGCAGTTTCTCAGCTTCTTCAGGCTCCTGAAGCTGATTGGCTAAAGAGAGACCGTTCATAGCATCTTTGGCATACAGCACGAGACCGTCATATTCCTTGGAAATTTTAGTATCAGTAAATTTCCTTGAAAGGGCGGCGCCGCCTACTAAAATCGGAATATCGATACCTGCCTGTTTCATGTCATGTGCCGTAATGACCATCTGCTGTGCAGATTTAACAAGCAGACCTGAAAGGCCGACGATATCCGGGTTTTCACGCCTGATGTTTTCAATCAGTTCAGCAGGTGAGACTTTGATTCCCAAATCTATTACTTCATATCCATTATTGCTTAAAATAATATCCACAAGATTTTTCCCTATATCATGGACATCTCCTTTAACGGTTGCGAGGATGATTTTCCCCTTGGAAGAAGATTGTGCAGCGTCTTTTTCCATATAAGGTTCAAGATGAGCAACAGATGCTTTCATAACCTCCGCGCTTTGAAGGACTTCTGCAACAATCAGCTGGTTATCATTGAACAATCTTCCTACTTCCTTCATTCCATTCATTAAAGGCCCATTAATGATATCAAGAGGAGCAGGGTATGCTTGCAGGGCCAGATCAAGATCAGGCAGGAGCCCTTCTTTTGTTCCTTCAAGAATATAATAGGCTAAGCGTTCTTCAAGAGTCATATCAGGAAGAACACTTTTGCTTTCTTTCTTCTTATCCCGGTAAAAATCTGTGAAAATGGCAAGTGATTCATCAGTCGTTTCAAAAAGAAGCTTTTCAGCCATTAAGACCTCTTCTTTTGAAATAGAAGCAAATCTTTCGAGTTTCTCCGTATTCACTATCGCATAATCCAGGCCTGCCTGAGTGCAGTGATACAGAAATACTGAATTTAATATCTCCCTGCCGACAGGAGGAAGGCCGAATGAAACATTACTGATTCCCAGTATGGTTTGTACCTCCGGGAAAGCTTCTTTAATAAGTCTTATCCCATCTACCGTTGCTTTTGCAGATCCGATGTATTGCTCATCTCCTGTGCCGACAGGGAAGACGAGGGGGTCAAAAATAAGATCCTCAGGCGGAATTTGATACTTGTTTACAAGCAAATCATACGAACGCTTTGCAATTTCAAGTTTTCGTTCAGCCGAAACACCCATTCCTTCTTCGTCAATCGTTCCGACAACCACTGCAGCACCATAGCGGTGAACGAGAGGGGCAATCGCCTCAAAGCGTTCTTCGCCATCTTCCAGATTAATCGAATTTATGATGGCCTTACCCTGTGAATAGGTAAGAGCTTTTTCAATCACTTTTTCATCTGTTGAATCGATCACGAGCGGAACTTTGATTTTTTTTACTAATTCCTTGATGAAATTCTCAACATCCTGCATTTCATCACGATCAGGATCTGCCAGGCAAATATCAATAACATGGGCACCGCCTTTTACCTGGGCACGGCCAATCTCAGCAGCCTCCTCGAACTTTCCTTCTGCAATCAGCCTTTTAAACTTGCGGGAACCAATTACATTTGTTCGTTCACCGACCATTATGGGTCTTAAAGTTGGATCGTCATAAATCAGAGGTTCAATTCCGGAAACTTTATGCAGGGAGTTCCCCTCATAATTCCTTGGTTTATAATCTTTAACCGACTCAGCAATTGCTTGGATATGTTCAGGTGTAGTTCCGCAGCAGCCGCCCACAATATTCAGCCAGCCTTCCTTGGCAAATCCCTCAAGCTTGCTCGCCAATGATTCGGGAGTTTCATGGTACTGTCCTTCTTCATCAGGCAATCCTGCATTAGGATAGCAGCTGACAGCAGTAGATGCCAAACCTGATAAAGAACGGATATGGTCCTGCATGAATTCAGGGCCTGTCGCACAGTTAAGTCCAACTGCCAGTGGTTTCATGTGTTCCAGAGAAATATAAAATGCTTCAATCGATTGGCCAGCAAGAGTCGTGCCCATCGGTTCAATCGTTCCCGAAACGATAAGCGGAAGTTTAATTCCCGTCGTTTTTGATGCATTTTCAATGCCGATAAAACCAGCCTTCACATTCAGCATGTCCTGGCTGGTTTCGAGGAGAAGAAGATCGGCTCCACCGTCTATTAACCCTCTGGCCTGCTCTTCATAGGCTGCTATCATTTCTTCAAATGTAGACCCGCCGGTTACACTCAGCGTCTTCGTCGTAGGTCCCATGGCACCGGCCACATATCTCGGCCATTCAGGAGTAGACATGAGGTCTGCAGCTTTTCTGGCAATTTCTACAGCAATTTTATTCAATTCATAAGCTTTCTCTTCCAGATCGTAATCTGCGAGAACAATGCTGGTTGCCCCAAAGGTATTGGTTTCAATTATGTCTGCGCCGGCTTTTAAATATTCAAGGTGAATATGTTCAATAACAGATGGAGCTGTAATATTTAAATTTTCGTTGCAGCCTTCATATTCTTCGCCGCCAAAGTCATCGGCAGTAAGATTGGCTCTCTGCAGCATCGTGCCCATTGCTCCATCCATGATCAGGATCTTCTTTTTCAGCTGCTCCTGCAGTGATGGTTTATGCATGTTGTTTCCTCCTTGAAAGCCGTTCGGTTGTCTCACGGGCATAGTTTGATAGCTCGACAGTCATTTCATAGCGCATAAATGGAGTGATAAGATAAATGCCATTAAACAGCTCTGCCGCAGTATCGATCAGCGACTTGGCAATGGCAATGCCTTCAGCTCCAGCTCGTGCAGGATCATCTTTCAATGAAGCCATCCGGTTTCTAATGCTGTCTGAAATTTTGATTCCAGGAACTTCATTATGCAGAAACTCGGCATTCCGGCTGCCGGTAAGAGGCATTAGGCCTATATAAACAGGTGCTTTTAAATCTTTCACAGCCTCATGAACTTCCAGCAGCTTCTCTTCAGAAAAAACTGGCTGCGAGATGAAATAATCCGCACCATGTTCAATTTTCTTTTCAAGCCTTCCAACAGCTTTTTCCAATGAGCGGACATTGGGGTTAAAAGCGCCTGCAACTGAAAAAGCAGCTTTCTGGCCAAGATCTTTCCCTGAAAAAGATAACCCCTCATTCAACTGCTTGATCATACTGATCAATTCAAATGATGAGACATCATATACGGAAGATGCTCCTGGAAAATCACCGACACGTGCAGGATCACCCGTAACAGCAAGAATATCATTTAATCCAAGTGCATGCAGCCCCATTAAATGGGATTGCAGGCCAATTATATTTCGATCCCTGCAGGTCACATGAACAAGCGGGCGCAATCCTGTCTGCTGCTTGACGAGATAACCAAGCGCAGAGTTGCAAACCCGGGGGGAAGCAAGGGAGTTATCTGCAAGTGTAATAGAATCTATTCCGGCTTCCTTCAATGCTTTTGCACCTTCGAAAAAGCGTGAAGTATCAAGCTTTCTCGGCGGATCCAATTCAACAATTACGGAAGGCCTTTCCCTGACAATATCCTGAAGAGGAGGGAGCTCTCTTGATGATGATGGTTTTTCAGAAACAATGATTTTATTAATTGCCTTTGTCTCTTTTTCCTCGATTGGCGGAAGTCCTTTTAAAACATCAGAAAACGCCTTGATATGGTCAGGTGTTGTTCCGCAGCAGCCTCCAAGCAGGCGGACACCCTGATTTCGGAATTCAATTGCGGACTGCCGGAAATATTCTGCATCTCCTTCATAATGAAATTTGCCGTCCGTATAGGCTGGAATACTGGCATTAGGATATGCAGAAAGATAGGCATGCTCTGGCAAAGGTACACTTTCGAGCGTTTTCAGCATATGATGGGGGCCAAGCCTGCAATTGATTCCCACCACATCCGCGCCAATGCCGTCAAGCTTTTTTAATGCGTCTGCTATAGGAGTCTGGTTCTGAAGAACTCCAGCTTCCTGAAGTGAAACCTGTGCGATAATCGGCAGATCGGTTTCTTTTCTGGCTATGGCAAGGACCGTCTCTAGTTCTTCCAGGTCATAATAGGTTTCAAGCAAAATACCATCTACATTCTCAAGCAGCAGGCAATATAGCTGCTCCCTGAAGCTTCTTTTTATTTCTTCAAGTGTAATCATGTTCGGCTTGAATCCTCTGATCCCGCCGATTGTACCAGCAACATATGCGCGGCCCTTGGCAGCTTTTTTGGCAATCCTTGCTGCAGCACTGTTAATCTCCTTAACGGAGTCCTCCAGTCCATATCGCTGCAGCTTCAGATAATTCGCTGCATACGTATTGGTTTGGATCAATTCAGCCCCTGCCCCTACGTACGCTTCATGGATGTGCTGGATCTGTTCAGATTGTGATAGATTTAATTCCTCAAAACAGCTATCGGTACCATAGGAGTAGAGAAGAGTTCCCATCGCGCCATCTGCTATGATGATTTCATTCTTTAATTTATTTAGGAAACTCAAAGTATCACCCCCGCTGTAAAATCGAATGTTCTGTTTGTCCAGCAGCAGCTAAAGCTGCTTTGAAATCTTTGATTATATCATCTGGGCTCTCCAGGCCAACAGATAGACGAATAAGACTGTCCGTTATTCCGCGCTGCTCCCGTTCTGAAGCAGGCATGGCTGCATGCGACATTTTGGCAGGGTAGGAGAGAATGGATTCAACTGCCCCCAGACTTACTGCAAAAACAGGAATTTTCGCATTTTCCACAAATACTCTCATCGCCTTTTCATCTTCAAGTTCAAAAGACAAGACGGCACCTGCATTCAGAGCCTGCCTTTTCTGAATTTCATATCCGGGATGATCTGCAAACCCAGGATAATGCACCTTTTTAACTGCAGGGTGATCATTAAGGAAACGGGCAATTTTTTCAGCTGACCTCACAGACTGATCAAGCCTTACCTGCAAAGTTTTAATACCTCTCAGCACAAGCCAGGCATCCTGAACACCCAGAACAGCTCCAAAGGAGTTTTGGAGAAAAGCCAGTCTTGCACCTAACTCCGGATCCTTCACAACAGCTAAGCCGGCTACGACGTCACTGTGTCCGGATAAGAATTTAGTTGCGCTGTGCAGCACGATATCCGCCCCTAAAGAGAGCGGTTTTTGAAGGGCAGGGGTCAGGAATGTATTATCCACAAATGTCAGGGCTCCATGCTGTCTTGCCAGTGAACTGATGGCCTGTATATCTGTCACTTTCAGAAGCGGATTGGAAGGAGTCTCTACATAAAAAACCTTCGTGTTTGGACGAATTGCTTCTTTTACTTCCTCAAGGTTTGTCATATCAACAAATGTGTGCTCAATGCCGAAACGGGACAGGACTTCTGTTGTCATGCGATAGGTTCCGCCATATACATCTTCTGTAATGACTACATGATCTCCCTGTGATAAGAGCAGGAATGCTGTTGAAATGGCAGCCATACCAGAAGAAAAAGCAAACCCTCTAATCCCTTCTTCAAGCTCGGCGATGACTTCTTCAAGCGCTTCCCTTGTTGGATTCAGGCTGCGGCTGTAATCATATTTTCCGAACGAATCAATATCTTTTTGATGAAAAGTGGAGGCATGCTGGATCGGTACACTGACAGCTCCTGTTTCCGGGTCGAATTTATGACTATTGTGAAGCAATTTCGTTTGGAATGTGTAATTCGTACTCATCGTACTGCCTCCTTAACAACTTTTGCAAAAGCATGTTCAAGATCCGCTTTCAAATCTTCTGCATTTTCGATTCCAACCGAGAAACGCAGAAGCCTGTTACATACACCGGTTTCCTTGCGGATCTCTTCGGGGATGTCCGCATGCGTTTGTGTTGCGGGATATGTTATAAAACTCTCAACTCCGCCAAGGCTTTCAGCGAAGGAGATAAGGGAAAGGCTTTGCAGAAAAGGATTCACCCAGGATTCATCCTGTATCCGGAAAGAAATCATTCCACCCTTGCCTGGATAAAGAACATCCGTTACGGCATCGTGGTCTGATAGGAAAGCCGCTAATTCCCTGGCATTTTTCTCATGCCGTTCCATGCGAAGAGAGAGTGTCTTCATGCCTCTGATCAAAAGCCAGGAATCAAATGGGCTAAGGACTGCACCTGCAGCATTGTGGTTCATGGCAAGATCCTCACATAACTGTTTGCCTTTTGCGACAATTAAACCGGCAAGGACATCATTATGACCTCCAAGATACTTTGTTGCACTATGGATGACAATATCAGCTCCAAGCTTTAGCGGCTGCTGAAGAAGGGGGGTATAAAACGTGTTATCCACGATCAGTAGAATATTATGCCGTTTTGCGATGTCAGCTATCAACTGAATGTCTGTCTCTTCCATCAGCGGATTAGTGGGAGTCTCCAGAAATATAGCCTTCGTATTTTCAGTGATCAGCTCTTCAACACTTTCCGGAGTACTCGTATTCACATATTTGCTCTGCAGTCCCCATTTTTTGAAGCCCTGTTCAAGCAGACGATAGGTTCCTCCGTATAAATCCTTGGAAACAATCCATTCATCTCCGGATTTAAAGAGGGAAAGAATCGTAAGTATGGCTGCCATTCCGGAACTGCAGGCATAGCCCTGGTCGCCTTCTTCCAGATCGGCGATCGCCTTTTCAAGCAGCTGGCGGGTAGGGTTGCCTGTTCGGCTATAGTCAAAGCCAGTTGACTGGCCAATGCCTTCATGGCGGTAGGCTGTGGAAAAGTATACAGGCGGATTCACAGCACCTGTTGCTGATTCGCTCCTGTTTCCGATTTGTGCTAATTTGGTGTCAATATTATACATGCTTGTAAACACTCCTTCGTTATAATAAAAAAAGCCTTCTATAAGAAGAAGACTTTTTAATGTGAACAGCCATTCTTCTTATCTTTCAAGTTTCTAAAAAACTTGCAGGAATTAGCACCTTTTCAATCAAAATACGATTGCTGGTTGCTGAGGCGTCGTCGGGCCTTACCCTCGACCTCTCTGGATAAGAAATCAAATATTAAATTTTCTCTAAACTTTACTACAGTAAACCGTTAATAGTCAACACTTTTTTGAATATTTCATGTATTGATTTAAAATGACTCCTGCTGGCATAAAGAGAAACTTCAATCAGTGGGGGTTTTTTCCCCACTGATTGTTAGTCGCGTTCTAGTGTCGCTAAGATCTCCGCTAGCGCTTCGATCAATCGACACTGCGAACCCGATTGGTTCAACTAAGCCTGTGCCTGCACGTCGGCAAGTTTCACTGTATCTCACCAATCGGGCCTTTACGGGCAGGTTGATCGCCACTTTACCTCCATGGGTTCCTCTGAGTCTTGAGGTGGGGGTCTTACTGTCCGTTAGACTGCGATAAACAGTTATAGGTAGAACGCTTTAAAGTTCAGAATATTTCCTTTATAATAATAGGGAAAATAATATTTTTCTTGGAGGGAAGCATTTATGCAAGAACATAGTCACTGCCTTCATAGATTTGCCGAAACAGATGGGCCAGCCGTTTTCCGGACAATTGATGGCATTGAAGTGAATGTTGCCGGCAGCTTATTCAAAAAATGTACAACTTGCGGTCATTTTGATTTTCCCGTGGATACTAGAGAAGCCATTGAATCTTCCCTTAAAGAAAACAGAAAAAATACCAATGAATCGAAACAAATCTATATAAACCTGATAGAAACTTTTTAAAGCCGAAGCACTTCGGCTTTTTTTATGTTCATGTTACTTCATATTATAAATGTTTAACCTTTAACAAAACATTTTTTTAGAATAAGTAATTGCTAAAAAAATTTTTTAATAGTTTTCCACTATATTCATGTTTTTATCTTTGTGCAACTAGATTTTACGTGTTAGAATAACTGTGGAAACGTTTTATCCTCTGAAAAATATTATTATTCGTAAAAATGAATTGTTAATACATTCTAATGATGGGTATTGTATTTTTAAGGAGAGAAAACGTATTGAATTATTCACTTACAAAACAGTTATGGAGGTAATTTTCCATGAAAAAGCCATCGAATGGTGAGGGACCTTTTGAACAGGGATTTCATGGCCCGAACCTTGGCTACGTTATTGAACTTTATGAAAGATATTTAGAGGATCCATCATCGATTGATCCTGAAATGAAAGAGTACTTTGAAAAAAATGGTTCCCCACTTGCGAGTGAAGGAACGGCCCAAATGGCTTCATCAGCAAATCAGCCAATGAATGCCGGACAGCTTGAGAAAACACTTGCTGCTATTCGCCTAGCGGATAATATTCGTACTTATGGCCACTTGGCTGCAGATATTTATCCGCTGGGTAACAATAAATCAGAAACTGCTTTATTTGAACTGAGCAAATATGGCTTAACTGAAAATGACTTAAAAGAGATCCCTGCCGGCGTCATTACCAAAGATGCCTCATATCCTTTACGAAACGGACTTGAAGCAATTGAATTCCTGAAGAGTGCTTATATGGGACCCATTGCTTTTGAATTCCAGCATATATTTGATGAAAACGAAAAAGACTGGCTTCGCCGCAAAATAGGGGCCAACAGCCACAAACTATCAATGCAAAAGGCGGAAAAACTGAAAGTTTTAAGAAGACTGACTGAAGTTGAGGAGTTTGAAAAGTTCCTTCATAAAACCTTCGTCGGACAGAAGAGATTCTCCATTGAGGGTCTGGATACAATGGTTCCATTACTGGATGAAATTGTTTCTGAATCCGTTTCTGATGGAGCGAAAACGATTAACATCGGTATGGCCCACCGCGGCAGGCTAAATGTTCTTGCCCATGTGCTTGGAAAGCCATATGAAATGATCTTCGCGGAATTCCAGCATGCGCCAAATAAAGAACTTGTTCCATCCGAAGGATCCATTGGAATCAATTACGGCTGGACAGGAGACGTTAAATATCATCTCGGTCTTGATAAACAGATCAAAGATGAGAATACGACCATAGCCAGACTGACATTAGCTAACAATCCGAGCCACCTTGAATTTGTCGGTTCACTTGTTGAGGGCTACACGAGAGCTTCACAGGACAACAGAACAAAGGCCGGTTATCCTGAAGTAGATCCAAAAGCGGCTTTAGCCATTATCATTCATGGAGACGCAGCATTCCCTGGACAGGGTATTGTAGCAGAAACACTTAACCTCGGACAGCTGACTGGCTATAATACAGGCGGTTCGATCCATATCATTGCCAATAATACAATAGGGTTCACAACAGAATCACATGATTCACGTTCTACAAGATATGCAAGTGATCTGGCCAAAGGGTATGAAATGCCAATTATGCATGTTAATGCAGACGAACCTGAAGCAGTAGTTGCAGCGGCAAGAATTGCCTGCGAATATCGTGCCAAGTTTCAGAAGGATATCCTCATCGATTTAATCGGATACCGCCGATTTGGACATAACGAGATGGACGAGCCTATGACGACCAATCCTCTTATGTATAATATTGTACGCAAGCGGCCAACCGTGAAAGCGCTGTATGCTGAAAAGCTGTTAAATGAAAAGATCATCAGTAAAGAGGAAGCTGAAGGCGTCCATGATGAAGTGCTGGCAAAAATGAAGGCAGCCTATGAAAAAGTGCCAAAAGAAAAGAAGGAAGCTGAGTTAACCGATCCTCCTGAAACTGTCGAAAAGGGTCTGCCAAAAATTAATACAGCCGTTTCAATTGATAAACTAAAGCAAATCAATGAAGAATTATTAAAATGGCCGGCGGATTTCAAGGTATTTGATAAACTCGGAAAAATCCTTCAGCGCAGAATGGAAGCGCTTGAAGGGGACGGCAAAATTGATTGGGGCCTCGCAGAAACACTGGCATTTGCAACCATCCTCTCTGATGGCACACCTGTCAGACTGACTGGCCAGGATTCAGAGAGAGGAACATTTGCTCAAAGAAACGTTGTCCTGCATGATCATACAACTGGAAAAGCGTATTCACCTTTGCATAAGCTCTCAACTGCCAAGGCTTCATTCGCTGTCCATAATAGTCCATTATCTGAAGCCGCTGTTGTAGGCTTTGAATATGGATATAATGTATTTGCTCCGGAAACCCTTGTTTTATGGGAAGCTCAATATGGTGATTTTGCCAATGCAGCACAGGTAATGTTTGACCAGTTTATTGCTGCCGGCCGAGCAAAATGGGGCCAAAAATCAGGTCTTGTCATGCTCCTTCCGCACGGTTATGAAGGACAGGGACCAGAACATTCAAGTGCGCGCCTGGAAAGATTCCTGACTCTTGCAGCTGAAAATAACTGGACAGTTGCCAATCTTTCTTCATCAGCACAGTACTTCCATATTTTAAGAAGACAGGCTGCCATACTCGGAAAAGAGGAAGTTCGCCCGTTAGTGATCATGTCTCCGAAGAGTCTGCTGCGCAATCCGACTGTCGCATCAAATGGAATTGAATTGAGCGAAGGAGAATTCCGATCCGTTATCGAACAGCCTGGTTTAGGTCAAAATCATGAAAAAGTGAAACGCATCATTCTTGGAACAGGAAAGATCACAATTGATTTAGCCGAAAACCTGAAAAACTATCCGGACCAGGATTGGTTCCATATTTTACGTGTGGAAGAAATCTATCCGTTCCCAATGAATCAGATCAAAGACATTTTAACCCGTTATCCAAATGTGGAAGAGATTATCTGGATTCAGGAAGAACCTAAAAATATGGGTGCTTGGAATTTCGTTGAACCTAGACTGAAAGAAATCGCAGGCAGTGACATTGAAGTCAGATACATCGGAAGAAGACGCCGATCAAGCCCGGCAGAAGGTGACCCGACTGTTCATAAGAAAGAACAAGCACGCATAATAGAAGAAACCCTATCGCAGTCCAACGGGCAGTAAAACTCCCGCATTAAGACTAGATAGATGGATTGAAATAGATTTAGCGGGAGTCAAACTCCCCGTAAGGGCCCGATTAGTGAGATAGTGAAACTTGCCGATGCACAGGCAGAGGCTTAGTTGAACCAATCGGGTTCGTAGAGTCGATCGAAGCGTTAGCGGAGATCTTAGCGACACTAGAACGCGACTAACAATCAGTGGGAAAAATCCCCCACTGATTGAAGTTTCACTTTAACACGGAAGCAAGAAGGAGGAAATTAAGGTGGCAGAAATCAAAGTTCCAGAATTGGCGGAATCCATTACAGAAGGTACGGTGGCACAGTGGCTGAAACAGCCTGGTGACACTGTCAATAAAGGTGACTATGTTGTCGAACTTGAAACGGACAAAGTAAATGTTGAAATTATTTCTGAACATAGCGGAGTTTTACAGGAAATCAGAGCACAGGAAGGCGACACGGTTAATGTAGGTGAAACCATTGCTGTCGTTAATGAAAGCGGACAAGCTGCTTCTGCTCCGGAAAAAGCGGAAGAAAAGCCTGAAGCTGCAAAAGCGGAAGAGCCTAAGGCAGAGGAGCAGCCAGCACAGCCAGCAGCTGAAGAAAAAACTGGCGGACAGCGTCCAATCGCTTCACCTGCAGCGCGGAAACTGGCAAGAGAAAAGGGCATTGACCTGAGCCAGGTGCCGACAGCCGATCCACTGGGCAGAATCAGAACACAGGATGTTGAATCCTTTAATCCTAACCAGGCAAAACAGCAGGCTCAAACACCAAAACCGGCAGCAGCTTCGAAACCGGCTGAACAGGCATCAGGCGGAAAAGAAGTGGAACGGATTAAAATGTCCCGCCGCCGCCAGACAATTGCAAATCGCCTTGTAGAAGTTCAGCAAACAGCAGCCATGCTGACAACGTTCAATGAAGTGGACATGACAAATGTGATGAACCTTCGCAAGAAGCGGAAAGATAAATTCTTTGAAGAAAACGATGTTAAGCTTGGCTTCATGTCATTTTTCACAAAAGCGGTCGTTGCAGCACTTAAGAAAAATCCTTACTTAAATGCTGAAATTCAAGGCAATGAGATCGTTCTGAAAAAATTCTATGATATTGGTATCGCTGTTTCAGCTCCAGAAGGTCTTGTCGTTCCGGTTGTCCGTGACGCTGACCGCAAGAACTTTGCAGAAATCGAAAAGGATATCATGGACCTTGCAGTGAAGGCAAGAGACAATAAGCTTGCTCTTTCAGATCTGCAGGGAGGAAGCTTCACCATCACAAATGGCGGTGTATTTGGCAGCATGATGTCTACGCCAATTCTGAACGGACCTCAGGTTGGTATCCTTGGAATGCACTCCATCCAGCTGCGCCCGGTTGCGATAGATGCTGAAAGAATGGAAAACCGTCCAATGATGTACATCGCACTATCCTATGACCACCGCATTGTTGACGGAAAGGAAGCTGTAACATTCCTGAAACGCGTCAAGGAACTGATTGAAGATCCGGAAAGCCTTCTTTTTGAAGCCTAATAACTAATGAAACCAGAGTGGAGTTCCGCTCTGGTTTTTTAGTTGCATAGGAAACTTTAAAAATGAACGATATTAATAAACTCTGTGGAAGAGTATCTGCATCCAGTTCCAGCACCTTGCTCACCCCTCGAGGTGTCGGTGGTGAGCAAGGAGCTGGAGCTTTCGTTATGGAAAATTATTTGCATTAAGGAAACAATGTACAGGTTATGAATAGTATATTAAAAAGCAGGTGATAACCTTGAAAAGAAGGCAAATGAAAATTCTGCAGTATAGTGCGATGTTAAAAAAATTAGGGGTACTAAGTGAAGAGGAATATGAAAATATAAAAAAAGCAAACAAACTGACAGCATACGTCCGAAGATAATAAAGTGAAACTTCAATCAGTGGGGGGTTTTCCTTATCCCCCACTGATTGTTAGTCGCGTTCTAGTGTCGCTAAGATCTCGGCTAGCGCTTCGATTAATCGACACTACGAACCCGATTGATTCAACTAAGCCTCTGCCTGCGCGTCGGCAAGTTTCACTGTATCTCACCAATCGGGCCTTTACATTATAAAGCGAAGCGACTTGCCTTGGGGTGACAAGCATAAGACGAGCAGATGGAGGGGAGTGCTTTTCTTCCCATCAGCTGATTGGCTTATGACCTCGAGCCCCTAGGAGCCGCAGCTAGATTGGGCAGTTTGACTCCCACTTATCCTCCTTTGATTCCTCTGAGTCTTGAAGTGGGGGTCTTACTGCCCGTTAGACTGCGATAAAAAAAGCGGGAATAGCTCCCGCTCTACATAATCAATAAGTATTTGGCTAACTAATATGGATTTTGAAACCTACTCTTTAAACGGTCTTAAGCCCCGTTTTTGAATCTCCGTTTTTAATATCCTAATCCATTCCTTTTCAGACCCTGACTTTAATGCATCACGATACGAGACGACCAGCTGCTCATTACTCATAATTTTCATTATGCATACCTCCTGGTTAAATGGATTGAATATTCTATTTTTTATTATTGTAAAGGTTTTTTAAAATTTTGTGAACCCTTTATAAAGAAAAGATTTATTACATTATGATGACATTTTTCTGCAATTCTTTTCACAATAGCTTTAACAGTAGACTGTGTTTTAAAGGAAAGATAAAATTTACAGTAACTACTGAATAAAGGGAGAATCTGCATATGAATATAATGCTTGATCATATTGTCCACTTTATAAAGGCTAAGCCGGCTGCTGCTGCTGCAAAATGGAGGGATCAAGGATATAAGGCAATATCAGGGGGGAGCCATGAAAATTGGGGGACATATAACAGCCTCTTGTACATTGGGCATTCATACCTTGAGTTTTTATCCATTGAAAAGAATCATATTGCCTCAAGGAGCGATAATCCGCTCATTAAACAGCTGACAGAAGAAATCAGAAATGGAGAAGGGATCGGACAGCTTTGCTTCCGAACCAATAATATTGAAGAGCTGCAGGGTGAATTAACAGGAAAGGGCTTTGAGACCCTTCCAATATTTGATGGAAGCAGGAAGAGGGCGGATGGAAGCATCCTTTCCTGGAGAATGCTTTTCTTAAAGGAAAATCACGACTATCAATACCCTTTCTTTATAGATTGGGGCAAGGAAGATGATAAAAGATTTGCGGAGCTGAGACAACTCGGCCTAATGGATGAAAAGCTGGCTGCTAAAAAAATAGAAGCAGTCTATATAGCTTCTAAAGACTGTGAAAAATCTGCGGCAGCATGGCAGGAGATCATGCCAGCTTCCCGGGATGATATTTACATAAGCAGTGACGGAAAAGACAAAAGAGCAGCCATTCTGATTGGTTCAGTTAATATCATCTTTTGCCAGCCATTATACGAGAATGGAAGGACAATGGAAGTTCTTCGTAAGAGGGGTGAGAAACCCTTTGCTGTTCAAGTGGCGCCAAGCCTAAAAAAAGAACTATCACTATTTGAAGGTCTTTATTTTTAACAAGAGAGAAGTTTCAACTTAAACCTGCTGCCCTTTTTTAGGGCAGTTTTTTTCACCTTATGAAAATTTATAAACTATCACTTTATGAAAATATTGAATATTCAGCAATATGTGTTAACATAAAATGTAAGCGTTTTATATCAGCACCTTAGAGGAATCTTGCATAATGATTAGATCATATACCAAGGAGGATTTCTGGATGACGGAATTATTGAATCTTACAGTAGGGAAGCTCCTGGAGGAGAAAGCCGGCCTTCACCCTGATCATGAAGCTGTAGTGTATGCTGATCGCGGACTCCGAATGAGTTATAAGGAGTTTAATGAATATTGCAGGCTTGCTGCCAAAGGGTTTATGAAGCTGGGCCTTGAAAAAGGGGAGCATATTGCCGCATGGTCGACAAATACACCAGAATGGCTCACATGCCAGTTTTCAACAGGCAAAATGGGTGCTGTCCTTGTAACCGTTAATACAAACTATCAAGCTGCTGAACTGGAATATCTTTTAAAACAGTCTGACAGTACAACGATTGTTCTGATGGAAAAGTTCAGAGATACCTCTTACATAGAAATGCTGTACAGCATCGTCCCGGAACTGAAGGATTCCGAGCCGGGACAGCTGAAAAGCAAAAGACTGCCTTTCTTAAAAAACGTTATCGTCATGGGAGAGAAACGCTTTCCTGGGACTTACAGCTGGGAAGATATTATCGGGATGGGCGAATCAGTCACAGACAGAGAACTCGATGAGCGGATGGAAAGCCTGGACCCGGACGATGCCATTAATATGCAATATACATCAGGAACGACAGGCTTTCCGAAAGGGGTTATGCTAACCCACAATAACATCGTTAACAATGGATACAATATTGCAAATTGTATGCGATTAACTACAGATGACCGCTTATGTATTCCTGTTCCATTTTTCCATTGCTTTGGCTGTGTGCTGGGAACGATGGCATGCATATCCGTCGGCGCCACCATTGTACCTGTGCAGGAATTCAGTCCTAAAGCTGTTCTGCAGACGGTCCAGGATGAGAAATGTACAGGCCTCCATGGGGTCCCGACAATGTTTATCGCAGAACTGAACGATCCTGATTTCAGCAAATATGATCTATCGACCCTTCGTACCGGCATAATGGCTGGCTCCAATTGCCCGATTGAAGTCATGAAAGGCGTAATCGAAAAGATGGGTGCAAGCGAAATAACCATTGCCTATGGACAAACAGAGTCATCTCCAGTTATAACCCAGACCCGGACAGATGATCCTATTGAGCTGAGAGTAGAATCTGTTGGAAGGGCTTTGCCGAATGTGGAAGTGAAAATTGTAGAACCGGGCACAAATAACGAAGTTCCTTCTGGTATACAGGGAGAATTGTGTACCAGAGGCTACCATGTCATGAAGGGATATTATAAAAATCCGGATGCTACAAAAGAGGCCATTGATGAAGATGGATGGCTCCATACCGGGGATCTAGCTGTAATGGATGAGAACGGGTACTGTAAAATCACAGGCAGATTAAAGGATATGATCATCCGCGGCGGAGAAAATATTTATCCGCGAGAAATAGAAGAATTCCTTTATACTCATCCGCAGATTCTGGACGTTCAGGTGGTCGGGGTTCCTGATGCTGTATATGGTGAAGAAGTGGTCGCCTGGGTAATAGCTAAGGAGGGCTCTGACATAACTGCAGAAGAACTTCGCGATTATTGCAAAGGGAAGATCTCACGCCATAAAATCCCCCGCTATATCGAATTTATAAATGAATATCCAATGACAGCTTCAGGAAAAATTCAGAAATTCAGATTGCGTGAACAAGCTAAAGAAGTTATTGAAAATGCTAACACATTAAAACAATAGCTATATGAAACCTGCGGGGGAACTTCCCGCAGGTTTTTTCAATTTCCATCTTCTTTCGTTCAAAAGGCTTAAAATATCTCCTCCTCATAGCCAATGTTTTAAAACCAGGGGGAATTTAAAATGGTATTAAAGATAAGGGAAAAGGAGCGAGAGCAGATGTATGATGAAATGTATGTAATGGAAGCTTTAATGAAGGCAAAACAAAAAGAAATGGATTTAATAACACAACACCATAAAAGATCAAATAACAAATTAATTTGCAGGCTTCCGGTAATTAAAAATTTGGATGCCTGCCAATGCCAGGAATGACGGAGATGTTTCTCCGTCTTCTTTTTTTGAAAAGAATCTTCAGAAAATGATAATATAGTAAACAAAAGAGAGAACCAAGGGGGAATGTTTGCTTATGACTACACAGAAATTGTTTGTATATGGAACCTTAAGAATGCATGAAACCAATCACTTTGTTTTAAAAGGAAGCCCCTGCATTGCCGAGCAGGCATGGGTATACGGGGAATTATTTGATACTGGTCTTGGCTATCCCTCTATGAAACCATCACTTGACCAAAAAGTGTATGGGGAACTTTATGAAGTACATTTGGATCATTTTTCCGATCTGGATGAACTGGAGGATTATATCCCGGGCAGAAAAGACAATTTATACGATAGGGTGGAACAGACTGTCCATACGGATAAGGGAGAAGTAAATGCACTTGTATATGTCTCCTCCAGGGATGACCTGCTGGCAGAACCAATTCTTCACGGTGATTGGAAGCTTTACCAGCTTATGAAGGATAAGCCGGAGAAGACCTATTATTTTGCTTACGGATCCTGTATGGATAATGAACGGTTTTGCACAGCAAAGGTAGATCACCATTTCAAAACGATTGTCGGCGGGGGAATATTGGCCGGTTATTCGATGCAATACCTGTTTTCCAGGGATGATGGAGGAAGGGCAGATATTATAGAAAATGGCGGTGTCACTGAAGGGGTTCTATATGAACTTCCCTATGAAGCTGTTGAATATCTGTTCCAAAGGGAAGGTTTTTACGGACAATGGTACCGTCCTGCCTTTGTAAATGTACAGGCAGGGGATAAATTGTACAAAGATGTCCTGACTTTTCATGTCTATAATAAAAAAGGGGAGCTGCCCCCGCCTGACCATTACGCTCTTGAAATTCTCCGCGGCGCAAGAGGAAGAGTAAGTGATGATTACTACAAAAAGCTTGAACAGCAGCTGGAAAAACTGGGAGTTAAGATTCGATTGGATGCATGATAGCATACGACTAAAGGATGAACACAAGTTCATCCTTTTTTCTGTATGGCAGGGTTATCGCTTTTTATACAATAAAGACAGAAAAAAATGAATTGGAGGACCTTACCATGCAAGGAGCAAAATTATATGAAGCACATCTAAACTCAAGCAATTTGGAAAGAAGCATCAAATTTTATGAAAACCTCGGCTTTAAAGTAGCTTACACAACAGAAGACAGAAAAGCAGCATTTTTCTTTCTTGGCGAAAATAAAGAGAACATGCTGGGCATGTGGGAAACAAAAGACACCCCAATAAGGAGAAATCATATAGCCTTTTCTGTTTCGCCTGAGAAGCTGCGGGGAATTATACCGTTTTTAATGGAAAAAGATATCGCAGTCAGGGAAAGCTTTGGCCTATCATCTGCAGAACCGATTGTCCATACATGGATGCCGGCTGCTTCAATCTATTTTTATGATCCGGACGGCCACTCATTAGAGTATATTGCTGTTTTAGAGGGGGAGGCAAAACCTCATCTAAAACCAATGCACCTAAGCGAGTGGGAAAAACTCAGCTAAATCCTGCAAAATTTCATTTGGTGGTTTGAAACAGGCTAAGCGGGTGGTATATAACCTTTGCCATCATCTTAGAAAGAGGGTCATCAAAATGAAAATTTTAGCAGATAATGGCTTTTATGAAGTGGTATATGATAATGAACATTATGATCATTTAGAATTTGTACGAACAGACCAAATCTGTGAAATTAACTATGTAACAATGAAAAACCCGTTAACTGGAGAAGTTTATACATTTGAGGCAGATAAAATCAAGCGATTTCGGAAAATAATGAAATTATTGCCAGTCATCAAAGAGAATCTGGTTGCAGACAACCGTTCCTATTCTTTATAATAAAAAGTAATGCAGACTTTGAAGGAGTGGCAATAGTGATTCATTTAAACTGGCATGAACGCGAAACATTGAAAAAAGTAAAATGTGTGCACACAGACGCAGCAAAATACATTGTAGACCGGGCTTTAACAGCAGGGAATATCTATGATGTAAAAAATGAAACAGAAGAATTTTATTTCATTGTAGACAATTCCGGAAAAGTAAGCGGATTTTATAAAGACTACTTCCAGGATGCTTAAGAAAAGCGCAAGCGCCTTGCCCACCCCCGACAAGCACAAGACGAGCCTCCCGGAAAGGCGTTCTTTGCCTTTTTGGGAGGATTGGCTTGTGACCTCGAGGGGGTAGGCGCTGGAGCTAGACAGTTATCGACGTTCAAAATTTTATACTTTCTTATCTTTTAAAAAGAAAACGGCCTGCTATGGGCCGTTTTCTTTTTACCTTTGTGTCGGGAAAATTCTGCGCACAGTTTGTGTAAATTCATCAAAAAATCCTTCTACTGGATGACCGGCCCGAATGTCCTCTGAGTATCCTGTCATTCGATCATAAAAGTCAGGGTTAACAGACACATATACATTATCGATATCCTGATCGATGGCTTTCACCTGATCTGAAATCTTCCCTTCAACATCCTTAGTCAATTCTTCATTTGCATCATTTAAGCGTGCGGCCACATAAGCATTATTGTCTGTCACGATGACATTCGCAGATTCAACCTCTGGTATAGAGGTAATTTTATCGGCAGCTTTATCAGCAACCTTCATTCTCGGAGAATCATTTTGATTGTCATTGTCCGTTCCCGTGCGGGTAAGATCAATCCCCGGCTCAGTGGTGCGTCCATTTTCTCCATAGTTGCTGTCGTTCACTTTAGTCGGCTCTGTGAGGTCTCTGTTTCTCTGAGCTGTTTCATTCATATCATTATTATTCGCTGCACAGCCTGCAAGCAATGCAGCTGACAGTGCTCCTGCCATCATTAATTTACGCTTAATCATACACTTTCCTCCTTTTGATTTTCCCCCTTATCTTTCCAAGAATAAGTACTGTTATTCAAATTTCTTTAAACAAAAAAGGAGCATGGCATAAGCCCGCTCCCCGTGTAATTACGATTCTGACATTAACTGCACATTATCCATTTTTTCTTTTGTATATAATCTCCTGCCAAGCCATGATTGAAAAACTAAAAAAATTCCGCCCGCAGTCCAATACAGCGGCAAAGCTGAAGGAGCATTTAAAGAAACCAGCATAATCATTACAGGAGACAAGAGACCAATGAATTTCATTTGCTTTGGCGTTTGCGCAGTCATGTTGCTCAGAGTGAACCTGTACTGAAGATAATACACGATCCCTGCAATGATTGTGATCCAAATGTCAGAATGCCCCAGATTAAACCAGAGAAATGAATGTGCGGCAATCTCCTGATTTCCTCTTATAGCATAATAGAACCCCATCAAAATGGGCATTTGAATAAAAATGGGCAGACACCCCGCCGCATTCAAAGGATTCACTCCATGTGATTGATACAAAGCGAACATTTCCTGCTGCAGCTTTTGCTGCTCCTCTGTTTTCTTCGCTGTTTTCAGCTTTTCCTGGATTTTTTCAAGTTCAGGTTTTAACTTATCCATTTTTTCTTTCATCAAGCTTTGATTTTTATATTGTTTCAGCATTAAAGGCATTAATATAATGAAGATTATGGCCAGTCCGAAATTGCCATGAAAGAAAACAGCCGTTCCATGTATGGCCAATGCAAACGGATTGACAAAATATTGATGGAAAAAGCTTGTTCCTTGTCCTCCTTGAGCCTGACAGGCAGATAGGAATATTGGCAATACGCTGATCATAGTAATGGCCAGCAACAATTTTATTTTTCTCATTAAGATCAAACCTCCTATATTTTTTATAAAATAGGGGAGGGACCTTCCGGCTCATCACTTTGATCGCCTTTTTTCAGGATCAATTTTGCCATCCACGACTGAATCGAATCACAAATAAAGGTCCGATCCATACAAAACGCTGGAAGGCTTTCATACTCCTTTTGTTCATTCCTAATACATCCAGCTCTATAAAAAGCAGGCTTGATTTTCCAAATAATTAACAGCTTAGCAGCTAAACCAATGATATATGTTAAATAAAGAGTATATTCTGATGAAATAAAAGACGATTCAATTATTAGGTCAAAGATGTCAGTTCACCTCACATATTTAAGTATAATTGAATGCTGTATTGATCACAATTACAGATATTGAACCATTTGCAAAAACTTATCTCTTGTCCATTCTATTGTCACTATATAGGAATATAATAGGAAAAAGCATATATATTTTAAGCTTTAGTATGATACACTCTATCAGGGAGATTAAATTATCTCTAGTTCTCTAAGTGAATGGTGGGGTATTTTGTCCTTGTTCAAACATAAAACAATTATTACGCTTGCCAAGCTCCTTGTACCCTTATTCATTTTGCTGTTTGTCATGCTGGAAGCAAAAGGGATATTCACTGATTTTAATTGGGCTCTCCTTGAGCTTTATGTTGACCGGCTAACGGTCCGCCGAATATTTTTTATCCTTTTATTGGGACTGGCTGCCCTTTTTCCAATGTATTTTTATGATGAAATATTGCAAAGGCTTTTCAGAATTAGGGTTCCTAAAAAAAAGCTTTTATTTTATTCCTTATCTGCTAACGCATTCTCTAACTTGATCGGCCTGGGAGGTGTGGCAGGAGCTACACTCAGGTCCTATTTTTATAAAGATTACCTGAATGGCAGTACACCGTATATCAAAATAATTGCCAAGCTGTCATTATTTTACCTTACAGGCTTGTCTATATTATCATGGGTCGTCCTATTTACCGATTTACATTTGTATGATGATGTAAAGCTTATAAAGCTCGCAGTCTGGGCAGTCGCTGCTTATACACCGCTGCTGCTTGGCGTTTACTTTTTTAAGTCGTCCTTTTGGAATACGAAGCACATCAAAAAGGGGTTCGCAGGGGACCTGCTGACGGTTTCATTACTGGAGTGGCTTTTTATTATCATATGTATCTGGGGAATTGCCAGAGCCCTTGAAGTATCGATTCCATTTTTTGTTTTGTTTCCGATTGTCATCATCTCTGCTTGCGCCGGAATTGCGAGTATGATACCAGGGGGAATAGGATCCTTTGACTTTGTTTTTTTGATCGGACTGGAATCACAGGGTGTCCCATCAGAACTGGGGCTTTTGATTCTCATGTTCTACCGTCTCAGCTATTATATCGTTCCAGTGTTTATTGGCACGCCGTTTATCATGATTCAGTTTTGGAATAGCGGGATGCCAAAGAACAGCTTTAAAATATAAAAGAGCCTTTATGGGCTCTTTATTTTTTTATATTTACCAAAGAGCATCCAGTATGTCTTTGTTAAATAAGTTCGTATCAATATTACATGCCTTCGCATCAATTCCATACTGCCAGCCTGCAATCAGTGAGTTTTCCGGAGCTTCAGGTTTATATTCAGGCGCCTGTGCCTGGGCTGTGATCCCTATATTCGGCGCAGCAGTCCATATATACGTGTTTTCAAGAAGGGGAGTGTTTTCGGCTGCAGCTTGATCGAAAGCTTTCCTCAGGGCCTTTTCCTTATCAAAAATTCCATAAATGCCAGGTTCATAGGGTGATTCTGACATGGCTTGATACCAGCCTTTTATAAAAGAAGAGTCGACAGGATAATTAGGCTCGATATCCGCAAAAACCGCGACACCCTCGGGTATTCCCAGCTCCTTTGCCAATTGAACAGCTGCTCTTGCTTCACTCTTTCCATTTTCAAGGCCTGTTGCATCATTAAATCGATTCCATATCACGAGTAATTTAATATTATTGCCCTGCAGCAGTTCAGCCTCTTCGGGTGTAATGCCTGCTGATACACCTTCTTTTTCACCTAAATACCGTCCCCATACTTTAGGAGATCCAAAATTTTCACGAACACAAGAAAGCAAGTCGCTTGTAGTGAGACTTGCAGAGTCAACACCCCAAACGACTTCATCATCCCCTGACTGGCCGTCCTGGTCATTTTCATTGCCCTTATCGCCGCTGCTGTTTTCCTTTTCATTTCCTTTTTGACCTGAGTCCTGATTTTTATCAGCCTTATTTTTTATCGTATTTGTTACATTTACATCTACATTTACCTCTACATCATTTGTAACATTATTGTCAATTTGGCTATCTTCGCCATTATTTAAATCGTTGTCGATTGAGTTATTCACATTAGCTTTATTGCCTTTGATATTATTTTTTACTTTATTCGAGATATCACTGTCCTGATTATTGCTTTGGCCATCTGGAACGGTCTCTGTTTTTGGCGGCTCGGCATCCTTTGAATCCATCAGCGAAAAAGTAAAGAGCGAAATCATTACGGCAAAAAATGCGGTCACAACGAAAGGCAAAAGGCCCCGTCTTTCCATATCTCACAGCCCTCCTTGTCAGTTCATGACATCTTATGCGGAGGGCGGAAGGTTGGTGATTCCAGCAAAAAGGGAGTGAAGAATGGTTTCTTATTTTGAAATAACATTACAAGGAATGATATTTGGGAAATAATTATGAAGTGCTATAATAGAATAATTCCACTTGTTCAACATAACGAACAACAACTGATAATGTGTAAAAAAGTCTCGGATGGGTAAATATCCGTATATATTCAGGCTGAATAATTTGCTTAAGGCCATGAACTTCACTACTATTAAAATAATAGGCAAATTTTTCATCCCATTAAAGTTGAGAAAGATGTGAATGGGGGATACTGCCAATAAAAGAAATACATAAGGAAGATTTGTCACAGGAGGTTGCGATTATGCACAGGGAATTTGCGGATGACAGTATAGCTTTGCATACTGATTTGTACCAGATCAATATGGCGCAGACTTATTGGGAAGACAATATACATAATCGAAAAGCGGTCTTTGAAGTATATTTTAGGAAGCTCCCTTTTGGGAATGGATATGGTGTTTTTGCAGGCCTCGAAAGGGTCATTGAGTATATTGAAAATTTCAGATTCACCGAGAGTGACCTGCAGTACTTAAAAAACGAATTGAATTATGCTGATGATTTCCTCGATTATCTGAAAAACATGACTTTTTCAGGAACCATTAAATCAATGGAAGAAGGAGAGCTGGTGTTTGGCAATGAGCCGATTATGCGTGTAGAAGCTCCGCTGGCAGAAGCCCAGATCGTGGAAACAGCAATATTAAATATTATAAATTACCAAACCTTGATTGCGACAAAAGCTACACGTATCAAAGAAGTCATTGGGGATGGGACAGCTATGGAATTTGGTTCCAGAAGGGCACAGGAAATGGACGCTGCCATCTGGGGAACGAGAGCAGCATATATAGGAGGGTTCGATGCCACTTCTAACGTAAGAGCCGGCAAGAAATTTGGCATTCCAGCTGCAGGAACCCATGCGCATTCTTTTGTACAGGCATATCAGGACGAGTATACCGCATTTAAGAAATATGCCCAGACCCATAAAGACTGTGTTTTTCTCGTCGATACGTATGACACGCTTAAGTCCGGAGTCCCGAATGCCATTAAAGTAGCCCGGGAAATGGAAGGTCAAATCAACTTTAAAGGCATAAGACTGGATAGCGGGGACCTGGCGTATCTGTCCAAAAAAGCGAGAAAAATGCTTGATGATGCCGGTTTCCATGATACTAAGATTATTGCATCAAATGATCTGGATGAATACACCATCATTAACCTCAAAGCACAAGGAGCAAAAATTGATATTTGGGGCATTGGCACAAAATTGATCACGGCTTATGAGCAGCCTGCATTAGGAGCTGTTTATAAACTCGTTTCAATTGAAAATGAAGAGGGCAAGATGGCTGACACAATAAAAATCAGCGGCAATCCGGAAAAAGTGACAACCCCCGGCCTGAAGAGAGTATACCGGATTATAAACAAAGACAACCATAAATCAGAGGGAGACTATATTGCACTGGATCATGAGAATCCTCAAGCAGAACCAAAGCTCAAGATGTTCCATCCAGTTCACACGTTTGTAAGCAAATTCGTTACCAATTTCGAAGCGAGAGAACTGCATAAAGTGATTTTTAAGGAAGGGGAGCTTACCTATAAAGTTCCGTCCTTAAAAGAGATGCAGAGCTTTGCAAAGGAAAATCTCAATGTATTATGGGATGAATACCGCCGTTCTCTTAATCCGGAGGAATACCCGGTAGACTTGAGCCAGGAGTGCTGGGATAATAAAATGAAAATGATCAGTCAGGTAAAACAAAATATTAAGAGCTGAAGCTAAAAAAGAGGGAGGAACCTGTAATGAATAGACAAAAAGAAATTATGGAAAGCTTAAATGTTAATCCAGCTATCGACCCAAAAGAAGAGATAAAAAAAAGAATCCAGTTCTTAAAGGATTATCTTGTTAAATCGAATGCCAAAGGGTATGTACTTGGCATAAGCGGCGGCCAGGATTCCACTCTTGCCGGAAGACTTGCGCAGCTCGCCGTTGAAGAATTGCGAAATGAAGGCAAAGAGGCAACTTTCATGGCAGTCCGCCTGCCATATGGTGTACAGCAGGATGAAGACGATGCACAGCTGGCGCTTTCTTTTATCCAGGCTGACCGTGAAGTTGTATTTAACATTAAAAATGCTGTTGATGAAGTAAAAACCGAATATGATCGCATATTGCCGGAGGAACCATTAAAGGATTTTCATAAAGGCAATGTGAAAGCCCGCATGAGAATGATTGCCCAATATGCAATTGGCGGCCAATACGGTTTGCTGGTTATTGGAACGGATCATGCAGCAGAAGCAGTGACAGGATTTTTCACAAAATATGGCGATGGCGGTGCAGATGTCCTGCCATTATCCGGACTGACTAAAAGACAGGGAAAGGTACTCCTTAAAGAGCTTGGGGCAGAAGAAAGACTTTACTTAAAAGTACCGACTGCCGATCTTCTGGACCAGAAACCCGGACAGGCTGATGAAACGGAGCTAGGTATTTCATACGATGAATTGGATGACTACCTTGAAGGAAAATCAGTAAGTCCGGAAGCCGCAGATAAGATCGAAAAACGTTACCTCGTTTCCGAACATAAGCGTCAGATACCTGCATCCATGCACGATAACTGGTGGAAATAAGCTTCACGCAAAAAGGAAAATCCCTGAGGATTTTCCTTTTACTTTTGAGCTAATTTGTTTGATACTTCCTGATAGAGTGAAACATCAATCTGTGGTGGTGTACTCTATCCCCAATGATTGTTAGTCCCGTTCTAGTGTCGTTAAGATCTCCGCTAGCGATTCGATCAATCGACACTACGAACCCGATTGGTTCAACTAAGCCTCTGCCTGCGCATCGGCAAGTTTCACTTTATCTCACCAATCGGGCCTTACGGGCAGTTTGACCCCCGCTTATCCTCCATGGATTCCTCTGAGTCTTCAAGCGGGGTCTTACTGCCCGTTAGACTGCGATAAAACCTCTCCGGTTCATCCACATTCAGAACGATGCGGCTTGCTTTTCTTTTTATGCCGTACATCAACTCATAATCTACCGGCTTCTTCAGCACAATTTCGAACATTGGCTTTTCCTGGATAAGATCAGGAACTCTTGCATCAAATATATCATTCATTTCTTGTCTGCTAAACTTTTCAGGACCATCATAATAGTTGATTTCTTTAACATCTTCCAAAGATAGGTACATGCTTTTTGAGAAGCCTGACTGGAGAAGCAAATGAGAATCAGTAACGACAAAAGGGGTTAAGCGGGTGGCGTTTATCTCTGCCAGAAAGTACAAAATGCCATAAATATTTGCTATTAAGATGATATATGCCACAATAGCATTCCATGAATGAAGCCAATAATGAAGTCCGATCGATTCAATGGCTATTGCATGAATCAGCATAATGTAGACAGCATTTACACTTGTTTTTTGATGGTAGGTGAAATAATCTCCATGCTTTATGGAAAGCTTCTTTTTCCATGAAAACAGGGCGTAATTAAACATAGCGAATTCAGTCACGAATACAGTTCCTAATCTATTATTCGGCAAATGTGTGTCAGCCGCCCTTTTAACATTAAAGAGAAAAAGCGAATTAATACCGTTTAGCCTGCGGTATTCTTTTATAAGCACAGGCAGTTTAGTAAGAATCTTATAGGCAATAAACAGCTCCAGCCCTATAAAAAGCATTTCGGAAAAAACAATTACATAAGGCAAAAAGGAAAACTGCGAGAAATGACTGGCAGGGATAATAAAATAAGCAGCGGCGTATCCTGCTAAAATAACTGCCCCTAAATACTTCAGCGAATACCTTTTGCGCAGGATAAGGAAATACGCCAATAGCGGTACAACAACCAGCAGGTCAAGCAGAGAGCCAACCGCCGCTCCGTCCGGTACCGGACCAAAAAGCGTGGACCTGTATAGAATGTAGTTGGAAAACAGAATCATAGTTAAAAGTAAACCAAATACTAGCCATTTAGGCCTTTTCAAGACATTTGTCATAATTATCCACCTCAATTTAATTATAGCTTAAATGAGGGGTAAATAATATTGAAATTTTGGTGAATTCGTACATCACCCGCACTGCAAAAACGACTAATTCAAGATACAACAAAGCCCCAATCGCAAATGGGGCAAACCGCGCATAACGCCGCATCTAACAACCTAAATCAAAGCCACTAATTATAACCCAGTCAAAAGCCGATAAGCCCATTCTGTTTTTTCCTCACTCGGAGGTTCAATATCCTTCAGCGGATATTCCAATCCAAGCACTTCCCATTTATATACACCAAGCTTGTGATAGGGGAGAACCTCAATTTTTTTCACATTATTCAATTCTTTAATAAAATTGCCCAATCGTTCCAGATCACGTTCATCATCAGATTTTGTTGGTACAAGCACATGGCGGATCCATACAGGCTTCTGATGATCAGACAGGTACCGGGCAAATTGAAGGATATGTTCATTTGTAAGTCCTGTGAGTTTTTTATGTTTCTCCCTATCAATATGCTTCAAATCCAGCAGCACCAGGTCTGTATAGTTCATAAGCTCTTTCAGCTGTGCCTGAAAAAGCGGGGAGCTGGAATAGCAGCCACCTGATGAATCTATGGCAGTGTGAATGCCAAGTTTCTTGCATTCTTTAAAAAGCTCTATAAGAAAAGGTATCTGCAGCAAAGGTTCACCGCCGCTGACTGTGATACCGCCTCCGGAAGCCTCGAAGAAAGGGAGATAGGACTGCAGGTCATTCATGATTTCTGAAACGGACATTTGGTTCCCTGTTCCAATTTCCCAAGTATCCGCATTATGGCAAAATTGACAGCGAAGGAGGCACCCCTGTGTAAAAATAACATACCGGATGCCAGGTCCGTCTACTGTACCGAATGTCTCAATTGAATGAATGTTGCCGTGCATATTCATCTTCCTTTCCGAAAGCACCAGGGCAGCCGCAGCTGCACCTTGCTCATGCTTTTTTGAAGAGGGGGCCGATTAAAAAGGCCCGCCATCCGATTGGTTACATGGATTCATGGAACGTTCGATTGATAACGTCAAGCTGCTGCTCTTTAGTCAGCTTAATGAAGTTTACTGCATAGCCTGAAACTCTGATGGTCAGCTGGGGATATTCTTCCGGATGTTCCATGGCATCCAGAAGCGTTTCTTTATTGAATACATTTACATTTAAATGGTGCCCGGATTTTATGGCATATCCATCGAGTATGGATACCAGATTGCGTACACGGCTTTCATCATCCTTTCCGAGTGCTTTAGGAACAATGGAGAAGGTGTTGCTGATGCCATCGAGCGCCTGTTTGTATGGCAATTTTGCAACAGAGGACAGGGAAGCAAGCGTGCCTTTCGCATCTCTTCCGTGCATTGGATTTGCACCTGGGGCAAAGGGCTCTCCGGCACACCGTCCATCAGGTGTATTGCCTGTTTTCTTGCCATATACCACATTCGATGTAATGGTTAATATAGACATGGTATGCATAGAGTTTCTGTAAGTCTGATGCTTGCGGAGCTTTTTCATAAACCGTTCAACCAGGTCTATAGCGATGCTGTCGGCGCGATCATCATTATTGCCGTATTTCGGAAAATCTCCTTCTGTAATAAAATCAACCGCGATCCCATTCTCATCACGGACTGCCTTTACGGTCGCGTATTTAATGGCACTAAGCGAGTCGGCCGCTACGCTTAGACCCGCAATGCCAGTGGCCATCGTTCTGAGAATTTCCGAGTCATGCAGAGCCATTTCGATTCGTTCGTAGCAATATTTATCGTGCATGTAATGAATGATATTCAATGTATTAATATAGAGCTCTGCCAGCCACTCCATCATTAAATCGAATTTCTCCATTACTTCTTCATATTGAAGGATCTCTGAAGTAATCGGGGCATAGGCCGGGCCGACCTGAACGCTGATTTTTTCATCCTTGCCGCCATTTATGCTATATAAGAGGGCCTTTGCCAGGTTGGCTCTTGCTCCGAAAAATTGCATTTGTTTTCCGATTTCCATTGCAGAAACACAGCAGGCAATTCCATAATCATCGCCATACTCAGGATGCATGATATCGTCGTTTTCGTATTGAATTGAACTTGTTTCGATTGACATCCTGGCACAATATTTTTTGAAATTCTCGGGAAGCCTGGCGGACCATAATACCGTTAAGTTCGGTTCAGGAGCGGGCCCGAGATTTCTAAGGGTATGAAGGAAGCGGAAAGAATTCTTTGTAACAAGAGGACGGCCATCAAGCGCCATCCCGCCAATGGACTCTGTCACCCATGTAGGGTCGCCGCTGAATAATTCATTATAGTCAGGCGTTCTTGCGAATTTTACGAGACGCAGCTTCATTACAAAATGATCAACCAGCTCCTGTGCTTCCTTCTCGTTAAGTATCCCGTTACTTATGTCTCTTTCTATGAAAATATCAAGAAAAGTGGAAACACGGCCAAGACTCATAGCGGCACCATTTTGTTCCTTGATGGCAGCAAGATAGGCGAAGTACAGCCATTGGAAAGCTTCATGAGCATTTCCTGCAGGCTTTGAAATATCAAAACCGTAGCTGTTTGCCAGCTGCTTCAGTTCCTTAAGAGCCCTGATTTGTTCTGAAATTTCCTCCCTTAATCGAATATTTTCTTCGGTCATTACACTTGAGGTCAATTTCAAATCCGCTTTTTTGGCTTCAATCAAGCGGTCAGCTCCATAAAGGGCAACCCTGCGGTAATCACCGATAATCCTGCCCCGGCCATATGCATCGGGCAGGCCGGTAATTATGCCGGCCTTGCGGGCAAGTTTCATTTCATCGGTGTAGGCATCAAACACGCCCTGGTTATGTGTTTTACGATAGTCTGTAAAAATCTTTTCCATGCCTTTGCTGGCTTCATAGCCATATGCTTCACAGGCAGCCACAGCCATGCGGACTCCGCCAAACGGCTGAAGAGAGCGCTTAAATGGCTGGTCAGTCTGGACACCTACAATTTTTTCTTTATCCTGATCGAGATAACCAGGTCCATGTGAGGTAATAGTGGAGACGATTTCAGTGTCCATATCGAGCACGCCGCCTTGTTCCCGCTCCTTTTTGGTGAGAGCCATTACTTTTTCCCATAATAATGATGTAGCTTCTGTCGGGCCTTCCAAAAATGATTCATCCCCGGAAAAAGGTGCAAAATTCTTTAATATAAAATCTCTAACATCAATTTCACGTGTCCAAATGCCTTCTTTAAAGCCGTTCCATCTTTCCATGCCTGTTCACCTCAAAGAGATTATTTGTATAACAGTTATTACAACTTTACTATACACTCAATATAACAGATTTAATGTGAAATAAATCACAAAGATTTTGAACGTATTGTGAAATATAGATATTATGCACCTTTAAGAAAAAAGCGTATTACAAAACCACCCAGAATTTATAAACTGTTATACACAGATGAAATATCAGCTTTAAAAAAGATAGCAATAATTAAGAAATTCTTACATTCGGCGCCAACAATTACCTGTTTAATAGAATAGTATAATTTGATTAAATATAAATATGAAAACACTAACAAAACTTTCATTCATTTTAATGTTGTCTGCCGCACTTGTCTTTGGATTCAATTTTGATGCAAAAGCGTCAACAGTACATACCGTTCAGCCAGGGGATACTATGTGGAAGATCGCCATGAAGTATCAGGTGGGAGTATCTGAAATCATTAATTCCAATCAGCAGATCTCTAATCCGAACTTCATTTATCCCGGGCAAAAGGTGAATATCCCTACACTTTCAAAAGCCACAACAGGCGTTGAAGAGCAGGTAGTTCAGCTTGTTAACCAGGAAAGAGCAAAATACGGTTTAAAGCCGCTAAAATCGAATTGGGAGCTTGCGAGAGTTGCAAGGTACAAATCTCAGGATATGATCAATAAGAAGTATTTCGATCATAACTCTCCTACATACGGAAGCCCGTTTGATATGATGAAGAGCTTCGGAATTACCTACAGAACAGCTGGGGAAAACATTGCTGCCGGGCAAAGAACTCCTCAGGAAGTGGTAACAGCGTGGATGAACAGTGAGGGTCACCGCAAAAATATCCTATCTGCGAACTTCACAGAAATCGGAGTAGGCTACGCTCAGGGCGGAACTTACGGCCACTATTGGACACAAATGTTTATTGGGAGGTAAGAAGAAAAGCGGAAGCGCATTGCCCACCCCCGACACCTCGAGGGGGCAGGCTGCTTGCGCTAGACAGTTAAGAAAAGCACCGGAAGAATCCGGTGCTTTTGCTTTGCCCATTAATCTACTACAATATAAGCAATCATCGGTCCGCTATTATCCTTGTCAGGGTGAGTAAGACACACCAGGCGGTAAACGCCTTCTTTATTAAATTGAAGAGGGACCACAGTTTCTTCAGCTTTCTTTACGACACCCTTAATATCGGTTCCTTCGATAATATACGGATGTTCCATTCCGTTGACTCCCCAAATCTTGAGGTTAACCTTTTCATCTTTTTCCAGAAAAATGGTTCCCGGGTCCCAGCGATAAGCTTCGATTTCCTTGCCATCAGGCAGCTTTGCTTTAAATTCTCCTGTAACCATATGGATTTCCCGGACTTTTTCACCTTCGTTCTGGTTGAATACCGTCAAAGTATCAGACTTTGAAAAAAACCATACAGATGCAGAAACAATGACTGAAAATATGATGACAAATGCAATGATGCTGCGTTTCTTTAATACAAGAAAAGGCATGGTCATACTCCTTCCAAAATTAGTTTTCCATATATAGATATGCTGGAAGGGCATCATAACTTGTCTACTATTTGCTGGATTTTTCCGATTTTTCTTTACAGCTGCTGAAAAATTATTTCATAATAGATTAAAAAAGGATGTGGCAGCATGTACAAAGTACTTGTGGCCAATCGTGATGAGTACGATACAAAAGGTATAGAGTGGCTGTTGAAATCTTCAATGAACGCATGGGAAGTGGAATCTGCCGAAGATGAAGCTGGGCTTATTAAAAAGCTGGAGACTTTTCAGCCCGATCTGCTGATTTTTGAACTTGATCTGATAAAGGAAGATAGATACAGTTCTTTCTTGAAAACCATTCAAATTATAGGGCCGGATCTTATTGCACTTACAATGGAAGCGACCTTTTCACAGGCAAAAAGAGCCATTGACATGGGGGTAGCGGATTTAATACTAAAGCCCATTTCAGCGGATATTTTATTGAAATCTGCAAGAAACATTCATAGGCGCCAAAAGCTGAAAACTCCAGCGGCTGTAAAATCCTCCGGCATGATTACTGATAAAGCCTTCAACTATCAGGATATTTTTTTAGAAGCATCAGAACCGGAAGAGCCTTTTCTTTCCATTGGCATAAAAACCGAGAATGTTCTCGAGCTTCCAATGTTATATGAATTTCTGGAAAGCTATGCGTTCCAGAAAAAAGCCGATTATTTTATTTTAAGTGACATGGTATTGATTATTTCTGAAAACTCGGGCGTATCGTGGAAAGAGGAGAGCGTCAGATTTATGAGGAATTGGCAGGAAACCTCAAGCGAACCAATTGCCATCAGCATTTATACTGCTCAGGAGGGTCCGAATACTCTCAAAAGCCATTATGATGCAAACAGAAAACTGATGGAGTTAACGTTTTTCAGAGGATTTAATCAGGTAATTGAGGAAAATTTATTGCCTGCATGGCTTTCAATTGACCCGTTCTTGACTCCAGAGGAACAAAGCAGCTGGATTGATTTCCTGAATCAGGCTGATTTAGAAGGGATCAAATCATGGTTTTCCAAAGAGTTTCTTATTTTAGAAGATCCATATCCGGAACCGGGGCTGATCAGAATCCGGCTGACCAGTATTCTTGCGCAGATTCGCAGGCATATGAAGACCTTCCGCCTTGCCGACGGAGAAATGGAGAAAGAGTATCTTCGTTTATTCCAGACTATCCTTTACTCGCCCTTGATCTACCGCATCATTAACGAAATGATCAGCTTCATTTCCTATGTTTTTGAGACCATTCGATCTGATAAGAAACTGAAGCTGGATCTTACAGACAGAGTCCAATTCTTTATAGAAACTAATTACTGGGACTCTTCAGTCACCCTTGAGAGGGCAGCTGAATACGCAGATCGAAACCCGAACTATATCAGCTCCATGCTGGCAAAAAAATGCGGCAAGTCATTTCGGGAGCTCCTTAATGAAACCCGGATCAGGCAATCTTCCAAGCTGCTGCTGGAGTCGGAAATGACCATAAAAGAAATCTCATCCGCCTGCGGTTTTCGCAATCAGCAGTATTTCAATAAAGTGTTCAGTAAAATAAAAGGTATGCCCCCTAATCAATTTAGAAAAAGTCTGCACAAAACCTCCTATTAAGTGGAGGTTTTATTTTTTGTGCAATTATTATAAAAACACCAATATTAAAATAAAAAAGAAAAAATACAATAATAAAATCTTATATTTTTATAAAAAAACAAATCAAATTGTTATACTTTTCAGATATTTTTCATTATAAAATTTAAATATGAGATAACATTGGAGGGATAACAATGAATGCGGAAACAAAAAGAGAAATTAAAAATTATCAAGGCAGTGAGCTGCATGCAAAGGGCTGGATTCAGGAAGCAGCACTCCGAATGCTTATGAATAACTTAGACAAAGAGGTTGCAGAGATTCCGGAAGAGCTGGTTGTTTACGGCGGGATTGGAAAGGCTGCCCGGGATTGGGATTGCTATGACGCGATTGTAAAAACCCTGCATGAACTAGAAGACGACGAAACACTTCTTGTTCAATCGGGAAAGCCTGTCGCAGTCTTTAAATCACATAAAGATGCACCAAAGGTATTGATCGCCAACTCGAATCTTGTGCCGGCCTGGGCAAACTGGGATACCTTCCATGAGCTTGATAAGAAAGGCCTGATGATGTATGGCCAAATGACAGCCGGAAGCTGGATTTACATCGGAAGCCAGGGAATTGTACAAGGAACCTACGAAACATTTGCAGAGCTAGGCAGACAGCACTTCTCCGGCTCACTGAAACAGACGATTACGTTAACTGCAGGCCTTGGCGGAATGGGTGGCGCCCAGCCCCTTGCGGTAACCATGAATGGTGGTGTCTGCATTGCCATTGATGTGGATGAACACCGCATTGACCGGAGACTTGAAACGAAATATCTGGATACAAAGGTTTATTCAATTGAAGAAGCAATTAAATTAGCAAAAGAGGCCAAACAGGAAGGCCGTCCGCTTTCTATCGGTCTATTAGGCAATGCAGCTGAAGTTCTGCCAAAAATGCTTGAAATGAACTTCATCCCGGATGTCCTGACTGACCAGACATCTGCACATGATCCTTTAAATGGCTATGTTCCAATCGGCTATTCATTAGAAGAAGCAGCTGTTCTGCGAAAGGAAGATGCTGCTGAATATGTTCAGAAATCAAAAGCAAGTATGGCTGTCCATGTTCAGGCTATGCTGGACATGCAGAAGAAGGGTGCAGTCACATTTGACTACGGAAACAATATCCGTCAGGTGGCAAAAGATGAAGGTGTTGAGAAGGCTTTTGATTTCCCCGGATTCGTGCCTGCCTACATCCGGCCGCTATTCTGTGAAGGAAAGGGACCTTTCCGCTGGGTAGCACTATCTGGAGATCCTGAGGATATCTATAAAACAGATGAAGTGATCCTGCGCGAATTTGCTGATAACGAACACCTTTGCAAATGGATCAAGATGGCACGGGAGAAAATCCAATTCCAGGGATTGCCTTCAAGAATTTGCTGGCTTGGTTATGGGGAACGCGCAAGATTCGGAAAAATCATCAATGATATGGTTGCCCGCGGAGAACTTAAAGCACCGATTGTTATCGGCCGTGACCATCTGGACTCTGGTTCAGTTGCATCTCCAAACCGCGAGACAGAAGCCATGAAGGACGGCAGTGATGCAGTGGCAGACTGGCCAATCCTGAATGCACTGATCAATGCTGTCGGAGGAGCAAGCTGGGTTTCCGTCCACCATGGAGGCGGTGTAGGAATGGGTTACTCCCTTCATGCTGGAATGGTCATCGTTGCGGATGGAACGAAGGAAGCGGAACAGCGCCTTGAACGCGTCCTCACATCAGACCCTGGGATGGGTATCGTACGCCATGTAGATGCAGGCTATGATCTTGCTATCAAAACAGCAAAAGAAAAAGGCGTAAACATTCCAATGATGAAATAAAGGTATTTTATGAACTTTGCAAATAGAAGGGAAATATCTGCAAATAAACCATGCTAATTTGCAAATAAGTCAGTTAATTCTGCAAATAAAACTCTTAAACTTGCAAATAACCATTAATATTTTCAATGAGGAAGCCCTCCAATCCGTAATTATTGCGGATTGGAACTTCCATTTTTTAAGGAGGAGCACAAAATGCACTCAAAACCAATTTTTATCAAACATGCAAATCAAATGATTACTTTAAAGGGCAGCTCCGAACAGCCGCTGACAAAAGAAAAGATGAGCGATCTTCACATCATTGAAGACGGGGCGGTTTGGATTGAAGAAGGCAGGATCAAGTCAGCAGGGACAACAGCGGAACTCGAAGCTGAACACCAAAGCCGGCTTCAGGAAGCTGAAATCATCAATGCCACAGGAAAAGTCCTCCTTCCAGGACTGGTTGATCCGCATACACATCTAATATATGCAGGCAGCAGGGAAGAAGAATTCAATATGCGCCTGAACGGGGCAACATATATGGAAATCATGAATAATGGCGGCGGAATTCATGCTACCACTTCGATGACCAGAAAAGCAACTGAAGAGGAATTGGTAGAAGCGAGCCTTGTCCGTCTTGATCGCTTCCTTAAACACGGAGTAACCACAATAGAGGCAAAAAGCGGATATGGCCTTGATTGGGAAACAGAGCGAAAACAGATGACAGCTGCCCGCAAAGCGGATGAACTGCATCCGGTGGACGTTGTCCGCACCTTTATGGGGGCACACGCAGTACCTGCAGAATACAAAGAGAATCCAGATGCCTTTATTGATTTGGTCATTGAGGAAATGCTTCCGAAAGTTGCGGAAGAGAAGCTTGCAGAATTCAACGATATTTTCTGCGAAAGAGGCGTGTTCACACCTGAACAGTCAAGAAAACTTCTTGAAGCAGGGAAGAAGCATGGTCTTATTCCTAAGATCCATGCCGACGAAATCGAACCTTATGAGGGGGCCGAGCTTGCTGCAGAAGTTGGTGCCATCTCTGCAGATCATTTGCTCAGAGCATCTGATAAAGGCATGGAAAAGATGGCTGAAAAGGGAGTAATCGGAGTGCTTCTTCCAGGCACAGCATTCTTCCTGATGGCTGAAGCAGCCAGGGGACGCCGCATGATTGATAAGGGTGTCCCGGTTGCATTATCAACGGATTGCAACCCAGGTTCTTCGCCAACCTGCTCCATGCCATTTATGATGAATCTTGCATGTATGCATATGGGTTTAACGCCGGCAGAAGCCATTGCTGCCGCTACTATTAATGCAGCACATGCCATCAATCGGGCCGAAGAACTGGGTAGCATAGAACCCGGCAAAAAAGCTGATCTGCTTTTGCTCAATGTACCGAACTACATGCAGATGCAGTATCACTACGGCATGAACCATACGGACACAGTGATTAAAAATGGGGAAATAGTCGTGAAGGGAGGAAGCTTATGCTACCAACAATAAATCCTCCCGGGTTTTTTTGGCCGCAATCCGAACTGGGAACTGACGTAAAAGTGAATGAATGGATACGCCAAATCCAGAGGGAAGAGGATTTAAAGAAAGAAAACTGGGATGTCGTGCTTTTCGGTGTCCCCCTTTCCCGGTCATCGATAAGCGTATCAGGAGCATCAGAATTCCCTGAATCCTTCAGGAGGTCATGGAAAGGATTTTCCTCGTACAACCTGGATTTTGAATGTGATCTTCAAGAACTGAAGGTTGCAGATCTTGGTGACGTGAAAATGCATTTCACGGATATTCCGCAATGCCATTCCAATATAAAGCAAACGATGAAAGACGTACGGACGCAATTTCCAGATTCATTCCCGATTGCGATCGGAGGAGATCACTCTATTACAGCCATGCTGGTCAGCGGCCTGAAAGAGCTGGAACCTGAAAAAGAAATCGGCATTCTCCAGCTGGATACGCACCTTGATCTCAGAAGTCTTGAAGACCATGGACCGACAAACGGGACACCAATCCGCAATCTCATTCAGAACAACAAAATTAAAGGGGAAAATGTCTACAATATAGGGCTCCATGGCTTTTTCAATAGCCAGTCGCTCATCCATTATGCTAAAGAGCACAAGCTCAATTATATTACCCTAAAAGAAGCCAGAAGACGGGGAATTGAGGAAACGGTTAAAGAATCACTCCGGCAGCTGGAATCAAAAGTGGATAAAATTTATGTCACGATTGACATGGATGTGCTGGATATTGGTTTTGCGCCTGGTGTACCCGCATCCACACCAGGCGGCATGAGGACTGAAGAACTATTCACAGCCGTATATAATGCTGGACTTTCCTCCAAGACGGCGGCTATGGATATTGTCTGTCTTGATCCAACAAAAGATCACCAGGCACAGCCAACGGTGAAAGCAGGCACGTACACTTTTCTGACCTTTTTAACAGCTTTAATGAACAGAAGGTAAGGAGCGTAATCTGCTCCTTGCCCCTAAAAAACGAGGGGGAATGAGAATGGAAAAGGAAACGATATTAAGTCAATCTCACCAGCCTGAACGTAATCCAAACGCAACTTTTAAAAATAAAGTTAAGTTTTTTCTTTTCAGCTCCATTGGCCTATTTATGTTTTTTGTTCCCGTCACCATAGATGGAAAATCCTCCATCTTGCTGGACCATGTCGTTACCGCCATTCAGGCTTTTATACCTTCTGCTGTTCCTTACTATGCGTTGTTTGTCATTCTGCTTGGCGCTATTTATCCTTTCTATACAAAAACCTGGAACAAAAACAAAGTAAATATAGTATTCTCCATTTTTAAAGTGATCGGGTTATTTACAGCCTTCATGATTGTCTTTGGTTTCGGCCCAGCCTGGCTATTTGACCCGAGCATGGGACCATTTTTGTTTGACAAACTCGTTGTCTCTGTCGGACTGCTTGTTCCAATCGGATCTGTATTTCTTGCACTGCTGGTCGGGTATGGATTGCTCGAATTTTTCGGTGTCATTATGCAGCCAATCATGAAGCCAATCTGGAAAACACCGGGGAAATCAGCTATTGATGCAGTTGCTTCTTTTGTAGGCAGCTATTCAATCGGACTGCTCATTACAAACAGGGTGTTCAAAGAAGGAAAATACAGTATTAAGGAAGCTGCCATAATTGCTACCGGGTTCTCAACGGTATCTGCAACGTTCATGATTGTTGTGGCCAAAACACTTGGATTGATGGAAATATGGAACACCTATTTTTGGACGACGTTTGCTGTCACTTTCATCGTAACGGCTATTACAGTTAGAATCTGGCCTCTTAAATCAATGAGTGAAGAATATTACAATGGCCAGGAGCCTCCTGTTGAAACCTTCACAGGTGGCCGTCTGCAGGCAGCCTGGAAAGAAGCGATGGATACAGCCGCCCAATCACCTTCATTATGGAAGAACATGAAAGATAATTTAAAAGACGGCTTTGTCATGACCATGTCCATTTTGCCCTCCATTATGTCAGTAGGTTTATTAGGCCTGATTCTTGCCGAATTCACTCCTGTATTTGATTGGCTGGGTTATATCTTTTATCCTTTTACGGCTCTCGTACAGCTTCCTGAGCCATTATTGGCAGCAAAGGCAAGTGCAGTGGGGATTGCGGAAATGTTCCTTCCAGCCTTGCTGGCAGCGGAGGCTGCACTGGTCACTAAATTTGTAATCGGAGTTGTTTCAGTATCAGCAATTATTTTCTTTTCAGCACTTGTCCCCTGTATTTTATCAACTGAGATCCCTATTACCATTCCGCAGCTGCTTGTCATCTGGGCAGAGAGAACCATTCTAACCATACTGATTACTGCTCCTCTTGCCTATTTGTTGCTATAACTGGAAATCCCCGCTCACTTCGGCGGGGATTTTTCGCATAGAAATTTCCTCCACAACCAAACTAACAGAGGAATGAGTCTAAGAATAGCAGGTGATGGATTTTGTACAGGCTGTATACACATAATGACCTTGATGGCGTCGGGTGCGGCATTGTTAGCAGGATCGCTTTTGGCAAAGATGTTGAGATACGCTATAACTCTGTGATGGGACTTGATTATCAGATTGAGAAATTGCTGGAAAATGAAAAAAATATAAAAGATGATTTTTTATTTATCACGGATTTATCAGTTAACGATGAAAATTTGATCAGGCTTGATGATGTGGCAAAAAACGGCGGAAACGTCAGATTAATTGACCATCACAAAACAGCACTTCATTTTAATGATTACAGCTGGGGAAGGGTGAAAGTGCAATATGAAGATGGCAGGCTCACCGCTGCAACCTCTTTGCTGTATGAGTATCTCCTGGAAAATGAACTGATCCAGCCGTCTCAGGCCCTGGATGAATTTGTCGAGCTTGTGCGACAGTATGACACTTGGGAATGGGACCAAAATAATAATATGAAGGCAAAAAATCTGAATGATTTATTTTTCCTGATTTCCATTGAAGAATTCGAAGAAAAAATGACGGAAAGAATCATGAACTCTAATACTTTCGAATTTGATGATTTTGAACAAAAGCTGCTGGAAATGGAAGAGGAAAAGATTGAGCGTTACGTCAGGCGGAAGAAGCGGGAAATTGTACAAACCTTTATCGGGCAATATTGTACAGGTATTGTCCATGCAGAATCTTATCATTCCGAGCTGGGCAATGAACTTGGTAAAGAATATCCGCATCTTGACTATATCGCTATCTTAAACCTCGGGGGCAAAAAAATCAGTTTCAGAACAATCCATGACCATGTTGATGTATCTGCCGTGGCCGGAAAGTTTGGAGGGGGAGGACATGCCAAAGCATCGGGCTGTTCAATGGGAAAAGATGCTTATAAACTATTCGTTCAGGACATATTTCCCCTGGACCCCTTGAGACAAGATGCATTCAAAAACAAATACAATAATAAAAGTGCCAGGCAGGGATCACTATACGAAAATAAGAAAGGAGACAAACTTTTTATTTTTGCAGAAGCTGATGACAAATGGATCCTTGAAATGAATGGAAAGCCAATACAGGAACCTTACCCGGATTTCCAGGCAGCAGAGAATTACATTAAAAGAAAATACCAGGCATGGCTTGTTCATGATGATATTTATGTTGGATTCTTAAAGCGTTTTTATATAAAGGCAAAAAATTAGCAAGCCGCCTTATTCGGCGGTTTTTTTATGAAGTAATCCTCCCTGTTAAATAATGTAAGATTCATATATAATTAAAACATAAATAGAATGGGGGAGGTTCAATGGAACTATTTTTATTAATTTTCGGTGTGATTTTCGCTGCCATAGTCATTAAAGCTCTAGTGGGTGTTTCGAAAAGAGATTCCTTTTTAAAAGATGAGCCATTTCCTGAGCATCTGGGAATTCAGTCAGACGACTATCTGCCGATGATCCAGCAATTAGAAAAATCTTTGCCTGAAGGGTACAGGGAGAATATAAAAAATCGTGTACTGAGAGAGCACCCAAAATGGAAAGACTATGCATATGATTGGACATTTTTTGAGCTGAATAGATACTTTGTGATGAATGCCATCCTGAAAACAGTGCCTATGTTCAGCAGTAAAGCAGATGAAATATGGCATGAAATGCTAATGTTTACTCGTGAATATGATCAGTTTTCAAAGAACTTCTTCGGTGAATATCTGCACCATTCCCCGAATATGGACAGCACCCCCATTCCCGGTGAAAGAGCTTTTTTTGACTGGGTGTACTTAACTCTTTTTAAGGCTGGCCATAATAGCAGCAGAATATGGGGAGGCTTTTTGCAAAATCCTATTAAAAAAGAAATACTTGATGATTTCAGGAGCATGAATGAGACTCAACTGCTAAATAAGTATTTCCGGACGGGAAATGAATGGCTTGATCTGAAAAAGAAGATTATAGAAAAACTGAAGTATGAAATTTCTGAATCAGAATCAATAAAGCTTGAGAAAAAGCCGCTGGAATTTACGAAGCCCGCATCTGTCAGCCAGTATTCCTATCTGCTGTTCCCAGCTGTGTATTTTTCGGTTTATGAACCTGATGGGTTCGAGGACAATATGAACGAACTGCTTCCCGAGGAGCTCGCAAAAGCCAATTCTGCCGGAATGATTTACTGCTCCGGCTTCTCATGCAGCAGCAATGATCATGATTCTGGAGGAGGCCATGATTCAGGCGGCTCCAGCTGTTCGAGCTGTGGGGGCGGATGTTCCAGCTAAAAAGCAGTCCAATTGGATTGCTTTTTTGTTTTTCAAAATTTTAGGTTCTTGTTGTTTTGGAAAAGATAAAAGCAGGTAATTCCCTTTCATTATCAATCTTCTCAAATTGCGGCATAAAATTTTCAATTATGTAACAATTTATCAATATGATAGGGGGATACATGGATTGTTTGGTACAATCAGTATGGATTGATTATCGGTTTGTATTGGATGTGTATTTATGAAGAAATTAGTTGCTTTTATCCTGCTTATATTCAGTTTTCCAACTGGATATACAGCTGCTCAGGAAACAAAAAAGCCTGAAATTATCAGTAAAGCTGCAATTGTAACAGATTCTGAATCAGGAGCTGTTCTTTATGAAAAAAACGCAGATAAAAAGATGTATCCGGCCAGTCTGACTAAAATAGCAACAGCCATTTATGCCATTGAAAAAGGAGACTTAACTGACATAGCAACTATAAGCAAGAAAGCTGCAGAGGCTGAAGGAACACGAGTGTATTTGGAGGAAGGGGAACAAGTGCCCTTAAAAAAACTCGTTCAGGGAATGCTGATTAACTCAGGAAATGATGCCGCCTGGAGCATTGCAGAGCATCTGGACGGCAATATCCAGGCATTCTCAGAGAATCTAAATCGTTATTTGGAAGAAAGTGCAGGATTAAAAAATACCCACTTTGTCAATCCTCATGGTCTGTATGATGAAAACCACTATACGACGGCAGGGGACCTTGCAAAGTTAACTAATTACGCCCTGATAAATAAGACCTTTCGAGAAATCTACGGAACAAAGGAAATGAAGTGGTCAGGAAAGTCATGGGACACCACACTCTTTACTCATCACAGGATGCTTAAAGGTGAGGTTCCATTTGAAGGTGTGACAGGGGGAAAAACCGGTTTCGTAGATGAAGCTAAGCAGACCCTCGCCACTTCTGCCGAAAACGATTCAATAAAGTTAACGGCCATTGTATTAAAAGCTGAATTCAAGCGGGATATTTATAATGATACAAAAAACCTTTTGAACTATGGGTTCAGCAACTTTGAAACCTCGACACTCAGCAGCACTGACGTTTTTCCTTCTGATGGAAAAACCTATACAACTGGCGGTGAAAATGTAGCCATAACATTGCCAAAAGGAATCTACGAAGAAGACATTACATCAAAAGGAAAGCTGCAGATTAAAAATGAAAACGGAAGGATCATTCAATCTGTAAAGCTTCTGGAAGACAAACAGGATGAAGTGGCTTCAAGTCAGCTTAAAACAGAAAAGGAGCCTGGGAAAGAGACAACTGGATACTATGGAAGAGCAGGCTTAATAATATTTTTATTTGGAATCTTTATACTAATATTAAGGAAAAATCTAAAAGCAAAAGCCAGAAGAAGAAGAAGAAGAGGACGGGTATAATGCCCGTCTTTTTTTATGAAAAAAGACTAAAGAAATTCTCTTTAGTCTTTGGACAATCTTTTATTGCATTCTTTGCTCCACCTGACGGCATACCTCATCCGCCGACAGGCCGCTTGCTTCAATGACAGAAGCCTTTGTAGAAACATCCTGCATACCCATTACATTTGAATCAACACCGCTCACTACACAGCAGGAGCAGTTCTCAGCATCATGCGCCGACTTCAAGTCAACCACATCATATCCTTTTTGGCGAAGCGCTTCAGAAACATTTGTTAAGGATTGTTCAACAGCTACTCTTTTCGTCAATGTTAACACCTCCTCCGTTTGTTAGATTGGCTTTTGTTCTCCATTTTTATTCCATGGATAAAAATAGCCTTAACACGAAACAGTAAGAAAGGAGGTGTTTAACTATGAGCAAACGCAAAAAAGACCCTTCAAAAGCTGGATTAAGCTCAGCTAACGTCGAAGGGCAAGGGACAACCAACATGGAAACAGGGAGCAGAACAGCTTCCTCTGCACGCCATAAAAAGAAAAAACAGGATTTTTAACAAACTAAAAGCAGGAGGCTATTCCTCCTGCTTTACTGTTTACTAATACATTTTACTGATGCATTTTACTGATACATTTCAGCTACCTGTTTTTGAATGGCTGAGTCTTCTAAATACTCATCATACGTCATTTGCTTATCGACAATGCCAGCCGGTGTAATTTCAATAATGCGGTTGGCAATGGTTTGAATGAACTGATGGTCATGTGATGCAAAAATTAAAGAGCCTTTGAAATTAATTAGACCATTATTCAATGCCGTAATGGATTCCAAATCAAGGTGGTTGGTCGGCTCATCTAAAAGAAGCACGTTAGCACCGCTAAGCATCATTTTAGATAGCATGCAGCGGACTTTTTCTCCACCGGAAAGAACGCTTGCTTTCTTTAGAACCTCTTCACCAGAGAACAGCATTCTTCCAAGGAAACCTCTCAGGAAGCTTTCACTGTCATCTGCAGGTGAGAATTGGCGCAGCCAGTCTACAAGGTTTAAATCAGAGTTCTCGAAGAACTCAGAGTTATCATTAGGGAAATAGGACTGAGAGGTGGTAACACCCCACTTATACGTTCCTTCATCAGGCTCCATTTCACCAGTCAATATTTTAAACAGGGTCGTTTTCGCCAATTCGTTCGTGCCGACTAACGCAATTTTATCATCTTTGTTCATGATGAAGCTGATATTGTTCAGAACTTTAACACCATCGATTGTTTTGCTGAGGCCGTCTACCCGGAGCAAATCATTTCCGATTTCACGGTCAGGTGAAAATCCGACATACGGATATTTTCTTGAGGATGGTCTAATGTCATCCAATGAAATCTTATCAAGAAGCTTTTTACGCGAAGTTGCCTGCTTGGATTTTGATGCGTTTGCACTAAAGCGGGCAATAAAGCTTTGCAGTTCCTTGATTTTTTCTTCCTTTTTCTTATTGGCATCCTGAGCCATCCTTTGTGCAAGCTGGCTTGATTCATACCAGAAGTCATAGTTCCCAACGTAAATCTGGATCTTTCCAAAGTCAAGATCAGCAATATGAGTACATACTTTGTTTAAGAAATGTCGGTCATGGGATACGACAATAACAGTATTTTCAAAGTTGATCAGAAATTCTTCAAGCCATTGGATTGCTTTGATATCCAGGTGGTTTGTCGGCTCATCCAGCAAAAGGACATCCGGCTTACCGAAAAGGGCTTGCGCAAGCAAAACTTTCACTTTTTCAGAACCGGAAAGATCAGCCATTTTTTTATCATGAAGCTCTTCTTCGATCCCAAGTCCCTTCAGCAAAATAGCTGCTTCAGATTCTGCTTCCCAGCCATTCAATTCTGCAAATTCACCTTCGAGTTCAGCAGCCTTCATGCCATCTTCATCAGTGAAGTCAGCCTTCATATAAATAGCATCTTTTTCCTGCATCACTTCATAAAGACGGGCATGGCCCATAATGACCACTTTTAATACTTCATACTCTTCGTACTCAAAATGGTTCTGCTTCAGGACAGCAAGGCGCTCGCCTGGACCTAAGTGAACACTTCCTGATTGTGCCTCAATCTCACCTGATAAAATTTTAAGAAAAGTTGATTTACCGGCACCATTTGCTCCAATCAAGCCATAGCAATTGCCAGGTGTAAATTTAATATTAACATCTTCGAATAATTTGCGGTCGCCGTATCGAAGACCTACATTACTGACAGTTATCATATTATTTTTATTCCTCCAAATACATAATCCTTAAAATTATACCACTTTCAGCTCGTAATCGCGAATCCTTCTTTATATCAAGCAGCGATTTCAATAAAAGTTTAGAGAATTAACAGGAAGCAGGCGGAAAAAGTCGAATACATAAAGATTATAAAAGAATGAAAGGAAGTGCGATATTAATGGAATCTCTTTTAAAAGAAGATGTAAGGTTAAAACCTTTCCGATTCACCATTGAAAGGGGAAAAATCAAGGAATTTGCTATGGCAATTGGAGACAGTAATCCTATTTATTACGATGCCGGTACTGCAAGAAAAGAGGGGTACAGGGATATCCCCATTCCTCCTACATTTCCAACAGCTATCGAGATGTGGGGAGGCTTGGACTTCGAAACCCTAATCAAGCTATTCGGCCTTGACCCGCTCAAGGTTCTTCACGGCGGTCAGGAATACCGCTATTTTGGGGAAATATGTGCCGGCGATACAGTAACTTGCGACCCTAAATTAATTTCTTCTTTTGAAAAGAGGAATCTGCGGTTTATTACAATAGGTATTCATTACAAAAACAGTGTTGGAAAAGATGTTCTTTATTCAGAATCCACCATTATTGAAAGAGGGGCAAGCAAAAATGAGTGAGCTGAAAATGATCAAAAAACCCGGGATCACACATACACAGCTGGTTAAGTATGCCGGTGCATCAGGTGATTTCAATCCTATTCATACAGTAGTCCCTATTGGAGAAAAAGCCGGATTGGACGGAGTGATCGCCCATGGGATGCTCATAATGGGAATGGCAGGTGAAGCATTGGCTGAGTGGTTTCCAAGAAAGGACCTGAGAAAGTACAAAGTGCGCTTCAGCAAAATGACACGCCCAGGCGAGAAGCTGACAATAGAAGGAAGAACAACAGGAGAAATATGGGAGGATGACGAAAAAAGGCTGACGGGAGAGGTATCAGTTAAAAATGAAGCTGGTGAGCTAAAGCTTTCCGGCCGGTTCGAAGTAAAAATTTAACAAAAAGGGAAGGAATATCATGGAAGGTAATATTGGGGTCCAGCATCAGCCAAAATCAAAGTGGAAGAAATACTCGCTTTGGAGCATTGCTATCATATTAGTGTTATTGGCTGCAGCCTTTTTCATTATGTATGGTTTTTTGTCCCGCTCTCTGCCTAAAACAGATGGGGAAATCAGAATAGGTTCCATCTCTAGGGAAGTTATGGTCAATCGCGATGGCAGCGGAGTCCCGCACATACTTGCTGGCAATGAACGCGACCTTTTTATTGCACAGGGCTATGTGCAGGCTCAGGACCGCCTCTTTCAGATGGATTTAAGCAGGCGTCAGGCATCGGGGAGATTGAGTGAAGTAATCGGAGAGGCTACGGTTGAAAATGATAAATATTTTAGGACACTTGGACTGAGAAGAGCAGCAGAAGAATCCTATGAAGCATATTCCCCGGAAGCAAAACAGATTTTAGACTGGTTTGCTGAAGGTGTTAATCTTTATATTAAAGAGGTTAAAGAAAATGGAAAAATGCCTGTTGAATTTTCCATACTCGGCTATGAACCTGAAGAATGGTCTCCAGTGGATTCGCTCACTATCGGCAAATACATGGCATATGATCTTGGCGGACACTGGGAAAGCCAGGCATTCCGCTATTATCTCCTTCAGCATTTTCCGGAAGATAAAGCGTATGAATTATTCCCCTCATATCCGGAAGAAGCCCCATACATAATAGGAAAACACAACTTAAATATTGAAGAAAGCTTTGCATCAGTAATCACACCTCCAGAATTCAACGGAAGCAATAACTGGGTGGCAGCCGGCAGTAAAACGGCATCCGGAAAGCCTATTTTGGCAGATGACCCTCATTTATCACTCAGCACTCCTTCCATCTGGTATCAAATGCAGCTGGAATCCCCTGAAATGAACGTCAGCGGTGTCATTTTTGCGGGCATACCAGGCATCATACTCGGCCACAATGAAGATATTGCATGGGGAGTAACCAATACAGGTCCAGATGTTCAGGATTTGTATATTGAAAAAAGGAATCCTGCCAATATAAATGAGTTTCTATTCAATGAAAAGTGGGAAAAGGCAGAAGTAATAGAAGAACCAATTAAGGTAAAAGGCAAAGAGCCAATTAGCTATAAAGTAACGATTACACGCCACGGACCTGTGATTTCGGAATTTGCTGGAGACAGTGGCAAGGATACCGTTCTTTCTTTGCAATGGACAGCACTTCAGCCTTCAAAAGAGCTTGAAGCCATTCTAAAAATGAATAAATCATCAGACTGGAATCAGTTTGAAGAAGCATTGGATTTATTTCATACACCTGCCCAAAACTTTGTATTTGCTTCTCCGAATGGAACAATAGCTTATAAAGCAAATGGTAAAATTCCCATCAGAAAGAAAGGAGACGGACTGCTGCCAGTGCCCGGCTGGTCGGATGAATATGGATGGAAAGGCTACATCCCTTATGATCAGCTGCCTAAAACGATCAATCCCGAAGAAGGTTTTATCTCAACGGCAAACAATAAGGTTATGAATGACAGCTACCCTTATCATATCAGTCATGATTGGGCCCAGCCGTATAGGCAAATGCGCATTCAGGATTTTCTGGACAGCAAGGATAATCTTACACCTGAAGATATGATGTCTCTGCAGATGGATCAGAAAAACCTGCAGGCAAAAGAATTCATACCGCTTTTCCTGTCCGGAATGAAAGAACCATCCACCGCTCTTGAAAAGGAAGCTTTATCGATCCTGAGTAAATGGGATTATATTGACAGCAAGGAAGAGGCAGCCCCTCTTATTTTCAATCTTTGGATGAAAAGCATATCCGATGTTCTATTTGAAGATCAGATATCTCCCGAAATGAGGAAGCTCTTTAAAGGGCAAAAGCAGGCAGTGGATGAATTATTGAGAAATACAGCAAATGGCCGGGAAAGCATCTGGATTGAAGAAAAGGGCGGATTGCAGGAAGTCCTTTCCGAATCATTGAGTAGAGCGGTCAAGAAAGCCGAAGATCTTCAAGGAAGCAGCCCGACTAAATGGAAGTGGGGTAACTATCATCAATTAGCTTTTTCCCATCCGCTTTCAAGCGTAAAACCTTTAAACTATTTGTTTAATAGAGAGGGCCGGATTCCTGTTGGCGGCAGCTCAGTCACTGTCCAGGCGGCAGCTAACAAAGAGGATGGCACTGTGAATCATGGAGGCTCATGGAGATTTGTTATTGATACACAAAACATGAATACTGCCTACCATCTGGTGGGACCAGGGCAATCCGGACATCCTTTAAGCCAGTGGTACCATGATCAGATGGAAGACTGGGCAGATGGGAACTATCATAAAACAGTTCTCACTGAAGTAAAAACTAGGCATACACTTTTATTAAAACCTTGAAAAAGTATAAATTGTTTCTTTTTGTTCATAGTTTTTTCATAAATTTCATGTAAAATATTAATCATACAGGCAGGGAAAAAGGAGTTTTTTAGATGGCTAAAAAACAGCTGGTTGATTTAGTAAACCGATTAAAGAAATCCGGTATTAAAGTAAGCTTCTCAAAGCCAAGGTCAAAAACTTTAATACTCATTGACCAAAACAAAAATTTATCTTCTTCTGCGAACTAGGTTAAAAAAATGGCGGATCCTAAAATCCGCCATTTTTTTTGTTATATTTGCTTCATTATCTTTTTGAAAACTTCATTCCTGTCAAAATCTTCTCCCATAGGGAACTTCTTAATAAATTTATTATTCTCGTCAAGCAAATACACAAAGGTGCTGTGAACATAGAAGCCATCACCGGGATCACGGTATTGAAATTGGAAAGTGTTTGCGAGCTCCTGAATTTCTGATTGATCCTTTTTCAATGTATCAGGATCGGCAGTAAGAAAGATCCAATTCTCATCATTTTCGATATCAAAGGTGCTTCTATACTTTTTAAGAACATCTGTGGTGTCCCTATAAGGGTCGATCGTTACTGTAATGAATTGCACTTTGTCCCCAAATACGCCCTCATTAGTAAGGTCACTTTTCAGGAGATTCATCCTTTGGGTAGTCGTCGGACATATATCCGGACAGTGCGTATAAATAAATTCAACAAGCTTCAGTTTTTCATCAGATTCTGCAAAGTCGTATACCTTCTCATTATCGGTTAAAAGTGTAATATGTTCAGGTATCTTCGCTGTCATATCACGTATGATAAAAAAAGAAATGCCGGCAGCTATGCCTAATATTACAATAATAGCGGAAATCATATATACTTTTTTCATTATTTCCCCTCCCAATATAAGGATAAATAATATCCATCAAAAATCCTATGGATAATCTGTGAACTTATTCTTTATAAAGGGAAAGTTTAAAGGTGATTCAGTTAAGAAAAGCGCAAGCGCCATGGTCACGAATGAACGCAGACTAAGAACGCCACGTCCTGTGGCAACGTCTGCATGACCCCCATCCTCCCAAAAGCTTTCGCTTTTGGTCGTGCGATGATTATGCTGACGAAGCCTTCCTTGTCCTGGGGGCCTCAAGCACAAGCGAGCCTCACGGAAAGTTGTTCTTTACTTTTTGGGAGGATTGCCCTAAATGTGGAGGCGACTGCCCAGGGAAGACAAGCATAGGACTGCCCCTGCAAGACTTCTGGAAGGGGCTGGCTTATGTCTCGAGTCCATAGGAGCCTAAACCAGACAAGCTTGTGACCTCGAGGGGGTAGGTAGGCACTGGAGCTAGACAGGCATCAAAGTTCAAAGTTATACTTTCTTATCTTTAAAAAAGGAACCCCGCAAGGTTCCTTTTTTGATTCGGCTATTATTTCATTGAGATCCATACACTCTTAACTTCTGTATAGTTATCAAGAGCGTATGAGCCCATTTCACGGCCAATTCCGGATTGCTTATAGCCGCCAAATGGAGATGCAGCATCGAAAGCGTTATAGCAGTTCACCCAAACTGTACCAGCCCGGAGCTTATTGGCCACATAGTGTGCATTTGCAACATCACGAGTCCAAACTCCTGCAGCTAATCCATATTCGCTGTTATTGGCACGGTTAATTAATTCGTCAATGTCATCATAAGGCATGGCCGAAATAACCGGTCCGAAAATTTCTTCCTTTGCAATTGTCATTTCATCACGAACATCTGCAAAGATAGTAGGGGAGACGAAGTAACCTTGCTCCTGCGGCTTGTCGCCTCCTGCTACAAGCTGAGCGCCTTCGCTTAGGCCTTTTTCAATGTACCCGAGAACTCTGTTTTGCTGCTCAGCAGATACAAGCGGGCCAATTTCAGTGTCAGCATGAATTCCGGCGCCTTGCTTGATTTTTTTAGCATGTGAAGCCATGTCAGCTACAACATTATCAAACTGCTTCTTTTGTATAAATACACGGGAGCCGGCACAGCAAACCTGTCCCTGGTTGAACATAACACCGTTAAGAGCTCCAGGAATTGCCTTTGATAAATCAGCGTCCGGCAGAATAATGTTCGGAGACTTGCCGCCAAGCTCAAGCGTAACCCGCTTTAAAGTCTTTGAAGCATTGGACATAATCCGTTTACCTACTTCTGTAGAACCAGTAAACGCAATTTTATCTACCAGCGGATGGTCAACAAGCGGCTGGCCAGCTGTTTCTCCAAAACCAGGGACAATATTGATAACCCCTGGAGGGAACCCTGCCTGATCCATTAACTCAGCAAGATATAAAGCGGAAAGAGGTGTTTGCTCCGCAGGTTTAAGAACAACCGTACAGCCCGTTGCAAGGGCAGCACCCAGCTTCCACATTGCCATAAGAAGAGGGAAGTTCCAAGGAATGATTTGCCCCACTACACCAACAGCCTCATGGCGGGTATAGTTGAAGAATGGCCCGCTGACAGGAATAGTCTGTCCGACAATCTTCGTAGACCAGCCTGCATAGTAGCGCATATGTTCAATCGCCAAAGGAATATCGGCATTTGTTGTTTCACGGATTGGCTTTCCATTATCCAATGTCTCAAGCTGTGCTAATTCTTCACTGTTTTCTTCCATAAGATCAGCAAGCTTGTACATGAGGCGGCTGCGCTTAGAAGCACTCATTTTAGACCATTTGCCTTCATCGAAAGCCTTTCGGGCTGCTTTTACTGCCAGGTCAATATCTTCTGCACCGGCTTCGAAAACAGTAGCCAGAACTTCTCCTGTCGCTGGGTTATACGTATCAAACGTTTTCTGTGATTTGCTTTCAACAAATTCACCATTGATATATAATTTCTTCTTTCCGCTTAAGAACTTTTCTACCTTTTCTTTTAAACCTGCAGTTAACTGACTCATATAATTCCTCCTTAAAATAGTAGTCTATGTATTTCCATGCTGCAATACTTTAGAAGAATACTATTGGTAACGCTTACATAAATACTTTAACATTAATAAAAATATAAAATCAACTCTGAATTAAAATAATTTTCAGATAACGTTCGACAATTCTCGCCTGGCATCAAAAAAAATAGCATACCGGTAATCCAGTATGCTATCAGACTATTAAATTAACATTCCTGCAATTGCTGCACTTAAAAGAGAGGCAAGAGCTCCGGCTATTACTGCACGAATGCCCAGCTTGGCTATATCATTCCTGCGGTCAGGTGCCAGATTGCCGAGGCCGCCAAGAAGGATGGCCATAGACGAAATGTTCGCAAATCCGCAAAGCGCAAAGCTTACAACTGCAACAGTCTTAGGAGACAGGCTGCTGATTTCTGGAGCAAAAGCTGAGTATGCAACGAATTCATTCAACACAAGCTTTTGGCCGATGTAGCCGCCAGCCTGTACTGCCTCAGCCCAAGGGACTCCTACTGCAAATGCAAGTGGGGCAAAAATAAAGCCAAGAATCATTTCAAGAGTTAAGTTTTCTAGCCCAAAAAGTCCGCCTGCAAAACCGATGATTCCATTGATTAAAGCAACTAAAGCGATAAAAGCAAGAAGCATGGCACCAATGTTCAAGGCAAGCATCAAACCATCGCTCGCTCCGCGGGCCGCAGCATCTACGATATTGACAGATTGTGTATCTTTTTCAATGGTGATATCATCAGTTGTTTCAGATTTCTCAGTTTCAGGCAGCATCATTTTAGCCATGACAAGGCCGGCAGGAGCAGCCATAAAGCTTGCTGCAAGCAAGTATTCCAGTGGAACGCCAAGCAATGAATAACCAATTAGAACAGAACCGGCTACGGAAGCCAATCCGCCGGTCATGACAGCGAATAATTCTGACTTTGTCATTTTGCTGATGAAAGGGCGGACGATAAGAGGGGCCTCTGTCTGCCCGACAAAAATATTGGCAGCAGCAGAAATCGATTCTGCCTTACTTGTTCCAAGCATCTTAGCAAGGCCTCCACCAATGACTTTAATAATTATTTGCATGATCCCTGTATAATACAGAACAGAGATTAGGGAAGAGAAGAAAATAACAACTGTCAGGACCTGAAATGCAAATACGAACCCAACACCTGAACCTTCCTGGAACAGTCCTCCAAAGAGAAAGTTAACGCCTTCATTGGCATAACTTACAATGTCATTTACTGCAAACGTTAATTTTTCCAGTGCTTTTTTCCCAAGATCCCATTTAAGTACGGCAAATGCAAAGGCAAACTGAATGGCAAGACCGCCAAGAATTGTACGGAAATTGATCGCTTTACGATTTGAAGAAAGAAGGAAAGCTATTCCCAATACGGTCACAATTCCGAATATACCCCAGATAAAACTCATGTTGACACCTCATTTGTTGAATTTAGATTGATGAAAACGTTTTTACGAAACGTCAAAAATATAGACCTCTGATTAAAGAGGTTTGTGAATAGACGTCAGACATCTAACTTGATTACATGTCCATTTTAACATGAATCCGTTTGCAGTAAAGAGTTTTTTTCTTTCCAAATGAAATTGGTTGATTAATCACCTATTTATGATCATATTTTCGGCGATTTTTTTTCTTTCTTAAACATTAAAAATGGATGAAGTAACATGTGTTTTCGATTTTTTTTATTCCTCTGTAACATATGCCCATTCGGGACATACATCATGTTCATACACTGTCACTATATGTCAGGAGGTGTTAGAATGGGTGCAGGCGCAGGATATGGCGGCGGTTTTGCTTTAATCGTTGTCCTGTTTATACTTCTAATCATTGTTGGTGCTGCTTACGTTGGCTGGTAAAAATAGTGGATAACTGAACATTCTAAGCTGCTTAAAATCTGCCTTTAAAAGGGCAGATTTTTTGTTTTTTTCACATAGAGTTTGATTTGGATCGTATGATAATCGTTTTAATGTCCAAAATAAGGATAGTTCTTATTTTAGAAGGAGGGATTCTGCATGAATAAAAAAGACAATAATAATGGAACGAATATTGCTGGCAGATATTATGAGGCTGAGGATTATAAAAGAAATGACCAGCTTTCATCTGGACTCGCTACAACCCATGAGCAGGTAAGTGACACCTATATGGAAGGCCAGGCGGATGCGGTCATTGAAGATGTAGTTGGAGTGGATATTTCTATTCCCCGTAGAGGGTATGAGGAATAACAGATAGAAAGGAGGCACTTCAATGGCGCCGAGAGATGCTCAAGATGATCTGAACCAGTACAGAATGCCGGAAGTTCTCCGAAAAAAAAGAACTTCTTCCTATCGGGTGGGCTATCAGGCTACAACAGGGAATCAGACACCCGGTGAACCCGAAGCAGGCAAAAGGACAGATGAAGAAAATTAATCTTACCGCTGATTGAAATATTTTTTCAGAAAAGAGAAGAGCTTTCTTCTCTTTTTCATTGGGGACCCTGCATGGAAATATAGGTTGCTCAAATTCTTATCCCAACTAAGTTTAATGCCGGCATTTTGAGGAATAATCGTTAATAAAAAATGCTGAAGGGCGGTTAAAGCATGAATGAAGAATTACAGATAACAGGGCATAGACCTTTTCCGCTGCCTGATAAACCATGGGTGATGGAGCAAATATGGGATGATGTTCTGTTTGAACATTGGCCAGTGCCTGAAGAAATAATGGAGAAGCACATTCCATCACAGTTAACGTTGGATACATATAACGGAAAAGCCTGGATTGGAATAGTCCCTTTCTGGATCAGCAGAATGAGAGTCCGCGGCTTGCCGCCATTGCCTATGATGAAATCAATGAATGAACTGAATGTTAGAACTTATGTAGAGTATGGGGGAAGGAAAGGTGTGTATTTTTTCAGCCTGGATGCCGACAATTTTTTAGCTGTAACAGGAGCCAGAATACTGTACTTCCTTCCCTATATGAATGCCGATATGCAAGTTTATAAAGCAGAAGGAATCATTAATTATGAAAGCAGGCGAAAAAACGAAAATAATGAAATCGGACAATTCAAAGCTCAATATAAGCCGGCATCAAGACCTTTTAATTCACAGGAAGGGTCACTTGATGAATGGCTGACTGAAAGGTATTGTCTATGGGTAACAAAAGGTGACAACGTTTTTCGCGGGGATATTCATCATACAAAATGGCAGCTGCATAAAGCTTCCTGTTCGATACACGAAAATACAATGGCATCATTTTTGCCTGGCAAGTACTTGTTGGGAGAACCAATTTTACACTATTCCCCTCAAAAACATGCCTATTTTTGGCCTTTAACAAGGGAGTAGAGCCCTTGAATGATGCTGGCCATAATATTATTTCATTTCTTACAATACTTTTCTGCCAGCATTCTTTTTACTTCGTTATAGGATAATCCGGACTGGCTATTCACCTTTTAACCTCATCAATATCAGTTCCTGCGATAGTAAGATTTTCTTTCTTCTGTTGGCGGACCATTAAATAACCTCCTCTCCATATTTGTTTTTAACATTTTCAATAATTTTCCCGTTTCTTGTCCATACTAAGAAAAAAAGGGGGCGTTTCCAATTTTTTTTAATAAAAAAGGTCAAGATGATAAGCCAGAGGTTGTAATGCTTGACACAGAGGTATATTCCTGTAATAGCTGCAATGGCTGGATGAGAAAAGATTTTGCATCTTCAGATTTAAAATGTCCATTATGCGGTGATGAAACAACTGCCGAAATGAGGGAATTACCGCAAATTTTATAATCAGCAAATAAAGAAAGACTGATTCCTTACAGTCTTTCTTTATTTGTGTCAGTACTCTCCATATAATTCCTGAAAAGCCTCTTCTGCAGCCTTTTCAGAAGAAAACAGGGCATCATCTTCTTCTATTAAATGGAAGGACTCATTAAGAAACAGGGCTACTGCATTAGGGTCTTTTGGATGCGGAACAATTTCAGCAGGCCTTACGTTTGCTACACTTGGAGTGTGAGGATTATGGTAAATGACATATACCTCATCTCCCGATTTTACTTTTTTTGGATCAATTGTTTCCATGAGTTTCACTCCCCATTTATAGGTTTTCATTTTGCTGGCCGATTTCTTTTGCGCCTAGAATAGCATTTGCCGTTTCCAGCTGTTCATGTTCATCAACAGAATCCCCGACAGCATTTTTCAGATTCGGAAATTTGCCGTCATTTCCAATGGTAACCACCTTTTCTTTCGGTGCAGAAGTCAGGTATTTTTCATCCATTTCTTTCATGATTCACTAACCCTTCTGATATATTTTCGAGCAGCTTTCTTTAAAGTTTTCTCTCCAAAGTGATCTAATATTCAGCCATATAATCCTAATTCAAATGGGCAAGTTAGCTATAAGGCTAAAATGAGGTGATAAAAATGAATGCAACTAAAAGGCTGATTACAGCTATTCAAGCGGAAGCAGGCTCTCTCAGCGATCCACTTTGGTTTGACCGCATTATTGAAGCTGCCGGGAAAGCAAAATTTGTTTTATTGGGAGAAGCTTCACATGGAACATCAGAATTTTATTCTATAAGAGCAGAAATATCCAAGAAGCTCATTGAACGGAAAGGGTTCAATTGTATCGCTGTAGAAGGGGACTGGCCTTCCTGCTTTACAGTTAACAGGTATGTTAAAGGGTATGCGCCTATGAACCCCCTTGAAGCACTGAAGGGTTTTAACCGGTGGCCGACATGGATGTGGGCCAATGAGGAAATAAAACAGCTGATTACCTGGATTCATGATTATAATCAGCACATTAAAGAGCAAAGCCAAATGGCGGGTTTCTACGGCATCGACATATATAGCTTATGGGAGTCTATGGATGAGATCATAAAACTTCTGGAATCAAAGGGAGCAGCCGAGCTGGAAGCTGCTAAAAAAGCATTTGCCTGCTTTGAGCCATTTCACCGGAAGCCGGAAAATTATGCAGTGGCTGCAGAATTTTATGGAGATGCCTGCGAAAAGGAGGTTGCCGACCTTTTGCTGAAAATAAAAAACAAGTGGGAGGAAACCAATAATTTTGAAGAGGAATCATTGAACCTTTTGATAAACAGCCTTGTTGCGTTGAATGCAGAGAACTATTATCGGGCGATGGTAAAAGGCGGTCCTGATGATTGGAATATCAGGGACCATCACATGGTAAGTGCACTGGAGGAAGTATCGGAATTTTACGGAAAAGGTGCAAAGGTTATCGTTTGGGAACACAACACACATATTGGAGATGCAAGAGCAACCGATATGAAAGAAGAGGGGCTTGTGAATGTTGGGCAAATCCTCCGTGAAAAATACGGAGAAGATCAAGTTTTCGCATTAGGCTTTGGCACCTACTCAGGTACCGTTATAGCCGCCGAACAATGGGGGAGTGAAATGCAGGTTATGGAGGTTCCGCCCGCACAGGCGGGAAGCTGGGAGGATGCCCTTCAAATGGCTTGCCCCGGAGATAAAGTACTGCTGTTCAACGATGAAAATAGAGATCTATTCACAGATACTATAGGCCATCGGGCCATCGGAGTTGTATATAATCCTGAATATGAACAGTATGGTAATTATGTTCCCACTAAAATTTCTCTAAGGTATGACAGCTTTGTTTTTATAGAAAAAACGACTAACTTAAAACCGCTTAATTTGCCTATCAGAACACTTTAATACAATCAGAGGAAACACAAGAACCCCCTCCTTAAACCGGAGGGGGTTCTTGTTACACATAGCTGTTTTCCAATTCGTCCACCAATGCTCCAACATAACTTACTGCTTTGCGGATAGCGTCTGGCTTAGACATATCAATGCCGGCACTCTTGAGCAATTCAAGAGGTTTTTTCGTTCCTCCTGCTTTTAAAACATCAAGCCAGCGTTCTACAGCAGGCTGGCCTTCCTCCTGGATGCTTTGTGCCATAGCCGTGGATGCAGTCAAACCGGCTGAATAGGTATATGGGTAAAGTCCCATGTAATAGTGAGGCTGTCTCATCCACGTTAAAGCTGCCTTTTCATCCAATTCAACGGAATCTCCCCAGAATTCAGCAAGTGTTTCACATTTTTGATCCGAAAGTGTTTTTGCCGTTAATGGAACCCCTCGCTCAGCAAGTGTGTATACTCTTCGCTGGTATTCTCCTTCGAGAAGATGTGTAACAAAGTTGTGATAGTAAGTTCCAAGCAGCTGAAGAATAACCCAGCGCTTCATTCTCTTATCTTCAGTACCAGCCATTAAATGCTGGCCAAGCAGTAATTCGTTAAGTGTGGAGGGTGCTTCGACAAAATAGGTTGAAGGACGGGTATTCATTATGCGCTGATATTTATTGGCCAAATAAAAATGACCTGCATGCCCAAGCTCATGAGCGAGAACAAATGCACCCCGCATGGTGTCTGTCCATGTAATCAGGATGAATGGATGGGACCCGTACGGACTTGCACAAAATGCGCCTGTAGATTTACCGACGTTATCAGCTAAATCCACCCAGCGTTCTGTCAAGCCTTTCTTCATGATATCCGTGTATTCTTGCCCCATGACAGAGAGAGCATCTAATATTACTTCTGATGCTTTTTCAAATGTTGTTTCCGGATTGAACTCCGGATCAAGTGGAGCCTTCAGGTCACAAAAAAGCATTTTATCCAATCCCAGAACTTTTTTCTTCAGCTGAGCATATCTGCGCATATGGGGAGCGAGTTCCTTTTGGATAATGTCCAGCTGATTGTTATACATTTCCTCAGTTACATGCTGGGAATCAAGAAGCATTTGTGTGACTGAGCTGTATTTTCTCAGCTTCGAAAGCGTCACCTGCTTTTTTACCTCGGCAGAATATGCAGAAGCAAATGTATTCTTGTAGTTTTCCAATGAATCTGTAAACGAGGCATAGGCATTCCGTCTGATGGTCGTATCCGGCGAAAATTCATAGCGATCCTCGTAAAGAGCAAAAGAGTTGGGCAATTCGTTTCCTTTGCTGTCTTTAAAAAAGGCAAATGGCATGTCAGCAAGTTTTCCAGCCTGATAGATATTATATGGAGCACCAAATACTTCTCCCAATGCAGCCAGCGCTTCTTCCGTTTCCGGGGAAAGTCTGTGTCTTTTAGTTTCCAGCAGTTCTGTCAGCCCGTTTTTGAACGGTTCGAGGCCGCTTTCTTCGTTTATGTATTTTTCAATTAAACCCTCAGGCAGAGACAATAACTCAGAATCAATAAACGATAGAGTGGACGCAGCTTTTGCCCTTAAAGAGGCCATTAGTGATGAGTTTGCCTGATTGTCCGGATTTGTGCCATCTTCGGACTGGCGCAAGCTTGCATATGTGCCGGCCTGGACAAGACGAATAGAAAGCTTTTCCTGAGCGGAAAGGCAGCCAAGCAAAGCTTGCGGACCTTCATGGAGTTTTTCTTTGTATTGCTCAAAAACAGCAAGATCCTCTTCAATACTCCTCATCTCTTTATGCCAATCTTCCTCCAATGCAAATAAATCCTCCACTTTCCATGTGCGCTCTTTCGGTACCTCATGACGCATTAATCTGGTTATTGCTGTTTGAACCATATATCGTTCCCTCCTATTTCGATTCTCTAAATAAAGAGTTTATGGAACAATTATACAGGAAGAGGTGATATATTTATAGACTTTTCAAATAATTTCACATTATTCAGCATCCGCTTAGGTTTCTTAATAAATAAAAAGCGGAAGGACCAGGAAGCCTTCCGCTGATTGTGCTATTCCATTTTCTTTGACAGACAGCGATCACATTCCATCAAATAAGATTCAGCCTGTTCCTTAACTGTTTGGCCACACTCAGGACATACCTTTTTAGGAAGCGTTCTGAAGAATTCAACCGGACTTTTAATCATTACTTTTTCCTCCTTTTTATAATACAGTTTATTTTGTTTTCCTCTGTTGTAGTACAGTATATACCAAATATATTTTAATGTGAAGTGTTTCGAATAAATTTTTTAAAAATTTAATTTATTATTTTATCAGGCATAAAAGAGGGTTAAAATCTGCTCTTAAGCTTGTCAGTTTCAATGAGCTTCAGACTTTATTTCTCCCAGCCTCTTCCATGGCATGAACGATTCCATTACAATCATATTGAATAAAGTAAAAATAAGGGGGCTTAAAGCCTGCGATGACTGAGATGATTGTATCTTTTAATCCGATATTAATATTTGCGGCCGTTATACTGACCATTATGGCTTCCTATACAGCATTAGATCTATTTACTTTAATAAAATCATCGGAAAAAAATCAGAGATTCTTGTTCTTAGGAGGAACTTTTTCACTTGGAATCGGCATATGGATCATGAACTTCATTGGCATGGTCGCGATTAACATAAATGCTTCCGGAAGCTACAATATTCCGCTTACCTTATTATCCATGATTTTTGGCATCTCCTTTACCGGAATGGCATTTAATGCAGTAATCGGCCGACAGCTGAAGACAGGCAATCTTCTTGCGGGCAGCTTCTTTTTAACGATGGCAGTCCTATCCATCCATGTAACAGGAATGTTTGCTATCGGGATGAATGTGCAATTTGGCTCCATTGTATTTCTCATTTCCACCCTGATTATTTTTGCTTCTTTTTTATTTTCACTTTGGATGCTCTTTTACTCAAGAAGTCTTTCCTATTCAAGACATATATGGATAAAGCCTTTAAGCGCACTCATTATTGCCGGTGCCGTTGTAGAAGGATATTTTCTTCTTATCCGATCTTCCTCGTTCTATTCAAATGGGGAGATTAGCAGGGAGGGAGACTCTCCCGGGACTTTTCTGATTTTCCTGGTATTATTTGCAGCGATTCTAATCCTTAGCGGCCTCATTGCTTCAAGTACCCTAATGAGCAAGCGGCTGGAAGCAAGCGACACCAACTTACACGATATTCAGGCTGCCCTTGATGAATCATCTATTGTTGCTATTACTGATCCAAAGGGGATAATCACTTATGTGAATGACAAATTTGTTGAGATTTCCAAATATGAAGAATATGAACTAATGGGCAAAAATCATAATATCTTGAATTCAGGTTATCATCCGCCCGAGTTTTTTCACCAACTATGGAAAACGATTGGGTCAGGGGAAATATGGAAGGGTGAAATACGAAATAAAGCAAAGGACGGAAGCTTCTATTGGGTCGAAACTACAATTGTACCTTTCCTCAACAAAAAGAATAAACCATATCAGTATGTTTCCATCCGGACAGATATATCTGCCTTGAAAACTGCTGAAGCGAATCTTAAAAATTCCTTGAAAGAGGTTAACGATATTAAATTTGCTCTTGATCAGTCCTCCATTATTGCATTCACTGATGAAAGAGGGATCATAACCAATGTAAATGAGAGGTTTTGTGAAATTTCCCAGTACAGCAGGGAAGAGCTGATAGGACAAAATCATTCTCTATTAAACTCAAATCTGCATTCAAAAGAATTTTTTAAGAATTTATGGAAAACAATTGGCCATGGTGAAGTGTGGAAAGGGGAGATACGAAATAAAGCAAAGGATGGGTCTTATTACTGGGTTCATACAACAATCGTGCCGTTCATGAATGCAAACGGAAAACCTTATCAATACTTAGCCATAAGAAACGATATTACGGAGAGGAAAAAAACTGAAGAAGTGCTGCATCGGCAGGATAAACTGGCAGCAGTCGGCCAGCTTGCTGCAGGGGTTGCCCATGAAATCCGCAATCCGCTGACAACAATGAAAGGATATACAGAGTTCCTTCAACTGGATGAAACAAATGAAGAGAGACAGGAATACTTAAGCATCATTTTAGATGAAATTGACCGGGTAAATAATATAGTAGAAGATTTTATGGTTCTCGCTAAGCCGAAAGCCGCAGAACTGGAAGAAAGGGATATCATACCTATTATAAAAAATGTCATATCGTTTTTGGAATTCGAAGCCCGGAAACGGGATGTGAAAATTCGTTTCGAATATGAACGGGATATCATCCAGATTGAATGTGATGAAAACCGCCTAAAACAGGTATTCCTGAATTTTATCAAGAATGGAATTGAAGCGATGCCTGATGGAGGAGATATAACAATCAGAGCAGCTATCATAAATAACCAGGTACAGATCGCGATACAGGATACAGGGGTAGGAATACCGCAGGAAAAACTGAAAAATATCGGAGAACCATTTTTTACAACTAAAAAAAATGGGAATGGCTTAGGCTTGATGGTCAGCTTCAAAATTATTGAAAGCCATAATGGAAAAGTATTTATCGAGAGTGAATTAAATAAAGGTACGACATTCAATATTGTTTTGCCAGCGAAATCTGCCTAGCCAATCCTAAACGGATTGGCTATTTCATTAGAAATTAATTCCTGTCCTGCTTAAAAATAGTTACTTCTAATATTTGGATAAATTATTAGAACTTTGGTTAAAATACCATGATAAAAGGAAAAGTACCACTTTCTGTTTAAACTGCCCCTGACTTTGAAATGTGTTTGTTATGAGGCTGTTATATCCGTAACGTGATTATTATCTGTTTGTTCTTTTTTAGTAAAGATTCCATGTTATTATTATCACCGTTAGCTAAAAACGAGCTATACGGGAGGTTTTTACACATGAAAAAATCAATTTTAACTTTTGTAGCAGCTGCCGCAATTACCGGAACAGCAGGTGCGAATGTACAAGCAGAAGAAGTGACAGTAAAAAAAGGCGATACATTGTGGGATTTTTCCCAGTCTTATAATACACCCATTGACATGATTAAAGAATGGAACGGGCTGTCTTCCTCCATCATCCATCCGGATGATGTACTTAATGTATACCCTGAAAAGAAATACATAGTATCAAAAGGCGATACTTTATGGGATATAGCAAGAGAGCATAATATCACAGCTGAGGCAATCAAAGAATGGAACAGCTTGAGCTCTGAATTAATTCATCCGGACGATGAATTAATTCTTTATCCGGATGCTAAAGCTGTTAATGCTGCAGCTGCTCCAGTTCAGGCTGCTCCGGCAAAGTCCGAACAGCCTGCAGAAACAGCAGCTGCTCCAGAGCAAAAACCTGAACAGCCTGCAGTAAAACCAACGCAGCCAGCCGAAAAATCACAGCCGGCTCCAGAAGCAAAACCAGAGGCAGAGTCAAATCCCGAACAAGCACAGCCTGCTGAGGAATCAAAGCCTGCAGCTGAGCCTGCTAAACCTGCAGCGGAATCAAAACCAGCTGCCGAGCCTGCTGCAGAAAAACCGGCTGAAACTGCAAATGATGAAGCATCTCAAAAAGTACTGAATATGGAAGCAACAGCCTACACGGCTAATTGTGAAGGCTGCTCAGGTATTACTGCAACAGGAATCAATCTAAAAGAAAATCCGGATCAAAAAGTAATCTCTGTAGATCCTGATGTGATCCCGCTGGGAACTAAAGTCCATGTTGAAGGGTATGGAGATGCTGTCGCAGGAGACACTGGCGGAGCCATTAAAGGCAACAAGATTGATATCTTTATGCCATCTCAGGAAGACGCCATCAATTTCGGCAGAAAAACAGTTAAAGTTACGATTCTGGATTAATACTAGCCAAGAAGGCACCTATCCTGGTGCCTTCTTCTTTTACTCTTTATCATTACTTCCTTTTGCTTTTTCCTCCTGATGTACAAAGAAACTGTGGACTGGTTTTGCCAGCTGTTTTATGCTTTTTTCGAAGCGTTCAGTAAGGTGGGAGGCACGCTCGTAAACAATAGACTTTAAATGATCTAATTGCCTGCTGATTTTTTCGGTGATTGCCTCCTGGCGGTGTAAGCGTTCCATTATCGACTTGCTGGCCAGTTCCTGTTCACGAAGCTTCTTGTTTAATTCTTCTTTCATTTGCTCCTGCGTCTTAAACTTTTTCTCTGCTTCCTCCGAAAATGACTCGAACTGCTGATCTAACCGCTCCATTACTGTATTGTGGAATACTTCCTGGACATCAAGCTTTTTGCTTAAATCTGCTTTCATTTCTTCCTGTGCTTTAAAGTTTGATACAGCCTCTTCAGAAAACGCCTCAAATTTTTCAAATTTACGGGAAAGCGCCTGTGTTGCCGCTTCCTGACAGGAAACTTGTTCAAGTATCTTCTGGTTTACGGGCTCTTCATTTTCAAGAATTTCCAGAATCTCCTTATTTATTCCCTCCAAGGCAGCCAGCCTTTTATTCAATAAATCATTTTCCTTTTCGCGCTCATGCATCATTTCCAGAAAACCCGTTAAAAAAGCATCCTGCTTTTCAATCTTAGCTGTCAAATGCCCAATATGATTACTTTGTTTGCCAGCAGCACTTTTTACAAGCTTCCTCATATCAATAAACGAATCCTCAAGCTGAGTCTTCATCTCATCATAAGTTTCAGACAAGCGGGTATTAACGGTCTGCTGCTCTTTTATTACTTCCTGGAGGTAGTTGAGACGGTAAGTACCCTGATTGGAAACTGTGTCTGATTGGCTTAAATAAAGCTTAGGATTTACATCCTCATTTGATTTTTGTGCCATAGGAACACTCCTCAGTTTTCATCTTTTTTATAGCCTATGCCGGATCTTTGTGTGAGGGGTGGGCACTGTCCTATAAAGTGAAACTTCAATCAGTAGGGAGCTCTTTTTCCTCCACTTATCTTAGTCGCGTTCTAGTGTCGCTATAATCTCCACTAACGCTTCGATCAATCGACACTACGAACCCGATTGGTTCAACTAAGCCTCTGCCTGCGCATCGGAAAGTTTCACTGTATCTCACCAGTCGGGCCTTTACGGGCAGTTTGACTCTTATTAATCCTCCTTTGATTCCGCTGAGTCTTAAAATGGGAGTCTTACTGCCCGTAAGACTGCGATAAAATCTAAACATTTCTCTGTTAAGCATAACGTTACTTGAACTATTTATTTAAAAATTTCGCAAATCGTAATGATAAGTGTTGCAAAAAATTCAAAAAGTAGGTAAATTATTAATTGTCAGTTAATTGGCAAGGTCGTCATCAATCAACTACATAGGGAGTCAACCAAAACTACCTCTGAACAAAAAGAAGGAGAGGACAAAAGCATGAAGAAATTATCTTTCTTGCTTTCAGCAGCTGCACTGACACTAATGCTGGGAGCATGCTCAAACGAAGAAGCTTCTAAAGGGGAAGAAAAGGAAGAGGCAGCAGCTGAAACCACAGAGTCTGCTGATGAATCCAAAGAAGTGCGCTCGGCTCTGCTGAACTATCAGGGAGAAGTGACAAAAGTAATCCGTAACACAGATGCCAGCTTAACTGCTGAAGGTCAGGATCCGGCTGAAGCAGCTGCAGCATTCGAAAAGGATGCGAAAGCCGTGTCTGTACCGGAGGAATTAACAGACTACACTAAGGATATTGAAGCTGCGGTTGATAGCTTATCCCAATACTATGTTAAAAAAGCCGAGCTTGTAAAAGCAGGATCTGAAGATATGGCGGAAGCAGAGCCATTTAAAGAGGAATATATCAATTCCATGACTAAAGTGTTTGAAGAGGTGGAATTATCTCCTCCTGCTTTTAAAAGTGTTTTTCAATAATATGTAAAAAAACAGCCCGCTTATAGATTGGGCTGTTTTCTTTATTAAGGGACATCATGCCCCAGTGAGGTTTGATAAATCTCAAACCACTGATCCCGGTTTAGTTTATAAGATAATGCACGGACAGCACGTTCAATTCTTTCGATCCTGCCGGACCCGGTAATTGGCATGATTCGGGCAGGATGGTTTAAGAGCCATGCAAATAACACCTCATCAATATCCTTCGCCCCGATTTCTTCTGCGACTTTAAGCAGTGCAGTTCTAAGGCGTGCAGGTTTTTCATCGGTACTGCTGAAGATTTTTCCGCCGGCCAAGGGGGACCATGCCATCGGAGCAATTCTTTTTTCCATGCACAGATTTAATGTGCCATCCTCGAAATTCTCCAGATGAAAGGCAGACAGCTCAATTTGATTGGTAATCAGGTCCATTTCAAGGCAGGACTGAAGCATCGTGAACTGATGGCTTTTAAAATTCGAAACCCCAAAATGCCTTACCTTGCCGGCGGTCTTTAATGCCGAAAATGCATCAGCAACTTCTTCAGGATCCATAAAAGGATCAGGACGATGAATGAGCAGGGTATCTATGTAATCTGTTCTCAAATTTTGCAATGATTTCTCAACAGAAGCAATAATATGTTTTTTTCCGGTATTGTAATGATGGGATTTATGCTCAGGCCGGTTTGGTGACTCGAGGACAATCCCGCATTTCGTAACAATTTCCATTCTTTCACGGAGCTCCGGCTTTTTCTCCAGCGCCCTTCCAAACAGGCTTTCACATGTATAGCTTCCATAAATATCAGCGTGATCAAATGTCGTTATGCCCAGCTCAAAACATTGCTCTATTAATGTGATTAACTCTTTATCTGAAAATTTCCAGTCAGCAAGTCTCCAAAGTCCATGGACGACTCTTGAAAACGACAGATCTTCTGCCATCTGCACTCTATCCAAACTTATCATCTCCCCGTTTTTAGTATAGTTATTATCTCTGAAAATCTTAAGAATACCAAGCTAAACGATTGCAAAACGACATAAAAACAGAGGCAACTGTTATGTCACCTCCGTGTTATACGCATATTTTCTGCAGCGGTTCAACCATTTGCTCATGCAGTATCATAATTTTTGATGTGTACGAACAATGTTCCCGGTAAGCGGTTTGAAGTTCCTTATAAAAGTTGATTAATTCTTCAACACCGGAAATCAATTCTTCATCAAAAATGCCAGAACGGCTTAGCAGGATATTCTCATATTTCTCAACGAGTTTTTTAGTTTTTTTAATTAATTTCCAGGCATCTTTCATACGAAAGGCATCATTCAAATTGGAGTAAAATTCCCCCAGGTCTTTTTGGAATATATATTTAATTTCCTGACTGAGCCTTTCAACAGGAGGGAGTTCAGCTTCCTGAAAAATAAATTGCTGCACCATAATTAAATCGGTCTTTACCAAATGCTCTTCAAATGACTCATAAATCCGCAGTGTATTATAAGAATCATACATGGGATGATGAGGTTTTCCGATAAAAGATAGTTCATAGAAGGACAATGCTTTTTCAACAGAAGCTGCTGTACGGGAAGCTCTTTTTGTAAAAACAGCCTGAAAATCAACATATCTTTTACTGATTTTTTCAATAGTAGCCTGAGGAAGATTATGTCGCAAAGCATCAGCTTTGAGTCTTAAGATATCACTGGACGACCAGGAGAAGAATCTGGCTTTTTTAACTCCGCCGATCCAAAAGAGAAAATCCTTAAATACCTCAGGAAAATCATCCGCTTTCTCTAAGTCGGAGTCAGAGATCCCGGTCAATTCTTTACAGAAAGTACTTAATGGTGAGTTCTGCTGCGGACGAATGTGCCTGTCAAATCCAGTGACCAGGCCAGATTCAACATCCACTTTTACGGCACCAAGACGAATGGCCTCCATATCTTCAAACAGCATGCCAGTTTTGCTGCACAGCATTTCAAAATCAAAGAAAATCAGCTGCTTTAGCTCAGCCATATGCGTTCACCCTTTCTGTATCCAGCTACCCAACAAGACATTATAAAGAATAACAGGTAAAAAAGGAAGGAACAGAATTATCCATCAAACAGTTGAGATATTAAAGAACTTTTTTCACGGCTCAATAGCAAATCGGTTTACGATTTCTATTGAAACGTTTACACTAAAGGTGTACATAGTTGATAGCCTCGTATTTCAGCGATGCTGTTAAAAAATTTTTGAACCTGAAAGGATGGATGAACGTGGGTATTTCTTTATCGAAAGGACAAAAAATTGATTTAACAAAGACGAATCCCGGATTGTCTAATGTAATAGTAGGACTTGGCTGGGATACAAATAAATATGATGGCGGCTTGGATTTTGACCTTGATGCCAGTGTTTTCTTATTAGATTCCAATGGCAAATGTGCATCAGATAAAGATTTTATTTTCTACAACCAGCTCGAAGGCGGCAATGGCTCAGTCGTACATACAGGAGATAACAGAACAGGGGAGGGAGATGGCGATGACGAGCAAGTCAAAGTTAACCTTAGCGCTGTTCCTTCCTCCATTGAGAAGATTTCTTTCGTTATTACAATCCATGATGGTGAAGGACGCGGCCAAAATTTTGGTCAGGTTTCCAATGCATTTGTACGAATCGTCAATGAAGAAACAAATGAAGAATTAATCCGCTACGATCTGGGCGAAGATTTCTCTATTGAAACTGCCATTGTTGTAGGTGAATTATACCGTCATAATGGAGAATGGAAATTCTCTGCTGTCGGTTCAGGCTACCAGGGCGGACTTGCCCGCATTGCAACAGACTTCGGCTTGCAGGTAGGTTAAGTTCTATTTTTGCCAGGCAGAGCAGCAGCTTTTCCTGGCTTTCTCTTTAGGAAAAACCTGCACACAGGTGATCTGTCATAAAAAATGGATTTGTTTTATGAAGGAGTGAGTATCTTGGGTATTCAATTATCAAAAGGTCAAAGAATTGATCTTACTAAAACAAATCCCGGTCTGACTAAAGCCATAATCGGCCTGGGCTGGGACACAAACAAATATAGCGGCGGACATGACTTCGACCTTGACGCATCAGCATTTCTGGCTGATGAGAACAGTAAATGTGCTAATGATCATGATTTTATTTTCTACAATAATCTTCAGCATCCAAGCGGGGCAGTTATTCACACAGGAGACAACCGTACAGGTGAAGGGGACGGTGATGATGAGCAGCTTGTTGTTGATTTTACTAAAATACCTTCACACGTCCATCGAATTGGCATAACGGTTACGATTCATGATGCAGAATTAAGGCAGCAAAATTTCGGCCAGGTTTCCAATGCATTCGTAAGATTAGTGGATGAATCCAATAATCAGGAGCTGCTTCGCTTTGATCTTGGAGAAGATTTCTCAATTGAAACAGCCGTAGTTTTCTGTGAGTTATACCGTCATGGGAACGACTGGAAATTCAATGCCATTGGCAGCGGATTCTCAGGTGGTTTGGCAGCTCTTTGCCGAAACTACGGACTGCAGGTTTAATTTTTATCGCAGTCTAACGGGCAGTAAGACCCCCACTTCAAGACTCAGAGGAATCAAAGGAGGATAAGCAGGGGTCAAACTGCCCGTAAAGGCCCAATTGGTGAGATACAGTGAAACTTGCCGACGCTCAGGCAGAGGCTTAGTTGAACCAATCGGGTTCGTAGTGTCGATTGATCGAAGCGCTAGCGGAGATCTTAGCGACACTAGAACGCGACTAACAATCAGTGGGGGATAAGGAAATCCCCACTGATTGAAATTTCACTTTATCGCAGTCTAACGGGCAGTAAGACCCCCACTTCAAGACTCAGAGGAATCAAAGGAGGATAAGCGGGGGTCAAACTGCCCGTAAAGGCCCGATTGGTTCAACTAACAATCAGTGGGGGATAAGGAAATCCCCACTGATTGAAGTTTCACTTTATCTCAGGCACCCGGCTTGTATCGGGTGCCTTTTTTAGTGCCATCCCGCGTCTAATTCTATTGGCTAATTATCCCATACTTGAAAAAAAGGCAAGTGGGAACAATAGATTTGAGAAAAACCTTGAGAGGAAGGGATGCAGTATGTCACTAGAATGGTTTGACAGGGTAAGCGGTGAGTTACAGGACCATCTTGAATCCATTTGCAGCAAATATGATCAGATTGGCCATATGTCGGTTGACCGGGGTGCCAAGCATCCCAGAATGGAATTTTTCATTGAAACCGATGATAATGACCGAGAGTACTTTTGCACACTTTTCTTTGATCCGCATAATGAAGAATTCTATGTAGAAGACTTTGACTTCGAACTTGGCCATACATCTAAAACAATGCTTTTTGATATTGAAGACATCATCGATACCGTCCACGAAAGCCTTCATGACTACATGAATGGCGCAGATGATGATGAATTCGACTTTGAAGAAAATGATGAAATTTATGCATCAGAAGACGAAGATTTTATCATCGCCGATGAATATGACTTCGGCGGCGAGGGAGATATCTTTGAAGAAGTAGATGTAGAGTGGGAAACTCCTGAAGTGACCGCCTTTTTCAAGGAAGATGAAGTGGAGGTATCCTATCAGTTTGGAGTGGTCCAGGAAACAGGTGATGGCGTCCTGCGCAGGGTGAATCGCATTTGGACAGATGACGAGGAAATGATCAAGGATGAAGATCACTTTATCTTCAGTAAAGAAGAGGCAAGCACGATCATTGCTATGATTGCAAGCCACATGGATTCACTGGGAGGGCATGAAGCAGATTATCTGTAATTTTTAAAAGCATTAGAAAGTGGCTATCAAGAATTCTTGAAGCCACTTGTTTTTTTGAGAGTAATGCGAAATGCAAGCATCCGTCCATCCATAAGCAGCACCGACACAATCCCCAGTATTATAGAAAACTCTCTAATTATGACTTATTTTTCAGTTAGTACTATTCAGGCTTGCCACACCCATAAACTAACTTAAAAGCAAGTGAAAAGAGGTGCTTTATGGGAATTCACATCGTTCAGGCAGGCGATAGTCTTTGGAGCATTTCACAAAAGTTTAATATTCCGATCCTGACTATAATAACAGCAAATGGGCTTGAAAATGGACCTGGCATTATCCCTGGTTTAGCTCTATATATTCCGGAAGATGGACCAGTTATCAGAGCTTATCTAGTTAAACAGGGAGACACACTATGGACCATTTCCCAGCGTTTTCAGACATCCATTAGTAGCATTCTGTCAGCAAACCCGGGGATCAGGCCAGAAGGGCTGTATATCGGCCAGAAATTAAACATCCCATCAGCACGTAAATTAGTTATGAGGACGCTGGGTTTTATAGTCCCGTATGCTCCTGAATCCTTTTTACCTGCTTTCAGAGAAACCGCAAGACATTTAACCTACATTGCCATATCCTCCTACTCGATGACAAAGGAAGGGTATGCCTATATAGAGCTTGATGATACAGCCATATTGGCAGAAAGCAGGCGTTTGAATGTCATTCCGCTGCTTATGATCCGAAACCTTGCAGAAGGGGATTTTAATGCTGAATTAATTGGAGGGGTACTTGAAAGACCAATCTATAGAAGGAACTTAATCTTAAGCCTGATGAATTTTGTCACTCAAAAAGAATATGGAGGCATCAGTCTGGATTTTGAATTTATCCCGCCGCAAAGGCGCCAGGATTTCAATTCTTTCATTAAAGAATTAAAAAATGCCTTAGGGCCAAAAATTCTTCATGTTAATGTACATGCTAAAACGGAAGATATCCCAACAAACCGGATAATAGGGGCATATGATTATAAAGCCATTGGAGAAGGAGCAGATATTGTTGCAGTCATGACAATGGATTACGGTTATCCCACAGGTCCTCCCAATCCCATCGCTCCACTATGGTGGGTCGAGGAGGTTATTAAATATTCGATCACCCAGATTGACCCGGCAAAACTGCAAATCGCCTTGCCGTTATATGGCTATGACTGGCGAACATCGGATAATCGAACCCGCTCATTATCCATGCAAGCCATTCAAAATTTAGCATTAAGCAGAGGAGCAATAATTCAATACGATGGATATGCAGCATCCCCATGGTTCAGGTACTGGAATGGAGCAGAAGAACATGTGGTCTGGTTCGAAGATATCCGGAGCATAACTGAAAAATATAAATTAATTGACCAGTATAATCTATTAGGGATGACATACTGGCAATTGAGCTTGCGTTTTCCGCAAAACTGGGCATTTGTGGAGAGAAATCTTACAATTCTATAGCCTATTTCTAAAGTATTTCCTTCATTTCCTCTTCGAAATAAAACATTTTCGGATTTTCTTTAATTGTATATGTGTATTTCTTCATTTTCGCCACATAGCATGTTTTGTTGATTGTCACTTTTTCTCCTGTATCAACCAGAATCACAACATCATTTTGATCAAATTTATTTCTGCGCTTCATACTGATCCCTCTTTCGTTAATTCGATTAGGTGTTATTTATTCATTATCTCATACTTCGGGAGAATTAACCTTAGATATAAATCATTTTTTGTTTTGCATATTGGCAGGTAAATGATATATTAGTCTAATTGAATATTTTAGTGAACAAAGGACGTTAAAAATGACATCAACACTTGGACTTTTAAGGGCTTGGCAAAAAGCCATCCAGGCAGAGATTTTACACTTAAAGAAATACGGGAGCTCCCGCTGCTTAATACATAATGGGCGTCTGCTTTCAAAATCAGATGCCTATATGTATTTTTTCGATACACCTTCAGCCATTAAAATACCCACTGGTTCATCCATAAAAATAGACTGGGGAAGTAAGAGGGTGGAAGGAAGGATCCTTTCTTCGGAAGGAAATAATGTCATTCTGGCATTAAAAGAGGATATTGGCAGCGATTTATCGGAGGCCTATTTGCTTCATGACCCATGGGAACTATTGGACCAGCTTTTTCAGCGCTTAGAGGACATAAAAGACAGCAAAAGAAAGAGGGCCAGAATAAAAAAATTGATGGATCCTTCCATGCCTCCCAAGCACCCTGCTGATAAAGTAAAGAGCGGTACCCATGAACTGATATTGCGTTCTAAATTTAATCCAGTCACATATGTCTGGGGACCGCCAGGCACGGGAAAAACCTACACACTTGCACGTGTGGCCGCCAATAAATATTTTAAAGGGCAAAATGTCCTCATTCTGGCACACTCCAATCAGGCAATAGATGTCCTTATGGCAGAGATTTCTGCCTTTGCATCATGCAAAAGAACAATCGCTGATGGTGATCTGCTTCGTTACGGATCACGAATCGGTCCGGCATTAATCAATCATCCTTCATTGACCGCCGAATTTCTTTTAAATAAGGAGCATTCTAATCTCTCTGAGCAAAAATCAGCTCTAATGGAGGACCGCCGCCTGCTTAAACAGGATTTATCACGATCGTTCAGCCGAAGAGATTCCGATCAGCTGATTGAGCTTGAAAAAAAGCTGTCCGGAGTGTTTGAAAAAATCAGGCAAAAGGAAATAGAGTTTGTAAAAAACGCTTCGATTATTGGAACAACACTTGCAAAAGCTGCAAGTGACCCGGCAATTTATGAGAAAAATTTTGATTTGGTCATCATCGATGAAGCCAGCATGGCTTATGTTCCCCAGGCTGCCTTTGCTGCTTCGCTTGGAAAAAGGGTGATCATTTGCGGGGATTTTAAACAGCTTCCTCCTATTGCTGCCTCAAAGCATAAGCTGTCGGAAAAATGGCTGAGGGAGGATATCTTTCACCACTCTGGCGTGTCTGATGCAGTCAAGGATGGACACTTGCATCCGCACCTTTTTCTATTAAAAGAACAGCGCCGTATGCACCCGGACATATCCGCTTTTTCCAATAAACATATTTATCATTCACTTGTAGGTGACCATCCCGATGTAATGGCCGCCAGAGCCCCTATTGCAGCGTGCACACCTTTTCCCGGCAATGCCTCAATCCTGATCAATACAAATGGATCAGGTGATTATGGCATAAAAGATGGCAGCTCGAATTCAAGACTTAATTTTTGGAATCTATTACTTGGATTTCAGCTGATACATGAAGCTTACATAGGAGGATGCCGGTCGATAGGATATGTCACTCCTTATCGCGCACAATCGTTATTAATGGAACAGCTTCTCTGCGAGATATATGAAGAGGAACGAGCTTCAGCTGATATTATTGCTGCGACCGTTCACCGTTTTCAGGGAAGTGAACGGGAAGTCATGATTTTTGATTCTGCCGATGCCGAGCCCCACGACAGAGCTGGAATGCTGCTGACTGGGAAAGATAGCGAAAGGCTTTTGAATGTTGCCATAACAAGAACCATGGGAAAATTCATACATATTTGCGATCTGCAATTTATACAAAACAAGGTATTTAGAAACAAAACATGGCGGAAGCTGGCAGATCATCAAGCGCGCAATGGACAGGCCATTCATCCTGATCAGATTGGCAGATGGATTAAAAATCAGCATCCGCGCCTTCAATGGATGCATGCAAGAAAATTGGAGAAAGTGTTTGAGGATATTTCTAAAGCGAAAAAAGAGATTATTGTTTCCCTTCCTGATGGCCGGGGTTTGGGGAAAGAGTGGGGGCAGGCACTTTCCAACAGGCCTTCAAAAGCGAACCTGATCCTGCTTGCAGAGCATTCTGTCCCATCCGTTTCTCCAGATAAGATATCGCCAATATGCCTCCCGTTCCCGTTCCTCTTAATTGACGGAAACATATTGTGGCTGGGCATGCCGGCGGAGTCCCATAAAAACGCCTTGCCGCCATATGTAGCAGCCAGGCTCCGGTCAGCTGCTGCAGGCTCATATTTTACATCATTAATAAAATAAAAAGACGCCCCAGAGAGGCGTCTTTTTCTACGTATTGCGGCGACTCGACTGCACTCCACATAGTGCATTGCCAAGAATGGCTTGTCTGTCGTCTTATGCAATTAGCTCATCGCTTAATCAATATAGCATGATTCCAAAAAGAAAACAAGCCTTTTTTGTGGGCAGCCCCTAATGTTGAAGTTGAAACTTTTTATGCAGTTTGTTCGTTTAATATATAATAAGGGGAAATAATAAGGGAACTTAAAAGAAATAGCGAAGGAGTCACCATGGAAAAATTTCAGCGATTCAAAGAAGCTTTTGCAGGATTTTGGCGCAAAAAGCACCTGACACAAATTCTGCTGCTTTTATCATTAACTATATTACTTTTAACCATTCTCTTTTTTGCGTTTCTGGCAGCTACAGCTAACGTGGAGACTTTAAAAGAGGGATTAAGGCAGTCAACTGTTATTTACGATAAAGACGGTGATCCTGCTGCAAGTCTTGCGGAAAATAGAGCAGAGGGTGCAAATATTGAAGAATTGCCTGAACATGTGGGCAATGCCGTTATCGCGATTGAAGATGAACGCTTTTATAAGCATAACGGCTTTGATATAAAAGGGATTGCCAGAGCCTTCTTTGGCAACTTATTTGCAGGGAGCATAACCGGCGGAGGAAGTACAATTACTCAGCAGCTCGCCAAAAATGCTTTACTTTCACCTGAACAGACCTACAAGCGAAAAGCTGAAGAACTGTTCCTGGCAGTTGAAATCGAAAAAAATTATAAAAAAGATGAAATCCTGCAAATGTATTTAAATCAGGTTTACTTCGGAAGCGGCTCATGGGGAATCGAACAGGCATCAAATAAGTATTTCAGCAAAACACCAAAGCAATTGAGCATCAGCGAAAGTGCATTGCTTGCAGGATTGCTTCAATCGCCTTCTGCCCTCGATCCATACAATCATTACGAACGGGCAATCAAAAGAAGGAATGTTGTCCTTGGGAAGATGAAAGAGCACAAGATGATTTCAGCAGAAGAATATGAGAACGCTGTAAATGAAAAGATTCACTTACAGGAAGGAACCCGAAGCAAGAAGGAAAGGAAATACCCTTACTATGTTGATGCCGTACTTGATGAAGCAATAAATACGTACGGATTAACACAGGAAGAGATATTTACAAGAGGATATAAAATATACACAGAAATGGATCAAAATCTGCAATCAAGCCTGGAAAATGTTTATCAAAAAGACTCAATCTTCCCGGCTGGCATGAATGGAGAAATCGTTCAAAGTGGAGCTGTCCTTCTTGATCCTGCGACAGGGGGAGTCAGAGGCCTTGTCGGCGGCAGAGGTGAACATGTTTTCAGAGGATTCAACAGGGCCACACACATCAAAGCCCAGCCTGGATCAACACTAAAGCCTTTAGCCGTTTATACACCTGCTCTTGAAGAGGGATACTCACCAACATCGATGCTGAAGGATGAACCCGTAACATACGGAGATTACACACCGGCTAATGCTTCAGGACAATATGAAGGCGAGGTGTCCATGTATAAAGCTGTGGAAGACTCGATCAATGTCCCAGCCGTATGGCTGCTTAATGAAATTGGACTGGATAAAGGGCTGGATGCTCTGGAGCGGTTCGGCATCCCACTCGAAAAAGAAGATGAATATCTCGGAATTGCCTTAGGCGGGATGAGAAAGGGAATTTCACCTTTAAAGCTCGCCGAAGCATATGCAGCTTTCCCTAATGGCGGGAAGCGTAATGATGCCCACTTAATTACGAAAATCGTGGGGCCGACCGGAAGCATCATTGCGGAGCGCGACAAAAAAACAGTTAAAGTTACGACGAAAACCGTATCTAATCAAATGACTTCCATGCTATTAAATGTAGTTGAAACCGGCACAGGGAGCGCTACGAAAATAGAAGGAGTCCAAATTGCCGGGAAAACAGGTTCGACACAGCTCCCATATAAAGACATTAACGGAACAAAGGATCAATGGTTTGTAGGCTATACACCGAATTTGGTTGGCGCTGTCTGGCTGGGTTATGACCAGACTGACAGGGAACATTATCTGTCAAAAAGCAGTTCTGAAACAGCAGTCCCTGTTTTCAGATCAATAATGGAATCAAGCCTGCCATACATGCAGGAAGGGGAATTTACTACTAAATCGGTAAATGAAAAGCTCGAGAAAAAGGAATTAACAGAAGAAATTGGACAAACCATTAAAGAACAAGCTGAAAAATTCGAAGGCAAACTGAGAGAGGATCTTCCAATCTGGAAGGAAAAATTGAGAGAAGGAAAGCAGGAGCTTGAGGATTTCGGCAGATTCCTGAAAGACAAATGGGAACAATACAGCAATTAGCGTAAAACAGAGAATGGCTTACATAGCTGTTCTCTTTTTTTGCTTCAGGAAACTTTATACTGGAATAATTCAGCAAAACAGTGTAACCTAAATATTTATAGCACCCACTAACAAAACGACAGCATTCGCTATCATGATGCTAGCTCTTAGATATTAATAGCCAGGAGGATTACAATGAGTGGAGAAATCCGTATTCAGCTTAATGTCCGCATATCAAAAGAAACTTCAAATAAGCTTGATGAAATTGTTGATTATTATCAGGAAAACACAAAACTCGGCAGGATTTATAAAGGCGATGTTTTAACAGATATTATTGAAAAATCATATGAAGTAATGAATAAGCAAAAAAATCTCAATAAGAAATTTTAAATTTTGACTGGAGGGGAATTACATGAGGGATGTTAAACTGACCGATATCTTTCAGCATCGGATCGCACAAAAATATATAACACGCTCCGGCATCGCTCATGCTATTGCAGTTGCTTATCATGCATTCCAGATTGCCAAAGAAATGGAAGAAGATGTTGATTCAGCAGCCAAAGCAGGCTTTATGCATGACATTGGCCATTATACCTGGTACAAAAATGGAAAGTGGGATTACGACCTATACAGGCAGAATGACATCCATGCCATTAAAGGTGCTGAGCGGGCACATAAACTGCTGATAAGACTTGGCGAGAACCCGATCAAAGCAAAAGAAATTGCCTTGGCTATCCTTTTTCACACGGATTCATTTCTGCCTGGCGGTGAAGTTGTCAGAACTCCGCTGCAATCCCTGGTCAAATTGGCAGATGAAAAAGATGAAGAACCGGGTGGAGCCCATCACTATCGTGAACTTGATTTTGAGCGGGCTATGAAAAGCCTTGAAATACTCGATAATAAGATTGATCATTATCTTGAAAAAAAAGAAGAATAACCTAAATATCTGTCATGTTATGCGCTTCCCCAGGAAATTCAGTTTTTATTTTTTGAAGGGAAGCGCCTGTTTCATGAAGAATAATAAATCATGGCGATGATCAGATGATCAAATTATTATGTGCAGGGATGGTGTTGCTGCAGTGAGGGCAAGGACTCGAAGACAACAGTCATTTAATGTGGAAGAAATCAAATTTAGATTAACAACTGTATTTCTGCATCTATCATTTTACGCAATGATTATATTTATTTTAATATTATTTTTGGAGTTATTTGGTTAACGTACATAAGAAAAGCGCAGGGCGCCCGTCTATCGGTGACAAGCATAAGACGAGCCGGCTGAAAGGTTGTTCCTTAACCTTTTGGACGGATTGGCTTAGACCCGAGAGCCGATGGCGCCCTGAGCTAGACAGTTATCGGTGTTCAAAATTTTATACTTTCTTATTTTGTAAAAAAATCCGGGTAAAGCCACTGCTCTCCCGGGATCTTTCCCTAGGATCTTGGCAAAATGCCTTTTTCAGTTAAATACTCTTCCACTTCTGTAAACTCTTTTACTGGAACAAACCTTATGCCCTTTTCCCGAAGAAGGTCCTGAAGCCCATTTTTGGCAAAGGTGATATCAGCATGCTCTGCAGGGTGGGAATCCGGTTCACTGTCCCCGATAAAAAACACAGTTTCATATTCCTTCTTTAAGTCCTGAATGACCTTTGATTTATCAATGCCATATTGTTCATGATAATGCTGATGATTCTTATCAATATTCATATGGACATTCTTCTCATGGTAGTATCCTTCATTCGAAAAAACCTGAACACCTTTAACCCCAAACTTTTTTAAGATGTGATGGATATAATAGTCTGTGCCGGCACTTAAAATATAAAAATCTCCGCCATTCTGCTGAATCTTTTCAATAAAATCAGGTACATATTCATCTATTTCAATTGAATAAATATCGCTGATAATTCGTTCTTCATCCTGATTGATGGAAGTGAAGACTTTATTCAAGAAGTCGATATCCCTAATCTCACCAGCCTTCCATTTGGGCATCAGGCTGCGCCCCTCCGGAAAATATTTATCCATCATAATCAAATAAAAGTCCCTTTTTGAAATAGTTCCGTCAAAATCTGAAACAAAAGCCCATTTTTTCATTCTAAAAACCTCCAATAAGACATTTCTGCATTTTATGATGCTATGCTATCTTAACTTTACCCTTTGTTTTTTATATTCAATCAGGGAAAAAACTTCTTTTGATTTTATTCCTGATGAGATTAATGGTATTATTAATTTGATTTTTACATAAGGAGATGATTAGTATGGCAGAAAAAGGATACATATTAATGAAAAACGGTGAAAAGGTTGAATTTGAACTATATCCTGAAGCAGCACCAGGGACAGTTGAAAATTTCAAAAAGCTTGCTAATGAAGGCTTTTATAATGGCTTGAATTTCCATCGTGTAATCCCTGGGTTTGTAAGTCAGGGAGGGTGCCCGAACGGAACAGGAACTGGTGGTCCAGGGTACACAATCAAATGTGAAACAGAAGGAAACCCACATAAGCATGTAGAAGGATCTCTTTCTATGGCTCACGCAGGCCGCGATACAGGCGGAAGCCAGTTCTTTATCGTTCATGAGCCACAGCCTCACCTAAACGGTGTTCACACTGTTTTTGGAAAAGTTACTTCCGGAATGGAAGCAGTTAAAGCGATGAGAAACGGCGATGTTATGGAGAAAGTTGAAATTCTTGAAGGATAATCCGTTCAGTAAAAAGAGCCTTAAAGGGCTCTTTTTTGTTTTGTTAACCTGACGTTTTAGGTAAAATGAACAGTAGCTTGCCAAAATCGAAAGGATGGTTATATGGAGCCAATTAAAGACCACTTGAAAAAAAATCTTGATTTGCTTTTTGTCGGCTTCAACCCAAGCATTCGGTCAGGAGAGACAGGCCATCACTTTGCAAACCCAAACAACCGCTTTTGGAAAATTCTTCATGAATCAGGCTTAACTCCCCGTAAATACGCCGCAGCGGAAGACTATAAAATATTGGAATTGGGATATGGAATGACAAATATTGTGGCAAGACCCACTAAAGCAGCTGATGAAATAACGAAGGAAGAATATAAAGAAGGAAGAGCAGAGCTGATGAAAAAAATAGCTGAATTCAAGCCAAAGGTCATTTGCTTTGTTGGAAAAGGCGTTTATCAGGAATACAGCCGCAAAAAAAAGCTTCCATGGGGAATACAGGAGGAATCAGTAATTCCCGGCACTATCGACTTTGTTGCTCCTTCATCTTCCGGGCTTGTCAGAATGAAAATCGATGAAATCATTCAAATCTATGCAGAGATTCCGAAGCTTTTAAAAACTCTGAGATAAACCAGTTTCATGAATGCTTTGATATAAGCATAATCCCAATTCATAGTCCAAATATCACAAATCATTCCTTTTTATTATCTTAATTCTATTAAATTTCGCTACCAACGGTACTGTTATTAAATATTCAGAATTGTTAAAATGTAGTTAACAGCAAGAACCAGCTTCAATTTAATCTCTTAAGGAGGGAAAGAAATGGAGCAATATGTTCGTGTAATTCCTTATAAGGTGATTCAGCAGGAAGAAAATGTTAAGGAAGTTCCAAAGGGCGTGGAATTGATTCAGGCGCCAAAGGTTTGGAGCGAAACAAAAGGAAAAGGAATCAAAATTGCTGTTTTGGACACCGGCTGCGACATTAGCCATCCTGATCTGAAGGACCGTGTAACGGGCGGAAGGAACTTTACAGACGATGATAACAGCGATCCAAATAGTTTCAAGGACTATAATGGCCACGGAACACATGTGGCAGGGACTATTGCTGCATATGAAAATAATGCTGGTGTTATTGGGGTAGCTCCTGAAGCTGAACTCCTTATTGTAAAGGTCTTAAATAAAGATGGTTCCGGACAATACGAATGGATTATCAAGGGCATCCATTATGCCATCGAACAAAATGCAGATATTATCTCCATGTCGCTTGGCGGACCAGCTGATGTTCCTGAACTTCATGATGCGATTAAAGCCGCTGTAAATAAGAATATCCTTGTAGTATGCGCAGCAGGTAATGAAGGGGATGGGGACGACTCAACCGACGAGTTTGCTTATCCAGGCTGCTATAATGAAGTGATTAGTGTAGGGGCTATTAACCTCGAAAGGGATTCTTCCGATTTTACAAACTCTCATAATGAAATAGACTTAGTGGCGCCTGGGGAAGGGATATTATCTACCTTTCTGAACGGAAAGTATGCAACCCTCAGCGGTACTTCAATGGCTGCTCCGCATGTTTCCGGAGCTCTGGCCCTGATCAAGGATTTTGCAAACAGGCAATTTGAAAGAAAACTTTCAGAACCTGAGCTTTATGCCCAATTAATCAGAAGGACGGTTCCGCTTGGCAATTCTCCCAAACTTGAAGGAAACGGGCTTGTTTATTTAACCGTTCCAGATCATTTAGCCGGAATCTTCGACCAGGAGCTCAAATCGACTGTTCTTAATGCCATATGATTAAAGTGAATAGTATAGCAGCGGCATGGGCAGAGGCTCAGTCAAAGTATATTGAAAGTGTCCAGAATGAACCCTATTATAACACTGAGGAAGATATCATAAATCAAAAGGATTACTATGGAACCCTTGATTTTGAAAAAGAAGATCTCCCGGAAGAGGTTCATGATCTGCTGGTTCGTACTCATAACCGGCAATTGGATTACTCACCTCACCAATATGTATATCCATGGGTGGATCTGCAGGAAAACCTCAAGCTTAAAAGCTTATATTCCGGGAAAGGCGTCGATCCTCTTAAAGCCATTGACCAGGATCTCAAGCTCCTTCAGACGATTCATGAAGGCGGCTTTTACAGCAATGAAAGAGTTATATTTAATACCGAGCATGTCGTCCCGCAATCATGGTTTGATGGAAGACAGCCAATGAAAGGGGACCTCCATCATCTTTTTGCCTGTGAGCCGGCATGCAATAGTATGAGAAGCAACTTCCCCTACTATGAATTTGAAGCCTATGTCCCGGAAATAGAGGTGGCGGGCGTCAGGAATGGATGCGGGATGGCAGAACAGGAGAAGTTTGAACCGGAATATGGAAAGGGGATTGCCGCAAGAGCTGTATTCTATTTTGCTGTCAGATATAAAAAAGCACTTATAATTGACGAAAAGATGGATATGCAGATTTTGCATAGTTGGCATGAAGAAAATCCCGTCACAATATATGAAAAGCATAGAAACGCTGCCATTCAAGCCCTCCAGGGGAACCGAAACCCGTTTATTGATTTTCCGGAGCATGCAAAGAAAATGCTGGAATAATACGAGAGCCCGCCTGAAACTCAGGCGGGATTGTTTTATAATATAAGATAAAAGGGAGCAATCATATGAAGCCATTTACAGAAAAAGTGATAAAAATCATTAAAAACATCCCAAGAGGAAAAGTCATGACATACGGACAAATCGCTAGGCTGGCCGGGAGCCCCCGGGGAGCAAGACAGGTGGTCCGGATTCTCCATACCCAAAGTGAAAAGCATCAGCTTCCCTGGCATCGGGTTGTGAATGGGAAAGGGGAAATTGGGTTTAAAGATGAAGATTTGTATGACATTCAGAGAGAACTATTAGAAAATGAAGGAATTCAATTTAATATAAATAAACGACTTGATTTGCAGGTATTTGCCCATGAAACTTCACAGCCAATATAAAGAAGCGTGCATCCAATTGGAAGGTACGCTTCTTTATAATCATATGTGCCTATTTTGTCTTTGATGCATATTCCTCAATCATCTCAATTGTTACATACTTTCTTGCAGGTATAATTCCCTGTTTAGAAAGTTCATTGATTTCACCAGTTACTTCGTTTATCTTATCCGCAGAAAATGGAAGTCCCCGCCTGCATAGATCCAATGCTTGCTCAATATAGTATTCTCTCTGCTGCTCCAGGGCAGCAAATTTCGTTATAATCTTATTCTGCTTTCCTACATGTTCTGATATTGCTTTATGTACACTCATTCTTTCCACCCCTTATAAAATTCACCTGTTTTTATCATACCATTTTCTAATAGCTTGTTAAGAATAAATATTCTTATTAGCATAATATTTATTTAGATTATAAATAGGAAATAATAGCCAGTCCTCATAACTTTTTAAGTGGAGAATAAAATAGTTACGTAAATTAAAAATTGATTCTTTTTCCTCATTATGGAAATAAAGGGAACTCACCTTTCTAAGAAGAAATGGTAATGAAACAAATTGGAAGGTGGCTTATTACATATGAAAAAGAGTGTAAAAATGTATATCAGTTTAATGCTGATATTTATGCTGGCACTTGTTCCTTTTGCCCAGCCCGAATCTCCTCATGTCCAGGCAACAGAAGAAGGAAGCGAACTAGTTCAGCAGCTGAACCAAATGCTTAATAATGATCCTATCCTAAAGGGAGGACTTGCAGGAGTCAGTATACGCAATGCAGAAACAGGCGAGCTTGTATATGACCATATTGGGGATGTACGTTTAAGGCCGGCATCTAATATGAAGCTCCTTACGGCAGCTGCCGCTCTTGAAACACTGGGTGAAAATTATCAGTTCACCACAGAACTTCTTCACACAGGCTCAATAAAGGGAAAGACATTGCAGGGTGACTTGATCTTAAAAGGGAAAGGAGACCCAACTCTGTTAAAGGAAGATTTTGATGCATTTGCCGCTAAAGTGAAGGAAGCAGGCATCAAGGTGATTCATGGCAGCCTGATCGGTGATGACACCTGGTATGATGATGTGCGCTATTCAACTGATCTGTCATGGAGCGACGAATCCTGGTATTATGGCGGACAAGTCTCAGCACTTACTGCGTCCCCGAATGAGGATTATGATGCGGGCACAGTCATCGTAGAAGTATATCCCGCGGAAAAAGCCGGGCAGGTACCGGTTGTAAAAATGGTGCCGGAAACAGACTACATAAAAATCGTTAATAATGCCAAAACCGTTGCTAAAGGTGAAAAGAAGGTTATCCATATTGAAAGGGATCACGGCACGAACACCGTTACAATAGAAGGAGAAATTCCAGTTGAAGGAAGCCGTTCAAGGGAATGGATCGCTGTATGGGAGCCGACTGGCTATGCATTGGATTTATTAAAGCGTTCTCTCGCTGAACAAGGCATTACATTGAAAGGGAAGACAAAAGCAGGCACTGCCCCTGAAGGAGCAAAGCTGTTTGCTGAGCATAAATCCATGCCTATTAAAGAGCTGCTTATTCCATTTATGAAATTAAGCAATAATGGCCATGCAGAAACATTAATCAAGGAAATGGGCAAGGTTGTCAAAGGGGAAGGCAGCTGGGAAAAAGGTCTGGAAGTATTAGTAGAACAGGTAAAAGCTTTTGGAATGAATGAGGAAACTCTCGTTCTTCGGGACGGTTCCGGGATTTCACATGTAAACTTAATTCCGGCCAATGAGATCTCCAAACTGCTTTTTGGAATCCAGGACGAAGATTGGTTCTCCTCTTATTTGAACTCCTTGCCAATTGCCGGGGATACAGACCGGATGGTGGGAGGAACTCTTAGAAATCGCATGAAAAACTCCAATGCAGCCGGGAACGTCAAAGCAAAAACAGGTTCAATTTCGACAGTCAGTTCGTTATCAGGTTATGTAAAGACAGCCAGCGGGGAAGAGCTCATCTTTTCAATTGTATTGAACAACTTAACCGATGGCGGTGAAGGTAAAGTCATTGAAGATCGAATTGCCACGCTGCTAGCCGATCAATAACGGAAAAGAAAAAGGGCAGGATACCGCTTCGACGGTATACCTGCCTTTTTCCGCGTTATTCTGCTTTTGCTGCCTGTATTTGAAGGTCGATTTTTACTTTATCGCCCACAAGGACTCCGCCAGTTTCAAGTGCTGAATTCCAGGTTAAGCCATAATCGCTTCGTTTGATAGCCCCGGCAGCAGTAAAGCCGACTTTTTCATTGCCCCATGGATCTTTGCCTGATCCTTCATATGTGACAGTAAAGGTTTCTGTTTTTGTTACTCCATGAATCGTAAGGTCGCCTGTTACATCATATTCATCGCCATCCTTGCTTACAATGCCTGTTGAAGTAAATGTCATTTTCGGATGGTTTTCAACATCAAAGAAGTCTGCGGAACGCAGGTGATTATCACGATCTTCATTTCGTGTATCCACACTTGAAAGTGCAACATTGAATGTAATATCAGCTGTTGTTAAATCTGCAGGATCTGCTGTAATTTCGGCATCAAAGCTATTAAAGCTGCCTTTCACGTTCGCGATCATCATATGCTTGATAGAAAAATCCACACTGCTGTGTGCTGGATCCACTGCCCATTTAGTTTTAGCCATTTTTTTCTCCTCCAATAGTTCGAATTCATTTGTCTTGAATTCAAGATATTTTAATTATAAACAAATTATATGCCGGTTTAAGTTTTATGTCAATGATATTTTTTGAAAAGATGGTAAAATGAAGATTACTTAAATTTTCAACATCATACATAACATAAGTCATAATGATTACATCGCGTATGGGCGATGTTTAAAGGGGAACGGATCATGAATCAGCTTGAACAGATATACAATAATGCTGAAGAGCATACAAAAATAAAAATCCTGGAGGATGCCGACCGTTATCTGGGCAGCCAGGAATCGATGCCCTCCTATAAGGAATATATTTCTGAGAGATTTCATTATATCGATCAAATCTGGGTAAATGTGTGGCTGAATAAAATCACCGCCAAAATATCCAAGCAGGAAAAAAAGAAGTATTTAAGTGAGAAGGGGTACGATACTGAAAATGTTGACAGGAAAATAATCAATCACCTGTTCCGGACTGAGATGAGGGATTATCAGCCCTTTAACAGTTTGGACTGGCTCAATGACCTATTTGAAAGCAATAATGATGCTTGGGCTAATCGCTATGAGAAGGCAAGGGCAAATTATCTTCAGAAAGCAGAAGAGGAGCAGCTCCAGCGTAAAAAGTATACAATCCGCGAAGAAATCGAAAAGATAATAAATGAAATTATTGAAAGAGATTATAGCCTTCTTTATCTTCATGTCAGACATATGGCTTCAAAGCAGGTGGTTTCGGATTTAAAAAATAAGACAAGGTATCAAAAGCTGGATACCTTCGCTCTTGAAGAAAAGCTTGAGGAAACAGGAGAATTCCACGCCGATGATTATAATTTAATGGGAGATTTCTTTGAGGAACTGACAGGAAATATCCATAAAGCAATTTATTGGGGCAAGGGCTATTTCGAATATGAAACTTATTACTATGTTTATAAAAACCATATTTCTGGATTTCTTTCCGATACTCTGCAAGCACTCATCCTGCAGAACCTTCCGCAGCATCTATTCGAGGAATATGAAGATGCATATGATAAACCGCTGACCGGAAAGTCTGTAAAGAAGCTGATTGCCCATACTCTTCAAAATCTTAATGATAGCTTTTTCGAGACCATTCAGGAGGAATATGTTGAAGATTTGGTCAAGCTTGCGGATATCCCATTTGATCCTGAAGTCCATCAAAAACAACTGGAGAAGGACATTGAAGACAGGGAAAGAAAAATAGCAGAAGAACTGGCTGAGCAGCAGCGGAAGAAAGAGGAAGAAGAACGTATGCTCGAATTTATTTTCGGGCAGGAATACAGTCCTTCAGTGGAACGGGCCAGGAAATATGTACTTCATATCGGAGAAACCAATACCGGGAAAACCCATCATGCCCTTGAAGGTATGAAATCAGCAAACAGCGGTCTGTATCTGGCGCCTTTGAGGCTTTTGGCACTTGAAGTATATGATAAATTGAACCGCGATGGTGTACCATGTTCTTTAAAAACCGGTGAAGAAGAGAAGACAGTTGCCGGTTCACAGCATCTTTCCAGCACGGTAGAAATGTTCTATGAAAAGGATTTTTACGACGTCATTGTGATCGATGAATCTCAGATGATTACGGATAAAGACAGAGGCTTTTCCTGGTATAAAGCCATTACCAAGGCAAATGCCAATGAAGTCCATATTATTGGAAGCCGCAGTGCTAAAAGCATGATGCTGCAGCTCCTTGGCGACGCAGATATTGAACTGAATGAATACAGCCGGGATATTCCTCTTGAAGTGGAAGCAAAGGAATTTAAATTCAGTCATGTCCGAAAAGGCGATGCACTAATCTGTTTTTCAAGAAAGAGAGTGCTTGAAACGGCCTCAAGACTTCAGCAGGAAGGGCTCTCAGTAAGCATGATATATGGAGCTATGCCTCCAGAAACCAGAAAAAAACAAGTCCAGCGTTTTATAAATGGTGAAACTTCAGTCATTGTTTCCACTGATGCCATTGGGATGGGACTTAACCTGCCTATCCGAAGAATTGTGTTTTTGGAAAATGATAAATTTGACGGGATGAAAAGAAGGACCCTTACTTCTCAAGAAGTGAAGCAAATCGCCGGGAGAGCAGGGCGAAAAGGACTTTACAATATTGGGAAGGTTGCTTTTACAAAAGATATCAAAAGAATGAAAGCCCTGCTTGAAATGGAAGATGCACCGGTACACAGCTTTGCCATAGCCCCAACCAATACAGTATTTGAAAGGTTTCAAAGGTATTACCGCGATCTCGGGTCATTCTTTGAACTTTGGGATAAATTTGAGAGCCCAAGAGGAACCAAAAAAGCAGCATTAACAGAGGAGAGAGATCTTTATGAAAGGATACGGGGCACAGAAATTGAAGCCAAGCTCGGCCTAATGGACCTGTATGGCTTTCTCCACCTTCCTTTCTCCAAAAAAGAAAATGATCTTGTACGCCAATGGGAAGAAACGATGTATGCCATTATTTACGGGGAGGAGCTGCCGGAACCCCGAATCAAGAACCGGAATTTGGAAGAGCTGGAGCTGACCTATAAAGCAATCGGCCTTCATCTCCTGTTCCTGTATCGTCTTGAACAGAGAACCGAAGCGTTATACTGGGAACGATTAAGAGAAGAAATCAGTGACCATGTTCACGAAAGATTAAAGACCGATATTAAAGAGCTCTCAAGAAAGTGCAGAAAATGCGGCAAAAAACTGCCTTGGGAACACGAATATCAAATCTGTGATGAATGTCATTCTTCACGATCCAGGAGGAGATATAATTATTATAGAAGGTAAATGAATGGATGTTATTCGGCTTCATATAAGCATAAGAGAAGGCTATTCAGGGGCTGCAAAGGCCAGGAACGCATCTGCCTTTCAGTACTTTCCAAAGAATCCAAGAAGCTTGAGTTGAAATTGTCAGTGTGTGCGGATCGGCAGGAGTGGTTGTCCATTTCGGAAACCCAATCAGCAGCAAGAATCCGCCTGCAGGATATCAAATAATGACATCAGAAGAAATTGAACTTCTTAATCATAGATGGAATGCTGCAATAAACGAAAAAGCCTGCTGTTAAACAGCAGGCTTTACTCATGTCCATTAAGGCTTTAAAACTACCTTGATGCAATCGTCTTCATGTCCATTGAAAATTTTATAGCCATGGCTTGCCTCTTCCAGTTTAATCTTATGGGTAATAATGTCTTTCGGCTCAAATTCTTTTCTAACAATTTTCTCATAGAGCATTGGCATAAATGGGATGACAGGTGCCTGCCCCATCTTAAGTGTAATGTTTCTGGAGAAGAAGGCACCTAGAGGGAACATATTATAGTTTGCTCCATAGACTCCGGTTACCTGGACTGTTCCTGTTTTTCTTACTGCCTTTGTCGCAATCTGAATGGGTCCCAGGGTGCCGCCTTGCAGTTTTAATTTTTGCTCAATAAACTCAAGGGGCGACTTTTTTCCGTCCATCCCTACACAATCGATGACAACGTCAGCGCCTCCATGAGTAATTTCCTTTAGATGCTCTCCCATATCTGGATATTTCGTGAACTCACAGACTTCCACTTTGTTTGCTGCTTTTGCATGATTGATCCGATAATCCAGGTAATCAACTGCAATAACACGCTCTGCGCCTTCCATCCATGCAAATTTCTGCGCCATTAATCCAACGGGGCCACAGCCAAGGACAATAACCGTATCTCCCTTTTTAACACCTGCGTTCACAACACTCCAATAAGCGGTCGGAAGTACATCCGACAAAAATAATAGTGACTCATCTTCCAATTCACAGGATTCCGGAACCAGAAACGGCGTATAATTGCCAAAAGGGACTTTTAAGTATTCGGCCTGTCCGCCAGGGTGATTTCCGAATTTTTCTGTGTATCCAAAGTATCCCCCTGAATCATAATGCGGATTGGAATTATCACATTGGCTGGTTTGATCCTGCTGGCAATAAACGCACTGGCCACAGGATACATTGAAAGGAATGACAACTCTATCCCCTTTTTTTACTTTTGTTACATCTGGACCTGTTTCTTCCACAATGCCCATTGGCTCATGACCAATAATATACCCCTCTGGAAGAGGCATATTTCCCTGGTATAAGTGCAAGTCGGAACCGCAGATCGCTGTGGAGGTAATTTTAACGATAATATCATCTTTCTTTTCAAGCTTGGGATCATCCACATTTGTAACCGCTACACGATTAGGCCCCTGATAGGTTACCGCCTTCATATTCAACACTCCACTAAATTAGATTTTTAGCAGTAAAAATATCATTTAAACGAAAAAGAACATTTGATTTGATATACTTTTTAAAGATCAAGATTCATTATAAACTAAGAGGCAATAATATAAGTTTCGCTCATCTGCATTATATTATTCGCTTTACATTTTAAATGGCGGAAGAATTAAGTTTTGAAAGAGGGGATACACCTTGAAAATAAGCATTTTAGATCAGGCACCCATTTCATCGGGATATTCACCCAAAGAAGCACTGGAAGCTTCTGTTCAGCTCGCACAATCAGCAGAGAAGCTGGGCTTCACAAGATATTGGATTGCTGAACATCATCATTTATCCGGCTTTGCCAGTTCTGCTCCTGAAATCATGTTGAGTTATATCGGTGCAAAAACAAAAAGAATACGGATTGGTGCAGGTGCCATATTGCTGCCATATTATAAGCCATACAAAATTGCGGAATTGTTCAATATGCTTGCTACCTTGTTTCCTGGAAGAGTGGACCTGGGAATCGGAAGAGCACCAGGTGGATCAGCAGAAGCGTCCATGGCACTCTCAGATAATTTCTTGGAAGGTGTCCGCAAAATGCCTGAAATGGTGATGGAGCTTCTTCAATTTTTAAATAATGACTTTTCTGAGGATCACATGTTTGCAAAAATATCAGCTTCTCCTTTGCCTGAAATCAGCCCGGAACCCTGGTTATTGGGGACAAGCAGGAAAAGTGCTTTAATGGCTGCTGAATCTGGAACTGCTTATGCATTTGGCCAATTTATGAGTGAAAAAGATGGGGAAGACATCATAAAACAATATAGGAAGAGTTTCATTGCACGGGGAACTTTACAGAAACCAAAAGTTATTTTGACAATCTCAGCAATATGTGCTGAGACAACACAGAAAGCTGAAGAGCTGGCACTCAGCAGTATGCTTTGGAAGATAAAAGCAGAAAACAATGAGGGCAATGAGGGGATTCCTTCAATTGAAGAAGCAAAGAACTATTTTCGCAGGCTGGATGTAGAGCCATTTAACAATAGAAACCGCGATATTATAGGAAGCCCTAAAGAAGTTGCCGAGCAGCTGATGGACATGAAGCACCGGTACCAAGCAGATGAGATCATGATTGTTACCCTTGTTCATCAATATGAGGACCGTTTGCGTTCATATGAGCTGATCTCCAAAGAATTGATCAAGTAAAAATTAAAATTAATGAATCTCGCCCTGTTCATTTGAATACATATTCATGGAAACCAACTTATGAATTTCTTAAAAGGGGCGGTAAAAATGGCAAGCTGCACACATCAGGCAGAAGTAAACATTCCGATAGGGGCAATATGGAGCTTTGTAAGCGATATTGGGAATTGGGCACCATTAGTGCCCGGATATATTGCACATGAGGTACTGAGTGACAAAGAATCAACCTGGAGCTTCAAAAGCGATATGGGGATTATTAAGAAAAAAATTGAATTAAAAGTGGATATAACGAGCTGGCAGGAGCCAACAAAGGTTACGTTTCATTTAACAGGACTTAATGAGAAGTTTACAGGACATGGGTACTTTCTTGCGGAGAAAGGAAGGAATAAGAAAAATATCATGACAGGATCACTTGAGATTTCAGCAGAGGGAATGATGGCTAAAGTAGCCAATTCCTTGCTTAATACAGCTCTTCCTGAAATTACTGCAGAACTGACAGAAGCTGTGGCATTAAAGGCTGAACAGGAATACAGGGAGCATGCAGGCGTATAATTTGCCCCAATGAAAAGAACTCATTTACTCTGAGTTCTTTTATTTCGTATATCGATTAGCGTAGCTGGAGGCCACGAATGCTTCCGGCTTTATTTTTGGCTCGAGGCCGATTGATTCGATCCTGGTAACCATTTCTTTCACAAATTCCCTGGTTCTATTTCTTTTGCCTGATCCGATGTCCATATGCCCTTCCATTGAAAATGATCCGCCTTTGTATAGGAATGGCAGAACGATTTCAAACATTTTGTCTTTGTAATCCTCTGTAAACAAAGAGACCACTTCTTCAGTCAGTGAGGTTTCATAGGAAATTCTCTCATGAAGATGCAGCATTTTCCTTGGTATAACAGTTTTTCGAATACATGCCCAGGCGCCTTTTCGCTCATTTTGAATCACAATCCCGGTTATAAACACAGTGCGATTGCAATGCACCTGTGAATCTGTTCCAATCATCAGCCTGAAGTTCCCATCAGGATTTCGCTTTATAAAAAGTAAGATACGGTTGAATACCTGCTCAAAAGTCATATTCCTCTCCTGAAGGTTTTGAAATTTATATTCAGCATTCACCTATTATCACCACATTAAGTATTTTGTCTCGGAGTATCACTCTTCCACAACCTTTAACTTAAAATGTAATCCTTATTACTGCCATTATATTGAGGGACACTGAACAAGTTGTTTATTTTTTTGAAAAAATTGCTTTTGCTGCTGAGGAACAGATAATGAATGGGAATCTCCATAATGATAAAAGCTAAGGTAAAAGAGGAGGTTTTCTTATGAACAAAACACTTATCTTAATACTTAAATTAGCATCAGCCATGATTGCTTTTGCCATAGCGCTCGATTTATTCTTTGATGCTACCTTCGCTGATATTATTTCTTTCAGTATTCTGGTAACAGCCATGTCCTATTTTCTCGGAGACCGCATCATCCTTCCGCGGCTGGGAAACCGGAATGCCCTCATTGCTGACTTTTTCTTAGTTTATGCATCTGTTTGGGTGTTTGGAAGTGTGCTGCTTAACAGTTACCTGCAAATCGCTTGGGGAAGTGTCATTGCGGCAGGGATTATCACTCTATCCGAGGTATTTGTCCATAGATTCCTTGTAAACAAAAGGGAAAGCAGCCAAGAGAAAGAGAGCAGCCAAACTGCCCTGAATCCGCGGCTGGCATATGGGATGGAAATGGCGGAAGAAAGAGAGCCGACAAAGGATTGGGAATGATTAATATTTAGAGTTAGAAGCCCTATGAAGGCCTTTTGGTCTGAAATGGGCTTTTTATTTTGTATGTCACCAAACGGTCTTTTCCCGAAAAATTTAGAATATCCATTACTAAATAGTCAATTTGTTTAAAGGAGGTTACATATGCACGAAATGTCTCTGATGGCTGAAGTTCTTCGCCTGGTGGAGGAAGATGCCTTCGAGAGAGGCTTTATGAAGGTTGACCGAATCTCTATCATTGTCGGGGAACTTTCCAATGTCCTGCCCGATGCATTAGAACTTGCATTTTGTTACTTTCAAAAACAGGAGTGCAGCCTGATTAGTGAAAAAACCGAACTGGCTATTATCAGGGAGGAAGCAAAAGCCAGGTGCAAAGAGTGCAGAAAAGAATTTGACCCGGATTACCGGATAGCCCTTTGTCCACATTGCCAACAATTAAATACTGAAATAATCTCGGGCGAATCTTTTCAAATTGAGTCTTACGAAGGAAGTGAGTGTTTTGAAGATAAAAATGGACGATGATGTTCTGAAAGATAACAATATTGCAGCCAATTTTAATAGAACTTTGTTTAAGCAAAATCAAACACTTGTCATCAATATTATGAGTGCACCAGGTGCAGGGAAGACCACCCTGCTTGAGAAAACTGTAAAAGCGCTGGCAAAGGAATTTAAAATCGCAGTCATAGAGGGGGATCTGGCAACTGAGCGGGATGCAGACAGGCTTCGGGCTTTAGGTGTAAAAACAATACAAATTAACACAGTTGGCGGCTGCCATCTTGACGCAAAAATGATAGCCAAAACATTGCCTGAATTCCAGCTTGAAGAAATTGATATCCTTTTTATTGAGAACATCGGCAATCTGGTCTGCCCCTCAGGCTATGATTTGGGACAAGACTACAAGGCTGTCATTCTCAGTGTACCCGAAGGCAATGACAAAATCCCCAAATACCCCTTGATGTTTCGCCGTACCGATTTAACAATAATAAATAAAACGGATTTGCTTCCATACGTACAATTTGATTTAGAGGAAGCACAGAGGGATTTACGCACTATTAACCCGGATGCTGCTTTTCTTGCGCTGTCTTCCCAGACGGCAGAGGGTATGGAGGATTGGATAAACTGGTTAAAGAAAGCACACACCCATGCTGCGTTCAGTCAGAATTAAAGTAACCGGAAGAGTACAGGGTGTCGGGTTCCGTCCCTTTATATATGGCCTTTCAAGAAAATACAACATTCAGGGAACAGTTCAAAATAATTTAGATGGCGTTATTATACAGGCAGAAGGCGCAAGTGACTCCATTGCCAGCATAATTGATCACATTCAAAACAGCCCACCTCAACTGGCAAAAATTATTGAAATGACTGTAGATGAAAGTGTGCCATCGTATTTTAACGATTTCAAGATTGTTCCAAGCAAGCGAAGCGGTCATGCTGAACCATTAATTCCAGCAGATGCGGGAATCTGCAATGACTGCGTGCGCGACATGCGTCAAGAGAGTAACAGGCGGTTTCAATATCCTTTTACAAATTGCACTCAATGCGGTCCGCGGTATTCCATCATTCGGGAGCTTCCGTATGACAGGCCACACACCGCTATGGACAAATTTCACATGTGTATTTCCTGCAGGGAAGAATATGAAAATCCAACAGATCGCCGCCATCATGCACAGCCGGTATGCTGCCCTGAATGCGGACCTGAACTAATCCTTTATGATTCGAATAAGAAGCCGGTGAAAAGAAAGCAGAAAGCTATTCAAGCGGCCTCGGCTCTTTTATCGGAAGGAAAGATTGTAAGCATTAAAGGGATAGGAGGATATCATCTTGCCTGCGATGCACACAATGAAAAGGCCATTAATGAACTAAGAATCCGGAAAAACAGACCGCAGCGTCCTTTGGCTATTATGGCAAAATCACTTGAAACGGCCCGGAAGTATTGCCATGTCTCAGAGAAAGAAGCTGAGATGCTAAAAAGCCCTGAAATGCCAATCGTTGTTTTAAGGAAAAAAGAGAGCTCCGATCTTCCTGAGCTTCTTTCCCCGGGGTTATCGACCATTGGAATCATGCTTCCGTATTCGCCGCTGCATCATCTGCTTTTTGAGAACAGCAAGCTGGAATGCATCGTACTGACAAGCTCTAATCCGTCTGGATTGCCGTTATATTTCAAAAAGGACCCAGGCACTCTAAGTGACTATGTTCTTACCCATAATCGTCCCATTCTCCACCCTATCGATGACTCTGTCATACAAGTCAGTCAGGCTGGAGAAGTTATTTTTCTCAGACGTTCCAGAGGTTTTATACCGGAGGTTTTTAAAACCGCCTATCCGTTAGATCAAATCCTGGCTTTAGGGGGAAATCAGAAGAATGCCTTTGCTGCAGGGAAGGGCCAAAGCATTTATATGGGCCCGCATATTGGGGATCTGGATAATGAAGAGATGCTTCATCATTATGAGAATCAGGTGAAGCATTATAACAGCTGGCTGGGGTTTGAGGAAAAAATGATTGCCGCTGACTCACATCCTTCGTATTCCGTAAACACGTATGCAAGTCATTTCAAGGGACCTGTGATCCAAGTCCAGCATCATCATGCCCATCATGTGTCATGCATGGCAGACAATGATTTATATGAACCGTGCTTTGGCCTGATTCTCGACGGCACAGGCTATGGGGATGACGGCCATATTTGGGGGTTTGAATTATTGTATGGCTGTGCCGATTCCTTTGAGCGGCTGGGCCATCTTAGTTATACACCGCTGCCTGGAGGAGAGAAGGCAGTAAAGGAGCCCTGGAGGAATGCTGCTGGAATGATTCTTCAATTCTGGCCTGGTCATGGAAAGGAGCTTGCTCTGAAACTGTTTCCCGAAAAAGCCGGAGAAATCAGCATTATTGAACACATGGTGAATAAGAAGATCCATACACCCCTTGCCGGAACGTGCGGGAGGCTATTTGATGCAGTCAGTGCCATATTGGGAATCTGCCAAACATCCACTTACGAGGGAGAAGCAGCGATGAAACTATCAGATTATATGTATAAATCCCGGCCAGAGTTTTACAAACCTTATCCCTTTAAGCTAATAAAAGACAGTGGGGAACCATACAAGCTCGATTTCTCCCAAATGATTTATCAAATCATCCAGGAACATTTGGTGGCCGTTCCACCTGCTGTTATTATTCAAAGATTTCATCAGACAGTTGCATCTGCATCGGCAGCGTTAATTTTATGTAAAGCGGATGAAAGACCAGAACTTAACCGGAGGATTGTCTTTTCAGGAGGATCGTTTCAAAATTTATTTCTTGCCCGGGAACTTTCAAGAAAGCTTGAGGAGAACGGTTTTACTGTTTATACACATAAGAAAGTTCCTTGCCATGATGGCGGATTATCATTAGGGCAATTAATGATTGCAGCCAGACAAACAAAAGCTAAAAAGATATAAAGGGGTGATTTCATGTGTGTAGGTGTTCCCTCAAAAGTTATAAGACTGGAAGAAAACCGTGCTCTCGTGGATGTTATGGGATCTAAGATTTATGTGGGCATCCTTTTTGTTCCTGAGGTGAAAATCAATGATTATGTGCTGCTTCATGCAGGACAGGCCATGACTATCATCAATGAGGAATATGCCCGTGAAAGCATTGAAGAATGGAGGAACATAATTGATGGACAGCATGGCACCCTTTTCTGATCCGGTTTTAAGCCAGCGGTCAGCAGAAGCAGTCATCCAATTAGCTAAACAATATATTCAGCTGAACGGCCGAAAACCTGTTTTTATGGAGGTGTGCGGCTCACATACAATGGCCCTTGCCAAAACAGGTGTAAAAACGAGATTAAATGAGTACGTTCAATTAATAGCGGGGCCGGGCTGTCCTGTTTGTGTAACAGACCAAAGAACGATAGACAGCATGATCAGCTTATCAAAGGAACGAGGCAGCATTCTTTGTACATTTGGGGATATGATGCGCGTGCCGGGATCCAAGCATTCATTGCTTGAAGCGAAAACAGAGGGAAAGGATATTCGTGTAGTCTATTCCCCATTGGACAGCCTCCGAATCGCTGAAAAGAATCCTGACAAAGAGATTATATTTTTAGGCATTGGCTTTGAAACTACAATTCCATTGCTGGCAGCAGCCATCAAGGAAGCCGAACAGAGAGGGTTAACCAATTTCAGCATTTGGATGACGACAAAATTGGTCGAACCGGTTTTACGGGCGCTCCTTGACGCAGGTGAAATTCAGCTGGACGGTTTTTTGCTCCCCGGCCATGTATCCGTTGTGCTGGGAAAAGAGAGTTACTCTTTTTTAACAGAAGAATATAAGATGCCTGGAGTCATTTCAGGGTTTGAGCCGGTCCAGCTTTTAAGCAGTATTTATAAATTGCTTCAGCTTTGTTTAGAAAATACAGCGGAAATCATTAATGATTATCCTTATGCAGTTTCTTCATCAGGCAATGCAGCTGCCAAAAGCCTGATGAAGAAATATTTACAGCCGGGGGATGAAGACTGGCGCGGAATAGGAACCATCCCAAATAGCGGCCTGGTACTTAAAGAAAAGTACCAGAACTTTGATGCCAAAAGGAAATTTAAGATTACTATAGATTCTCCGCGAAAGACGAAATGCAGATGCGGTGAAGTCATTCGGGGACTGACTGCTCCTGAAGAATGTCCACTTTTCAGCAAAGCCTGCACACCAGCTAATCCAATTGGTCCCTGCATGGTTTCAGCAGAAGGCACATGTGCTGCCCATTACCACTATATGAAGGAGGAGTAATCATGCTGCAGCGGATTAATCTTGCCCATGGGGAGGGCGGGGAGCTGACATATAGACTGATTAAGGATGTTTTTGAAAAAGCATTCGGCCATGGGGAGCATACAAAGCACGATTCAGCCATATTTCAATGTAAGCCCGAAACAATTGCATTGACTACTGACAGCTATGTTGTAAAACCGATTTTCTTTCCGGGAGGGAATATTGGCAAGCTTGCTGTTGCCGGGACTGTTAATGACCTGGCTGTCAGCGGTGCCGTTCCCAAATTTATGACAGCAGGGTTCATTATAGAAGAAGGTCTGCCCCTTAAAGATTTAAAGGAAATTGTTCATAGCATGGCTGACGAAGCAGGAAAAGCAGGTATCAGGATCATTGCAGGAGACACAAAGGTGGTCGAAAAAGGCAGTGCAGATCAGTTATTCATCAATACTTCCGGCATTGGAACAGTGGAGAGCGGGCACAAACTTCAGCCAAAACACATTCAGAAAGGTGACTCTATTATCTTAAGCGGAACAATCGGAGACCATGGAATTGCAATTCTAAGTGCCAGGGAAGAGCTTGGCTTACTTTCGGACACAGTCAGTGATTGCGCTTCTCTCAATGGACTTATTCAGAGTCTGATCCACACGATAGATGGAATTCGCATATTGAAGGATCCGACAAGAGGGGGACTTGCGACAGCACTTGTAGAACTTTGCGAAGACTTCCATTTTAATTGCGAAATTAATGAAGGATCGATTCCCATTCGGAATGATATTCATGGTGCTTGCGATATTCTAGGCTACGATCCCCTTTATCTGGCGAATGAGGGAAAAATGATTTTACTGGTGGATTCAAAAATGGAAGAGCAGGCACTTCAAGTATTAAGGAGCCATCCTTTAGGCGAGAACGCAGCTGTCATAGGACAGGTAACCGGCACAACTAATAGCGCCGGGAAGCTTTATTTAAAGACACCTTTAGGAACAACACGCAGCCTGCAGCGCCTTGCCGGATTGATGCTGCCCAGGATCTGTTAAAGTTTTCTCCGTTTCCTGCATAGGATAGGGTATGAAAGCCTAAGGAGAGAATGCGATGCAAAACATCAGGATGCTTCAGCAGCAGGTGAATAGCCTTATAAATCAGGCAAGGCATGATATTTATTCAATTTCTGCCACTTCAGACCCCACTGCCAAACAGGTAAAACTTCAGAGAATTTGGGACGCATTGACAAGCATTCAATTTCTAAATGATTTATTGGCAGCCCATGCAGCCTCATCAATTTCAGCTGCCAATGATAGGCAACCCTTGAACACGATGCCAGTGGGCCAGCCGATATCACCAACTTCAGCAAATCCGGCAGTGGCTGTTCCAAATCAAACCTTTACAATTCAGGATTTAGCGAATTACGATGGCAAAAATGGCCGGCCTGCTTATGTGGCCGTGGGCGGCGTCGTTTATGATGTAACCAATAATAGAGCGTGGGCAGCTGCCACCCATTTTGGTTTGGTATCAGGAAGGGATTATACACAGGAGTTCGCCTCCTGCCACGCAGGACAGCAATCGATATTAGCAACTTTGCCAGTCGTCGGGAGGTTGGTATAGTGGAAAATTATATTTTGCCGCCGGAGCCGTTGACCAATGAAGCCATTGCAGCCAGGTTAACAACTGGTGCCAGAAACGGACTTGCAAACGGATCAGTCAAAAAGAAAAACCTTGTATATCTGGAGCTGAATGGATGCTCCGGCAATATCATCTCCTTGCTGAACGGGGCAAATCCGGACTTTGAATATATGATAGGGTCGATGGTCAATCTCGTATACAGCAACAGCTTAATGGCTGCAGAAGGGGAGAAGGCCATTGAACGGCTTATGAACGCATTGGATGAAGATTATATCCTGGCGGTGGAAGGTGCTGTGGCCTTAAGAGACAAAGGATTATATAACATCATTGGCACCTGGAAGGGAAAACCGCTTACCGGTTTGGAAGCAGCCAAAATGCTCGGGGAGAAAGCATCCCATATTCTTGCTGTCGGGGCATGTGCCACGCATGGGGGTGTATCAGCAGCCAGGCCAAATCCTTCCCAGTCTGTAGGATTGCAGGATGTTCTGCCTGACAAAAATATGATTAAACTGCCAGGCTGCCCTGTTCATCCGGACTGGTTTTTAGGAACCTTAGCCCACATTCTTTTATACGGGGATCCGGATACCGATAATCTTGGGCGGCCATTAATGTTTTACAGCACCCTTATTCATGACAGATGCCCAAGACGCCCTTTCTTCGACCGGGGCATTTTTGCTGAAAAGCTCGGAGATAAAACCTGTTTATTTAAGCTTGGCTGCCGCGGTCCTGTTACCAGGACTGATTGTCCGACAAGGCAATGGAATGGACATGTGAATTGGCCGATAGGGGATGATACCCCTTGCATTGGATGTGCCCAGTTTGGCTTTCCTGATGCGATGGCTCCTTTTATCAGTTATGATACGACAAGGGTGGTGAAGGATGAGTAAGCGGATCGTCATTAATCCATTGACAAGGATAAGCGGATTTATGGAAATTGAAGTGATCGTGGACCAGAATAAGGTGGTGGATGTTAAAACAAAAGGAAACTTATTCAGGGGCTTTGAACAAATGCTTGCCGGCAGAAGCCCCTTTGATGCTGTTTATTTTACCCAGCGCATTTGCGGTATTTGTTCGGCAGCCCATTCAATGGCATCTTCGATAGCTTTGGAGGATGCACTGAACATTGAACCAAGTGAGCAAGGGAAATATCTTCGGGATATTATTCATTGCTGTGAGTTCTTGCAGAACCATATCCGCCATTTTTATCAATACACGGTTCCTGATTTCGTAAGGATCGAAGGAAACACACTGCTGCAGACGGACCATAATGATTTTAGACTGCCTCAAAAAGTCAATAAAGCCATCTCCCAGCATTACTTCGAATCACTTGAATTAAGCAGGCTTGCCCACCAAATGCTTGCCGTTCTCGGAGGAAAAGCTCCACATAACCACGGTGTGTTTATTGGCGGTATAACTACACAGGCTACAGCAGAAAAAGTCGTCCATTTGGATTCCATCCTTCAGAAAATAGCAAAGTTTGTTGATGAGAAAATGATTCCTGATGTTTTTGAGCTTGCAAAATATTATCCTGAGTATTATAGATTAGGCGGCGGCTATGGGAATCTATTGACTTACGGCGCATTTAATCATTATAAAGATATCGGTACCCTGTACGTTGATCCACTTGTTTTTACCGATGATGGAATCCAGCCATTTGAAGAACAAAATATACAGGAAAAGATAGATTATGCCTGGTTCCAATCACCAAAAGGCACTTATTCTCCTGATGAACTGATACCGGAACCTGATCGTGATAAAGACAGAGCCTATTCATGGGTAAAGGCTCCCAGATACGCAGGGCTCCCATTTGAGGTAGGCCCTTTAGCAAGGCTGGTACTGAGTGGAGAATATACAAACGGAATTTCCGCTATGGACAGAACCATTGCCAGGGCACTGGAAGCAAAAAAGATAGCCGGCATTATGAAAACTTTGCTGAATTTGCTGATCCCAAATACCAATGTCCAAAAGAAGTATGAATTGCCTGAAGAAGAAGTTTCGGGTAAAGGGTTAGTCGACACTACCCGCGGCGCTTTGGGCCATTGGATTAAAATAAAAGATAAAAAAATTGATTTCTACCAAATCATAACACCATCAACCTGGGACTTTTCCACACGGGATGAGAATGGATATATGGGAACCGCAGAGCAGGCATTAATGGGAACCCCCATTCATGATCCGGAAAATCCGGCTGAAATTGGACGGATCCTTCGGTCTTTTGATCCTTGCATGTCATGCGCGACACATGTACATACACCCGGGAAAGAAGTCAAAACCATTCAGGTGCTATAATAATGAAAAAGACCTTTATTTTAGGAATAGGCAATCGCCTGATGAAGGACGATGGGGTTGGTATCTATATTGCTGAAGAGCTAATGAAAACAGAAAAAATCTTGGATTGCGAATACATCATAGGAGAATCGGATATAGATTACAGTCTCTCTAAGCTCGAAGGAGCAGAGTTTATCATAATCCTTGATGCCATATTATCAGGGGGTAACCCCGGTGACATTGGGGTTTATTCTTTAGAAAAGACAGACTTTCATAGATTTCTCGGCTTATCGCCGCATAATATGCACCTATTTCAGGCACTATATGAACAAAGAGACAAATTGAAAGGCTGCCTGATCGGGGTTGAACCTTTTGATATTTCCTTTCAAATAGGATTAAGCAGGGAACTTGAAAGAAAATGGCCCGAAATCGTAAGCAAAATAAAAAAAACAATTGATGAAATTTTATCAAATAGAGGTTAGTTTTCAGGGTCTGAACTGAATGCTCACCTTTTTTTGCGTTTATCTGCAATAAGAATGCTTGCTATTTTGCCGCTAAACACACAATATAAATAAGGACATATGGAATAAAGACCAGGAAAAGAAAGTAGGGTTTTATTTGCAGGAATTTTTAAGACTTGGCATATCGGAAAAGCTATCTGATATTCTGCTGCAGCAGGGCATCGCTAAACCAACACCTGTTCAGGCGCAGGCGATTCCAGCTGTTATGGCAGGAAAAGATGTCATTGCCCAGGCACAGACAGGAACCGGAAAAACATTGGCATTTATTTTGCCTATTCTGGAGAAAATGGACCCGGATGCCGTTCAGATCCAGGCTCTGATTGTAACGCCGACAAGGGAACTGGCATTACAGATAACAGATGAAGTACTGAAGCTTACAAAAGACATTGATATAGATGTCCTAGCTGTATATGGAGGGCAGGATGTAGACAAGCAGCTCAAAAAGCTGAAAAAGAATGTCCAGATTGTAGTGGGGACACCTGGCCGGCTGCTCGACCATATCAGACGAAATACCATTGATTTATCACAAGTGGATTTTTTAGTATTGGATGAAGCCGACCAAATGCTGCATATAGGCTTTCTTGATGAGGTTGAGAGAATCATTATAGAAACGCCTGCCAAAAGGCAGACTATGCTTTTTTCTGCAACGATGCCGGCAGAAATCAGAAAACTGGCAAACAAACACATGAAAGAGCCGCAGTATATTCAAATTGAAAAAACACAGGGGCCAGCCCATTCAGTTAAACAAATAGCGATACATACCGTCGACCGCGCCAAGCAGGGTACGCTGATAGAGCTGATCCAAACCCATAGACCATTTTTGGCCGTGATCTTCTGCCGTACAAAACGGAGAGTAACCAAATTATATGAAGTGCTGAAATCGAACGGTTTCGAATGCGATCAGCTTCATGGGGATTTATCACAATCGAAACGTGAACAAGTAATGAAGAGATTCAGGGACGCGGAGATACAGCTATTAGTTGCGACGGATGTAGCTGCTAGAGGGCTTGATGTCGAAGGTGTCACACATGTCTTTAATTATGATATCCCACTCGATCCTGAAAGCTATGTGCACCGCATCGGGAGAACCGGCCGGGCGGGCATGAAAGGACTGGCCATCACGTTTTATTCGTCTGCAGACAAGCCGCTCCTTGAAGCAATTGAAAAAGGACTGAAAATTAATATACCTAAGCAAAACCTTGGCAACAGCAAAGACGATATCAAGCCTAAAGCAGCATCTGAAAAAAAGAGGCCGGATTCCAAACGCCAAACCTCCGCTGGAAAGAAAAATGACAGCAGAAAAGGAAGCCAGCAAAAATCAAAAGAAGACAGGTTTTCCCATGAAAAAGGCAGAAAAGGCAAAAGCAGTTCACCCCGGTCAGGCCGTACGAAAACACAAGGGAAAAAGAAGCCTGCCCCCACCGCTTCAAGAAACTCATCAAAAAGACGGGGAAGGTAAAGATAGTTGAGGAGGAAAGCAATTTGTTAAAAGAACGAATAGAAAAGCACCTGAAGGAACAGCCCGCTGAACTTTATAAACAAGAAAAGGAATATGCCCAAAAGCACGGGTTCTTGACTGATGATTATACAGCAGAAATTAAGAATCCGGAAGACCGCTTTAATGATGCTTATATTGAAAGAGGAGATAAGGAAACAGAGGAAGTTCTCGGACAGGAACCTGCCGGCTTCTTAAATCAGCCAATAGACTACTTCAAAAATCATAAAAATGAATTTATGTATCTGGAGTCAAAGTGGTTTGACCTGATCGGAGCGGATGCTGTTTCTTTTGAAACAGATGATGTTTTTGGCAACTATGAAGTAATGCTGGGGCTGAAGCTGCCAAAAAAAGCAGAATCAGTTATAAAAGCATTTATAAATGAAAATACTCTTACAAACACACCAAAATACAGCCTGATGTTCAGCCAGCAGGATGGGCTTTGGGATTTTAATTTTTCATTGAACGACCTTGAAGGTTTTAAAGAGGAACTATCTATACAAGATGCATATCAGTTAGTATACGAATTCCTTTTTAACCTTGTAGCAGAAGTGGAAGAAACCCGCTATAAATAAAGTGAAACTTCAATCAGTGGGGGTTTTCCTAGTCCCCCACTGATTGTTAGTTGAACCAATCGGGCCTTTACGGGCAGTAAGCCCCCACTTATCCTCCCTTGATTCCTCTGAGGTTTGAAGTGGGGGCTTACTGCCCGTTAGACTGCGATAGATATTTATAGCCAGATATTAGGACGAACTCTTAATTTTTTGTCCAAACCATGATAAATGTCATGGTTTGGACATGACACCTATGTCTTCAAAGCAGTTTGCAAACCCTTTATTATTAAATTAACGTCATGATGAAGGGAATTAACAAATGACTTCTAAACAAAAACAACTTAACTTAAAAAAACAAATGGCACCTTATGAAAAATCAGATTTAACCAAAAGCATTATGCAGCTGGTCAATACGCTGGGACCTTTTTTCCTGCTGTGGTTCCTTGCTTATAAGAGCCTGAGCATTTCTTACTTGCTGACGCTTGGCATATCTGTCGCTGCAGCAGGCTTTCTTGTCAGGATCTTCATTATTTTCCATGATTGCTGCCACCATTCCTTTTTCAAAAACCGCAAAGCAAACAAGATCATTGGCACCATCACAGGGATCCTGACCGTCTTTCCTTATCACCAATGGCAGCATGACCACAATGTTCACCATGCAACCAGCGGGAATCTGGACAAGCGCGGTACAGGAGATATCTGGACACTGACAGTGAAAGAATACCAGGATGCTTCATGGTCGACTCGCGCAGCATACCGCATCTACCGCAATCCGTTCGTTATGTTAGGTTTAGGCCCTATTTATGTATTTTTGTTAAAAAACCGTTTTAACAGAAAAGGTGCAAGAAAGAATGAACGCATCAATACGTATCTTATAAATGCGGCCATCGCCGGTTTGTATGCATTCATGTGCTGGACTATCGGGTGGGAAGCGTTCCTGATGGTGCAGGGGCCGATCTTTATGATTTCAGGAGCAGCCGGGATTTGGCTTTTCTATGTACAGCATACATTTGAAGACTCGTATTTTGAAGAGGATGATAAGTGGGAGTATGTAAAAGCTGCGGTAGAAGGAAGCTCCTTTTACAAGCTTCCGAAAGTGCTTCAGTGGCTTACAGGGAACATCGGGTTTCATCATATTCATCACTTAAGCCCGCGCGTTCCTAACTACAACCTTGAAAGCGCTCATTATAATACAGCTGAACTTCAGAACGTGCCGACGATTACTCTTTCTACCAGCCTGAAGTCACTCAAATTCCGTTTATGGGATGAAGAAGTCCAGGACTTCACAGGGTATGGAGCAGCAAAGCAGTCTGCCGTCAGCAAAAAACAGAGCAGAACTAAAACGGCATCTGTGAAGCCGTAAACTGAATGCATAAGCTAAAAGAACAGCTCCTTTGTGATATGATAGCAAAGGAGCTGTTTCATTATTTCATGAATAAAAAGAGGGTACCTCACATGTTTAAAAAATATTTAACTGCATTGAAAAGTTCAGGCATTTCTCCATATATATGGAGTGTATTCAGCATTCTGCCGTTTTATTTCATCTTCAGATCCACATCTAAAATCACCATAGCCGTAGGAATCGTCCTGACTATACTCTTTTTTATATCGCTGCGTTTTGCCTTTATATCGCGAAAATGGCCAGTTTATTTATGGACTGGCATCTTAATCAGCATATCGATCACGATGACCATTCTATTTTCATTTATTTACTTCGCATTTTATATTGCTTACTACAATGGACACATCAAAAACAGGATTGCTTTTTTAACGCTGTATGTCATCCACCTGGTGGCAACCACCATATCCATAAACATTAATTTTGTCACACAGGAGCCATTATTTCTTGAGCAGATTCCTTTTATCATCATCATCTGGATCAGTGTGATTTTGCTTCCTTTTAATATTTACAATAAGAAAAAGCAGGAAAAGCTTGAGGAGCAGCTCGAAGATGCCAACAAAAGGATCGCGGACCTCGTCAAACAGGAAGAAAGACAGCGGATTGCCCGAGATCTTCATGATACTCTTGGACAAAAATTGTCTCTTATCGGGTTAAAAAGCGATCTGGCCAGGAAGCTCATCAGCAAGGATCCGGACCAGGCAAAGGAAGAGCTTGTAGACGTTCAGCAAACCGCCAGAACAGCATTAAACGAAGTAAGAAAAATGGTTTCCCAGATGAGAGGAATCAGGCTGAAGGAAGAAATTATCCTTGTTAAGCAAATTTTAAAGGCCGCATCTATTGAATTCATCGGAGAAGAAGATATCAAATTAAAAAATGTGTCAATCTTCATTGAGAATATTCTAAGCATGTGCATGAAAGAGGCTGTAACAAACGTAGTAAAACACAGTAAGGCCACAGAATGCCGCATCCACATTGAACAAACCTGGAATGAAGTCAGCATTACAGTCCGGGATAACGGGGTCGGCATGAATCCCTCGACAGATGTAGGCAAGGGGTCCGGACTGCTTGGCTTAGGTGAGAGGCTCGACTTTGTCAACGGAAGCCTTGAGATTGTTTCTGAGAATGGAACAACGATTATAATGAGAGTACCAACAGTCGTGAAGGAACCAAACAAGGAGGAGAGGGCATGATAAAAATCGTCATAGCTGAAGATCAGCGAATGGTGCTTGGTGCGTTAGGATCTCTGCTAAATCTTGAAGACGATATGGAGGTCATTGGGAAAGCTTCGAATGGAAAAGAAGCCATTTCCCTTGTCAAAACTCTTAAACCGGATGTTTGTATCATGGATATTGAAATGCCGGAAAAAAGCGGCCTGGAAGCGGCGGAAGAATTAAGAGACAGTGGCTGCAAAGTTATTATTCTGACAACCTTCGCGAGGTCAGGCTATTTCCAGCGTGCCCTTAAGGCTGGTGTAAGAGGTTACTTGTTAAAAGACAGCCCAAGTGAGGAACTGGCAAGCTCTATCAGAAACGTCCTGGAAGGAAGGCGCATCTATGCACCTGAATTAATGGATGATGTCTATGGCGAAGAAAACCCGCTGACAGACCGGGAAAAAGAGGTGCTGGAGCTGATAGCGGACGGCAGGAACACGAAAGAAATTGCCGACCAGCTCAGCATTAAGACAGGAACTGTGCGCAACTATATCTCTGCTATTCTAGACAAGCTCGAAGTTACGAACAGGATTGAAGCCATAACCCAATCCAAAGAGAAGGGCTGGTTTAAATAAAGTGAAACTTCAATCAGTGGGGGGGCTTTATCTCCCACTGATTGTTAGTCACGTTCTTGTGTCGCTAAGATCTCCGCTAGCGCTTCGATCAATCGACACTACGAACCCGATTGGTTCAACTAAGCCTCTGCCTGCGCCTCGGCAAGTTTCACTGTATCTCACCAATCGGGCCTTTACGGGCAGTTAGACTGCGATAAAATCTTCAATGAAAAAGGACAGCGGCCCATTAAGGCTTAGCTGTCCTTTTTCATTTTCTTTATCTCTTCCGTAACAACAAATGCCAAATCATCATTTCCGAACAAGGATAGAACACCAAGCAGAGTCTGATCAGGCACATCGCCTGCTTCTTCTTTTGAAACGGTCAGGTCCAGCGCTTCCTTTAGTGAACTGTTTTCCCCCTGATCCGGATATGCCTTTAAATAGATTTCCTCCGGATTCAAATCGTGATTGATGCACCACTGGGCAAATACGAGAATCATCATTTTTTCTTCGCCCTGATAGTTTTGAATAATTTTTTCTTCAAGCTCTTTATTGTTCATTATCATAAAACCCCTTATGTATTTATATATTGATTATAAATTTAAAAACATGATTTTTCATCTTTATTTCTTTTTCTTCTGCACAAAGAATTTTCAGTAATCCTAATTAATTCTAAATTTATTGTCAATTCGTATTGACAATTAAATATTAGAATATCATAATATTAGAAAAACTTATAAAAACTTTAACAGATAACTGCACTACTGCCTTGAAGTAGAAAAGAGCGAAAGGCATCCCTTACAAAACAGCATAACGAGTCTTTTTCAATGACTTCAGCTGTTGCTGCTTCAGCATCCATATTGGTTGTTGCCGGGAAGCCCTTTCGTCCACGCTCGGAGGATGACTGGGCGTTTTTATTTACACTCTTTTAAGAGCAGCACGAAGAGCAGGCATTAGGTTTTTAAATCATCTACAGATAGGGAGTTTTGACAAATGACAGAATTTAAAATTGAAATCAGCCACACACCTGAGAAAAAACAAAAACCTGCATTTGATAACCTGGTGTTCGGCAGGAATTTTACGGATCACATGTTTGAAATGGATTATACTGCCGGACGGGGATGGCACGACCCAAGAATTGTACCTTATCAGCCGCTGTCTCTTGATCCAGCTGCAATGATTTTCCATTATGGGCAGAGTGTATTCGAAGGGTTAAAAGCCTATCTTACCATTGATAATGAGGTTTTGCTGTTCCGCCCTGAAAAGAATATGGAGAGATTGAATAAATCCAACTCCAGGTTATGTATTCCTGAAATTGATGAAGAGCTTGCTCTTTATGCCTTAAAAGAATTAATTTCAGTTGACCGGGACTGGATTCCGAGTATAGAAGGAACTTCACTGTACATCCGGCCCTTTGTCATTTCAACTGAGCCATATCTTGGAGTGGCACCATCAACGAGATACAAATTCATCATTATTCTTTCGCCGGTAGGCGCTTACTATAAGGAAGGCATCAATCCTGTTAAAATTGCTGTTCAAAACGAATATGTGCGTGCAGTTAAAGGGGGAACAGGCACAGCTAAAACCGGAGGAAACTATGCAGCTAGTCTGAAAGCACAGGAGCTTGCAAGCTTAACAGGATATTCGCAGGTTCTATGGCTTGACGGTAAAGAAAATAAATATATTGAAGAAGTGGGAAGCATGAACATTTTCTTCAAAATTAACGGAGAAGTTGTAACACCGGAACTTAATGGAAGCATCCTGGAAGGGATCACTCGAAACTCTGTACTTGAGTTACTGAAGCATTGGAATGTTCCGGTATCAGAAAGAAAAATTTCTATTGAAGAAATCTACCAGGCACATGCCGATGGCCAGCTTGAAGAAGCATTTGGAACGGGCACTGCTGCTGTTATATCACCAATTGGAGAATTCTTCTGGGACAACAAGATTATTGAAATCAATGAGGGGAACACCGGAGAATTGTCCAAGAAAATCTATGATACACTGACAGGCATCCAAAAAGGAACCGAACCGGATCCATTTGGATGGAGTGTAAAAGTGGAAAAGAAAGAGGCAGCAGGAATTAAATAACCCTTGATGACTGGATCGGCATCATTAAGCCGATCCTTTTTCTATTTCAGGCATGAAATTCCTTTAAAACGGGAAAATATAGAAAGAACCTATTACGGAGGGGAGATTAATAAATGGACAAAATAGAAGTCGGAGAAGTTTTTACAATCAGTGATGAAAATGATCAGGAAATGGAAGTGGAGGTCCTCGCGTCTGCAGAGGTTGATGGCAATCAATATGCTGCTGTCAGCTTTGTCGAAGATCTTGAGGAAGACACAGAAGAAGATATTGATGTGTTCTTCTTAAAACTGGATGAGGATGGCGACTTTACACCCATTGAAAGCGATGAAGAATTTAACAAAGTCTCTGCCGTATTCGACGAAATGATAAACAACGAGGAATAGAAGAGAAGGAAGATTCCTTCTCTTTTTTTACATATCATGGAAGAACATTACAAAACAGCAGGTGATCCAATGAAAATATTATGCATCGATGGCGGGGGAATACGCGGTGTTTTTGCCGTCAGCATCCTGAAAGCTCTCGAAAACGAAATGAAACAGCCTGCAGGCGACTATTTTGATATAATCGCAGGCACAAGCACCGGATCGATCATTGCCTCTTCACTGATCCTGAAAAAAGATATGGGCGAGGTCCTGAAAGGATACGAATCATTCGGGAAAAAGATTTTTGTCAAACAGGCTAAGGTCGGCCTTTTTAAAAGCGTATACAGTGATAAGTATATGCGGCACTTTTTCCGGAAAGCCTTTGGCGAAACGGAGCTGTCCGATATAAAAAAACCGCTTTTGATCCCAGCTGTCGATGTGACCCATGGCAAGCCGTTTGTCCACCGTTCCAATTACGGCAGCCCAGGCAATGAAAGCCTGTCGATGAAGCTTTGGGATGCAGTCCTTTCCTCCTGTTCAGCACCTGTGTATTTCCCGCCTAACAACATCAGCAACAGTTATTTATCCATAGACGGAGGGCTATGGGCGAATAATCCATCACTCGTTTGCATTACCGAGGCTATGCATCACTTCAAAGTGGAGCTGCAAAAAATAAAAATCCTTTCGCTTGGGACCGGTCTTCAAAAAATTGACTTTACGATTGATCATGATAAATATTGGGGAGTAAATCATTGGCTGCCGTTCCAGCTCCCGTCCATGAAAGTGACGCCCAAGCTATTGGACCTGGCTCTTCATTTATCCTCCGAATCTGTTACCTACCATTGCAGGCATCTCCTCGGAGAAAATTACCTGCGCATAAATGAAGAGCTCGGTGAAGAAATGCCCTTTGACGAAATAAAGTTTGTGGAAGAATTAATTATGCTCGGCGAGAAGGTCTATCAGGATCGGCGGGATGAAATAAAGAAGTTTTTATTCTCATGAAAAAAGAGCGGGGAATTTTTCCCTGCCCTTTTTTCATTTTGTATGAATCACAGAATAATACTTTACAGGTTCTGATGTGTTTTTAAGAACTTCAGCAATTGTTCGAGTGAGGCTGTATGGCCCCTTTGCGTCATGGCCAGCTTCCCAGATCATCATTCCGCCAAATCCGTGATTTAATGCAAGAGCAGTTTTCTTTTTCATGGTGGCGGTTCCATTATAGTAATAGCTGATGCCATTCATGCTGATCCTATCTTTTGCTGCATTTTCTGGATTATTGTTTATGACGGCCTGATAGGATACCGGCTTAACGGCAGGATCCTCCGGCTGAGCATAAAGAGGAACACCCAGAATCAGCTTATCCTTGGAAATCCCTTGAGAATCAAAGAGGTTACCCCAATAATTGGCGATATTCTCTGTAAAGGAATAGGGAGAAAGATTAGCAGCATTGTATCCTCCATCCCACTGGCCGTCATATGCCATGATATTCACATAATCAACCTGTCTGAACATGTCTGGCTCATACACAACATATCCGCTCTCTGTACCTGTTATACTATGGACCTTGGCATGAACAGCAACCGACAGCTCCTTGCCGTTTGCATGGAGCACTTCGCTCAGATGATTGATAAAAACAGCCAGGAATCTTGCATCCTCCCTTGAACGGGGATGTTCAAAATCAATATCAATTCCATCTAGGTTTTCCTTTTGAACCAGCCCAGAGAGTTCTGTTACGAGCCTGTTTCTAGACGATTCATCCGCTATTGCATGTTTAAAATAATCATAGGATTCCCCGCCATTGATATGAAACCAGCCACCCACAGCAAGGATTGCCTTCACATTTTGCTTGTGAGCATTCGACACCACTCTCTGCAGATTGTTCCGCGCCGTCTCACCATTAAAAGAAATGCTTCCGTCCTTCTCAGGATGGGCAAAAGAAAAAATGACATGAGAAAAATTTGAATAATCGATTGAAGCGGGATCGCGATAATCCTGGACATAACCCATCAGCACTTTTTCCGGGATCTCTGAAAACTCCGGAATCTCTTTAAGGGCAGGAAGTTTGTCCGATTGTGAAACAAGGGCAGGCTTTTTAATGGACTGGAGTCCGCTTGTGTTTTTTGTATAGTAAATGCCGGCAGCAAATCCGCCGCAAAAGATAATAGTAATCATGATCAAAACTTGATATTTTCTCTTCACTAATAGTAAACCTCCATCTTTCAATCCTTTAAAATTGTAACAAAAAAGGGAACTTGGAGGGGGTGGTAATTTATTGCTGACATTCCATTCCTGCATAAATTAATAAACTTTTTTAATATATGATTCTCATCACATTACGAACTTTCTCCTCATGGTACATTTCTTATAAGCACGATTAACAGCCTTGAAAAAGGAATAGTACAGGAGGAATTGTACAGTGAGCGAATTAATTAATAACCGTGAGCATCCGGACCATCACAGCCATTCTATTCATAGCAAACATGAAGCAGCTGCTCATCCTAAACCGGAAGAACAGCCTGGACATCCCATTCATACATTTACCCGGGAGAATAAGGCAATTGATAAGCATCTGAGAGTGAATGTAAAGGTCCATCTCGAGGCGTTCATCCAGGAGGATCATGAGGACAATGTTTATGCACTATTAGAAGACTGCATTCTGCTCCTTGATCTTGATAAACATTACAGCCGGAAGGAAAATCTGCTTTTTCCTTACCTGGAGAAGTACGGAATTTATGGTCCAACAAATAATATGTGGAGCATCGATGACTTCATCAGGGATGGCATCAAGGAAGCCAAGAACCTTCTCACCCATTACGAGGGGGACAAGCAAAAGGTCATCAATGCAGTCCGTTTCGTTTTCAATGAAGTCAGTGCCATGATTTACAGGGAGGAAAATATCCTTTTCCCAATGGCTTTAAAAAACCTTACAGAAGATGAGTGGGTAAAAATAGCCCATGAAAGCGATGAGATTGGATTCTGTCTGACCGGCCCTGAAAAGGAATGGGAGCCCGAACGGAAAAGGATTAACGAGAATGCCATATCAGAAGGCTACATCAAAATGGAAACCGGTATTTTGTCATTAAAACAGCTGGAGCTGGTACTTAATCACTTGCCTGTTGATATCACCTTTATTGATCATGATGACGTTGTCCGGTATTTCTCTCATGGCAAGGAAAGAATCTTCGCCAGGACGAAAGCAGTGATTGGGCGAACAGTTCAGAATTGCCATCCGCCACGCAGTGTCCATGTTGTGGAGGAATTACTGAAGGATTTCAAGGAAGGACGAAAAGACGCTGAAGATTTCTGGATCAAATTCAGAGATAAATATGTTTATATCCGTTATTTTGCCGTACGGGATGAAAACGGGCGCTATGCAGGAACCCTTGAATTCACACAAAACATCAGTCCAATCCAGGAGATCGAGGGAGAGAAAAGGATTCTCTCCTAATCAAAAAAAGCTAAGAGCGACACGGCTCTTTAGCTTTTTTTGATTTTTGACGGATTATTTACCTTATATAGAACAGGTTCTTCGATAATGAATTCCTCGTCACTGTCTTTACCTTTAGGCAGTTTCTTTTTAACTATTTTCCCGTCAAATTCGAGGCTTTCACCTGGCTGAAGTTCAAATTTCTTTAACGTTTTCGAATGAGAGCACCAGCCAAGCCCGACTTCAATCGTTTCATCCTCCTGAATGACAAGATCTTCAAGTATGATGACTTCATCATTGGCTTCATTGAAATGATTCCAGCTCAGGGCAAACTGCTTAACTTTAGCTGTAAAATGGACCTTTTCTGAAGGCAGCTCCAAGGCAGGCTGTTTTTCATTTTTGGCTTTTTTGGCTGCCGGTTTATCACTTTGGTTGTTTTCAGCAGATTTCTTTGTTATCTTTTCAGTCTTGACACTATCTTTTTTTGAAGCTTCCTTTTCAGAAGGAGCTGAGGAGATATCTCCAAAATGAGCAGCCAGTGCTTTTCCGAAGCTTGGAGACTGCATCTCTTTAAGGTAAGCAGGATGTATGCAGCTAAGATTCCCATCCTGAAACTCGATTATGATTGTATTATATTCACCAGTTTCGCCGTATGTCTGATACCCTTTCACGGTTACAAGACGCTGCTGTGTTTTTTCTTTATACCAGAATTCCTTTTTAACTTCCCTTGTAGTTGATAATCCCCATTCCCTGACTTTTTCTTCATAATGGGCATCATCCTGAAACGTTTCAAAATGACCCGTTGGAGGGAAATATGCAGTATTGTTTGAATCTTCTATGTGAGGCAGAGTAATCGCCAATCCGTCCACATCCTTTCAACATTATTTTAATAGCCATTAATGATAAAATCAAAAATGTGGAAGGGTTTTTGCAATAACTTTGGAATATAGTTAATTAATAAAGGCTGTTTTCGCAAGGTTTGCTGCTTTTTGTTTATGATTTACAGAGTTGATTGGAGCGGAAGGTGCGAGATCCTCGAAAATGCTAACGCATTTTCTTCGTGCGGTGTTTACGCAAGGAAGCTTATTCAAAGTCCTGCGGGAGTAGCGGGACAGGTGAGACCCCGCAGACGCACAGCGTCGAGGAGGCTCACCGCTCGCCCCGCGGAAAGCGAGCATCCTGGAGCGGAAATCAACGGACAACATTGATAGGCAAAAACAACATTTTATACGAAAAGAGCCATTAAAAAACAACAGTTTGGTGTAAAGGAGTCTATAAGATGAAGACATTCAAAGACAGAAATGACGTTCCGCTCAATGAGAAATGGAATCTGGAAGACATATACTCCAGTCTGGAGAAATGGGAAGAAGATTACAAACATATTGAACAACTGGCCGATAAGCTGAAAACCTTTGACGGACAGATTCATGATGGTAATTCCCTTTATCAATACCTTGAAAAAAAAGAAAAACTCTCTTACATATTTAACAAGCTGTATGCATATGCAATGCTGAAAACCGATGAAGACACACGCGTGACAGATTCGCAGGCCTATGTAGACAGGGCAAAGCAATTAAGCGTTAAAGTCAGTTCTTCCACTTCTTTTTTTATGCCTTTTCTCTTAAGCCTTGATGAGGAAACCCTGAAGGGCTATATTGCTGAGGAAAAAGGCTTGAAATACTTTGAGGAGGACCTGCTCGAATCCTTCCGCTATAAGCCGCATGTCCTTAATAAGGACAAAGAAGAAGTTCTATCCCATCTCGGCGAAGCACTTTCTGTTCCCAGCCATACTTTTGGAATGATGAATAATGCAGATATAAAGTTTGGCGATGTAACAAAAGAGGATGGCGAAAAAGTTGAACTGACACGCGGCATGTATGCGAAAATCATGGAAGAAGAAGACCGGGAAAAGAGGAAAGAAGCATATAAGGCTTATTACCAGCCATATGTGCAGCTGAAGAACTCCATTGCTTCCACTCTTTCTGCCGCAATAAAAAACAATGTCACCATGGCCAAAATCCGCAATTATCCTTCAGCACTTGAAAAAGGATTATTCGGTGATCAGGTGCCAAAGGAAGTGTATGTTAATTTAATTGAGACGACTAAAAAGAATATTGGGGCAATGCATCAGTATACTGCGATTCGTAAGGAACAATTAGGCCTTGACGAGCTGAGGCAATATGATTTAAGTGTTCCTTTGATAAAGGGAGTTAAACCTGAAATATCCTATGAAGAAGCTTATGACACAATGTGTAAAGCGCTGGAGCCACTTGGTGATGATTATATTACTATTCTGAAGGAGTTTAAGTCAGGCCGCTATATTGATGTGCGTGAAACTCCAGGGAAGCGGTCAGGGGCATATAACCTGGGCATCTATGGCGTTCATCCCTTTATCCTCCTGAATCATCGTGACGATCTCGACAGCCTTTTTACACTTGCTCATGAATGCGGACATGGGGTCCACAGCAAGCTGAGCTCACAGCACCAGCCGCAGATCACCGCCCGTTATAGCATTTTTGTGGCGGAAGTGGCTTCTACAGTGAATGAAGTACTGCTGATTCATTATTTGCTGAACACGGAGAAGGATACAAATGTCAGCAGGCATCTCCTTAATCATTTTATTGATCAGTTTAAAGGAACCTTCTTCACTCAAGTTATGTTTGCTGAATTTGAGATGAAAACCCATGAATTAGCTGAACAGGGGGAGCCGCTAAACGCTGAGGTCTTCAGCGGAATTTATGAACGTTTATTCCGCGAATATAACGGGAATGAAATTGTTTTTGATGAAGAAGTGAAATTCGGCTGGGCCAGGATTCCTCATTTTTATCGTCCATTTTATGTTTATAAATACGCTACCGGATTTGCCTCTGCCATCCATTTGGCAGCGAAAATTCTCGAAGGAGACAATGAAACGCTGCAAAGCTATCTGGAGTTCTTAAAGAGCGGAAGCTCCGATTATCCGCTGGAGCTGTTAAAGAAAACCGGAGTGGATCTTACTTCTCCATATCCTATTGAAAACTCACTTCGGAAATTCAGAGATCTTGTAGAAGAATTCGGAAACCAATAGCTGGATTGGGCCTGTTTCTTGATATAGAAACAGGCTTTTTTACCGTCATAATGAAAAGAACAGCCTGCTGAAATACAATTAATGGACAGGATGAAATATTCCTGCAATAATTGATGCAAACTTTAATTAAAACAAAGATAGTGAAAATATAATTGTGAAGGATGAAAGGATGAAAGTACTTCTGGCAAGCCCGAATTTTCACCAGGCAAGAGGAAACACAGTTACTGTTCAGCGTATATCCGATAACCTTAATAAGCTGGGCATTGAGACTGAAATAATCAATATCACAGACGGCTGCAAATTATCCAGCCTGCCAAAAGCCGATATTGTGCATGGCTTTAATGCTTATAGGTTTGGCCAATTTATTAAGGGGCTTGGTGAAAAACCTGAAAGATATGTCGTAACCATGACCGGCACTGATTTAAATATCGACCTTTATGACCCGGTGAAGAAAACCGCAGTCATTCAAACCATTATCAATGCCGAAGCTATACATGTATTTGATGAAGAAGCTAAGCTTGTACTGGCAGGTGAAGTTCCTGATGCAAAAGATAAAATCAGCGTTATCCATCAGGGCACTGTAATATTTTCCGAAGCTTGTGCCGACTATAAAAAAGAACACGGCACGTTTTTATTTTTGCTGCCTGCAGGAATACGGAAAGTGAAGAATATTCCTTTTGCCATAGAAAAGCTTAAGCTGTTATATGAAAAGAATCCCCGCATCCGTCTTTGGCTGGCGGGTCCTATTATTGAAGAAGAAGAGGGTACTATCGTAAAGACCCTTACTGAAAAAAATAAAAAATGGGTTCAATATCTAGGCCAGATCCCGCATCACCATATGGGAGAGCTATACAGGCAAGCGGATGCCGTATTGAACACATCCCATTCTGAAGGCCAGCCGGCTGCCATTTTAGAAGCAATGGAGTATAGCCTTCCAGTTCTTGCAGCTAATAACCTAGGCAACAGGAATATCATTTCACATCAGGAAACCGGTTTAATCTACACTAATCCGGTCGAATTTCTTGATTATGCAGACAAACTAGTGAATAATAACGAATTGAGGATTAAATTGGGGCAAGCTGCCAAACTCTATGTTGAGGGCAGTCATTCTTCGGAATATGAAGCTAAAACACTTCAAAAAATTTACGAAACCATCTTAGAAAAATCCCCAAGTAATCAATGAATGAGCAAGGAGAGAGAAATATGTCGAGAGAAGAAATCGTAAAATTAACTTCTTTATCAACAAAAGGCGGCTGAGGATGCAAAATTGGTCCTGAAGACCTGGCGCAGGTTCTGCGTCATTTGCCTAAGTCTGTACCTGACCCCAACCTCCTGGTAGGATTGGATACATCGGATGATGCAGGCGTATATAAAATAAATGATGAAACTGCCCTTGTGCAGACACTGGATTTCTTCACTCCTATCGTTGATGACCCATACATGTTCGGCCAAATCGCCGCAGCCAATTCGCTGAGTGATATTTACGCTATGGGCGGCAAGCCAATAACCGTCATGAATATTGTAGGTTTTCCTATAAGCAAACTGGATAAAAGCATACTTGCAGACATTCTGGCTGGGGCATCAGATAAAGTTAAAGAATCCGGTGCTGTGTTAGTTGGAGGGCACTCCATTGACGACCAGGAGCCAAAATTCGGCTTATCTGTGACTGGAACGGTACATCCTGAGCGGGTTAGAACAAATGCAGGAGCCAAACCTGGCGACAAGCTGATCTTAACCAAGCCGATTGGCGTCGGCATTCTTACTCAAGCGATTAAAAGGGATATGCTGGATCAGGAAGGCATTGACCGTGTTATGGAAATCATGGCTGCATTAAATAAAGAGGCAGCTGAAGCTATGGATAAGTACCAGGTTAATGCCTGTACAGACATTACCGGTTTTGGCCTTCTGGGCCACGCAATGGAGATTGCGGAAGGAAGCGGCACAGGGATAACCATTGAAAGCAAAGCCGTGCCAATCCTTCCGAAAACAAGAGAGCTTGCTGAACAGAATATTATTCCCGGCGGCTCCAAAAAGAATCATAAATGGCTGGCCGGCCGGATTCAATACGAAAATATTGATGATGTTGACCAAGTGATACTTTGTGATGCCATTACTTCAGGGGGACTTTTAATAACCGTACCTGAAACAGAAGCTGAATCGCTCCTAAAAGACCTTAAGGAAAAAGGAGTAGAATGGGCTTCCATCATTGGGACTGTCACAGAACAGAATCCTGGAAAGATTACGGTTATCTGAAAAAAGGACTCGAAAAGAGTCCTTTTTTACCTTTACTACAAAACAAAAACAAGGAAGTGCAATCATGAAAAACTTCTTAATGCTCATAACTATCTTTTCACTAATGCTTTTGTCAGCATGCAGCGGTAATGAAACAAATAATACAGATGAAAATGGAAAAGAACAATCGAAAGAAACGTTCACCATTGGGGTCATCCCAGTTCAAACAGAGGGATCGATGGAAGCTGCCATGGAGAAATTGCAGTCAACATTATCTGAAAAACTTAATCGGGACGTAGCTGTCGAAGTTTATCCGGATTATAACGGGGTAGTGGAAGCCATGAACTACGATAAAATTGATATGGCCTATTTCGGCCCGTTAACATATGTTGTTGCCCATGAGAAGAGCGGCGCAAAAGCCATCATTACACAGCTGATTGATGGAGAGCCCTTCTATTATTCATATATCATCACCCATAAAGATAATCCATGGAATTCACTTGAAGATCTGCTGAAAGACAGCAGTGAAGCTGACTTTGCCTTTGGTGATATCAATTCAACTTCAGGATCCCTTATCCCATCAATTGAATTAAAGGACCGTGAAGTTTACCAATCAGAGGATAAACACAGCTTTAAATCCGTCCGATTTACCGGCTCACATGATGCTACTGCATTGGCGGTTCAAAATAAACAGGTAGATGCCGGTGCGATCGACAGCGCCATTTATAATCAATTAGCAGATTCAGGAAAAGTAGATGCTGATCAGATTAAAACGATTTGGAAATCAGAAAAGCTTTTCCAGTACCCTTGGGCTGTTCATGAAAATACCGATGAAGAAACAATTAAAGCATTGAAGGAAGCATTTCTGGCGATTAAAGATCCTGAAATTCTTGACGCATTCGGAGCAAGCGGATTTACTGAAGCAAGCAACGAAGATTATGAAAGCATCCGTCAGGCTGCCCTAAAAGAGGGACTTATTAAAGAATAGGGCTGATAAGATTGTGGTTTAAAAAACGCAGCATATTAATATATACCGTGTTGGCTTTATTCATTTATATAAGCATGAAGCTGACAGAATTCGATTTATCGAAATTCAAAGACTTCGGCAACATGATTGATTTCCTGTCCCATTGGTTCCCGATGGATTTTTCTCTCCTGCCAAGGATCCTTGAAGACAGTCTTGAAACATTGGCCATGGCTTTTCTGGGAAGCTTCTTCGGGCTTATTATCGGACTTCCTTTAAGCTTTATGGCAGCCAAAAACACATCCGGCTCAAAGCTTGTTTACCATTTAACCAGAGTCGGCCTCAGCTTTGTCCGTTCCATCCCTGAAATTGTTTTTGGTTTGATTCTTTTGACCGCTCTTGGGCTTGGTCCTTTTCCGGCTGTCCTGGCCATTATGTTTCATAACATTGGAGTTCTGGGAAAACTGATCTCAGAACTCATTGAAGCATCCGATCCAGGCCCGCAGGAGGCCATGAAAGCAGTGGGGGCAAAAAGCTGGTTTGCTTCCCTATTCAGCATCCTGCCCCAAATATGGCCAAATGTATTGTCAAATTACTTCTACCGGTTTGAGGTTGCCATAAGGACTTCCCTTATCTTAGGCTTCATTGGCGGGGGAGGAATTGGACAAAGACTCTTTAATGATTTTAAGACATTTCAATACAATTCAGTTTCGCTTGATGTCCTAGTGATTATGATCATCGTTATTCTAGTGGACCTATTCGGAAGCTATGTCAGGAACCGAGTGATATAAAGGAGGCCGGAAATGTTTGAGATTCGAAATATAACTGTCCGTTATCCCGGCATGAAGCATAATGCGCTTAATTCAATAAATCTGACGATACACCCTGGAGACTTTGTTTGCGTGCTAGGTAAAAGCGGTGCCGGAAAATCTACTCTGATTCGCTGTTTAAATGGCCTGCATACACCATCTTCAGGGGAAATCATCTGGGATGGCCAATCCTTTTCTGCACTTAGTGATGAACAGCTTCGAAGAATCCGCAGGGAGATGGGAATGATCTTTCAGCATTTTAATTTAATACCGCGATTGACTGTCCTGCAAAATGTTCTGACAGGCATGTTCGGCTACAGAAGCAGTTTTAAGAACCTCATTGGATGGTTTACAGAGGAAGAAAAGGCTCAGGCTAAACTAGTCATTGCAGAGGTTGGCTTAGCCGACTTTGCCGACCGCAGAGTAGAGCATCTTAGCGGAGGACAGAAACAGAGAGTCGGCATTGCAAGGGCTCTCCTTCAAAAGCCAAGGTTCCTGCTGGGAGACGAGCCTGTAGCCAGCCTGGATCCGGGAACTTCAGACCGGATCTTCAGCCTGCTTAAGGAGATGCATGACAAGCTAGGCCTTCAAACCATAATTAATGTCCATGATGTTCAATTGGCTAAACGCTATGCTACCCGGATTATTGCCTTAAAAGATGGGGAAGTTGTTTTTGATGGTAAACCAGAGCAGTTTACAGATGATATGTATGTATTTACATATGATGCTGAAAGTTATAACGAAAAAGCATTTATCCAATCAACTTAAGAACAGGAGGAAGAAGAATGGCCAATTGTCCATGAGTAGTGGATAGCTCAAACGTCGTGTACGTTTCGAACGACCCTGACATCAAGTTATTTAATGCCGGTCATCCATCGAAGAAAACAGTAACACTGACTTTTGACGATGGGCCGGCAAGAGCTCTTCCGGAAATATTGGATATATTGAATAAAGAAAAAGTTCCAGCTGTTTTCTTCTGGCAATCCAGGCTTTTATACCCCGGGCGTCCGTGGAAAAGAGTTCTTGAAGAAGGCCATCAGTTAGGAACCCACTCTTCAAAGCATTCCAATTATGTAAAATTAACTCCAAATGAACAAATCCAGGATCTAAGGAGAAGCAAATTAAAGATTGAATCCATCACGGGCCAGGAAGTGAAGCTATTCAGGCCCCCATTTGGACAGTATAATGAACATACCCTTGCTGCAGCCAAAGAGCTCGGACTTTCCACCATATTGTGGAGAATCTCGTCCATGGACTGGGAGCTCAAAGAAGAGCCTGATCAAATTATCAATAATGTTATAGAGAACCTGGAAAACGGAGCAATCATTCTTTTGCATGAATTAAGCCAGACTGCTGAAGCACTGCCTGGCTTAATTGCTGGAATTCGGGATAAAGGCTATGAATTCAGTTTGCTGTAAAAAGTATCCTCAGTGAGGGTACTTTTTTGTTCGTGGTTATCCTGTTGACACAACTTGAATAATATGATAATTAAATATTGGTTAGCACTCTGAAGACGTGAGTGCTAAGGAAATGAAAAAATGGTAAGGGAGAGACTTTCATGGAAACGAAACAGTTTCAGGCAGAATCCAAGAGATTATTGGAAATGATGATCAACTCCATCTACTCTCAAAGAGAGGTGTTCCTGAGGGAGCTTATTTCCAACAGCAGTGATGCGATCGATAAGATCTACTACAAAGCACTTACAGACGATTCCTTAACGTTTGAAAAAGACAGTTACTACATAAAGGTCGTTCCTGATAAAGAAAAAAGGACATTAACAATCCAAGATACCGGCATTGGCATGACAAAGGAAGAACTGGAAAACAACCTGGGTGTCATCGCCAAAAGCGGCTCACTTGCTTTTAAGAAAGAAAATGAAATTAAAGATGGTCATGATATTATTGGCCAATTCGGAGTAGGATTTTATGCTGCATTCATGGTCGCTGATGTTGTAACTGTGATCAGCAAAGCCCTTGGCAGTGATCAGGCGTACAAATGGGAATCCCATGGAGCTGAGGGGTATACGATTACTCCATATGAAAAAGACTCCCTAGGCACTGAAATTATATTAAAGATTAAAGAAAATACAGAAGATGAAAGCTATGATGAATACTTGGAAGAGTATCGATTAAAGTCTATCATAAAAAAATACTCTGACTTCATCCGCTATCCTATTAAAATGGATGTTACAATCAGAAAACCAAAAGAAGAAGCTGAGAACGAGTTTGAAGAAATTTCCGAAGAGCAGACCATCAACAGCATGGTTCCAATCTGGCGGAAAAACAAGAGCGAACTGACAGACGAGGATTATGAAAAGTTCTATCAGGAGAAGCACTATGGCTTTGATAAGCCGGTAAAACATATTCATATAAGTGTGGATGGCACAATCCGCTATAATGCGATCTTATATATTCCTGAAAATATTCCATTTGATTATTACTCTAAAGAATACGAAAAAGGCCTCGAGCTTTATTCGAATGGCGTTTTAATCATGAATAAGTGTGGAGACCTTTTGCCTGATTATTTCAGTTTTGTCAAAGGGATGGTTGATTCTGAGGATTTGTCTTTGAACATTTCAAGGGAGATGCTTCAGCACGACCGACAGCTCAAGCTTATTGCAAAAAACATCAGTAAAAAGATTAAAAACGAACTGCAGCAGCTGATGAAAAATGAGCGGGAAAAATATGAACAATTTTATAAATCATTTGGAAGGCAATTAAAATATGGTGTTTACAGCGATTTCGGAACTCATAAAGAAACACTCCAGGATTTATTGATGTTCCATTCGTCAACAGAAAAAAAATTGGCATCACTTGATGAATATGTATCCCGAATGAAGGATGACCAGAAATATATTTATTATGCTGCTGGAGAGTCACACGAAAGAATCGAAAAGCTTCCACAAACCGAGCTGGTTGCGGATAAGGGTTATGAAATTCTGTACTTCACAGAAGATATTGATGAGTTCGCCATTAAAATGCTGATGTCCTATAAAGATAAGGAATTTAAGTCTGTCTCTAGCGGTGATCTTGGCATAGAGAATGAGGAAGAAAAGATATCCGAAGCAGAAGAAAAAGAACATAAGGATTTGTTCAGCCGCATGAAGGAAATTTTATCTGGAAAAGTAAGTGATGTCCGGATTTCCAAAAGGCTTAAAAGCCATCCGGTTTGCCTGAGTGCAGATGGGGAAGTCACCATTGAAATGGAAAAAATCCTCAGCAGCATGCCTGACAATCAAAATGTTAAAGCGAATAAGGTTCTCGAAATCAATTCAAACCATGAAGTTTTCCAAGCCTTAAAAAATGCATTGGAAAATGATAAGGATAAATTTAGTCTCTACACAAACCTCCTTTATAACCAGGCACTTCTGATTGAAGGCCTTCCAATCAGCGACCCAGTGGAGTTTACGAATGATATCTGCAAAGTTATGGTCTAATAAATATACAAACAGCCCGATTCCATTGGGCTGTTTTTTGTTATTTACTTAACAATTCCAATGAATATTTTATGTACTAATAAACACACTAAGCAATAATGGAGTGCTATGCTTCACAGCGAGGCAATTACGCTGAAATTTATGTCTTGTCCTTTACTATTCTACTCTTGACAAAGGTAGGGCATGAGCTTCGAAAATATTGAAAACTCCGAGCAACTATTCCACCTGGTGGAAGGTGACTAATACATTCTAAAATTGGGAAGGAGATTAACATGTCTGTTTTCGTTTATCAAATATTTGAAGTGAAGCAGGATAATTTCGTTGAAGCTTTAAAAAATCTGAGGATGATTCAAAGCTACCGGAACGAAAATTACCAGCACAAGGTGGAGCTATTATCGCCAATTTCAGGAGATGATCATACATATGCTTTTCTATCCACATATGAAGGCCTTGCTGAGATGGAATTGCAAAACAAAAAAATGTTTGAAGATGAGGTATACAAAAAGCTGATCGAGCAATTTTTCCTTGAGGATATTGTCCAGGGAAGCATGCACACTCAGCTGTTCAGATCTGTAACAGGATTAAAAAGCGACAGTTCTGAGAATAAGAAATAAGTTTTATGGCAAATTTCCATGTGACATTGAAACGGAAGCCGATCATCATCTGAATCGGCTTATTTTTTTGCCAGTATGTGACGGAAAGAGGGAGGTACATCATGGATTTTTTTCTTCCAAGCGGCAATTCCTCGAAAGAAAGTGAATCAGGTGATCTAAAGTGGTGGCAATTATCACTGATTGGTGTGGGCTGCACCATCGGGACCGGATTTTTCCTGGGGTCTGCCATTGGAATTAAGATTACCGGACCAGCCATTGTTTTTTCATTTATATTAGCGGCTATCGGAACTTATTTAGTCTATAATCTTTTAGCTAAAATGACTGCAGAAGACCCTCAGGAAGGATCTTTCTGCTATTATGCCAATAAAGCGTATGGGAAGTGGGCAGGATTTAGCTGCGGCTGGAATTACTGGTGCTCAAATATATTAATTATGGGGAGCCAGTTAACCGCTCTATCCATCTTAACAAGATTTTGGCTGCCGAATGTCCCGCTTTGGATTTTTGCAGCGGGCTATGCTATTCTTTCGATAATTGTCGTCCTAACAGGAAGCAAAGGCTTTGATAAGGCAGAAAACCTCTTTGCAGTTATTAAGACTGCAGCCATCATCATGTTCATCATCCTTGCTTTTGCAGCTTTAACCGGTGTAATGGACGGAGATGCTAAACATCCGGGATTCCCAGGTTCTGCAGGGGACTGGTTCCCTGAGGGCTTTAAGGGATTTTGGTCATCTTTAATTTATGCTTTCTATGCATACGGAGGAATTGAAGTCATCGGGCTGATGGCTACCAGGTTGAAAAAGAAAGAAGATGCTCCCAAAGCCGGCATTATCATGCTGATTGTCCTGGTCATCATTTATGTCATTTCACTTGGCTTAGCCGTATACATGGCTTCACATGGGGAATTTAATGAAAAAGAAAGTCCGTTTGTGACTGCCATGGAACATTATAACCTGGACTTTTTCCCGCACGTTTTTAATGCAGCCATCATCATTGCCGGCTTCTCTACAATGACAGCTTCACTGTTTGGAGTAACATCATTGCTGGTTACCCTGGCAAATGATGGCGATGCACCAAATCTTTTTTCAAAAAAGATAAAAAAGTGGAAGGACCTGCCGCTTCCATCGCTGGCACTTGCCACAGCGGGTTTAATAGCGTCCATTGTAACTGCGCTGCTTTTGCCGGGAAAAATCTATGAATACATTACCACTGCTGCAGGAATCATGATTTTATTTAATTGGTCTTTCATCATTATTTCGGCGCTGCGGATTTTAGAGAATAAAATATTTGGCAAGCTCCTTGCCATTTTTGGACTGATCCTGATCCTTGCTGCGGTCAGCGGAACATTACTTGAAAAATCAATTCGATTTGGTTTTTTCGTAAGCTTACTTTTCGTGGCATTAATAGCGATTGCAGCTTTACTCATGCAAAAATTAGTATGGAAAAAGGAAGGAAAAGGAACCTGTTAAAAACAAACACCAAATATCTGGTGTTTGTTTTTTGATGGATGGAAGAAGGAAGGAGGGGAGGCGATGGATTACTTTAGGTACGGAGCCAGTTTCTGAATAATCCGATTCAGCTTTTCAGTATTTCTTTCATACATTTTCTGTGCACTTTTTGAATCAGTCTGCAATGAAAATATCTCCAGGTCCGCTGCACACTTCTTAATCATGGCCAGAAGCAGAGGACGCTGTTGGGGTGCTGGAACCTTAATTGAATCATCATATAAATCCACAGTTAAGTCACCAAAAGAATCAATTTGTCCTAAAAAAATATTTTCCTGAGTGTGGCCTAATTTCTCTATTTCAGCTTTCAGCCATTTTTTGTTTTTTCCTGATCCGGCCAATGGATCGTTTAGAATGTTACCATCCATAATAACCGTTTGCGGTTCTTTTTCCTGAGGCAAGTTCAATTGAAGATCTTTTGGAGTGAGCGGCTGGTTTTCCTTCTTCAGCATGATGCTAATATCGCCGCGAGGCTCCAGAACTGCAAACTCCACATCGGCTGCCTTAAAGACATTTTTTTGGCGGAGCAGGGAGGATAGGTCATCAATAGAGTATCTTTCTTTTTTTAAGTTGTTTTCCAGTATCTTTCCATCTTTAATAAATATTGTCCCTTTTCCTTCAAAGAAATCGCGGAAGCTTTTGCTTTTTAAGGAGAGAATATCAGCAAAAAGTGTTACAAGACCAAAGATCATAATAGAAAGAATTCCGCTTGCCCAATGGTTGTCTAAGCCCATAATAATTTCACCGGCTATGCTGCCGATGGTGATGCCTGATACATATTCAAAAAATGAAAGCTCTGAAATTTGTTTTTTCCCAATCAATTTTGTAATAACAAATAAAACACCTGCAAACAGAATAGAACGGGCACCAATCAGCAGCCACTCCTGCATGTTTTCATCTCCATATTTGTTTAATTTGGTTTATATTGAGGTTCTTCTTTCTGAATCTCCTGAAGTCTTGGCTCAAGACTATCAATGATGGATTGAGTCAGCTGTGCTGCGTTTTGGTACTGCAGCTTAGCATTTTGGTTGTCGGTTGCAAGAGCAAAGATTTCAAGGCTTGCCTGGGCGCTTTTTAACCCTGCAATCGCCTGTTTTACTTGAGTTCCAACTGTCATTGTAAGATCTGCTTTCTGTATTAGTAAATCACACGTGTATTTTGGCTTTTTTCAGATTTTATATGTCATTCATCTGCTGATTTTTGCTGGGTATTCAAGAAGTATTTCCTTAACTGGAGTTATTAAGAACATCAAAAAAATTGCCAGCATATTTGCATTCCCCTAAGTGAAAATTAAGAACCGGAAGAGTTAGAACCTCATCCAAATTTCGTTTTTTAATAAGGGAGTGCTTGCAGTTGAATAACTGGATTTCAGCGCTTTTCAATAATATGGGGAATATGCGCAGGCCAATGTTGAATATGTTTGGCGTAAAAAGAAAGAGCAACTGGGGCTGGCTATGGGGATCGCTCATCAGCATAGTGCTGAGCACAGCAGCGGTAGCATTTACACGAAGCCGAAACCACAACGCCAATATGCATCCGATGCAGGAAATTATGAACAAATCAAATATGAACAATGCTTTTAAGAACCAAAACCTGTCAGCGCTCACTGAAATGGCAGATGAGCTTGGTTTTGAGAAGAAGAAGCAATAGAAAAGAAATGGAACAAATGCCCGCATTGAATGTGGGCATTTGTTACCTTTTTCTGAATCACCTTCTAATCTCAGAAGGGAGTTTGAGTAAGTTTTTAACATTTTTTCAGTTCAACTGGAATAGAGACTATACGTTCCTAAAAATTATTTTATTTAAATGATCATTTTCGTAGTGTTTGCTAATTAGTAAGTGCCCAGCTTCTTTGTTCTCCATCATTTACATCCAACTTTTTCTTTAGTGATTAACTTATTTCGGATATTTCTTATATGTGAATCAATCGTCCTGTTATCTGTCTGGGCATTATTACCCTCAGATACTTTTTAGCAGTGATTCAAGGGAAAACACATATTTTAAAGTCTCCACTCTCGCTAACCTCCCTTAAGTAATAACTACGTATTACCGCTTTCTGCACATTAAGTGCATATTTTTATTGTAATGTTTATGTGATCATTTAAAGAAGAGTAGAGAAAATGACAAACTTGAGAGGCATGTGGTTTTTATAGAATATTTAGGAGGAAGTAATATGTTTCGTCCTAGTCGAGTTCCGTTAGTTTGCCCTCTTCCTGAAATGATCCTATACTTGGTAGCAGGAGTGAGATCTATGAAAAAGTCTTTATTATTAGCAATACTTGCATTAACATTTAGCCTTGCGGCATGTGGCCAGGCTGAAGAAAAAAATAACAAGGATATCGATCAATCAGAAACCCAAACTGGTGAACAGGGAAGCGGGGAAAAGGCAGTAACCAATAGCTTTTTTGAAGTCTTTGATGGGAAAATTGATCACATCCATGGGGTAGGCTATTCTGGAAATCAAGACAAGCCCTTTTATGCAGCTCATGATGGATTAAAGGTTTACGATGGAGGGAAATGGTATAAAACTAAGGAAGAGAACAATGACTATATGGGCTTTAATGCAACAAAAGACGGCTTTTATACGAGTGGGCACCCTGGACAGGATTCAAGCCTTCCAAATCCATTAGGAATACAAAAGAGTGCCGATGATGGAAAAACTCTTGAACATCTAGCTCTTGAAGGTGAAACAGATTTCCACCTGATGGGAGTTGGGTTTGAAAATCAGGTGATTTTTCTAATGAATCCACAGAAAAATTCCATGATGGAAACAGGAAAATTCTATCTTAGCAAAGATAAGGCAAAGACATGGAAGGAAGTAGCAGCAAATGGTCTGGATGATACATTACTTAGTGTTGCTGTACATCCTCAAAAAGCTGATTATTTGGCCGCATCTGGTCAGCAAGGAATATACCTGTCAAAGGATAAAGGTGAAACCTTTGAGCGAATCTCGAAAAGCGGACAAGGCACATCCGTCTTTTTTACAACTGACAGCTTAATCTACGGGACTTACGAGGGTGCGGCTAAGCTGACAAAGGTTTCTCTATCTGATGGAACAGAAGAGGAAATAGCATTGCCCAAAATGAAAGAAGATGCAGTTATGTATTTTGCTCAAAACCCAAATAATGAACAGGATATGACGTTTGTTTCTTTTAATGGAGACATATATTATACAACTGATGGCGCTAATACCTGGGATGCCATAGTAGAAGCAGGTAAAATTAAATAAATTAATTAAAAAGATCGAAGGCTTGCTTCGATCTTTCTGCTTTTTAAATAGCTATTATTAACCTCCAACTGTCCTTACATTACCGCTGCTTTTTTTACCTTACAGAATTAATCCAGAACATATTGAAGTCTTCTTAATCCAATTTTCTTTTACCCTCAATTACTATTTAAATTCTTTTTCTGCTTATCCATTGAACAACAGAAAAGGTGATGCATTAGTTTTACGCTGATTGGCTTTTATTTAAGCTTTAATTATTTTTTAATGCTATGCAAACATTATAGTGGTAAATATGCATTTTTTGTGGAGTTTATTAACAAATTTGAGTGGTAAGACTTTATAAGAGAATTGATAATATAAACATTTATGAGGTGAAATGATCATTCAAGAGCCTAACCGACAGAATGAATTAATAACACTCACTGCAGCGAACACTTTTTAGGTTTGCCTTATTTAGTTAAAAGTGATAAACACTTATTATTTATAGCCTTCTCAGAAACGGAGGGAAGATGATGAAAAAAGAAGTGACAGATGCAAAACTGAAAAATGTTCAGTCTAATAAAGATAGGCTAAGAATTATTACAGTGCTGGCCATTCCCGCTGTAATCGAAAATTTTTTTCAAACCATACTTGGTTTTGTTGACACCTATTTTGTCTCAAAATTAGGATTGGCGGCAGTGTCCGCTGTAGGAGTTACCAATGCAGTCCTTGCTATCTATTTTGCTCTATTCATGGCAATTGGGGTGGCTGCAAACGTTAGAATAGCCAATTTTCTTGGGGCGAACTTGCCGGAAAAGGCAAGGCACATTTCCCAGCAATCTGTAGTCCTAGCCATCCTGTTTGGTTTGCTTACGGGAGTAATTACCCTTTTTTTTGCAGAGCCATTATTGAAGCTTATGGGAATAGAGGCTGATGTGTTAGAAGCTGGTTCTCTTTATTTTCGAATAGTAGGCATTCCGTCTATCTTCATGTCTTTAATGTTTGTATTGAGTGCCATACTTAGAGGGGCTGGAGATACAAAAACACCGATGAAGGTAAGTATAATGATAAATATTATTAACGCTGTCTTAGATTACGTTTTGATATTCGGTTTTTTATTTATTCCTGAAATGGGTATTGCAGGAGCTGCCCTGGCTACTGTTTTTGCACGTGTCTTTGGCAGTGCTGCGCTTTTATACTATCTGAATCGGTCAAAACTTCTTGCTTTCCGCCGTGATTATTGGAAACTGGACAAGGTACATTTATTGGAACTCACAACACTCGGTGCACCAGCTGCTGGAGAACGATTAGTAATGAGGGCAGGACAAATAGTGTATTTTGGATTTGTTGTTGCACTCGGAACAAATGCTTTTGCCGCCCACCAAATCGCAGGAAATATTGAGGTCTTCTCATATATGATTGGTTACGGATTCGCAACGGCAGCGACAATACTAGTCGGACAGCAAATTGGGGCAGGTAACCTAGATGAAGCGAGAAGATATGCCAAGCTTACAGCCGTCTTAACTTTAGCATCAATGTCTGTTCTTGGAGCTATGCTATTCTTTCTTGGTGATTGGGCGGGAAGATTCTTTACAGAAGATCAGGATGTAATCGGAAATATAGGAACAGCTTTAAAAATTTCGGGCGTTTTTCAACCCTTTTTAGCTGTGCTAATGGTATTAACAGGGGCATTCCAAGGTGCAAACAATACAAAATTCCCCATGTACCTGACCGCGATTGGAATGTGGGCCGTGCGTACACTCCTTGTCTATATATTGGGTATAAAGCTAGGCTGGGGTTTAGCAGGTGTCTGGATTGCCATTGGAATTGACATTGCATTTAGGGCAGTTGTACTCGTTATTCAGTTCCAAAGAGGAAAATGGACGGCACTCGAAAAAGCTCCTGAAGCGGAATCTAAATGCCATCCTCAGACAAACAAGGAAAATATGTCTTCTTGTGTAAACAACTATTAAAAGCTGATAAATGCAGATTGTATTCGCAGAATCAACTATCTTAATAATGATAAAGGATCCAAAGGGTCTTTTATGAATTACATAATTAATTAATATAAAAATTTTGTTTACTTACATAGCAGGATATCCGGAATTTTAAAAGTCATTACAACAAGCCAGCCAAAAACTCTCACAAAAAAGCGACCTTATTCAAGGACGCTTCTTTGTATCTAGCAGTAGTATGTTTGCTATTCTGGTTTGTTGTTAGCATTTGGATCAGGAGAAAAACTTGGCTTAAATCCATCGTACTTGACCATATTTACCATTCCAGCTGTGGCATGGTGAAGATCATGACAGTGGAACAGCCAATTTCCTGGGTTATCAGCTTTAAACGCAACAACATATTCATCACCCGGTTTTAGGTTAATGGTATCCTTCAATATCGGTGATCCTTCTACAGGTTTTCCATTCTTGCTAAGGACCTGGAAGAAGTGACCATGCAAGTGCATAGGGTGATCATCCATCATAGAATTATTAGCCAATGTCACCTTAACGAGATCACCTTCCTTCACATTTATATTATCTGTTTCAGGAAATGTTTTGCCGTTAATCGTATAGGCCATATCACTGCCTTCCATGGCAGTATTCAGATCCATTTTATATTCAACATCAAATTTCTGACCCAGTGAAAATTCCCCTTTTTCAGAAGCCCCATAATTAACAAACGTGAACTCTGGAAGTTCTTCTGACTGGTTAGGTTTATCTGCTGAATTAGACGAGTTTTCATATTGAATTTTTGTCTTCATTCCACTTGTGCCTTCCATATCACCGTGGCACTCAATGAACCATTCACCAGGATTGTCCGCAGTAAACTCAATGTCATATCGCTCCCCTGGTGCTATCGAGATAACCTGATCTTTAATTTCTTTTGGTTCATTAAGCTCTTGTCCGTCAATGGCTGTCACGTTAAAATCATGGCCATGCAGATGGATTTTATGAGACATATACCCTACATTGACAAGTCTGATTCTGACTTTTTCTCCTTCTTTAACTATTAAAGGCTCAATGCTGTCGCCGCTTTTGCCATTTATTGAAAAGATATCGTAGGCACTCATGTCGTGACCCATTACTCCCATTCCATTCCTGCTGTGATTGCTATCTGACACCATATTGCCGTGATCCATGCCGCTCATACTTGAATCCTCTGAATCAGTCTCTTTATCACTGTCTTCTTCTGAGCCCATGTTACTGTGATCCATACCTACCATACTTGATTCACCCTCTTCAGGCTTGCTCATCCACTCATCAAGCA
>NZ_APVL01000010.1 GCF_000565285.1 Cytobacillus firmus DS1 | reverse complement strand
GATAGCGTAAGCTATCCCTTCGAAATCAGTTTCTTACTCTACTCGGGAGGATATGAAATGAAGAAATTTGCATTAATAACTGGAGCGAGCGGAGGAATCGGCCAGGCAGTCAGCGTCAAACTGGCAGAAGAAGGCTATTCGCTTTATTTGCATTACAATCAAAATGAGGAGGGGATCAACAGGCTTCTGGACCGCCTGCAAAGGTTTGGCGGAGAATTTATTCCGATCCAGGCAGACCTGTCTTTACCAGGCGGGTATAAAAAAATGATTCCTAATATATTTTCACTTGATGCCATTATTCATAATAGCGGAACAGCACAATATGGACTTCTTACTGAAATACAGCAAACGGAAATGGAAGCTCTGATGAACCTTCATGTGACCTCGCCGCTTCTCCTGACGAAAGAGCTTCTGCCGAAACTTTTATCAAAGGGGAGCGGAAATATCGTATTGGTTTCCTCGATATGGGGCCAGACGGGTGCCGCTTGTGAAGTTGCTTACTCCGCTGCAAAGGGTGCACAAATTGCTTTTGCAAAAGCTTTAAGCAAGGAGGTTGCCCTGAACGGGGTGAGGGTTAATGTTATTGCCCCGGGTGCCGTTGAGACGGACATGCTGAAGGATTTTACTGAAGAAGAGCTTGAAGCTGTAAAAAGTGAAATTCCTATGGGCAGGCTTGCCTTGCCTGCTGACATAGCCAATGCCATTTCCTTTCTTCTTTCGGAAAATGCCTCGTATATTACCGGGCAGGTCATGGCTGTAAATGGCGGCTGGTATACGTAACTGTCAATCGTTCTAAGAAGTGTCACATATTTTTTGAGTCATGTCAAAGTGCATGCATATTTTATTCAGCCCCTAAGCACAATATAATTGTACAACATTTAAAGGAGGCAAAATTATGTCTGTACTAGATAACTGGCAGCAATGGAAAGATTTCCTTGGCGATCGTCTTCATCAGGGAATGGATCAGGGAATGAATAAGGAAACAGTAAATGACCTTGCTTATCAAATCGGCGATTATTTAGCCAAGCAAGTGGAGCCAAAAAATGACCAGGAAAAAATCCTGGCTGATCTCTGGTCTGTAGCAAGCCCTGATGAGCAGCATGCCATTGCCAATATGATGGTAAAGCTTGTTCAAAACGACGGTACTCGCTAAGAAAATAATAGTAATCTGTGAAAAGAGAGGATTGCCTCTCTTTTCGCTTTTTCCCCAAAAACATTTCCTATCCGGCCAAACGGGTTTTTCCTTTCATATTGGCAAAAAATCATATATTATAGAACCTAGATGAAAATTCAGGATAAGTTTAATAAAATTTTACATACAAGAATGAGATGCATTTACATATAAGATGCGCAGATACATGCGCATCATGCAGGAGGAGGTTTTCCGGTGGAGAAAACAGAATGGTATTTGGAATATGAAATCCAAAAGAATCGTCCCGGCTTGCTTGGTGACATTTCTTCCCTGCTGGGTATGCTTTCCATTAATATTGTCACGATCAATGGAGTGGATGAAGGCCGCAGAGGCTTGCTGATTTTGGCAAAAGATCATGAACAGATTGAACGCCTGAAGTCCATTCTTAATACAATGGACACGATTAAAGTGATTAAGCTTCGTGAGCCTAAGCTGAGGGACCGGCTGGCCGTGCGCCATGGAAGATATATTCAAAGGGATGCCGACGATAAAAAAACGTTCAGGTTCGTCAGGGACGAGCTTGGGCTATTAGTTGATTTCATGGCCGAATTATTTAAACAGGAAGGGCACAAGCTAATAGGGATCAGGGGAATGCCAAGGGTTGGAAAAACAGAATCCATAGTCGCTTCAAGTGTCTGTGCGAACAAACGCTGGCTATTTGTTTCATCCACGCTGCTAAAGCAGACGATACGAAATCAGCTGATTGAGGATGAATATAATGAAGACAATTTGTTTATAATTGACGGAATTGTCTCAACCAGACGTGCCAACGAACGGCACTGGCAGCTCGTCCGGGAAATTATGCGCCTCCCGGCAGTTAAGGTAGTAGAGCATCCGGATATTTTTGTGCAAAACACTGAATACTCTCTTAATGATTTTGATTATATTATAGAGCTTCGTCACGACCATGATGAAGAGATAACATATGATGTGGTAGAGAAGAACAATATGTTCTCTGAATCTGATTTTGGAGGCTTTGATTTTTAGTAAGTTGGAAGGTGTTGTAAATTGACAGAACTAGGCAATCGTTTAAAAGAAGCGCGGCTGGCCAAAGATATGAGCCTTGACGATCTGCAAAAGGTCACAAAAATACAAAAACGCTATTTAGTGGGAATTGAAGAGGGCGATTATAGCATGATGCCCGGAAAGTTTTATGTCAGGGCATTTATAAAACAGTACGCTGAAGCAGTTGGAATTGAACCGGAAGAAATTTTCGAACAGTATAAAGGTGATATTCCTGCACAGGTGAATGATGATATTCCTGAAAAACTATCGCGCGTTCAATCCAGGAAAGATCTTTCCGGCAGGACTTCAAAAGTATTCGATATTCTTCCGAAGGTTCTCATTGGCGTCTTCATTGTTGGCCTCATTGCGGTCCTATACAATTTTCTGGGGGCAAAAGATCAGGCGGATAATGAAGAGAAGCCCTCAGATCTGACTGATGAACAGACAGTTATAGAAGAGTCTGAAAACCTTGCCGAAAATAAAAAAGATGAATCAGCAGAAAAGAAAGAAGAATCTGCTGACAAAGATGCTGCTGAGGAAAATGGCAAGGACCAAGAAGCTGAGGAAGAGCCAAAGCAGGAGGTTGCTGTGGTTCAATCCAGCGGAAATGGAACCGTTTATGAATTGAAAAATGCGGACAAGTTTGAACTGGAGGTTTTGTCTACAGGAGAAACTTGGGTGAATATCAAGAACGGCAAAGGGGATTCCCTCTTCCAGGGAATGCTGACTGCGGATGGCACGAAAAGCCAGAAGATAGACTTTTCAAAGGAAACGGAAGCTTCCATTGTAGTCGGAAATTCGACTCAAACTGAAATCTATGTAAACGGCGAAAAAATTGAGTATAAGGTGCCGCCTTCACAATCCGTCAAGCAGGATATAACCATAAAGTACGCGCCGAAGACCGAATAGTCATCTTTAGATGACTATTTTCGCTTTTTATGTAAAAATTATCAGTAAAAGGATTGCAGCAAATATCTTAGACTTTTTCTGCAAGAAGCTTCATTTATCGCAGTCTAACGGGCAGTAAGACCCCCACTTCAAGACTCAGTGGAATCAAAGGGGGATAAATGAGGGTCAAACTGCCCAATCTAGCTGCGGCTCCTAGGGGCTCGAGGTCATAAGCCAATCAGCTGGCGGGAAGAAAGGCACTTCCCTCCAGCTGCTCGTCTTATGCTTGTCACCCCTGGGCAAGTCGCCTCGCTTTATAATGTCAAGGCCCGAAAAGAAGAACAAAGACTAAGAACGCCACATCCTCCCAAAAGCTGCCGCTTTCGGTCGTGCGATGTATCGCTGCCGCAGCTTTCCTTGTCCTGTGGCAACGTCTTTGTGACCCACTTTCCGTGGGCCTCACAATCAGTGGGAGATAAAGCCCCCACTGATTGAAGTTTCACTTTATTATACTTGGAGGTAAAACATGAATCTGCCAAATAAAATTACAGTGTCCCGTATCTTGCTGATACCAATATTTCTGCTCGTCATGCTCGTCCCTCTTTCATGGGGAAATGTAGAGTTATTAGGAGCTGAAATGCCCGTTACCCATCTGATTGGAGCTCTTATATTTATTATTGCTTCTGTTACCGATTGGGTCGACGGCTACTTTGCCCGCAAATACAATCTGGTTACAAACCTGGGCAAGTTTCTTGATCCGCTTGCAGACAAGCTTCTTGTCTCTGCAGCATTGATTGTACTGGTTGATCTTAACCTTGCTCCATCATGGATTGTCATTATTATAATCAGCCGAGAATTTGCTGTAACAGGTTTAAGGCTTGTTCTGGCGGGGGAAGGAGAAGTAGTCGCAGCTAATCAGCTTGGCAAAATTAAAACCTGGGCTCAAATCGTGGCCATTTCTGCTCTGCTTTTACATAATATTATTTTTGAAATGGTTTCAATCCGGTTTGACCTGATTGCCCTATGGGTTGCGATGTTCTTTACGATCTGGTCCGGCTGGGACTACTTTGCAAAAAACAAGCAAGCCTTCATTAACTCAAAATAATTACTTTACCCGGAAGGGGGCTTTTGAATGAATGCTGAAATTATAGCTGTCGGGTCTGAGCTTTTACTTGGACAAATCGTTAATACAAATGCCCGCTTTCTTTCCCGGCAGCTTGCTGAACTGGGCATAAACGTTTTTTACCATACAGTGGTTGGAGATAACCCCGAGCGCCTGAAATCGGTGATTAAAATTGCCGAAGGCCGTTCGGACCTGATCGTCTTCACGGGCGGACTGGGACCGACAAAGGATGATTTAACGAAAGAAACGATTGCCCGCCATCTTGGCAAAGAGCTCGTCATGGACGAACAGGCCCTTGAATCTATACAGCTTTATTTTAAACGCACCAACAGAGAGATGACTGAGAATAATAAAAAACAGGCCCTGGTTCTTGAGGATGCGCAAGTGCTTCCTAACGAACATGGAATGGCACCCGGAATGATTGCCGATAGTGGCCGGCATGTTTTCATGCTTCTTCCGGGGCCGCCAAATGAGATGGAGCCGATGTTCCTCAAACATGCCTTTCCAGCCCTGCAATCCAAGCTGGGCACCGAGGATGTGATTGTTTCCCGGGTGCTGCACTTTTTCGGGATCGGAGAAGCCATGCTGGAAACGGAGATTGAGGATATTATCGATGCGCAGAGTAATCCAACCATTGCCCCGCTTGCATCTGATGGTGAAGTGACTTTGAGGCTTACAGCAAAGCATAGTCAGCCTAACACGGCTATGATGCTGATTAATGAAGCGGAAACTAAAATCCTGGATCGTGTCGGCGAATACTTCTACGGCTATGATGATACTTCCCTGATGTATGAGCTCACCAAGCTGATTAAAGAGAGCGGCATGACTATTTCCGCAGCGGAGAGTTTAACAGGCGGAATGTTCCAGGAGGAGTTTACATCCATTCCGGGAGCCGGCGGACTTTTAAAAGGCGGAGTGGTCTGCTACACAAACGAAGTTAAGGCTGAAGTATTAAAAGTCCGCAAAGAAACGATTGATAACGACGGGGTCGTCAGTGCACAGTGTGCAGCTGAACTTGCCGAGAATGTCGCAAGCCTGACTAATGCCGATATCGGAATCAGCTTCACAGGTGTTGCAGGTCCTGATGAATTGGAAGGCAACCCGGTCGGAACCGTATATATAGGCATCTGGATTAAAGGAAGGCCGGTCCAGACCGAAAAGCTGAACCTTGGAGGAACCAGGGCAGCCAATCGGGTTCGTACAGTAAAGTACGGCTGCCATTTTCTTATTAAAGCATTAAAAGAAACTCAGAACGCCTGAAATTGCGTTCTGAGTTTTTAGTAGCCAAAACAAAAGACAGATTTCTTGCCGAAATGCGATTTCAACTACTGATTGACCCCTGAAAAACCTCACTTTTCCCGGCAGTCTTGATATTTTCGGGCAAAATGTCCCGGTGAAAAAAATCGAATGGATGTTCGACTTTTTGCTCGACAAATGCATTGAAAAGGTTTATAGTAGAGTTAGGTTTTGAGATGAGACAAAACGAATCTAATCAAAAGACAGATTCGTCTATATAAAAGGAGGAACTATTAGTGAGTGATCGTCAAGCAGCTCTTGAAATGGCGTTAAAACAAATAGAAAAGCAATTTGGTAAAGGTTCTATCATGAAGCTCGGGGAACAGACTGACCGCAGAATTTCCACTGTACCAAGCGGGTCTCTTGCTCTTGATGCAGCTCTTGGGGTAGGCGGCTATCCAAGAGGACGTATTATTGAAGTCTATGGGCCGGAGAGCTCAGGTAAAACAACAGTAGCCCTGCATGCTATTGCAGAAGTCCAGGCAAGCGGCGGACAAGCTGCGTTTATCGATGCCGAACACGCTTTAGACCCTGTTTATGCACAAAAGCTTGGTGTAAATATTGACGAGCTTCTTCTTTCCCAGCCGGATACGGGGGAGCAGGCGCTTGAAATTGCAGAAGCCCTTGTTCGAAGCGGTGCTATTGATATTCTCGTAGTTGACTCTGTGGCAGCTCTTGTTCCCAAGGCTGAAATTGAAGGAGAAATGGGTGACTCCCATGTGGGTCTGCAGGCCCGCCTTATGTCACAGGCACTTCGTAAGCTATCAGGCGCAATCAATAAATCAAAGACAATCGCGATTTTCATTAACCAAATCCGTGAAAAAATCGGGATTATGTTTGGAAACCCTGAGACGACTCCAGGGGGACGCGCATTGAAATTCTACTCTTCCATCCGCCTTGAAGTGCGCCGTGCAGAAACTCTTAAACAGGGCAATGAAATGGTTGGTAATAAGACAAAGATTAAAATTGTCAAAAATAAAGTCGCTCCTCCATTCCGAGTGGCTGAAGTTGACATCATGTACGGTGAAGGGATCTCCAAGGAAGGTGAAATCATCGATCTTGGCTCTGAGCTGGATATTGTCCAAAAGAGCGGTTCATGGTACTCATTCAACGAGGAGCGCCTGGGCCAAGGCCGTGAAAACGCCAAAGTATTCCTAAAAGAAAACCCTGAGATTCGCCTGACTATCCAAAAACAAATCCGCGAACATTATGGACTTGATGAAGAAAAAGTAGCCAGTGGAGACGAAGAGCAGGAAGAATTCGAGCTGATCGATTAATACTAAAGAAAAGCAAGGTCCTGAGTGGCTTTGCTTTTTTTTCTTCAAAAGTGTTCAAACCATCGAAATATTAAGAAAAGCCCTTAAGACAAACCCTTGACAATAAAATTCCACAGCTTTACAATTAAAAATGTATATTTTACATTTTATATGTAAAGAAATTCTTATTGAGTCGGACTTTGTCTGGCTGCAGGCTCCATTGGCTTTTCATACGTTAATAAACTGTCAGCCGTCAGATGGATGCCCAGTGCTTCTTAAAGATTGAAACGTTTAAAAGCCTTAGTGCTGTATATTGAATTGGACAATGTACATGCCAACACTTTAAAAAACGTAACACAAACAAGTTCATAGCAAGAGGAGGTGAAATGATGGATCTAGTAACAGCAATCATCTCCATTTTGCTTGGCCTAATCGTCGGTGCTTTTGTTGGCTATTTTGTTCGCAAATCAATTGCCGAAGCTAAAATTGCAGGAGCTAAAGATGCTGCTGAGCAGATTTTGGAAGACGCAAAGCGAGAAGCTGAGGCTACTAAGAAGGAAGCCCTGCTTGAAGCGAAAGATGAAATTCACAAGCTCCGCACAGATGCGGAAGGTGAAGTTCGTGATCGAAGAAATGAACTGCAAAAACAAGAAAATCGCTTAATGCAAAAAGAGGAGAACCTTGATCGCAAAGATGAAACGTTAGATAAACGTGAAGCGCTTTTAGAAAAGAGGGACGATTCTCTTAGCAAAAGACAACAGCATATTGAAGAGATGGAAAGCAAAGTGGAAGTGATGATTAAAGAGCAGCAAGCTGAGCTGGAACGCATCTCAGGCTTGACTCGTGAAGAGGCAAAGTCCATCATTTTAGAGCGCACGGAGCAGGAAGTGGCTCACGATGTCGCGATTATGGTAAAAGAGAGCGAAACCAGAGCAAAAGAGGACGCGGATAAGAAAGCGAAGGAAATCCTGTCACTGGCTATCCAAAGATGTGCAGCTGATCATGTAGCAGAAACTACTGTATCAGTTGTCAACCTGCCAAATGATGAGATGAAAGGGCGCATTATTGGCCGTGAAGGCCGTAATATCCGTACTCTGGAAACTCTGACCGGAATTGATCTCATTATCGATGATACGCCGGAAGCGGTTATTTTATCCGGTTTTGATCCAATTCGCCGTGAGACTGCACGCTTAGCTTTAGACAAATTGGTTCAGGACGGCCGCATCCATCCAGCCCGGATTGAGGAAATGGTTGATAAGGCCCGCCGTGAAGTGGATGAACACATCCGCGAAATCGGTGAACAAACGACTTTTGAGGTTGGTGTCCACGGCCTGCATCCAGATTTAATCAAAATTCTTGGCCGTTTAAAATTCCGTACAAGCTACGGCCAGAATGTGTTAAAGCATTCCATGGAAGTGGCTCAGCTTTCAGGACTGCTGGCTGCAGAATTGGGACAAGACGAAACATTGGCACGACGGGCAGGATTGCTTCATGATATCGGTAAAGCAATCGACCATGAGGTGGAAGGAAGCCATGTTGAAATCGGTGTGGAGCTTGCCACTAAGTATAAGGAGCATCCTGTTGTCATAAACAGTATCGCTTCCCACCATGGTGACACAGAGCCAACATCAATCATTGCCGTTCTTGTCGCTGCAGCTGATGCATTATCAGCAGCAAGACCTGGAGCAAGAAGAGAGACACTTGAGAACTATATTCGCCGTCTTGAAAAGCTTGAAGAGATTTCCGAATCCTATGATGGTGTTGAAAAATCATTCGCCATTCAAGCTGGACGCGAAATCCGCATTATGGTTAAGCCTGAACAAATTGATGACCTTGAAGCTCATCGTTTGGCAAGGGATATCCGTAAGAAGATTGAAGAGGAACTTGATTATCCAGGCCACATTAAGGTCACGGTTATCCGTGAAACGAGGGCCGTTGAATATGCAAAATAAAGCGATGCACATGCATCGCTTTATTTCTTTTTCATGGCGTGCTTTAAATTGAGGCAGGAAACTGTGTTACACTAATAAAAAGGACTGTAAAAGCATACATATATCTTTAAAAACAGAAAGGGAAATGACATGAATATATTGTTTGTCGGAGATGTAGTGGGATCCCAGGGGCGGGATATGATCACTGAATATGTACCGAAGCTTAAAGAAAAATACCGGCCGCATATCACTATTATTAATGGGGAAAATGCAGCAGGAGGAAAGGGAATTACGGAGAAGATTTATCGGGGGTTTCTTGAGGCTGGTGCACAGGCGGTGACTCTCGGGAATCATACCTGGGATAACCGGGAAATTTTTGAATTTATTGACCATGCGAAATATATGGTTCGTCCGGCCAATTTTCCTTCTAATAATCCTGGCAAAGGCATGGTTTTTTTGAAATTTAATACAGAGGAAGTAGCAGTTATCAGCCTTCAGGGCAGAACTTTTATGAATACAAGTGACTGCCCTTTCCAAAAGGCAGATGAACTGATAAAAGAAGCCCGTGAAAGGACTCCATTTATTTTTGTTGATTTTCATGCAGAAGCAACAAGCGAAAAGCAGGCCATGGGCTGGTACCTGGATGGAAAAGTATCAGCTGTCGTAGGTACGCACACCCACGTGCAGACAGCTGATAACCGCATTTTGCCTGGCGGGACGGCCTTTATGTCTGATGTGGGAATGACAGGCCCTTATGACGGTATCCTTGGTGTGGAAAAAGAAGCTGTGATCAAAAGGTTTATTTCCGGGCTCCCGGTTCGATTTGAAGTTCCGAAAGAAGGCAGAACCCAGTTAAGTGCTGCGGTCATTGAACTGAATCCTAAAACAGGATTGGCCAAAAAAATTGACCGGATCCTAATTAATGATGACCACCCTTTTTACTCATAAACTGATAAAAGACTGCATCCGGATGGGCCGGATTGCAGTTTTTTTGTATATGCAAAACAAGACATCAGCTCCATTTTCATTGAACAAGCAGAAAGCCGGAAGAAAATCTGGCTGAAACCCTGCTTTTTTTGTCCAAGCCGGAATATGTGAATTCCAAGCTGAATATAGTAGCAATGGAATGATATATAGACCTGGTGCTAAATTCCATCAAAGCGGCTTGTGTGAACGGAAAGAAATTGCCTGTCTGAAGGCATCCGGCCTTTGCAGAAGGTGAATCACCGCTTTGAGCATTGCATACAGGAGGGGTAAAACGAGGAGGAGCTAGGAATGGAAATATTAAAAGTTTCAGCAAAGTCTAATCCTAATTCTGTAGCTGGTGCGCTTGCTGGAGTTCTGCGCGAAAGAGGAAATGCGGAAATCCAGGCAATTGGTGCGGGTGCATTGAACCAGGCTGTTAAGGCAGTAGCGATTGCAAGAGGATTCGTAGCGCCTAGCGGAGTGGATCTGATTTGTATCCCTGCATTCACGGATATCCTGATTGACGGCGAAGAACGGACTGCCATTAAGCTGATTGTGGAGCCGCGCTAGCCCAAAAGCTTCAGAATGGGAAATCATCCTTTGTCATATGCATAAGTCATTAAAATATAGATTCTCACAAAAATAATAAAACCTGTTTGCATCATAGGCAAACAGGTTCTTTTTTTAGAAGGTAAGAAAGTATAAAATTTTGAACGTCGATAACTGTCTAGCGCAAGCCGCTAACCCCCTTGAGGTCACAAGCTTGGCTTGTTTCGTCTCCTAGGGACGAAAGACTAGCCAATCCCTTCCAGAAGGAAAGAACACCTTCTTGCAGGGCTCGTCTTATGCTTGTCGTCCCTATGCAGTCGCCTCCACATTTCGGACAATCCTCCCAAAAAGGCAAAAAACGCCTTTCCGGGAGGCTCGTCTTGTGCTTGTCGGGGGTGGGCAAGGCGCTTGCGCTTTTCTTAATAAGATAATGCTACGGAGAAAAAGAGGGAGGAAGAACGCTTGAAAATATATGATGCGCATTGTGATGTTCTATATAAAATGTTTATGGACAAAAGGGTTAACTTTCAAAATTCAGGCAGTCTTCAGGTAAATCTGGAAGCGCTGCAGGCATCCCGCATAAAGGTTCAGTGCTTTGCCATATATGTTCCGGATTCCATCCATCCTGAAATGAAGTTCAATGCAGCCCTGTATATGACAGATCTGTTTTACGAGAAAGTCCTTAAACCCAATCCGCAGTTAAAGCTCATTAGAAGTACCCGGGACATCGACCTGCTGCAGGATGATGAAATAGGGGCAGTGCTGACACTGGAGGGATGTGATGCAGTTGGCTGCGATCTGCTAAAACTGAAGACTCTTCTCAGGCTGGGAGTATCTTCAGTGGGATTGACCTGGAATTATGCAAACTGTGCAGCTGATGGAGTGCTTGAAGAAAGGGGCGCAGGCCTTTCTTCATTTGGCAAAGGGGTGGTTTATGAATTAAATGCCAGCAAAGCATGGTGTGATGTTTCCCATCTTTCTGAACGGGGCTTCTGGGATGTTATGGAATGGGCCGACTATCCGGTTGCCACCCATTCAAACTGCTATTCGATGTGCCAGAATCCCCGCAATTTATCAAACGAACAGATCGAAGCTCTGATTGACCGGGACAGTGTGATGGGCATTACATTTGTGACTGAATTTTTATCTGGAAAACAAACAGCCACAATTACTGACATCCTAAGACACCTTGAGCATATATGTTCACTTGGAGGAGAAAATCATGTGGGCTTTGGTTCGGATTTTGACGGTACGGATGGAAGAGTTGCAGATTTGGAGGATGCAAGAAAATACGATAGCCTGATAAATGAACTGTTAAAATATTATTCTGATATACAAGCTGAAAAATTTTTATTTCGCAATTTTTATAGCAGGTTTCCAAGGTGAAAATGGTGAAAAAACTATATATCAAGGTATGCGAGGAACTTCAAAAAACGAAAATTAAATGATCTTTTTAAGATTTTTCAAAAAATAAAAAAATATTCATCTTTTAACTGATAAATATTCGGAAAGGGTTGCTTTTTTAGACACATAGGTCTAGAATTGAAAGCGTTTAGTACCCATCCATCTTCCGGAATATAGCCTTAAATGCATGTTGAAATAACGGGATTGACTGGACAAGTACTACACTGATATTAAATAAGCGTTTTTACATAATTTCTTAACGTATCTAAAGGGGTGTAAGACATGATCAATCAACTTTCATGGAAAGTTGGAGGACAGCAAGGGGAAGGTATTGAAAGTACCGGAGAGATTTTTTCCATTGCGCTAAATCGTTTAGGCTACTACCTGTACGGTTACCGCCACTTTTCATCGCGTATTAAAGGCGGGCACACGAACAACAAGATTCGCGTCAGCACGTCACAAATCCGTTCTATTTCAGACGATTTAGATATTCTGGTAGCTTTCGACCAGGAAACAATCGATTTAAACTACAAAGAACTTCACGATAAAGGGATCATGATTGCAGATGCAAAATTTGATCCTAAACAGCCAGAAGATACGAATGCAGCTTTGTTTGCAGTGCCTTTTACAGAGATTGCTACTGAGCTTGGAACATCCCTGATGAAAAACATGGTTGCTGTTGGTGCGACATGTGCAGTTCTAAATTTAGATATTAAAGTATTTGAAGAAGTAGTTCAAGAGATTTTTGGACGAAAAGGACAGCAGGTTGTCGATAAGAACATGGAAGCCATTCAGGCAGGCTTTGATTTCATGAAAGAAAAGCTTAGCGATGATGTGGAATTAATGGAGCTTGAAAAAGCTGACGGGCTGAAGCGTTTATTTATGATCGGAAACGATGCGATCGCTCTTGGTGCGCTTGCAGGCGGCTGCCGCTTTATGGCCGCTTACCCAATTACACCTGCATCCGAAATCATGGAATACCTGATTAAAAAGCTTCCTGCGCTTGGCGGATCTGTTATCCAGACAGAAGATGAAATTGCCGCGGTCACAATGGCAATCGGTGCAAACTACGCAGGTGTCCGTTCACTTACAGCATCTGCCGGTCCTGGACTTTCCCTAAAGATGGAAGCGATCGGCCTTTCAGGGATAACTGAAACACCGCTGGTTATCGTGGATACACAGCGTGGAGGACCTTCTACAGGACTTCCGACAAAACAGGAGCAGTCTGATTTAATGGCAATGATTTACGGTACTCATGGCGAGATTCCAAAAATCGTTCTTGCTCCAAGCACTGTACAGGAAGCATTCTATGATACTGCTGAAGCTTTCAACCTGGCAGAGGAATACCAGTGCCCGGTTATTATCCTATCAGATTTGCAGCTTTCTCTTGGAAAACAGACAGTGGAGCCGCTTGATTTCAGTAAGGTTGAAATCCGCCGCGGAAAGCTTGTTACAGAAGAACTTCCTGAAATTGAAAACAAAGGCTATTTTAAGCGCTTTGAAGTTACAGAAGATGGAGTTTCTCCACGTGTAATTCCTGGCATGAAGAACGGAATCCACCATGTGACAGGTGTTGAACATGATGAAACCGGAAAACCTTCAGAATCAGCTGCAAACCGCAACGCGCAAATGGATAAGCGTTTCCGCAAAGTGGAAAATATTAGATTCAATACACCTGTTCACAAGAATGCTCCTCATGAAGAAGCGGACTTGCTGATCGTTGGCTTCAACTCAACAAGAGGTGCAATTGAGGAAGCTATGAGCAGGCTTGAACAGGACGGCATTAAAGTAAACCATGCACAAGTTCGCCTGATTCATCCTTTCCCAACTGATGATTTATTGCCGCTTGTAAAAACAGCTAAGAAAATTGCCGTAGTTGAAAACAATGCTACAGGACAATTAGCGAACATCATGAAGATGAACGTCGGACATGCTGAGAAAGTTTATAAGCTATTAAAGTACGACGGAAATCCATTCTTGCCGCATGAAATTCACACAAAATGCAAGGAGTTGTTCTAAATGGCCACATTTAAAGACTTTCGAAATAATGTAAAACCAAACTGGTGCCCGGGCTGTGGAGACTTCTCCGTGCAGGCTGCAATTCAGCGTGCGGCAGCAAACGTTGGTTTAGAGCCTGAGAACTTAGCTGTCGTATCAGGCATCGGCTGTTCCGGACGTATTTCCGGTTATATCAATTCATATGGTTTCCATGGCATTCATGGACGTTCACTTCCGATCGCCCAAGGTGTAAAAATGGCTAACCGGGATTTAACAGTTATCGCATCCGGCGGTGACGGAGATGGATTCGCAATCGGTATGGGCCATACGATCCATGCGATCCGCCGAAATGTGAACATCACATATATCGTAATGGATAACCAAATCTATGGTTTAACAAAAGGACAGACTTCACCTCGTTCTGCGGCTGGTTTCAAAACTAAGTCTACTCCGCAAGGGTCTATTGAACAGGCGATTTCTCCAATGGAAATGGCATTAACAGCTGGTGCGACTTTCGTAGCACAGAGCTTCTCAACTGACCTTAAAGATCTGACTGCGTTAATTGAAGCAGGAATCAAGCATGATGGCTTCTCTTTAATTAACGTGTTCAGTCCATGTGTTACATATAACAAAGTAAACACATATGACTGGTTTAAAGAAAATCTGACAAAGCTTAGCGATGTGGAAGGCTATGATCATTCAAGCCGCGAAATGGCTATGCAGACTCTTATGAAGCACAGCGGTCTTGTAACTGGCCTAATCTACCAGGACACAGAGCGAAAGTCTTATCAGGAGCTGCTTTCAGGTTACTCTGAAACTCCATTATCACAAGCGGATCTTGAACTTGATCAAGCTCACTTTGATAAACTTGCAGCTGAATTTATGTAATAGTTAGAAGCTCGGGGCACCCGGGCTTCTTTTTTTGAGTCTAATGTGACACTTGTCACACACAAAATACTAAATTTAGTCTAGTATTAGTCATTGTGCAGGATTAAAAATATCCCTGATCGTACATACAAGTAATAGCTGCTGAAAAGTAGCAGACAGCGGTTTTCTATTGTTTTAACTATCAGAAAGCCTTATACTATAATAATGTGCACATATATATTGCACAACATTATAATTGCTGAAAAATGAGTTTAAATGATAGATGCTGCTCAGGAGAAAGAGAAAGGGGATAAATGATGAACGAAAAACAACGCTTAGAAAGTCAGCAAGTGCAAACAGCAAATCCTTCGGACAAAAAATCCGTAAAAGATTACAGCAAATACTTTGAAACTGTTTACACTGCACCTTCCTTAAAGGAAGCGAAAAAACGCGGTAAAGAAGAAGTAAAATATCATAAAGATTTTAACATCCCTGAAGAATTTCACGGCATGGGAAATGGACGCAAATTCTATATCCGCACATACGGCTGCCAGATGAACGAGCATGATACAGAAGTAATGGCCGGCATTTTCCTTGGTCTAGGATATGAGCCTACAGACTCAGTGGAAGATGCGAATGTCATTTTGCTTAATACATGTGCCATACGGGAAAATGCCGAGAATAAAGTGTTTGGAGAACTTGGCCATCTTAAACATTTAAAAAAAGAAAAACCGGATCTTCTGATTGGGGTCTGCGGGTGTATGTCACAGGAAGAATCGGTTGTTAACAAGATTCTTAAAACATATAACCAGGTAGATATGATTTTTGGAACACACAATATCCATCGTCTTCCTAACATTCTTCAAGAAGCCTATATGTCAAAGGAAATGGTTATTGAAGTATGGTCTAAGGAAGGGGATGTAATTGAAAACCTTCCAAAAGTGCGCCGCGGCAATATCAAAGCCTGGGTTAACATTATGTACGGCTGTGATAAATTCTGCACTTACTGCATCGTTCCATATACACGCGGAAAAGAGCGGAGTAGACGTCCTGAGGACATCATTCAGGAAGTGCGCCAGTTAGCGGCACAGGGCTATCAGGAAATTACCCTCCTTGGGCAAAACGTAAACGCTTATGGAAAAGATTTTGAGGATATGAAATATGGTCTGGGCGATTTAATGGATGAAATGCGTAAAATCGATATTCCGCGTGTACGTTTTACAACCAGCCATCCGCGCGACTTTGATGATCATCTGATTGAAGTGCTTGCCAAAGGAGGAAATCTGGTAGAACACATTCACCTTCCGGTTCAATCCGGTTCTACGGATGTCTTGAAAATCATGGCACGTAAATATACAAGGGAACAATACTTGGAGCTGGTTCGCAAAATTAAAGCGGCTATTCCAGGGGCAACTTTCACAACTGATATCATCGTTGGCTATCCTAATGAAACAGAAGAGCAATTTGAAGAAACAATTTCCCTATACAGGGAGGTAGGTTTCGAAGCTGCTTATACGTTCATTTACTCACCTCGTGAAGGTACACCAGCCGCCAATATGGTGGATAACGTTCCAATGGAAGTAAAGAAAGAGCGCCTTCAGCGCCTTAATGCAGTTGTAAATGAATTATCGGCAGAGGCAATGAAACAATATAAAGGCCAGACTGTCGAAGTTCTTGTAGAAGGGGAAAGCAAGAACAATCCTGAAATTCTTGCAGGATACACAAGAAAGAACAAGCTAGTAAACTTTAAGGGGCCAAAAACAGCGATCGGCAAAATTGTAAAAGTAAAAGTAACCGATGCAAAGACTTGGTCTCTAAACGGAGAAATGGTTGAAGAACTAGATGCGGTTGAGGTGAAGCAATAATGGCTAAATACACAAAAGATGAGATTGTAGAACGTGCGATGGAATTGGCACGCATGATTGCAGAGACTGAAGAAGTGGATTTCTTCAAGCGTGCAGAAGCACAGATTAATGAAAACGAAAAGGTTAGTGCTACCATTACAACAATCAAAGGCTTGCAAAAGCAGGCTGTCAATCTTCAGCACTATGGTAAAGCTGAAGCGTTAAAGAAAACGGAAGAAAAAATTGCCCAGTTGGAACAGCAGCTGGATGAAATCCCGGTTGTCCAGGAATTCAAGCAATCCCAGGTGGATGTTAATGAATTGCTGCAGATTGTGGCTAATACGATTTCCAACACTGTAACTGACGAAGTTATTACATCCACAGGCGGAAATCTCCTGAGCGGCGAAACGGGTTCAAAAATCAGCAACAGCAGCTGCAGCCATTAATTAACAGATAGCGAAACACCCTGCACCAATTAGTGCAGGGTGTTTTTTACGTTCTATATATTAAAGGGAGGAATTGGTATTGGCCATGGGTTGTGGGGGGGGCCATTTATTGGTTTCTCAATAGTTCTACTGCCTTTAAAAATTCTTTTCTATACTCCTGCTGTTCGATAATCGCAGCATTTAATGTCGACAGCAAGGATTGATTGAGCATTTTAGTTCCTGCATCATCAGACTTTTTGTCCAAAAAGTTAAGAAGGAAAGTATAAACAAGGAGCAATGTCGAGTAATTATCCACATATGTGAGATTAATAGCCCGTCCGCCCTTTCCGCCGGCAGCATGGTTATTGATTGACGGTATTCCTGCTTCTGCAGCCATATCAATAAACTCCTTTGGAATACCCAGCTGCTTGAGGACTTCCGGTTCCAGATCCAGCTTTTGCATATTTTGACTTAGCATGGTACTCCCTCCCTTCTTTTTGGACATTTTTAGACTCTGCATAGAAAAATGGCTTTATTTATATTACGCTTTATTGCTTTGCTGCTGAGTTGTAGTGTTTACAGAAATGGCTGTGGAGTCTCCTCCATTTGCAATATTATATTGAGCTGAAAGAATCGGAATGTTGATCAGTGCAGCATTGACAGCAAATCCGCCTCCTGAAATCGGTATTTGCCCGTTCAGGTTTGTTTGCGGAAGGTTGGCTTGTGCAGCGAAAGTAAAAGCTTCAGCTTCGTTGCCGCTGTCTGCTCCATTTACTGCTCCTCCGCTTGGCAATACGCTATTGTCATTTTCGTAATCGTCGTAGCATCTTGATAGCATGGTTTTCACCTCCTTCAATTGATTGAAGTGGCTGATGTCCAGATTATGAATCTTTCTTCATCATGTCGGTAAGATCTAAATCCAAAAGTTTTTTACCGTTTACAGATAGTTTCACCTGTTTGTAATCCTCGGATGTTTCCACAACAGGCAGCAGATTTTTTAATGCTGGAATCATATTCCCGATCCCGGAGGAATTTTTAGCGAAAAGGCCATCCAAGTTTTTCAATGGCTTAAGAGATTCCATTATATTTCCTTTTAACTCTTCAGACTGAATTTTTTCTAATCCTTTTGTATAAATTCCGCCCAATGATTCAGTAATTTTGGCAACCATTTGTTCTGCATATTGTTTTGCTTCTTCCCCTGTCAGCTCTTTTCCATTGATTGAAACTTTATAGCTGGAGTTCTCCTTGTCTGCCATTCCTGTTCACCTCCTTATCGATAGTTTATTATATTGATTCATTAGCCAAGCTGTCTCCGCTGGTGTAATAGGACAAACGTGCATTTTTCAATTACTTACCTATTGTGAAGTAAATTCATTTACTTAAGGCAGGCATTTTACATATTTAATTCTCTTGCCGGATTTGTTCAGACCGGAACATTCGCCCGCTTCCGGCATACTATAAATCATGCCAATACTTTTGCCTAACATTCATAAAAATTATCGCACACTAGTCTAATATCCCGCATAGGATGAATTGAAAATGAATGAGGAGGGTTCGCTCGCAATGGGAGATTACAGAGAGATTATAACGAAAGCGGTCGTTGCGAAAGGACGTAAATTCACACAGTCCAATCATACGATCTGCCCGTCACACCATCCGTCAAGCATACTTGGCTGCTGGATCATAAACCATACGTACGAGGCGAAAAAAGCTGGAAAAACAGTGGAAATCTGCGGCCATTATGACATTAACGTTTGGTACTCTTTTAACAATAATACAAAAACTGAAGTTGTTACCGAACGGGTTGAGTATAAAGATGTCATTAAATTGAAGTACCGTGATCCGGACTGTTTGGATGACCATGATGTCATCGCCCGTGTTCTGCAGCAGCCGAGCTGCTGCGAAGCTGTCATTTCTCCAAATGGCAACAAAATCATCGTCACAGTGGAAAGAGAGTTCATGGTTGAGGTGATCGGCGAAACAAAAGTTTGTGTAGCTGTCTACCCAGACAAGTGCGAATGTGATGATGACGCTTGGGGACTTGATGTGGAAGATGAAGAATTCGAGGATTTAAACCCGGATTTTCTGGTGGGAACTGAAGAAGAGTAATGTCAAACTAGGAGGTTTTGCTTCCTAGTTTTTCTTTTTATATTTTCATATTGTCAGCCAAAATCAAGCGAAATAACGAAACCACCTTCCATCTTTAGTCTGAATCCTTTTGAAGAGAATTTCCTTAGAATGGAGTTATAAGATGCAAAGGGGAGAGGCGAGGATGAAAATATTTCAAGTGAATTTAAAGTGCCATGATATGCAGAGGATGAAAGAATTTTATACAAATGTGCTGGAGATGGAGCTGCTGACTGAAACTGAGAGTTATTTTTCGATCATGGCAGGCACAACAAAAGTTCTTTTTGAAAAAAGTGATACGATTCCTTTTTATCATGTGTGTTTCCGGACAAATGCCGAATACTTTGATCATATGTATAAGAAATTAGGGTCTGAAAGTGTGCTGCTTCCAAATCAGAAAGGCGAATACAGCATGTTTTGGAAAGGCAAGCAGGCATATTTTATTGATCCGGACGGAAATATTCTGGAGATGCTGGAGCGTCCCTTAGAGGGAATAAAAAAGAAGCGGGTCCAATGGCATGATGTCGGAGAGATTGGTTTGCCTGTTAATGATGTTGCTGATATGGAGAAGGTATTAGATCAGTACCTGAAAAATGAACAAATGGATTCCAGTGAGACGTTTGCCTTTTATGGGGATAGAAAGGGGGTTTTTGTCCTGGTTAAGGAGGGGCGGAATTGGTATCCGACTGAAAGGGCTGCCGTTATTTCTCCTGTTAAAATATTTGCATCAGGACAAATGGATGCCAGGTTTAAACATCCCGATTATCCATACGAAGTGATTGTGAGAAAGGAATGGGAAGGGAGCATTCCGGCTGTGCAATTTCGAATTGCACGTCCGACAAATAATCTTGACAAACTTATTGCCTTTTACGAAAAAGGACTGGGGCTGAAGAGAGTCGGGGAGTTTTGGAATCATGAAGGTTATGATGGAATCATGATCGGCCTTCCCGATAGCCAATACCATCTTGAATTTACTCAATCCAAAGAAAAAATGGAGCATCCTCAGCCGACAAAGGAGCATTTATTAGTCTTTTATGTAGCAGATCGTTTGGAGCGGGACAAAATTGCCGAAAGGCTTGCTGCTTTTGGGTATATGGAAACAGAACCGGAAAATCCATATTGGGGCAGAGGCGGAATAACAATAGAAGATCCTGATGGATGGCCGATTGTCTTAATGAATACACCAGGGATCTAAAGCTTCCGGTTTGCGGGAGCTTTTCCAACGTAAATTTTAAAATGAAGAAGCTATCGTTTTCCTATATATGTTAAAATAGCAAGGTAGTAAACTGAATTCAGAAAGGTTGAGGGTTAATGTTTAAAAAGGTTGCTTCTGATGTGCTGGGATTAAGTGATGTGGGAAGCGTCATTCACCCGGCTGATTATGACAAAGTCGATGCGGATGATTATGTCCTGCACGAAGATAATGAGAAAATCTATTTCCTGATCAAGTCCAAATCTGATGAATATTGCTTTACGAATAAGGCGCTTATTCATCTGGATGGTACTAGTGCAGTCAGCAAAAAACGCACTCTAAAGCGATACAGCTACCGCGAATACACCATCTCAAATGTTATGCTCGAAACAGCCGGTACAGTTGATTTGGATGTGGAAATCAAATTCGTGATCGGATCTCAGGCCTTCTCGATCGACGTACATAAAAAACATATCGAAGAATTGAAAGATTTATATAAAGCCCTGATCCGCATTTCCGAGATCTGCCGGGAGAATGAAGTTTCCATGGAATATGCCGAAAAAAGCCTGAATTTGGCATCAAGCACGCTTGGACGTTCAGTCTCCAATCAGGATGCCAACGTAGTGGACAATTTCCGCGTATTAAATGAAACAGCCTTCAACTGGCTGATGAACAGCCGCAAGAAATACAATGTGAAAGACTTTGGCTATGTGTTTGAAAAATACATTAATAACTAAGATCCTGGCAGCTCTCCAATGGGGAGCTGCTGTTTTATTGTGGCAAGACTGTTTTTGATGGTCAATAAACGCAAAAAATGTTTAGCCTCTGAGTGGATTGGAGCGGATGGCACTTGATTCCTGCGGGAGGAGAGGGAGCGGGAGACCACACAGGCGAAGCCGAGGAGGCTCCCGTTCCTCCCCGCGGGTTCGCTGCGTGCCTGGAGCGGAAATCAACGGGTTTTGTTTTTATGCATCAAAACCTATTAAAAACTAGCCAAGACAAATATTGCACATCTGAGTGACCTAATAATCTATGATATAATGAAAAAGATGTTTTTAGAGGAATCCTCTAAAAAAAAAATAAAAAATAATAGATTATGGATCGTTGGAGGAAGTTATGGCAGCAGCATACACGCCTATGATACAGCAATATTTACGGGTAAAGGCAGAATATCAGGATGCCTTTTTATTTTTTCGCCTTGGCGACTTTTACGAAATGTTTTTTGATGATGCACTTAAAGCATCACAGGAGCTTGAAATCACGTTAACGAGCCGCGAGGGAGGTACGGAGGAACGGATTCCCATGTGCGGAGTGCCATATCATTCAGCACCGGTTTATATTGAACAATTGATTGAAAAAGGATACAAAGTCGCAATCTGCGAGCAAACCGAAGACCCAAAACATGCAAAAGGCGTTGTGAAGCGGGAAGTCGTCCAGCTTATCACGCCTGGAACAATGATGGAAGGCAAAGGTCTTCAGGAAAAAGAAAACAACTACATTGCATCGATTTCTGCTTTTGAAGATGAAACCTTTGGATTTGCCACCAATGATTTATCCACAGGTGAGATGAAGGTAACGATGTTAAGCAATGGGTTTGAGGAAGTTTTGAACGAGCTGTCCATGTCAGGAGCAAAGGAAGTAGTCATCTCTTCCGACTTTGATGGGGAATCGCAGAGGAGAATGAAAGAACGCTCCGTCATGGCGATTTCTTTCGAGGATGATTGCGGAGTCCGGGACTCCTTTGAAGGACTTCTGGATGATTTAAATCAGGACAAGCTAAGGAGAACATCTTCCAGATTAATTAATTACCTGTACCGTACGCAGAAGAGAAGTTTGGATCACCTGCAAAAAGTGGCGACTTATCAAGTAAATCAATACATGAAAATCGATTATTTCTCGAAAAAGAATTTGGAGCTGACAGAGACCATCCGCAGCAAAGGCAAGAAGGGCTCGCTATTGTGGCTTCTTGATGAAACAAAGACAGCCATGGGAGGACGTTTATTAAAGCAATGGATTGACAGGCCGCTAATAGATGAACAGGAAATCAAGCGGCGGCATTCTTTGGTTGAAACGCTGATAGGCTCTTTCTTTGAACGGGAAGAAATCCGGGAAAAGCTGAAGGAAGTCTATGATCTGGAACGACTTGCAGGAAGAGTCGCTTTTGGAAATGTCAACGCCCGCGACCTTGTGCAGCTCAAGAAATCTCTTCAGCAGATACCTATTTTAAAAGAAATGGTTTCAAATCTGCCGAATGAGGAAGCACTGAGGCTTGCTGAGCGCCTGGATGCCTGTGAAGAAGTCACGGATACTTTGGAAAGCGCGATTATGGAAAATCCGCCGCTGTCTTTGAAGGATGGAAACATTATTCAGGACGGCTATCATGAAGAGCTTGATAAATACCGCGATGCCAGCCGCAATGGGAAGAAATGGATTGCCCAGCTTGAGAAGCAGGAACGTGAAAAGACGGGCATTAAATCTTTAAAAATCGGTTTTAATCGTGTGTTTGGCTATTATATCGAAGTTACCCGCGCCAATCTGCATCTTCTTCAGGAAGGGCAATATGAGCGCAAGCAGACCCTCACTAATGCCGAACGATTTATTACGCCTGAATTGAAGGAAAAAGAGGCACTCATACTGGAAGCGCAGGAAAAGTGTGTGGAGCTCGAGTATGAACTATTTACGAATGTCCGCGAATATGTAAAAGAATATATTCCGAGATTGCAAAAGCTGGCGAAAACAGTTAGTGAGCTGGATGTTCTTCAGTGCTTCGCCGCTGTCAGCGAACAGAGACATTATACAAAGCCAAGTTTTTCAAATGAAAGACGGGTTTATATCAAAGACGGCCGCCATCCAGTCGTTGAAAAGGTGCTGAACGCACAGGAATATGTGCCTAATGACTGTTATATGGATGCAGACAGGGAAATGCTGCTGATTACAGGGCCAAATATGTCCGGTAAAAGTACGTATATGCGTCAAATCGCACTGACAGCGATTTTAGCGCAAATAGGATGCTATGTGCCTGCTGCTGAAGCAGTGCTCCCTATTTTTGACCAGGTATTTACGAGAATCGGCGCCGCTGATGACCTTATTTCCGGCCAGAGTACGTTCATGGTAGAAATGCTTGAGGCGAGAAATGCGATTGTGAATGCCACGCAAAATAGCTTAATTTTATTTGATGAAATCGGGCGCGGAACATCCACTTATGATGGAATGGCATTGGCGCAGGCAATCATTGAGTATATTCACAACCGGATTGGTGCGAAGACTTTATTTTCCACGCACTATCATGAATTGACTGTGCTTGAAGAAGAACTGCAGAAGGTGAAAAACATCCATGTCAGCGCAGTCGAGCAAAATGGACGGGTTGTGTTCCTTCATAAAATTAAAGAAGGAGCAGCAGATAAGAGTTACGGAATCCATGTTGCCCAGCTTGCAGAGCTGCCGAATGAACTGATTGTCAGGGCAAATGAAATTTTAACAGGGCTGGAATCGAACGACTCTCATCCAGTGAAAAAAGAGATTCCTGCTGCAGAAAAGATTGCAGAGCCTGCTGCGCAATTATCCTTTTTCGAGGAACCTGAAGGCGTGAAGAAAGCTTCAATAAGCTCTAAAGAAAAGAAGATCATTGATAAAGTCAGAGCGCTGGATATCCTGGATATGACGCCAATGCAGGCATTAAATACTTTATATGAGCTCCATAAGAAATTGAAGAATTAATAAACAGGGGGTGACGAGATGGGGAAAATCATTCAGCTGGATGATTCGCTTTCAAATAAGATTGCTGCCGGCGAGGTGGTGGAGAGGCCTGCATCAGTGGTAAAGGAATTAATGGAGAACTCGATTGATGCCGGAAGCACGATTATTGAAATTGAAGTGGAAGAAGCCGGCCTGGCTAAAATCCGCATCATCGATAATGGGGAAGGCATTGAGGAAGATGACGTCCTGAATGCCTTTCATCGCCATGCTACCAGTAAAATAAAGGACGAAAATGACCTTTTCCGCATCCGCACGCTCGGGTTCCGTGGCGAGGCCTTGCCGAGTATTGCGTCGGTTTCCAGAATTGAGATGAAAACTTCAACAGGCGAAGCGGGCACGCGCGTTGTCATCGAAGGCGGAAAAGTGGACGTGATGGAAAAGGCACCCGGCAGAAAAGGGACTGACCTTACTGTAACGGATTTATTTTTCAACACACCGGCACGGCTCAAATATATGAAAACAATCCACACAGAGCTTGGCAATATTACAGATGTGGTTAACAGGCTGGCACTTGCCCATCCGGAGGTCGCCATCCGCCTGATCCACAATGAGCGTAAGCTTCTGCAGACGAATGGAAACGGGGATGTCCGGCAGGTGCTTGCAGCTATTTATGGGATTAATATTGTGAAAAAGATGGTTCAGATTGAAGCCAGATCACTTGATTTTAAAATCAGCGGCTATGCAGCACTGCCGGAGATTACAAGGGCGTCAAGAAACTACATTTCCACCATGATCAACGGCCGTTTCATCAAGAATTACTCATTGGCCAAAGCCATTCAGGATGGGTATCATACTCTGCTGCCAATCGGACGCTACCCGATTGTACTCCTGAACATTGAAATGGACCCGCTCCTTGTCGATGTAAACGTCCATCCGTCGAAAATGGAGGTACGCTTAAGCAAGGAGCATGAATTGAATGAGCTTGTATCAGGTGCTTTGAAGGCAGCATTTAAAAAAGAGGAACTGATTCCTTCAGGATTTACACAGCCAAAGAGCATGCAGCCTAAATCAGAACAGACTGCTCTTGAACTGGATCATTTGCCTGAACATCGGGGGCATGTGCCTTCCTATATTCGTGAAACAAGGGAGGAAGCTGTCCGGGAGTACCCGAGTGGGGGAGTTCTGAAAAGCCTGCAAAGTCCTCCAGCTGAACCGACAGCAGCAGAATCATCTGAAGTGCAGGATATTCCTTTCAAGGATTTTAGCCATTCATCAGAAGAATTGCCGCAAGGGGATCAGCACATATTCCAGCCCGAAGAGCCGAGAGCTGCAGGACAGGAACATTTTTTCGATGAGACTGTCACAGATGGGATGCCATCACGGGTTCCCCCGCTTTATCCGATCGGGCAAATGCATGGGACGTATATTTTTGCCCAGAATGACCGTGGCCTTTATATCATTGATCAGCACGCCGCACAGGAGCGGATTAAGTACGAGTATTTCAGGGAGAAGGTCGGCCAGGTTGAAAGCGAATTGCAGGAAATGCTCATACCGCTGACATTTGAATACTCAACGGATGATTATATCAAAATCGATGAATACAAAGGCGAACTTGAAAAAGTGGGGGTATTCCTTGAGCCGTTCGGACATAACAGCTTTATTGTCCGTTCCCACCCGCAATGGCTGCCAAAAGGTGAAGAACAGGAAATTATTGAGGATATGATTGAACAGCTCTTAGCCATGAAGAGAGTCGATATAAAAAAACTGCGTGAGGAAGCTGCCATCATGATGAGCTGTAAAGCTTCCATTAAAGCGAACCACCATCTGCGCAATGATGAAATCCAGGCGCTGCTTGATGAACTGCGGAGGTCCTCCGATCCGTTCACATGCCCGCATGGACGGCCGATCATCATACATTACTCCACTTATGAGATGGAGAAAATGTTTAAGAGGGTAATGTAGAAGAGAACGACGCTGAACCAGAGTGGTTCGGCGTTTTTTTATTTATAGACGATAATAATATTATGTAAACTAAATGGTGTTTGGCCCATGATTTTTTCTTTTTTCGCTCAAAAGGTCAATATACAAAACAAACAAGCATCCATTTCGAGGAATGGATGCTTTTCTTATAGCTTATCTCACTGCCGTATGCAGCTTATCAATAAATTGCAGGGCTTTTCCTGTTCCAACCGCTACAGATTCAAGCGGGCTTGGTGCAAGGTGTACAGGGACTACAATTTCCTGTGAAAGCCATTCCTGCATGCCGTTTAAAAGGGCACCGCCGCCGGAAAGAATCACACCGCGGTCTACGATGTCTCCGCTAAGTTCGGCCGGGCTGTCCTCTAAGGTTGCGCGGATTGCTTCAAGAATATGAAGCAATGATTCTTTGATTGCATCGCGGATTTCATAGGAAGACAATGTAATAGTCTTCGGCAGGCCGGTAACAAGGTCGCGGCCACGCACTTCCATTGTCAGTTCTTCATGGTCAATCAGCGCGTAGCCGATTTCCATTTTAATATGTTCGGCTGTTCTTTCTCCAATCAGGACGTTGTATTCTTTCCGTACATATTGAATGATATCATCGTCAAGTCTGTCTCCGCCAATGCGGATTGAATTGCAGGCTACAACTCCGCCAAAAGAGATAATGGCTACTTCCGTTGAACCGCCGCCAATATCAACTACTACGTTCGCGACAGGCTCATCAACAGGCATGCCTGAACCAATTGCTGCTGCTACAGGCTCTTCAATCAGATGTACCTTCTTAGCTCCCGCATTGCGGACAGCATCATGAATGGCTCTTCTTTCAACACTTGTCGAACCAGATGGCGTACATACAACGACATTTGGCTTTCTGATGGCAAATCCAACTTTTTTCGATGCTTTTCGCATAACCTGGCGAAGCATTTCAGTTGTTGTGTCATAGTCGGCAATAACCCCGTCTTTAAGAGGCCGGATGGCAACGATGCGGCCCGGTGTTTTCCCGATCATCTCTTTTGCTTCTTTACCGACAGCTAACACTTTTTTCGTTTCTGTATCAATTGCTACTACAGAAGGTTCATTAAGGATAATGCCTTTTGTTTTGCTGTATACAAGGATATTTGCAGTTCCTAAGTCTATTCCAATTTCAGATGTATTTAACATGATTTCTTCACCCAATTTCAAATTTATATTGTAACAATATAACCTTCTAATAAATTAACACGATTTTGGGGGTTAGCCTTTGTTTGTTATGGAATCGTTAATAAAATGTAATTTTATAAGAAAATTTTAGGAAACTTGTCGAATAGGAAACGTGATACTTGTTCATAATGCATAAATGTTCTGTTTTTATGAAAAGAATGGTAAGATGATACCTGAAAAATTTTCCTGCTATATGTTAGGATAATAATTAAATGGCAGTAAAGGCAGTGAACAAATGAGTGAAAAAGAAAAGCTTGCAGTACTGATTGGCCCTACAGCTGTTGGAAAAACAAAATTAAGCATTCATCTGGCAAAAAGATTTAATGCCGAAATCATCAGCGGAGATTCTATGCAAATATATAAAAGCATGGATATCGGCACGGCAAAAATTAAAGAAGAAGAAATGGAAGGGATTCCGCATCATTTAATTGATATCAAAAATCCTGAAGATCCATTTTCGGCAGCTGAATTTCAGGGACTTGTCCGAAGTAAGATCACAGAGATCAGTTCTAGAGGCAAACTTCCAATGATTGTTGGTGGGACGGGGTTGTATATTCAATCTGTTATTTATGATTACCAATTTTCCGATGCGCCTTCAGATGAGGAATTCAGAAGAACATTAGAGGAGCGCGCCGAAAGAGAAGGGAACGCTGTTCTTTATGAGGAGCTTTTGGATGTAGATCCTGAAAGCGCCGAAAAAATTCACCCTAATAACGTTAGAAGAGTGATCAGGGCACTGGAAATTTACCATTGCACAGGTAATACGATGTCCCAGTATCAGGAAAAACAAAACCCGGAACTTCTTTATGATATGGCACTGATTGGATTAACTTTGGATCGGGAATCCTTATATGAACGCATCAATCACCGGGTTGAGATCATGATGAAGGAAGGTTTGCTTGAAGAGGTGAGATCCTTGTATGATCAGGGATTAAAGGATTGCCAGTCCATACAGGCCATCGGGTATAAAGAGCTGTATGAATACTTTAAAGGAAGTGTTTCTCTGGAGGATGCCGTAGAAAATCTGAAGCAAAATTCAAGAAGATATGCAAAAAGGCAGCTAACTTGGTTTCGAAACAAGATGAATGTGGAATGGTTTGATATGTCCGATACAGCCGACCCTCATGAGTTTGAAAAAAAATTCGCTGAAATTTCTGCTCATATTGAAGGAAAGCTGAAAATAAAATCGAATACATAATGTTAGAGATAAAAGAGGAGGATTAAAATGAAATCAGCAATCAATATTCAGGATCAGGTTCTTAACCAGCTACGCAAGGATAATACGAATTGTACCGTGTTCTTATTAAATGGATTCCAAATTAGAGGCTGTATTAAAGGCTTTGATAATTTTACTGTACTATTTGAATCAGAAGGAAAGCAGCAGCTTGTTTACAAGCATGCGATTTCAACATTCGTTCCCCAGCGCAATGTTCAGTTGGATTTAGAAAACCAGCAATAGAATATAACATAGTCAGGAAGAACAGCCCGCTTTGAATGAAGCGGGCTATTTTCTTATGTCAGTGCGATAAGAAAGGCAAAAATATTTAATGAAACGGACGCTATCTGAATACATATAGGTATGGGAATGTAATTGTTTCTATGAGGGCAAGCTGATTGCGGGCTCGTTTCCCTTGTCCATGATGAACGGCTTAATTACTCTGTGCCATGCAGAAACGGAGTAAAGCCATAGCTTTTATGGAAATTTCACCTTATTTCTCGGGAAACCGCATGAACCGACACTCCTGCATCATTGATTGCTGAAATGGACGGGAACATGTCGTATTTTAGCCTAAATAACAGTAATCTCACGGATGCATATAGGCTTTTGTCACAACGATTACTTCTATGCGTATACTGTGCTAAGAATGTGAGGTGATAGCTTTTGGACCAGCCGATTCGCCTGAAGAATAACGGACAGATCAGCATCGTGCTCAATTCACAAAAGCGAAAAACATACACAAAAGAGCTTCCCGAATCCCAAGCGGCTCCAAAAGCCATTCCGCCTGAGCATACAGCTCTAAAAGAAATTGAAGAAGAACTTGGCGCTCTTGTGGGAATGGAAGAGATGAAGAAAATGATCAAGGAGATCTATGCGTGGATTTATGTGAATAAAAAGCGCGAGGAAGCCGGTCTCAAAGCTGGAAAGCAAGCATTGCATATGATGTTCAAAGGCAATCCCGGCACAGGTAAAACAACGGTTGCCCGATTAATAGGCAAGCTTTTTCAAAAAATGAATGTGCTGTCAAAAGGACATCTGATTGAAGCAGAGCGGGCCGACCTTGTCGGTGAATACATCGGCCATACCGCCCAAAAGACAAGGGATCTGGTCAAAAAAGCGATAGGCGGGATTCTTTTCATTGACGAAGCGTACTCATTAGGAAGAGGCGGAGAAAAAGACTTTGGCAAGGAAGCCATTGACACCCTCGTCAAGCATATGGAAGACCGGCAGCATGAATTTATCCTGATTCTGGCAGGCTATTCTAGAGAAATGAATCATTTCCTAACGCTGAATCCGGGTCTTCATTCCCGTTTTCCCCTTGTTGTTGACTTCCCTGATTACTCGATAGAGCAGCTGATGGAAATTGGGCAGAGGATGCTAAAAGAAAGGGAGTATACTTTAAGTCACGAATCGGAAAGAAAACTAAGGGAACACTTACACTATGTAAAAAATAATCTCAGCCCAAACAGCTTTTCGAACGGGCGCTACATCCGAAATATTATAGAAAAATCAATCCGGACTCAGGCCATGCGCCTGTTAATGCAAAACAGCTATGACAAACATGATCTGATGACCATCAGGAGCAATGATTTGGTGTTTGAAGAAGCTGATTAAGGGGATATTGTAATAAACATGACAGTGTCAAAAAACATTGTTTTTTTATTGAAGGAGGAATATAAAATGAACACTATTACGGTTTATACAACGAATACTTGCCCTTACTGTACAATGGTCAAGAATTTTCTGGATGAGAAAGGGCTGGAGTATATAGAGGTTAATGTGCAGAATGATCAGAGAGAGGCACAAAAATTGGTTGCAACAACCGGACAAATGGGAGTTCCGCAGATCAATGTGAATGGCAAATGGGTCATTGGCTTTGATCCAAATACAATTATGGCGAATGTGAAGCAATAATATAGATGTGGCCTGCTCATGGATTGAGCAGGTCTTTTTAATATAGTTCGAAAAATAAAAGCACCAGCTTAAGCCGATGCTTTTGTCCCAAGCCTCTTTACCGGAAGCTTCCAATTATATGTGTAAGATAAAACCCGCAAAGCGGTAATAATGATAAACAAAGTGTAAAGTTCAAAGGGGGCTGAGGCGATTCCGAGTCCCACTCCAAAACCGCAAAGGATAGCCCAGACCGCATAGATTTCAGAGCGTAATACAAGCGGTTTTCTTCTTGCTAGAAGGTCACGGATGATACCCCCGCCGCTTCCAGTCAATACAGCAGCCACAATTACGGCGCTTAAAGGATGGTTCATTTCAGTTGCGTACAGTGCTCCTTGGATGGCAAAGGCGGATAATCCGATTGCGTCAGTGAAATTGCCCCATTTTTGCCAGTGTTTGAGCAGGTTGTTCGGGAATAGCATTACTGCTGTGATGGATAAAAGGGCAATCTGAAAAAATAACCCCTGTTCCCAAAGGGCAGAGACAGGAACACCGATTAGCAGGTTTCGGATCGCCCCGCCGCCAAAAGCAGTAACAATCCCAAGGATATATACACCTAAAATATCATATTCTTCTTCCATGGCTACAATTGCACCGCTTACAGCGAAAGCAACAGTGCCGATCATACTTAAAACTTCCCATGTCATATGCCATTTCTCCTCTTGATGCAAATCTATATATCTATTTAAGTTAGTTAATTAAAAACGTAAATTCTTTCCAAACAATATGATTTTAACACGGAAAAATAGAAATACAACCATTTTTTTTGTCATTTCAAATGGACGGTGCAAAAGCCTGTGTTTAGCGGTAAAAATTAGTATTTGAAATTGTTTTTTGTTATGATGTTATCAATTAAAATAAGCATATGAAAGAGGGATGCTGGTTGGAGCATAAGCCAGATTATGAAAAAGTCATTCTTGTGGGCTGTCATACTGATGATGATGACCAGCGGTTTGAATATTCAATGGAAGAATTGGAATCGCTGACTGAAACTGCAAACGGAAAAGTTTTAGCTTCGATTACTCAAAAAAGGGAACGTGTCCATCCGTCTACATATATTGGAAAAGGGAAAGTAGAGGAACTGGCTGCACTTCAGGAAGAAATGGAAGCAGATATTATCATTTTTAACGATGAGCTCTCATCTAGCCAGGTCCGCAACTTATCTGCAGATTTGGATGCCAGGATCATTGACCGCACACAGCTGATTTTGGATATTTTTGCGCAGAGAGCGCGTTCTAAAGAAGGGAAGCTACAGGTCGAATTGGCACAGCTGCAGTATCTGCTGCCTCGCCTGTCAGGACAGGGTGTCCAGCTTTCAAGGCTTGGAGCGGGAATCGGCACAAGGGGACCAGGTGAGACCAAGCTTGAATCAGACCGCCGCCATATCCGCCGCCGCATTGATGATATTAAGACCCAGCTTTCCGTCATTGTGCAGCACCGTGACAGATACCGTGAACGCAGGAAGAAAAACAAAGCATTTCAAATTGCGCTTGTCGGCTACACAAATGCAGGGAAATCCACGATTTTTAACAGGCTGTCCGAAGCGGATTCCTATGAAGAGAACCAGCTGTTTGCCACACTTGATCCGATGACCCGCAAGCTGATTTTGCCAAGCGGATTTATCACACTTGTGACAGATACAGTCGGATTTATTCAGGATTTGCCGACTACTCTTATTGCAGCCTTCCGTTCCACTCTGGAAGAAGTTAATGAAGCAGATCTTCTTCTTCATGTGGTCGATATGTCCAATCCCGATTATTACCAGCATGAGCAGACAGTCAATAAACTGATAGAAGATTTGGAAAATGATAAAATACCGCAGCTGACGGTATATAATAAAAGAGATTTAAGGCATCCTGATTTTGTCCCGACCGCTAGAACAGAAACGATTCAGATCAGTGCCTTTAAAGAAGATGACCGCAATGAGCTGAAACGGAAAGTCGAGCAGATGATCCTGGGAATGATGAAGCATTATCATGTGGAGGTGCCTTCGACAGAGGGAAAACTGCTGTCACAGCTCAAGAACGAAACCGTCCTGAGGGAATTGACTTTCAATGAAGATAAAGAGCTCTATGTTTGCAAGGGCTATTACCTCGAAGACCATCAGATTTCAGGGCATTTAATGAAATATACCGTATAGTTAGGAGAACATCATGTTTCAACAGTTATCAAAAGGAGAAAAGCTCCAGCCGATTGTAAAAGAAGTGGAGCAGAAAATTTCAGAGGTATTAAAGAGTATTGATGAGCGGATTGATGAGAATCAATACCGTGTATTAAAGAGCTTTCAAAATTTCAAAGTCAGCGATTCGCATTTCATTCCTTCAACCGGATATGGATACGATGATATCGGCAGGGATACATTGGAGGAAATATATGCTGAGGTTTTCGGCGGGGAAGCAGGATTGGTCCGCTCTCAGATTATATCAGGCACGCATGCCATTTCCATTGCACTCTTTGGCGTATTGCGGCCGGGTGATGATTTGCTGTACATCACCGGAAAACCTTATGACACACTGGAAGAAATTGTTGGAATCCGGGGAACTGGAAACGGTTCGCTGAAAGAGTTCGGGATTGGATACAATAGCATCCCGCTGAATAAAGATGGAAGCATTGATTATCCTGCAGTTGAAAAAGCAATTAAACCGAATACGAAAATGATTGGCATACAGCGTTCTAAGGGATACGCAACAAGACCATCATTCACAATCGAACAAATAGAAGAAATGATTCAGTTCGTAAAAGAAATTAAGCCGGATGCGATTGTTTTTGTTGATAATTGCTATGGAGAGTTTGTTGAAGACCGAGAGCCTTGCCATGTTGGGGCAGACTTGATGGCCGGGTCGCTAATCAAGAACCCTGGAGGGGGGATTGCCAAGACTGGCGGTTATATTGTCGGGAAAAAAGAATGGGTGGAAGCCTGTTCCTACCGAATGACTTCACCGGGAATTGGTGCAGAAGCGGGTGCATCCCTTTACAGCCTTCAGGATATGTATCAGGGCTTTTTCCTGGCTCCCCATGTTGTCGGTCAGGCTTTGAAAGGGGCTGTTTTTACAGCAGCACTGCTTGAACGGCTTGGAATGAACTCCAATCCAAAGTGGGACAGTAAAAGAACCGATTTAATCCAATCTGTTCAATTTGATGATAAAGAAAAAATGGTGGCTTTTTGCCAGGCGATTCAATTTGCATCTCCTGTTAATTCCCATGTAACTGCCTATCCTGCTTATATGCCAGGATATGAAGACGATGTTATCATGGCAGCGGGTACTTTTATTCAGGGGGCAAGCATTGAACTGACGGCTGATGGCCCCATCAGGCCTCCATATGTTGCTTATGTTCAAGGCGGAGTTACTTATTCCCATGTGAAAATGGCTGTATGCATCGCGCTGAACCAATTGCTGGAAAAAGGTTTAGTCCAAATAAATTAGGTGAATATTAAGAAGGACAGCTACATAGTTAGTTGTCCTTTTCTGTTTCTTTACTGAGAATTATATAAAAATATGAAAGGCAAAAATTTTTTGAAAAAATCATGTTATAAAAGCTAACATATAGTTGACAGATAATCTGACATTACATATAATAAACTCAAGAAGTAATTGAAAAGGGGGAGAAATAGTTGACTGGAAGCGAAATTCGACGTTCCATGCCGCTTTTCCCAATTGGTACTGTCATGCAGCTGACTGACCTGACCGCCAGGCAGATTCGCTATTATGAAGAGCACCAATTAATTTCTCCAGCTAGAACTGACGGAAATAGAAGGCTTTTTTCCTTAAACGACATCGATGTCCTTCTGGAAATTAAAGATTTGATTGATCAAGGCGTGAACATGGCTGGGATCAAGCAACTATTTTTCGTAAAAGAACAGCAAGCGATAACTGAAAACATGAATAAGCAAGCAGAAAAAGCGAGACGCGATCTATCAGATGAAGAAATCCGGAAACTCCTTCGCAAGGAAATAGTGCAGGCGGGCCGATTTAATCGTTCATCATTGCGTCAGGGCAACATGCATCGCTTTTTTCATTAAAAAAAGCCGTTTTTAAGCTCGTTGATATTGTCTTGGATTTCTGAGCGCACATTAACAGAGCAAAAAATAAATCACTCATGTAAATTTAAGGGAGGAACTACCAGTGGCAAAGTTTACTAAAGAAGATATTAAGCGAATTGCAGAAGAGGAAAATGTAAAATTCGTCCGTTTACAGTTTACGGATATTCTTGGAACTATCAAGAACGTTGAAATTCCGATCAGCCAGCTTGAAAAAGCCCTTGATAACAAAATGATGTTTGATGGATCTTCAATTGAAGGCTTTGTACGTATTGAAGAATCAGATATGAACCTTTATCCTGACCTTGATACCTGGGTGGTATTCCCTTGGACAGCTGAAAAAGGGAAAGTTGCACGCCTTATCTGTGATATCTACAATCCGGATGGAACTCCATTCCTCGGTGATCCCCGCAGCAACTTAAGACGAATCTTACAAGAAATGGAAGAGTTAGGATACTCTGATTTCAACTTAGGACCTGAGCCGGAATTCTTCTTATTCAAGCTTGACCAGGCTGGAGAGCCGACTCTTGAACTGAACGACAATGGCGGATACTTTGACCTTGCGCCAACTGACCTTGGTGAAAACTGCCGCCGCGATATCGTGCTTGAGCTTGAAGAAATGGGCTTTGAAATTGAAGCTTCTCACCATGAGGTTGCACCTGGACAGCACGAAATTGACTTCAAATATGCTGATGCTCTTACAGCTTGCGACCAAATTCAGACATTCAAGCTTGTTGTTAAAACAATTGCCCGCAAGCACGGCCTGCACGCGACATTCATGCCAAAACCGCTGTTCGGTGTTAACGGATCAGGTATGCACTGTAACGTTTCCTTATTCAAGGATGGCAAAAATGCATTCTTCAACGAAACTGGTGATCTTCAATTAAGTGAAGATGCACGTCACTTTATCGCAGGCATCATCAACCATGCGACAGCATTTACTGCAGTAACAAATCCAATTGTTAACTCTTATAAGCGTTTGGTGCCTGGTTATGAAGCACCTTGTTATGTTGCTTGGTCAGCTCAAAACCGTTCACCGCTTATCCGTATTCCGGCTTCCCGTGGTGTAAGTACACGTGTTGAAGTAAGAAGTGTAGACCCTGCTGCAAACCCATACCTTGCAATGGCTGTACTTCTAAAAGCTGGCCTTGACGGAATCAAGAACAAATTGACTCCTCCGGCACCAGTAGACCGCAACATCTATGTAATGAACAAGCAGGAACGTGAAGAAGAAGGCATTAAGGATCTTCCGGCTACATTGGCTGCTGCACTTGATGAGCTTAAGAAAGATGAAGTCATCGTGTCCGCTCTTGGCGAACATATCTTTGAACACTTCATTGAAGCGAAGGAAATTGAGTGGGATATGTTCCGTACGCAAGTGCATCCATGGGAGCGCGAGCAGTACTTGAGCATGTACTAAGAAAATAGCAACCCCTGGCCGTTCGAGCCGGGGGTTTTTTATCATTTAAAATACAAAAACCCCGTTTAAAGATGAACGAGGTTTTAACTAATTTGTATTTCCCTGCATGTCTCTATTCTTTATGTCTTATCTTTAAGAAATCGAGACATGTCAGCAGTGCATCTCCTCCAAATCCTGCAATTACCGCCAGGAGAACTACCTTTAAGGCAGAATCAGGATCTGAAGATACGACCAAAAAAACAGCCGCTAAAGCCCCCATGATTACTTCTTCAAAGACCCCCAGATAGATGAACTTTTTTGTTCTTCTGGGTTTGACCATTTTGCCTTCTTTCCGAATATGTCCAACGACACCAACCAGCCCACCAATCAACAAAGCGAAGGTAATGTTCAAAAACATTTTTTCTTCACACTCCTAAAGTCGAGATTTTGGACAAGCGACCTTAGGTTGATTCTCGGTGTATTACCATTATATAGAAAGGGGCTATAAAATAACATGCATAAAAATACCGAATTTTCTGAACGTTAAATTAGTCTTACTTAACTGTAACTTTATGTCAAAAGAAAAAGTGTCAGTTACTTTCGTATGATTTCACTAATAGCATCAGGTAATAGGAACTGATAATCTTCTTAAAATTGGGGAAAATAAAAAGCAGGCAATGACTGCCTGCTTTTTATCATTCTATTAATGCATATGGCGGTATACACCTATAACTTTGCCGAGGATGGAAACATTTCGAAGTATGATAGGTTCCATTGTAGAATTTTCCGGCTGAAGACGGATATAGTCTTTCTCTTTAAAGAATCTCTTGACAGTTGCTTCATCTTCCTCTGTCATTGCTACCACGATGTCTCCATTATTGGCGGTGCTCTGCTGTTTGACAATGACATAGTCGCCATCCAGGATTCCGGCTTCAATCATACTTTCACCCATAATTTCAAGCATGAATACATGCTCATCAGCAGGTGCCATTCTTTCTGGAAGAGGGAAATAGTCTTCTACATTCTCAATTGCCGTTATCGGCTGCCCTGCAGTTACTTTACCGACGATCGGGACATTGACTGCACTAACCTTGGGAATGTTTGAAGCCTCGTCCAAATCTAAAATTTCAATAGCGCGTGGTTTAGTAGGGTCTCTGCGGATCAGCCCTTTGCTTTCAAGCCTGGCGAGATGACCGTGAACGGTCGAGCTTGAGGCCAGGCCGACTGCTTCCCCGATTTCCCTAACAGAAGGAGGATATCCTCTCAATTTAACTTCTTCTTTTATAAACTCTAATATATCTTGCTGCCTTTTTGATAATTTCACCATCTTTACGCACCTCGTATGTGTTTTTGTTGTCTCAATTATAGCATCAATTACCATATGATACAAACATAAGTTCGAATTTTTATTGACACAAAACAAATGTTCGGTCTATAATAAAAAGTAACAAATACGAACATATATTCTTTTTGAGGTGGTATATCATGCTGAACAAATTGTGGAAATCATATTCTTATGCTATTATTCTCTTCGTTTTAAGCCTGGCAGCATCATTAATAATGCTCGTGCAGATAGAAACACCTGATACGGAAAAGTTTGTGAAAGTCACTGTTGCAGAAGGTGATTCTTTATGGAAGATTGCTGAAAATTTTTCTTCTGAGCATTCTCTGTCTACAGATCAATTTATTAATTGGGTAGAACGAAATAATGGGATAGCGGCAGGAAGGATTTTTCCGGGGGATGAAATTGTCATTCCAGTAAAAGCACTGAATAATCAGCCATATAAAGAGCTTGCCAGTTCAAACCTTAAAGAATAAGGAGAAGTTATGAAAGCAATTATTTACTGCAGAGTTAGTACAACAAAGGATACTCAGGAAACGTCCCTTTCAAGGCAGGAAGAAGAGCTGGTGAATCTGGCTGGAAAGCATGACTTTGAAGTAGTCAGAATCATCCGCGAACAAGCCAGCGGTTATGATCTTGAAAGAGACGGTATATTGGAGCTTTTAGACTTAATTAAAAGAAAGGATATTAAGGTTGTCCTCATCCAGGATGAAACCAGGCTGGGGAGGGGGAATGCCAAGATTGCGATTCTCCATTGCATCTTCAAAGAAGAGGTCCAGTTATACAGCATCTCTAATAACGGCAAGCTGGAGCTTTCGGAATCAGATTCGATGGTGCTGAGCATCGTAGGGATGGTTGAGGAATATCAAAGAAAGCTGCATAACATCAAAATCAGACGCGGCATGCAGCGGGCTGTTGATAAAGGATACAGGCCCGAGAAAAACCTAAGTAATCAGGGAGCAAATGGCGGCAGGGAGAGAATTGAGGTACCGATCGAGGAAATTGTCCGTCTGAGAAAAAACGAATTAACGTTTGCTGAAATTGCTGCTACGCTTAGGGGGTTTGGCTATAATATTTCCAAAGCAACTGTCCATAGAAGGTATAAAGAACATATTGATTCACTTGCTGAGTAGAGCACTTTTCTTGTCAAAAGTGCTCAATTTTAGTATGATGGCATGAGTTTCAGTATTGTTCCATATCTGAAGCTGCTGTATAATAAAAACTTCCATCAGAATTATTCAAAGGTAAACTTTTGATATAAAGGAGTTTTAATAATGCTGCCTAAACAAAAACTTGCCCGAATTAATGAACTGGCAAAGAAGGCCAAGGAATCCGGACTAACAGAAGCAGAAGCGAAAGAACAAACGTCTTTACGCAAAGAGTATTTGGAGACTTTCCGCTCTGGCATGTTAAACACGCTGAAAGGCGTTACAATCGTTGACCCGAAAGGGAACGATGTAACTCCGAAAAAGCTGAAAGATTTCCAAAATAAAAACCGCCTTCACTAATAATATAATTGCAAGGGATACACTGTGCTGTATTCCTTCTTTTAATAGAGGAGATGGCATTACTGATCTATCTCCGCTTTTTTTACATATGCCGGGTCTTTTTGTGTCAATATAGTAACAAACCGGCTTTTTTTGCCCTTTACCTGACCCTATTGGTTGTGAAAAAAAGGGACACCCGATAATATTAAAAGAGTGAAGAATTACTACTCGAAAGGATGTATTGAATGTTTAATCACACAGATGAACTATCCATCAGTTCCATTCGTACTTTATCAATTGACGCCATTGAAAAGGCAAACTCCGGCCATCCGGGCATGCCAATGGGAGCTGCTCCAATGGCTTATACACTTTGGACACGCTTCATGAACCACAATCCGAAAAATCCAGACTGGTTCAACCGTGACCGTTTTGTCCTTTCTGCCGGACATGGTTCTATGCTTTTATACAGCCTTCTTCATCTTTCCGGTTATGATGTTTCCATGAATGACATTAAAGAGTTCAGACAGTGGGGAAGCAAGACGCCTGGCCACCCTGAATTCGGCCATACTCCTGGTGTTGACGCAACAACAGGCCCATTAGGACAAGGTATTGCTATGGCTGTCGGTATGGCTATGGCTGAACGCCACCTGGCTGCAACATACAATAAAGGCAACTTCAATGTTGTTGATCATTATACATACAGCATCTGCGGTGACGGAGACCTTATGGAAGGGGTTTCGGCTGAAGCTGCTTCCCTTGCTGGACATCTGAAGCTGGGCAGATTGGTTGTTCTTTATGATTCAAATGATATCTCACTTGATGGAGACCTTGATAAGTCTTTCTCTGAAAGTGTTGAACAGCGCTTCAAGTCATACGGCTGGCAGTACATCCGTGTAGATGACGGCAATGATCTCCACGAAATTGCAAAAGCAATTGAAGAAGCAAAGCAAGACGAAAACCGTCCGACAATGATCGAAGTAAAAACGGTCATTGGCTACGGTTCTCCAAACAAATCAGGCAAATCTGATGTTCACGGTGCTCCTCTTGGTGCTGATGAATTGAAATTAACAAAAGAAGCATATAAATGGACATTTGAAGAAGACTTTCATGTTCCACAGGAAGTATATGATCACTTTAAACAGCAAGTTGTTGAAAACGGTGAGAAAAAGCAGCAGGAATGGGAAACCCTTTTTGCTCAATACAAAGAATCTCATCCTGAGTTAGGAAAACAGCTGGAGCAGGCGATCAATGGTGAGCTTACTGAAGGCTGGGATAAAGACATCCCTGTTTATGAAGAAGGGAAGAGCCTAGCAAGCCGCGCTTCTTCCGGTGAAGTGCTAAATGCAATCGCGCAAAATCTGCCTTCATTCTTTGGGGGATCTGCTGACCTTGCAGGCTCTAACAAAACAATGATAAAAGGTACGGGTGACTTTACGGCTGAATCATTTGACGGCCGCAACATCTGGTTCGGTGTACGTGAATTTGCAATGGGTGCTGCATTGAATGGTATGGCTCTTCACGGCGGATTAAAAGTTTTCGGCGGAACATTCTTCGTGTTCTCTGATTACCTGCGCCCGGCAATCCGTCTGGCTGCACTTATGAATCTGCCTGTAACGTATGTTTTCACACATGACAGTATCGCTGTCGGTGAAGACGGCCCTACACACGAGCCTGTAGAACAGCTTGCTGCATTGCGTGCAATGCCAAACCTTTCTGTTGTCCGCCCTGCTGACGGAAACGAAACAGCAGCTGCATGGAAAACAGCAATCGAATCAACAAACAAGCCAACTGCACTAGTATTGACCCGTCAAAACCTTCCTACATTAAAAGGAACGGATTCAGCGGCATACGAAGGCGTACAAAAAGGTGCTTATGTTGTTTCACCAGCTTCCAACAGCAGTGCGGATGTATTATTGCTTGCTGCAGGATCTGAGGTAAGCCTGGCTGTTGAAGCACAAAAAGCGCTTGAAGGCGAAGGCATCCATGCATCTGTAGTAAGCATGCCTGCCTGGGATCGCTTCGAGGCTCAATCAAAAGAGTACAAAGAAAGCGTAATTCCTAAGACAGTCAAGAAGCGTCTTGCCATTGAAATGGGATCTTCACTTGGATGGCACCGTTATGCAGGAGACGAAGGCGATGTTCTTGCAATCGATACCTTCGGCGCATCTGCTCCAGGTGAGAAGATTATGGAAGAATACGGATTCACAGTTGAAAATGTTGTAGCACGCGTAAAAGCATTGCTGCAGGGATAATATTAACTGACGAGGGAGAGCTGAGAGGCTCTTCCTTTTTTGTGTTTCAAAAAAAAGGATTACATTTCAGTAAAACGGGAAAATGACATAGTAACTATTTTGATCAGCTAATTTAGCAGCTCTTCCACCAAGAATCCTCATAATCAACTGAATTCTTCGTTTTCGACAAAATTAGTGAAAGTTTTTAACATCTTCAGACACATTCCTTATATTTGGTTGCTTATAATTGAAAGAAATGGATTGTCCCGGAAGGAGGGGCCAGATGAGAGCTTATCAATTGTATTTAATAGAAGATGAATTTGCGTCCCATTATTTTGGCAGAGAGCGAATGTTTTTTCAGTTGTTTGAAGAGTATGAGTGTTCATCAGGTGAAATGAAGTCTATTCTATCGAAGCAAATTGATTTTGTGACTAAGCCAATCCCGGGTTTGAAAGTGCATCAATATATCCATCAGCAGCTGCAGCGAAAAAAAGACTTTATTATAGAAAAAAGTGCATACTATATAGAGATGAGCAAAAGAAGCAGGGCGAAGCTTGAAGTATTTGAACGGAGCCTGGTTTTAGAAGCGGCTGGCAGCTATGAGGCCGAGACGGTATTTTTCGAAGTGCTGCGAAAAAGCGAGTCTTCCTTCCTGGCTGTTGACCTCCAGCATAAGCGCTATGGGTGGCTAAAACCGATAAAAGAGAGAAAATTCGTCTAAAATAAGAGAAAAAACGAAGCAAATATTGTATAATAACCTTTGGTCTAGTACACTGTATGATAGACAACATGAAGGAGGAAGTTAGTATGGGTATGTACATTCTAGTTGGTGTACTGGCGCTTCTTGCCGGTGTAGCACTAGGATTTTTCATTGCTCGAAAATATATGATGAGCTACCTGGAGAAAAATCCGCCAATTAATGAACAAATGCTTAAAATGATGATGATGCAAATGGGCATGAAGCCATCTCAAAAGAAGATCAACCAAATGATGAATGCCATGAACAAGCAGACTGGCAAGTAATCAGGGACAAGCATCCCATCGGAAACCACTTTTCTGTTACAATACAAGGAAGGTGGTTTTTTTATACCCATAATGAAACCTTCTTTGAAACAGTCCGTATTTATATTATGACAAATCATGAAAGGAACGAGCAAATGAAAAAAATAATTCTAACCGGGCTCCTTACCGTTTCTATGTTATTAAGCGGCTGTTCCGTTCTGGGAGAAGTGAATAATTCCATTGATTATGTTAATGAAGCGACTGAGCATATCAATACATTAAGCGACTTTGCTGAAGAGGCGCCGCAAATGATTCAGGAGGCGGCAGCGGATCCGGCATTAAAACAGGAACTTGAAGACAGATTGACAACACTTAAGCAGGAAGTTGAAGAGTTTATCGCCATTAAGGATATCCCGAAGCTGGCAGAAGATGTTCATCAGGAGCTGGTTACACAGAACGAAGCGCTTCTGGCTGAGATCAATAAAGTAATGGAAAACGGCAGCCTTGCGCTGGATCAGCTGGAGAACTCAGAGCTGTTCACTACCATTAATCAAGCAACAAACCTGATAAACAGGATAGAATCATTAGGGCAATAAGGCATCCAAATGGGTGCTTTTTTCTTGTGAGAAAAAATCTTCCTTATTTTCTCAATATTTGTTAAACTATTTAAGCTATTATGTTTCGAATTTCGGAGGATGGGGTATGAAGGTTTTTTTGGATTTGATGTGGTTTTTTAAGCAGGAGAAAAAGGCTTATGTAAACGGGATTATTCTGCTGTTATTTGTGGCAATGCTTCAGCTTGTGCCGCCAAAGGTGGTCGGCATTGTGGTCGACTCGATTAAAAATGGCGAGCTGACTGCAAAAGCCTTATTAATGTGGATAGGAATACTTGCTGTTGCAGCCCTCATGATGTATGTGCTCCGCTATTATTGGCGCATCATGATTTTTGGATCAGCGGTTAAGCTGTCCAAACTCCTGCGCAACAGGCTTTATCAGCATTTTACGAATATGTCACAGTCCTTCTACCAGAAAAAGCGGGTGGGGGACTTGATGGCCCATGCAACAAATGATCTGCAGGCGATTCAGCAGACGGCAGGAGCGGGGGTCCTCACATTTGTCGATTCACTGGCGACAGGCGGGTTCGTTATCATCGCCATGGCGACAACAATCAGCTGGAAGCTTACACTTATCAGTCTGATTCCGATGCCGTTCATGGCACTTTTGACAAGCTGGTATGGAACACTTCTTCATAAACAGTTCCACAAAGCACAGGAGGCTTTTTCTTCACTGAATGACAAAACTCAGGAAAGTGTTTCAGGAATTAAAGTGATTAAGACATTCGGCCAGGAAAAAGAAGATATTGAAGATTTCCGCAGGCAGTCTGAAGATGTAGTGCAAAAAAATATTTCTGTTGCACGTGTTGATTCTTTGTTTGATCCGACGATCAGCATTATTGTAGGGATCTCTTTCTTCCTATCTATTGCATTTGGATCAAGATACGTGATTGCAGGAGAGCTGACAATCGGGCAGCTGGTTTCTTTTACTGCCTATCTAGGTCTCCTGATTTGGCCAATGCTGGCATTTGGCTGGCTGTTCAACATTGTCGAGAGAGGCCGCGCCTCTTATGATCGAGTTTCTGCTCTTCTTGCAGAAGAAATCGATATTAAGGATGATGAAACTGGCATCAATGAAGTTCCGAGCGGTGATATTGAGTACAAGATTGAGAAGTTCGCCTATCCGGGTGAACAGGAAGCGCTGCTTGAGGATATTCATTTTAGATTGGAAAGAGGAGAGACTCTCGGCATAGCGGGTAAAACAGGGGCGGGCAAAACCACACTTCTGAAGCTATTGATCCGTGAGTTTGAAGGATATAAAGGGGAAATTCTTTTTTCGGGACAACCTATCAACCGCTATAAAATCGACAAGCTGAGGGAAGCGATTGGCTATGTCCCGCAGGAGCATTTCCTGTTCTCGGCCACCGTTGCTGAAAATATAGCTTTCACGAGGCCGGATGCAGACCTTGAAGATATTTATGCGGCAGCGAAACTGGCCAGTATCCATGAAGATATTCTCGAATTCACTGAAGGCTATAAAACCGTTGTGGGTGAAAGAGGGGTCTCGCTTTCCGGAGGGCAGAAGCAGCGTATTTCCATTGCAAGGGCTCTTGTAATGAATCCTGAAGTATTGATTTTGGATGACTCCCTTTCTGCCGTTGATGCGAAAACTGAGGAAGCGATCCTTACTTCATTGCGTGGTGAGCGGGCAGGCAAGACTACGATCATTACCGCACACAGGCTCAGCGCAATTCAGCATGCGGATCTCATATTGGTGCTGGATGAAGGGGAAATTGTTCAGCAGGGATCACATGAAGAACTGATGGCTGAAGAAGGCTGGTATAAGAATATGTATCTTCGCCAGCAGCTGGAAGAGCTTGTGGAGCATGGGGGATAAGACGATGGAAAAAATACCGATTATGAAGGGGAAAGAGCAGCGGAAGGTTCTATTCCGGCTTCTTACCTATACAAAACCTCATAAGAAAACAATCATACTTGCCTTCAGTCTGCTTCTGTTAACGACGATTGGAGACATATTGGGGCCGATTCTTGTAAAAATTTTTATCGATGATTATTTAACACCAAGGAACCTGGTTTTCGAGCCGTTATTTGCTCTTGGTGGAGCATATCTGGGGATTCAGATCATGAATGTGCTGGTATCCTATTTTCAGCTGCTGAAATTTCAGGAAATTGCGCTTAAAATCATTCAGCAGCTGCGTGTGGATGTTTTTTCAAAAGTTCAGTCACTGGGCTTGAAATACTTTGATAAAACGCCTGCAGGTAGCATTGTATCGAGGGTTACCAATGATACAGAGGCGATTAAAGATATGTTTGTCAGTGTCCTGGTTACTTTCATTCAGGGTGCCTTCCTGCTGACGGGGATCTTTGTGGCGATGTTTATCCTGAATGTGAAGCTGGCTCTATCCTGCCTGGTGATTCTCCCAATTCTTTATATGATCATTCGTACGTACCGTAAATACAGTTCTGTATTTTATAAGGATCTAAGAGAAAGGCTGAGTCAGCTGAATGCAAAGCTGAGTGAATCACTGCAGGGAATGTCCATCATACAAGTTTTCAGGCAGGAAAAAAGGCTGCGGAAGGAATTTGGCGATATCAATGAGCAGCATTACCAAGCAGGTATGCGCAATATCAAAATGGATGGGCTGCTGTTAAGGCCGGCCATTGACCTTGTGTATGTTCTGGCACTTATTATTGTATTGAGCTTCTTTGGCATTTCTTCTTTTAACAGTCCGATTGAAATCGGTGTGCTGTATGCCTTTGTCAGCTATCTGGACCGCTTTTTTGAGCCTGTGAATCAGATTATGATGAGGCTGTCCATGTATCAGCAGGCAATCATTGCCGCTTCAAGAGCGTTTGCCCTGCTGGACGAAAAGGAACTTGCACCGGCACAGGTGGATAAACTGTCTGATGTAATTAAGGAGGGAGAGATTGAATTCAGGAACCTAAGCTTCACCTATGACGGCAAAAGGGATGTATTGAAAAATATTTCTTTTACAGCCAAGCAGGGTGAAACGGTTGCCCTGGTTGGCCATACCGGCAGCGGAAAAAGCTCAATCATTAATTTAATGATGCGATTTTATGAATATGAGCGCGGCGATATACTTATTGATGGAAAAAGCATTAAGTCTTATCCAGCAGAAGAATTGCGCAAGAAGATGGGGCTCGTCCTTCAAGATCCTTTCCTTTTTTATGGGACGATTAAGGATAATATCAGGCTGCATAATGAGAGTATGACAGATGCTGAGATTGAAGCTGCAGCTCAGTTTGTTCAGGCTCATATATTCATAGACAAGTTGGAAGACGGTTATGACCATCCGGTGGTGGAGCGGGGATCTACTTTTTCAAGCGGTCAAAGACAGCTTATTGCTTTTGCAAGAACGATTGCTGTCAATCCGAAAATTCTTGTACTGGATGAAGCAACAGCCAATATTGATACAGAAACAGAGGAAGCGATTCAAACCGCACTGGAAAAAATGCGGAAGGGCCGCACAACGATTGCGATTGCGCATCGATTGTCTACGATACAGGATGCAGAATTGATTCTCGTTCTTCATCAGGGGGAAATAGTAGAAAGAGGAACGCATCAGGAATTGCTTGCAAAGCGGGGCTTGTATCATAAAATGTATCTGCTTCAGAATGGGTCTGCTGAAAAAGTGGAGGATGCAGCAGGGTAATAGAAAAGACGTGTGAATGGCCACACGTCTTTTTGTCTATTAAAAGGAGCAGGATTCTCCATCTTCAGGCACTAATAGTTGATAGGAAAAGCCTTTGTCTTTACTATAGCTTTTTAACTCTTCCTTTGATAGTGTCCAATGGTTGACTGCCTCCATATGGACAGAAATAATATTGGCATCCGGGGCAGCTTTGGAAACTTCATAAATATCCTCCTTCCCCATAACAAGCGAGCCGCCTTCAAGAAACTGATTATCTCCGCCATTTACAACAATGACTTCAGGTCTGTGTGATTCTATGACTTCCTGAACATCATCATACCAAACTGTATCTCCTGCTGCATAAAGTGTTTTTTCGCTGTGATGTTTGAAGACCACTCCACAAACGAGACCGGCCAGTTTTAAAATTTCGCCCCTGCCATGTTCGCCCTTTGTTTTTATTAGTTGGATATCTCCAAAAGCAGTATTTTCATGGAGGACTTCAATATTATTAAAACCTGCATTTTTCACTTCAGCAGCATCTTCTTCATTTTGCACAAAGATTTTAAAGTCCTTTGGCAATGCCTGTTTGGCTGCATCATCAAAGTGGTCTAAATGCAGGTGGGTAACAATAACAGCATCCACATTATGAATAATTTCATCAATGGAGACTGGCAGCTCTGTTAAAGGATTGTTTTGGTCTTTTCTTAATGAATTTGGAAAAGGCGGATAAGTCCCCTGTTCGGCTAAAAAGGGATCTATTAAAAACTTTTTCCCTGCATATTGGACAACTAGTGTAGCGTTGCGGATCAGCTGTATATTCATATAAATGTACTCCTTTTCTTTGATTTACGTATAGTTTATACTAAGACCCATTGGCAATTACATAGATAAAGTCAAGTCTTTTTGCCATTTAACTTGAAAAGTGAAAGGAGTTGAAAAAATGCTGGATCACACCGATCAGCGTATATTGGAGGAACTCTCCAGAAACAGCCGGATCACCATGAAGGAACTGGGGGAGAAAGTCCATTTAACTGGCCAGGCAGCAGCATCGAGAGTAACGAAATTAGAAGATCAGGGCGTAATTGAGGGATACACAATTAAAGTGAACCAGGAGAAATTAGGGAATTCCATCCATGCTTTTATTACGGTTATCACTCAAAGTATGAATCATCAGCCGTATCTGACATTTGTGAAAGCACAGAAGGAAATCATACATAATTATAAAATCAGCGGAGATGGCTGTTATCTGCTTGAATGCAAATTCCCGTCCAATGGACGGTTAGTTCAATTTTTAACAGACTTGAATAAGCATGCAAATTATAAATTATCGATTGTCATTAATAAATAACTGTTTAGAACCAGAGGGGCGAAATATAAAAAACAGCCTGCATTGGTTGCATGGCTGTTTCTTAATGTGTCTGCACTTTTTTAATGAAGCTTCGGTTATATTCGTTTAATAGGGCATCCAATTCCTGGCTGTATCGGATTGCTGCGGAAGAGCTTAAGCCGCTTTTCATGGCCACTTGAATTAACTCTGATCTTTTTTGTTCAATTAATGTAAGCAGTTCCTGTTTACACATGGCCAATAGTTCCTCTCTGATCATTTCTTATATGTAGGGTATTCTCTGCCAATTTGAATCCATGTCAAAAGCTGATAGATAATAACAGAATTTGTTAACATCTCTACTAGTATATCGAATTATGGTAATAAATTCAAAAGAAACTTGTTTTAAACTTTAGTAACATTTACATTAAAATTACATGTTCCAGGTTGAAAATTAATATGAATTTTAGTAGCAGCAGCTTGTGACACAAAATGTTCACATGCTATCCATTATCTTTTCTAGATGGGATTTGTTAGAATGAAATTGGAATGAATGAGTATCAGGAGTTGTGAATATGACAGATTTGAATGTATTTATTGCATTAGGGGCAGGCTTTTTAAGCTTTGTTTCACCTTGCTGCCTGCCATTATATCCGGCTTTTTTATCGTATATCACCGGAATGTCTGTAGGAGAGATTAAAGAAGAAAATGCGATGATGCAGAGAAGGAGCATGCTTCATACACTATTCTTCCTGATCGGATTTTCTGCCATTTTTATCGCAATTGGGTTTGGAACAACCTTGCTTGGTCAATTCTTTCAGCAATATCAGGATCTAATCAGGCAAATTGGCGCTATTTTTGTATTTATCTTTGGATTATTAATTGTAGGCATTATTAAGCCAGAATTTCTTATGAAAGAAAGGCGGTTTGAATTTAAGAACCGTCCATCAGGCCTTCTGGGATCTGTTCTGATCGGAATGGCATTCGCAGCAGGCTGGACCCCCTGTACAGGTCCAATATTAGGGGCGGTTTGGTCATTAGCAGTCACAAATCCTAATTCAGCAATGGTTTATATGATTGCCTATATTCTTGGGTTTGCTATTCCATTCTTTGTTCTTTCCTTCTTCATCGGAAAAATGCAATGGATCAGGCGAAACAGTGCCAAGATTATGAAAATCGGCGGTATATTGATGATGATCATGGGTGTTGTTTTATTCTTTGACTGGATGACAAAAATCATTATTTTCCTTTCACCGTTTTTTGGCGGATTTACTGGGTTCTAAAAGCAGGGGCACATTCAAGTTGGAATGTGCCTCTTTTTATGTTATGAGGAAAAAGAGCTATGATTGGTGGTCGAAATTTGTCATATTCTTTCAATTGAAATTTATTCGATAGTTCGATATATTGAAATATGTGTTCTTTCGGAGTGGATTAATGTATCTCTCTAAAGGAATGTTTTTTTTCTGCTAGATGTTTAATAAATGTTATTATGGGTATTTTTTACTATATATGTAGTATACTAGAGATATAGCTTCCAATGCACTACAAGGGGGAAAAAATGGTGGCGAGAATTTTAATAGTAGATGATGCGAAGTTTATGAGGGTTACCCTGAGCAGTATTCTGAAAAAAGATGACCATGAAATTGTGGGAGAAGGGGAAAACGGAAAGGAAGCAGTGGACCTTTTCGTAAATCTGAAGCCAGATCTAGTGATGATGGACATCACGATGCCCGAAATGAGCGGGCTTGAGGCTGTCAGGGAAATTAAGAGGGACAACCCTAATGCAAAAGTTATCATGTGTTCAGCCATGGGCCAGCAGAAGGTAGTAGTGGAATCCATTGAAGCAGGAGCGAAAGATTTTATCATAAAACCATTTGATGAAAGCCGTGTATTAGAAGCGGTAAATCGGGTATTAAGTTAAGAGCTGACTCTGGGTACCCTGGACATACGGATGTGTCCGGGTATCAGCTGGAGCGGCTTTTTTTGATGAACTTTTATCCTTCTGAGTACCTTAATTAAGCCTATTAAGATATAATATGGTTAGTAATAAAATGGAATAGAGGATGAAATCGAATGGACTTTGTATTAATTTCATCAATCGGTGCCGTATTTATGGCAATCATCGCGATGTTCATCCGCATGAAGGCTGCAAAAAAGCCGGCCTCCGCCAAGAAAATCATCTTGCCGCCGATTTTTATGAGCACAGGTGCTCTTATGTTTACCGTTCCTTATTTTCGTGTTACTCCAATGGAGATCCTGGAAGCGTCCACGGTTGGATTACTGTTTTCCATCCTTTTAATTAAAACATCCTCCTTTGAAATCAGGGAAAGCGAAATTTTTCTGAAGCGCTCCAAAGCATTTGCTTTTATATTAATAGGGTTGCTTGTAATCCGCATCATTGGAAAAATAGTTCTTAGCTCAACCATCGACTATGGTCAGCTGAGCGGCATGTTCTGGATTCTCGCATTTTCGATGATTGTACCTTGGAGAATTGCGATGTATTTGAATTATCGGAAGCTTCATCAGGAGCTGAATGGAACGGGGAATCCAAAAACAACATAATAGATTGAAAGCCGCCGGGTATTGCACACGGCGGCCTTTCCATTGTTAATTAATGGACTCCATTTTCGGGGTCCCATAGTCCATACATTTTCCTGATTTCTACGATTTGACCGATGTGATAGGCGTTGTGGATGGTTAAGTTTGAAATGACAGACGACCAGGGTTCGATCGGTTCCTTATAGGCGGATGAGAGCAGGTTTTCTTCACTGCATTCTTCAATGGCTTGGATCCACTCAGACAATACGTTTTGAAGAGCTTTTATGGCAGATTGCCAATCCTCTTCCGTAACGGATTCATTGGTGCTGAATGTTTCGTCATTGGCGATATGAGTTTGGGCGAGCGGCAATTCTTTGAATCTTCTTAAATAGCGGTCATTCCAGAAGGTAAGGTGGGTGACGATCTGCCAGACTGAATTGGCGGTTCCTGACTTAAAAGATGCTTCTTTTGCTGATAATCCTTCTGTGGCAGATGATAACGGAACAAACCAATTGGGCTGGTCGAGGCATGCGGATAGCTGTTTTAATAAAACTTCTTTTGTAGTCATTGGATTACTCCTTTTTGAATAGAGTTACTCTCCATTTCTATTCAATAAAGGTTATGAGTATCCTTCTTAAAGGCGGAAAATATAAAAAACCATTCCGGTGTTCCGAAATGGTTTAGAACAAATGTTCATATGGGGTCATGCTTATCTGTTTCTCTGTCAATTTCTTGCGCAGGAATTTGTGGTCCCGTTTCGGCGTGGCTAGAATATAGCCGCGAATCAGGAGGTCCTGGTCAATTTGATCTGCCTTTTCTTTTACAGCAAGTTCTCCAATTTTACCGGCAATCTTCATTCTTGCTACATCCCTGAACAGTTCAGGCACAGGACTTACAAGATCCTCCAGCAGATCTTTTTCCCTCTTCTGCCATAGATGCCGCGTTTCATTGACATAATGCTCTTCCCAATCCAGATCCGATTTGCCATCTTCTTTCGGCATGCGCTTTAAAAATTTGCGGAACATAAAAAAGCCGCCAATCGCAAAGAACGAAATCAGAATGACAACCCAGAACAATATAAAGTACATAAACCAGCCTTCTAGCATTTACTTCACCTACACATATATTTTCCTGTCCTTATTATAAGCCTTGTCCCTCGAAACGACAAGAAAGGAAGCATAAGTCTTGAAAACAGCCCAGTTTGCCCTTATAATAAGAAGAGTCTTTACGGGGCTGATTGGGGTGCTGGTGCCCTCCACGGTCTTCAAAACCGCTTGTGACCACCGTGTGTGGTCAGCTGGGTTCGATTCCCAGGCGGTCCCGCCAACAATACATATGATTTGATTTCCGCATAGTGGGATGCTGTGCGGTTTTTTTGTGCCATTCATAAATTCTCTTTAGGTAATTAAACATAAATGTTTCTGTTTTCTATGTATTGTGAGGCTAAAGTGATGATAGACTGAAGATAGTTAAGCGGCAAAGAGCATTAAATAGGAGGAAATTAATTCATGGATAATAATGATATATTAATTCGATTGAGATACGCGTTAGAAATCAAAAATAGTGAAATGGCAGAGATCTTTAAACTTGGAGGAGCAGAAGTGTCCGTACCAGAGGTGGTAAGAATCCTCAAAAAGTCTGATGATGAAGAAGAAAATGACAGCCAAATAAAATTGACAAATAGTATGTTAAATACTTTTTTAAATGGCTTTATTATCTATAAAAGAGGTAAACAGGAGCCAAAACCAGGTCAAACCAATACGCCAGCACCGTCCATTGAAAATTATTCAAACATAAACAATATCCTTTTAAAGAAAATCAAAATTGCCTTGTCCTTAACGACAGAAGACATGATAGATGTATTCAAAAAAGCTGGATTAAACGTATCAAAAGGAGAGCTCGGAGCTTTTTTAAGAAAGGAAGGGCATAAAAATTATAAAGTTTGCTTAGACAATTTTGCCAGAAACTTCTTAAAAGGACTAACGATCAAGTATAGGGGATAAGACAAGATAAAAATAAGGAATTCCAGAACTGACATGTACCCTGGTCCATTAACAAAACCGGGCCCACCAAATGATTACGGCCCGGTCTTGGAATAATGAGAATAATGTGCTAGTCTTCTAGAGAAATTTGTTATTACGTTAAAGACTGAGGAATCATGCACCTTTTTGAGAAGAGACCTAGGATGCAATGGGGGATGATCAGAAGATTGGGCTTGTAGGAAAGTCCTTTATTTCTTTTTATAAAATACTAGCCAAAATACACTTCCACACTTTTTTCTTTCTGTGCTGTTGCCAAACATTTTTGGATAAAATTCAAGATCTGTTTTTGATCCCAAGATGTACAATCACTTTCTTTCAGTGAAGCACTAGTATTAAAAAGTTTTTTATATTCATTCAAAGCCTTTTCAAATTGTTGTAACGAGAAAATTGAACTCTTACCTGATCCACTAACTCCAGCATAGAACGGATATGCTTCAAGTAAACCGTACAGCAGTATGGCGTTGTGATTTCCCATGCTAAAACGGGCATAAGCTATTTCTTCCCTTGCTTTATTCCAGCCATATATATCATGACCCATTTAATATTCCTCCTTCAAATTTAAATTTTTTTAGTGGTGCTGTGGGGTAGTTTACATGGCATACCACTCCCTTCACGTTTTTATATTTATAGAAAATTACGATTGAGACAGTAGTATGAGAGAGTATGAAATAATTTTGATAAAGGGATTTACAGATCACTGTTTTAATTGGGAGATAGTGGAGTTTAAGAAGATTAGAGAAGCGATTTTTCGTTTAGTTTGCCTTCAGAGAAAATAATACCACATTTCGCATCATTAAAATTTTTGCATTTTAAAAACTTATCAATAATTATGTGAACGCTTTCCATAGTATATAAAGCAATATTCAACAGTGTAATTGGCTTTCTTTGCGGGAGCGATGGTGCTGAACCCCTCTGAGTTAATTCGTTAAGTTCTAAGTGGTAAAACACCTTTTTTAAAAAAAAACGAGCCCTAGAAATCATAGAGGCTCGGTTTTGGAAAATGGGACCCAGTCGCTAGTCATTTTCCTTATATAAAGCAACCACACCCTCAGCCATCTCCCTCACACTTTTCCTAAGGAGAACTGGACGTACGATCTTAATTTGATTCCCAAACCCAAGAATATACTCCCTTGCCTCTTGTTCAGTATCAAAGCAAAGGCTTACAGGAATCCATCCATTTTCCTTAGGGGAATCGGTGTGAAGGACCTGAACAAATCGCCCTGTAAAATTAATTCGCTGAAGAATGGCTGGTGAAACCTCCACTTCAACCTCAAATTTAGGCAAGCTGCTAATGAATGTACGCTTCGATTCCTGCCAATACTCAGCGAGATCAAATTGATTCGGCCTGCTGAAATTCTCATCAATCACCTCGGCATCAACTATTCTTGAAACACGGTAGGTTTTTATCTTTGCTTCAGAAGCAGCTATTAGATACCAGGTGGTCCCTTTAGCGACAAGTCCTATTGGTTCAACAATTCTTTCACTCGTTTGTTTGTCGGCCTTTTCGTATTGGATCTGAAGTTTTTTCTCTTCCCAAACGGCCTGCTGTACTATTCCAAAAGACTTCATTTCGCGTGGTGTTTGCCTCCACGTGCTGGTATCGATATGAATCCGGTTGGAAATGTCTTTCACATCCTCTTTCAGTGGACCAGGAATGGCCGCCAGGAGTTTCTGGCGTGCTTCTTTCCAATCATTGCTGATGCCAAGGTCTGCAAGGTGCTCGAAGGAAGGGGAGAGAAGCAGTGTTTTGATTTCAGCGGCTTTTAACCCGGTAAGATTTGTTCTGTAGTTCTCAAGCAGTTTCCAGCCCCCGAATTTTCCGCGTTCAGCCAGGACAGGGATGCCTGCAGTGCTTAAGGCTTCCATATCCCGGTGAATGGTCCGCTCCGTTACCTCTAATTCTTTAGCCAATTCCCTTGTGGTCATTCTTTCGTTATTTTGAAGCAATAATACTATGGCAATGAGTCTGTCCGCGCGCAATTTGGTCACCCCTGATAAAAAAGTTTTAAATATGACATTAGATGTCAACATTAATGATTATAGTATACATATAACACAAAAGGGGGCAGATCGGAATGACATCATTAAAAGGGAAGGTAGCACTTGTGGCCGGCGGAACACGGGGAGCTGGCCGCGGCATAGCCATGGAACTCGGTGCAGCAGGGGCGACTGTGTATGTTACAGGCCGTACAACTCGGAATCAGTTATCGGAATATGTGCGCAAGGAAACCATTGAAGAAACGGCTGATTTAGTCAACGAGCTGGGCGGAACTGGAATAGCGGTCCAAGTGGATCATCTTATACCGGATCAGGTGCAGTCATTGATTGAAAAAATTGAGAGAGAACAGGGCAGGCTGGATATCCTCGTTAATGATATATGGGGAGGCGAAAATTTGATTGAATGGGACATTCCTGTCTGGGAGCATTCACTGGAAAAAGGGATGAGAATGCTTCGTCTGGCGATTGATACGCATATTATCACAAGTCATTATGCCCTTCCCCTTCTGATCAAAAACAAAGGGGGATTAGTGGTCGAAGTAACAGACGGAACAGAAGAGTATAATAAAAATCGCTACCGGGTGTCTCTGTTTTATGACTTGGCCAAAAGCTCCGTCATCCGTATGGCCAAAGCATTGGCCCATGAACTTTCGCCTTATGATTGCACGGCGGTTGCTGTTTCACCAGGCTGGATGCGTTCAGAAATTATGCTCGAGGTATTTGGGGTCACAGAAGAGAATTGGAAGGATGCCGCCGAAAAGGAGCCTCATTTTGTGATATCTGAAACACCAAGGTATATAGGACGGGCAATTAGTGCCATTGCAAAAGATCCTGATAAAAAACGATTGAACGGCGAATCCTTTTCAAGCGGGGAGCTGGCGAAAATGTATCATTTCCATGATTTGGATGGTTCTCAGCCGGAGGCTTTCAGATATTTGGCTGAGGTCCAGGAGGCAGGGAAGCCTGCCAATGCTGAGGGATATAGGTAGCTTTTCAGTGGAAAAACTCGTTTTGCAGAAATTCTGCAAAACGAGTTTTTTAAATTGTCAAAGGGAATATGACTTTCTTATCCAAATTCTGGTGAACAATATTACTTTAATCGTTATAATAAAACCAGGTATATAAATAATTAGGCATACATAAAGGGGAGAATGATCTTGATCATCCCAGTAAAAAATAATCCCATTTTACCAGTGACGATAAGAGTAAAAGGCATAGAATCCATCATTAACTGGTTTGAACAGCAACAGAGATCCTTTTATGCGGTCGGCTGGGCGTGTCTGGGGAACCAGCACAAGATAGAGGAGTTATTTTATCGGGTCATCCTGAAGGTCCGCAAGGAAGTGCCAAAGTTTAAAAGCAGCACATTTTTTGAAATGCGGGTATTATCTATTTTTATGGAAGTCTGCCGGGAGCTTTCTGTTGATGATAGTTTCAAAGCTTCAGGAGGAAGCATTTTTCTTGCACTGCAACAGTTAAAAGAGCAGGAAAGAGAAGTGATGGTCTTAGCATATATAAAAGGAATCTCCAGGGAGGAAACAGCACAGCTTCTCCAAGTGTCACCTGAACAGATAAAGGAGCTTTTATTTTCAGGATTCCAATTACTCAGAAAAGAATTGGGAAATGGAGATTACTATCAAGGCTGCAACGAGTACCAAAAGCTTTACGTGGATTACCTGGAAAGAAAACTGGAACGGCCGCGGAAAATTGATTTTGAAATGCATATCTATCATTGCCATAACTGCCAGGATGATTTAGCATCTCTGCAGGAAGCTATCTTGAACTTCTCTGAAATCATTGAGACCTTCAGCGTACCAGCAGGTTTCATGGAAAACGTAAAAAAACGAATCTCACAAAGGGAAAATTTCCTTAAGCAGAAGAAGAAGAAATGGAAAAGAATTGGACTTATTTCAGCAAGTGTCTTCGCCTTATTCATATGTACAGGTTTTTTTACCGGGATTTTTTCAAAAATCTATTACACATTGACAGAAGAAAATCAGGAGCTGCGCGTTTTTCTTCAGGAGGATTTGGGTGAAAGGCTTGGGCTGGAAGCGGAAGACGATGGGATTAAAATAAAGATTAAGAGTGTGATTGCTGATGAGATTCAAACTCTTATTTTTTATGAGATAGAAGATACCAATGAGAACAATCAATATATGATTAACATAGATGATGGCATTTTCATTGAGGAAGAAATGAAAATAATGGTGGCAAATACCTATCCGAGGTACTTTCCGCCTGATATGGAATCAGATCTTAATAAAAAGGAAAAGAACATTTATCATGGGAAAATGAGCCTGCGTCCGCTGAAAGAAAATGAAGCGACCATTCAGCTCAATATTAATAAGGTTATGAAATTAAAACCAAACTCCACAGATTCATATGTAAATATGGAGCCGGAAGAAGGGGAGTGGAACTTTGACATTCCTGTTACAAAAAATCCCTCTATTGAGTATGCATTGGATGAAGAAGTTGAAATTGAAGGAGCAGCAGTTCTGATTGATAAACTAATCCTTGCCCCAACAGGGACAATTCTGCAATATGGACTCAACAATGAACAGCCGGAGAAGCGGATTGATATGATCAATTTTAAAAATCTGGAAATTAACAATAAAGTAGCTGAAGCTGATTTATACGGGAACTCATACGTGCATGCACAGAATGATTTGAGATGGAGCAAGTTTCAGGCGCATTTTAAACCTCTATTTGAAAAAGAAACCGATGAAGTCAAAGTTCGATTCGGTAGTGTTTATTTGTCAATTGTAGATAATAAAACGATTGCCCTTAATGCTTCGAAGGAATATCCGCAAACCTTTGAATATGCGGGCAGTACCATCTCAATAGATCAGGTGGAAATGGGTCCGCCTGCTACTGTTGTTTTCAGCAATCACGAAATTAAGAATCGGGCGTATGAATCACTTCATTACAACATAGTGTCTGAGGAGGGGGATGATTCTCCAATGGAGATGGATCATGAAGGAATTATTGTTGATAAAAATGGAAAAGAATACGATATGAAAAAGGTTACGCCAAAAATATACGAAGAAATGGAACAGCCCCGCCACTTCTTTACTGTTCAAAGTACAAAGATACATGGAAAGAAAGTGACTCCTAAATCACTGGATATTTATGGGTATAGCACGACAAAATATTTAGATGATGAAGTAGAGCTGGAAACTGAGCTGATCGTAAAAGATGAAGCAGGTACCTGAATGGTGCCTGCTACAATTTATTAAATCATCGACTCCACCAGTTCCGCCCAGATTTTCGTAATATGGCACTCCATCAATTCCTTTGCTTTATCCCCATCCCCAGAAGCAATAGCCAGATAAATTTCCTTATGTTCTTCCATCGTATCCTCGTACCGGGAAGGATCCTTAAAGCGATGATTCTGTGTAGCTTTAATAGTATCTTCCATATGCCCCCTTAAGGTATGGATCAATTCAATGAAAATCGAGTTATGGGTGGCCTCGGCAATTCCGATGTGAAAGTCCAGATCTGCTTTTAACCCTAATTTTGGGTCTTGTTTTGACAGTGTCATATTATGTAAAGCGATACGCAGCTTTTCAAGGTCTGCCGAAGTGGCTCTTTTGGCAGCAAGGAAGGAGGATTCGACTTCCAATGCACGCCTGAGCTCAAGCATTTCATAAACCAGAGGCTTTTCTGCTTTAACAGCTGTGATGATCTCTTGTTTTCTTGATTGGACTTCAGAGACTTTAACGTAGCTTCCGCCTCCCTGGCGGATATCAATAAGCCCGTTCAGTTCCAGGGTTCTAAGGGCTTCTCTGATGGTTGTCCGGCTGACATTGAATTGTCCTGCCAATTCTCTTTCTGAAGGCAGCCGTTCACCTGGTTTAAGATTTCCTCTCAAATAGCATTCTATCAATTTATTTGCTAAAACCATATAGGTCTTTTTTTTCTCCGCCATCCCCCGTACCCTCTTTTCAAAATAGGCCTCTCTTACTTTCCTAAATGTAACAGACCTAAAATCTATTAATCAATACCTTAAAAAATAATAAAATAAATAATTTAATTTTTCTGACAAGTTAGTATAATTAATTTAACTTGTTGGACCAATTATAACATTGGTTTGACCAAATTTTCAGCAGAAGAAAGAAGGAGTATAGGATGGAAACAACTAGTATGAGCCTCGTACATGCTTTAAAGGAGGCTCTTTCTGAGCAGCAGGTAACTGAAAATCAGACAGTAAGAGAATTGCATGGCAGGGATGAATCATATCATAAGGAGAGTCTTCCCGATATTGTGGTTTTTCCAGAAACAGCCCAGCAGGTCAGTGAAATTGTGAAGCTGGCAAACCAATTTAAAGTGCCAATCGTTCCTTTTGGACTGGGATCCAGTCTTGAGGGGCATGTGATACCGTACGAACATGGAATTACAATTGATTTTTCATTGATGAATAAAATCCTCGAAGTACGTGAGAATGATTTTCTTGTCCGTGTACAGCCTGGTGTCACTCGCACGCAGCTCAACAAGGAATTAAAAAAATATGGACTGTTTTTCTCTGTTGATCCGGGAGCGGATGCTACGCTTGGCGGAATGGCAGCAACCAATGCGAGCGGAACAACATCGGTTAAATATGGAGTGATGCGTGATCAGGTACGTGATCTTGAAGTGGTTCTGGCTGATGGGTCGATCATACATACAGGCAATTTAGCTGCTAAATCCTCATCGGGATACCATTTGAATGGTCTATTCGTTGGCTCTGAGGGGACGCTTGGCTGCTTTACGGAATTGACCTTAAGAGTATATGGAATTCCGGAGCATGTGATGGCGGCAAGAGCTTCTTTTCCATCATTGAACGATGCGGTTGAAGCGGTTGTTTCCATATTACAGGCAGGTGTTCCGATTGCGAGGGTGGAGCTTGTCGATGAACCATCCATGAAACAGGTGAACTTGTTCAGTGAAACGAACTATAACGAAAGCCCTACACTCTTTTTGGAGTTTCACGGCAATGAAGCCGGCTTGAAGCAGGATGTAGCTTTTACAAGAGAAATTGTTGAAGACCATCATTGTCTCGATATTGAATTTGAAACCGATAATGCAGCAAGAAATCGCTTGTGGGAGGCCAGGCATAATCTTGCTTATGCATATATCCATGGCCATCCAGGGAAGAAAATGATGGTTACAGATGTCTGCCTGCCGATTTCAGAACTTTCCGGCGCTATTAGCCATGCGAGGGAAGCAGTAGATATGCTGGGACTTCCTGGAGGAATCGTCGGACATGTGGGGGACGGAAATTACCATACACTCCTGATGATTGATATGAGTAACCCCGAAGAGGTGGAAAAGGCAGAAAAGTTCAATGAACAAATTGTCCTCTATGCTCTTGAGCGGGGCGGTACCTGCACGGGTGAGCATGGTGTAGGGGTTGGCAAGCAGAAGTATCAGCAAAAAGAACATGGTCAGGCGCTTCAGGTTATGGAAAAAATAAAACATGCCCTGGATCCAGATAACCTTTTCAATCCAAATAAAATCTTAAAAACAAAAGAAAGAGCGTGATGATATGAAGGTATTAGAAGCGGTCAGTACCATTGCAGGAAAATATTTTGCCGTGTGGGTGATCTTAACATCGGTTATTGCCTTTATGTTTCCAGATCCATTTTTAGGGCTGGGGGGCTATATCACCATCCTTCTCGGCGTCGTCATGTTTGGAATGGGGCTAACACTGAAGGCAGTCGATTTTAAAATCATCTTTACGAAACCGCTGCCTGTCTTAATCGGTGTTTGTGCGCAGTTTATCATCATGCCGCTGGTCGCTTTCGTCATTGCGAAACTTTTGAATTTGCCGGCAGAATTGGCAGCAGGCCTGGTATTGCTCGGATGTGTGCCTGGGGGAACTGCCTCTAACGTTATGGTGTATCTGGCCAAAGGAAATGTACCATTGTCCATCGCCATGACTTCCGTTTCAACTCTATTGGCTCCAATCATGACACCGCTGCTTCTCCTGCTGCTGGCGGGACAGTGGATGCCGGTTGATGCAGTAGCAATGTTTATGTCTATTGTCCAGGTTATCATTGTTCCAATTGTTCTAGGTCTGGCAATCAAGAAATTCTTCCCTGTGGCTGTAGAAAAAAGCTTAACTGTTTTACCGCTTATTTCGGTAGCTGCGATTATCACTATTGTGGCTGCAGTCGTCTCGGGCAATTCAGCAACTATTGCTGCATCTGGGCTTCTGATTTTTACAGCCGTCATGCTCCACAATGGATTCGGACTCCTGCTTGGCTACTTTGCAGGAAAAGTGCTTGGTCAGGATGAAGTAAACCGGAGAGCGATTGCCATTGAAGTCGGCATGCAGAACTCAGGTCTGGGCGTTGCACTTGCGACCGCTCACTTTGGCCCATTGGCAGCACTTCCAAGTGTGCTGGCTGCTGCCTGGCATAACATTTCAGGTCCGATTCTGGCGACTTATTGGTCAAAGAAACCTGCTGTTAAAACTGAAGAAGATACGTCAGTTCGTCCTGTTGAAGTGAAGTTGTAAATTGGAATAATGTTGTTTTTCCATTCGATTATCCGATCATGACTGAGAGGGAAAAGCACCTTTTTCTTTCAGTAAAAATAAGGAATACACTAAATTATCTCGCTTTTTCAGCTGCTCAATTAAATGGGCAGCTTTTTTTTGCGTATGAATGAAAAACTATCTTGACGAAAAGCAAATTATGGAATATATTTTAATTAACAATTAACAAAATGTTAATTAAACAGAGGTGAACCAATTTGAAGAATCAATTTATTACACCAGACGGTTATACAAGTGATATTGCGGTTTTTACAATCACATCCGAACAAGTTGGAGAGTATAAACCTCCAAAAAAAGAGCTGAAGATTATGCTGATTAAAAGAAGTGAGCTGGATCATGAAGGAAATCCAAACAGGGAAGCAGGGAAGTGGGCGCTTCCAGGAGGATTTGTCCGGCCAGGAGAAACTGCATTTCAGGCAGCGGAGCGAAAGTTAGCTGAGGAAACAGGAGTGGAAGGATTGAAAATAAAGCATTTTGGTGTCTATGATTCTCCTGGCCGGGATCTGCGGGGATGGATAATCTCTAATGCACATTATGTTATTGCTAATGAAGCGGCATTAAGGAGCCGGAAAAAGACATATGATGCATCTGAAATTGAGTTATTTTCACTTGAAGAAGCAGTTGAACTTGATTTTGCATTTGATCATCGAACCATTATCGATGATGCACTTTGGTTTATTAAAAAAGATATGGCGCTCACAACACTTGCCAAACATTTTCTTCCTGAGGAATTTGTGCTTTCTGAACTGCAGGGGGTCTTACTGACGATGTTGGATGATCCTTCGATCTCGACTGATGCTGCCTTTTTCAGAAAAGCACCGACACTTCCTTTTATTGAAGCGGTATGCGAAGACGGAAAGCCCAAGAAATCAAACCGCTATTCTAAAACGCCGGCTCAGCTTTATCGATTCAATGACTTCCAGCCGATTGTGTCCGTATATAGAAATAAGCTGCAAGGGTGAAAATGCACATTATAAAAGGGGAGAGATTCACATGGGGATTTTTAAGAACTGGACGCGGTTTGAAATTATATGGCTGATCACGTTTACGTTGGTTAACATTTATCTTTTCTTTGCATGGTCGGATTCACTGCTTGGCCTCATATCATCCATAAGCGGCATGTTATGTGTGGTTCTGGTGGCGAAGGGGAAGATTGCAAACTATTACTTTGGCATCGTGCAGACCTTAACTTATGCTTATATTGCTTACGGTTATGGTCTTTATGGAGAAGCCATGCTCAATGCCCTGTTTTATTTTCCGGTGCAATTTATCGGGATTTATCTGTGGAGACAGCATAAAACAAATCGGGATGTTAAAGGGGAAGATGTGAAGGTTAAAAGTCTGACAACAAAGGGCTGGCTCTATACATTAGTATCCATTCTCGTCCTTACAATTGGATATGGGTATTTCCTTAGATATTTAGAGGGCAATTTTGTCTGGACGGATTCAGCTACAAATGTTCTTTCTATAACTGCTCAGATATTGATGCTGAAGAGATTTGCGGAGCAATGGCTCCTGTGGATTTCCGTAAATGTACTATCCATTATTCTTTGGGCGAGTGCTCTCATTTCGCAGGGAGGCAATGACTTTTCGATGCTGGTCATGTGGACTGCATTCCTGGTCAACAGCATTTATGGTTATATCAACTGGCGGAAATTATATGTGAAACAGAATAAGGAGGCGGTTTAAATGACAGTCGGGTTTATTGGAGGCAAGTTTCTCCCCCTCCATCTTGGCCACGTGTATGCCATTGTGCAGGCCTCATCCATAGTTGATGAACTGTACGTGGTGCTGTCCCATAGCGAACTGCGTGACAGGCAATTGTGCCAGCATTCTAAAATGGATTATATTCCGCCTCATATCCGTTTGCGCTGGCTCAGTCAATTAACAAAAGATATGCCCCATGTTAAGGTTATTTCCATTAAAGACGATCAGGGAAATGACGATTACAATTGGGCTGAAGGTGCCAGGAGTATAAAAAAAGCAATTGGAAAGCACATTGATTATGTATTTAGTTCAGAGTATGAATATAGCGATATCTTTAATGAACTTTATCCAGAGGCGAAACACGAGTTGATTGATCCCCATCGGGGACTTGTGAATATATCAGCAACAGCGATCCGTAATCAAGGTGTCTTTCATCATTGGGAGTACATTCCTGACTTTGTTAAACCTTATTTCGTTAAAAAGGTTGTTTTGGTGGGAACCGAAAGCTGCGGGAAATCTACCTTGACGAGAAATCTTGCTCAAATCTATAATACTTCTTTTGTGGAGGAATATGGCCGGACGGTTTGCGAAGAATTAGGCGGCTGCGAAGGGATAATAGTGAAGGAAGATTACCATAAAATTGCGTACGGCCACAAGCTTGAAGAAATCAAGGCAATTGAAAAAGCAAACAAAGTGGTTTTTATTGACACGGAGGCAATTGTGACTCAATTCTATTCCAACCTTTACAACCATGATCATCAAGCAGTATTGGATGAAATTGCGAGCCTGCAGGATTATGACCTGTGGCTATACCTGGAACCTGATGTAAAATGGGTGGATGATGGTCTTCGGGTTCATGGTGAGAATGAGGTAAGACTCCAAAACAACGAGGCTTTAAAAACACTGCTGAGAAAGCATAATATTGATTATAAAATCCTGAGCGGTGATTACAGGGGTCGGCTTCAGAGTGCATTAGGGCATATTGAAGAGCTGCTGAAATTTTGAGAGAGTGATTGACAAAAAAGATAATATTAATTATCCTTTTAAAAAACCTAATGAAATACTTTCATTCGTATAACTCCAATAATATGGTTTGGAGGTCTCTACCAGGAACCAATAATTCCTGATTACGAAGAAGATACATGTTCTGTATTTTCTTCGTAATCAGGAATTTTTTTTGTAAAAAAATCTAGGAGGTCCAGCTATGAATTTTACTATTATGCCTAAAATTGAACTTCACTGCCATTTGGACGGGAGTGTCAGACCGGAGACCATCATTGATATCGCAAAGCGAGAACGTATCAGCCTGCCTTCTTTTGATAAAGAAAAAATCAAAGAAGAACTAATTGCCCCGTTGGATTGCGAATCCCTGGATGAATATTTAAAAAGATTCTCCATCCCTAACTTGGTTATGCAGTCAAAAGAAAATTTGAAAAGAATATCCTATGAGCTTTTTGAAGATGCTGCAAAGGAAAATGTGAAATACATGGAGGTCCGCTTTGCCCCTCTGCTTCATACTCGAAAGGGATTATCCGTAGAAGAAATCATCCAAAGTGTGATTGAAGGGATGAGAGAAGCTGAAGAAGAATTTGATATTAATGGAAATTTCATTTTGTCATGCATGAGAACGATGAGTGTGGAAAGTGCATTTGAGGTCGTCGAAAAGGGAAAGGCATTCCTTGGAAGAGGGGTTGTCGCCATTGATTTATGTGCCTCCGAAGAGGAAGGCTTCTGCGGAAAATTCATTGAACCGATCGCGCTTGCCAGAGAATATGGTTACAGAGTCACTATTCACGCCGGTGAAACGGGAATCGGTAAAAATGTGCTGGAGGCCGTTGAATGGCTGGGAGCTGAAAGAATTGGACACGGTGTATTCATTAAAGACTGTGAAGAGGCATATAAGCTTGTAAAGGAAAAACAGGTAGTGCTTGAAATATGCCCAACCAGCAATGTGCAAACGAAAGCGGTAAACCAATTTAGTGAACACCCCATTTCTGACTTCCATCGGGATGGAATAAAAGTAACAATTAATACGGACAACAGAACGGTATCAGATACAACAATGGCAAAGGAATGTGATATAGTCTCAAATAAATTTGCTATGAGTGCTGAGGATTATAAACAAATATATATGAATAGTGTGGAAGCTTCTTTTGCGGATCAAGGGACAAAGGAAAAAATAAAAAAATATCTGATAGACATATAAATTTGCAAGATAAGGTTTCTGAACCTGGTTGTGAAATGTAACTCGGGTTCGCCGCCTCTTTAATCTATGTCCATTTGATCTTCTTTAAATTAACTAATAGACATGGGAATTATTACTAGTTAAATTATTACGAAGCAATGACAAATATTACAGGAGATGTGTTACCATATTCCAGGGAATTTATCATTTAATCACAACTTGGGGTATACATAGGGGGTAAATAGAGTATGGAGAAATGGATTGGAAATCATCCTACCTTGTCACAGAAATCACTAAAGGTGAAGTATCGACAGATTTTACAAGTGGATAGATGGGCTGTTCTTGGTGAAAATGAACGTGTATTGAAAGTTATCGAGGCTGAACTGAATAAACGTGGGGGAAAAGAAATTGATGGAATTGTTGCTCTTACGGATACCCGTATCATGTTTATCTCACGATCTGAGAATTCTTCATATAATTATTCTTCAATAACTAATATCCGGATTGCTGAAGATGGAAAGGATAAGCATGAATGGAAGCTGAGCTTTTCTGCAGGCGGCCGTCTTATTGTAGTGGATGATATTTCTAAGAATGATGACACAGATGAATTTTTCTTTATATTAAATCAAAAAGTTCAAAATCCAAATCGCAGGATTGAAACTACGGTTACTCATGATTTCAGTTATTTTCTTCATGCAGGTCGATTGGAAGAATTCCGCAAGCAAAATGTAGTAATCACCCCTTTTCTATTAAAAAGAGATAATCAGGGAAGTAATGCTAATGGTCTACGATTATTAAAAGAGAAACATCCTAATGCTCTATTTATTGTTCAAGGGAATTTTAAAAAAGACAAAGCAGAAGGCGACTATATTGTGGTAGATGATTTAGTCTATATTTACAAATATGATAATAATGAACGTTTTGCTGAACTTTTATACACGTGGGCAATTGGTGCCTTCAATGGTGTAACTGTGGATTACTTCGCCCTTAAAACAGTTGTTGCAATTGAGGGAGGAGAGCTGACATTTAACTCCAATGGGAAAGAGTTTGCAGATCTATTAGCTGAAAAGGGAGCTTTTTTCACAATTCAAAAGAGAAAATGGCACCAAAAAATACTTGGTTTTCGCAGCGGTAAGCTCTGGAAAAAGAGTGTCGCCTCTGTTTCCTATTTGTTAATTCTATTTATAGGAATGGCTATGATTTTTGGTGATGAAGATCCTGAGAATAAAAAAATTCCCTCCCAGGAGGTAGCTGAGGCAAATACTGAAATTAAAGACGATCAAAGTGATAATTTGGCAGCTGAACAGAAAGCAAAGGATGAGGAAGCTGCCCGCCTTGCTGCCGAAAAAAAGGAAAAAGAACAAGAGGCTGCACGGATTGCTGCTGAACAAAAAGCGAAAGAAGAAGCTGCTGAGGAGAAGGCAAAAGAGGAAGAAGCTGCCCGCCTCGCTGAACAAAAGGCACAAGAAGAAGCTGAGGCAAAAGCAGCTGCAGCCAATGTCTACTATAAAAACTGTGACGCTGTAAAAGCTGCAGGCGCAGCTCCTATCAGAACTGGCGATCTTGGATATTCAAGAAAGCTTGACCGTGATGGTGATGGAATTGCTTGTGAAGGGTAAATGAGTTTGCTGATTTGTTTAGGGGGGCAGATTTGCTCTCCTATTTTATTAATTTCGGAACCCCGATAAATACAATTTAAGCTCTTCCTTATCCAAAATAATCGTTCTTTCAAATTTCATGCCTATCTTTTCAAGCAGAGCTGAGGAAGCATGATTATCTAAGGATGTTATGGCCAATATCCGTTGCAGATTCAGCTGGTCATGACCATATTTTAGTACAGCAGAAGCTGACTCGAACCCATAACCTTGCGTTTGATATCTGGATAAAAAAGCAAAGCCAATATCAACATTGTCTAAAGTATCTCGTTTTATCAATCCGCACATGCCAATAGGAGAGCTTCCTTCTTTTCGTTCAACTAGAAAAAGGCCAAAGCCCAGCTGGGAGTACATTTTCATGGGTCCGGTCACAATATAATTCTTAGCATCCTCAAGCGTCCGGACACCTTTATCGCCAATATAATGAATCCAAGCAGGTTCATTTAAAAGTTCGAGAATGAATGTTGCATCATCTGTTGTTAACCAGCGAAGAATTAATCTGTCAGTTTCAAGTACTTTCAATTATTTTAACACCTCAATCAATTTCCAGGCTGTTAACCTTATTTTTTTTAGCATGCTATAACAAATATACATCTAAAGTTATTATTAGAGCAAAATTGAATTTTCTTTTTTCTTGACTGGTAATTCTCCCATAGATTCACTAATGAGTTCTCCCTGTAAACCTGTTAGCCTTGTAAGTGGCCTGTTTTTACCTAAAAACTACAAACAGGAGGTTTACAAATGAAAAATATAGTAACGTTTGTTGCAGCCATTTCACTCATTATGGGTTCATATAGCGTTTTTCCTGCAGATCATTTCGATGCCGAGACAGTGGATCAGAAAGCTGCAGAGACACTAACATATAAAAAAGTTGAGGTTGACGTGAAAGAGTCATCATCAACAGATCATCGCTTCATCAAAGAGGAAGAAAAAAAGCTGCTTGCCCGTCTTGTACAGGCTGAAGCAAAAGGGGAGCCGTTTGAAGGAAAAGTAGCGGTTGCTGACGTGGTTCTGAATCGTGTCGAGCACGAACAATTCCCGGATACAGTCAAAGATGTTATTTATCAGAAGAATGCTTTTGAACCTGTTCAAAATGGTTCAATCAATGAACCGGCAAGTATTGAAGCAGTTCAGGCCGTCGAGACAGCTCTTATTGATAAGGAGCAAAACGAAGAGTTTCTTTACTTTTATAACCCTGAAACAGCCACAAGCCAGTGGATCTTTTCACGTGAAGTTGTGAAAAAAATAGGCAGCCATGCATTTGCTATATAAAGGCGCGTACAGCATAAAAAGCTGCGCGCTTTTTTGTTGGAGAAAAAAGGAATTTAAAGAAAGATAGCGAAAATAAGTCAGGGTAAATACTTCCAATAAGGGAGATGATTAAGATGGAGATCATTGTAAAAAATTTACCTGAAACAGAAGTAGCGCATATCAGGCGTACCGGAAGTTATTTTGAGCCGCAGGATCATTGGGGAAGACTGATTAGCTGGGCAAGCAACAATAATTTAATCCCGCCACAGCAATCTTTTATCGGCATCTCTTTGGATAATCCTAATCAAGTGGAAAACAAGGATTGCCGCCACGATGCCTGTGTTACCTTACCGGAAGGATTTGATAAAGAGAAACATAAGGAAATAAAGTTCAAAAAACTGGATGGCGGGGATTATGCTCTCTACCCATTCTATGATACCCCTGATAAATTGCATAATGCCTATCAGTACATGTTTGGAGAATGGCTGCCAAATAGCGGTTATGATCCGGATTATGCTAGACATAACCTTGAATTTAATCTGAATAATCCTGCTGAAGATGCAGAAGGGAAATGCAGAGTTGACTTATATGTACCGGTGAGAAGGAAAATTACCGGATGAATTTACTGAAGTGCCCAATGATAACTTAACAGTTAGGAGGAAATGATTTTCTATGAAAAAATGCACCATTGGATTTTTTCCTGCTTTCCTGACTGAAGCCGCATGGATCCCCAGTCTCTATAAATGGGGGAGGAGCTTTTATTGCCTTACTCCCTGCCCCATTTTCTTCTCTCCCTTATTAAATCCATTACATCCATTCCACAACTAGTTTATAATAAAATTGATGTCTGCATGAGATACTTTCAGTCTCTAAAGACCCAAAGATGTTTAAGAAGGTGAACAAAATCAACATCATCGAAACAAGGGTGAGAAGTTTCATTGAAGATATTCAGCACCCTAAGCAAAAGAAGAAGTTAAATATAAATGATTTGGAATTTCAGCTGCGCAAATTGCTGGATGATTATTATGAAATGGACGGTTATTCGCTATTTTATGAAGCCATTCAATCATTGCAGGATGATGGCCAGCTGACACCTATACATAATCATCAATACAACGGGAAAACACCGTCTCTGCCTTTATATTTCTGGGTGAATGTGAAAGCTCACACCGGCAAATGGGATCGCCTCGAGATGATGAAGTTAACTGATCGGTTCGATTTTTCGTTTTATGAACGGCACCCTGAATGGCAGACGAAGGAGGAATGGAGCCGGATCAGGAATTTATATGCTTTTCTCCAATCCAGCGGCGAACGGGAAACTGTTTCACTTGAGGAAAGAAGCCTGGAGCTGTTCGGCCATGAAAAATTCCTGCAGGATGCTGTCAGTTTCCCAGATGGAAAAGGCTTTTTAGCCCGAATTGGCGTATCTGAAGAGCAGCTGAAAGTAGTGAAATACGGGGAGCCTTTTGTGTTTTGGATGAAGCAGGGAAAAGAAATTAATGATATCCAGCGAGTGCTCATTGTCGAGAATCTATCATTCTTTCATACTTCTATTCAATTATTGGAAAGCGATCTGCTCGATTACGAGCCTGAACTGATCATTTATGGGGAAGGTACTAAAATTGAACGGAGCTTTTCATTTTTCTTTAAAATTTTCCCTGCTAAATCGTATCTATTCTATTATGCGGGGGATCTGGATGCTGCAGGCTACGGTATCATGACCAGGCTGCTTGATAAATATCCGGAATGCTGCATTCAGCCTGCATTGAAGATATACCGTAAAATGCTCGATTGTATGGAGCAAAGAAATGAACAGAAATCCGGCCAGCTTCAAAATCTTAAATACCGTGAAGCGTTCTTTAAGTGGTTTACGGAAGAGGAGCAAGAACACTTATTGCAATTATGGCAGGAAAATAAACGGATTCCTCAGGAAGTCCTGACAATTGAAACATGGAGGAGATGGATGTGAACGAGTCATGGGAAGGATTCGCCCAGCGGATGCAGCGTTTAAACCCGCTGTTTGAGCTTGGAAGAGGAATGGAAGTCGGAGAGCTGAAGCCTCATATCCAGACGATTCTGATGCAGGTGCTCCTCACCATTTTTTATCGGGAATTGAATGATGATGATCACCGGAGAAAATCAGATATCAAATATATGGTGGAAGATTCGATTAAACAAATGAAGCTATTGGCTGATGAGAAGCAGATTGAACGAATCACAAGCGGACTTTTGTATCAGGGAAGAGAAGAGTACAGCAGGCCGTTTGAAGCCCTTTATTACGATGAAATCAGACAGTCATGGGAGACGCAGGTTTTCCGTTATGTGACAATGGATGAATTATATACAAACCTGGAAATGGGCGGATCAATCGTCTACAAACTCACAGATGTCTCACAGGAAATGATTTTCATGAGCAGGGAAATGGCGGAGGAGTTCTCGATCACCATTGAACAGCTCTACAGTATGCAGCTGATTAAAAACGGTAATTTCCGCAAAGCTACCCGAAACCTCGATCACCTCATTTCACGGGTCAACCGCTTAATGGCAAGAGAATTCTCCTTTCAAAAAGAAATGATCAATAATCCCAAAATCTTATTGATGGAAGAAGAAATGCAAAGGGCTGATAATCGTGCGGAAATTGAAAAACAATTTGAAGAAGAGAAAAATCACTTCCGTACCATCAGCAGTATGATTGAGAAGACAAAACGAAGAAACGAGGAAGATGATCACATTCAAAGAGAATTGATCCTCCTGCAGGAAAAGATCGGCCATACAAGGCAATTGCATGACCGTTTTGCCAAGCTTGTGATTCAGAATATCTCCTATGAAATGAAATTAAAAGCGGAAAACCCTTCACTATTTTGGGAAACAAGCCTCGTTTCGTTTCGGGAGCACATTTTTGAAAACTGGTTCATGAAGGAGGGGGGATCTTCCTTCGATCGTGTTGAGAAGGTACTGGGTCCTTTATTTTCTCCAAAGAATGAATTTATCTTGCCCTTGGATTGGATCTGGGGCGAACAGGAATTTGATGAAAAGCAGCTCACAGAGACGATGGAGGAAGAAACGGCAGAGGAAAGTATTACCCATCAGCGGGTAACGAACTGGGATTCTGTTATAAAGGCCTGGAGCTATGTGTTTCAATATTTGCAGACATACGGAGAGTTTTCCCTGGCTGATTTAACGACATTGCCGCTTGAGGTACAGGATTTATGGTTTGAAGAATCGGAAACGATTGATTTATGGATGATGTTTGATAAAAAGCCGCTGAAGGTTCAGGTGCTGCACCGGAGGGAAGAGAGCTTGAGCGATGAGAGGGAGATTCTCCTCTATAAACTGATGCAGGAGTATCCGCAATTCCAGGTGTTTGAAGGATTGAAACTTTATACCGAGTTTGACCATCGTGCGGAACCTTTCCTCTGGTATCAAATGAAAATCACTCCGTTTAAAATTTGTGTTCAGGAGGAGAAATGATGAGTGCAGAAAGTATTAAGACTGCATCAGCGGTTTATTTTACGCTTTTAAAAGACAAGGTTATCGATGAAAACAGCGAGCACTTTCAGGCGTATTACGTTCCTGATGTAAGACAGACGGTGCTTTTAATGGCAGACGAATCCGGGACCTTTATCATTGAATCGCCTAAACGTATTCAGCTGGTTGTGCAGCCGACCGGATCTGTTTTTGCAACGAATTTTACACATATGAAGGACAGGCATAAGCAGGTTGAAACCAAAAAACATTTTCACCTGATGAGTGTTGTCATTATGGCATTCCTGGCGGGCATCGACCGAAATCAGGCGGCTAAGATCCGCACGAAGCGCGAAGGGATCAGCTTCTATACATTAGAACGGCAAGTCAATGATGTCATCATGAATTGGGATAGTCTGCTTAAAGCAAAACCTGATTTCGGAGAAGAAGAAAAAATTGATATGAAAGACGTTGTGACGACATGGAAATACATGGAGGTCGACACAGATGATTTAGGAGCCAGGAAAGCCAATCGCAGAACGCGCATCGGATTGATTGCAAGTGCCATGCGTCTTTTGGAAACAGAAGGACTCATCGTCATCCTGGATCGGGAGGAAATACCGAAGGCGATTCCGAAGCAGGAGTTATTTGAGCGGATTGAATACCTGTATCATGACTATGACCGTTATGAAATGTTCAAGGAATTAATGAAAACAGAGGAGGATCAGCATGCCGAAAATACATCGAATTAGAATTGCCGGCCTGAAATATGATGGCATGCAAAAGCAGTATAGGGACACCACCTTTAATTTTCATAATGAGGAAACCTCCACAAATGGGCTCATTTCGATGATGAATGGAGGAGGGAAAGGTGTTTTCCTTCAGACCATATTTCAGATCCTTAAGCCGGGTACTGCATGGGGAAAGCAGAATAATCGCTATTATCAGCAATTCTTTTTTAATAATAAAGAGCAATTCATACCTTATACCTTTCATGTTCTTATACAATGGGAGCTCGACGGGGCTGACCGCAGGCATTTGGTGACGGGCGGAATGTTTTCAGCAGAACAGCGGATTTCCATGAATGAAGAAAGCGGAGAGAGCAAACCGCTTGAACAGGAAGCGAAAATTGTCCCGAATATTACCTTTTATACAAGGGAGTTTGAACGGAAAGAAGAAGCATCACTTGAACATATTCCGCTCTATGAAGATGGAGAACTGGCTGAAACAGAAGGCCTGAAGGATTATTTAAAATGGAATGGATACGATGTTTACCGGGATACAAAGAAGCACTACCGCATTCTTGATACATACGGCATTAACCGCAAAGACTGGGATATTATGAAGGACATTAATAAGGATGAAGGCGGTGTTGGAAAATTCTTTGAAGGCGCTGAAGATGATCATTCCCTGTTCCAAAAGCGGATTATTCCTACAGTCAGTCAGGTTCTTCACCGGACTGAGCATCAGAAGAACGATCTGGTGGAGATTTTTAAGAGTCAGGCAAGCATCGCGAAGGACCTCCCTGTTTTGCTGAAAAGAGAGCAGGCACATAAAGAGTTCCTGGAAGATATTCTTCCTTTTGAAGAGAGCCTGGCAAAGGGTGTCGGGCATAAGGAAATTGTAGATGATAGCATTAAGGCGGGAAGACAGCTGCTTGGCGCTTTGGAGCATTTGAAGAAAACAGAAGAAGAAACTCTCATTGAGCTGGAAAAGGAAATCGAAAAATTAACAGGCAGGCAAGTGGATCTGCGTTTTCAGAAAGATAATCTTGAGTATGCAAAAGCTCACAGGGAAGTGCTGGATTGGGAGAAGAAATTAGCGGAAGAGCAGAAGAAGCATATTGTTCTGCAGGAAGCTGTGAAGGAAAAGCAGGAGCGAAAAGAGGAGCTGGCTTTTCAGCTATTATTAAAAGAATGGCATGAAGGGGAACAAAGTATTCGCGCGCTTTCCCAGCAAATTGCAAAGCTCGAGCAGAACAGCGGCCTGGAGCAAGTGAATCAAAGAATGGATGAAATCAAAAAAGAAGCGGCACAGCAATGGGAGAAATCCTCTGCTGCCATTAGGGAAGCCGTTCAGCAATATTCCGGATATCAAAGGTTTTTAAAGAAAAAAGCAAACGACCTGTCTAAGCAGGATAAACAAAAGACCCAGGAGATTGCCCAGCTTCGAACAGAAATTGATTTTCTTTATTCTCAAATTCATGAATTTGAATCAAAAGAAGAACAGCTTATCAAGGAATTCGGAGACCGCATTACCTATGATTTAACAGGTTTTATTGAAAATCTGACTAAACAGATAGAAACTAAAGAAGCGGCACTCGAAGATCTACAGGCAAAAGAGAATAGATCAAATGAAAAACAAAATCAGCTTGCTTCTTCCCATGGTACACTCGCACAATCCATTCAGTTTTCTGAAGAAAAGTGTGAAGAGCTAAAAAAGAAAAGTGAAGAGCAGAAGCAAAAAGAAACAAAGCTGTACGATCAGCTGCAAGGTGTGCTGCAAGGTGTCACAGCTCCATTCTCGAATGCTCTTTTATCAAAATATGCCCTGGAGGTGGAGGAGCTCCTCGCCCAAAATCGCGAGCAGGGGGAAGAATTAAAGAAAGCGCTCTGGGAAACGCAGCTGGATTATGCCTTGAATGATGAGCATTTCTGGATTGCCAATAATGATGTGAAGGAACTGAAGGAATGGATTGATGAGAAGACAGGGATTGATGTATTTTACGGATCCCAATTTCTCCAATCCTTAAAGCCCGATGAAACGGCGAGCCACATGCTTTCTCATCCTCTCCTGCCGTACGGCTTAGTAGTCAGCAGGCCGCAATGGGAAAAAATCAATAAGCAGGTTCTTGGAGGAAGGATGTTTAAAAGTCCGGTCCCGATTTTTATGAGGGAGGAAATGGCGGGTGAAAATCAGCAGAATGCCTTTGTGATGATCACCGGGACGGAGAAGGAGCTGCTGGCGGATAAAAATCAGTTCACAAACTGGAAAATTCAGATTGCGAAACAAATAGAAGAAAAGAAAGATATACTTGCAGAGTTAGAAAAAACAGAAACAGCACTGCGAAGTATTATAAAAGAGATAGACCGATTCATTTCCCATGACCTTGCAGGTGATATCGAAAAAGTACTGCATCAGGAAAAGGAAGTACTGCTTTCAAGGAAAACGGAATTGCAGGCTATCATCGTGCAGGAGGAAAAAGAAAAAGAACTGCAGCTGGGACTTAGAGAACAGCTGGAAAAGACGAAGAAAAAGATTGAAAAACTCTCTAAAGATGCCGAATCCTTAGCGGAATTTAACCGGGAAAAATCGATGCATCAGGAAAATAAACGGGTAAAGCAGGAAAAAGAGAAACAAAAGGAAGCTTTCGAAAAGCTGCAGAATGAGCTGGGAATCGAGCTTCAGACCATGAATGACCTTCAGGAAAAGTGGAGCCAAACCTATCTGGAATGGAAGCTGTCAGCCGAGCAAAATATTAAGAAGATAAGCTTTTTTATAGACGGTGCTGCTTTTCCAGCGGCTGAGAAAGCAGAAGCTTCTGAGGAGGTTCCGCGATTATCACCCTATATTTTAGAAAAAATCAATGGCAGCATTGAGGAGCTTAAACAGCTTCAAAAATCAAAAGAAGAACAAGCAAGTGAACTGCTCGCGATTCAGGCGACACGTGAATCCGAACAGAAGCAGCAAAGGAAGCTGGAAAAAAAACTTCATGCTCTTAATGAAGAGTGGAAGGATGCTTCTGTACCTGATGAACCAATAAGTATTTTGGAGAATATGGTTCAGACAGCTGCAAAGGAAACAAAGGCAGCAGAAAAAGAAGAGCGTGAGCAGGAAAAGACCGTTACCATTGCGGAAACGTCCTTAAAGCATGGAATGGATCAGCGTAAGAAATCCGCTAAAAAAGTGGCAAAGCATGAGCAGCAGCCTGAAGAATGGGAAGAGCTTGATCTGGAAGTGAAGACCGTAGAAATTGCTGACCAGACCAAACAGACAAATGCAGAAATAAAGAAAACAGAAGAGCGCAAAAAAGAGACAGAACAAAACATAACTGAGTTTGAAAACAATCAATTGCATTTATCCGTCATTCTTAAAGAGGAAGCGGCAGCTTTTTCGGATGAGGATATAGAAAAAATAAAGAGTCAAGGAAAGCAAAGCATCCTATCCTGGAGTGAAAAACATCAGGCTATTCAGGATGAAGGGCAAGAAAAGCATGCGAAGATTGAACAATCACTAAGAAACTTAAAGCTTGCTATTGAAGGCAAGGATTGGGAAATCCGTTTTAAGAATGAAGTCTTAAGTACGCTTGATCATATGGATACAAGGCATTATGCTCATATTCAAAGTGTCGTCCAGAACATGAAGCGCTTTTCACAGAGCGGCTTAGATCAGCTGGAACGCGATAAAGAACGGGCAGAAAAAGCGCAGAACTTCTGGGCCAGCCGGGCGAGCATGAAGGTGATGAGCATTTCAGAAGCGATTCGCTCGATGATTGCGAAAATGAAGCTGAAGAATGAACGGGGTTCATTCCCGCTTGTCCAGCTCAAAGAAGACATCCTGCCTAAAAAAGCGGAAGATGTTGAACCTTTACTGAAACAGCATTTTGTTTCAGCCATTAACAAAATTACAAAGCGATTCGAGATAATTGATGACAATAATCAGCTGCTTGATCAGGAAATTAAACAGCTTATCAGTGATGAGCAGATTTTATTTGTCTCTCTTAGAAATCGTTACCCAGAACTGTTGGTTTATAACATGCGTACTGATAATGCCTTCATGTACGGAAAACCGCAGCGAGAGCATTATTCAACCTGGCAGACGATCAACCAGGGTTCAAGGACGAAATCCGATGGCAGCGGCGGTCAAAAGCTTTCTGCCCGCATGGTCATGATGATGATGCTTCTTTCGGTTAAGAGTGAAACTGACCAAAGCTGGGTTCCGTTAGTCTGTGATAACCCGTTCGGACAAGCTGCTTCTGCCCATGTGCTTGATCCTATTTTCGCTGTAGCGAATAAGCTGAAGTTCCAATTCATCGTTGTTACCCCGCCTGAATTAGTGAAAACAGAGATCAGCCAGAGATTCGACGCGTATTATAAATTGGATTTCATCCGTGAAAAGGGAAAAGAGATTGTGTCGGATACGATTGTTCCGGCTTTTCGGATTTATCAGGGGGAGGAAGCTGTTCATTAGATTAAAAGAATGAAAGTATTGCCATTTTACTGAAACTATGCAATACTTGGATGAAAATTAATATTTATTACAAATTCTTATCACGAGAGGCGGAGGGAATGGCCCTGCGAAGCCTCAGCAACCCCTGATTAGGTCAGGAAGGTGCTAATTCCAACAGAGTTGAAGCTCTGGGAGATAAGAGGTCGTTTTTTGATAAGTAAAGGCCTCTTATAATGAGTGGCCTTTTTTTGATGCTCTTTCGTGATTCGGGCTGGTTTTAGATAAACACGAATAAAGAGGAGGAATGGTCAAATGGAAAACGGCGTTATACAGGTTCCGAAAACATACACGAGGATAATTGAGGAATCAGATGTGCTCGGCTTCGGACAGTCTTGTGATCGAAAAACAGGATTTTTACTAAAGGGGCTGGCTGCCTCAAAACCAGGTGGCAGCTTTTTGGAGCTGGGAACAGGTACGGGAGCGTCTGCTTCCTGGATCATGGATGGGATGGATGAGGACAGTAATCTTACGACCGTTGACATTGATTCGGCAGTCCAATCGATCGCGAGAAAATACCTCGGGAATGACAGCAGAATCACATTTTGCTGTGAGGACGGAGCAGCTTTTATTCAAAACCTGTCGGAAGGGTTCGATTTTATTTTTGCAGATACATGGCCGGGGAAATTCGAGCTTCTGGACAAAACCCTGGATCATTTAAATATTGGCGGTTTTTATGTAATTCACGATGTGTTTCCGCAGCAGAAATTGCCTGAAGGGTATAAAATCAAAGCCACTAAACTATTAAAAACCCTGCAGGACAGATCTGACCTGGACATAACAGAATTGGACTGGGCTACCGGGCTGGTACTCGCTGTGAAAACAGCGGTTTGATAGATGAATATATTTATTAGTGCAGATGGGGAATCTCATGAATTGCGTTGCTGCATATTTGTCTGAAGCAATGAAAAGGGGTTTAATTGTATCAAGGAGAGTGCTGACATGCAAAAATTAGAGAATGATATTGTTCAATTAATTCCGATAGAACTTGAGCATGCAGAAGGAATTTATGAAGCGGCCCAGGATCATCGTATATGGGAGCATATGTCTGTTGATTTAACTGATAAAAGCCGGGTTATTCAATATGTCAAAGATGCGATACAAAAACGTGAGCAGGGCACCGATTTTGCTTTTGTTATTGTCCATAAAAAAACAGGGAATATAATCGGTGCTACCTGGTTTCTCGATATTTCAATCCCGCATAAACGGCTCGAAATCGGCTCAACGTGGATAAACACCCTGTATTGGCGCACGAATATTAATTCGAACTGTAAATATTTGTTATTAACATACTGTTTCGAAGAACTGTCTCTGAATCGCGTACAAATTAAAACCGGACATGAAAACTTCCGTTCACAAAAAGCTATCGAACGGATCGGTGCGGTAAAAGAAGGCGTACTTCGAAATCATATGATACTTAAAGAAGGGACCATTCGCCATACTGTCCTTTATAGTGTCATTAAGGAAGATTGGGGAAAAGTAAAAAAACATTTCGAAGAAAACTTGCTACTCTAAGTTTTGTGGAACATGTATACTGAATAATAAAACTGCTGGAAGGGTGCAGATTGTAGTGAATGCTGATTCTTTTTTTCATGATAAAATCAAAAAGGCGCTTCAGAATACTCCTCCTGGGGAGTGGATTCCTGAGATTCCAGATGAATGTATTCGCCTGCATTGCGGATATCCGGCACCTGCACTTGTGCCGGATGAAGAGGTAAAGGCGGCTGTTAACAGTCTATTAGAAGAAGAACATGATTTGCCGCTCCATTATATAGGAAGTCCTAAAATAATAAAACTCAAGGAACAAGTTTTAAAGAGATTGAAAGAGCGGGGGATATCTGTTGCTGAAAAAGAGCTTTTGATCACTTCAGGTGCATGTCAGGCGATCGATTTGATTGCCCGTATTCTCCTTGATGAGGATACAATTATTGCTATAGAGTCCCCCACCTATATGGAGGCTTTAGAGATTTTCCAAAACTACACAAAACATATAATTAGTATTCCTGTTGACAAGCACGGACTTCAAACAGAGGTATTTGAAGAAATTCTAGAGGAAAGAATGCAAAATGGGCTTGCTCTCCCGCGTATTCTTTATACGATCCCGAACTTCCAAAACCCAACAGGAACAACAATGACAGAAGAACGCAGGCAGCATGTAATGAAGCTGGCAGACAAATATAATTTCCTATTAGTTGAGGATGATGCTTATGGGGAATTATCATTTAATAAAAGTCTCCCCACTCTTAAAGCAATGGATCAAAGCTCCCGAGTTCTGCATGTCGGTTCGCTATCCAAGATAGTGGCCCCGGGCATGCGTATAGGATGGATAGCGGGAGCAAGTGAAATAATCCATGCATGCGCCTGGTATAAAAAGGATCTGAACCATCCGTTTGCTCAATCTGCCATGGCTGTTTATTTGGCAAACACGGATTTTAATAATAAATTAGTAACCTTGAGAGATACATACCGATCCAAATGCGATGTTCTGACCTCTGCATTGAAACAGTACTTTCCTGAATCAGCTTCCTGGTATGTGCCTGAAGGAGGGTACTTCGTGTGGATGAAAATTCCCGGTGCCGATACATCGGAACTGTTGACACATGCCCTTTCAGAGGGGGTATCTTTTATTCCTGGCAAGTACTTTTTCAAAGACCAGGGAGCCGGAACGGAGTTTCTGCGCCTTTCCTTCAGTTATGCGGATGAGAAGGAAATAACAGAGGGGATTCGCAGGCTGGGAAAAGTCGCAGAGGCCTATCTTTAAATGCCGGACAGTGTGGCATCGACTATCACGATCCCCTTTTGATAATTTTTTGCGAGTCATGAAGGGATGAAATTATTCTTTTAATTTGATTGCTTTATTTGAACGATTTTTGGATCAGATAGAATACCAGCTAAATACTGAATAATTTTTCGGCAAATGGAAATTATATAGGTGAATTCAAAAAGGAGGAATGATGTGGAAACAAGTATGAGTGTTGAAGAAGTATTAACCGGGATTTCTGAACTTTTGGAAAAAGAAGGGCAGCCGCCCCGAAAGAAGCAAGTAAAGAAATCAAATCCAGAGCTAATGAAAAATGCATTGTATTATTTTCCGAGCTGGGAAAATGCAGTAGAGCAGTCAATAGGATCTTAACCTCAAAGAGTACATAACATATCTGCTTTTTAAATTGGAGTGTCTTCGTAAGTGTTTGTCCAATTAAAAGGAAATACTGAAACCACAAAAGATGCCTGCCTGATGGAAAAGTGCAGGCATCTTCTGTGGTTTTATAAATAGGATGGGTAAGTCTATGGGTTTTAAAAATACCCTGTCGCCAATAAAGCTTGAATTAGGATACGTTTTTCAGTTTCAATCGATCTTATACAAACTGGCAGGAAAGCATCATTAAAAAAGAGCTTAGAAAATTCCTAAGCTCAATGGATAATAGGGGGTCGAATTGTGAGGGTTCGACCACTTTAATTTTATACAATTCTGTTTTTTATTTCAACTTATTAAAGTGAAAACGCATAAAAGTGTTAATGTTTTAAATTCCCCTTCTTGAATTACCATGAACTGGAAGGGGTAACTCTCATTGGCAATTCCAATCCCTGGAGCCTTTAAGAAAGCCAGTGCGAAAGATTTGGATGCTTTAATAAACTATTTAGAAAAGTGAAGGTAATTTAAAGGAGCAGTATATTATGTCAATCATTTATAAATTAAAGCTTAACTAATATAATAATTTGGCTGTTCTCAACCAGCCAAGTGACTATGCTGTATTTAATGAATGCATAACCACTTTATCAGGAGAACATGATGCAATCTTCTTCTTTGTAGAAACAATTGATGAAATGGTGTTTTATACACGAAAAGTAATAGAATGAAGAACACCTGCTTGAAAAAGGATATTTATTTTTCTCTTATCCTAAAAAAGAGAATAAACGGTATGATACATACGTTCATAGGGATGATATTTTCCCGGCAATGAAAGTCGGAGAAGATGGGTATTTGGAAAATAGCGAAGTGAAATTCTCGAAAATGGTTAGTATGGATGATGTCTTTACGGTAGTTGGATGGAAACGAGTAAAGAACAAAGAGAAAAAGTCATCAGCTCCTAGTCAATGTGTGGCTGATTATGAAAATAACGTGAATGATATTGTAGAAATCTTATCAAATCATCCAAATGAATTGATATTTTATCAGGAACTAACCCCAGGTTACCAAAAGGATTGGGCTCGCTACATCTTTTCTGTTAAACAGCAGAAAACCCGTGAGAAACGAAAAGCCCAAATGGTCGATATTTTATCACAAGGGTATAAATCCATTGATTTGTTTAGGCAAAAGAAGAAATAAAAATGGTTCCTGACCCAGTTTATTTTTTGTCATTTGGGAAAGGAACTTTTTTTAGAAACTAAAAATTATTTAACTCACTTAGGAATGCATCTAATTCATCTTCAGATAAAAATTTATATGCATATCCATAGGAAATTGGTTCAAGGCCAGTATGTTCCCGTTTAGGGAATTCCCTTAGTGCAGTACTATGACTCAGACCAGTGGATTTTTCCACAAGCTTCTTATTGCCTTCAACGGTTTTTGGATTTAAAACGATCGTAATTTCTTTGTTCGGAAGCAGATAAATGATTTCGTCGTTTCCAATATGTTTAAATTCAACACCCTTTGATGTTTCCTTCATCGTTTTGAATTTGTTTAACCCAAACGTATTATGTATGTTTCCCATAGGATCATTCACCTCCAATTAATAATGCCACTTCATATTATAAGGCAGATTGTCTATTCTGTACTATAGAAACTCAAGCATAAGAAAAAGGAGTTTGATATTCCTCCTTTTTCCCAAGCTATTATCCTGAAAAAAACAATTACCGTTTTTGAATAATGGTTTGATAGTGTTTGCTGCTGTGTCCGGTCTTAACCAGCAAATGTCCATTTTTTTCACACCACGAAGCAATATCTTTTACAAAATTGCAATCAGTTGTGGTGATCTGAAGATATTCACCTGACTGAAGGAACTTTATGTTTTTATGGACCTCCATAATTGGCCCGGGACAGGTTAACCCCGCTGCATCAATGGAGATGGATGGATGAATGTGTTCCTCGTACTCTGGATTGAGGGCTCTCTTTTTCTGATGAACAGCTGAATATGTTTTCCAGCCCCCATCCAGATTTTTCACAACAAAGCCATTTTCTTTGAGAATACGAGAAGCTAAATAGCCTCTTAAACCAACCTGGCATGAAACATAAACCGTTTTGTCCTTAGGGATTTCATTCAGGCGATCCCGTATTTCACTCAGCGGAATGTTTATAGAACCTGCAATATAGCCCATTTCCCTTTCGATTGGCTCCCGGACGTCGATCAGGAGGCCGCCATTTTCAACGATTTCATCGATTTCATTCCACTGGACGGTAACCGTGTCGCCATTTATGATGTTTTCTGCCACATATCCTGCCATATTGACAGGATCCTTCGCAGATGAAAATGGCGGAGCGTAGGACAGCTCAATTTCATTCAAATCAAACACAGTTAAATTGCCTTTTATGGCTGTGGAAATTACATCAATTCTTTTGTCTGCTCCATCTTCCCCAATTGCCTGTGCACCATAGATTTTTCCTGTATCTGGACTAAATAGCAGTTTTATACTGATTGGAGCGGCTCCAGGATAATAACCTGCATGGGAGCTTGGATGAATATGGACAGCCTGATATTTCATGCCCAGCTGTGACAGCTGTTTTTCATTGATGCCTGTGGAGGCGACGGTTAAATCAAATACTTTGGCAATGGATGTACCGAGTGTCCCTTTATACTTTTCCTGCTTCCCGTAAATATTATTGGCTGCAATTCTTCCCTGGCGGTTAGCCGGGCCTGCTAAAGGAATCATGGCTGCATTTCCATTGATAAAATCCCTCACTTCAACGGCATCGCCAATGGCATAAATATCTGGATCTTCCGTTTGCAGATACTCGTTTACCAGAATTCCCCCGCGCTGTCCTACATCCAGCCCTGCCATGAGGGCCAGCTTATTTTCAGGTTTTACCCCTATGGATAAAATCGCCATGTCGGTGCAAAGCTGTGTCCCGCTTGCCAGTTCAATGGTTTTCCCATACTGCTTAAACGCCTTGACTCCATCCTCTAATATCAAATCGACTCCTTTTTCATTGAGATGGGAATGAACGATAGAGGCCATTTCAAAATCGATAGGGGCCATCACCTGCTTGCCTAATTCCACCACCGTTACGTGAATCCCGCGCTCTGCCAAATTCTCTGCCATTTCCAGCCCGATAAATCCTCCTCCAATTACAACTGCGCTTTCCGGATGCTGCTCATCAACAAACGCCTTTATTTTATCTGTATCCGGAATATTTCTGAGAGTGAAAACATTCTGCGCCTCTGATAGCCCTTCAATAGGCGGCACGATGGGCTTTGCACCTGGTGATAAAAGTAGAGTGTCGTATGATTCCTTATAGATTTCACCGGTACGGAGGTTTTTGACTTCCACTGTTTTTTGTTCACGGCTTATTCCGATAACCTCTGAAAGATTGCGAATATCCAGATTAAATTTTTTGCTCATACCTTCAGGCGTTTGTAACAAAAGCTTATTCCGATCCTTAATGGTTTCACCGATATAATAGGGAAGACCGCAATTGGCGAACGAGATATGTTCACCCCGTTCAAACAGGACGATCGTTGACTTTTCATCTAATCTTCTTAATCGTGCAGCAGCAGTAGCACCACCCGCAACACCGCCTACAATAACAATTTTCTTTGACATGATATATTCCTCCTGACTATTTTTAAATATGCTTAACCTGATTTTTTCACTTGTAAATCCCGTCAGTGTTTACTCCTGCAAAAGTACAGTCATCCCCTTTTATGATGATGTGTTTAAAAGATATTGTTTATATTAATATACTATATGGGGTATATGAAAATACGCAATAAAATCCTGTCTATTGTTGTGTGACAATATTGTGGCGTATACAGAATAGACAAAAAAAGCTTCGTTAACTATTAAACGATAGATTCGGTCTGTATTTTAATAATAATTTATTATAAAGAAAGGGGTTTGGTAATTTTTTAACTATTGGGAGAACGAGATTCCGCAGCTTAAGTGATCCTAACAGTGTTGTCGTAAGTAATCCGGAAAGAGCAGCATATGGCAGCGGAGTCTATCCGGCAAATATGGATGAATATTACGACATGCCTTTAAATGTCGATAATGGCGGAGTCCATGTGAATTCTTCCATAACAAACCATGCTGCGTACCTAATCGGACAGGAACTTGGCAGGGAGAAGCTGGGAAAAATTTATTACCGCGCTTTAACTTTATATTTAACCTCTAATTATGATTTTAACGATGCGCGTCAGTGATTGACGGTGAAATAAGTGAATCTTCCCTTGCTGATCTAAAGTGGACCATCACGGAAGCCGATGGACATTGTTTAATTGTGTTAAAAAGGTGATGATTGAAGCAGAGGAAAAGATAAAGAGGAGCTGAACAATAAGTATATTGCTGATATTACAAAAGAAATTGAGTCGCTTATAGCAAAGAAATGATAAATAGGAGTATGTGGAGGTGACGTTCTATATGTGAATGTCCCTTTTTAAGTTGTACTTTTTTACACAAGCATTATAATAATTATGTAAGCGATTACAAGTCTGAGGAGGATTCTATGGGCAGATTAGTTCATTTTGAAGTTCATGTGGATGACATGGAGCGGGCCAAGAAGTTTTATGGCGAGGTATTCGGATGGTCATTTCAGGATTGGAGTGAGTACGCCGGAATGCCTTATTATGGAGCAGTGACTGGAAATGAAGAAGAGCCGGGCATTAATGGTGCTTTGATGCAAAGGCAGGGGCCGCCCCCGGGAGCTAATCAAGCGTTAAATGGATATGCGTGTACGATGGGTGTGGAAGATTATGATGCAGCTGAAGCCAGAATCCTTGAGAATGGCGGCACTGTCGCTCTGCCGAAGTATGCTCTTCCTGGAATGGCTTGGCAGGGTTACTACAAGGATACAGAAGGGAATATTTTCGGAATTCACCAGCCTGATGCAAATGCGAAGTGAATAGTAACGACACAATACATAAAAAAAAGCCCGTCTTAAACGACAGGGCTTCAGTAAAGGAGTCACCTTAGAGTGACTCCTTTATTTATTATGCACTAAGTTTTGCAATTTTGCTTTCCTTTCGCTTCTTTGCATATTCAGCTGTTGCTGTAAATAGAACATCTGAGGAAGAGTTAAGGGCTGTTTCGCATGAATCCTGTAATACCCCAATAATGAATCCTACCGCGACAACCTGCATCGCTACGTCATCCGGAATTCCGAATAAGCTGGCTGCTAAAGGAATGAGAAGAAGGGATCCGCCTGCCACTCCTGAGGCCCCTGCGGCAGAAACTGCTGCTAATACACTAAGGATTAAGGCTGTTCCAAAGTCTACTTGAATACCTAAAGTGTGAACCGCTGCAAGAGTCAGAACAGAAATTGTAACAGCTGCACCTGCCATATTAACCGTTGCGCCTAATGGAATGGATACGGAATACGTATCTTCATCCAGCCCAAGCTTTTCGCATAAGCTCATATTTACAGGAATGTTTGCTGCTGAGCTGCGTGTAAAGAACGCTGTAATTCCGCTTTCCCGTAAGCATCTAAAAACAAGAGGATATGGATTTCTGCGAATATTAAAAAATACGATAAGAGGATTCACAATCAGAGCAATAAAGAACATGCAGCCCAGTAGGATGATCAGTAACTTGCCGTAATCCATCAGTGCAGAAAGCCCATTGCTGACAATCGCATCAAACACAAGACCCATAATTCCGATTGGAGCGAAGCTGATCACCCATTTTACTAGAGTCGAGATGGCATCTGAGAAGTTTGCGAGCATGTTTTTTGTTGTATCAGCTGCTTTTCTTATGGCAATGCCAAGAAGGATTGCCCAAGTCAGGATGCCGATATAATTGCCATTGATCAATGCATTGACCGGGTTGTCCACAACATTAGTCAGCAGGGTTGTAAGAACGTCTGCTATCCCTCCAGGAGGTGTTACATCCTCTGCTCCCGGTACAAGTGAAAGAGTGACAGGAAAAATAAAGCTTGCTACAACGGCGACAAGTCCGGCTAAAAAGGTGCTTACACCATAAAGAGCTATAATGGACTTCATATTTGTCTGCTGGCCGCTTCTATGCTTGGAAATGGCATGCATTACCAGGAAAAAAACCAGTACCGGTGCTACTGCTTTTAATGCACCTACAAATAAAGTACCAAAGATAGAAACCCATCCCGCTGCTTTCGGAATAGTCAAAGCGAGGGCTATACCTGCGATGATACCCAGCAGAATTCTTTTAACCAGGCTTATTTGGTTCCACTTGCTAATTGCGTTTTTCATTCGATTCCCTCCGAAGTGATTATTATATAAAAGAGAATAATGGCTTTTCACTGTTATCCTGCAGTGATATTTGTTAGTTTAACACAAATATTATAAATTGTGCGATAAATTATTATATTGAAATATCTGTTAAACGGCTATTAATATAGATAGATTGCTGTTTATCATGGTTTTATTGGATTGCTTATGTGGAATGATAACAAATAATTAAATACTTTTTTGCTTGTGGAATAAGAGCCCTTATATAACTGCAATCTAAAAATGTACATAAAATCGAAAGATGAGGTACACACCATGACAGGAATTCTATTAGCCCTCATAGCAGCGGTTTCATGGGGCAGCATTGTATTTGTCAGCAACAAGCTTGGCGGGGACGAAGACAGTCAGACGCTAGGTACGACAATAGGAGCCTTATTCTTTGCCATCGCTGTCTATCTTTTTAAGAGCCCGGACCTTTCCAATATAGTTTGGGCAGTCGGCTTTATATCTGGTTTGTTCTGGTCGATTGGGCAGAAAAATCAGTTTGGGGCAGTCCACTATTTGGGGGTTGCTAAGACAGCTCCGATGTCCACAGGACTGCAGCTTATAGGAACGACATTTTTTGGAGTATTTATCTTTAAAGAATGGGAAACAACAATGAGCGTTATCATCGGAGTAACTTCTCTGGTCTGCATTATTGTTGGTGCTGTTCTTACTTCTTTGAAACAGGGAAATGACAAGGAACAGGGAAAAAGTCTCAAGAAAGGCCTTCTTGTACTCCTTTTATCGACAGCAGGCTTTGTCGGGTATGTGGTACTAATTCGCTGGTTTGAAATTGACGGCTGGTCTGCCATCCTGCCTCAGGCGATTGGAATGGTAACAGGAGCATTCCTCATAACCCTCCGCCGCAGGCCATATAACAAATATGCAATCCGTAATATCATTACGGGGCTGATTTGGAGCACCGGGAATCTGGGATTGCTGCTTTCCCTTCCGAAGATCGGTGTGGCCACCAGCTTTTCGCTTTCTCAGACCGGAATAGTAATTTCGACCATTGGAGGGCTTTTCTTTTTAAATGAGCGGAAAAGCAGAAAACAGGTGTTTATGGTTCTCCTTGGCTGTTTGTTTATTATTGCTGGGGGAGTATTGCTGGGCTTTACGAAAAAATAGGGGAGTGATCTTATGTATCCAAGTCTTGAAGGGAAAGTTGTCGTTATTACCGGCGCAGCGTCCGGGTTGGGGAAGTCAATGGCAGAACGGTTCGGTGCTGAAAAAGCGAAGGTAGTCATTAATTATTTTACTGAGGAACAGGAAGTAAAGGGAATTATAGAAACGATTGAGAAGGCTGGCGGCAGTGCCTCTGCCATCCAGGGGGATGTTACAAAGGAAGAGGATGTTAAAAGAATGATCGCCCATGCCATTAAAACGTTCGGATCTCTCGATGTCATGATTAATAATGCGGGGATCGAAAATGAAGTCCCTTCAGAAGAACTCACCCTGGATGATTGGAACAAAGTTATTTCTACAAATCTGACGGGACAATTTATCGGCTGCCGTGAAGCGATTGACTACATGCTGGAAAACAAAATAAAAGGCTCAATCATTAATATGTCATCTGTTCATCAGGAAATTCCCTGGCCACATTTTGTTCATTATGCAGCAAGCAAAGGTGGAGTCAAATTGATGACCGAGACACTTGCGCTTGAATTTGCCCCGTACGGTATCCGGGTGAACTGCATTGCCCCTGGTGCTATTGATACACCTATTAATGCGGAAAAATTCGCAGACCCTGAATTGAAAACAGGAGTCATTGAGCTGATCCCCATGGGCTATATCGGCAAGCCGGAAGAAATAGCAGCATGTGCAGTATGGCTGGCATCCACTGAAGCAAGCTACGTCACCGGAATGACCTTGTATGCTGATGGAGGCATGACACAATATCCGGGATTTCAGGCTGGCAAAGGATGAATGGAAAGCTATTCTGATTGTCAGAGGGGCTTTTTTTAGGCAGTTAACAGAGCTTTTAATGCCCATCGTAAAAGATAAACATAAAAAATCCGGCCGCTTAAAAAGGGCCGGACCTGAAGGGGTAAAGAAAAAGGGCTTTATAATGTTTCGGTACATTTATATTGTAATGCGTAAATGTTAACAAACTATGACCGGGATGCGGACAAATTATTAAATATACCATGTTAGATTTTGTGTAGGGAACAGAAAAGTTACATACAGTGACAATTCCTGCTATGCAGGGGGTACTAAAAAGGCAGGATTGATTCCCTGCCTTACTGTCACTTATTTTCTTTTCTGAGCTTCCATTTTGTTCGCTTCAAGTTCAGCAGCATACTCTTCGTAAGTTTTACCCTGCTTTTGGCTCTCAGATTGAATTTTTTTGAATTTGTTATCATTAAGATTCGGCATGTCTACACCTCCCCTGGACAAGAATATTTTTTACAAAGGCATGAACATTATTCTGACGAGATTAATTAAGTTATCATGAACGAAACTAGCTCCTTACTCGTAACACCGTAGGTTAATTTGGTTACACTGTTTACTGGAAAAGCAAACCAAATCAGAGCTACATTACGGAAGGAGCTAGTTATTATGAAGGATACCATAAAATATGTAGGTTTAGACGTTTCAAAAGAAAAAATTGCCGTTGCCATTGCAGATGAGGGTCGAGATGAGCCAAGGTATTGGGGAATGATTCCTAACACTCCGGAATCCATTAGAAAATTAGTAAAAAAGCTTGGAGAAAAAGAGAATCTTCGAGTGTGCTATGAAGCTGGTCCAACTGGCTATGGTTTATATCGTGTTTTTCTTAGCTTAGGAATTGAATGTGAAGTGATCGCCCCATCTTTAATCCCTAAGAAACCAGGTGAACGCATTAAAACTGACCGTAGAGATTCGATTAAACTAGCAAAATTATTCCGTGCAGGTGAATTAACGTCTATTTATGTGCCAACAGAGGATGACGAAGCACTTAGGGATTTAGTCCGGGCTCGTGAAGATGCCAAAGAGGATGAATTAAGAGCAAAACATCGATTATCTAAATTTCTTTTAAGAAATGATATTCACCCACCTTTTAAAGGGAAAAAATGGACTCGTAGATATCGAGAATGGTTAAATACTCTAAAGTTTGAACGTTCCACTTCTAAAGCAGTTTTTCAAGAGTATCTTCACCATCTGCATGAAGTTGAGCAACGGGTAAAACGATTAGAAGAAGAGATTAAATTACAATCAATAGAAGGATACCATGCACCAATGATTCAAGCACTCCAATCATTAAGGGGAATAGCTACTATAACAGCTACCAGCCTTGTGGCTGAGATTGGATCATTTAAGAGATTTGATTCTCCCAAAAAATTAATGTCTTACGTTGGGTTAATTCCAAGCGAAAGCTCAAGTGGTGAAATCAGAAGGCAAGGTAATATTACAAAAACAGGAAACCGTCATGTTCGTCGTTTGCTTGTAGAAGCAGCCTGGAGCTATCGATTTCCGCCTGCCATAAAGGGAGATTTAAAGAAAAGACTAGAAGGACAGTTGCCTAATGTTCAAATGATCTCATGGAAAGCTCAAAACCGCCTTCATAAAAAGTATTTTCGTTTACTATCACGTGGAAAGTCATTTGGGAAGGCACTAACAGCCGTTGCAAGAGAATTAGCAGGATTTATCTGGGCAGTAACTCAAGAAATTGAAAATAACACTATTGCAAAGTAAAAATTACGAATAAAACGAGTTCAATTTTCTTTAAAAGTCGGAGCATAGGGCTCGGAGGCAAAGGTAAAAACCGGAAAGGAGAAACCACGAAATGTACTTGTGCTATGCCTAAATAGGCTAACGCACGTTTTAAGTTAGTGGAAGCTCCTTTATACGGAAAGATAAAATGTGAAAACCCACGAATATCAGAGTGCTAACCGCAGTTGAGATTTTTGCCTTCGTGCCGTGTGCTTAACTTTTTATATCAAAATGAAAGGAGAAATTTATTCATTCTCAGCTTTAAAAAGTATCTCAATCTCCAAATTACCTGTCAAGGAAATCACTTGACAGCCAATTTGGAGATTGAGGAGGAGTCAGTAAGCTGAGAAGGAGATTCCTTAGCCTTGAAAAAGACTGAACCCCAACTAATAAGCAAAGAAGCCGAAAAACGCTTCTCTTCTTAGAGTTACCCATAAACTGAAACCAAAATCAATTTGTGTAGGGAGCATTGACAGTTTCGTTCATATCAGTACATTTACTCAATAAGGTTTTATTTCCATTTACATGGGTATGATAACCAAGCAATCTATTTTGGAAGAAGATCCAATAATTAACAATCAAAGTAAATTCAGGTATGAATTTTTAATTCGGAGGAAAAATATGGTCATTCGTTTTTAGGAGGTTAGATTGTGGCAAATAACAAAGATATGAATACAGAAAATGAGCAGAATGTTAGTCGTGAGACACTGACAACTCGGCAGGGGCATCCTGTTACGGATAACCAAAACATTCGCACGATAGGCAATCGGGGACCTGCTACTTTGGAAAATTATCATTTCATTGAGAAGATCTCCCATTTTGACAGGGAAGAGGTTCCAGAGCGTGTGGTGCACGCAAGAGGAGCAGGCGCATTCGGTTACTTTGAAACATACGGAAAAGTGGGCAATGAGCCGGTTGAGAAGTATACACGTGCCAAGGTCTTCTCTGGTGCAGGGAAGAGGACGCCATTAATGGTCCGCTTTTCAACTGTGGCAGGTGCGAAGGATTCTCCTGAAACAGCACGTGATCCAAGAGGTTTTGCCGTAAAAATGTATACTGAGGACGGAAACTGGGATTTGGTCGGTAATAACCTTAAAATATTCTTTATCCGTGATGCGATGAAATTTCCTGACATGATTCACGCATTCAAGCCTGATCCTGTTTCAAACGTTCCAAATCCCGAGCGGATGTTTGATTTTGTTTCCAGGACACCAGAGGCCACACATATGATTACTTTCCTGTTTTCACCTTGGGGAATACCCGCTACATACCGTCACATGCAGGGATCCGGTGTCAATACCTATAAATGGGTGAATGAAAAAGGGGAAGCTGTACTGGTGAAATATCATTGGGAACCAAAGCAGGGTATCCGCAACCTGACACTGGAAGAGGCAAGCGAGATTCAGGCTAAAAATGTCGGACATGCTACACAGGATTTATTTGAGGCGATTAAACGGGGAGATTATCCGGAATGGGAGCTTTTTGTACAGATCATGGAGGATGATTACCATCCAGAATTGGATTTTGATCCCCTTGATGATACCAAGCTTTGGCCGGAGGATCAGTTTCCTTGGCTTCCTGTTGGCCGCATGGTGCTTGATCGCAATCCAGTGGATTACCATGCAGAAATTGAACAGGCGGCTTTTGGAACGGGAGTACTTGTTGATGGAATGGATTTTTCCGATGATAAGATGCTTCAAGGCCGGACTTTCTCATATTCCGATACACAGCGTTATCGCGTTGGAGCGAACTATCTGAAATTGCCGGTTAACGCTCCGAAAGCGCCTGTACGTACGAATCAGCAGCGCGGCCAAATGGATATTCGTGACCCGAAAGAGGCAGGAGATAATCCGCATATCAACTACGAGCCTTCAATGAAGGGCGGCTTTAAGGAAGCACCAGAAGAAGGGCGCACACCGCACCGGCCAACTTATAATGCGGCAGCCATGAGCGCACCGATCGATCGGCCAAATAATTACGGCCAGGCCGGCCATACTTACAGGAGTTTTGATGACTGGGAGCGAGATGAACTGATCAAAAACCTGTCTGAAGCTTTAGCGGTATGCGACAAATGGATTCAGGATGCTATGTTTGAGCATTTCACACAAGCTGATGAAGACTATGGCCGCCGTGTCAAGGAAGAAACCGGGAAAGTCTTGAAAGAGATCCAGGCGATGAGCGGGGAAGAACAAATTCCAGGCCGTGACGCTGGTAGATCTAAATATGGCCAGGGTTCAATCGATGAAAACCAGGCATCAAAAGAAGCGGTTGAGAAAAGCCATGAAACGGATCCGTATTAATAGCAAACATGGACTGTCCAAAAGTCAGCAATACTGACTGCAGGGCAGTTCTTTTTTTATTTTGCTTCTTTTTTTTATGGCAGATAGGACTTCTTCCCGGTTCTATAGAATAATCTTCTAAACTATATAACCAGAGGTGCCGAATGAAACCAATTATTGGAGTTACATCAAATTTAGATGATCATACTCTTTCCGTTTCAATGGATAATATCCATTCATTATTAAACGCAGGGGCCGTTCCAGTTGTTGTGCCTAATTTGCTGGATGATGAGAAAGTCGAAAAATTAGCTGAAACGCTTGACGGGCTGCTGCTTACTGGCGGGGGGGACATCGACCCAACACTATTTGGTGAAGAACCCCATCAAAAGCTGGGCAGTATTTGTCCGGAAAGAGATGTATTCGAAATCAGAATGATTCAAAAAGTGCTTGCTCGAAATAAACCAATCTTAGCCATATGCAGGGGCTGCCAAGTCCTCAGTATTGCTCTTGGGGGTGATATGTATCAGGACATCTTTTCCCAAATGGGCGTACCTTTGCTGCAGCATGGCCAAAAAGCCCCCCGCTGGCATGCGACTCACTTTGTGAAGGTAAAAAGAGATTCTCTCCTCCACAAAATTACTGGAATGCAAAGCTTTAAAGTTAACAGCTATCATCATCAGGCTGTCCGCAAAATGCCTGAAAACTTTGAGGTATGTGCAGAGGCGAGTGATGGGGTTATTGAGGCTTTTGAGAGTACAAGGCATCACTTTGCATTAGGAGTACAGTGGCACCCTGAATGCATGACACAAAAGAATGATGACCCTTCAAAAGCTATATTTGATGCATTTGTTAAGGCTTGCTCACAATAACTCCAGAAGTAAAAAGCCGTCGCAATTCTCAAATTTGCGACGGCCGTTTCACTGCCCTTCCTCCAGATAAATCTCCGCACCGGCGATAAACTCCCGGACCGCAAAGGATAAGTACTTTTCCTTTTTCCAAATCATCCCTAGCTCTAAATTTACAGCAGATTCAGAGATTGGCAGAACCACTAGGTCATTGCAGTTTATATTTTGACAGATTTTGCTTGGCAGCATGGTGATTCCCAGTTTTCCTTCAACCATTCCCAGCAGGAAGTCCTTTTGCGAGCTTTCACACACAATATTAGGCTGAAATCCGCTGTTTAAACATTCCTCAATAATCAGATCATAGAGGGTGAAATCTTTTCTGTAGAGGATGAAAGGCTCTTTGGCTAATTCTGAAAAATGCACTTCCTTTTTGGAAGCAAGCCTATGTTCCCGGTGGATAATGAGCATTAAGGGATCCCTTAGGACATTGATTATTTCAAAGCCGCTTCCATCGGCCGGGACCGTGCAAATCAGGCCAATATCCAATGTGCCATCTTCTACCCCTTTCTTTATTTTCTTCGTGCCGACCTCTGTTAATTTAATTTCGATCAATGGGAACTTTTCTTTATATTGGCTGATTAGCTTCGAAAAGAAGGCTGCGCCGACTATGGGAGGTATGCCTATTTTGATTTCACCGCCCTTCAGCTCCATTAGATCTGTTAACTCCAATGTAAGGTTCTGAAATGCGTCCAGCACTTTTTTCGCATTGATTAACACCGCTTTTCCAGCATCCGTTAATTCAAGCTGCTTCGATGACCTGTAAAATAGCGGCACTCCCAGTTCGCCTTCGAGATTTTTGATGGCTTTGCTGATAGAAGGCTGGGTGACATGCAGGGTGTGGGATGCTTTTGTGAAGCTTAAGTGCTGTGCTACTTCAGCAAAATATTCTAAATGCCGGATATCCAATTATTTCACTCCTTTCATATAACCAAAAGGCATAAGGATTATAGATTATATGTATTTCATTTATGAATGCCACTCATTATATAATAATCTACAACAAATACTGAAAATTAACAATATTCAATATAGGGAGATGGATAGAATGGATTTGCAGAAGGAATCTTTACTGCTTCATGAGAAGTTTCAAGGGAAGTTAACGGTCGATGTAAAAATGCCGCTGAACAGCATGAAAGATTTAAGCTTAGCCTATTCCCCAGGAGTGGCTGAGCCGTGCCGAAGAATCCATGACCAGCCTGAGAAAGTCTATGATTATACAATAAAAGGAAACTTAATCGCCGTGGTTTCTGATGGCACATCTGTGCTGGGACTTGGCGATATTGGCCCTGAAGCCTCCATGCCTGTTATGGAAGGGAAGGCTGCATTATTTAAAGCTTTTGCAGGGATTGATGCCGTTCCAATTTGCCTTGATACGAAGGACCCTGAAGCAATCATTAAAACAGTCAGGCTGCTGCAGCCTTCCTTTGGAGGCATTAACCTGGAGGATATCGCGGCACCAAATTGCTTTTATATTGAAGAACGGCTGAAGCAGGAAATGAATATCCCCGTTTTTCATGATGACCAGCATGGAACAGCGATCGTAACAGCAGCAGGGTTAATCAATGCACTGAAGCTTGCCGGCAAAAAAATGGATGAAATAAAAATCGTAATCAATGGGGCGGGTGCGGCAGGAATTGCGATTATCAAGCTGCTCCTTAATATGGGAGCAAAAAATATCATTATGTGTGATACAAAGGGAGCGATTTATGAAGGAAGGCAGGAGCGAATGAACCCTGTCAAAGAGTCTGTTGCGAAAATCACCAATCCAGGAAAACGTAAAGGACCGCTTGAGGATGTTATCATTGGGGCCGATGTGTTTATCGGGGTTTCCTCTGCCGGTGCCTTAACAAAGGAAATGGTCGAGACGATGAGTCCGGATTCCATTATTTTTGCCATGGCTAATCCAGTTCCTGAAATCATGCCGGAAGAGGCGAAAGCGGCTGGAGCTAAAGTCGTTGGAACAGGAAGATCCGACTTGCCGAATCAGGTGAATAATGTCCTCGCATTCCCTGGAATTTTCCGCGGGGCCCTGGACGTCAGGGCTTCTGAAATTAATGAAGAAATGAAAATGGCTGCAGTCGAAGCTATTGCCGGATTAATCGATGCTACAGACCTGACACCTGATTATGTAATTCCAGGGCCGCTCGACAGCCGGGTTGTCCCTGCAGTAAGGGATGCCGTAATAAAAGCAGCCCAGGAAACAGGTGCAGCCCGAATCGAAATTATACTGAACCAAATAATAAGCCAATAGAATGAAATTAGCATGCGAAGGCATGTTCAAGTGAAATACATCATAGTATCCAAAATATAAAGCTGCTGGTTTTGCCAATGGGATTGAATTGATCACTTTCGTCATGTTGAATTTATTTAAAAGGGAGACTGATACCGATGAAAGTATACGAAGTAATTGAAACGCAGGAAATGTTCCGTGGTGAAATCATTGAAAACTATTACGTTATTTATGAGCAAACAGAAAACAAAGTCTTTGAAAATCGAAACAATCATCTGTTTCAGCAGGAAAGATTTTTAGAAGAGACCGTAAATATTTTTAAAGGAAACCCGCATTCCACCTTAAAGAAAGTAAAAACCTATCCCATTCGCCATCTTGCATTTGGGGATATCCGCGAAGCAATCAGAAAAGACTTTCCGACCCTTTTTAAGAACCTGAAAAGAACTCCCGCTTAATAACAGGCAGCCTCCAATGCGGAGGCTGTTTTTTTCTTTGGATTGTCAAAATGGAAATGTTTCCTGTCTATCTGTATGATAGTATAACAGCAAAAAAGAAAACGCAGGCAGGACCGTTTTTCGGATATTTGTTAAGGGAATAATTCAGATGTAAACATATTAGAGGGGTGGAGCAATGATTCAGTTTGACAATGTGTCGAAACAGTATAGGGATGGTACCAAAGCTGTAAATTCAATCAATTTACATATAAAAGAAGGCGAGTTCTTCGTGATAATTGGTCCGAGCGGTTCCGGGAAAACCACCGTTCTGAAGATGATTAATAGGCTGATTCCTTTGACATCCGGAACGATTTTCATCAATGGTAAACGGATCAGTGACTATGACATTCATGAGCTCCGCTGGGATATTGGCTATGTCCTTCAGCAGATTGCCCTGTTTCCTCATATGACTATCGGGGAAAATATCGCGATCGTACCCGAGCTAAAGAACTGGGATCAAGGGAAAATCAAAGAACGGATTGATGAGTTATTGCAAATGGTCGGATTGGAGCCTGACATCTACCGAAGCCGAAAGCCGCATGAACTCTCTGGGGGACAGCAGCAAAGAGTGGGTGTAACAAGAGCGCTGGCAGCCAATCCGCCCATCATCCTTATGGACGAGCCTTTTAGTGCACTGGATCCAATAAGCAGGGAAAAGCTTCAGGATGACCTAATCCATCTTCAGAAAAAAATAAAGAAAACAATCGTCTTTGTCACACATGATATGAAGGAAGCTTTAAAGCTCGGCGACCGCATTTGTGTCATGAAGGACGGGGAAATCGTTCAAATTGGCACACCAGAAGAGCTGCTTTCTACTCCGGAGAACGAATTTGTCCGTCAGTTTGTGGGGGAAGAGCAGGGACCATACATGGAGGGATTCAGCCTTCATGAAATCCTCCTGCCGATTTCAGAATCTGAACAGAACGGGTCAGTCATTTCCGCCTCGGCTTCATTGGAAGAAACGCTTAGCTTATTGGCCACTCATGAAGAACTTGCTGTGGAAGATGGCGGAACCATCATTGGAATGATCAACAGGCAGGCCGTCATTCGTAAGCTGGCTCGCAGCAAACAGGAAGAGGTGAGGTCATGAACACCTTGAGCTCTGTTTTTAATGAAAGGAAAGGGCAATTATTAAGCGTACTTATTGAGCATATACAGATTTCGCTTATCGCTTTGTTTTTTGCAGTACTGATTGCGATTCCGCTTGGTATTTATCTGACTAACAAACAAAAAATCGCAGAAGGGATCATTGGCGTGACGGCCGTATTGCAGACTGTTCCTTCATTAGCTTTGCTTGGTCTTTTGATTCCTTTGTTCGGAATAGGCAAAGTGCCTGCTATTATCGCGTTAGTCGTGTATGCCCTTTTGCCCATTCTGAGAAATACATATACAGGCATAAAGGAAGTGGATGATTCAATTATCGAAGCGGCAAGGGCAATGGGGATGAACAGGCGCAAAAGGCTCATGAAGGTAGAGCTTCCTCTTGCGATGCCGGTCATTATGGCCGGAATAAGGACAGCTATGGTACTAATCGTAGGAACGGCTACTCTTGCAGCTTTAATTGGAGCGGGAGGCTTGGGAGAACTGATTCTCCTTGGAATCGATCGAAATAATACAGCACTGATCGTTCTTGGGGCCATACCTGCAGCCATATTAGCAATCCTTTTTGATATGCTGCTGCGACGATTCGAGCATATGTCTTTTAAACGGTCGCTCACAGCGCTGGGAGTCTTTATTGGCGCAATGATACTGGTAATGGCGATCCCGCTGCTGACAAATAAATCAGAAGAGAATATTGTCATTGGCGGGAAGCTTGGTTCAGAACCGGAAATCCTGATCAATATGTACAAATTGCTTATTGAAAATGAAACGGGCCTAAATGTCGAGTTAAAACCAGGGTTAGGAAAAACATCATTCGTCTTTAATGCTCTGAAGTCTGGCAGTATCGATGTGTATCCTGAGTTTACCGGTACAGCCATTGCTGAATTTCTAAAAGAGACAGCGGTAAGCACTGATCGCAGAGAGGTATATGAGCAGGCGAGAAAAGGGATGAAGGAACAATTTGGCATGGAGCTGTTAGAGCCGATGGCTTACAATAATACGTATGCTTTGGCAGTGCCTGAGAAACTGGCTGAAGAATATGAACTGCAATCAATTTCAGATCTAAAATCAGTCGAGCAAAATATAAAAGCCGGCTTCACCCTTGAATTCTCAGATCGGGAAGATGGCTATCGGGGTATTCAGGAACTGTATGGCCTGGACTTTCCAACTGTTTTAACCATGGAGCCCAAACTGCGCTATGGTGCAATTGAAAAAGGAGAAATCAACTTAGTGGACGCTTATTCTACAGATAGTGAAATTGCCAGATACAACCTCACTGTACTGGAGGACGACAAAAATCTGTTTCCGCCATATCAGGGTGCCCCATTTCTAAGAGCTGAAACAGTCGAAGAACACCCCGAATTGGTCAAAGTCTTAAACAAACTGAGCGGTAAAATCAGTGACGATGAAATGCGTGAAATGAATTATAAAGTCAATGTTGAAGGGGCAAGTGCTGAAGAAACAGCCCTGGAATATTTGGAGAAGGAGGGACTTCTGAAGTAGAAGTAGTCCTCGAAAACCGTCTGGAGGGAATCCGGGCGGTATTTTGCATGATATGATGTTTTAAACCATGCCCAAATATCATACACATTTCTTAATTGCACTTGTGTTTAAGGAGTTGATGATATGCAAAATGAGATGGAAAAAGCTAACCTGCTCGCTGGAAATATTAAGAATTTTATTGCGTTTATTAATAAAAATCTCGAAAAAAATATCTTCTATATGGATACAGGCAAATTAAGACAAATCCAACTTATTGCTGAAGACTTTAAGTTTCATATCCTCGCAGATGAGCTGATCAGAATCAACCGTTTCGTCTGGGATCCAAAGTACACGAATTATTTGGTGGACCAGTTTGTAAAAGGACTAACCATTATTGATGAATTTGTACAAAGAAACTATAACAGCCTGTATATGTTAACGGGGAGATTATATACATTGAAGAATCTAAGTTCATTATTCAGCAAAGATTAAACAGACAGAGCTGTTCTGGTTTACTGAATCCGAAGAGTTTCATGGTGAAGGAAATATTGCCTCTCTTAATTTATCGCTATTTGAATTAAAATGGTTACAGTTTATTCTTTTACTTTAAACAATTAGCGCTGTGGAAGGGGACCCTGCAGGAAAGCTGGAAATGTTAGAGGGAGTGGCCGGAAGATGAGCTGTTAGCTCTGATCATCTGATAACCATTCATATAAAATCCAAATTTGGCCGGCTCACGGCTTAATGCGGTGAAACTGCTGCAGATATGGGCGCAAGTGCAGCCATCGTATATTTGCTTAATGGACAGCTTCAGCAAATCAAAGCAGTTATTCAAAACACAATCGGGAATGTTTCCGGAATGATCTGTTTCGGAGCAAAAGGCGGCTGTGCCATGAAAGTGTCTACCTGTCCAATGTAGCTGTGCAGTCTGCCCTTCTTGCACTCAACGATCAGGAAATCAAATCAACCGATGGATTTATTCAAGATGATGTTGAAAAAAGCATCGAGATTTTCTGTAAACTAGGAAATGAAGGCACCCGTCATATGGATGAACTTATTTTGAAATTGATGATAGAGAAATAAACAGCCCAAAGAGGCCCCTCTCTTTAAGAAAAGGGCCTTTTTGGTGCGGTAAATGAACATGTGCGAATTACGAAATCATCCCTCGTCGAAACATCTCCGCAATTGCCTGTGTCCGGTTTTGTGCTCCCAGTTTCCTGATAGCTGTTTTAATATACTGGTTGATGGTAACTTCACTGATAAACATGGAATCAGCCATTTCCTTTATGCTTTCCCCCCAGGAAATCCTCTTCATGACCTCCATTTCTCTTTTGCTTAATAGCCGGGCATCTTCTTTTCCTTCCGTTTTTTCAAGGGTTTTTCCTATGTGCTGACCAAATTGAGTATAAGAAGAAAGCTGCTGATCAGAAATTTTTCCATGATCATCAAATTCGTTTGTGCAAATATAGCCGATGGGAACAGCGCCAAAGCAGATGGGGATAGCGAGGAATGAGTTGACATTGGAAGTTGTAATGTATTTGATGTTTATTTGCTTTAGGTATTCGATCCCCGAACAATATTTTGCTTTTCTTTCATAGAGGGCGGAGTAAATAAGCGGCAATGAACGAATATCATCCCTGATATCTCTGATATGTATTAATCCGTGGCACGTAATAGCGATGATTCCTTCACCAATAAAACCTAAGGGTGAATATCTGAATAAATAGGCGTTTTTAACAGGAAAAATGTTCATGTAGACCTCTAAAATTTTATACAGTTTTTCCTCATGACTCTCGACATCTTCTAAATTCTGGATATTACTCAAAATGGTAGACTCTATTGCCATATTAACACCTTCCTTATAGGGGTATTATATATAGAAAATTATGAATATTCAATATAAACGTATGATAGTAAGCTAAAGATAGAGTAAAAATATAAGTCCTGGAGAGGAGGCACTTCTTTAAAAGAAAAAAATGTAATCGCTTTCAATTAAATTAATATCATGAGGAGGAAGAAAGTATGTCATTTCAAAAATCGAACTCTCTCAAGGATTTTGATGCTGTAGTCGTAGGGGCTGGTTTTTCTGGATTGTATATGCTGCATCGTTTGCGGGAGGCCGGTTTTTCAACCCGGGTATATGAAGCAGGAGAAAATGTCGGCGGGACATGGTATTGGAATCGGTATCCCGGCGCAAGATGCGATGTTGAAAGCATTTACTATAATTACACTTTTTCTGAGGAACTACTGAAAGAGTGGAGCTGGTCGGCAAAATACGCCGAACAGCCTGAAATACTTAGCTATATAAATTATGTAGCAGATAAGTTTGATCTGCGGCGTGATGTTAAATTCAATACAAGGGTCCAATCTGCGCAATTTGATGAAAAGAAAAACAGGTGGGACGTCCAATTAAATAATGGTGAAAAGGTTTCTGCCCAATATTTTATTACAGCTGTAGGGTGCTTGTCAGCGTCCAATGTGCCTAAATTTAAAGGGCTGGAAAATTTTATGGGCGAATGGCATCATACCGGGCACTGGCCGCATGAAGGTGTGGATTTCACAGGGAAGCGGGTTGGCATCATTGGTACAGGGTCCAGCGGTATCCAGGCGATTCCGGTCATTGCAAAAGAAGCTGGGCACCTGACCGTATTCCAGCGGACTCCGCAGTACAGCAGCCCGGCCAGGAATACGGCGAATGATCCTGAACACCTGAAAAATATACGGGAAAATTACGGGGACATCAGAGCAAAAATGCGTCATTCCATTACCGGCATACCGGAGGAACCAAGAAATATTTCGGTGTTTGATGAAACTCCTGAAGAAAGGCAAAAAGCTTTCGAGGAAGCCTGGAAAGAAGGAGGACTGCTTAAACTATCTTACGCATATAATGACTTGTCCATATCTCCGGAAGCTAATGCAATCGTAGCAGAGTTCATTCGCTCTAAAATCCGCGAAACTGTTAAAAATCCTGAAGTGGCGGAAAAACTGCTTCCGAGGTTCTATTATGGAACTAAACGCACCATTATAGATACAGATTATTTTGAGACCTATAACCGGGATAATGTATCGCTGGTGGATGTAAAAGAGGCACCGATTCTGGAAATTACAGAAACAGGCGTTAAGACCGCGGATAATGAATATGAACTTGACATGATCGTGTTTGCCACAGGATTTGATGCGATGACCGGACCGCTGTTTAAGATGGATATCCGTGGTAAAAACGGTGTCTCCCTGAAAGAGAAATGGGCAGGCGGCTCACAAACCAGAACCTATCTGGGCCTTGGCACAGCGGGCTTTCCGAATATGTTCATGCTGACTGGACCTGAGAGTCCGTCCGTATTGAGCAATATGATGGTTTCAATTGAGCAGCATGTGGAATGGGTATTTGATTGCATCAGCTATATGCGCGAACAAAACCAGGCTGTCATTGAAGTAAAAGAAGAGGCGGAAAGTACATGGAGCAAGCACTGCCGTGAAATAGCCGATCAGACTTTATTTACCAAAACAGACTCATGGTACATGGGTGCAAATATCGAAGGAAAAGCCCGCGGCTTTCAAATCTATCTTGGCGGTGTTGGTACCTACAGAAGGATTTGTGATGAAGTCGCCGAAAAAGGCTATGAAGGCTTTATCCTGACAGCCTCTGAAAAAAGTGCTGTGAATTAAGTGGGTATTGATAGGGCATGCATTACTCCTGCCCTGACTATAAATATATTAATAGGGGGAAATAATTATGGCATTAGATCCGCAGGCAAAATTTTTATTGGAACAGATGGAAGCAGCAGGAGCTCCGCCGATGAGTCAGCTATCACCGGAGGAAGCCCGCCTTACCACAGATTTCAGCGCTCTGGCTGGAGAACCGGAGGAAGTAGGGAAGGTTGAAAATAGAAAAATAGCGGGACCGGGAGGAGAAATACCTGTCCGAATTTATACTCCTAAAGGAGAAGGAGCTTTTCCTGCGCTCGTATACTATCACGGCGGCGGCTGGGTAATCGGTGACCTGGAGACAGTAGATGTTCCTTGCAGACTATTAACGAATTTGGCGAATTGCGTGGTCGTTTCGGTAGATTACAGACTTGCGCCAGAGCATAAATTTCCAGCTGCTGCAGATGATTCGTACGCTGCAGCCAAGTGGGTAGCTGAAAATGCAGCATCCATTGGTGTGGATCCAAACCGCATTGCCGTTGGCGGCGACAGTGCCGGCGGAAACCTTGCGGCTGTTGTGGCTCTCATGGCAAGAGAAAAGCGCGAAATCTCACTTGCTTATCAGATGCTGATCTACCCGGTAACCAACCATTCCTATGCAACAGAATCCTATACTGAAAACGCAGACGGCTACCTGTTAACGAAAGACAGCATGGAATGGTTCTGGAATCATTATTTGCGGAGTGAAGAGGATGGAAAAAATCCATATGCCTCTCCGCTACAGGCAAAAGACCTGAGCGGACTGCCCCCTGCATTGGTGTTAACGGGAGAATTTGACCCGCTGCGCGATGAGGGTGAAGCCTATGCTGAGCGTTTAAAAGAAGCCGGCGTCCCGGTTGAAGCCAAACGATATGACGGCATGATCCATGGGTTCTTCTGGATGCCTGGTGTACTGGAGCAGGGAAGAAAATCAATTGAGCATGCGGCAGATGCTTTAAAGCGTGTGTTCCAAGGCAGTGTCGCTTCGAAATTATAGATATGCAGATTAGACACTTCTGATTGTGGGAGTGTCCTTTTTTGTGTATTACGGAAGAAATATCGGGAATCAGCCGGTCTCTGCGAAAAACACTAAAGCTTACCGCTAAAACTTCCTTCACTATCTGACTGATTTAGATGGATATATCCATACCTTTCACAGGGAAACTCAAGTCCCGAAATAAGGCGAGCAATCGAACTCGATCATGAGTAGATAAGAAAAGCTTGTTCACCGCAATTCGGTGTAACAAGCCTTTTGAATTCAATCTATCTGATTGCCCCATGCGGAAGGACAGCATGGACTCCTTTTACCCCGTTGACTATCTGTGTAACTCTTAGATCGACAACGGCGCTTGATAAAGCTAATGCTTCCGCTTTTTCTACTTTATGCAATTCCTGGATCAATTCTACTATTCCATTCAAAGCTTCCGCTGCTGCCAAATTCAAATCTTCATTGAACCCGAATGTAATCCATCCGGCTGGTGTTTGAGCCCTAGGCATCGAAAGCGTGTAATCATCTCTTACAGTTAAAGTTATATCTACCAGATCCATAGGACATTCAATAGCCGTTCCTGATACTTCTCCATCTCCCTGGGCTGCATGGCCATCACCAATTGAGAAAAGGGCACCGTCCACAGAAATCGGCAAAAATAAAGTGCTTCCTCTTCCAAGTTCCTTGCAATCTATGTTCCCGCCGCAATAACGGGGTGGTGGGGTGGAATGCACACCTTGTTCTGCAGGTGCAACTCCCATCAATCCAATGAATGGATTAAGCGCCACATGAAATGGACGCCCTCCAATTTGGCAGGTGCCCGTCATATTTGCCGGAGACAGTTCCCAATCAAGCTGAATGCGTTCTGTTCCTGTTAATCCCAGTTGGTCATTTTGCCAGCTTTTATTGCCTCCTGCCCAGTTTCGGCCATACCAGCCAGGAACAAGATCATTGATTTTTACTTCCAAAACCATCCCTGGCTCTGCTCCATGAATCTTAATGGGGCCCACCATTGGATGACCTGGCTTTTCCTCATTCTCTTTGGAATTAAAAATGGTTCTTTCTCTATCCTTTGAGCTTGAGTACCCCCATTGGATATCAGGCGTTTGCAGGCGAATAGAATCACCGGAATGAATGGTTAGAATAGGGTTATATTCATTGCTGAAAGAACCGTGGAGATTTTCGTCTTTTATAGTAAGTGTATGAATCATATATTATTTCTCCTTGCAGGATTATGAGATTTAAGATCTTATAAATTACTAGGCAGTCTTATTTTTCATGCTTTGTTTATTCATCTTTCTTTGGAACATTTTCACATTTGTTCCTATATATACTCCAGTAAGAACAAAAGCTGCGCCTATTCCGTGCGCAATGGTGAACGTTTCACCCAGAAAGACCGTAGCCATGATAACGGCAGATACAGGCATCACATTAATAAAAATGGAGGCCTTTGCCGCACCGACCTCTTTAATCCCGTTATAGTACATCACAAATGAAACCACGGTAACAAAGATACTCATATGAGCGATAGCAGCCCAAGTCGTAAAGCTTGCTTGCTGAAGATCTATCCACGTTGTTTCCGCAGAAGCAAATGGCAAAAGAAATAAGGTCCCATAGGCAACTGCATATGTGGTTGATTCCACTGAGCTGTATTTTTTCAATACCACTTTCCCCACAACACTATAAATGGCCCAGCTGATCACAGCACCAAGCAATACGAAATCAATTGGTTCAAAGCCGTATTGGAAAAGAGTGAGCAAATGGCCATCTGTAATAATAAACACTACACCTGTCAAAGCAACGGCCATTCCAATGATATGATTTTTCGTAATTTTTTCTTTAAGGAATAGTCCAGATAAAAGGACAATAAGAACCGGGTTTGATGCAATAAATAATGAGCTTTTAATCACAGGTGCGTGTTTCGTGGCCAGAAAGAAACAAATATTATACAACGCAATTCCTGTCAGGCCGAGGACTGCAAACAGTCCATGATCTTTTAAATTTGGTCGTTTCCGGTCTTTTTCCATAATCCACATAAGCGGAAAAAGCAGGATGGCAGCTCCCAAAAACCGCAAAAAAGCAACGGTTGCAGGTTCGAAACTTTGAACAGCAAACTTGCCGGCAATAAATGCGCTGCCCCATGTTGCAGTAGCTAAAGTCAGCATTCCATAAATAAGCCATAATCTCTTTTTCAAACGAACTCGCCTTCATTTCTGTAAAATTTTATAAATAGTATTATAACATCTTTTTCGAAAGTCGAAATAGTTATTTTTTTATTACATGAATTTCATGTCCAATTATAGGATAAAAGGAATGAAAGGATACGGCTACACGCATATTGACCGTTACCAAATTGTTGATAGTGAGAATCAGGTTGGCTATGACATTGACATTAAAGGCGGAGTTGTATCGGCCATGATGATGGGACTGAACTATAACGGCTTGAATCCTGAAAATCACAGCCATCCGGCCATATTTTTTGAAACAAAAGGCAATTCAAGCGAAAGCAGTCTGGGGCAGAAATCAAACGGTTATCTAACCAAATAAAACTATTTAGCTTTAAAATCCTTAGTATATGCGCTATATGACAGGAGAGATAAATGAAGTGGATCCTGCGAAATGGAATGAGATCCCGGCTTATCCTTTAGCAGGCTATTGGACAGATTATAATGGGATTGTCCCTGGGGAATTTTCATGCTTTTAAAAAAATGAAGAAGCTGGTCATGGTGCCAGCTTCTTTTATCTTTTATTCTTTTTGCTGGTGCTCTCACCAACCATCCCCCTTACATCTTCAGCCACTTTGTCAAAAACCTGATTAACCCGATCCATCAATATATCCTGGGAAGCTCCATTTTGATTATCAATTCCTTCATTTATATTATCCTTTTTCATTTTAATCTCACCTCCATAAAAATTATGTTTTGTTTAAGGATCTAAAATATTCTTCAAAGGAGATTTATTAAGGTGATGAACTTCAGCTTGGTTTTCGGGTATGATTAAAGAAATATATATATTGTCCGCGGATATGTCATCTAAAGTCCGGGTAATACATAATATACCCGCTAAAAATTTACAATTGCTTCTTTCATTATATAAACTAAGAATGATTATCATTTTAATTTATATTGATTAAGATTCGGAATATAAAACTATTAATGGAAAGGAGGGACCAAAATGTGGCCATTTTCATCCAGCAAACCGAAGGATAATGTCATCGATGCAGCAAGTTACATTTCCATTAAAGAAACAACGGAAGAAGCGGAAATTGAAAAAATGGTATTGAAGCTGGAACAGATCTTTTATAGCACATCCAGGGAAATCGTTATCTTGTGCATCGGGTCGGACCGGTCAACAGGAGACTCTCTTGGACCCTTGACAGGAAAGATCCTTAAAGAAAAAAACATTCCGTATCCGGTATATGGGACTCTAAAGGATCCTGTTCACGCATTAAATATCAAACAGGTTCTTAAAGAAATCAAGGATACGCACCATGATCCGTTTATATTTGGCATAGACGCCTGCCTCGGGGACGAACGGCAAATCGGCTATATTTTAATAAGAGAAGGATCGTTTATTCCGGGGAATGCAGTGAATCGGGTACTGCCGAGTGTGGGTGATTATCATTTGAAGGCGATTGTAAATACACTTGATCCATTAACACCTGTACATTCCTTAAATAGCACGAGATTATATATGGTTTTAAAACTGGCTGAAATCATAGCGGAAATTATTTCAAGTGTAGCAGCTAATGATCGGACTTCCAGAGGAGAGATTGAAAAAATGAATGTGCCTTAAACATCATATAAGTAGAACTCCTTGGTAAATCAGCCAAAAAATTGCTGTTACCCCGACAGGTAAGTTATAATGGGCAGTAAGGATACTAAAGAGAGAAAGAGGGAAAGGGATGGTTAATAACTGGACGGAGGATAATCTGATCTCGATTCGAGAGAGGGTTTATCTGCATATTAAGGATCTTATTTTGGACGGGGAATTTAAAGCGGGAGACCGGCTGGTTGAACGGGAACTTGCTGAGCGGTTAAATATCAGCAGGACGCCAATTCGTGAAGCGCTGTTCCGCCTGGAATCACAAGGGTTTGTAAAGACAGTTCCAAGAAAAGGTGTAATTGTTGCCGATATTTCTGAGAAGGAAATTATCGAGGTGTTTACCATTTTATCATCACTTGAAGTACTGGCAGCAAAATTGGCCGTCCAAAAGCTGGATGATGAAATGGAAAGCAAGTTCACAAGCAGCATAAAAAAGGTCGAGGACTACCTGAACAATCCTGAAGAGGATGCTTCTGAGTTACATAGGGAACTCAATCATCTCCTATATAGCTCGGCCCAAAATGTAAAGCTTTATGAGATGCTGAGCGGATTATCAGATTACATTCGCGCATTTGCCAAAATCGGGCATAAAAATCCTGGCAGGGCAAAGCAGTCCATGGAGGAGCATCTAAAAATCATGGAAGCTATCGTCAATAAAGAAATGGAAATGGCTGAATATCTGACCAAAATACATATTGAGAATTCAAAAAAAGCATATATTGAAGCGGTGCAGCAGAGTGAAAATAAAAATTAAGAAAGAGCAGAAGCCCTTTCTTAATTTTTATTACACTCCAATCACGAATGGTGAAGTTAAATTTTTTAAAACCTTGGCCACACTCATGGCGACAATTGGACTTGATTTTGGATTTTCCTCATAAGGAACATTCGAAACGGATATCTCCACTTCGCCAAAATAACCCTTAGCCTTGATGGTATGTGTGTTTGTTTGGATAGTCGGATCGGCATACACCTTCACCTTTGTATTTTCAAATCCAATCCCTGCAAGGCTAAGGGCTGCTGAAACATTCACGCTCTGCGGAAATAGCCGGGATGACTCCCGGGCATTCCCTTCATAAATACAAAATGGTTCAGTCAGCATATGTAAATCCACTTTTTCTTCCGCGATCGTACCTTTCCAGCTGCGGGGATGCTTTCTTGTAATTAAGGTAATATCTTCAATCTCACCCAATGCTCCTGCTGCAATCCGGTCCAGGCCGGCTATAGCTGCAGAGGGGATAAAGATCTGCCGGTTATGCTGTATGGCCACAGTCTTCAGTTTTTCATAAAAACGGGTGTCTCCTAATACTCCCACGGAAAGCACTACAAGATGGCTTCCGCTTGCAAGCACTTTTTGCCCATAAAGATGTAAAGCCTCATGACCCGCTGCCTCTATGATAATATCTAAATCTCCATTAAAAAAATCGCCTTCATCTGACGTAAGGTCAAATGTTTGTTTGTTAACATGATCTGCACTTTTATTACTTCTAATCAGCACAGACTTTAACTCCACGTTGCCAGCATGGCCGGATTCTATTAATTCCGCTATGGTTTTCCCTAACGTTCCATAACCGATAATTCCAGCTTTAAGCATAATGATCACTCCTTCTTAGGTTCACCGCTAAAAAACCGTTCGTTAATTGGTATACGACATACTGTGTGCATGATTTTAACCTAGATTTTAACTTAAAACCCGTAAGAGAGCAATATATTTTATAGAAAATATTAAAACATCTAAATTTTCAAAATTATTTGCATAATAGTTAATTTTAGTGTTATTATAGTATACAAGTTAAAAATAGTGAAAAGAGGAGGTGGATATAGTCCTCTTGTTCTGGACGATGGAAGCATTTGAAAGTGATCTGCACATCTAAAGAGCATTAGAGATTGATATAGTATGAAAAAAAGAAGTGCATCAGCAGAGAACTAAGTCATCCATGATTAGCGCTTTTTTGTTTTTTGGTCAACTTGGTATACAATCTACCAAATGCTGTATTCTCTTTGGGAAAAGTTACAAGTCCTTCTGGTGAAGCGAAATGTCGGGGTATTACATAGTCAGCCATAGATAAACAGAATGCCTCCTGCAATCTGTCTTTTGAAATCTTTTATAGAGAGTTATTTTCGATAACGAAAAACGGAGGGGAATATATGGAGTTAACATTTGCTCATTGGGTCTATGCAATTGTTACTGTGTCTGTCATCGCCACGATGCTTTTCAGAAGAGGCGTTGTCTTGCCGGTAATCATCGGAACTTTCTTTGTGGCAGTCATTTATAAAGGCAGTCTGATTGCTGGCTTTCAGGCTGTATTTAACGCTAATCTCCTCGCAGCAAAAGAACTATTCAGCATATTCTTAATCATTTCTCTTATGATCGCGCTTCTTAATTCATTGAAGGATTTGGGCGCTGATAAGAGGCTTATTGGTCCGATTGAGAAGGTTATGGTGAATGGGCATATTTCTTATTTAGTCTTAATGGTAACAACCTATGTGATTTCTCTCTTTTTCTGGCCAACACCTGCTGTCCCGCTCATCTGTGCATTGCTTGTACCTGCAGCAGTCAGAGCTGGGCTGCCTGTAATGACGGCTGCCATGGTTATTGTCATTGCCGGTCAGGGTATGGCGCTTTCCTCTGACTATATCATGCAGGTAGCACCGATGCTTAGTGCCAAAGCAGCTGGAATTGATAAGGCCATGGTTGCGGATAAGACACTGGTTCTTTCCGTCATTACAGGTGTACTTGCATTGACCTATGTTTATGTGGCAAATAGAAACTCAATCGTGAAAAATGGGAACCACGACTCCAATTTAAACCCTGAAGATGCTGCTTTTTTTGGTGTAGCGAATGAGCTTGCTGCTACGGCTGAAGAAAGTGCTGAAATTATTCAGAGAAAAAATACATGGGGCAAGGTTTTTGCTGTATTAGTGCCTTTATCGATGCTGGGTGTTATGATTTATATGTTCTCAACAAAATTAACAGGCGGGTCAGGCTTTGAAGGAACAGATGGAGCTGCTTTTATTGGCGGTGTTGCGACTCTTTTATTGGTGCTCGCTACAGTGGCATTTAATCGCATCCATGCTTTAGATAAGATAAGCGAGCATTTAACGGAAGGCTTCGTGTTTGCCTTCAGGGCGATGGCTCCGGTTATTCCAATAGCAGGATTCTTCTTTATGGGAAGCTCAGACTTTACCGGCACCATATTATCATTAGATGAAAGCGCTACCAAACCTGCTTTCTTATTTGATATGATACAGGCAGGCCAGGCTTATATTCCTGAAAATGCGTTTATTGCAGGATTTGGTCTCTTAATTGTCGGTCTGATCACCGGCTTAGATGGCTCCGGTTTTTCCGGGCTGCCGTTAACAGGTGCCTTATCAGGTGCATTAGCAAGTGGAAGCCATATTGATCCTTCCACATTAGCAGCCATCGGACAAATGGGTGCCATCTGGGGTGGAGGAACGATTGTTGCCTGGTCTTCACTTGTTGCAGTAGCAGGATTCCTGCAGATTTCACCGCTGGAGCTGGCCAGGAAAAACTTTATTCCAGTCGTCGCCAGTTTATTTATCGCAACCTTAATTGCCATAATAATCTGGTAAAACAGTATGCTTGAAATAAAGAAGGCTATCCTGCAAAGTTAGAATAAACTAACTAAGGGGATAGTCTTTTTTATAAGGAGAGGAGCGAGGATTTGAAAATTGGCTTAGCAGGTATAGGAAAATTAGGTGCAGCTTTGATGACTCACTGGTATAAATCAAACCTTTCAATAGGCATTTTTCATCCCGACAGGTCAAAGGCAGAACAATTTGCTGAAAAGTTCCCTAACGCACATCCTTTAACTGATAACGAGATGAGACAAATGGATATTATTCTGCTCGCTTTGCCGGCTGGAAAGGTGATTTCATTTATGGACAGCATAATTCAAGAGAATTCTTCTATTGCCTTCATTAATATGGCGACTGCACTTCCAACGAAAAAGATTAAAGAAAGGTTCCCTTTCTGTAAGGTGTTTGGATTGAAATACATGGGGCATTCGAGAGATCTAATGGAGAATGGAAAGGGTTTATTTATTACTGAGGATCATCTTCCTGCTCAAATTCAGGACTTATTTAGACCAATGGGAGAAATCATAAGAGACAGTGAAGAGAGAGTAGCAGAAGTAAATAAACTGGCAACCTATTTTGCTGTAACAACGGCTGTTGAAATTGAGAATGAAATGACAGGCAAAGGGTATCACCCAGCTTATATCAAAAGAGCCCTTGCTTCCCTTGCACCGGAAGTCATTCGGGCTTACAGCGAAGGAACTTTGGGGCATTTTGCTAAAGAAATTGTGAAGGAAATACAGGAATCGAATAAAAAAGCTGCTGATTAATTTTCAGCAGCTTTTCCTATTAGAGCAAGCTTTCCAGCATAAACAAATAGAACATTACGCAGGCAACATAAACTGCCGCAAAAGGAAGATTCCAGCTGGAGACTTTATAGGAATCGACTTTGATAATGTTAGACATGAGACCAAGAGTGGCATTATAGGGCCCTACTAAGAAGGCGGAAACTGCGCCGGAAAGCATTGCGACTGTCAGGATATGAGGAGAAATTCCGATGGCTTCCGGATTTACTCCTTCAATCATCAATGCAAGGGAAACAGCTGGATGGAGGCCCAGAAAGGCCAGCCCTAAAGGAATCAACGGCAGAAGGATCAGGAAAACCCCGACTCCGGCTACACTTATAAAAGCTGCAATCCAGTCAAAAAGGATTGCATTTGTCTTCGAAATATTAATCGCTGATATAAAAAAGCCTGTTGATAAAAAGATAAAAAATTGATCCTTCATGCTCATCGCAAAGGAATTGAAATGGTCAGACAGCTGATGGCCAAATTCTTTTCCTCTACGTAATAAAAGGGACCAGCTGAAAGCAAATGGAATGACGATCAGCGAAACAAGAATTAAGAATGGCAATGAAACTTGAGTCTCTGCAAAGGACACGAGGACATTAAATATAGCGATTGCCACAAGGATCTGAAAAACTCTGCGCGGGCGCCCGTCATTAGCCGCTTCTAGAGCAGCAGCTGTTTCATGCACAGATTCTCCACCAGAATGCGGAAGTTTCATTGGCTGGGACTGACGGGATCCAATAAACCAATCCATTGCTAATCCTAATATGCTCAGCGGAATGACATAAGGGAGGATGGATCCCCAGCTGACCCCCGTCATCGTTATCACAATCCCCACTATAGGCGTTACAGGAGCCCAGATTAAAGGCATTGCAAACCCTCTGGAAATAGCTCTGCTCATGAACCGCTCTTTATTCCTTACCGGAAAGCTCCCCAGAGCCGGCCTGATAGAATAATAAGTCATGGGCAGGGTGGCAAGATTCATGAAAATGCTGAAGAAGTAAGAGATTCCAGAAGTCATCATATACAAATGACCAGATGTTTTTACACGTTTTTGAATGATGGCCTGGATGCCTTCCCCGTATCGTCCCAGTTTAACAGGAATCCCCAGAATGGGTATTAAAGTAAACATGGTAAGCAAATCAAGCATTGGTCCAAAAGCAAAAATATACTGCTGCCACTCAGAGCTGCTCGTCCAGAGCAGGACTGCACCAAAAGTTAGGAAAACGCCCCCGAGAATCTGAACAAATTTCTTCGTCAGCCGGAATGTTAAAACGACGATGATAAAACACATAATAGAAAGTAGGGAATCAATATTCCACTGCGGAAGCAAGGTGGACAGCAAATATAAAGCAATCACCGTCAAAAATAAGACTCTTAGCATATCAGACACCCTCAATATTTTGAATTTCATTTCACCGGGGATTGTATACCAGAATCTCGTTTTATATGTATTTGTTCAAAAATTAGCCACAAATACAAATATATTTTGGTATTTGGTATACAATCTTATTGTAAATCTGAAATATTCATCATATAATAATGATAACAAGTTAGAGAAAAAAGGAGGCTGCCCCGATGTTTCATTTTCTTTTTAGATCCAAATATGCAATTGAGAAAACTGAAAGAAAATTAGCCCGTTTAAGAAGAACATTAAAATTCTAGTCATGCCGCCCAGCTTTGGCGGTTTTTTCTTTTATAAAAATAATTTGTGAACAGCAAACCCGGAAGAAGAGCAGCTTCCCCCGGGCTTAAAAATTTTTTATCGCAGTCTAACGGGTACTAAGACCCCCACATCAAGACTCAGATGAATCAAGGGAGGCTAAGTGGGGATCAAACTGCCCGTAAAGGCCCGAAAAGAAGAACAAAGACTAAAAACGCCACATCCTGTGGCAACGTCTTTGTGACCCACTTCCTGTGGGGCTCAACTAACAATCAGCAGGGAGAAAAGCACTCCCCGCTGATTGAAGTTTCACTTTATACTGCTACTTCATCAGATTTAACCAGCTTCGAATGTATGGAGTCCTCACTATTGCCGGATGCCTTTACAATCTCATCCAATTCTTCTCTAGCTGCTTCCAGCGTTTCAAAACGTTCAAAAAATTTAACACCGATATGATTTACATACTCTTTTCCTTCATATTCTTCATATAATTGGATTTTCATATTCTCATCCAAAACTTCTGCAATAGTGTACTTAGCCTTCAGCTTATCGAAAAAATAGAAATTATAGGTCTCAACCGGCTTTAAACCTTCGTTTTCAAGAATGGTCTGGAAAGTATCTTTATTTGTTAATACAATATATTTTCCCAATTAAAACACTCCTTTTTATTTATAAATATTTTCAAAGTATTAATTAATATGTATTTAGCCAGCATACCTCCCCTTTGTTGGAATATTGTATACCATTGACTTTAAATGTATTTTATACTAAATTTTCAAGTTATTCAATGATATATTCTAAATTTTTTAATAATTTAGTAAAAAGAATCAAGCTGATTCCGCATCCGGTATTATTTACAACAAAAAATAAAAAACCAGTTTGCTAATCTTTCAGAATGGTTGTATAATTTGAAAAAAGTATCAAAATTTTTAGAATAAACTGAAAGGGGTAATGTTATGCCGAAGGTTACGCTTCATGTGGATGGGGAGATTGTTGAAAAGCAGGTAAAGGATAATGCCAATTTGGTTGTGCTGGCAGGGATCCGCCAGTTTCCGGAATTAAAATATGGATGCGGCATGGGAAGATGCACAAAATGTACGTGCATTGTATTAAATGGGGGAGATGATCTCGCACCGCCAAATTGGAAGGAAGAAAAAATGCTTGGCGACAAAGTGAAAGAAGGATATCGGTTAACCTGTCAAATGACCATTCAAAATGACATTGAAATATCACAGGAAAACATCTCTGTCAAGCCTCCCAAGAAGACAACTGCAGCTATTACGAAATAGTTTTTTATTTTTATTTATTAGTGGTATACAAAATACCTAACATAAGCGGGGTATCAAGAAAATGAATTGTTTTGATCTTACCAAGATGACATGGAAGGAAGTCGAAAAATCCTTAGAAACAGTAGAGTTTGCCATAATTCCTGTCGGGGCACATGAGCAGCATGGCCCACATATGGCGGAGAGCTGTGATGCAGTGCTCGCAGAAAGAATGGCGATAAAACTGGGGCAAAGAATGTTTCCTTATACTATTGTGACGCCAACAGTTAACATGGGGGTTTCCGAGCATCACATCCATTTCCCCGGAACAATTACCCTTCAGCCAGCTACTTTGATTGCCGTTCTTACAGACATGGTTTCCTCACTGAAACAGCATGGCATCAAGAAGTTTTTATTTTTGAATTCACATGGCGGAAACCAATCTACACTGAATCTGGCCGCCATGACCATCACAAAGGAATTGGAAGTAGAGGTTTACTATGCAAAGACCACTGCATCTGCCAAGGAATCTATCGGGAAACATGTAAAATCCCCTTTATTTGGCCACAGTTGTGAACGTGAAGTGTCTGAAGCCCTGTATCTAGCACCGGAACTGGTAAGAGAAGACCTCTTGGAAAAAGGAGAAATCAAGCAAGGCGGCAGATGGGAAAGACTCCGTCCGGGTAAAGCTGTCCAGGGATTTTATTTCTATGAAGAAATGACTGGAAACGGCTGTATTGGTGATGGACGGAAAGGGAGCAGGGAAATCGGAGAGCAGATCGTTGAAGAAGCCTTGGATCATCTAGCTGAAGAACTTTCCGAGCTGCTTGATCTGAAAGAGGAGCTGCTCTATTAAATTCTCACAATCTATCAACCAAGAAAAAATAATCTTTAAAAAATTCTAAAAATTATGTTTACAATTTAAAAAGAATAGGTTATGATTTCATTAAGGTATACCAAAGACCAAAAAACAAGATTGAATGTGGTTGTAAATTAGCAACCTATTATTTTTTAATAAGTTTTGGTATACAAAATATCAAGTGCCGACAGGCTACATAATTCTCGAGGAGGAGTTTACACATGCCAGAATTATTATCGAAAGATGAATTTCGCAAAGAATTAGAGGAAGCCATTAAAGGAAACCATAGCCAGAAAGCTCCATTCACTGTAGCTTGGGCTGAAGGAAAACTGGAAAGAAAGCATTTTGCGAGATGGGCTGAAAATCATTACCACTATGTAGGGCCTTTTGCTGACTACTTAGCGTACATCTATCACAACACTCCAACCGATCCGAAATTTGAAGCAGCAAAAGATTTTACACTTCAAAATATGTATGAAGAAGAAATTGCGGCCGACCGCCATACAGACTTGCTGATTCGTTTTGCAGAGGCATGCGGTACAACCCGAGAACGCGTGATCAATCCAGAAAACATGGCACCCACTACACTAGGTCTTCAAAGCTGGTGCTATGCAGTTGCTGCCCGTGAAAACTTCGTTGTAGCTACAGCAGCTCTTGTTGTCGGCTTAGAGTCACAGGTGCCGGACATTTATCGAAAGCAGACTCCTGCTCTTCGTGCCCAATACGGATTTACAGATGAAGAAATCGAATTCTTCGATCTTCATATCGTATCCGATGAAATCCATGGAGAACGCGGTTATAAGATTGTTTTAGATCATGCTGACACTCCTGAATTGCAGCAGCGCTGTCTGGAAGTAGTCCGCACAGGTGCGAAGATGCGCCGCATGTACATGGATGGCCTATGGAGAGAATATCTTGAACAGGATCTTGGCTCTTTAGTAGAAGCAAAATAATATCTATTATCCAGGCCGTCACACTAAATCTTGTCATCCGAGGTCTATGTGGCGGCCCTTTCTATAACCAGAGAATTTGGCTAAGTAAAGGGAGAAATAAACAGAGAGTAAGGTGATTTCATTTGATTACAACAAAAGTAGAAACCTTCCATAATTATATTAGTGGTGAATGGCAGGAATCGGGGAGCCAAAAGAAGTTTTATAGCGTTAACCCGGCAAATACTGAAGATGTTGTCGGCGTTTTTCAGGCATCCAATGAAACAGATGTCAAGCTGGCGATTGAATCCGCGAGAGAAGCATTCCCGGACTGGGCAAAGGCAGCGCCATCCAAGCGTGCAGCCATTTTAAACAAAGCAGCAGCATACCTTGAAGAAAATGCCGCCCAGTTTGCAGAAGAACTGACAAGAGAAGAAGGGAAGCATGTCAGTGATGCAAAAAATGAGGTGCTCCGTTCCGCACAGACGCTTCGTTATTATGCGGTTGAGGGACAAAGCTTCACAGGTGAAACCTTTCCTAATGATGATCCCAATATGAGAGTTTCAACGGAAAGAGAACCGCTTGGCGTTGTAAGTGTGATAACGCCATGGAACTTTCCAATCTCCATTGCGGCGAGAAAAATTGCTCCAGCATTAATTACTGGAAACACAGTTGTGTTCAAACCTTCATCAGATACCCCTTTGATTGCTGTCCGGCTTGTAGAAGCATTGCATAAGGCAGGTATACCAAAAGGGGTCTTAAATTTTGTTACAGGGAGGGCTTCCGATGTAGGTGATTTATTAGTCACCCACCCTGCCGTCAAGGCTGTTACATTCACTGGTTCAACAGCTGCCGGTGAGGACATCCACAGCAAGAGCTCTTTCACCACCCGTACTCAAATGGAGCTTGGCGGCAAAAATCCGCTTTTAGTTATGGAAGATGCTGACCTTGATCTGGCGGCAACATTAACAGTAAATGGCGGATTTTCTTTAACAGGGCAAGCCTGCACTGGAACAAGCAGAGTAATTGTGATGAAGGAAGTAAAGGAAGCATTTGTAAACAAATTGATTGAAAAAACGAGTGCCCTTAAAATTGGCAGCGGCTTTGAAGAAGGAGTTAAAATTGGTCCGCTGGCAAATGAAAAGCAGCTGAAAAACGTTCTGAAGTATATTGAGTATGGAAAAGAAGACGGTGCAGACCTTGTATATGGCGGTGAACAGCTGACTGAAGGCCAATATGAAAAAGGATATTTTGTTCAGCCTGCCATTTTTACGAATGTTAAACCGAATCACCGTATTGCCAAGGAAGAGATTTTCGGACCGGTTATTGCCGTGATCGAGGCAGATACATATGAAGAAGCCGTTGCGGTTGCAAATGACGTTGACTACGGATTATCTGCCTCCATCGTGACAAATAACTTAAAAATAGCCAGCCAGTTTACTAAAGACATTCAGGCAGGCACGGTAAAAGTGAACCGGACTACAACAGGCAACTTAATCAATGCACCGTTTGGCGGATTAAAGCAATCAAGCACGGCTACGTTCCGGGAGTCAGGAAGGGTTGGCCTGGAATTTTTCACTCAGGTGAAAACCGTTTATATTGGCTATTAAATCAGAAGGAGAATGATGATGAAAACTGCTCTAAAACTTGAATTAGAAGAAGCAAAATTGATGATTGAAGCAGCAAAGGAAAAGTCTGCTGAAATCAATGTGTTTGAGACAATTGCGATTGTTGATGACGGCGGAAGTGTAATTGCCCTGGAGCGCATGAATGGAGCAAGAATAACCGGCCCTGAAATTGCGATTGCCAAAGCATACACTGCAGCCGGCCACAAACGCTCCACCCACCTATTCAATAAAGAACCGAACGGGCCTGCCCTCCCAGGCAATGAGGCATTTGGCATTCAGCATATGCTTGATGGCAAATTTGCTGTGTTTGTCGGAGGATTTCCGATTGTGGTTAATGGTGAAGTCGTTGGCGGAATCGGCATCAGCGGAGGAAATGGCGAGCAGGATACGGCTGTTGGGACCGCTGCATTAAAAGCCCTTCAATCTTATTTGGAGAAAGACGGCTATGAAGTCGTAACAGAAGCAGATATTAAAAAATAATAGAAAGGGACCTCATTCGTTGTTAATAGATAGCGAAATGAGGTCCTTCTTCAGTCAAAAGCACCTAAATAAGGGGAGGATCGCATGAAGCCTTATCTTGAATTGGCGATTGGTTTTGCACGCACCGGTGTGACAGGGTATGGAGGAGGTCCTTCGACAATACCTTTGATTGAATTTGAAGCAGTTAAGAAATATAAATGGATGACGGAGGAGGAATTCGGAGAAACTCTGGCGTTAGCCAATACATTGCCCGGACCGATTGCAACGAAGATGGCTGCCTATATCGGCTATAAAGTCAAGGGCAGCATGGGTGCCACTGTAGCCATCTTAACGCATATCCTTCCTTCTATTATCGCAATGCTTGCTTTGCTTGGTGTTTTATACTCCTTTCGCCAGTCCCCGGTTGTCAGTGGAATGGTGCAGGGAGTGACACCTGTCATCGGTTTTATGCTGGCAGAGATGGCCTATCGTTTTTACCAGAAAGGCAGCCAGGGGTTAGGATTGCCTAAAAACCTCATATTGGCCGCAGTGTCATTAATTTTTGTGCAATTTTTGGAATGGCATCCCGGTATTTTAATTGCAATCGTCTTAAGTACTGCTTTTTATATTGCCCACCGGAAAGAACAGGCGAATAAAAAGGCAGCTGAAGAGTACATGCCAGTAAGGGAGAAAAGTTCATGATCTATTGGGATATCTTTTGGGCATTTTTTATCGCGAATTTATTGGGTTACGGAGGGGGACCCGCAACAATTCCCCTCATACAAATTGAAGTAGTCAATAACAATGGCTGGATGACACTCTCTGAATTTGGGGATGTTCTCGCCATAGCCAATGCGCTGCCAGGTCCAATAGCAACGAAAATGGCCGGATTTATCGGCTATGAACTAGGCGGAGTACTGGGTGCGGCGGTGGCATTAGCCGCAACCATCCTGCCATCCGCTTTGGCAGTAATTGTGCTGTTTAAGTTTGTGAATTTATTCAAAGATTCGCCTAAAGTGAAATTAATGACTAAATCCGTACAGCCGATCATTGCTGTCCTTCTGGCTGTCATGGCATATCAGTTCTTCATGTCAGCCTTCGAAAAAAGCGGAATGCTGCACCTTTTGCTTCTTGCAGCCGTCAGCTATTTAACATTAATCAAATTCAAGGTTCATCCTTCTCTTGTTATATTCGGAGCTTTATTTTATGGAGGGATCTTTTTATCTTAAACAGGCGGTGAAACAATGGGAAAAATATGGGGGGAAAATAACTTAATATCTATACGCGAACATGCCTATTTGTATCTGAAAAAACTTATTTTAGAAGGAGAATACCAGGCAGGGGACAGACTTGTAGAAAGAGAACTTGCAGCCAAACTAAACATCAGCCGCACACCGATTAGGGAGGCGTTGTTCAGGCTGGAATCCCAGGGCTTCGTGAAAACAGTTCCCAGAAAAGGGGTGGTTATCTCCAATATCTCAGAGGATGAAGTATTGGAGGTATTTACGATTCTCTCTTCACTGGAAGTGCTGGCAGTAAAACTGGCAGCACAAAGAATGGATACAGGTACACAACAAGAACTGGATCTCAAGATTAAGGAACTAATTGAGCTAAGTGAACAGGATGAAGAAAACTTCAATTCCGAACATATTCAGATGAACAGGCTGATTAATAAGGCATCCAAAAGCCCAAAGCTATATGAAATCCTATCAGGCTTGATCGATTTTATTCATATGGCGGCCAATATGGGATATGAAACACCTGGGAGAAGAAAGGTCTCATTAAAAGAACATATCGATATTATGAAAGCTCTTCGCGATAAAGATGCCGAAATAGCGGAATACCTGATGAGGATTCATATTGAGAATTCTAAAAAAGCATACATGGCCTATGTGAACCGAATTAAAAAGAGAGAGACTGTTAAAAACTAAGAAATATTCAAAAGTTTAGTATTGTCTGAATATTATTAATGTGGTATATTGTATACCAAGAACTAAGAAACGAAATCACAGGGAGGAATTCATTCATGCCAAACATCCATTTTGTCAACAGCAACAAAACTCTGGAAGTGCCTGAGGATTCTAATATATTAAGAATGTCGCTCCGCTATGACGGTGATCTGCCAAATCGCTGCGGCGGGGGAATTTGCGGCACTTGTGTTTTTAAAACGGATGAAGGGTCCGAATACCTGGACAACGTAAAAATCCAGGAAAGAAGAAAGCTGGGAGAAGAGTGGCTGGAAAAAGGCTACCGTTTAGGATGCCAAACTTTTGTAACAAACGGAGATGTCACCATTTCCTGGGATGATAAAGTGACAGATCAGGTAAAAAAGAGAAAGCCGGATAAATTGAAGCAAGCCGTTTCTACAGGAAAATGAGATTCCCTATACTGCATTCTGTAATGGAGGAACTCTATTTCAGCCCGTTACAGAATGCAAAATAAATTTCCAATAATATAGAAGAGGGTGAAATTATGTGGGTTTGCAGCACTCATTTAAAAGAAGCCATGCAAATATTAAAAACACCTCATATTCGAAAAGCTCCATATGAAATCAAATGCTCACTTTGTGAAAATCATGCTTTCGCCAAAGTCTATTATACTCACCGCTCATTTAAATTCACAAAACAACTTTATTCTTCATTAAAACAAAGTGTTTCCCAGGAGGCTTAGCGATGGAAGGGGTAAAAAAGGGAATTGAAGAAAGACTGGAAGAGCTGAATATCCAGCTCCCTGTTTTGACTGATATCCGAATGCCTTTTGAACCGGGCGTTATATCGGGAAAGATTGTCTATTTATCCGGGCAAACACCCAGAGTCAATGGTCTTCAAAAGTATACCGGAATTGTCGGGGCAGGCATTTCGATCGAAGAAGCAAAGGATGCGGCACGAATTTGTACGCTGAATTTGCTGGCAGCCCTTAAAGGAATCATTGGAGATTTAAATAAAGTGAAAAGAATCATCAAAATGGATGGATATGTTGCCTCAACAAGTGACTTTAAATATCATCCAATCGTCATAAATGCAGCATCAGAACTGCTGCATGATATTTTCGGCAAGGAAAATGGTCACGCACGTAAAGCAGTGGGACTGGCTTCACTGCCAGGCGGGGCTCCTGTAGAAATTGAAATGATAGTTGAAATAGAATAAATTCCAGATAAGGGCTGCTCAAGTATTGAGCAGTTTTTTGTTTGATAAAGTAAAAAGGATTCTTTGCGTTTTTACCGAATTAATGTAGAAAAGACTAATGGGAGGAGTAATTGTAAATTTCAAAAATCCTTTTAAAGGAGGCTGTCATGAATAGATTTTCTGTCAATCTTTCAACCGTTTTTACAGAAGTTCCTTTTTTGGACCGCTTCAAAAAAGCCCGTGAAGCTGGTTTTGATCTTGTGGAATGCCAATTTCCATATGCTAATACAATAGAAGAAATAAGAAATGAGCTTAGGCGCAATGATTTATCCATGATTTTAATAAACCTGCCTCCCGGTAAATGGGAAGAAGGGGACAGGGGACTCGCTGCAGATCCCAATCGCATAGAAGAATTCAGAAATTCAGTTGAAATCGGGATCCGTTATGCGTATGGCCTTGGAGTAAAACAGATTCATTGCATGGCGGGGGTACACGCGCGCAATAATCTGAATGTTTTTATTGAAAATCTCTCTTTTGCAGGCACTGCTATGTCTGAACACGGAATTAACTTATTAATCGAACCAATCAATCCATTCGACATGCCTGGCTATTTCTTGAATGATATCAAGCAGGCTGAAGAGATAATCAATAGTGTCGGTTTGCCGAATGTTAAGCTTCAATTCGACTTTTACCATATTGAAAGAATATATGGACAAGCCCTTTCTATTTTTCAAAAGTATGCTGAACTGGTTTCACATATACAGATTGCTGACTCTCCGGGCAGACATGAGCCGGGTACGGGGGAAATGAACTATAAAGAGATCCTCCTATATTTGCAGAAACACTATAAAGGCGGAATAGGTCTTGAATATAATCCGCAAGGCGGAAGCGCTGAGAGCTTTGCTTGGCTGAAAGAGGTAACCACATGAAGATAGGGTTTATAGGAACAGGCGTGATGGGCTCCAGAATGGCGCAGCGGCTGTTAGTTCATGGTTTTCAAGTGGCAGTTCATAACCGGACATTCCAAAAAGTGCATCCGCTCATTGAAAATGGAGCGATTTATGAAGAAACAGTAAGTGCGCTTTCCAATCAATGTGAAATTATATGCACGTGTCTTTCGATGCCTCAGGATGTTATGACCGTTTATATGGGTAATGAAGGAATCATAAACACTGCGAAGCCGGGAACGATATGCGTTGACTTTACTTCAGTAGGGGCCGATACGAGTAAAAACATCTATGGGATGGCAGGTGCAAAAGAAATCAGTTATCTTGACTGTCCTGTCAGCGGCGGACCAGAAGGGGCCGAAAACGGCACTTTAACGATCATGGCTGGCGGGAAGGAAATGGCCTTTCATAAAGTTAAGCCGGTACTTGATGTGCTCGGTGAAACCGTAGAATATATGGGAAATTCGGGGTCAGGCAGCATTGCCAAGCTGATTAATCAGTATCTTGTTGCTGTTCACTCGCTGGCTGCCTCGGAGGCAATGGTAACCGGAGCTGCATATGGACTGGAATCTGAACAGTTATTAAAAGTCCTGAAAGCAAGCTATGGCGACAGCAAGATCCTTCGCAGGCATATGGAACAATACATATTACCCCGCCACTTCACACCAGGAGGGGCAGTCAAGTATGTACATAAAGACATCCGGCTTGCAAACCAGCTATTGAAGGAAGCCGGCCTTAGGCAATTTACCGGGCAAATGGCTGAAAAAGCATTCCAAACAGCTGCAGAAAAAGAACTAAGCGAGCAGGATATGTCGGCAGTGATAAAAATTCTCGAGGAAGAGACGGGCATTGTTGTGAAGAAGAAAGATTAATGAGCGGGTGCAGAAATGCGTCCGTTTTTTTAATCTTAATAAGGTTTAGGGCCGTTAATTTCCGGCATATTCGAGTAAGGAGTTTTTTTATTTAAATATCAGTATTTTCTGCTATAATAATAATCTGAAATAATAAAAGCGAAACCGGGAGTGCAGCAATGAAGCGCAAAAAAAGCAAAAAGCGTACAAAACGCAGTTCAAATATAGCCTTACTGTTATTTTTTATTGTTTTGATTTTCGTCTTCTTCGACCAATTCAAGCAGATTAATATAAAGGAAACTGCAGTTTCTTTGCTGCCAAATATGGTATCTAAAGACGTCCAGAATTACACGCCTTTACTAGAAAAGGAATTGAAAGAGGTCAATCTCGAAGAATACACACTCGTTCTGGCCGCGATCATGCAGCAGGAAAGCAAAGGGAAGGGCGGGGACCCGATGCAGGCTTCTGAATCAGCAGGATTGCCCCCAAATTACATCCAGGATCCGGAACAGAGCATTAAGCAGGGTGTTAAACACTTTGAAAAAGCATTAAATTATGGAGACCAAAAAAATGTAGACTTCCCTGCCGTTATCCAGGCTTATAATATGGGAATCGGATATATAGACTTTGTCGCTGAGCAGGGTGGAAAACACAGTGAAGAAATCGCAAAACAATTCTCGCTAAAGCAGGCTGAAAAGAATCCGGAAGTCTATGATTGCGGAGGCGACAAGAATAATTTCCGTTATCCATACTGTTATGGTGATTTCACATATACGACGAAGGTAACTAAAAATCTCGAGATTCTCACAGCAAGCAGCACAGGAAAAAACGGAGAATATAAATCAGTTTGGTAAAACAAACATAATAATATTATGGTAAACAAGGACCGCACTTAGCATTATAGTGCGGTTTGTTTTTTTAGAAAATACTTTTTTCCATATACATCCACAAACTCGAGACTGTGACCTTTCAAATCAAACATAAAATCCTCGTACACAAAATCTGATTTGAAAAAAGCTTTGTCATCTTCAAGGATAAAAGGCTTTATTTCATATTTGTATTGTGCCCCAAATTTCTTTGGCATGGTCACAAACAATTTATTGTTTTCCCAATGGACTAATGAATATAATTCATTGGATTTGTATTCACCTATAAGATTTCTCCATGGAATAGGCTCTCTTACAGGTGAAAACCTTTCCGGCATGCGAACTTCCTTATTTAAGATGATTTTGGATATATCCTCACAGATTTTGTCCGCCGGAGTGATATTAACATTACTCAACACGATAATGGTCAGACCCTCTTTAAAGTTCATCAACAGTTCATTTGTAAAGCCATTAATGTCCCCAGAGTGTCTGGCTGTCTCCGAATTGCCGCTAATAAACCAGCCATAGCCATATCCTCCAGAGCTGGCTGTGAACATCTTTGAGGTCATGTTTTTGTTTAGCAGTACACCATTCCGCAATGCTTCTGTCCACTTGTATAAATCCTCAGCAGTGCTGTACATCCCATATGCTCCCTGTGGAATGCTCATATCGACAAATTCTGCGTTAACTACCTCTTCCCAGACCGAATGACCGCTGGCCAAGTCTTTCACAATCTTGCGGCCATGATCAATTCCAGTATTTTTTAGTTGAAGTGGTTTAAAAATATTCTCCAGGAGGAATTGTTCATAGGGTAAACCTGAAACGTTTTCAATTAAAGCAGTCAGGAGCAGATATCCTGCATTGCTGTATTGCATGTCTTTACCGGGCTTAAATTGCAGCGGCCTGCTTTTAATCCAATTGACGGATTGTTTCAGGCTGGAAGGAAGGCGCATATATTTCTCCCAGTATTCAGAATAGAAAGTGAAATCAGCCACACCCGAAGAATGGCTTAATAAATGGTGGATGGTCACACCGTTTTCAGAAGGGAAGTTGTTAATATAGGCATTAATTTTATCCGAAAGATTCAGTCTCCCTTGCTGGTGAAGCAAAAGGACAGCCGCGGCGGTAAATGACTTTGTTAAAGAGCCGATTCGGAATTTGGTAATAGACGTGTTTTCAATGGCATATTGATAGCTTGATAGTCCATATCCCTTATTCAGAATGATTTCTCCTTTAGTTGCGGCAAGTACAAAACCATTAAAATAATTGCCCTCGGCAAGTATGTCCATATACTCATTAATTTGCTGTTTCTTGTCCATGAAAATATTCCGCCTTTATGTATAATTGTTTACTATTCTTCATATATATTGGCTGTTGTCTGATTTTTCTCCTTCCCTGGAAAATTATAGATTGATAAGTTTTTATATAAAAAGTGAAACCAAATTGTATTTCATTCGTCTATATAGACGTGCAGTATTAATTAATGTTCAAAAGTCAGCTTAGGCTGTGAACAGGAAACTCAGTTTTTAATGTCATTAAAGAGCAGTATATCTGGACATGCTTGACATTTTTTTAAATGCGAGTATAGTTATATTCTTGTGCAGTGCTTTTTTGCCTGTTCATAGATTATTAATATTTTTCAGGTAAACTAATAATTAGGCTGATTGCCAACGTTAAATTTTTAAATTACTAGCGAAATATGTTACAATAATGTGCTAGAAGGCAGGTGTATGATCTTGAATACTTTACTTCATAAAAGTCAGGATATATTGAATAAATATATAGGCTTTTTCTTTTTAGCAGTATTTCTGCTCTGGATGAAAACGTATATTACTCAAATGACACAATTTAATTTAGGCATTGAAAGTGCCTTGCAGCAGTTCCTTTTATTCATTAACCCGCTTGGGTCTTCATTGCTCTTTTTAGGAATTGCATTCTTTTTTAAGGGCAGAAGGAAATATATCGCCTTGATGGTTATGTATTTACTTCTATCGTTCCTGCTGTTTGCAAATGCAGTATACTATCGTTTCTTTAATGACTTTATTACACTTCCGACCTTGACGCAGACACAGAACTTCGGTGATGTCAGCGGAAGCATCAGCTCACTATTGAAGCCAACTGATATCTTTTTCTTCCTTGATTTCATCGTGCTTGCCGGCTTGCTTATTTTTAAAGCCGTAAAAATCGAAACAAAGGATTTGACGCGCCGCAGATCAGCAGCCTTAATTTATGCGTCGCTTGCCATTTCCTTTGCTAATCTGGGCCTGGCTGAAACAGACCGCCCTGAGCTTTTGACAAGAGGATTTGACCGTAACTATATTGTGAAATATTTAGGCATGTACAATTATACGATCTATGATGCAGTGCAAAGCACAAAGGCATCCGCACAAAGAGTCATGGCGGATAGCAGTGATACAACCGAAGTCATAAACTTTACGAAATCGAATTATGCTGAGCCGAATCCGAAGTATTTTGGAAAAGCCGAAGGCATGAATGTGATCTACCTTCACCTTGAATCCATTCAGACATTCTTAATGAATTATGAACTGCATGGTGAAGAAGTAACACCATTCCTGAACTCGCTGATAGAAGAAGAAAATACCACGTATTTTGATAACTTCTTCCATCAGACTGCACAAGGTAAAACAGCAGATGCTGAGTTTATCCTTGAAAACTCCCTATATGGATTGCCGCAGGGATCTGCCTTTACAACAAAAGGCATGAATACGTACAATGCGGCGCCGGCAATTCTGAAGGATAAAGGATATAGTTCTGCAGTCTTCCACGGCAACTCCGGAAGCTTCTGGAACCGTAACGAAATTTATAAATCATTTGGATATGATAACTTTTTCGACGCAGATTACTATGATTTAAAACCTGAAAACATGGCTGACTACGGTCTAATGGATAAGCCGTTCTTTGAACAATCCATGCCGTACCTGGAGTCACTGAAGCAGCCGTTCTATTCTAAATTTATTACTGTGTCCCATCACTATCCCTATCATATGGATCAGGAGATGGCGACAATTGAGCCCCATACTACAGGAGACAAATCAGTTGATAATTACTTCCAGACAGCCCGTTATGCTGACGAAGCGCTTAAACAGTTCTTTGAACAGCTTAAGGCATCCGGCCTGTATGAGAACTCAGTAATTGTCATGTATGGTGACCATTATGGAATTTCCAAAAATCATAATAAAGCAATGGAAAAAGTGCTTGGCAAGGAAATTACACCGTTCGATAGTGCCGGTCTGCAGCGTGTTCCTCTATTCATCCGCGTACCTGGCATGGAAGGCGGAGTAAACCATGAATTTGGCGGTCAAATCGACCTGATGCCAACATTGATGCACTTGCTTGGCATTGATACTAAACAGTATCTGCAATTCGGTACAGACTTATTTTCAGAAAATCATGATGATCTTGTTCCATTCCGTAACGGAGACTTCATGAGTCCAACCATTTCATCGGTTGATGGCAAGTTCTATGACTCAACAACTGGTGAACTGCTGGATGAAAGCCGTTTTGAAGAAGCGAAAAAACTTCAGGAAAGTGCTGAACAGAAATTGGCACTATCAGATAAAGTTGTAAACGGAGATCTTCTACGCTTTTACACACCGGAAAACTTCGAACCGGTTGACCGTTCAAAATACGATTACAAAGCGGAAAGCAATGGGGTAAACAAGAAGAACCAAGAAACTGAAGAAATGTCTGAAACTGAACCAGTTGATAAATAATTTGAACTGCCTGCGGGAGATCCTGCAGGCAGTTTTTTAATGGCATTTTTTTAAATCCAAGATAAACAAAATCACTGGACAAAAGTAACATATCATAAATTAAAGTGCTTAATAACTGTTCTAATGTCATTAATATTTTATAATGATACATAAGGAGATACATACCGAGGGGGAGTAAAATGAAAAAGCTTGCCGGCAAAAAAATTGCACTTTTAGGTTCACGAAAAATAGAAGATATCAGTAAGTTGGTGGAGAATCAGGGTGGGGTTGCAGTCAGCAGGTCCGCTCAGGGAACAGCACTGCTCAAAGATGAAAAACTCCAGTATCATGTAGAAATGATAACTGAGTGCAACTTCGATTGGATTATTTTTACGACTGGAATCGGTGTGGAAACCATTTATCAAACTGCTCTTGAAATGAATAGGAGTGATGCCCTGGTCAACAGCCTGCAAAAAGCAAAAATTGCTGCAAGGGGATACAAAACCGCCAACATGCTGAAAAAGCTTGATATCATACCTGCAGTTCGGGATGATGACGGAAGTATGGCAGGCTTACTTCGAGAGCTCTCAGCACATTCTCTAAAAGGCTTGAAAGTAGCTCTGCAGCTTCACGGGGACCCTGCACCGCACCTTAAACAATGGCTGGAAGATAACCAGGCGGACTATGAAGAAATTCTTCCATATACCCATATTCCTCCGGATGAAAAAGTGATGGATCTGCTGCTGTCAGAGATCCTTGACGGGGAGCTCGATTCAGTATTTTTCACAAGCACTCCACAAGTACGGAATTTATTCAGCTTCGCTCGGAAAAAGAATGCAGAAGAACAATTGAAAACCTGTTTTTCTGAACAGGCTGTGGCGTTATCGGTTGGAAAAGTAACTGCACAAGCTTTACATGAAGAAGGGATTGCAAGAGTCATTTTTCCGGAAGCCGAAAGGATTGGCAGTGCGGTAATTGAATTAGCCCGTTTCTATGCGGAAGAAGAATTTAAGGACTAATGCTTAAACATATATAGTGCAGCAGTGCAGAATTTATCATTGAGCCTTTTTAGGCTCTTTTTTCAATGCCTTGATGTATATACAAATTTTAAAAAATTCATTAAAAAATATTGAAAAGGCTTACATATCGTGTTAATATTACAACGTAAACGTTTTCGTAACAAAATTATACAGCAACTTAAAGCAGGTGGGATATGTCCTATACCATCAAAGATGTTGCCAAGAAGGCAAATGTCTCTATTGCAACAGTCTCCAGGATCTTAAATGGCCAGGGAGGTTATTCGGAAAAAACAAAATTCAAGGTTCTTAGAGTGATTGAAGAACTGGGCTATCAGCCAAATGCAGTGGCAAGGGGATTAATTAATAAAAGAACCCATACGATAGGGGTGCTTTTCCCAAAACTATCGAGTTCACTGGTTACCGATCTGCTGGATGGCATTGAAAAGGCAGCAAATGATAACGGTTCCAGTGTGATTGTATGTCACACAGAATCAAATGGCGAAAAAACGATGAAATATCTCCAGCTGCTTATCGAAAAAAGGGTAGACGGAATCATTTTCGCAAGTGAAATATTAAAAGAAGAATATTATCGATTTGTAACAAAAACCAGCATGCCGATGATTTTGCTTTCGACTGAGTCCTATGCATACCCGGTGCCTTTTGTAAAAGTTAACGATTTTCATGCAGCATATGCAGCAGCTAAGCATTTAATCGACAAGGGTCATACCAGAATTGGAATGATAAGCGGGAACAAGGATGATATCATTGCGGGAATTCCGAGAATCGAGGGCTTTCAGAAAGCTCTGTCAGATTGTAACATACATCTGGATTCCAAAAATATTGTGTTCAGCAGGGGATTTACATTTTCTGATGGGGTTGAGGGCCTGAAAAGTCTTGTCAGACAGTTTCCGGATGTAACGGCCATATTTGCAGCAAGTGATGAAATGGCTATAGGTGCCTTATCGGCAGCTTATCAGATGGGAATAAGGGTCCCAGACGAAATTTCTGTAATAGGGTATGATAATTTGAATCTTGCTGAAATGTCCATCCCGCCTTTAACAACAGTAGGACAGCCTCTTGCAAAAATGGGTGAAGCTGCTGCAGAAATGCTTTTTTCCATTTTAGAAACAGGCGAAACTCCGGAAAGCCGGATAATGCCGCATAAAATTATTGAAAGAATGAGTGTGAAGGAGAGAAAATAATAACTCTCTTTTTCTCAGGTTATTTACGTAAACGTTTACGTAAATTTACTATAAAAATCAAATAGGGGGATATACCATGTTTAAAAAAATGACTGCAGGTGTAATGGCAATAACTTTAGGAGCGTCTTTAATGGCTGGATGTTCATCTGATAGTGCAGATGACGGAAAAGTAACGCTTGAGCTGTTCTCCAATAAATCTGAAAGCATCGAAACCTACAAAGGATTGATTAAAGAATTTGAAGCGGAAAATCCGGATATTAAGATCAAATTGGATGCACCGCCGGAAGCAGAAACAGTTTTGAAAACACGTCTGACCAAAAATGATCTTCCTGACATCATGTCTATCGCTGGTAATGCTACATACGGCGAGCTTGGCCGTGCAGGCGTTCTTGAGGATTTTTCAGGGACTGATTTAGCCAAAACAGTACAGCCATCCTATATCGACATGATCAATCGTCTGGTTGGTCCAGAAGAAGAAGGCACTTTCGGTCTTCCGTATGCTACAAATGCAAATGCTGTAATCTACAACAAAGCGAAGTTTGAAGAACACGGCCTCGAAGTCCCAACTACTTGGGATGAATTCATTGCCAGCCTTGAAAAGGTGAAAGCTGCCGGCGACACACCAATCTACTTTACATTAAAAGATGCCTGGACAGGCATGATTGCATGGAACTCACTTGGCGCTAATGTAGCGGGTGAAGATTTTGCTGAAAAGAAAAGCGCAGGGGAAACATCTTTCACGGATAAGTATGATGAAGTTGCAGACAAGATGGCTGCATTAGTTCAGTATGGCCACAAGGACAATATGGGTGTCGCTTACGGGGATGGAAACAATGCATTTGCTGCTGGCAAATCTGTTTTCTACCTGCAGGGAAACTGGGCAATCCCTGAAATTCTTAAAGCTAATCCGGACATGGAACTTGGAGTATTCCCAATGCCTGTAACAAACGATCCTGCACAAAACAAACTTGTTTCTGGTGTAGATGTTCTTTTAGCCGTCAGCAAAGAGACTGAGCATAAAGAAGAAGCGATGAAATTTGCTGAATTCATGATGAATCAAGACACAGCTCAAAAGTATATTGACGAGCAAAAAGCTTTCTCAGCCATTGAAGGAGTATATCAGGAAGATCCGGTGTTTGAAGGAATCAAAGCTAACTTTGAAAATGGCACCATCACAAGCTTCCCTGATCACTATTACCCTGCGGGCATGGGAGCTGAAAACCTTGTTCAGGAATTCCTGATCAAGAAAGATAAAGAAAAATTCCTGAAGAAAATGGACAGCGAGTGGGAGAAAGTTCAAAACCGTTAAAGGCATCGGGCCAGGGAATCTCATGGATTTCCTGGCCTTCTAAAAAGGAGTTGTCGTTATGAAAAAGAAAAACAGTGTGTTTCTCATCATCACCATACCCGCTTTCCTTCTTTTCTTCATTTTCCACAGCTTTCCCGCTTTGCAGGGGATTTTTTACAGCTTTACGGATTGGAAAGGGTATGGAGATTGGAATTTTGTAGGATTAAAAAACTACCTGAACGTTTTTAAAGATGAACGGGCAGGGGATGCTTACTTATTTACTTTTAAATTTGCCATTGTTGCGACCATTTTGGTCAATATCATAAGCCTTCTTGTGGCCATCGGGCTTAATTCCAAGATAAAGTTTCACAAAACGCTTCGGGCAATCTACTTCCTGCCTTACATTCTGAGTATCTTGATTGTCGGCTTTATCTTTAATTTTATATTTGCTCATTTCCTGCCGCAGATTGGCGATGCATTCGGATGGGAATTTCTGACACGTAATATTCTTGGAAATCCGGATCTTGCATGGATCGGGATTGTCATTGTAGCCGTTTGGCAAGCTGTATCCTTTAATACCATTTTGTACCTTGCTGGGCTAGTAACGATTTCTGAGGATTTGTATGAAGCAGCGAGTATTGATGGTGCAGGTGTCTGGACAAAGTTCTGGAAAATTACGTTTCCGCTTATAGCACCTTTTTTCACCATTAATATGGTGCTATCTTTGAAGAACTTTCTGATGGTGTTCGATCAGATCGTTGCGCTGACTGGCGGGGGCCCGGGAAAGTCAACCGAATCGATATCCCTGCTTATTTACCGGGGAGGATTTGAAGGCGGCGAGTTTGCCTATCAGTCAGCCAATGCGGTCATATACTTCATCGTCATCATCGTCTTTTCTGTTATTCAGCTGAAATTCTTAAATAAAAGAGAGGTGGAAAACTAATGAATCGCAAAAAAACGAGCTGGCTTGTGACCACTCTATTAATCTTAGGTTCATTGCTCATTCTTTTTCCACTGTATTTAACCATTACCATTGCGTTTAAAACACCGCCAGAAATGGCAGGGAATTTACTTGCTCTTCCTAAGTCATGGTCATTTGACAACTTTGCACAGGCAATCGAAATGACTAATTTCTTTAATGCGTTTAAAAACAGTGCATTTGTCACAATTTTTGTTGTCATTTTTACAGTGTTAACGAATTCTCTTGTATCTTATGCCATCGCCAGAAATCTTCATAAGAAGTTTTATAAGTTCCTATACTTCTATTTTTTAAGTGCGATGTTTATTCCTTTTCCAATCATCATGCTGCCGCTTGTCAAACAGACCAGTGCATGGGGAATGGATAACCTGGTTGGATTAATCATTTTGTATATCGTTTTCAACCTTTCTTTTAATGTGTTTATCTATATTGGCTACATCCGTGCCATTCCAGTTGAACTGGAAGAAGCGGCTATCATGGACGGAGCAACTACATGGGGTGTTTTCTGGAAAGTCATTTTCCCGCTTCTGGCACCAATGAATGCAACAGTTGCCATCATTACGAGCCTTGGTGCATGGAATGACTTTATGCTTCCGCTTGTCCTGCTCAGCGACCGGGAAATGGCCACACTCCCGCTGGTGCAGTACATTTTCCAGGGCCAATTCAGCACAGATTATAATCTTGCATTTGCATCCTATTTAATGGCACTTGCGCCAATGATTATTGTTTACATCTTTGCTCAAAAATGGATCATAAGCGGTGTAATGAAGGGTTCAATAAAATAAAGATAAATTATTCTTTGATCGGAGTTGTATAAATTGAACAAAACATGGTGGAAAGAAAGCGTTATTTATCAAATCTACCCAAGAAGCTTCAATGATTCAAATGGAGACGGGATTGGCGATATCAACGGAATCACTGAAAAGATTCCATACTTAGCCGAATTGGGAATCGATGTCATCTGGCTATCCCCCGTTTACAAGTCGCCTAATGATGATAATGGCTATGATATCTCAGATTACCGCAATATTATGGATGAGTTCGGAACTATGGAAGATTTTGATGGGATGCTTGCAAAAGCCCATGAACACGGCATCAAAATCATGATGGACCTCGTGGTCAACCATTCAAGCGATGAACACGAATGGTTCAGGGAATCACGGAAATCTAAAGATAATCCTTATCGGGAGTATTATATCTGGAAAAAGACGGACAATGGCGAGCCTCCTACTAACTGGGGAGCTGCGTTTGGCGGAAGTGTATGGGAATATGATGAACAAACCGGCGAATATTACCTGCATCTTTTCAGCAAAAAGCAGCCTGATTTGAACTGGGAAAATCCTGTTCTGCGAAATGAAGTGTATGAAATGATGCGCTTCTGGCTGGATAAAGGCATTGATGGATTCCGTATGGATGTCGTCAATTTCATTTCAAAAGATAACAGCTATCCTCAGGGGGAGATCCGGGAAGGACACAAATATGGGAACGGCAGCAGGTATTATATGAACGGTCCAAGAATTCATGAGTTCCTGCAGGAAATGAACAAAGAAGCCCTTAGCCCTTATGATACCATTACAGTTGGCGAGATGCCTGGTGTAACAGTTGATGAAGGAAAACTATATACCGGCCGGGATAGAAATGAATTAAATATGGTATTTCATTTTGAACATGTGGGCCTTGGAGACGGGCAATACGGTAAATGGGATCCCCGTCCCTGGAAATTGACTGATTTGAAAGAGATCTTCAACAAGTGGCAAAAAGGCCTTGAAGAAGATGGCTGGAACAGTTTGTACTGGAGCAACCATGACCAGCCCCGCGCCATCTCCAGATGGGGAAATGATTCAGAAGAATACCGCGTAACTTCTGGTAAGATGATTGCGGCATGCCTTCATATGATGCAGGGGACACCATATATTTACCAGGGCGAGGAAATCGGCATGACAAACGTAAAGTTCAATGATATCAATGATTACCGTGATATCGAAACATTGAATGCCTACCGTGATCTTACACCGGATTCCTTAACACATGATGAAATCTTTAAAGGCATTCATGAAAGAGGCAGGGATAATGCCAGAACTCCTGTTCAATGGGATGCCAGCCCGAATGCAGGCTTTACAGACGGAACCCCATGGATCAATGTGAATCCTAATTACGAGAAAATTAACGCCGAAACTGTGTTAAAAGATGAAGATTCCATCTTTCATTTTTATAAAAAACTCATTCAGCTTAGAAAGCAAAATGAAGTGATAGTTTATGGAACATTCGATTTAATAATGGAAGAGGACGAGCAGATCTTTGCTTTTACGCGAACTCTAGGTAATGACCAGCTGCTTGTTATCTGCAATTTCAGTGATGGAACACCTGGCTTTAAGCTGCCGGAGCATATCCGGTTTTCGTCTAAGGAACTGCTGATATCCAACTTGAATGCAGATGAAAATGAAGAAATTGATAAACTGACACTCAAGCCATATGAGGCAAGAGTATATCGTTTGAAGAAATAATGATAGGGCCTGTTTAGGGCCCTTTTTTACGAAGATTTGATGATAATGAGGTGGCCCTGTGAGTAAAAAGTGGTGGAAAGAAGCTGTTGTATATCAAATTTATTGGAGAAGCTTTTTTGATTCCGATGGTGATGGCTATGGTGATTTAAGAGGCGTGATAAAAAAGCTTGATTATATTAAGAATCTTGGCGTTGATGTAATTTGGCTGAATCCCTTTTATCAATCACCAGACCGGGATAATGGCTATGACATTTCAGATTATTATGGGATTATGGAAAAAGCCGGTGACATGGCAGCTTTCGATGAGCTGATCCATGAAATACATCAGCGCGATATCAAGGTCATTATGGATCTGGTTGTGAACCATACTTCTGACCAGCATCCCTGGTTTTTGGAAGCACGCTCCTCCAAAAATAATCCGAAAAGAGATTGGTATATTTGGAAGGATCCAAAGGATGGCAGGGAACCAAATAATTGGCGCTCCTATTTTGCTCCATCCTGCTGGGAATGGGATAAAGCATCAGGACAATATTATTATCATTCCTTTGCAGTCGAGCAGCCGGATCTTAATTGGGAAAATCCTGAACTGCGCCAGGAAATCTACAAAATGATGCGCTTCTGGCTGGATAAAGGCATTGACGGGTTTCGAATGGATGTGATTAATTTACTGGCCAAAAGAGAAGATTTATCAGATGCAGAGAATCCTTATGATATAAGCTACCTGGCCAATAACCCCGGTATCCATGACTATCTTCAGGAAATGCACCGGGAAGTCCTTCAGCATTATGATGTGATGACTGTGGGTGAGATCCCGTTTGTTTCACCGGAAGAGGGACTGCTCTATGTGGATGAATGCAGAAATGAACTGAACACTCTGTTCCATTTTCAGGTGGCAGATGAAATGCCGGTATGGGATATGCTGAGATTCAAGGAAATCCAAACAAGCTGGTATGAAGGCCTTAAGCAAAGAGGGTGGAATTCGCAATTCCTTAACAACCATGATCACACTAGACAGGTTACCCGGTATGGGAATGATAGCCTGTATCGTATTCAGTCTGCAAAGCTTTTGGCAGCAATGATTCATACATTACCTGGAACTCCTTATATCTATCAGGGTGAAGAAATCGGCATGACAGGTGTGAGATTTGATTCCATAGAAGACTACAATGACATTGCTATGAAAAATAAATATCATGAAGAAGTTTCTAAAGGGCGTGATCCTCAGGAGGTTTTTGAAAGCTTATTGCTTTTGAGCCGCGATAACTCCAGGACACCGATGCAGTGGAACGCAAGCAGCCAGGCAGGCTTTACAGCTGGTGAACCATGGATCAAAGTGAATCCAAATTATAAGGAAATTAATGTCGAATCAGCTCTGAATGATACAGACTCCGTATATTATTTTTATCAAAAACTGATTGAACTAAGAAAACAAAACGAGGTAATGGTATACGGGGATTATAAGGATCTATTGCCAGATGATGAACACTTGTATGTATATACACGCTCCTATAATGATGTTACCTGGCTGATAGTTTTAAACCATGGTGACGAGCAGCAGCGATTTACCTTTGATAGATTCACAAGCCGGAAGCTGATACTTTCCAATTATAAGAATGACTTTGATAAAATTGAAGAAGTACTGCATCCACATGAAGCGAGGATTTATGAGATAAATTAATGGCTAAAGCAGAGGACCCGTGCGGTTCTCTTTTTTCTTTGCGAAAACTACTATGGGAGTAATACAGAAAGATCCATCTCATTTCCAGTGATATCAGGCAAACCACAGAACATCATTACTTTCTCCCCAGCACTCCCTATGCTATCATAAACAAATAGTCTATTCTGGGAGGATTCATCTTTGAAAAAGGACTTATTTAAAAAAGCAGAAGAATTTGTCAAAATGTTTTTTGGTGAACAGAATAAAAGTCCTGCTGAGCTAAACAACAGACTAAAGGAAATCGAATATTCAATTGAAGAGCAAGGGTTTTATGAACATACTTATGAAGAATTGGAATTTGGTGCAAAAGCTGCCTGGCGAAATAGCAATCGCTGTATAGGCAGGCTGTTCTGGGATCAGCTGAAGGTTTTGGACAAGCGGAATGTGAAACAAGCAGATGAAGTATTTTCTGCTCTGTTTGAACATATACAATTTGCCACTAACAATGGCAGACTGCGTCCTGCCATCACTATCTTCTCTCCGGAAACTTCCGGACAAAGAATAAGAATTTGGAATCATCAGCTAATCCGGTATGCCGGGTATGAGACAGCGGATGGAATAATTGGTGATCCCCACTCCATCCCATTTACAAAACAATGCATAAAATTGGGCTGGGAGCCGAAGTACGGCAAATTTGATGTGCTGCCATTAGTTATACAAATGAACAATCTGCCGCCCCAAATAAGGGAAATACCGGAAGAGCTGATTCTTGAAATAGAGATTGAGCATCCAGAGTATAATTGGTTCAGTGATCTCGGGTTGAAATGGTACGCAGTCCCGATGATATCGGATATGAAACTGGAAATCGGGGGCATTTCCTATAATGCCGCCCCATTCAACGGCTGGTATATGGGTACTGAAATCGGTGCGCGGAATCTGGCTGACGATTTTCGTTATGATATGCTCCCGCAGATTGCCTCATTAATGGGGCTGGATACCAGGACGCATTCTTCTCTTTGGAAGGATCGGGCACTTGTTGAATTGAATGCCGCCGTATTGCATTCCTTTAAAAAAGAAGGGGTCAGCATAGTAGACCATCATACTGCTGCACAGCAATTCAAAACATTTGAAGAAAACGAAAAGAACCAGGGAAGGGACCTGACCGGTGACTGGACCTGGCTGATTCCGCCGGTTTCCCCTGCTGCTGCACATATTTTTCATAAGCAGTATAATAATGAAGTAAAAACCCCTAATTACTTTTATCAAGATACTCCTTATCAAAAATGAAAGCCGGCATTCAAAAATGCCGGCTTTCTTCATTTGTTAATTCATCTCTCCATCACTGGTTCTTCGGTCTTTTTTCTCTGGAGGAATCTTGGATAGCTGGTCCATAGGCTCCATCATAGATTCAAGGAGACTTCCTTTTACTAGGTTTTCTTCTTTAATATTATTCGGCTGAGCATTCTCGCGGTTGTCCATCATTTCACCTCATTTTATATTTTCACATAGAGTTTACTTTCAGCTTTGTGATTATTCCAAAAACCGAAAAGTCATAGGTTAAATTCCCTCTCAATGGAAATAATGGAATTTAAAAGATCTTTTGGAGAAAACCATGACCAATATATTATTAATTGCAGCACTGGCTATGATTTCCTTATTATATATTTTTTTATTATTTATGCTGGTTATCGGCTGGCGCTGGATCATGAAGCGGGCAGTGAAGCAGGCAGGAAAAATTATTATGACTGACAGCTATCAGGAAAACCTCATAGAACTGATTCCCGGTTTTAAGCATATGGGCATTCAAAATGCGCTTGAAAATAACCTGCGGGCCGAAACAGGTGATGTTCTGCACCGCCCCTTTGGCTCATCGAAAAAATGGCCGCATTTTGAAGAAATTACGTTTATCCCTGCACAGACATCACCTTTCCCCATTGACGGTGAGGAAGATGTTGATGTGAAAGTGACCATTGGTCCAAAAGCGAAAAAGCCGATGAAAATCAAAATCCCCCTGATGATTAGTGGAATGGCCTTTGGAATCGCTTTGAGTGAGCAAGTAAAAATTGCATTAGCCACAGCTGCCAAGAATACAGGAACAGCCATTAATTCAGGTGAAGGCGGGATTCTCCCAGAAGAGCTTGAAAGTGCGGGGAAGTATATTCTTCAGTTCTCCAAGACGGAGTGGGGTAAGGAAGAAAAAACTATTAAAAGGGCAGACATGATTGAACTTAAGCTGGGTCAGGGAGCTACACTTGGAATGGGCGGCAACATCTCCCCTGAAAATTTAACCGGTCGTGCAAGGGAAGTCATGGGATTAAAGGAAAATGAAACTGCCCATATAATGGAACATTTTTTTGAAAAACAGACATTGAAGGATTTAAAAGAGCTGGTGGATGAGCTGCGTAAAATGTCCGGAGGTGTCCCGATCGGCGCAAAAATAGGGGCAGGCGGAAAGATCGAAGATGATATTGATCACTTAATCGAAATCGGGGTGGATTTTATCGCGGTTGATGGGGGACAAGGGGCTTCTGTCGGTGCACCTCCCTTACTGGCAGACGATTTTGGAATACCAACCCTGCATGCTATCACCCGTGCCTCAAATCATCTTGAAAAAAGAAAAAAGAAGGGGGATATCAGCTTAATTGTTTCTGGCGGCCTTTTTACACCAGGACACTTTTTAAAAGTCCTGGCGCTTGGAGCGGATGCGGTTTATCTGGGATCTGTAATGCTGTTTACTGTTTCTCATAAACAAACATTGAATGCTCTTCCTTTTGAACCGCCAACACAGGCTGTCTGGAACCAGGGGAAATTCAAAGATGTATTTAAAACGGAGGATGGGGCTAAGTCGGCGGAAAAGTTCTTGACCGCGAGCACCGAGGAAATCAAAATGGCGTTAAGAGCCATGGGGAAAAAGTCATTAAAAGAATTATCGAAGAAAGATCTCGTTTCCTATGATGAACTCACGGCGAAAATGATCGGAATCCCTTTTTCTTTTGAACCATGGGAGGACAAATCTAAGAAGGCATAATAAGAGCCTGGCACTTGTAAGCCAGGCTCTCTTAATTATTTATTCATCAATATCTTTCTTGACCTTTGATTTTTTCTGAGGCTGGAACCGATGAGGATTTTGCGTTCTTAAATACACAGGCCTCAAAGGCTGAAACGGGAATCTAATAAATGAATCCTTCAAGTCCCGATATCTGGGCGGATAAAACGGCTCCATAAAAGGTCTGCCGAGAGATGTGAGCCTGATCATATGAGTTAACAAAATACATGAACAGAACAGCACACCTACAAAACCCCATAAATTTGCGAATAATAAAAACGGAAATCTTAGAAATCGGATGGTATTATTCATCTTATACACAGGTGTAGTAAAAGCGGCAAGAGCTGCAAGGGCGATAAAGATTAACAGGACATTACTTGTCAGCCCTGCCTGTACAGACGCAGTCCCAATAACAATCCCCCCTACGATACCGATTGTCTGACCAACTTTCGTAGGCAATCTGGCTCCAGCCTCTCTTAAAAGCTCTATTACCAGTTCAAGCATTAACGCTTCATAGAAAGGAGGCAAAGGAATATGCTGTCTTGAAGTTACCAATGTTCCTAATAAATCCGTTGGGACAAGCTCCATATGATAAGTAAGAGTTGCAACATAAATGGACGTGATCTGTATGGAAAAAATAACAGAAAAGGCCCGCAATATTCTGGCAAAAGAAGCAATAGTCCAATTTAAAAAATAATCTTCAAAGGAGCTGAAGAATTCAGAAAACGTTGTAGGGGTAATCAGCACATGCGGTGACCCATCTATGGCAATCACGACTTTTCCTTCAGCAAGTACAGCGGCTGCCCTGTCCGGTCTTTCTGTATCCAGCAGCTGAGGGAAGGGAGAATTCTTATTATCTGAAATGAGCTGTCCAATATAAGAACTGTCAGTGATTTCATCAAAATCGATATTTTCGATTCTTTCTTTTACCATGCTTACATAATCTGTATTCGTAATTCCGTCAATATAGAGAACGGCCACCGCTGTTCTGGATATGCTTCCAATTATATATTCCTCAATGATCAGTTCAGAGATGGGCAGTCGTTTGCGGATTAAATTCAAATTATTCTCCAGAGACTCGACAAAGGCTTCCTTTGCTCCAATAACCGTTTGCTCGACTTCCGGATGTGTTATCTCCCTGACATATGAACATTTAGCAGCCATAAAAGCCGCTTTTTGCTTTTCGGCTTCTGATGTAACCATCACATAGCCATTCAAAAGCATATGTTCTGCCTTTGAAAGATCTTCACAAATTTGTATGCTTGCAGATGGCAAAAGTTTTTTCAAATCATCAATTTTGTTGAACTCACCAAGAAGAAGCTGAGGGAGCAAACTTTTTGTGATCATTTTTTGGTCAATCAGTGTTTTGAAATAAGTAAAAGAAAAACAGAGGCTAGTTTGTCTGTTGCTATAATGTACTTTTTGAAAATCATGAGATCGTGAAAGCGACTTTTCCAGATCGTCAAGTTCGATCTCTGACAGAGGTCTCTTCTTTTTTAACTCTTTTTTCATTCAGCAATCACCAGTTTTTTCGGCATTAAGTGTAGTGTTTCCGTTTTTGGAAAGATTATGAATGATTAGAAGGGAATAGCCAAAAAAAGCCTCCCTCAGATTGGGGCAGGCCGTGAATTATACCGGTTCTTCTTCCAGAGATTTAAAGCAGGATAAAACCAGCTTTTCCAGATTCTCAAATTCTTTGGCATCCATAAATGCTATGCATCTGTTCAAAGATTGGATTGCGCTTTCAATGAGAAATTTTCTTGGTTTTTTCGAATGAATCATTTCTTCCTGGATAAAGTCCAGAAGATCCATACAATCGTTCTGATCTTCCTGCTTGATGGATTTCTTCAAAGTCAATATGGATTTGCAGAGAATATGCAGATTCCTATGATCTGTCTGCTGGAATCTGTTTTCAATAAGTTCAGGCTTCAGCAGGTAATCACCGGCAGAACTGACCTCTTCAACAACCCTCCTTATCCTTTCTACACTATAACGGACGACAGGATTAATGCTTGAAGAGAATTCAAAGAATTTTGTATAGTATTTTACGTTATGATGGAGGATGCCAAGGAACATAACGGCACAGTCCAGTAAATAGGGTTTCTTGTCCTCACCAAAGATTTCAATAAATCGTGTGAAAATCCAATTCACCATTCTAAGCTGGCCTTCCTTAATAAATTGCTTGAGTTCAGGGTCATTTGACACAAGTACTTCTTCAAAAAGAGCAACCAGCTTATTGGTCCGATTCATATTCATTTGTAATTCGATCTGCTGAGTGAATACTTCTATGCTGCTTGGGTCCTGGCCAATAAGAAGTTTATCGCGCTCTGATTCCATTTTTTCATGCAATGTTTTAAAAATGGAGATAAGAAGCTCGTTTTTTGAAGAAAAATAATTATAGAAGGTACCCTTAGAAATCCCGCTGTAATCTAAAATATCCTGAATGGATGTAGCCTGAAAACCTTTCTCCAGGAATAATTGATGTGCTTTTTTTATAACATGCATTTTCCTGTTATTCATCTATAATCACCTGTCATTTTTTTTTGAACTATGTGTATAACCTAATACTACCTCATTGTATTAATTTGCACAAATCCTCTATTTTACAAGGGTTTTTTTGTTGCAAAAATTGAACTCATAGTTTATTATATGATTTGTGTGTAACGACAGTATAAAAGAATGAACTGATTGTACAGGAGGAAATAAAATGGAACAAGCAATAAGCAATAAAACAGACCGGCCGCCTTATGGGATTCTCGCTGTTTTAATGATCGGGGCATTTATTGCCTTTTTGAATAATACATTATTAAATATTGCCCTGCCATCTATAATGGCAGATTTAGAAATAGAAGCGGCAACGGTGCAGTGGCTGACTACCGGCTTTATGCTGGTTAACGGTATCTTAATACCTGCTACTGCCTTTTTAATTGAAAAATATACAGTCCGCAGGCTATTTATTGTGGCAATGGGACTATTTACAATCGGTACCCTTATAGCGGGGATTGCTCACGTATTCCCTGTATTGCTGACAGGCAGAATGCTCCAGGCATCAGGCTCGGCTATTATGATGCCACTATTGATGAATGTAATGCTGATCAGCTTCCCGGTTGAAAAACGCGGAGCAGCCATGGGTGTATTTGGATTGATCTTAATGTTCGCTCCTGCAATTGGGCCGACTCTTTCAGGATGGATTATTGAACATTATGATTGGAGAATGCTATTCCATTTCCTTTCACCGATTGCGGGTGTCATTTTAGTTCTAGGGGCCGTCATGCTGAAAGACAAAAAGGAAAAAGTGAATATCCGTCTGGATATGTTTTCTCTTGTTCTATCAAGTGTAGGGTTTGGCGGAATACTTTACGGGTTCAGTTCTGCAGGGAACAGAGGCTGGGACAGCCCTCATGTGTATTTAACAATTGCAGTCGGAGTCATAAGTTTGGTTTGGTTTATTTTAAAACAAACCAAATCAGAACGTCCGATGCTTAATTTTGGTGTATATAAGTACCCGATGTTTGCATTATCGTCAGCTATCAGCATGACGGTAAATATGGCGCTATTCTCAGGAATGATTCTGATTCCGATTTATGTTCAGACATTAAGGGGGATTTCACCGCTGGATGCAGGATTGATGATGCTTCCTGGTGCCCTTGTTATGGCTGTGATGTCGCCATTAACTGGAAAGCTGTTCGATAAAATCGGGGGCCGGATTTTGGCGATCATTGGGTTAGCCATTACAGTAGGAACTACGTATGTATTCAGCAGGCTGACTCTGGAAACAACCTATACTCAGCTGATTATACTCAACTCAATCAGGATGTTCGGGATGTCCATGGTCATGATGCCGGTTTCAACAAATGGTCTGAACCAGCTGCCTAGAAGGCTTTATCCGCATGGAACTGCAATGAACAACACGCTGAACCAGGTGGCAGGTGCCATTGGTACAGCTTTATTGGTAACAGTTATGTCAACAAGAACGGAAACACATGCTGAGGAAATCGCAAAAGAAGCGATGAAAGGCGGGGCTATGGCTAATGGCAGCCAGATGACTGAAGCTGCTGTGGCGGAAATGCAGCAGCAGGTATTAAGGAAAGCCATGCTTGAGGGAATAAACGACGCTTTCTTCGTAGCAACTTTCATCGCTGCAGCTGCACTGGTTTTGGCCTTCTTCATTAAACGCGCAACACCAATGGAAGACGCGGTCGAAGAGCCAAAGCAGGAAAATATGGTGCCTAAATTGGCAAAAAGTTAATTAATAGGGGGGAATCTTGGATTCCCTCTTTTTTAAAAAGATAAGAAAATATATAATTTTTGAACGTCGATAACTGTCTAGCGCAAGCAGCCTACCCCCTCGAGGTCACAAGCCAATCCTCCCAAAAAGGCAAATGACGCCTTTTCGGGAGGCTCGTCTTGTACTTGTCGGGGATGGGCAAGGCGCTTGCGCTTTTCTTATAGTTATAAATGAAAAAGCCTGCAATGCTTTCTGAGCATTTGCAGGCTTTCTTATTATCTATTTTTTCCAACTAATTTGATTGATTGATGACCGCTGTGAGGGTGAGGTGAAAAAAGAATATGATCCAAGTACAGAGCTTCCAGCTTTCGGTCACTTAAATTAAACAAGCTGTGATTATGCTGGAATTTAGAAAGTGATAATAATTTGCTGATTAACGTTTCTCTGTTTAATGGCATGTAATGAACCCTCCCTTTTTGTTACTTATATTCTAATTCATATTTATCCGATTAGTCAAGTAGGAATTAAACAGTTTTAAAACTTGGCTGTTTTCGCAAGGTTTGTTGCTTTTGTATATTATTTACTGAGTTGATTGTAGCCGAAGGTGAGAGGTCCTCGAAAATGCATTCGCATTTCCTTCGTGCGGTGTTTATTCAAGATGCTTATTCAAAATCCTGAGGGAGTAGCGGGACAGGTGAGACCCCGCAGACGTGCAGCGTAGAGTAGGCACACCGCCTGCCCCGCGGAAAGCGAGCAGCCTGGAGCGAAAATGAACGGACAACTTTGAAAGGCGAAAAACAACAATTTATACGAAAAGAGCAAAAAAGTATAATAATAAATACAGTTACTATTTTTAAATTTAAAAAATTCAGAAAAGTATAGACGTTTCTTGTTGGATCCAGTATCCTAATATTAGATGGCTAAAGTTTTCTTAAGATAGGAGGGTTGGGATTATAAACGTGAATGCAGCTGCCAGCGATATTTTAAAAAAACTTGAGAATTTCTCAAGCGAAGAATTAGATCAGATCTTCCACGTTATAAGGGCACTAAAAGAGCCAAAAAAGGAACTGCATTATACAGGGAGGCTTTTAGGAATCGGTTTTGAAGAAAATGGAGAAATGAGCATGGAATTGGGCATGCAGAATGCAAATACATATGATGTTGCCCAAGGTGGAGCCCTCTATACATTGGCAGATGTATCTATAGGATTCCACATAATGACCCAGATACCAAAAGATTCCGAAGTCTACACCTTGGAGTTGAAAATGAATTATATTAGGCCTGGCAAAGGAAAAAAGTTGTATGCCAAACCTACAATAGTTCATCTTGGCCGAAGTACTGTTGTTTCAGAGTGCAAAATTCTGGATGAAAAAGGACAGGCAGTGGCGATCGCATTGGGAACATTTTTTTTAAAACATAAGGAGGGGAATTTATAATGAGTGTAAAATTTGATGACGGATTACAAGTAAGGCGTGAAGTTTTAGGAGCTGAGTATGTTGATAACTCCATAAATAATGCTACCAGTTTCACAAAGCCTCTTCAGGAATTAGTGACAGAGTATTGCTGGGGAGAAATTTGGACTAGAGAAGGTTTGCCTAAAAAGACGAGAAGCATGATTAATTTAGCAATGCTGACTGCACTAAATCGCCCCCATGAATTAAAGCTTCACTTACGAGGCGCCATCAATAATGGTGTTACAAAAGAAGAGATTCAGGAAATATTTTTACAGACTGCCATTTATTGCGGAGTACCAGCATCATTGGACAGCTTTAAGACTGCCCAGGAAATTTTTAAGGAAATGGGAATAGAAGAATAATAGTTTGTCTTAGCCATGCTTCTAGTTAGAAACACCATTCTGCCAGGTTAAAGAAGAATGGTGTTTCCCTATTTATAAATTTATTTATTGAATCTTTTGATAATTAATACTATTATAAAATTAAAGCTGTCGACAGCCGACAGATTACCAATTAAAAAGTGAAAGGGGTGGGAATATGAGCCAGAAACCTCTTGAGAAAGCACTTCCATTTTACCTTCAAATTCAGCAAACTATTAAAGAGCGAATTTGGCACGGAGAATATAAACCAGGAGACCGGTTATACGAAGCCCAGCTTGCCAAGCAATTCTCCATCAGCCGCAGCCCTGTTAGAGAAGCGATCCGGACATTAATTAATGAGGGCCTTCTGTGTATGGATGAAAAATCCCAAATCACGGTTTATAAACCAACATTGAAAGATGTTAAAGATATCTATGGCTGCAGGATTGCACTGGAATCGGCTGCTGTGGCTCTGGCAGCAGAGAGGGCAACAGAGCCACAAATAGCAGAACTGGGACGTATCATAGCTGGAACAGAAGCGGCAATCAAAAAAAATGATAAGGAAGAAATTGTAAATTGGAACACGAAATTTCATGAGAAAATCATTTTAATAAGTGAAAATGAAAGGTTAAAAAAACTAGTAGATGAACTTCATTCATTAATTTATTATTACAGGCTTTTAAATATTGAGGGTGATGAGCGTGGACCTATTATTTTAAAAGGCCACAAGGAAATCTTTAAAGCGATCAGTGAAAGAAATCCAGAAAAAGCAGCACAATGTTTAATGGAACATACCCAGGAGGATTTAAAAAACCTGATATATCTTATTGAGGGAAAAGAGGAGATTAAATGAGGATTGTAGATGCTGAGGTTTTAACTGAAAGCGTTGCCAAGCTTTGCTGGGAAGCATGCTACTATTTGCCTGATGATGTTTTGGCAGGGTTTAAACGAGCCGAAAAAACAGAGGCTTCACCTATCGGGAAGTCCATTCTTCAGCAGCTGATGGAGAATGCAGAGGAAGCTAAAACTAATCATATGCCTTATTGTCATGATACTGGCATGGCTGTTGTTTTTGTTGAGATCGGGCAGGATGTGCATATTATAGGCGGAAATTACTTAGATTGCATTCAAGAAGGAGTTCGGACTGGATACAGGGAAGGGTATCTACGCAAATCTGTTGTAGGTGATCCTTTGCTTCGTGTAAACACAGGAGATAATACCCCAGCAGTCGTACATACGGAAATTGTGCCTGGTGATCAAATTAAGATTACCGTTCTGCCAAAGGGCGGCGGCAGTGAGAATATGAGTGCCATGAAATTTTTGCTTCCGGGGGAAGGTGTCGAAGGTGTTAAGAATTTTGTCCTTCAGACAATTAAAGATGCCGGGGGAAAGGCGTGCCCGCCCGTTGTGGTAGGAGTGGGGATTGGCGGCAGTTTTGATAAAGTAACATCTCTTGCGAAACATGCTGTATTAAGAGAAATTGGTGTTCACCACCCTGACCCACATATTGCAGAACTTGAAAAGGAATTACTGGAAGCCATTAATAATACAGGGATTGGACCTCAGGGACTTGGCGGGACGAGCACAGCATTATGGGTGCCTATCGAAACATTCGCATGCCATATTACAGCCTTGCCTGTGGCAGTTAATATTCAGTGTCATGCTGCAAGAAAGAAAACAATTGTTATTTAAATGAAAGCTGGGAGGGATTCGATGCCGGAATACAGGCTGCAAACACCTATAACCAAGGAAGATATAAAGAAATTAAAAATTGGCGATACTGTATCGCTGACAGGAACGATTTTCATGGCCAGAGACGCTGCGCATAAAAGAATGGTAGAGCTGCTTGAAAATAATAAGCCTTTGCCAGTGGAACTAAAAGGGGAAGTCATCTTTTACGCAGGTCCTTGCCCTCCAAAGCCTGGACAGGTAATAGGACCGGTAGCACCGACTACTGCATTTAGGATGGATCCATACGCACCCGCAATGTACGAATATGGCGTTGTCGGAACGATTGGGAAAGGCCCGAGGAGAGATATGGTGAAGGATGCCTGCAAGAAACATGGCGCAGTTTCTTTTGCGGCGATTGGTGGATTGTCAACCATTCTTAGCAGGAGAGTGAAAGCTGTCCAGGTGGTTGCATATGAAGATTTAGGACCAGAAGCGATAAGAAGACTGGAAGTTCAGGATTTTCCTTTGCTTGTAGCATATGATTCAAACGGTGACGATTTATACCAGCAAGAGATTGCAAAATATGAAAATTTCAATCAAAAAACAAATAAGGGAGCTGTGTGATGATGAAACAATTTGAAGTTGCCGTAATACCTGGGGATGGAATTGGAAAAGAAGTAGTACCTGTATCTTTAAAGGTATTAGAAACGGTTGCAGAAGTTCACGGTGGAATAAAATTTGATTTTCAATCTTTCCCTTGGAGCAGCGATTATTATGTGGAACACGGAAAGATGATGCCGGATGATGGCTTACAAACATTAAAAAACTTTGAATCTATTTTTCTTGGTGCCATCGGTAATCCAGCTTTAGTTCAAGACCACATTGCCTTATGGGGTCTGTTAATTAAAATTAGAAGGGAATTTGAACAATCTATTAATATTCGTCCTGCAAAGTATTTTAAAGGGTTAAAGTCGCCGCTGGTCAACCCTAATGATTTTGATTTAATTGTAGTACGGGAAAACAGTGAAGGAGAGTATAGTGAGGTAGGAGGAAGAATTCATAAAGGTGATAATGAACTGGCCATCCAGAATGCTATTTTTACTAAAAAGGGAACAGAAAGAGCGATGCGCTATGCCTTCGAACTAGCAAAGAAAAGAAGAGGCCATGTGACATCAGCTACCAAGTCTAATGGGATTTTTCATTCCATGCCATTCTGGGATGAAGTATTTAACGAAGTCAAGGGAGAGCATCAGGATGTACAGACTGCTTCTTATCATATTGATGCCCTTGCTGCATTTTTTGTAACTCGTCCGCAAATATTCGATGTCATTGTAGCCAGCAACCTATTTGGGGACATATTGACCGACATTGGAGGAGCAATTATGGGAAGCATTGGGATTGCTCCTGCAGCAAATATCAATCTTAACGGAAAGTATCCATCCATGTTTGAACCGGTTCATGGCTCCGCACCAGATATAGTAGGGAAAGGAATTGCTAATCCAATCGGACAAATTTGGACTGCCAAAATGATGCTGGACCACTTCGGTGAAGAGGAATTGGGCAGTAAGCTGCTTGATATTATAGAGGAGGTCACAAATGATGGTATAAAGACTCCGGATATTGGAGGAACTTCATCAACAGAAGAGGTTGGAGATGAGATTTGCAGACGGCTTAAAAAGGCGGTTTCAGTTTAACTCTTAATATCTAATAGCAGAATTCCAGATTTCGAATCTGGGATTCTTTTTTTTAGGGATTGTTATTTTTACTTTGGATTTATTCTCATGGCTTTATGCTATAAGGGACGGTCCGGCGATCATGCTCTTACTTTTCGAGTGAGAAAGGGAGCCTGTACTTACATGTATAATTGATAGACCTGTCTTTAAATAATTAAAAAACAACCGCTCCTTGATTGGTGCGGTTGCCCTTTGCGTCTTACTATTAAAAAAGCAGTTTTATTTGCTTTCAGCGTCCTCAATGATATCCTTGCCTATTTTTTCAGCCCACTCATTGTAAATTGGTTCAAGGGTCTTCTTGAACTCTTCGATTTCAGCATCAGAAAGCTCATTGATTTCAACTTGCCCATTTTCTTTTAATTTTGCCAATGCATCGTCATTAAGCTTTTTAGCAGACTCTCTTGCAAGCTTTGTTCCTTCGTCAACGCCTTTTTGTACAATTGCTTTTGTTTCATCATTTAAGCCTTCCCAGAATTTTGTATTAGTCAGCAAAGCATAATCAACACGGGTATGCCCCATAATCGTCATATACTTTTGCACTTCATCAAACTTCTTGGATTCAATGTTGCTGAAAGTGTTTTCCTGTCCATCAACTGTTCCCTGCTGAAGGGCAGTATATAATTCACCGAAAGGAATAGAAGCAGACCCAGCTCCCAGTTCAGCATAGATTGCTTCAAGCAATTGTCCGCCTTGTGTCCGGATTTTCATCCCATCTAAATCCTCCGGCTTCTTGATTGCCTTTTTATCATTAGTCATGTGCTTTGCGCCATTTGGCCACATAGCCTTTCCAAGCACTCCGTCTTTTTCAAGACGCTTAAAGATTTCCTGCCCTTTTTCGCCATCCCAGAACGCATTAGCAGCTTCGTCGCTTTCAAAGAGGAAAGGCATTGCAGGAATATTGAATCCAGGGTCGTTCCCAACAAGCTTAGACATATCAGGTAAAATGAATTGAACATTATTTGCAACAAGGTTCTGATATTCATCCTTATCGCCAAATAAAGAGCTGTTAGGATATACTTGTACTTTAATCTTGCCGTCTGACTCTTTTTCAATGACCTCTTTCATTTTTAGAGCACCTTGATGTTTTGGAGTATTTTCAGCTACAACGTGAGCAATTTTAATTGTTAGTTCTTGTACTCCATCGTTTTCAGCACCGCCGCCTGAACCTTCAGTTTTCTCAGAATTGCCGCACGCCGCCAGGGCGAACATCATTACCAGAGCCAGAGCCGCCAGGAACAACTTTTTCATTTTCATCATTTATAATCCCCCTTTTTAATAAGTAATTTGATACGAATTTATTTATCTCTGTATGGTCAGCTTCTTTGTCTAAGGCAATGCTTGCTTCACTAAATTTTTGAAATACGATCTCTGGAAGTGAAGTAGCAGCATCTGTATCTTTAAAAAGCTGACTTGCCATGCCAATGTCTTTTTTGATCAATTCAAGAGAAAATCCGGAATTATAAGTTTCTGTCAAAATGAAACTTGGGAACTTATATTCTGTCGAGCCGCTCCTGCCGGTACTTTGATTAATTACATTGATTGCCTTCTCAGGCTCCACACCAAAGTTCTCCAGCAATTGCACAGCCTCACAAGATGCTAAAAGATGGGTGGCTGATAAGTAATTATTAATTGCTTTTATTAAATGGCCGCTTCCGGATGGGCCAACTAAAGAAATATTGCTGCCCAAGGCACACAGCAAACGCTTACATTTTTCGAATTGCTCTGCTGAACCGCCAGCCATGATCGTCAATGTCCCATCAACTGCTTTTTTTACTCCGCCGCTTACTGGAGCATCAACAAAGCATATATTATAAGGTTCCAGTTTTCTGCTATTTTCTTTTGTATCCGCAGGATAAGAACTGCTCATATCAATTATCATGAGAGAATTCTGATCTTGAAGCGGAACCAAAGATCTTGAATCAATAATTTCTTCCACTACCTTGTTAACGATGACAGAGGAAGGGAGCATTAACACAACATACTGTACTTTATGAATCCACTCTTTCATATTGCCGGTATTGCCACCCAATGCCCGGAGTTCGATTAATGCGTTTTCATTCACATCTGACCCAAAAACATGGTATCCGTTCTTAAGGAGATTCTTTGCCATTGGCAGACCCATTTTCCCCAGTCCGATAAAGCCAATATTTTCTTTCATAAAAGAACATCTCCTTTAAGCCCCTTATGTAAAGAAGGAACCTTTTTTCTTCTTTGGTCAAGAGAATTATTTTCCAGAGTCTCATTGACTAAAGAGGGTTGTTTCTTTAGTGCCAAAGTACTTTCTTCTAATACCACCTTTCGACCTCCTTTTTGGATTTTGGATACAAAGTAAAATTTACGAGGTGCTAATACAGGATGATAAAAATAGTATAACAAATAAGTCGAATATTGTGAATACACAAAAAATAATAAAAAAATAAAATTTTCTGTTTATTTTTATTTCTATTTCTTGTATATTGAAAAAGAAACCAAGCAAGGATTGGATACAATCCAAAAAAGGAGTTGATTGTATGAAGCTCTTTAAATGGCTTGATCACATCGAAGAAGGCGCAGCTGGATTGCTATTTATAGGAGGAGTAGTTGTCAGTTTATATGGTGTATTTACCAGATATGTGTTAAATGCACCACAGGCATGGGTCACTGAAATTTTTGAATTTCTTCTCGTTTGGTCTATTTTTATTGGATTTGGAATGGCTTTAAAAGACAATCGTCACATTCAGGTAGAGTTGTTGTTTGATTTGCTGCCAAAAGGATTAAAAAAAATCGTTGCCGGTATTAGTAATATTATAGGAGCGTGCTTCACCTTTTATCTCGCTTTTTCATCCCTTGAATTGATAACGCTTTCAAAAGAGCAGGGGATCACTACCATTGATGTCGGGATTCCAATTTGGATAACCTATTTGGTTCTGCCTGTGGGAATGAGTTTGCTTGGGGTTTACTTTATTGTGAAGGCTTATCGGGCATTTACAGGGGATAAACGTGAAATTACAGGAGAACTTGAACATCTCTATGAAGAAATGCAGGAGCTAAATAAGAAAGAAACTGATCAGAAGGGAGTAGGAGCATGAGTCCGGTTCTAGTATTGTTTTTGGTCTTTGCCATTCTTTGCCTTATTAGAGTGCCTATTGCGGTCAGCTTAGGGCTTTCAAGTGTTGTTGCTCTGTCCATGATCGACTTTACCCTATATACTGTCATTCAAAAAATGTTTAACTCCTTAAATTCAGCAACACTAATGGCTATTCCAGGGTTTGTATTTGCTGGGATTATAATGTCAAAAGGCGGAATATCCTTTCATTTGATTGAAGCTCTAAAATCGTGGGTCGGCCATATTCGTGGAGGACTCGCGGTAGTTACCATCCTTGCATGTATGATTTTTGCTGCAATCTCCGGTTCAAGTCCCGCTACAGCAGCAGCAATCGGGAGCATTATGATTCCAGGAATGGTTAAAGCAGGCTATAGCAAGCGATATGCAATGGGATTAGTTGCAGCAGCAGGGACACTTGGAATTCTGATTCCTCCTTCCATACCCTTAATCATTTACGCGTCGGTTGCAGAAGAATCTGTAGGTAAACTTTTTGCTGCAGGGATTATCCCGGGTTTATTGCTGGGCGGTATTTTACTTTTTTCAGCAATTGTTAACGCACGAATTAATAACTATGGTAAGTTGCCAAAGGAGCCAATGAATGTACGCTGGAAAAAAACCTATAAGGCCATTTGGGGTTTTCTTCTTCCTGTTATTATCCTCGGAGGAATATACTCTGGAATTGTAACCCCAACTGAAGCAGCATTTGTTTCATGTTTCTATGGAATCATTGTTTCAGTATTTATCTATAAAGAAATGTCGTTTCCTAAATTCAGGGAAGTACTTAAGGAATCCATCAATATTACTTCGATGATCTTCCTGGTTATTGCCTCAGCTATGATCTTTGGAATGTTCTTAACGACAGAGCAAGTACCGCAAAGTTTCGCGGCATGGATTGAAGAAAGCACAACGAATAAATGGATTTTTATGATTGGTGTTAATTTAATGTTCTTCGTGCTTGGAATGTTCCTGGAAGCTGTAGCGATTATCTTAATTACCTTGCCAATTTTACTTCCGGTTCTAGTGATGTTTGATATTAATATTATTCACTTTGCGATTATAATGACGATTAATATGGAATTGGCAATGATTACTCCTCCTGTAGGATTGAATCTTTTTGTAGTAAGCGGAATCACTAGGGAAAAAGTAGGGGAAGTAGTAAGAGGAGTCCTGCCTTTCTTCGCTCTTATGGTATTGGCCCTTATATTAATTGTTATTTTCCCGCAGATTTCACTGTTATTAGCAAAATAATTCTTGGCAGTTTTTACAATGCTTAAGGAGTTTTTAAATGAATCAGGTAAAAGAATTTCATACATTACAAGAAAAAGTTACAGATATGATTAGGGAATCTATTTTCAACCAGGTTTATAAACCGGGGGAAAGATTGATTCAAGACGAATTAGCTTCAAGATTTGGGGTGAGCAGGATGCCTGTAAGAGAGGCTCTCCGCTGTCTCGAGAGAGAAGGACTAGTAGCCTTTCTTCCCCATAAAGGAGCACAGGTAATCGGCTTTAGAAGGGAAGATATAGAAGAGCTGTATTATCTGAGAGCACTCCTGGAGGGCATCACTGTTCAAAAATCAATGAATTTTCTTACAAATGAGGATAAGTCAGGCTTACATCTATTTGTAAAAAAAATGGACCAGGATATTGAAAACAATGATATGGATTCCTTTATTAGCCATAATCATCAGTTTCACATGCTGTTGCAAAAGGGATGTGATTGGAAAAAGATTAAATTGCTGACGAAGGAATTTATTGAGGGATACCCAGCTCATGTTCCAAGTCTCATTCCAAAAACAATGTTTGTTTCGAATGAAGAGCATAAACAAATGTTAAGAGCCCTTGAATTAAAGGATCCTATCATGCTGAGACAGCTGGTCGAAAGCCATATTATGAGGGCAGGGAATGCGCTTACTCAAGTAATTGAGTAAGCTATTCTTCCATATAATTGGATCCAATATCCGCGAAGGAGGAGTTAACAATGGCACCTAAACGATCCTACTTATTTGTACCGGCAGTTTCTGAAAAAATAATGGGAAAAGCATTATCCAGTGCAGCAGACAGTGTCATTTTTGATCTGGAGGATGCTGTCGCCATTAATGAAAAAGAGATTGCTAGAGAAAGGGCAAAAAATTACTTGCTAAATTACCCAGCTGAAAAAGATGTGTATATCAGAATTAATGACTTTACAACTGTGTATTGGAGAAAAGATATCGAGTGTGCAGTTGAATCAGGTGCGAAGGGAATCATTGTCCCGAAAGCTGAAAGCGGCAGCAATATGAAAGTTATCTGCCAAACAGTGCTTGAGCTCCTTGAAAGGGCGGGAAGAAAAGGAGATCATTTTGAGGTGCTGCCACTTATCGAAACAGCTTCAGGTGTTCACTTTGCCTATGAAATTGCAAATTCTCATTCTTTGGTTCCGAGGCTAGTGTTTGGTTCAATTGACTATTCACTTGATATAGATTGCGAGCTAACTGATGGAGGTGAAGAGCTTTATTTTGCAAGGTCACAAATTGTTAACGCATCAAGGGCGGCAGGGATCAGTAGCCCAGTGGATGCGGTATATCCAGATCTATCCAATGAAGAAGGGTTATACAGAGAGGCTGTCCGGGCTAGAATTTCAGGATTTAAATCCAAGCTGTCTATTCATCCAAAACAGATAAATGCCATTCATCAGGTTTTTACTCCGGACGAAAAAGCCTTGGAAGAAGCAAGAGAAATAGTAGAAGCGTTTGAAGAGGCTGAACTTAATGGGAGTGCGTCCATTTCGGTAAGAAATAAATTAGTGGATTATCCAGTATATAAAAAAGCAAAAGGGCTATTAAACTATTCATGTTTATAAGAGGAGAGATAAAATGGTAACCACCCAAATTGCTAGAAATATCAACCATACAAATTTTGAACAAATAAGCGGAAATGCTGTATATGAAGCTAAGAGAAGTCTATTGAACTGGCTCGGTGTTGCTATAGGAGCAGCCTATCATGAATCAATGGATAAAGTTTTAAATGTTTCAAAATTGATGGAAAGCACCCCGCAGGCGTCTATTCTTGGAAGAAATGAAAAGACTGATATGCTTTTCGCAGCTTTGCTAAATGGCATGTCATCCCATATTTATGACTTTGATGACACACTGCTTGAAACAGTTCTTCACCCTTCTTCCCCTGTTTTTCCTGCTGTATTAGCATATAGCCAATATAAGAAAAAAACCGGTAAAGAGGTTTTAGAGGCTTTCATTTTAGGCTGTGAGGTTCAGGCCAGACTTGCCCTTGCTTTATACCCTTCCCACTACTGGCGGGGCTGGCATATTACCGGAAGCGTTGGAGGAATTGGCGCTGCTGCAGCAATGAGCAAGCTCTTAGGGCTTGACGAGGAGAAAACTTCCTTTGCTATTGGGATAGCCGCAACCGATCCTACCGGATTAAGGGAAATGTTTGGAACAATGACAAAACCTTATCATCCGGGAAAAGCAGCGATGAATGGGATGCTTGCAGCATTCATTGCAGGCGAAGGGTTTACAAGTTCTAAACAAGCATTGGAAGCAGAGCGCGGATTTATCAATGTTTTATCAGAAGAATCTAAAATGGAACTGTTGACAGATAAATGGGGAGATAAATGGAAAATTGAGAAAAACAGCTATAAGCCATTTGCCAGCGGCATTGTAACCCATCCGTCCATTGAAGGAATCATTGCCATACAGAGAGCACACAACTTAAAAGGAGAAGAAGTAGAAGAAATTCATATTACAGGACATCCTCTAGTTAAAGAACTAACCGGCAAAACAGATTTTAAAACAGGTCTTGAAGGGAAATTTAGTGTTTACCATTGCGTCGCTGCAGGATTCCTTCATTTAAGAGCTGGCGTGAATGAGTTTACTGATGATTTCGTTAATAAACCTGAAGTAAAGGCTTTAAGGACAAAAATACAGTTGAAGATAGATGAGAATATTAAAGAAGACCAGGTCAGATTAACAGTAAAATTGAAAGATGGCAGGGAACTCAGCCATTTCGTTGAACATGCTATTGGCAGTATGGATAATCCTATGACTGATCAGCAATTGATTGATAAATTCAAGGATGTTACGGGGAATATCATTAGTGAGGAAGCAAAAAAATTACTTATTGATCAGGTATTCCGCCTGGAAGAAATAGAGGATTTGGAAGGGTTTTTCCAGATGTGCACACCAGTTGAATCAGCCAGCCGTATTTAAGCAAAAGAAAGAAGGAGAGTAAATTGGGTGCTCCAAATACCAAGGCAAAAGTAAATTTTATGCCAAAGTCATCCTGGGTAAATTCTATTGGGTCTTCAAAAACATTTACCCTAATGCTGGGTGCTGCTCTGTCTGCATCTGTCTACGCTGTTTTGCCTGGAAGCAGTGTTTCTGCCAAAATCATGCTCGCCCTTTTAGTCTTAAGTGTCTTTTACTGGACATTTGAGCCCTTGCCGCTTGGGGTTACTGCTGTACTGCTGCTGGTGTTAATGCTGTTATTTAAAATTGTGAACATGGATATTATCTTCAGCGGTTTTTCCTCACCAGCCATTTTTTTGATAATAGGGGGAATGATGCTGGCAAGAGGAGTTAATGATACCCCACTTGCTAAAAGACTGGCATATTTGATTTTGGCAAAGTGGGCCGGCACAGCAAAAGGTTTATTAGCAAGCATTTTGCTCATCCCTCAGGTGCAGGCTTTTTTTATCCCTGCAGTAGCTGTAAGAGCTACCCTGATATTACCTGTTGCTTTAATGGCGCTCGATCATATAGGTGTTAAGAAGGATGGAAATCTGCGGAAAATGATACTGCTTGGTGTTGCATTTGGCGGAACAATAAGCGGAACGATTGTCATGACGGCAGCAATCGGAAATATCTTGACGGTAGAATTATTAAAGCAGTTTTTGGGGATTCAAATAACTTATTTACAATGGTTCATGTACACTGTTCCAATATGGCTGCTTTTAATTCCCTTATCCTGGCTGTTATTAATCAAGGTATTTCCCTTGTCAAAAGAAAATGAAGAATTTCATCATTTGAAGGAGGAAATGGACAAAAAGCTGAAAGAGTTAGGTGCTATCAATACAGATGAAAAAAAATGCATCGGTATTTTGATTCTTATCGTATGTTTATGGTTTACCGAACCGCTGCATGGACTTCACCCAAGCATTCCAACCCTGATAGGTGTTATATTAATGGCATTTCCAGGTGTAGGCTGTTCGAAGTGGGATAGTATGGTAAAAATCAATTTTGATACTATTCTCATTATGGGTGTAACTTTATCGCTTGGCTATGCTTTTAATCATTCGGGGGCAGCGGAACTTGTAGGGACTACTTTAAGTGCGGGATGGATTATTGATCTGCTTCGCTCACCGCTTACTGCTGTTGCATCCATTTTAATTATCACACAAATCCTGCATTTGGCTGTTGCCAACGTATCGACAGCAGTTGTGACGCTAATTCCTATTTTTATCGGGCTGTCAGGCAAGGCAGGTGCCGATCCGGTATTAATATGTATTACGGCTTCACTAGCCTGCCTCCATGGATATATTCTTGTAGTTGAAGCAACTCCCAATATTATTGTCCATAGCACTGGGCAGATCCAGCAAAAAGAGTTTATTATCCCGGGAATCTATATGACTATTATTATGATGGTCGTTACAATATTAACGGCTGTAACGTGGTGGAACTGGATCGGTTTTTTGTAAAATAAACTTAAGTGTCAGAAAAGTGTAGACAATAATATTTGGATCCTGTATCCTAAAACTAAAATAGGATAAGGAAAGGTATTTGAAATATGTCTATGAATCAGGACTTACGAATTGAGAATAGGGATACACTCCATTTAAAAGTGTGCAATGTAATAAGAGAAGCGATTATCAGAGGGGATTTCAAGCCGGGTGAAAGGTTAAAGCAATCAGATCTGGCAGAAAAAATGGGCGTTAGCAGGATGCCTGTCCGAGAAGCATTTAGAAAACTGGAGTCAGAGGGACTTATTAAGCTGGAGCCGCATAAAGGTGCCGTAGTGAAATCAATCAGCATTAAGGACATTGAAGAAATTTATGCCTTAAGATCTGAGCTGGAGAAAATGGCTGTTTACCAAAGCGTTGATTTATTAACAGACGAAGATATCAACCAGCTTTCTTCGCTTGTAGCCGAAATGGAAAAGGCCGATGATGCAGACACTTTTGTACAGTATAACATTGACTTTCACCGTTTGCTTGTAAAAAGATGTAATTGGGAACGTCTTAATTCATTTATTGGCACATTGTGGAATGGCCTTCCGCAGCAAACACCACACCTTCTAACCGGACAAATTGAAACCTCAAATACAGAACATAGAAAAATCCTTGAAGCAGTTGTAAAAAAAGATAAGGAAACCGCTGCTAATATTGTATCGGAGCATATCTACCGAACAGGAGAATCTTTAATAGAAAGCCTGAAGAAAGAAGGGAAGTAAATTCCCTTTCTTTTATAAATTGGATCCAATATCCAAAAAAGGAGAAATGAAAAATGGGCAGAATGCTGGAGAATGTTAGTAAAACTATTCTAAAAGAACATGGTGTCCCTGTGCCAGGCCATGCAGTTATTTCAGGTAGTGAAGAAATAACTGAACAGCATTTAACAAAACCATGTGTTTTAAAAGCTTTGGTCCCGGTAGGGAAAAGAGGAAAAGCTGGGGCTATCAAGTTTGCAGACACTGTAGAAGAGGCAAGGTACAAGGCAGATGAAATTTTGGGTATGACAGTTAGAAACTTTCCTGTAGATAAGGTTTTGCTAGAAGAAAAGATTGATATAGATGAAGAATGGTATGTTTCCATTACAATTGACCCTCAAAAACAGGTTCCGGTAGTTATTGCTACGACAGAAGGGGGAGTTGAAGTAGAAGATCTTGTTAAAGATTCCCCTGAGAAAATTGTAATTTATCATGTTGAACCTTTTGCCGAGCTTCAGCCATACCAGTCAAAGGAAATTTGGAGCAGACTCGGAGTTACGGGCAAGCCTTTAGTAAAAGCTGCAGCAATCCTATGCAAATTATATAATATCTTTCTTAGGTATGACTGTTATATATTGGAAATTAACCCGTTGGTACTTACAAGGGACGATGAAGTAATGGCAGCAGCTTCGGTTATGGGTGTGGATGATTCGGCGCTATACCGCCACCCAGAACTTGAAGGCAAAGTAGAATCAGGCAGTGAACGGTCCTGGAGGCCTTTAACCCAGCTTGAGAAGGATATGGTAAAAGTTAATGACGCAGATTATCGCGGAACAGCACGTTATACGGAAATGGATGGCGGTGAAATTGGTTTTATGTGCGGAGGCGGAGGCGGAAGCTTATTAAGTTTTGACGCCCTTATTAATTTAGGAGCCTCTCCTGCAAATTACACAGAAACGGGAGGTAATCCGCCAGAAGAAAAAGTAACGGGATTAACAAAAGGAATTCTCTCCAAGGAAGGAGTAAAGGGCCTGTTTGTGGCACACAACATAACCAATAATACACAAATCGATGTCTTTGCCCGGGGAATTGTAAAGGCCATTGAAGAATTAGGCGTAGACCCTGCAGAGTTTCCCATAGTTGTGAGGGAAGCAGGAGTTAATGACGAAGAGGGAAAAAGAATTTTTCTTGAAGCAGGTATTACTTATTTCGGGGAAGATTTAACAATTGAAGAAGCAGCAGCAGAAATGGTTAAAAAGATGAGAGGGGTATCCTAAATGTCAATTCTAATCAATCAAAACACTCGATTAGCTGTACAAGGAATTACAGGCCGGGAAGCTTCTATGATTGTCAGCCATACTCTTGCCTATGGTACTAATATTTTTGCAGGCATTACACCCGGTAAAGGAGGACAGCATGTTCAAGGAGTACCAGTTTACGACACGGTTGCAGAAGCTGTTAAAAAGCATGATATAAATGCATCTCTGATTGTTGTGCCTCCTGCGTTTGCATTGGATGCTGTTCTCGAAGCAATTTCCAGTGGAATTAAGCTGATTGTTGTTACAACGGAAAATATACCTCAGCATGATGCAGTAAAATTGCTATACGCTGCGCGAAAAAAAAATGTTACGATCATCGGTCCTAATACGGTTGGCATGATTAATCCGAAGGACCGCATAAAGATGGGATCCATAGGTGGTGATCGGCCAGAACGCTGTTTCGTTCCTGGAAATGTCGGAGTGATATCAAGAAGCGGGGGGATGACTGCTGAAACCTCCTGGATGGTTAAGAGGGCCGGGTTTGGTGTTACAACAAGTATAGGCATTGGCGGAGATAGTTTAATCGGAACCAAGATTAAAGACCTTCTTGTTCTGTTTGAAAAAGACAATGAAACCGAAGCTGTTGTTACTTTTTCGGAGCCTGGAACCTCATTTGAAGAAGATGCTGCCCAATTATTAAAAGAGGGGGGTTTTACAAAGCCGTTAATATCCTTTGTTGCCGGCAAGTTTACAGAATCCATGCCGGAAGGAACTGTTTTTGGCCATGCCGGAGCGATGATTTCCGGAAATACAGGCCGTCCTTCCTTAAAGATGAAAGCGCTTAAAGATTCAGGTGCACATGTAGTGGAGAAGTATGATGATATCATTAGCGCTTTGCAAACGGTGTTAGGTGCAAAGGTAGGTGAAGTAAAATGATATTAACCAGAGTGTTAGCTGAATATGCGAGTAATGTTAGATATGAAGATTTGCCAGATGAAGTTGTCGAGTACACGAAACTTTGTATTCTGGATTGGTATGGTTCAGCACTTGCGGGAAAAGATGAAAAACCGATTCAATCGATATTGGAATTGATTCGAGAGTGGGGCGGAAATGAACAAGCAACTCTCATAAATGGGGGAAAGTCTTCCATTGGCAATGCCTGCTTGGTCAATGCGGCTGCAAGCCATATAGTAGAGCTGGATGATATTCATAAATCATCCATTATCCATGCAGGTACGGTTGTCATTCCAGCAGCTGCAGCTGTTGCTGAAGCCTATGGATTAAGCGGAAAAGAACTTATTACCGCAGTAGCTGTGGGGTATGAAATTTGCTACAGAATTGGAGAGGCTGTTTCACCTTCCCATTATTATTACTGGCATAACACAGCAACCTGCGGGACTTTTGGTTCGGCTGCAGCAGTAGCTAAGCTTCTGAACCTAAATGTTGAGCAAACTATGTATGCTCTCGGAAATGCTGGCACACAAGCAGCGGGTTTATGGGAGTTTATTGAGGATGGAGCTAACACGAAACAGCTTCATACTGCAAAAGCAGCTTATAATGGCGCACTTGCTGCCTTGCTGGCGAAAAAAGATTTCACATCCGCATCAAGAATACTGGAAGGCAGAAGGGGCTTTTTCAATGCCATGTCAGAGAAATATGATGCAGATAAAATTACCAGAAATCTTGGCAAAGAATTCAAGATTATAGAAAATAGTTTTAAAATCCATGCCTCCTGCCGTCATACACACCCAGCGATGGATTGCATTTTAAACATCATGAAGGAAAATGCACTCACCCACGACCAAATACAAAATATCTCAATTAAAACCTATCAAACTGTCCTGAATATTACAGATAACCCAAATCCTGATACCGTTTATGCTTCTAAATTTAGCAGCCAATTTTGCGCGGCTTTAATTGCCATTAAGGGTTCTGCCTCATTAATCGATTATAATAAGGAAATTTTACAATCGCCTGTGATAAGAAACCTGATGGAAAAAGTCAGTGTTGAAGCCGATCCTTATTACGAAAATGCTTATCCTGAAAAATGGGGGGCAAAAGTAGTTATAACTATAAAAGATGGCAGAACATTCAGTGAAGGAACAGAATATCCAAAGGGTGATCCGGAAAAACCTGCGGATAAGGAAGAACTGATTCAAAAATTTAAAACAATGACTTTAGACAAAGTATGGAACGCTGAAGAAAAGGTTCAGGCCATTTTACAATTAGAAGAAATTAGCGCAGCTGAAATGATGGAAGCGGGGGAAGAGTGTTGCAAACAAATACAGTAGCGCCTCTTTCAAATTCAAGAAGATTTGTTCTTACAAGACTGCATTCACTAGCGGGGCTTATCCCGCTAGGCCTTTTTTTAATACAGCACTTAATGGGGAATGCATTGGCTATCCTAGGAAGCGAGAAATATGACGAACATATTCAATTTATGCTCAATCTCCCATTTTTGCTCTTGCTTGAAATTGGATTTATAGCCATTCCCCTTTTATTTCACGCTATCTACGGAATCTATTTATCTTTCATTTCCAAACCGAATGCACATGTATATAAATACAAGCGAAACATAAGTTTTCTTCTCCAAAGGGTAACAGGAATCATTACCTTTATTTTTGTTATCTATCATGTCTGGGCACTTAGAATCAGTCCAGTAATCAGCGGAAATGAGATTAATCATCAGGTGGTTGGGGAACATTTGGCAAACCCTGTTATGATGATTTTTTATATGGCAGGTGTATTAAGCACAACCTATCATTTTACAAATGGAATTTCCACTGCTCTCATAACTTGGGGGTTAACAATTGGTCCTTCATCCCAAAAAACGGTCAGGAATCTGTGTTTTGGATTGTTTATTATTTTAACTGTCTTGGGATTAGGAAGTCTAATTTCATTTGTTAGTTAAACTCCACCCAGGATTTAAATTTTAGTGCTTTCAAATGGAGAGGGGATATTATGAAAAACCAGGAAATTATTGTGATTGGCGGCGGCCTGGCAGGATTAATGGCCACTATTAAAATAGCAGAAGCCAAAAAGAAAGTGAAATTGTTTTCTCTTGTCCCGGTTCGCCGTTCCCATTCGGTGTGTGCCCAAGGGGGCATCAATGGGGCTGTAAATACAAAGGGAGAAGGAGACTCTGTATGGGAGCACTTTGATGATACCATTTATGGCGGTGACTTTTTAGCCAATCAGCCTCCGGTAAAAGCAATGTGCGAAGCTGCGCCGGACATTATTTATTTATTGGCTAGAATGGGCGTGCAATTTAACCGTACAGAAGAAGGCCATATTGATTTTAGAAGGCTAGGAGGTGCTAAATATTCCAGGACGGCTTTTGCTGGATCGACAACAGGTCAGCAAATTCTTTATGCGCTTGATGAACAAGTTCGCAGATATGAAGCAGAGGGTCTTGTTGAAAAATTTGAATACTGGGAATTAGTATCGCTTATTAAAGATGATGAAGGAAGATGCAGAGGCATTTCTGCTCAGAATTTAAAAACGATGGACATTCAGACATTTAAATCAGATGCAGTCATTTTAGCATCAGGCGGCATAGGCAATATCTTTAGAAAAAGTACAAATTCCATCATTAATACAGGAAGTGCACATAGCATTGCATACCAACAAGGTGCCAGATATGCAAATGGCGAATTTATTCAGATTCATCCAACAGCAATTCCAGGAGATGATAAACTTCGGCTGATGTCTGAGTCAGCTCGCGGTGAGGGTGGAAGAGTATGGGTCTACAAAGAGGGTAAACCGTGGTATTTTCTCGAGGAGAAATATCCTGCTTACGGAAATCTCGTTCCAAGGGATATTGCTACAAGGGAAATCTTCCATGTATGCGTAGATCTCAAACTAGGGATCAACGGAGAAAATATGGTTTACCTTGATCTTTCCCACCTGCCTGCGGAATTACTGCAGAGAAAGCTTGGCGGAATAATTGATATCTATGAAAAATTTGTGGGTGAAGATCCAAGAAAGCTTCCGATGAAAATATTCCCTGCTATGCATTACTCAATGGGCGGCCTTTGGGTTGATTATGATCAGATGACAAATATACCCGGGCTATTTGCATGCGGAGAATGTGATTACCAATTTCATGGTGGAAACCGCCTTGGAGCAAATTCCTTAGTTTCGGCTATATATGGCGGGATGGTGGCTGGCCCAAATGCTGTCAGCTATGTAAATTGCCTTGAAAAATCTTGTGAAGACCTTGCACCCTTCATTTTTGAAAATGAACAGAGAAAGCAAGAAGAAGAAGTTGAAAAAATCTACAAAATGAACGGTCATGAAAATCCATATCAGCTGCATGTGGAGATGAGTGACTGGATGGTGGATAATGTGACCGTTGTCAGATATAATGACCGGCTTCAAAAAACAGATGAGAAGCTTCAGGAGCTTCAGGCACGTTTCAGGAACATTGGAATAGATGATAAATCAAGGTGGCATAACAGAACCGTTCCGTTTGTCCGCCAGCTTAAAAATATGCTTGAGCTTGCGAGAGTCATTACGCTTGGCGCTCTTAACCGGAATGAGAGCAGGGGGGCCCACTATAAGCCTGAGTTCCCTAATAGAGATGATGAGAATTGGCTAAAAACGACAATTGCTATATATACCCCGTTTGGTCCAAGCTTTTCTTATGAACCAGTTGATCTTAAATATATTGCTCTAAGACCAAGGAGATATGACATTGTAACATCAGGAAAAAAAGAAGAGGCATCAAAAGTATAAGGAAAAGCAGGTGAAAAGATGGGTGCTGCAGTGGATATCAAGCTTAAAATAAAGCGAAAAGATTCATCCGATTCTTCCTTTTATTGGGAGGAATTTAATATCCCTTTCCGGAAGAATATGAACGTAATATCTGCATTAATGGAGATACAGAAAAATCCGGTTAACGCCAACGGAGAAAAAGTAAGATCAGTAGCTTGGGAGTATAACTGTCTTGAGGAAGTCTGCGGGGCGTGCAGCATGAGAATAAATGGAAAAGTCCGCCAGGCATGCTCTACCTTAGTGGATCGGCTCGAACAGCCTATCCATCTAGAGCCAATGGAAACATTTCCTGTAGAAAAGGATCTGGTTGTAAACAGAGACCGCATGTTTAGTGCTCTAAAGAAAATAAAAGGATGGATCCCGATTGATGGAACCTATGCATTGGGGGCTGGTCCTCTAATTTCCTCAGATGTTCAGCAAGAAGCTTATAAGTATTCAACCTGTATGACCTGCGGATGCTGCCTCGATGCATGCCCAAATGTTAATAGCAGTTTACCATTTATTGGCCCTCAGGCATTGGGGCAGACTAAATATTTTAATATGCACCCTACTGGAGCACAGCAAAAGAATGATAGATTATCAGTAATGATCGGGGAGGAAGGGTTAGCTAACTGCGGAAACTCGCAGAACTGTGTCCAGGTTTGCCCGAAAGAAATCCCATTAACAACTGCTATTGCTGAACTAAATAAAGATGCAAATCGTTTTGCATTATGGAGCTGGTTAAAGAGATGAGGCAAATTCAATATAATCAATATGACGTAATGGTAATTGGCGGGGGGCAGGCTGCTTTGGCTGCTGCCATTTCTGCTAAAGAAGAGGGTGCATCTGTTGTTCTGGTCACAAAAGGAAAAGCAGGGCTTGGGGGTTCATCAGTTATTTCAGATAGTGTGCATTCGGCCATATTTTCTCCTGGAGATTCTCCTGATATTTTCTTAAAGGATCTATTAGAAGGAGGCAGGCATTTATCTGATAAAAGGTTAGCAAGAATTTTAGCCGAAGAATGTACTGTCAGAGTCAATGAATTAGAAAGCAAATTTGGAATTCATCTAGAAAGGGAAAGGGTGGTTATTACTCCTGGCCATTCCTTTCCAAGAAGAGTTTATGCCGGGACAGGACTTGGAAAAAATATTACAAAGCCTATGCGTGATTATGCAATAGAAATAGGAATCGATTTACATGAACAATCTGAAGTTGTTGACTTAATAAAAGATAATAATGAAGTAAAAGGTGCACTGATCCAAAAAAATAAGAAGTTTCATATTATTTATTCACCGGCTGTTATATTGGCAACCGGGGGTTTTGGAGGACTCTATCAATCTTCGGATAATCCAAGGGATGTGTCGGGTGAAGGAATCGGCATGGCATGGAGACATGGGGCTATTCTTGTTGATATGGAGTTTGTGCAATTTTATCCTTACCGTTTGCAGCATCCGGCAAATATCGATATCATGACAAAAATTTTTGCAAAAGGCGCTTTTCTTGTAAACGATAAAGGGGAACGGTTTATGGAAAAGTATCCTAAAAAAGAGCTTGAAACAAGAGATAAACTTAGTTATGCAATGTTTAAGGAAAATAAAGTACTTCTGGATTTTTCTGCGGTGGCGGGGAATGTTCTTCAGCTTGACAGTCCATATCTGTATCGTCTGTATCAAAAAGGGCATGAGGGAGAATGGGTTATGAGTCCTGTACAGCATTATTGTATGGGTGGAATCCAGACAGATGAATGGGGAAGAACAAACATTCCAGGTCTATACGCTTGCGGAGAAGTGACGGGCGGCCTACATGGGGCGAATCGTTTAGGCGGGGGCTCTTTAACTGAATCACTGGTTTTTGGATACCGTGCGGGAAAGATGGCTGTACAGGAAAAATCGATGGAGAGCATTGCCGGCATTATGGCCTCAGGAACAGAAGAATTAATAGATAACTCTCCAATAATTGGGGAATCTGAAATGATCAAAAAAGTAAAAGACGTTATGTGGCAGAAGGTGGGGATTGAAAGAACCTCCCTTTCTTTGAAGGAAGCTGCAGATGAATTAAATTTAATCGCGTTAAATTTGGAGAATGAAAATAGTATTCAGGCTCTCCAGATTTGTGATAAAGTACGATCCGCGTGGGCATCAGCAATCTCCGCAGCTGCAAGGAAAGAAAGCCGCGGAGCACATAAAATTCAGGATGTTAAAGAAGAAAAGAAGGAGTGGCAGGGCAAAAACAGAATACACAAAACTAGCCTGCAATTTACTCCGTTATCTTCCAAAGTTGAGATGCCTTAAAGATGAAAAAGGAGAAGATCGTATGAGAACAATTACTTATGAGGAAATTGTTGAACGAGTTTCGAAAATGTGTCAGGAAGCAAATTTTGATTTAGGGCAGGACGTAGTGGAAGCTTTTCAATCAGCATTAAAAAATGAATCTTCTGAAACCGGCAAAGACATACTGGAACAGCTAATATTAAATGCTGATATTGCAAAAAGCGAACGGGTTCCAATGTGCCAGGACACTGGAGTATCAGTATTTATCGTTGAGGTTGGACAGGACTGCCATATTGCTGGAGGCAGCATTTATAATGCTATAAATGAAGGCGTTAAAAAAGGTTATGAAGAAGGGTATTTGAGACATTCAATCGTGGATCACCCTATTACCCGGGAAAAAAGCAAGGGCTATAACACTCCTTCCATAATCCACATTGAACTTGTACCTGGGGATCAAATCGTCATCCATATGTCTGCAAAAGGAGGGGGCAGTGAAAATATGAGCAGTCTTAAAATGCTCAAGCCATCAGATGGTCTTGAAGGCATTAAGAAGTATATCCTTGATACGGTTGCAATCGCAGGGCCAAATGCCTGTCCTCCTCTTGTGGTGGGAGTTGGAATTGGAGGCAATTTTGAAAGATGTGCCTATTTGGCGAAGAAATCACTGTTCAGACCAATTGGCCACAGAAGTGAACGCCCAGAGCTTGCCCAATTAGAAAACGAGTTAATGGAAGAAATCAATAAACTGGGTATTGGGCCACAGGGCATGGGAGGAAATACAACTGCACTTGATGTGAAGGTTGAGATAGAGCCTTGCCACATTGCTGCATTGCCTGTAGCTGTTAATTTAAACTGCCATGCAAGCAGACATAAAGAAGTCAGATTGTAGGAGGAATTCATTTGTGTGCAAATAAAGTTAGCAGCCCAATAGATGAACAAGTATTGATCAGTTTAAAAGCTGGTGACCGTGTCTTGATCAGCGGTACGATATATACAGCGAGAGATGCAGCTCATAAAAGAATGTCAGAAGCTCTCCAAAAAGGGGAAGACCTTCCCTTCAATATTAAAGGCCAAACCATTTATTATGTTGGACCAACCCCAGCAAAGCCAGGACAGATTATTGGATCAGCCGGGCCGACTACAAGCGGAAGAATGGATAAATATACACCCTCGCTGCTGGATCGGGGCTTAAAAGGGATGATCGGAAAAGGCTACCGGAGCCAGGAAGTAATCGATTCAATGAAGAAAAATAAAGCGGTCTATTTTGCAGCAATTGGCGGTTCTGGAGCTTTGATCGCCAGATCTATTAAATCAATGGAAGTAATTGCTTATGAAGATTTAGGACCTGAAGCGATTTATAAACTGACTGTAGAGAACTTCCCGGCAGTCGTAATAATTGATAGCGAAGGAACAGACTGGTATCAAGTGGGAAAAGAGCAATTTAAGCAGCAGGCAGATCAATAAAATGCAGCAGGAAGATTGCTGATAAAACAAAACCTCTGAAGTGTTTGTCCGGGGTTTTGTTTTTTTTAGTTATTAAAGGAATTTTTTATAATTAAGGAGTGGATTGGAATGAAAATAGAAAGATTGGACCATTTAGTGATGACGGTACAAAGTATTGAAAAGACTTGTGACTATTATAATAAAGTATTGGGAATGGAGATAATAACATTTGGTGAAGGCAGAAAAGCCTTGAGGTTTGGAATCCAGAAAATAAATCTTCACCAAAAAGGGAATGAATATGAGCCCAAAGCCCTTAATCCAGCAGCTGGATCAGGAGATTTATGCTTCATTACAAAAACTGGTATGAATGAAGTGATAAAACATTTAGAGTGTTGCAATATTGCAATAGAAGAAGGGCCAGTTGAAAGAACGGGGACTCTTGGAGCAATTACTTCAGTCTATATTAGAGATCCGGATGGAAATCTTAGCGAACTATCAAACTCCAACTAATACCGCATTTTTGCATTCACTAAAAGAAATCCCAAAGCCATCATAGCTTTGGGATTTCTTTTATAGCTTTATTGAAACATATTTTACTTCCAAAAATTCATCAAGACCATGGTGTCCGCCTTCTCGGCCCAGCCCGCTTTCCTTTAATCCACCAAATGGAGCCTGTGCAGTAGAAGGGACTCCATCATTAATTCCGACTATGCCAAATTCCAATTTTTCATATGCTGTAATCGCGGTCTTTAAGCTTTCAGTAAAGGCATAAGCAGCAAGGCCATAACGGGAGCTGTTTGCCTTTTCAATGACTTCCTCTATACTCGTAAATTCAATGATCGGGGCAACTGGGCCGAAGGTTTCCTCCTGCATAATCACCATCTCCTCATGAACCCCGCTTAAAATGGTAGGTTCAAAGAAATAGCCATTGCTATATTCCTTAATCCTGTTCCCGCCATGCTCGATGACTGCACCTTTTTCAACTGCATCATCGATATGCTTCTTTACTTTCGTATAGGCTGCTTCATTAATTAAAGGTCCAATTTCCGCATCTGGTTCATAGCCCAAACCTACTTTGATTTTCGCCACTTCCTCTTTAAGCTTAGCTGTAAATTTAGGAAGAATTGATTTTTCGACATAAATTCGATTTGCACATACACAAGTTTGGCCGCAGTTTCTAAATTTTGATCCGATTACTCCGCTTACCGCTTTATCCAAATCTGCATCGCCAAAAATGATAACAGGTGCGTGACCTCCAAGTTCAAGTGAAACCTTCTTAACAGTTTCTGCAGCCCCGCGCATCAGAAGCTTGCCTACTTCTGTTGATCCGGTAAATGTAATCTTGGCAACACGCTCATCCTGAAGCCAAGTTTGCCCGATTTGTTGGGCATCCCCGGTGATCACATTGATAACTCCTTTTGGGATGCCTGCCTTTTCTGCAAGTTCAGCTAGTTTTATGGCTGTCAAGGGAGTTAATTCTGCTGGTTTGATTACGGCCGTACAGCCAGCAGCCAGGGCAGGAGCAATCTTCCTTGTAATCATGGCTGCCGGAAAGTTCCATGGTGTAATTGCTGCTACAACACCAACTGGCTGTTTAATCAATAGGATTCTCTTATCATGAAACGAAGCGGGTACTGTCTCACCGTAAATTCTTTTTGCTTCTTCTGCATACCAGGAAATGAAACTGGCTGCATATCCCACTTCACCCAGGGCCTCGGACAAAGGCTTCCCTTGCTCTTCCACTAAGACTCTTGCAACTTCTTCTTTATTTTCTATAAGAAGATCATGCCACTTTTTAAGCAAGGAGCTTCTTTCATAAGAGGTTGTCTGGGACCAGCTTTTTAATGCTTCATGAGCGGCATCAACAGCAAGCTTCGCTTCTTTTTCTCCGCCCTTTGGAACTGGACTGACAATTTCTCCGGTAGCAGGATTGATAACATCAAAGCTTTTCCCTGATTCGGCCTGAACCCAATTTCCATTTATATATAACTTATTAAGATCTGCAACTTTAGTGCTCAAAATAATCAACCCTTTCAATTAGTCTACTATAATAGAAGCCCGAGTAACTTCGCGTGCTGAGGATTTATCTAAGGCTTCCTGTATTTGATCAAGCGTAAACTCGGCATCAAGCATTTGATCAAATGGGTATTTTTCAATTGACGCAGATAAGAATTCAAGTGATTTTCTTAAGTACCATGGGTTATACCTAACTATCGGCAGTATTTTAATAGATTTTCTTGTTAATAAGCCTGGATCAAATTCAACAAATTTGCCAATGGAAACGTTTCCGATCGTAACATATTTTCCGCCTGGGCGAATTAAATGTATACCTTCAGCAAATGCAGCCGGTACACCGGCGAGCTCCATGCCTATGTCTGCTCCCTTGCCGTTAGTAAGCTGGAGAATGACATTCTCCCTGGACTCAAGGGTTGAATATTCATTCATGTCTATAACATGGTCTGCACCAAACTTTTTCGCTTGATCAAGCCTGTTCTTAATGCTATCTATAACAATCACTTTTGCACCTTTTTCTTTCGCGATTGCAGAAGCATATAAGCCTAATCCCCCAGCACCCTGAATTACAATGGTCTGATTATATCGAAGCTCAGCTTCTTCAATGCCAAAGTATACCTGGGAAAGGGCACAGTTGGCACTTGCTGCAGCAACATCTGATACATTTTCTGGTACTTTATAAAAGTATTGATTTTCGTGAATATAATAGTGAGTAGCAAATGATCCATGAAAATGAGGTTCAATTTCCGGCTGTTTTGTCCAGAATTCATAGGCATTTTCACAAAGGTGAAACCTGCCTTCCTGGCAAGGGCTGCATTTACGGCATGTGAGGAAATATGTTGAAACAATCCGATCTCCGATATTTACGGGATTACCAGCATAATCCTTTGTTACCCCTTCTCCAAGCTCATGAATAGTTCCAATCATTTCATGTCCAAGAACTCCCCGTTTAATACTGGGATGATGCCCTCTCCAAATGTGCAATTCAGATCCGCAAACATTTGTCCTGGTTACCTTAACTACAAGTGAACCTGGCTGTGGAGTAGGGATGCTGTATTCCTGATATTTGAGATTCAAGGGTTCGGTCATTACGGCTACTTTACCAGTTTTTACGGCTGTTTTTTCTGACATTTTTAATACTCTCCTATCATTTTTATATTTATGCTGAAATATCATTGCTCCCGAATACTCTTTCAATTTCTTTCTCACTTGGTTTTGCAGTTGCTAAAGTAACTATATACATAGTTGCCATGCCTATTAACACGGAGATACCTGCTGCACCAAACGGATTAGTAAAGCCGAAGCCGATTGGCAGGTAGATAACCCAATAAGATATGGAACCCGCAAGCATCGATGAAATGGCAGCTGTCTTTGTTGATCTTTTCCATAAAGTTCCCACACATAATGGTCCTGCTGTCGCTGAAACAATTCCTCCAATACCTATCCAAAGGAAGACAGAAAGTGATTGAGGAGGGTTCCATGCCATCAAAATAGCAACTCCTAATACAACAAATGTCCCATAACGGCTGATTATCATTTCTACTTTCTCTGCTTTCTCCGGGTCAATTCCTTTTCTGGGAACGATTGTTTTACGGTAGATGTCGTTAGCCAGAATTTGAGTCAGAGAAACAATTAGTCCATCAGAGGTTGACATAATGGCTGAAAGAACAGCTACTGCAAAAAGTCCGGCAATGATTGGAGGAAACAGTTCGTTGAACAGAACAGGGATTACCTGGTCAGCTGCAATATTGGCACCGGGGTCAATTAAGGCAATACCGAGCAAACCTCCTAGTGTCATAGCCGGCAAAGTAGTTGCCACAATTGTGCAGAACATAATTAGTCTTTTAAGTTCTTTCCCTGATTTAATGGCCATAAATTTATTTCCGATGTGCGGAAGGATGCTGAATGGGATATGTGCCACAAATAACAGGAACACAAGCCATGCACTGCCATAAGTAATATCGCCGGGCTTAAATAATACATCTAAGGAGCCTTCTGGTCTTCTTTCCTTAATTAGGTCCATCATGCCTGAAAAACCGCCTTCGACCCCGCCTCCAGTAAGGAAAGTCACTATAACGACAACGGCGATTACAAGCATTAAAAAGCCCTGCACTGCATCAGTCATTATATCTGAGTGCGACCCTCCCATAAACACATATGCTGCTAACACAATGCCTGTTAAAAACAGCCCTAAGTTATAATCAAGCCCCAACATGGTTTGGAACATAGTTGCAGCAGCAACAAATTGGGAGACTACGTAGAAAATTAACAAAACTGAAACAAGAGCTAATACTATTCTCAAAAAATCACTATTAAAACGTTCTCCCATAAATTCAGGAATGGTCCTGGTGCCAAATTTATCTCCGAACTTTTTTACATAGGATGCGATCAGGAGCATACCGAATACAGTTGCAATAGGATATAAAATAGGATACCAAAGACTTGGAGCACCCATGCTATATGCTAATCCCGGCATACCCATGAAGGTTGAGCCGCTAGCAATTGTTGCAGTAATGGCCAAACCCAGTGTAATAAAGCCATAAGAGGAGCGAGCTGTTGCAAAATCGTCTGAATTTTTTGTTTTCTTCATGCCCAGCCAGCCCATATAAATCATTGCAATTAGAAATAGGACCATAAAAATCCAGGAATACATAATTGTTGCGTTATTGACCATTTCATACACCTCCAAGAATCTAATTAGTCATCATTGATTAAGTCTGTTTTAAATAATATGAATCCCATAATAATCCAGGAAGCCAATACTAATCCAAGGTACCAAAACAGAATCATAGATTGTCACCTCCCTTCAAAACACCTAAGCAGCATTCTTTAATATGAGGGTAGTTGGAAAGAAGGTCCAGATTAGTGGAGGAATGCTCCAGCAGAAAATATTTTGTTCTTTCAGTTTTCCCGTTTGAATCAATCAAGATGGTATAAGGCATATGAATAACTTCTTCTTTAAACAATTCGATGACAGGCGGTGTCCAAATTCTTTTATAATGAATATAGTAAGTCCTAATGAACTCCCTGCTTACTTTCTGCTGCTCAGTTATTGAATGGTAAGGGGTAATTATTGCTGTTTCATCTGCCTCAATCTCCCCATAAACAGGGAAATGGTCAGAAAGCCCTGTGCTTCCTCTAACTAGATCTGCCCCAGTGATCGACCGGCTTTTTCGATCCTTCCGAAAAAAACTCTTATATCCAATGTTCCAAACTGAGAATAGGACGGGAAAAAAATATGTTCCTTCTTTCTCAAGTTTTTTTCCCTTTAATTGTGAAGATGACTTTTGTATTTCTTGATCGCTTAATACTTTCAAGCTATTAATCTTAATCATCAAATCCCTCCGAAAGCGCTGTCATATTTGATAATGCAAGAGCCGTGCCAAAATATATCGCTGACTTTATATTTCCTCTTTGATATAATGAAGGTATTAATATTTGACAGAAAATAAAATTTATTTACATAACTCTGAATTTAATCTTGATCGGTTTATGTTGCGATTTTGCAACGGATTTTGCTGTTTTGCAATAGAAAGGAGCTATATGAAGTGATGGTTGAAACTGAACAGATTAAGCATCATAATCATTATGAAGATTGTCTTGAGCTTGAAGCAGCAATCCATGCATGTCAGGAAGGAATCTATATTTGCAATGCAGACCTGAAATGTGTCAGGTTAAATTCTGCCTATACAAGAATTACAGGTTTAACAGAAGTAGAGTTAATTGGCAGGACAAGCATTGAACTTGAGGAAAACGGGACAATTTCCAAAGCTGTTGGAGTTATTGTTAAGAGAGAAAAAAAGGTGGTTTCTTTGATACAGAAGTTCCGGAGCGGCAAAAACGTACTCGTTACAGGGACTCCTGTATATAAAGAAGGTAAACTTTTTAGAATAGTCATAACTGCAAGAGATTTATCTGAATTAACTCAGCTGGAAAATCAATTAAATGATGCTGAGGAAAGGTCTGAAAGATATTTGAGGGAGCTTAGTTTATATAAAGAACATTTAAAAAGTGTAAAAATAGTTGCAAATAGCCCGCAAATGAAACAACTCCTCAATTTAGTTCCGAAAATATCCAAAGCGGATTCTCCAGTATTATTATTAGGGGAATCTGGTACAGGCAAAGAAGTTTTAGCCAGGCTTATACATGAGACAAGTCATGGCGGTGACAGTCCTTTTATTAAAGTGAACTGCGGGGCCATTCCCGGTGATTTATTGGAATCTGAACTTTTTGGCTATGTAAAAGGGGCTTTTACAGGCGCAAGTGAAAAAGGAAAGCCCGGATTGATTGAGATAGCAGAAAACGGAAGTTTGTTTTTGGATGAAGTAGGAGAACTTCCATTAAAGCTTCAAGTAAAGTTATTAAGGGTTATTCAGGACTTCGAGGTAACAAGACTTGGAAGCACAAAACCCAAGAAGGTGAGTTTCCGCCTTATTTGTGCCACGAACCGGCCATTAAAAGAAATGATGGAAAAGGGAGAGTTCAGGGAGGATTTATTTTACCGTATAAACGTTCTGCCAATTACTTTACCTCCATTGAGAGAAAGAAAGGAAGATATTATCCCTTTAATAATAAAAACAACTGATAAACTATCCTCCAGGTATGGAACACTCAAAACAATTTCTCCAGACGTAATAAAAATACTCGAAAGTTATCAGTGGCCAGGTAATATCCGGGAACTGGAAAATGTGATTGAACGGATTTTTATCATGACAGATGAAAGCACGATTCAAGTTAAGGACCTTCCGGCCAACATTGCTGCAGATAAAGTTAGTAAAGAGGCAAATACATTAAAAGAAAAGATGCAAATCCTTGAGAGGGACATAATTGAAGATATGCTGAAACAAAGTTCAAGTTTAAGAGAGGCAGCCAAAAAACTAGGGGTAGATGTTTCTACGTTGAGTAGAAAATGTCAAAGGTATGGGATATTACATTAAAATTTTACTAATTGTTTGATTGATAGGATTATTTGGAAATTATACTATCAAATTAGAGTCTAAGGACTCTTTTTTTTATTAAAGGTAGAAATAAAAAATCTTTTGAATATTCATAATAATAATTGAAATTGTAGATTGGATACAGTATCCTATTTATATAAAGCTAATATTTTTTCCATCTGTCTATTGGTATTGGGGGAATAATTCTATGAAGTTAATAAACGAAGTAATGATTTATGAAGTCGCTCTTCGGGATGGCCTTCAGCTTGAATCCATGATACTGACGCCAGAAGAGAAGCTTGATGTATTTAATTTATTGCATGTGGCAAAGGTTTCTGAGGTAGAGTTTGGTTCTTTTGTCCATCCCAAGTTAGTGCCGCAAATGGCGAACACGTCAGAGTTCTATTCTCAGATTCAGCAGCATGAGGCAAAGATGGAGCTTGTTGCCCTTGTTCCCAATTTAAAAGGGCTTGAAATTGCCAAAGAAAATGGAGTCAGGTCTGTTAATTATGTTTTGTCAGCAAGTAATACACACAATCGGCAAAATGTCCGCCAGTCAACAGATGAATCTCTGAATAGCTTTAAGGTTTTATCACAATTTGCATCTAAGTATGATATTGGATTAAATGTAACAGTCGCAACTTCATTCGGCTGTCCTTTTGAAGGAACAGTCCCTCAGAATCGCATCATGAAAATTGTAGATACCCTCCTTTTACATAACATCAAAAGAATTACACTAGCAGATACAACTGGCATGGCTAATCCAAAACAGGTATATGACCTAGCAAAAGCGGTTTCAGATGAATGGAGAAATTTTGAATTCGGCTGTCATTTTCATAATACAAGAGGGATGGGAATGGCAAATATACTCGCAGGTATGGAGGCGGGAATCAGAATTTATGATGCATCAATTGGAGGGATTGGAGGCTGTCCATTTGCTCCTGGCGCTACAGGTAATGTATGTACAGAAGATGTTGTTCACATGATGGAGGAAATGGGAGTGAGAACCGCCATTGACCTTGATACACTAATTGCTGCTTCTGAAAAATTAAAGAGTATACTTGGCCATGATTTGCCGGGGCAAGTAGCCAAAGCAGGAAAGAGCTCCAAAAGGTATCCGGTACCGAACTAAGACAACTATTATACATTTGAAGGGATGAGTAAGATGCTGGTGCAAACATATGAAACGATTAAACTCGAGAGTTCTGGCCAACAGAAAGGCATATTCTTATTAACTTTAAACCGGCCCGATTCAATGAATGCCTTGAATACAAAAATGGCAGTGGAATTAATTCAAGTGCTGGATGAATTAAAATATGACGAAAATGTAAGGGTACTCATTTTGACGGGATCTGGCACGAAAAGTTTTTGCGTTGGTGCTGATTTAAAAGAGCGAAATGGCATGTCACAAAAAGAATGGAAAAAACAGCATGACTATTTTGAACAAGTAACAGAGAAAATCCATGATTTTCCCTATCCGGTAGTTGGAGCAGTAAACGGATATGCATTAGGAGGCGGTATGGAAATTGCCCTAAGCTGTGATATTAGAACTGCTGCCCGGCATGCAGGAATGGGCCTTCCTGAATCTAAATTAGGCCTTATTCCGGGTATTGGGGGAACACAGCTCCTCCCTCGCATCATTCCTATAGGGATAGCTAAGGAATTGCTTTTCACAGGCAAACGGATTGGCGCAGAAGAAGGAAAGCAGCTTGGAATCATCAATCATATTTTCTCAAGCGAAACACTCATTGAAGAAACGGTTAAACTGGCCGAAACTATTGCTGCTAATGCGCCGCTTTCTTTAAAAGCATTAAAAAAAGCAGTAAATAAAGGAACAGAAACAGATTTAGCAACAGGGCTGGCATTTGAACTGGAGGCTTATTATAGATGTGCAAATTCCGAAGATCGTTTGGAAGGCATCTATGCATTTAATGAAAAGCGCCCACCCCATTGGAAAGGTAAGTAAATAAATTCTTAAATATAATTATTTTGGAGGGAACAGAAATGGCAAATAATACACAAACAATGGAAAACACGGAACATGAAATGATTCGGAAAAGTGTTCGCACTTTATGTGAGCGCTTTCCTGAAGAGTATTGGAGAGATACAGATGAGAGAGACGCCTACCCTACAGCATTTGTTAAAGCCTTGACTGACGAAGGCTGGCTGTCAGTGCTCATTCCTGAAGAATATGGCGGAGCTGGTCTTGGGATGAAAGAAGCAGGCATTATTTTAGAGGAGATAAATCGCTCAGGAGGCAATGCTGGAGCTTGCCATGCTCAAATGTATACAATGGGTGCATTGCTTCGGCACGGAAACGAGGAGCAAAAGCAAAGATTTCTTCCTAAAATCGCCAGTGGTGAATTAAGGCTTCAGGCATTTGGCATTACAGAACCAACAGCAGGCAGTGATACAACGAGCATCCAAACTTTTGCTGAGAGAAAGGGAGACAAATATATCGTTCATGGCCAAAAGATTTGGACTTCCCGGGCTGAGCATTCAGATTTAATGATGCTTCTGGCTAGAACGACTCCGAAAGACCAGGTGCAAAAGAAAACGGATGGACTAAGCCTATTTATTCTGGACATGAAGGAACAGGCAGATAAAATTGATATCCGGCCCATTGATACGATGATCAATCATGCTACAACTGAAGTCTTTTTCGAAGGAGCTGAAATTCCAGCTGAAAACCTGATTGGCGAAGAAGGCAAAGGCTTCCGCTATGTGCTTGGAGGAATGAATGCAGAACGCATTTTAATATCCTCAGAATCGATTGGAGATGGGATGTATTTTGTAGATAAATCGGTTCAATATGCAAATGAGCGTGTGGTTTTTAACAGGCCAATCGGGCAAAATCAGGGAGTGCAATTCCCAATTTCAAGGTCCTATATGGATATTCAGGCAGCGAAATTAATGCGTGATAAGGCAGCCGAGATGTTTGATGCAGGTATGGATTGCGGTGCAGAAGCAAACATGGCTAAATACCTTGCATCAGAAGCCACCTGGCGTGCAGCAAATGCAGCCATGGACACATATGGCGGATATGGTTTTGCTAAGGAATACAATATTGAACGTAAATTCAGGGAAGCCCGGTTGTTTATTGTGGCCCCTATTACCAACAATCTTGTTGTAAGCTATGTTGGCCAGCATGTCCTAGGATTGCCGCGTTCATTCTAAAACCAAAACCCGAGGGGCCATAGTATTATTTGGTCCTCTCTTTAAAAAGAAGGAGGAACAAGGATGTCAGGACCGTTATCAGGTATAACTGTTGTGGATATTACTACAAATATTTCAGGTCCCAGTTTAACAATGATTCTCGCGGACTTAGGTGCTGATATCATCAAAATTGAAAGGCCGGTTAATGGAGATGACTCAAGAGGCATGGGACCCTTTTGGAATGGGGAAGGCGTGTATTTCCTTCATATAAATCGTAATAAAAAGTCTGTGGTAATTGACCTCAAGCAGGATGCTGGCCGAAGAATTGTGTACGATCTTGTTGAGAAAGCTGATGTGTTTGTAGAGAACTTCCGTTACAAGAAAGCGGAAAAAATGGGACTTGGTTACGAAAAATTAAAAGAAATTAATCCTTCCCTTGTTTATTGTTCTTTATCGGCTTACGGACAGAACGGACCTTTGCGTGAAAGATCCGGGTACGATGCAATCGCCCAGGCAGATTCCGGCATTATTGGAATTAACGGGGCAGAAGGGTCAGAGATTGCAAGAGTTCCAGTTTCCGTACTGGATCAGGGAAGTGCAATGTGGGGAGCCATTGGCATTATTTCTGCCCTTTTTCATAAAGAAAAAACGGGAGAAGGCCAGCTGGTAACAACCTCTCTTTATGAAACAGGTGTTTTTTGGGTTGGCTACCATATGCTATCCTGGCTTGCTACAGGAAAGGAACCCCGAAAGAATGGTGCAGGCCATACTGCCTTTGCACCTTATGGGGCTTTTTATGCAAGCGATGCACCCGTCATGATTGGAATTTCCAATAATTCATTATTTAGCCGGTTATGCAAAGTGCTGGGCAAAGAGGAATGGGTTACAGACACTCGATATGAGACGAATCCTAAAAGAGTTGAAAATAGAGAGAATTTGAGAGTAGGCATTGAAAACATCCTACAATCAAAAACTGCTGATGAATGGGTAAAACTTTTGACAGAAGCAGGCGTCCCGAGCTCAAAGGTCAAAAAGATTTCAGAAGTTGCGGGGGATGAGCAGGTTAAAGCCATTAAGATGTGGGAGAGTGTGGAACATTCGAGCATCGAAGAATTTAAACTTCCGCGGCTTCCGTTTGAACTAAGCATATCTCCAGCAGAGATTAAACAAGCCCCTCCAAAACTGGGAGAAAATTCGAAGGAAATCTTAAAAAATCTTGGGTATTGTGAAGCGAAGATTGAGGGATTATTAAATGATAAAATCGTTCAAACACATGAAGATAAAGGAAAAATCCGGTAAATGAAAAGTTCTTTATAGAGAGTTTTCCATTACCTCCAAGTAAGTATTTGAGAGGTTTCTCCTAGCCAAAAATGCCTGGGAGTTAATTTATTTGCAACTTTATAGGAGCTTCGGTAATTCTTATAAGCTTTGATTGTTTATACAGTTGTTCCATATTTTTTATCGAATATCTCTAAAAGTGATCCATTAAGTATAAAGTGTCCTCTGCTCTTGTATTTAAAGGGGTATATAAATGGTGATTAAATTTAAACTGTAAAATAAATCTTCTCTTGGATGCTCCTTGTGAAAATATGGAATATAATCCTCCAATAAACATATGAATGTCGGAATAACCCGAGTTAGAATATACGACAATTAAACCGACAATATTAAGCTGATAACAACGTCTGCCTAAATGCAGGCGTTTTTGAATAGGTAAAAAGGTACAACTTAACTTGCAGAATGGCAGGAATACCTTACTTCGCCGGGGAATACAATTAGAAAATGGAAACAGCTTCCTAAATAGAAAAAGGAAGCTAATATTAAAAAAGCTGGGGGAAAAATGACTAAGCGAAAATGGGGAATAGCACTTTTGTTAATTGTCTGTTTCATAGGATTAGCCGGGTGTTCAGGAAAAGTTGCCGGCGATAATGAGCCGGAGAAAAAGGCTGCGGAAGAGAAGGCTAAAGAAGAAGAAAAGGCAAAAGAGGAGGCAAAGGCAGAGGAGCAGGCAAAAGAGGAAGAAAAGAAGGAAGAAATAAAGCCGGTTCTGGTTAATGTCATCGATCCTGATACAAAAGCAGTACTAAAGACCTTCAGCCCTGCTGAAATGGGATTTGGAGAGGATGATGAAAAATATAAAGCAGATCTTGCGCAATGGGCCAAAGAAATAGCGCGCGGAACGGATACAATGAAAGGCTACGACCAAAGGATGACCCTTGACAAAATTGGTCCCGATGGCAATATCATTAAAGGACAGCCCGAGATTATTCTTGAAGAAAGCGAATTAGTGGATAAGGTTTTTGCTGCTTCTGTAAACGGCGGGGATGTTGAGCTGCCGCTCTATGTTTCAGAAAGCGGTTATGATCCTGCAGATGTACCGCATTTAGGCGAAGTGATCGTCGCGTCTTATACAACCAATTTCAACAGCGGCGTGGCAGGCAGGACAAAAAACATTGAACTCTCAGCAGAAGCCATCAATAATATCATTCTTGGTGAGGGAGATCATTTTTCCTTTAATACAACAGTAGGACCCAGTGATGAAGCGCATGGATATCAGCCTGCAGAAGAAGCAATTAATGGCAAGCTCGTAATGGGCATTGGGGGAGGTATTTGCCAAACATCCTCCACTCTTTACAATGCTGTTGATAAAGTCGGAGTCAGTTATGTAGAAAAACACCACCATTCTGTAACGGTGGGATATGTCCCAAAGGGCAGGGACGCAACAGTTTCCTATGGAGGAAAAGATTTCAGATTTGAAAACACAACCGGCATCCCGCTTCTTGTAAAAGCAAACTTCGGAAATGGTGTCTTAACAATTGAAATCAGAACCGCAAAAAAATATGAGGGAATGCTTAAGAAAGCAGTATAACGACATTATGCACCAATACCAAGTTTCTTAGTTGAGGTGCATGAACTGGTTTTAATACACTTTATACAGCGCAGAAAAGTTTACCGAAAAATAAGCAAATAGCGGAGGGGTTTGTCCACACCTTTTCAGTCCCTTTTAATACAATAATATAGAAGATCTCCTCCCTAAGGATCTTTGGTCTGCATAGTTGCCGCTAATCTGCCAGCCGGATTAGCGGCATTTTCTTTGTTTTTTATACAAATAATTGCAAAAGGAGGAGAACTTTCTGTAATTATACGAGCTTATAGGTAAAAAGAACCTGACTTACCAGGTGTGTTCATGGTAAATTATAAGTGGAATATCCTATTTTTTCTGGAAATGAGGAAAAGTCATGAAATTATCTGTGGCAAAAAAACTGTTCCTCGGGTTTTTATCTGTCCTTTTATTATTTGGTCTTGTCTCCGGTTTATCGAATTTTGAACTCGGTAACGTTAACCGAAATTATCAGAGCTTACTAGATGAAAATATCTCTGAAGTGATGCTGGTAAAAACCCTGAAGACAGAGCTTATGAATGAAGCAGGGGGAATCCGCGGCTATCTCCTGACAGGCGACTCTACATATCTTAGTGACTATGAAAGTTCCCGCAAGAGAATGGAACATCATATCAATGAACTGAATAAATTAACCAGCAATAAAGAAGAAAAGGAATTGGCGAAAGAGCTGAAAGTGCTCCATGATCGCTACCAGAGCATTATTGATAAAGAAATTAAATTTAAGCTGGAAGAAAATAATGCCTACATGTCATTAGTTGAAACCTCTGATAAACAGGTCAGCCAGGAATTTAACAAAAAAGCGGATGAACTTGTAAAATTTTATGAAACCCAATTAGATGCCGGGATAAATGAAACAGTTTCCAGTGTAAAATCGGCTCAGGTCATTACTTTAATCATTACGATTGCTGCCATCCTGGCTGCGATGACGATCGCTTATTTTATAAGCAGAATGATATCCAGGCCAATTAATCTGGCTGCAGCAGCAATAGACAAAGTGGCAGGAGGAGATTTAAGTCAGACCTCTATTAAAGTAAAAAACCGGGATGAAATAGGAGCGTTTATTTTATCATTAAATAAGATGGTCCAGGACTTGAGGTCTGTAGTCACCCAGGTAAGAAGCACATCAGAACAAGTCGCATCAAGCAGTGAGCAGCTGGCTGCAAGTGCAGAAGAAAGTTCTTTGGCTTCAGAACAGGTAGCAGCTATTTCGCAGAAAAATGCCCTTGGCACGGAACAGCAGCTTCACCGTTTCAGAGAGGTATCTTCTTCAATGGAGGAGATTTCTTCCGGAATGCAGCAGATTTCTTTAAGCAGCGAGCTGATGCTTGAAGCAGCGGAAAAGGCAGATTTTTTAACTAAAAAAGGCACTAATTCAGTTGATAATGTTGTAAGGCAAATGAATGAAATAAATACTTCAGTAGGCAGCGCCGCTCAGCATATTTATACGCTCGAATCACGATCAAGAGAAATCAGCAATATCGTGGAATTGATCACGAATATTGCAGAACAGACAAATTTGCTTGCACTCAATGCAGCGATTGAAGCTGCAAGGGCAGGTGAGCATGGCAGAGGCTTTTCTGTTGTCGCTGACGAAGTCCGTAAATTGGCAGAGGGTTCCAAGCAATCTGCCATTCAAATTCAGCAAATGATAGGGCTTGTTCAGGAAGAAACAAAGTTTGCCGTTCTGGCAATGGAAAAAGGAAATGAACAGGTAAGGGATGGCCTCGAAGATACAATGGAAGCAAGTGCAGCTTTTGCTGAGATCGCCCATTCAATGGGTGATGTAACATACAAAGTTGAAGAAGTCTCATCCTCAGTGGAAGAACTGACTGCCTTAACCACCCAGATTATTGATGTCGTGTCAAGTGTGCAGGACATTTCAGAAAAAAACGCAGCAGCTTCACAGGAAACTTCAGCTGCAACAGAAGAGCAGCTCGCCACAATGGAAGAGGTATCATCATCAGCAGAGTCTCTTGCAAACCTTTCTGAAAAATTGCAGGACGTTGTGTCGAGATTTAAATTATAAAAGGGACTCTGCAGAGTCCCTTTTGAATTGTACTATAAGATTTTTATGGTTAATGGATACAGATATGGAATAAAAGGCTCCTCAATTTCTTTCCATTCTTTAATTTTAATCATCGGCATCTCTGTCCCATTATAGGCTGCCTTTTCTATGACTCCGCTAACTTTGACCCACATATTATCATAGAGTTCCGGAGCTTCCTCTATCTCTGATAGAAAGCCAATCATACTCGCATCTGCCACACAATGAGTAATTAAAAATCTCGAAATGACAAGCTGATTGGAATCCAGCCCATCTTCCTTATAAATAAATCCCTGAAATTCAATTTCCCTGCCAATGAATTTATCAATATCCTTACTGATTTCCTCATAATACAAGCTAAAAACTTTATCATCCATTTTAATAGCAGGAGCCGAATAAAGTTCCTTTTTTAATCGCTCAAACTCCTCATTGGATATTTCCTCTGCTTCTTCATTTACTGACAGGTCATGCTCGAGCTCCCCGGTTTCTGCAATCTCCTCTTCAAAAGAATAATCTTCAAGATCAAAGTCTGATTCATCAAAACTTTCCGAGGAGTTCACCTCTTGTTTTTGATTGCCAAGTATGGACAGCCCGCCTTTTTTTTCAGCAATTGAAGCATCCAGCGTCTTTGCAGGCAAGAAGAATCCCGTTAATAACGGAAATAATATAATGGAATAAGACAGCAGCTTTTTCACTGTAAACGGTGTATCACCATGATCATGATGATGATGAGAACAGGTATGATCATCTTGGTGGAAGCAGTCCTGACCGTGATGGTGTTTATGAACAACTTCGTCTCCTTTGGAAGTCCATATCCTGGTAATCTGAATGAAAAATAAAAATAAAAACAGTATGGAAGCGGATTGACTTAAGCGGACATATTTCGGATTAATATACTTGGTTATGTCTCCTGTATGATGAAGCTGAAAAATCAATCCGCAAAAAGCCAGCAGAATCAGCGCTCTCAAAGCCTGCTGAAAATGGATTTTCATAGCAATCCTCCTAAATGAAATTCTGTACAAAAAGCAGCGTGAAAAAGACAACCGAAGCAGTCAGCGCTAATATTCCAAGAACAAACTTCATCCTAAACACACTAAGCATCATGATTGTATTTTTAAAATCGATCATCGGCCCGAAGATCAAAAACCCCAGTACGGAAGACTTAGGAAATATGCTGCTGAATGAAGCACCAATAAATGCGTCGGCCTCGGAGCATAGTGACAAAACATAAGCAAAACCCATCATGATCAGCAAGGATACTACCGGATTATCTGCACTTTGCAAAAATGTTTTTGCCGGCATATAGACTTGTACAATGGAAGCTAATAAAGCACCAATAATTAAATATTTGGCCATGTCAAAAAATTCATCGATTGAAGGGGTCAGCATCGACCAAACCCTGTCAAGGAAGGAACGATTTTTTTCGCTGCTGTGGGGCAAGTGAATACTTTCCTTTAATTGCCCGGACTTAAAGATGATGCTCACGCTAAAGGCAACTATTATGGCAATTAGGAATCCCAGTCCCATTCGTAAGCCCGCCATTTCAAAATCGTTTCCAAAAGCCATGTATGTAGAAGCAATGACGATGGGATTAATCAGGGGACCAGTCAGCATAAAACCAATCGCTGCATATACTGGAACACCCTTAGACATAAGCCGCCGGATGATGGGGACAATACCGCATTCACACGCTGGAAAAAGGGCGCCTGCCACACAGCTCATGACAACAGCAGCCGTTCTATTTTTCGGAATCCACCTTTTTATATGGTCTTCTGTAATGAAAATTTGGATAAACCCTGCAATCAGCACACCTATCAGGACAAAAGGCAACGCTTCTATTAGGATGCTGATAAAGATAACATTCAGATTTAACAGAGAAGGGGGAATATCAAAAGATAAACCTAAGCCGGAGCTGAAAGATATGAAATATACCAGAATGGCTATCAAAATTATGCCCGTTATATCAATGATATGGCTGCGAAAAACTCGGTTCATAAGGATCCTCCTGTATTTAAAAATCGTAATGATTTCGTTTTATACTCTATATTAATTTTATGAAAATGTAAATGATATTATGAGCATTTTGAAAGGATAGGAGAATCGAAGGGTAAAAAAATATATAGTTTATCCTTGCAATCGAAAGAAAACTTAAATATGATTTAAATCGTAACAATTACGATTTATTAGAAACTCATCAATATTTTCGAGTCAACATTACACCTAATCAGATGAGGGGGTACTAACCTGCTGTAAATCGTAATGAATACTATTTATGTTAAAAGGAGAGAATTCATGACACAGAAGATACCCGTCACTGTACTGAGCGGCTATTTAGGTTCAGGAAAAACCACTCTGCTGAACCACATTTTAAATAATCACGGCAATAAGAAAATGGCAGTGATTGTAAATGATATGAGTGAAGTCAATATTGATGCATCAATGGTAAAAAAAGGGGGTTTTTCAAGGGCTGATGAAAAACTCGTAGAGCTTCAAAATGGCTGTATCTGCTGTACCCTGAGAGAAGACTTAATGATAGAAGTGGAAAGGCTGGTTAAAGAAGGGGGTATCGATAATATTCTGATTGAATCCTCAGGCATCTCAGAACCTATTCCGGTTGCCCAGACTTTTACTTATATGGATGAAAGTTTGGGAATTAATCTTTCAAGAAGGTGCACGCTCGACACCATGGTTACAGTTGTAGATGCTAATCGTTTTTGGCATGACTTTGCATCCGGTGAAACACTTTTGGACCGCAAACAGGGTACAGATGAAAGTGACGTCCGGGAAGTTGTTGACTTATTAATTGATCAGATTGAATTCGCAAATGTCGTGGTGCTGAACAAACTGGATCTGGTTGATTCAGAAAGTGCGGATGAACTTAAGGCAGTATTAGAAAAGTTAAATCCGGAGGCAAAAATAATTAAAGCTGTAAATTCAGAGGTTGAATTAAAAGAAATACTTAATACAGGTCTTTTTGACTTTGAAAAAGTAAGCCAGGGAGCAGGATGGATTAAGGAACTGAATGAGGAGCATACGCCGGAAACTGAAGAATATGGAATTTCATCATTTGTCTATAGAAGAAAAAGGCCTTTCCATCCAGAAAGATTTATGCGATGGCTTGAAGATTTTCCGGTAGATATTGTGAGAGCCAAAGGTTTTTATTGGCTGGCTTCCCGAAATGACATAGCCGGTCTCCTGTCTCAGGCCGGTCCATCTATAACACTGCAAGGGGCAGGGGAATGGATTGCAGCACTTCCAGAGATGGAGAGAAACGAAATCTTAAAAGAGGAACCAGAACTGCTTGATAGGTGGGATAAGGATTATGGAGACAGGATGACAGAGCTCGTGTTTATTGGCCTGGGTATGAAACAAGATCAGATCGCATCAAGTCTGGATGGCTGTTTACTAACCGATAAAGAAATGATTTCAGATTGGAGCAGGCTTTCTGACCGGATGCCAGCTTTTCATACTAATACGATGGAGGAAATAATATGAGAGTGAAAATTACTTTGGCATGCACTGAAACAGGGGAACGCAACTATATAACAACTAAAAATAAAAGAAATAATCCTGAAAGAATTGAATTAATGAAATACTCTCCAAAGCTAAAAAAGCACACCTTGCACAGGGAAACAAAATAACATAATCGTTCCCTTTAAAATCTGGATGAGCTCTGACATAAATTAAGGCTGTTTTCGTAAGGTTTGTTGCTTTTTGTATATTATTTACTGAGTTGATTGGAGCGGAAGGTGCGAGATCCTCGAAAATGCTATCGCATTTTCTTCGTGCGGTGTTTACTCAAGGAAGCTTATTCAAAGTCCTGCGGGAGTAGCGGGACAGGTGAGACCCTGCTTTCCGCGCACCGCCCGCCCCGCGGAAAGCGAGCAGCCCGGAGCGGAAATCAACGGCCAACATTAATAGGCAAAGAACAACTATTTATGCGAAAAGAGCCTAAATTAAAAAAGTATCTCAAAAATTTTGTTGCTTTTTCCTGGACTTGCAGATATGCTCAAACTAGGAGAAATACGGAAGGGGAATTGAAATTCTTTATGTGGCTGAACTTGTAATCATTTTAAATGAAAAGAACATCTACCTAATATGTTGAGGTGAGGTTTGTCTATTTAAAAAAATGATTGTAACAAGGAATGCTTGCTGTGGAATTTCAACCAATAAAAATGCAGATACCTTGTTGTGTATCTGCATTTTTATTGGAAGCTAATCTCCATGCTATTCCCGGCAGGCCCTAAATGGAGGGAACGCTGAATGATCCCAAAGCACAATAAAAACGCGATAGTTACAGGTGTCAGCAGCCATCAGGGTATCGGAGCAGCTATTTGCCGAAAATTAGCCAGCCAGAATTTTAATATATTTTTTACTTATTGGGATGCTGTACCCCATTGGGAAAAAGAATTCAGCAAGGAAATATCGGAAACTGGCGTTGTATGCAAAGGTCTCGAAATTGACTTATCTAATGTTCAATCCACTGAAAAGGTGCTGGAATTTGCTGCGCTTGAAGTTGGGGAACCGATGATACTTGTTAATAACGCAGCTCATTCAACAAGAGATGGATATCTGGAGTTTAATGCTAAAACACTGGATGCACACTATGCTGTTAATATGAGAGCCGTATTTCTTCTTTGCACAGAATTCGCCAAAAGATTTCCAGAATGGAAGTTGCCTTACGGAAGAATCATTAATATGACTTCCGGCCAAGAGCTTGGCCAAATGCCCGGTGAATTGGCTTATGCTTCTACTAAAGCTGCCATAACGGCATTTACCAGGTCGCTTTCAACAGAAATTGCTCATTTAGGAATAACAGTTAACGCGATTAACCCTGGACCCACCGACTCTGCATGGATGAATGAGGAGATAAGAAATCACCTTTTGCCCAGGTTTCCAGTGGGCAGAATTGGCCAGCCAGATGATGCAGCCAATCTGGCAGCATTCCTGGCAGGTAAAGATTCAAGGTGGATAACAGGACAGGTGATTCATTCCGAGGGAGGGTTCATACGCGGTTAACGCGAAAGCAAGTGAAATTTACTTAACAAATCTAAGCTATTTATATCATTTTCGATACAAAATACCCAAAAGGGTTTATTGATCTCCTCCAATGTGTATAAATAGAAGCTATAGAGGGGAGAGAACAATGTTAAATTTATTAAATGACCCTGATTTTATGCAAAAGTGTGAAACTGTTTCCCCGCTTGATATGGTTAAGTACTTAACAGGCGGCAATATTAGAGGATTGGAAAAAATAGCTTTGGGCGCTCTTGCAAACAGAAAACAGCTGCCGCCTAATGTTGTGAATGTCCTGATCGTTTATTTTTTCAGCACGTTTGCCAATAAAGTATATGACCGAAATGATCTTGCCAGGCTTTATGATTACTGGGCATCGAATCATGTCTACAGTTTTGGAAAAGCGCAGGAAATGACTGCCGAAGATATCGAAAAAGTACTGGCTGGCTTAAAATAATAGATTAAATAAAAAGTTCATCTCAATTGGATGAACTTTTTTGATATAACCTATTTCTTTATATTGCTGTATGCACCTTCTATAGTCTGCTTCATCATTTGATGTCCAAGCACCGCCACGCCTGCTGCAACGATTCCGTTAAGGAGCCCTTCAAAAGATAAACCAAATGAAAGGCTGCCTGCGAAAACCGAGATGATTACAAGAATCCATACGATGGACCAGTCAGGAACTTTGGGTGTCTGTTTCAATGCATACCCTATTACCCACAAAGCCGGGACCAGCATGTAATAATTCTGGTTTAAAAAATCCAGTAAATTCAATCCACTCACCTCCCGAATCTGTTTTCTACATTTTATGAATGCATCAAACACTTTGTTTGTCTGGTTGTCTCTAAATGGAAAATATACTACAAAAGATTTATATATTTTGGCAGTATCAGAAGGCGGAATAGTCAGAAAATTATCACTGTAAACGGGTGGTTTAGTTGACATTCCTTCCTATAAATGCTAAATTTGAATCAGCCGTTATGCATCGTGTTATATTTTGCTAGCTGCTTTTTCAACCGTTAGGAAATGGTCTGGATGAGTAATGAACGTAAAGTTATAAGCGTGTATATGGTGAATTTACACATGGCTTTTTCTAGCCAATAGGAGGATTTTTTTCATGAAAAACGGTAAAGTAAAATGGTTCAATGCTGAAAAAGGTTTCGGATTCATCGAAGGTGAAGACGGAAACGACGTATTCGTACATTACTCTGCTATCCAATCTGAAGGTTTCAAATCTTTAGAAGAAGGCCAAGAAGTTTCTTTCGAAGTTGTTGAAGGTGCACGCGGACCTCAAGCAGCTAACGTAACTAAACTATAATCGACAGACCCATACAAAAACAGCCTGGCCATATGGTCAGGCTGTTTTATTTTTCGCCGATTGTATATATGTACCTGCTATGCCACACCCTATGAGAAAAAGGGAGGTGGCTATAGATGAACTTTATATGGGATTCAGTCCTTTTAATATTTTCAGGGGTATTGCTTCTGCGTGTGGCCGGAAGAAAATCCATCTCGCAAATGACACTAGCCCAAACAGTTGTGATGATTTCAATAGGCACCATCATTATTCAGCCAATCGTTGAGACTAGTGTTTGGAAAACGATTGTGGCAGCAGCTATCTTAATTGGATCATTAATATTAATGGAATATCTTCAGGTTAAGTTTAATTTTGTTGAAAAATTTATCACGGGCAAATCTAAAATAGTGATTGAGGATGGAAAACTTAAAACAGCAAATATGAGGAAATTGCGCTTTACAGCTGATCAGCTGGAAATGAGGCTCAGAACCAGCGGAATCACAAAAATTTCAGATGTCAAAATGGCTACTCTTGAACCGAATGGACAGCTTGGGTATGAGTTAATGGATGATGCAAAGCCTTTAACTGTCGGTGAGTTTAAAAGGCTTATGGGAGAAATGATTTTGCAGTCGCCCGTTCAGCCTGCACCTCAGGCATCAGATGATATTTTTCAGGAGCTGAAAAAGGGGCATACCCCGCCAAATTCCAAAGATCTTCACTAATTTTTAGCCGCATTGCGGCTTTTTACTTCCGATCCCCCATTATTCCCGTTTAAAGTATTATTCAGATTCTAAATTCACAATAAAAAAGTGCTTGAAGTTTCGCGAGTTTCCTGTATAATTTTCAAACGTGAGTTATTTCAGAATAATTTCATATGAATCGCTTATCAAGAGAGACTGAGGGACTGGCCCGAAGATGTCTCGGCAGCGGGCTCTATAGAGCGCTGTGCCAAATCCAGCAAGCATAGGTGCTTGGCAGATAAGAAGAGAACGATTGATTTGTTAGGATCTCTTCTTGCTTGAAGAGGTCTTTTTATTTTGCTGGGAAATCTATTAGGAGAGGAGATTTTTAATGAAGAACAAAGGCAATCCCTGGGCATTATTGCCGCTTATGGCTTTTCTTCTAATTTTTATTGGAAGCGGCATAGCGACAGGAGATTTCAATAGCATTCCAATCATTGTCATTGTATCCGCTACAGCCGGAATAGCACTGGCAATGAACAGAAAAAAGCCGTTCATGGAAAAAGTGGAGATATTCACGAAAGGAGCAGGACATCCTGATATTATTTTAATGGCCATCATTTTTATCCTGGCAGGGGCCTTTTCTGGAACGGCTAAAGGTATGGGTGCGGTTGATTCGACCGTGAATCTTGCACTCTCATTCATCCCTCAGAATCTGCTGATGGTCGGGATTTTTATCATTGCCTGCTTTATTTCACTATCGATGGGAACCTCCATGGGGACCGTTGTTGCACTCGCTCCAATTGGTATAGCTCTTTCTGCAGAGACAGATATATCTGTAGCATTGGCCATGGCAGCAATAATAGGCGGTGCCATGTTTGGGGATAATCTTTCCGTTATTTCTGATACGACCATTGCAGCGGTCAGGACACAAGGAACGAGAATGACCGATAAATTCCGTGTGAATTTCTTAATCGTCCTGCCTGCAGCATTGCTTACAGCTTTAATTCTTGGAATTCTAACAGCAGGTCAGGAAAGCACTGTAACCAGCGGAGATTACAGCTTTTTGAAAGTAGTTCCCTATCTGGGAGTATTGGCTGCAGCTTTATTTGGCGTGAATGTTATTCTGGTGCTTAGCGGGGGCATCCTTCTTGCAGGCCTGATTGGAATTGCTGACGGCAGCTATACGTTTGTTTCATTCCTGCAAATGATTGCTGAGGGAATGGCTGGCATGCAGACCCTTGCGCTCATTGCCATCCTCATTGGGGGATTGGTTGAGATCATCCGATTTAATGGCGGAATCGATTACTTGCTTCACCTGGCTACAAGCAAAATAAAATCCCGCAGGGGAGCTGAATTTGGTATTGCGTCACTTGTCTCCCTGACAAATTTATCTACAGCCAATAACACAATTGCCATCATTATTGCAGGGCCGCTTGCAAAAAAAATGGCAGATCAATATGAGATTGATCCGCGTAAATCAGCAAGTATTCTTGATATATTTGCCTGTTTTGTTCAGGGTACTATCCCATATGGGGCACAGATGCTGGCTGCTTCCGGACTAGCTGCCATTTCTCCGGTCAGCATCATGGCCTATTCCATTTATCCAATACTAATTGGCATTTGCGGTATTATTGCCATTTTGATCAACTTCCCAAAGCTAAAAAACAATAGATGAAAGAGCCTATATTGGCTCTTTTTCTTTTGAACAATGCTATGTTTTGGAAAAAATCCCTGATATAATTAGAACGAATGTTCTGTTAAATTTCGCTGAGCCTCTGGCGTTTTTTGATTTGGTATAATGGTAACATTGCAGAAAGAATCTCAGGCAAGGAAAAGAGGGTGTAAGATATGAAATTTATCCATACAGCTGATTGGCATTTGGGCAAGCTGGTCCATGGTGTATATATGACCGGAGATCAGCGTCATTTTTTGAATCAATTTATTGATGTGGTAGAGGAAGAAAAGCCGGACGCAGTCGTCATTGCAGGAGACTTATATGACCGGTCCGTACCTCCGACTGATGCTGTAGAATTGCTGAATGAAATTCTTTTTAAAATAAATGTAGAGCTTAATACACCTGTGGTTGCCATAGGAGGAAACCATGACAGTGCAGAGAGGCTGTCATTTGGGAGCTCCTGGTATAAACAAAGCAAGTTTTACCTGTCTGGAAAACTGGCAAATGATTTTAAGCCCATACATATTAATGGTGTGAACTTTTATCTGGTTCCATATGCTGAACCTGGACTGGTCAGGCATTTGCTTGATGATGACCGGGTACATTCCCACGATGATGCAATGAAGGCAATTGTGAGCAGAATTGAAAAGCATCTGAACCCAAACGAGCCGAACGTTCTTGTCGGACATGCTTTTGTCCTGGGCGGTGCTACCAGTGATTCGGAGAGGACACTTTCAGTCGGCGGATCAGGCTGTGTCCATTCAAGCTGCTTTGATCCTTTCTCTTATACAGCACTCGGGCATTTGCATAGCCCTGATGCCATAAAGCATGACAAGATCCGGTATTCTGGCTCCCTATTAAAATATTCTTTTTCAGAAGCCAAACAGGAAAAATCGATTACTATAATAGAAATGATGGAAAATGGCGAATTTGATTTGCGTACCCGTTCACTGAAGCCCCAAAAAGACTTGAGAGAAATCGAAGGTCATCTGGATGAATTGATGGATCCAGCCTTCTATGAAAAACAGAATCTTGATGACTATCTGAAGATCACCCTTTTTGATGAAGGCGCATTGCTTGATCCAATTAATAAGCTGAGACAGGTCTACCCCAATGTTCTTCACCTGGAAAGAAGAATAGCTGTTACAGATATGAAGAAAAAAAGCTCCTTCCTATCGATGAAGGAAGAGAAAAAGTCGGAGCTTGACCTGTTTAAACAATTCTATGAACAAATGACCACTTCTGAATTTACAGAAAATAAACAGCAGGTAATGACTGATGTGATCGAAAAAGTGCTTAGGGAGGAGGCCTTGAAATGAAGCCATTAAAATTAACGATGCAGGCGTTCGGCCCCTATGCAGATAGTGAAACCATTGATTTCACCGAACTCGGAAATCGGACCATGTTTGTCATTTCCGGAAAGACGGGTTCAGGCAAAACCACAATTTTTGATGGCATCAGCTATGCCATTTATGGAAAAGCAAGCGGAGAGGATCGGAATGGCCCCGAACTTCGGAGCCAGTTTGCCAAAAATAATACACTAACCGAGGTTTCTCTCGAATTCATTTTAAGAAATAGAAGGTATCATATTACTAGATCTCCTCAGCAGGAAAAGAAAAAAGAGCGGGGCGATGGCACAACAACAGTGAGTGCAAAAGCAGAATTGTATATATATGATGAAAATGGAGAGCAAAAGCTCCTGGCTTCAAATGTCAGGGATGTTGATGAAAAGATAAAAGAAATTATGATCATTGACAGCAATCAGTTCAGGCAAATTCTGATGATTCCCCAGGGAGAGTTCCGAAAGCTCCTGACTTCTGAAAGCAAGGATAAGGAAATCATACTTCAGCGGTTATTCCATACTCAAATATACAAGCGAATCGAAGAAAAATTGAAAGAAGATGCAACTGAATTAAAAAGAACGGTAGAAGAACAGATTAAATCGAGAGATCAGTATTTTAATCTTGTGCAGGCTGTGTACAGCGAGGAGCTGAAATCTTACCTCGAAGCAGGAAGTGTTAATGACACCCTCCTCTTGCCGCTTCTGGCTGAGGAAATTAAGGAGATGGCAGAAGGTCTTGACGAGCTGACAGAAGCAGGCAGGAAAAAGAAGGAACAGAGAGATCATCTTCAGCAAAAGCTCTATGAAGCTGAAACGGTGCTTAAACAGCTGAAGATGAAAGAAGAGATAAAGCAACGGAAAGAAGAGCTGGAAGAGCTGAAGGACCAATATACTGCCAAAGAGAATGCCATTGCTCTTGCACAGAAAGCAGCCCTGCTTAGTCAGCAGGAGCAGCTCTGTCATGAACTGAAGAAAGATCTGGATGCAGCACATGCCGATCTTGAGGAACTTCAGAAAAAAATAGGCACTCTTGAATCTCTGCTACAAGAAAAGCAAGATAAATGGGAGTTTGAAAAAAACCGCGAGGAAGAAAGAAAACAAGCTGCAGAACAGGTTAATCACTTGCAAGGCATGAAAGAGGATATTCTCTCTTATGCAAAAGTGGAAAAGCTTGTCCGTTCTCTTGAAAAAAATCTTGAGAACCTCCGGCTTCAAAAAAGACAGAAAGATGAAGCCCTTCAAAAAGCTGATCTGCAAATAAAAACACTTGCTGCAGAAAAGCAGGAAATTGAAAATAGCAGGCTCGCACAGATTGAGAATGAACGAAACCTGGAGAAACTGACAGACGAAATAGATCGGCTTCATAGATATGAAGAGCTTCATAAAGAGCATCACTTATCAGTCAATGCTTTCAGCAATAAAAAAAGTTATTTTGAGCAGACTTCATCCAGGCTGACTGACGCCAAACTGCTTGTAGAGGAACTGGAGGGCAAATGGCTTCATGGACAGGCATCAATCTTGGCTGACAGGCTCAAAAACGGAGAGGCATGTCCAGTCTGCGGCTCAGGCCACCATCCAAAACCGGCTGTCTCACCTCAAGATATTCCTGATGAAAAGGATTTGAAGGAAGCAAAAAAACAGGCAGCTGAAATGGAAACAGAGAAAGCAAAAGCAGAGTCCGCATTTTATGAAGCGCGATCCCGTATGTATTCCAGCGAAAGTGGATTGGCGGAACTTGCAGCTCAAATACAAAAACACCGTCCTGATTTTAAACATGAAAGTTTGCTTGTGCTGAAAAATACACTTGCCGATCAAAAAAAGGATTTGCTGACACTTAATGCAGAACTGAAGATGAAATCTTCACGACTTGAAAACTGCACTGCTGAGTTAGAAAATTCACAGGAAATGAAAGAATCTCTGGCTGCAGAAATTGACCTCCTGCAAGGCCAAATAAATGACGCTGCCATTATGCATGCTGAAAAGAGAAGCAACTTAGCTAGGATGACGGACACAATTCCTGAAAACCTGCGGTCTATAGAAGCTTTCGAGTCAAGTTTGGAAACTGCGGCTGAAAAACTTGAAATTATGCTAAGGCAGCTGGAAACTGCGCAGCAAAATTATCAAGATGCAAAGTCGGTTCATATGGCAGAACAGGCAAAACTTGAGACACTTCAAAAGCAGGCTGTTAAAATCGAGCAAAAGCTTGCAGCCGAAAGGCAGAATTTTGTACAGCGCATGAAGGATCAGGGTTTTGAAGTCTACGGTGAATACCGGGATGCCAAAAAATCAGAAGATCAAATCAGACAGCTTGAAGGTGAAGTAAGGGAATATCGGGAAGAAGTCCGTTCTGTTCATGATCGATACGCTGAGCTGCTGCAGCTCTTGGAAGGGATTGAAAAACCTGACCTGGGAAGCTTGCAGCATTTATTGCAAGAAACAGATGGTCAATTGAAACAGCTGCAGGATCAATATACAAATCTGTTTATGAAGAAAAAGCAAAATGAAGAGACTATGCAAAAAATCAAAGAGATAAATGAACATATGAAGGCCCTTGAGGAAAGGTATAAAGTAATCGGGCACTTATATGAAATTTCAAAAGGACAGAATACTTACCGGATTACTTTTGAACGGTTTGTTCTGGCGGCATTTTTAGATGATATACTGAGGGAAGCCAACGGACGTTTATCGAAGATGACCAGCGGGAGATATACGCTGCTTCGAAAAACAGACCGTTCAAAGGGCAACGCACAAAGCGGCCTGGAATTGCTAGTGTTCGATCAATACACTGGACAGGAAAGGCATGTTAAAACTTTATCCGGCGGAGAAAGCTTTAAAGCCGCGCTCGCACTTGCCCTTGGTCTGGCGGACGTGGTTCAGCAATACGCAGGAGGGGTATCCCTTGAGACGATGTTTATTGATGAAGGATTTGGGACACTTGATCCCGAATCATTAGATCAGGCAATAGAAGCATTGATCGAAATCCAAAGCAGCGGAAGGCTTGTAGGCATCATCTCTCATGTTCCTGAGCTGAAGGAAAGAATTGATGTGCGTCTGGAAGTAACTGCAAGCCAGACAGGCAGCCGCACACAGTTTCAATTTTTAAATTAGGATTCAGAGGAAAAAGGATAGACCTTCTATCCTTTTTCCCATACTATTAAAGTTGGTGATGACTGTTGAGGAAGAAAGTCGTTTTATCATGGAGCGGCGGCAAAGACAGCTGTCTGGCTCTGGATGTGCTGGTAAAACAGGGGTACGAGGTTTCGTGCCTTCTGACAACGGTTCCGCAGGAAATGGGCAGAACCTTTGGGCATGGGGAAAAAAAGGAATTAATCCAGCTTCAGGCTAAAAGCTTATCCATTCCTGCAGAGTTTATTTATTGTACCTATGAAGATTACACGGAACGTTTTGTGAGTGATTTAAGAAAAATAAAAGATCAATATGGGATTACAGGCATTGCATATGGGGATCTATACTTGGATGGACACCGTGAATGGGGAGAAAAAACAGCAGCTGAAGCAGGATTGGATGCGGTATACCCTCTATGGATGGAGGAGAAAGATAGTCTTAAGGCTTTAAAGGTTTTTGTGGAATCAGGCTATAAAGCCAAAGTCATACGGGTTCGGGAAGATGTATTAGACAATTCCTGGCTGGGCATAGAACTTAATTATGACTTTGTAAGCAAAATTGAAAATGAGCCAGTTTGTCCGATGGGTGAATCAGGTGAATATCATACATTTGTGTATGACGGTCCGTTATTTTCTAATAGGATACAGCTGAACTCTCCTGAAGTGATTCAGCTTGAGACCACAAAGAAATTGGAATTTGGTGAGTTTAATCTCGCTGAAAAATAAAAAAACGTCATTGACGGGAATGTGCAGGTATTGAAATGATCGAAATTAAGACATCAGCAGTAAGCGATGGCGAACATAACAGAGGAGTCTTTGCTACTCGTGATATCAAGAAGGGTGAACTGATTCATGAGGCACCGGTTCTCCCTTATCCAAACAATGAGCATCAGCATATTGAAAAAACGGCTCTGGCAGACTATGCATTTGAATACGGGAAAAATCACAGTGCCCTTTTATTAGGCTATGGAATGCTTTTTAATCATTCCTACCAGCCAAATGCAGTATATGATATTAACTTTGACAACCATACGTTTGATTTTTTCGCCTATAAAGATATTAAAGCAGGTGAAGAGGTTTTGATAAATTATAATGGGGAAGCTGAAAATGATGATCCCCTTTGGTTTAATAAATAATACAATCGGAGTCTAGTTCTTTCCTTGCCTGGAGAGCTGTCTCCAGTGCAGGAGGGAGATGGTAGTTTGCCGGGAGTATTTTCTCAAGATTATAGCGCTTTCCCTTTTGTGTTTTTTTCTGCATCTCATATTGTCATGATTGTGTTATTTGCAGCAGTATCCGCGCTTTTATTCATATTCAGAAAAGGGCTGTATCGGCACGATAGAAAATTTAGGCTTTATATGTTTCTCCTGCTTTTTATATTGGAACTGCTTTATCATCTTTGGCTTTATCATGGGGGAAAATGGGATATCTCCTTCACTCTGCCGCTTCAGCTTTGCTCCATAAGCTTAATTCTTTGCTTGTTATTATTGGCATCGAAATCTAAGGCTGTCTTCCAGATTGTCTACTACATAGGCGTCACGGGGGCCATAATGGCCATTCTGACTCCTGAGCTGTTTTTAGGCTTTCCCCATTTTCGGTATTTTCAATTTTTTATTACTCATAATCTAATTGTTTGGACTTGCCTTTATTTCGTGTTTGTTCATCAATTCAGGCCAACAGGAAAGGGTCTGTTCCAATCTTTTATCTTCCTGAATCTCTGCGCAGCTGCGGCATTTTTTGCAAACAAGCTAACAGGCGGGAACTATATGTTCCTGTCCCGTAAGCCTGAGAATAATTCATTATTAGATTACTTCGGACCTTATCCTTATTACATCATAACACTGGAAATAGCTGCATTATTCCTGTTTTCATTACTGCTGCTTCCATTCAAAATGATTGGCAAAAATAAAGCTGGAAAGGCGGAATCTGCATGAAATCTGCAAAAATAGGTATTGATGCTGGGGGTTCTCTGCTGAAGATGGCATTTGAAGAACAAGATCAAATACATTACAAAAGGTATCCATTTGATGAGCTTCAAAGTTCTATGAATTGGCTGAAGATGACTGCGGCTGATGCGCCAATTGTATTGACAGGCGGAAAGTCTGAATACCTTAAAAAAGAGTTTTTTCAAAATGCCCTGATTGTTCCTGAATTTGAGTCTTCCGGTATAGGTGCATCCTATTTGCTGAAACAAGAAGGATTATCCTATGGGAATTTTCTCTTAATTAATATAGGCACAGGGACATCGATTTGCCTTAACAGCGGCGGGAAAATCTCAAGGGTTTCGGGAAGCGGCATCGGCGGGGGCACATTGATGGGATTGGGAAGATTGCTGACTGGTGAAAAGGATTTTTCCAGCCTCGTTTCGCTGGCTGGCAGCGGAAAAGCAGAGAATGCAGATATAATGGTCAAGGATATTTATTCACCATCCGATCCGCCAATAGATGGTAGCCTGACTGCCAGTAATTTTGGGAAAATAAATGATGATCAGGTAAGCAGGGAAGACAAAGCTGCCAGTTTAACTAACATGATCGCGGAAACGATTGTACTCCTAAGTACTCAGGCAGCAGTTCGTCATCAAATTGACGATATAATTTATATAGGAAGCACGCTTCTGCATAATGCCCCGTTAAAGCATCTTTTACAGAAGTATACCGCCATGATTGGCAAAAACCCTGTCTTTATTCAAAACGGGGCTTATTGTGGAGCATTAGGTGCGCTGCTGTCCTTATAAAAAACCAGATGATTGAAAGATTCTTTTTTTCGGGATACAGTTGAAAAAGAACGCAAAAGAAGCAGGTGGCAGATTTGATGAAAAGATACTTTACAATCGGTATGGCCGGCCATATCGATCATGGAAAAACTACATTGACAAAAGCATTAACAAATGTGGATACAGATAGGCTTAAAGAAGAAAAAGAACGACAGATATCCATAGAACTGGGATTTGCACCTTTACATGAAGATGAGGAAATTCAAATATCAGTGGTAGACGTACCAGGTCATGAACGCTTTATCAGGCAGATGATTGCCGGAGTTGCCGGGATAGACTTAGTCATCCTGGCTGTGGCAGCAGATGAAGGAGTAATGCCGCAAACAAGAGAGCATCTGGAAATTCTCGATTTTCTGGGGATCCGAAATGGCATTGTCGCTATTACAAAAATTGATCGTGTCGACGAAGAGTTCACCGATCTTGTAAAAGAAGAAATTCTTGAGGAACTGAAAGGAACTGTTTTTGAAAATGTTCCATTTATTTTAACAGATAGCCTGTCAGGCAAAGGGATTGAAGAGTTAAAGCAGTTGATTATCCACACGCTGAAAGAACAGGATACACGGGATGCAAAAGGTGCTTTCCGTCTGCCCATTGATCAGGTATTCACAGTGAAAGGGCAGGGAACTGTAGTCAGAGGGACTGTTTATGAAGGAAAAGTCGAAGAAGGGCAGCTTCTGAAAATCATGCCTAATGGCATCGAGACCAGGGCACGCCAGCTGCAGGTCCATCATCAGTCTGCAAAAACGGCATTTGCAGGGCAAAGGGCAGCCATTAACCTTTCAGGTGTTTCGAAGGAGGATATAGGGCGGGGCGAGGTCCTTGTATCGTCTGAGCATTTCAGCGTTACGAATACCATTGATGTAGCTGTTAGAATGGTTGGAGATTTAGAACATATCGTGAAGCAGAGAATGCCGATTAAATGCCATATCGGTACAGCTGAGGTTATGGGCAAAATCGTCTTTTTTGACCGAAATGAATTATCCAATTCAGAAGGAGATATTCTCTGCCAGCTGCGTTTAGAAGAAGATGTGGTCGCCAAAAGGGGAGACCGGTTCATTTTAAGACGGCCTAGTCCCCAGGAGACCATCGGAGGAGGCTGGGTGATAGATCCCAACGGGGAAAAATACCGGTTTGGGCAAAAAACCATTGAGAATTTAAGCAGGAAAAAAGAAGGGACACCGAAAGATCGCATAAAAGCGGCGTTGTCCGAAGATAAGATCCTTTCGCTTTCAGAGATTACAGCAAAGACTTCACTGGATGAATGCTCAGTTAAAGAAATACTTGAAGAAAAAGATTTCCTGAGCATCAGCAGCAAGGAATTCACTATAGTAGCCATCCAAGAGGCAATAGAGGAAGAAATAGCTGACCGCCTGAATGAGTTCCATCTGGAAAATCCAATGAAGCAAGGGGTCAATAAAGCAGAATTGCTACAGGCACTCCAGAATAAATATCCTAAAATGCTGGTTGAATTTGTCTTAAATTCAGGTATTGAAAAAAATGCATTCCAGCGAAAAGGACAGTTTTTGCAGAATAAAGGTTTTCATCCTCATGTACCGAAAAACTGGCAAAAACGTACGGACAATCTTCTTGCTGAATTAAAAAAAGATGGCTATGGAGTAAAGCCATTTGATGAATATTATGCTTCTGCAGGGATTCCTGAGAATCTCAAAGGCGATCTAAAACGATATTTAGAAGACCAGGAAATCGTCATACCGCTGGATGCACAAAACTATTGGCATGGTGATCATTTTAGAGAAGCGGTAGAAGAACTGAAAAAGAGCACAGATGCTGAATTTGAAGTGGGATATGCAAAGGAAGTATTAGGTCTTTCCAGAAAATATATGATTCCTTTTCTTGAAAAGCTTGATTCTTTGGGTATTACACGGAGAGCAGAAAATAAGAGAATATGGATGTAATTCATAAAAAGAGCACTCGGATTAATCCCCTGGTGCTTTTTTACTGTGACAATATCTATGGAAATTATCTAAATGCTAGGTAATTGCCGGCTCGGTTTAATGGTAATCCCATACATTAGTAGGGACTTAACTATAATGAGGTGAACGATGTGAAAGGAAGGAGAAAAAAAGGGGAAATTGTTTGCCGGATACAGCGGCCCCCAAATGGCTGTCAAGGTTTATTCCCTCCGAGTTTATGTATAAATCCCAGGTTAATACTTGATAATCCAGGCCCTATCAGCTGTGAAGGCACCATTACAGGAAGAGTCATTTGTGACTTGGTACCAGTCTCAGGTGTGACTGTTCAGCTTACCAGCTCTTTTGCCGGCGTAATTTTCGAGGATGATACCCCTGTAACAGATGAAAGAGGAAAATTTTCAACCACCGTAACTGTACCAATAAACACTCCAATACAACAAGGCGTAATAATAACTGCTTCAGCAACTGTTAATGAAATTGAAGTATCAAATTCATTAACCACCAGTGCCGGCTGTGTGGCATGCAGAAATCCTCGGATAACACTTATTACTCCTCAATGGGTTGTTGGCTGTGCCGGCGGGCAATTAACAGGAGTGGTTACGTGCGATAACGTGCCCGTTCCGAATGCGTCGGTTTCTTTTATTGTATCAGATCCGAGAAGCATTATTCTCGAGGAAAATCCTACAACAACAAATGCCAATGGTGAATACTCGATTGATTTTGCACCGGTTTTTGGAATAACCGAAACGGTAACCATTAGCGCAAGAGCTACGGTTGGAGGAACGACAGTCGAAACAAACCCTCAATCGGTGGATCTGAATTGCCATACCTGTGTCAATCCTGTTATTGATCTCTTTAATCCTGGCCAAATCAGCTGTTCCGGGCTAATAAGAGGGCGCGTTACTTGTAATGATTTACCTGTTCCCTACACGATTGTTAATTTAAGAGGATCTTCTATACTGCGGTTCGCTGATGACAATCCCAGAACCGATGTGGATGGCATCTTTGAAACTTCTGTAACCATTCAGAGAGGGACAGAGATACAGGATGTAGAAATTAATGCATCAGCAATAGTGAATGGCAGGTTTGTTGAGGATACAGAGTTTACGAGGGCTGGATGTGTGGAATGCAGAAATCCTTTATTGACCATACTCACACCTGCTGGTACAGTCACTTGTAATGGAGCACCTATTACTGGAAGAGTCACTTGTGATGGAGAAGGCATTGAGAATGTGACTGTATCCTTTAGGGTGGAATCGGCTGCGGGCCCTGTATTCGTTTTACCGGATGTAACAGATGCTGGAGGATTCTATTCTACACGAATAACACCTGGTTTTGGAGCAGCAGGCAATGTGACTGTTACAGCCTTTACTACGGTTGGAGGAATCCCTATTGAATCTCCAACCCGTATTGTATCCGTTGATTGTCCAGGCTGCCGGATAGAGCTTAATAACCCGGGGCCGATCAGCTGTGAAGCATTAATCACAGGCAGGGTTCTTTGCGGACAAAACGAGCCACAGCCTGGTATTACAGTTACTTTATCTACACCGGCAGGCAGTCCTTTAATATTTGATGATGAGAATCCTGTAACAGATGCAAACGGAGTTTTCTCCAGCACAGTTAGAGTGCGTTTTCCGACTCCGCAGACAGAAGGATTGGAATACACAGCTACAGCTGAAGTTAATGGAGATATCATATCAAACACCAATAGGGTCAGAGCAGGATGTATCGAGTGTGAGAATCCTCTCTTAACGTTGAATGTCCCAGGAGGTGTAATAGGATGTGACGGCGCACTGCTTACAGGCCGCCTAACTTGTGAAGGAGAAGGTCTTCCTAACTTTGCGGTATTTATCGATATTATCTCTGGAGCTCAGGATGTATTCTTTATTGAGAATCCTGCGATTACCGGGCCGGATGGAAGTTTCAGTTCCCGTATCCTTCCGGCACAAGGAGCGACAGGCACAAGAACAATCAGAGCACGAGCTGAAGTAGCCGGCCAGGAATTCCATTCTGCTTCAAGAATAATTAATGTGAATTGTCCTCATCATGATTGCCCTTGTAAATTTAATCTTAACACTCAAGGCGGTGCCCAGCCGGGTGCTAGGATTCGGGTTACCCGTTTTGGTGTTCAGGAAGATTTAATAGGACAAATGAATATTAACGTGCTTGAATGCGGAGCTAGCCAGAGCGGAGGATGTAATCCAGCAAATGATAATTTCAACTTTATATTTAACGCCAGCAATGGGGATGTATATAACTTTACCCAGGGAAGAAGACGGTTCATCAGTTGTGGAGATAATTTTAGAAGGGCAACCGTGGTAGGCACCATCCGCGGAAGAGTAAACAATGGGCCATTCAGAGACTTTGAAGTTACCATAACGGTGACACTTGATCCGGTAACTAAAGTGGCTGAGTGGGAAATTCTTGCAACTGACGGAACTGCGACGCAGTTTGAAACCATCGTGCCGTGGCGTGCGCAGGCAACTCCGCAATCTTTTATAGCAGACTGTGAATAAATAAGGTGTTTAGAAGGTCAGCCTGAGAGCTGGCCTTTTACTATGTCTAGAAATACTTTAATTTAGAATTTTTAATATTTATATGTAAAACATCCTGGTTTTTATCAAGGGACAGAAATATTAACGTGCATTAATTAGGAAAATATGTCTATTAATTACTCGAATAAGGAAAATACATGAATTTATTATAAAAAAACCCAGAATCACCATTATTTTTAGATAGGATTTTACTAGAATTATTACTAATATTAGGATGTCAAAGAAATTTAAGGAGTGTACAACTTGAAGAAACAACTACTTACAATGGCTGCGACAGCTGGTTTTTTGATTACACCGTTCAATGGAGAAGCAAGTGCTCATGAAAATAAATATATCGTTCAGTCTGGTGACACATTATGGGGAATCTCACGCTCTAACAATCTTTCAATTGAAGAGTTAAAGACTTGGAATAGTATCTCAGGTTCGACAATATATAAAGGACAAGCCCTGAATCTGCTGTCACCGCACAGCCATAACGGTTCAACAAGCAGCCCGCAAAGCACTGCAGTCAGCTACACAGTGAAATCAGGCGATACTTTATGGGGAATTGCAAGAGATCACGGCCTTTCCGTCAGTACAATTAAGAGTCTGAACGGAATCAGCAGTGACACAATATATCCAGGGCAAAAGCTGCGAGTTAAAGGTTCTGCTCAAGGCACTGCACCTTCTGCTCCTGCAGGCACTGGATTTTACACCATCCAAAGAGGAGACACTCTTTCAGGTATTGCATCTCGCCATAACTTATCGGTTTCACAACTAAAGGCAATGAACAACCTTTCTTCTGATTTGATTTATGCCGGCCACACACTGAAAGTATCTGGTACTGCTGCAGGCAAGCCGGCAGAATCGCAGGTGGCATCCCAATCGACTTCGAAGGTGAATGAGCTGGTTGCTGAAGCAAAGAAATATATTGGCTCACCTTACGAATGGGCAGGAAGCACTCCTGCCGGATTCGACTGCAGCGGCTACCTGAACTATGTATATGGTAAAGTAGGAATTTCTATTCCGCGTACTGTAGCTTCCATTTGGGAAGCAACAAAACATGTTGCATCACCAAGAGTGGGAGATTTAGTATTCTTTGAAACTTACAAATCCGGCCCATCCCATGCCGGAATTTATCTTGGCAATTACAAGTTCATTCATGCCGGTTCTTCTCGCGGTGTCGAGATCAGCGATATGAACAATTCCTATTGGAAGCCTCGTTATTTAGGGGCAAAAACAACTTTTTAATTAAAATAAAGTACTCAACGCTAATACGCGCTGAGTACTTTTATAATTAATCTCTTCGGTCATTGAATGTCTTTGACAGTGCTTCCTTTGCATCTCCCCATTTTTCCTGTGCCTGTCCTTTTACTTTATCCATATTTCCTTCAGCTTCTTTGGATTCATTATTGGTCAGTTTACCGTATTGCTTTTTTAATTCACCTTTTAATTGATCGGCATTTCCATTTGTTTGATCTCTGTTCATAAGTAACTCCTCCTCGAATAATGGCTTTCTTCTTTTTACCCCAAAAAAACGATTAAAAACACCATAAAGCAGTTAGCTGTAAAAATAATAAACACGCCCGCAATATGAGGCGTGTGAATGGTCAATCATTATTTACTTTATTTTCAATCAAGGAAATCTTTTTTTCTAATTGGCGTAAAAGTTTTAAAGCCTTTTCAAGCTCTTCGTCTTTTTTTTCAAATTCCGAAATAAAATAGTTCAGCTTATTAGTTTCTTCATTATTCTCTGTTCCGCGGGGATAAACCATATTTCCTTCATTATATGCTTTAATTTCTTTCCTTAATTCCTCCATGCTGGATTCGGCAGCAGCTTTATATCGGGCAGCCCTATGCAGCTCTTCCTGAAGGATCCGGTTTTCCTTGTGCAAATCCCGCCTTTCGCCAGAGTATACCTCCTCATTAGGAGTTTGTAACTCCCTATTAAGATTTGATTTTGTCTTTAAAGCCTTTAAATGTTCATTTTCTTTATATAAGTCCTCTGCTTTACAGTACATCTCCCAATATGTTACCTCCAGTTCATAAATACGTCCCCATAAGCTGTTAATCAGGTCTTTATCTTCCTGAATGATTAGCACATCGACAGGGTTCTTTCGGCTATCGATCCGGCACAGAGAGTCCTGCATAGTATACATATAAGATCTTTGCCTTAAATTTTCTTCCGTTAACAGGGCCAATTTCTTTCTTAAGGTATCATTTTTCCTAATCATTTCCTGATTCTGCTCATCGATGTCCTGAATTCTTTCTCTGTGTTCTTTTTCAAAATCTGGAATGAGCATAGACTGGTACTTTGCCAATTCCGATTTAAGATGGATAATCATTTGCTGCAGCTGAATGTCTTTATCGGGAGTATGGTTGCGAAGCATATTCATTCTCCTTTCAGAAGAGCTTATAACTTTATTTTATGTATGCAGCCCTTAATGTTTCATTAAATTAAAAAAAGACATGAGGGCCCTCATGTCTATGGAATAAATTATAAAGGTTATCATTGCAATGATCCAATTCGTGTGATAAAAATCCGTTCGTCAAATACTCATTGAAAATCGGCTGGAATTTCGTGTATTGCTCTGAAACGCCATTCGTGGATCCAGTATTATAGAAAATCGACTTTTAGTTGTCATTTATTATTAAACTAGCAGAAATATCCCTATTCATTTAATAGTGAAGCGAAAGGAAAGATTTAAATCAGTAACCTTTCTTACTTCTACTATATGCCGTGTGTAAAGAAAGGACAATGGCATTTACCCTATAGAGAACCCATTTATAAAAAAATAGACTCTTTTACTACTTTTTTAAAATAGGTTCTTTTTTTATAAAAATAGGTACTTGTTCTATACCAAAACTGGTTTCTTTCCATAGGATATAGTGTGATAAAAATACTCATTAGAAAGAAAGGAAGGAAAACATGAAGAATAAGCGTAAAACGATTAAAGGTTCACAGCCAACGCCGACACCAACGCCGATTCCGATTGATCCAAATGATTTAGCTCCAGAATGTATCTTTGTCGAGAAGGTATATGACTGGGTATTCTTTGCCAACAAATATGAAAACAAGAATTTCATACCTGATGAGGGATGCCGAGCTGCAGTCGCTGCTGCTTTGGCTGCGGGGCAAAGAGTAGATGTGCGCTGTTCAGCTGATGTAGACGATGTCCAATCTTCTGCAACAATCCTGGAACACGGAAATCCTGGTCGAGTATTAATCGTCTGGACAGTTCCAGTTGATGTAACGATCCTTGTAAATGGTGCGTCAGTTTGCACATTCACTGTCCGCACGCAATTCACTGATGAAATTATGCTGTGCGTACCAACTGGTATTACAGAAGATAATATCAGATTAAGAGCTTACCAGGTAATCTGCCAAACTTCTGGTGCTGTACTAATGGGTCCAGATCCATTTGGACCAATGATTCCAGTGAGAGTCGTATTATGTAAGGACGTTCAAGTACACTACCCTGTAAAGCTTGAAGTTCTAGCAAAATTCTGCTTCCCGCGTCCAAATAATATTCCAGTGCCAAAACCAAGAATTCAGTGTGATCTAAACCTGCTTGAATTCCCGCCGCAATGTCCGGGGTTATTCCCAGTAGCAAACTGTGAGTGCCAGGCTACGGCTATTACAAGAGGTGCTGCTACTACTGGTATTTTTGCAGGAGGTACAGTTGAAGTGGAAGGAACCTCTACTATTAGAGCAGAAATCTGCCAGGAGTGTTCACTGGGTGACAGCACATTCTCATACTCCTTCACAGATACTGAATTTACAGGTCCGACACCTACACCAACAGAGCCAGATTACAGCTTTACATTTACTCCTGAGTCATTCAACCAGCCAGAATGTGGAGACGGCAGCTTAACGGTTTCTGGAGTAGGTATTAGAGATTGGGATGGAGAAACGGATAGATTTGCATTCACTCTAGAAATCTTTGAAGGTTTAGGAGAAGGATTTAACCTTGTTCTAAGAGACATCACTACTGGTACGATTGTATTTGACAGCGGTGATGTTGATGCAGCCGTTGCTATTGAAGAGTGCGAGACTTTTGCTGACCTTTTAGATAACTTGGATGACTAATCTTAACAGGAGGGGAGTTGCTTCTCCTCCTTTTTAAATAATTTATTCATATAAAGAAATACATAATAATCGAGATAGGAGGGAGATGGATGCCAGAGAATAGTACTTTACAAAATCAATTAGCCGGCGCAAAAGAGAATATAAATACTTTAAAGGTGCTTTTGGAAGAGATGAGGAAAGATCGGGAAGCCATAAAAAATGTGGCGGAAAATGCAATTTTCACCGTGATTTCTCCTGCTTTTTTTTCTCTAAAAGATGAAATTTTAAAAATGAAATATACAGCTCTTCAAAGGGAAGCAAAACTTAGAAACCTTGCATATGAGAAAGAACTAGAGATAAATAAATTAAAATCAAAACAGATAAATTTCAATCAATATGCTATTCATATCGAATATTTAAATAAGAAGCTTAAAAATTTATCAGATGCTAAAAGCACTTATAAAAGCCATCCTATCAAAAGCAATAAGAAAAAAGTCGAAGGTGAAATACAGAAGACACAAATATCCCTTGCAGAAGTATTCAGCTGGTTAACAGACTTTTATGACATTAAAACTATAATAGAGAATTCAATAAAACATATAGACCAATTGCTTGAAGAAATTGAGCATACTGGTGTAACACACAGACAAGAAGAGTCCGATCTGAATATGAATATTATAGGAAGGTGGTTGAAAAAAATGGGCTGGTTATTTTTTAGTAAAAAGAAGGAGGAGCAGTATAAAGCAAAACTTACTGAGCTGCAGGAAGTAATTTCTCAGTTGAGAGATGAACTTGTGCATTATAAAGGAACATTCGAAGAAGTCTATGATCGATTACTGGAAAAGGAACATTCTGAAAAAGAATTTAAAAACAGCGTAAAGGAACTAAATGATATTTACCGTCAGTTTATTGAAATGGAAAAGAAATATCATTCAGAGTCGGAAGAACTCAATAACATGCTGGCTAAATATAGAGAAAAGGACATAAAAAGTCAAAGAAAGATCGAACAATTAGAATCAGAGCTGCATGAAATGCGCTTAAAAGAAAATGAAAAACTAGTTAATGAAGAATCTGCTGAAAAACCTGCAAATCCGAAGGAAGCTAAAATGCAGCATTCATCTCAAATGAAAAGATCACCGCAAGTAAAAAGAAAAACGGAGATTGAAAGAAACCAAGATTTTGAAAGGCATGGATCGCTGCCTGTTCCTCCACAATCAGCAACAACAATGTTTAACCCTTTTAAATATTCGAAAAAACAATAGTGTGAAGACAAGGAGTGTATAGGGATGAAACGTCAGGAAATTCAGGAAATGTACAAGAAAGCAAAATCGGTAGCTGCTGGCAGCGGCAGAAAGAAAAAAGCAGCTGCTAAACCGGAACAACCCCAATATAAAAGGTGCTGCGGAAGATAAATTCCCTTTTAGCAGTGGAATTCGGTTGCCGAGGAAATTATACTTTCAAATGCTGGGTCATGGTGAAAAAGAATTGCCCTATGAAGCATGCGGGTTATTATCAGGTTCAAAGGATTCTATAAAGACAGTATGGAAAGCGATTAATAATCAACGAAAAAGAAACTCTTTCGAAATAAATGAAGCACAGTTCACCTCAATTTTGGCGGGAATAGAAGAAAAGGAGGAATGCTTTGTGGGCATCTACCACTCGCATCCAACAGCACCACCTGTTCCTTCAAGAGATGATATTTGTCATGCTATTCCTGAAAAAGCTTACATTATTATTTCATATGCAAAGAAAAAACCAATTTTAAAATGCTATAAAATCAATAATGGTAAAGTACAGCCAATCAGAGTTATTTTAACTGATTAACCTTTCCTATATCCCATTCTAAAACCATTTGCTTCCTACTAGAACGGTCAACTTCATGATTGACCGTTCTTAGCTTTTACCCCTTTCCTGTATGATCTTTCTCATTTCTGATTTATTTCCCTGAGCATTACAATACCTGAGGGCCAATTCAAAATTTGTATGATAATTTCTATTATCAGATGGTTTAGAACGGGGATGCCAAAGATGATAGATACTTTGATCAACCCTTTTATAATGGCCACAGAAAGTATTCATTGCAGCTGCAAAAGCATCATCTTCACCTCCCCAGCCTTGGAAGCGTTCATCAAATCCACCTGCAGCTTCAAAGCATTCGCGCTTTAAAATATTTAACCCTCCAACGGGCATCACATTTTTTGTTTTTCTCTTTTGGAATTCAAGGTTTGCTAAAAGCGGCCAGGAAGGATTTGTCTGCAACACGCGATTCGTACTCACTCTAGTAAGATCCAATACATCATTATAGGGGATAATCCAAGGGTAACTGTCTAACATCTTGATTGCTTTTCTTAATAATCTGGGGTTGATAATGATATCTGCATCTGCAATAACTATAATAGATCCTTTTGCATTCTTTGCTGCTTCATTTATTGCCTTAGATTTATTGAATGGTGCCTTTGAACGTGCAATAATCTTCTCAGCAGATGGAAAATATATTTCGTAATACTCCCGAATCCAGTTAAATGCTTTGTCTCTTGGTCCTAAATCAGGATGAAAGGGAATGATAACTGATATCATGAGATCACCTTGCCATTTTTTCATTATATTATGCGTACCACCCGTCGAATACCACAGTTTAATCGTACTTTAGGCTTGTATCGCTTTTTTCAAAAAGTCCACGCTTAACAACTACTCATGCATAATATATAGAGAGAACATGGTGTAAGGCAGGTGTAGCGAATGAATAGTAATGATGATCGTATTACAGAGGCTTTTAATGGGAAACTCGGAGTAAATATGCAAAGGAAAACGAAGAAAAGAGTGGATTGGATCATTGATAATACGAAAGGAAACAAGATTTTAGATGTTGGTTGCAGTCAAGGTATAATTTCAATGATTTTGGGAAAGAAAGGAAAAAATGTAATCGGAATAGATATCTCAGAAAAAGCTATTAATTTTGCCAAAAGTTTGATATTAAATGAAGAAAAAAAGATAACGAATGTTGAATTTTTCACTAATGATTTTATTAGGGAGTTTGAAACTTCAGATAAATTCGACACTATTATTATTACCGAGGTGCTGGAACATTATAATAACTCGTCTCCATTTCTATCTAAAGCTTATAAATTTTTAAAACCTAAAGGGCAAATTCTGATAACTGTTCCTTTTGGAATAAATGAACATCCAGGTCATCTAAGGACATTGTATTTTGCAGAAATTTATAAAGAAATGTATCCGTTGTTTCAGCAGGTTGAAACATTCATAGTGGAAGACTGGATTGCATTTAAAGGGGTAAGAAGGAAGGAAATAATAAATAAAACAGACGACATACAAGTTCCTATCAAACTTTTCGAGGAAGTAGAAACAGCCTTTGTTAGAAAAGAAAGGACAATGTTGAATCAAATAAAGCAAAATAATTAGGAAAAATATTTTACGATTCTACGAAAAAAGAGCAGGTATTATCAACTGCTCTTCCTATCTGCTTTTTACAATTTTATTGTTTGAGAGCGCATTCCAAGTGTATACTGAATCTGATTTATGGTTATACTTGCAGGAAATCTTTAAAGTATTATTATCTATCTTAGTAATTGTATGGTCTATTATTTCATCATTATTATTACTAGTAAATAAAATACTGGTCAAAAAAACCATTTCTCCGTGCTTACCGGTCTCATTTATGAAGGATAAGTGATTAGCTGGCTTCAACTCTCCAAACTTCTCAGATGCTAACCCTCTTACATTTTTTTTGTCATTATAAAAAAACTGATAATTCCTTACAGGAATATTCTGAATGATAGTTACTTGATGATTGCTATTTTTAGCTGTAAACAAAGTACGGTACTCTGATAGATCTGCAACGGAAAAATCCCCATTAATATTGAACGATTGATTAAATAAATTTATTTGTTTAGCTGAATTGTTTGCTTTATCTATAATGATGATTAAATTTGGTTTTATATATATAAAGTATCTGACTAATTTTATTTTATTATAAAGATAGTTATACATTATTACATATTCAAATTCAGTTTGTAATTTGTATTCATGAATTCCGGTTTTAGCCGGATTATTTAAAGGGTAGTTGCTTTGATTTAAACTGATTGTATTATGGGCAAGAACTGATTTTAAATAATTGCGAAATTTGTCATTAGGAACATAATTATATTTTCCGCAGTCGATAAGGATGTCTTTATTATCATAGAATACTGTAAATGATAGATCATCAAAATGTTTATGGCTTAAATTTGTATACCCTGATTTGAGAGATATATAGCATCTATCGTTTTTAAAAAAAACCAGGCCAGTATTTGGATATACAATTGATTTATTTTTATATTTAGCAGGAAACTTTTGAACCTCAGTATCACCGATTAAAGGGAGCGACTGATCAGGTTTGAGCATTTCCTGGTGGGCATTTATAGCTTTTTTAATTTTTATTCTAAATTCTTCTCTTAAGAGATTCTTGGCAATTATTCCATTATATTCCAAGAAGTGGCTGGATTGAGAAAATAAATCAATATTGTATTTATGGTAAAAAGGTGAATTTTCTACATTTATGCTCTCTTCATTAAATGCTTTCCTAAATTGCTTAGAGAGCCGCTGTAATGCTTTATTCTGCCAATTCTGTGAGAAATCATGACCTGCAAACAGGCAGGAGATTTCAAGGAGAGCTCGATCCTGAATAACTCCGTGATTATTGTTGACATAATTTGAGTCATTACTAAGAAAATTAGCATAATTAATAAGAGAGTCAATCACTTTAATTTTTGCGTGTTGCGGGAGAGTTAAGCCAGCTTGCAGGCAATGCTGAAGCAATTCAATGAGTGTAATTACCCTATTGGATACTGAGAATTCATACCATACTAAAGAATCATACTTATTTAATTCACCTGTATTAAGCCAGCTTATCATTATCTCAATGCCTTTTAATAAATATTTTTTGTTTTTTGTATATTCAAATGCATTATTAAGATAACCAATGGGCTGCAGTCCATATAAATATGACTTATATGTGTTTAAGTTCTGTGCTGATAATTTCCACATATCATCAATATTGTGAATGTGATGTACAGGAAAGTCTTTAGAAATATAGATATGGTTGTCCAGTATTTGATCGCCTGCTGATTGAGCGTCTTTTCCCCTTAAAGAAGTCCTCCTGAAAAAATATTTTAACTTAACCTTTAATATATTCAGTTTTTCACGATCGTTTATACTTTTTGGGTTTATCATAATACTTCTCCCTCCGCAAGTTGCATTGTATTGTCCTGTTTCAGCTGATTAGGAGGTTAACAATTTTTCGATTTCCGGCAGCAGTTTGCTCTTTTCGAAATTCTTTAAAACAAAATTCTTCGTTAATGTTTGAATTTCACCAGGATTTATTTTTTTGTTAATGATTTTAACTGCTTCATCTATTGTTGTGAAAATGAATGGAGGTGGGTAAAGGTCTGAAGCGCCATTCCAATTTCTTACGACAGGAACTGCACCTGATGACATTCCTTCAGCAACTGATAAATGGAAACTTTCAAAGTCGCTTGTTGAAAGAATGTACCCAATCTTACGATACCAATCGGATAAATCATCGCTCCAGCCTTCAAAATGTATATTTTTTTTGCTAGGGAGTTTTTCAATATATTTAAAAAGGGAGTCATAAAAAATTCTTTCTTCATTTTTATTTTTAATCCATGAATAGTCATAAGGATGTTTCCCCTTTATATATATGTAAACGCTAAAATAAAAGTTGACCACTTTAGCGCAATTC
>NZ_APVL01000009.1 GCF_000565285.1 Cytobacillus firmus DS1 | reverse complement strand
CCAAGCTGATGATGAGGGTTCGATTCCCTTCACCCGCTCCAAAATGAAATGCGTAGGCGACTGTTCACAGGAGCCGAAGCTAGACAAAATGGGCCTATAGCTCAGCTGGTTAGAGCGCACGCCTGATAAGCGTGAGGTCGATGGTTCGAGACCATTTAGGCCCACCATTTTATATTATTGTTCCGCAGTAGCTCAGTGGTAGAGCATTCGGCTGTTAACCGAACGGTCGTAGGTTCGAATCCTACCTGCGGAGCCATATATGGGGAAGTACTCAAGTGGCTGAAGAGGCGCCCCTGCTAAGGGTGTAGGTCGGGTAACCGGCGCGAGGGTTCAAATCCCTCCTTCTCCGCCATATTGGCCCCTTGGTCAAGCGGTTAAGACACCGCCCTTTCACGGCGGTAACACGGGTTCGAATCCCGTAGGGGTCATACAAAAAAGCTGTCAACAATTTGTTGGCAGCTTTTTTGTTGTCTGTTCTGCTCCAGTTTACCCCCCCGTTAGCAGCTTCTCTGTTTTTAATCATACCTCTCTTCTTCCCTGCTTAATTTATTGCCGGGATTATTCAAGTCGATATCAGAGGATATACCCGTATATGGGCCTCTAAACATATCACCAGTGGCCATAATCTTTCCATCCGGTGCTTCAAATAGCGGAATCCTTATTTCCTCTTTGGATGCCTCATTCAATAAATGCTCCTCTTCTTTATTGCTCAAAATATTATTCTCCTTTCATTTTTTACTTGCATATTTTGTTTTATTTTGTCTAAGTTTACCGGAGATTATGTCGAAGACTGTTAAAATGGGCAAAATGCTATCGGTTATTAGCGGAATATGAACGTTGTTGTCATAAAATTAAAAAAACTTTTACAAGGACTTTTCAAAGGTGCAGCGAATATAACAGGAAAGTCAAAAGAAACGAGACTGGGTGGGGAGAAGGATGGTAGTGGATACTTTATTTCCAACCGATTATCAGCTGCATTTGTTTCATGAAGGGACATTTTATGAGAGTCACCAGTTATTTGGTGCACATGTAGTATCAAACGGAGAAGCAGTGATTACCCGTTTTTGTGTGTGGGCACCGAATGCTGAAATTATCAGACTAGTCGGTGATTTTAATGATTGGAATGGAGATGGCTATACCTTACATAGAGTGAATAATGAAGGTGTCTGGATTATTCAGCTGGATGGAAACATGGAAGGTGCCTTATATAAGTATGAAATTAAAACAAAGAGAGGAGATATGCTATTAAAGGCTGATCCTTATAGCTTTTTTTCAGAAGTAAGGCCTAATACAGCTTCTAAAGTATATTCGCTGGACGGGTATCAGTGGAATGACAGCAAATGGATGCTAAAAAAAGAAAAGAAGCCTATTTTTACAGAGCCTGCGGTCATTTATGAGGTACATCTGGGTTCGTGGAAGCAAAAAGAATCTGGAAGTCTGTATACCTACCGGGAGCTTGCAGATGAGCTCATTCCTTATGTGGTAGAGCATGGGTTTACGCATATAGAATTGCTTCCTCTAATTGAGCATCCGCTCGACGCTTCCTGGGGCTATCAGGGTACAGGTTATTACTCCATTACAAGCCGTTATGGCAGCCCGCATGATTTTATGTATTTTGTTGATCAGTGCCATCAACATGGTATTGGGGTCATTCTGGACTGGGTGCCGGGGCACTTCTGCAAAGATGCCCATGGCCTTTATCAGTTTGATGGCTCGTATTTGTATGAGTATGAAACAGAAGGCGACAGAGAGAACCGGGTTTGGGGAACCGCCAATTTTGATCTCGGCAAAAATGAAGTGCAGAGCTTTCTTATCTCCAACGCTGTTTTTTGGATGGAGAAATACCATATTGACGGCTTTCGGGTTGATGCGGTGGCTAATATAATTTATTGGCCGAACCGGGATGGAAAAACAGAAAATCCGTTTGGTACCCTTTTCCTGCAAAACCTTAATAAAGTGGTTTCGCAATATGATTCTTCCTTTCTCATGATGGCAGAGGATTCAACAGATTGGCCGCAAGTAACTGCACCAGTTCATTATGGAGGGCTGGGTTTTCATTACAAGTGGAATATGGGCTGGATGAATGACGTTCTTACATATATGGAAACAGAGCCCGAGAGGCGATCTGGTGTCCATGGGAAAATGACATTTTCGCTTTTGTATGCTTTTACAGAGAACTTCATACTGCCTTTTTCACATGATGAAGTTGTCCATGGGAAAAAATCGCTGCTGGATAAAATGCCGGGAGATTACTGGCAAAAGTTTGCCCAATACAGGCTCCTGCTAGGCTATATGATTGCCCATCCCGGCAAGAAGCTTCTTTTCATGGGAAGTGAGCTCGGGCAGTTTTCCGAATGGAAAGACAAAGAACAGCTTGATTGGCATCTGCTGGATTACGAGATGCATAAAAAGGCAAATGATTATGTGAAAGAATTAATAAAGGTTTATAAACGTTCCAAGCCTCTTTTTGAGCTTGATCACCTTCAGGGTGGCTTTGAATGGATTGATTGTCATAATTCACACCAATCCATCTTTTCCTTTATCAGGAGAGGCTCTAAAGAGGATGATTATCTCGTGATTGTCTGCAATTTTACACCGGCTATATATCCCAAATTCCGTATAGGCGTTCCAAATATGGGAACTTATCGGGAAATACTTAACAGTGACAGTGATAGCTTTGGAGGATCAAATTGCATCAACAAGAGGGTCATTAAGAGTGAGGAAAAAGAATTTCATGGAAAGCCATTCAGTTTGGAATTGTCTATCCCGCCATTTGGCATTTCAATATTACGCCCTGTAAAACATCGGAAGGAGAGGAAAGAAAATGGGAAAGAAAAAGTGCGTCGCAATGCTATTAGCAGGAGGGAAAGGGAGCAGGCTTAGTTCTCTGACAAAAAGCCTGGCGAAACCGGCCGTTCCTTTTGGAGGAAAGTATAGGATCATTGATTTTACATTGAGCAATTGCACTAATTCCGGAATCGATACAGTCGGTGTTCTGACACAATACCAGCCGCTGGTTCTGAATTCGTATATTGGCATAGGCAGCGCATGGGATCTTGATAGAAAGAACGGCGGCGTGACAGTGCTGCCCCCTTACAGCGAATCATCGGAGGTCAAATGGTATACAGGAACAGCCAGTGCCATTTATCAAAACCTTAACTATTTAAAGCAGTATGATCCTGAATATGTCCTGATTTTATCGGGTGATCATATTTATAAAATGAATTATGAGCTGATGCTGAATTATCATATTGAAAAAGGTGCTGATGCCACTATTTCTGTTATTGAAGTGCCTTGGCCGGAGGCAAGCAGATTCGGCATCATGAACACGGATGACGAGATGCGGGTCGCAGAATTTGAGGAAAAACCGGCATATCCAAAAAATAATCTGGCCTCCATGGGAATATATATATTTAATTGGTCTGTTTTAAAGGAATATTTGGAAATGGATGACCGCAATCCGGAATCAAGTCATGACTTTGGAAAGGATATTATTCCATTAATGCTTGACGAAAATAAAAGGCTGTTCGCATACCCGTTCAATGGTTACTGGAAGGACGTTGGTACAGTTAAGAGCCTGTGGGAAGCAAATATGGATTTACTGGATGATGAATGCGAGCTGAATCTTTTTGATCATGACTGGCGGATTTATTCGGTGAATCCGAATCACCCTCCACAGTATATTTCAACTCAGGCAGAGGTTGCAGAGTCCTTGATAAATGAAGGCTGTACGGTTGAGGGCGAAATTGAAAAGTCAGTGCTATTCCAAGGGGTTCTGGTTGGGAAGAATACGGTGATCCGTGAATCGGTCATCATGCCTGATGCTGTGATTGGCGAAAATGTTTATATTGAAAAAGCGATTGTGCCAAGCGGAATGAACATTCCTGATGGCGTTGTGATTAGTGCTTCCGAAGAAGATGATGAAATTATTCTGATAACACAGGAAATGATACAGGGAATTTGTTCTTAATTTACAGCTGGATGCCAAAACGGCTCCTGGCCAATAAAACGGGAGGGAATGTCATGAAGAAGAGAATGCTTGGTGTAATAGACGCAACAACCTACCATGAAGATTTAGAGGAATTGACAGTACACAGGTCGCTCGCAGCTGTTCCGTTTGCAGGCCGCTATAGGCTGATCGATTTTGTTCTCTCCAATATGGTCAACTCGGATATTGAGAGTGTGGCTATATTTCCGAAGTATCAGTATCGCTCTTTAATGGATCATCTTGGTTCAGGGAAAAACTGGGACCTGAATAGAAAAAGGGATGGGCTATTCTTTTTCCCGTCTCCTTTGCTGGATAGTCCAAGTAAAGGGATCGGATCTTTTAATCACTTTGCTGCCAATTTGGATTATTTTTATCGCAGCAAGCAGGAGTATGCATTGATCTCAAACTGTTTTACCGTTTTTAATATGGACTTCAGGCCTGTTCTGGATAGACATATTATGACGGGGTGTGACATTACAGTTGTTCGTCAGGATGGACGCTCCCTTGAAATGTACCTTGTAAAAACTTCGCTGCTTATTAATTTAATAGAAAATAGAAACGAAACAGGATACACGTGTATGAGTGATGTTGTTACAGATATCCACCATTCGTACACGATATGCAATTATGAATATACTGGTTTGGCTGTCATGATTGATTCCATTGAAAATTACTTTGCGGCAAGCATTGGGCTATTGGAACCTGAGGCATGGAAAAATATTTTTCTGCGCAGCCAGCCGATTTATACAAAAGTAAAGGATGAACCGCCAACCCGTTATATGAAAGGTGCGAGTGCAAAGAATTCGATGATTGCGAATGGATGCATGATTGAAGGGACAGTCGAGAACAGCATTATCTCCCGCGGGGTAAAAATTGGCAAGGGTTCAGTCGTGAAAAACTGCATAATTATGCAAAAAACCCAAATTGGAGAAAACTGTGTTTTAGACTCCGTTATTTTAGATAAAGATGTTAAGGTAGAATCCGGTGCCAGGATTGAGGGAAGACATGAAATGCCTCTGGTTATTCGCAAAGGCACCGTACAAGGAGCGCTGATGAACTCGTGAAAGTATTGTTTGCTGTTTCTGAATGTGTTCCATTTGTTAAATCCGGAGGTCTTGCTGACGTAGCCGGTTCTCTCCCGAAAGAACTTGCCAAGCAGGGGACTGACGTACGGGTTATCCTTCCTAAGTATGGTTCCATATCAGATGATTTAAAAAAGAAAATGACTAAAAGGTGCGAGTTTACAGTTCAGGTAGGCTGGAGAAACCAGTATTGCGGAATTGAGGAACTTGAGCATCAGGGAATCCTATTCTATTTTGTTGATAATGAATACTACTTCAACCGTGAAAAATTATACGGTTATTATGATGATGGAGAGAGGTTTGCCTATTTTAACCGGGCCGTGCTGGATGCTCTTCAGCATATTGATTACTATCCAGATGTCATTCACAGCCATGATTGGCATACCGGGATGATTCCTTTTCTGCTCAGGGTTGAGTATCGTGCGAAAAAGGGGTATGAATTCATTCGGACAGTATTCACCATTCATAACCTTCAGTTTCAGGGGATTATGCCGGGTACTGCTTTAGGGGATCTATTAGGGCTTGACTATAGCCACTTTCATCCGGATAAGCTTGAATTCTTCGGAAATATCAATTTTATGAAAGGCGGACTTGTCGCTGCTGATAAGATTACAACAGTCAGCCCTACGTATAAAGATGAAATTCAAACAGAGTATTACGGTGAGAAGCTGCATGATTTGCTGAAGCGCAGGGCTTGTGACCTGGAAGGAATCTTAAATGGGATTGATGATGAATTTTATAATCCTGAGAAGGATCCTTATATAATAGAGAAGTATTCCGCTGAAAAGCTGCAGATTAAAAAAGAGAATAAAGTTCATCTTCAGAAAAAATTCGGCTTGCCGGTGAAGGAAAAGGTTCCTTTGATTGCCATGGTTACGAGGCTGACAAAGCAAAAGGGCCTGGACCTTGTAAAATGTGTGTTCCATGAGCTTATGCAGGGCGATGTTCAAGTCCTGATTCTGGGAACTGGAGATCCTGAATTTGAGCAATTTTTCAGGGAGATGGAAGCGGGCTGCCCAGATAAGTGCAAAGCATATATTGGGTTTGATGAAGGCCTTGCACATGAATTCTATGCAGGGTCCGATTTATTCTTAATGCCTTCACAATTTGAGCCCTGCGGGTTAGGGCAGATGATTGCGATGAGATATGGATCCATTCCTATCGTCAGGGAAACAGGCGGTTTAAATGATACTGTTCATTCTTACAATGAATACACAGGAGAAGGAAATGGTTTTTCCTTCAGCCATTTTAATGCCCATGACATGCTGTACACCATTCGAAGAGCAATAAGCTTTTACAGTGACAGCAAAATATGGGAGCAGATTATGAAAAATGCAATGGGAATGGATAACAGTTGGGCACAATCTGCTTTCAAATACAATCAGCTATATGCAGGCCTTGTTTCAAGGAGTGAAAGCCATGTTTTCTGACCGTGATGAGTTCAAAGAGGAATTCCTGAAAAAACTGGAGATGACCTGCGGAAAAAGCTTTGGTGAAAGTACAGAAAGAGATCAATACTTCACGCTTGGAAATATGATCAGGGAACATGTGAGCACAGAGTGGATTAATACAAATGAGCGATACCGCATCGACCGTGAAAAGCAGGTATATTACCTATCCATCGAGTTTTTATTGGGTCGCCTGCTTCATCATAATCTGATAAACCTGGGAATTGAGCAGGTTGTAAAAGATGGCCTGGCTGATCTGGGCATTGACCTCAACCGCCTTGAAGAAATCGAAGCAGATGCAGGGCTTGGGAACGGGGGACTGGGACGGCTGGCGGCGTGCTTTATGGACTCGCTGGCATCTTTAAACCTTCCTGGCCATGGCTGCGGAATTCGCTATAAGCATGGCCTATTTGAGCAGAAAATTGTGGATGGCTATCAGGTGGAGCTTCCGGAACAGTGGCTTCGGAACGGCCATGTCTGGGAAGTTCGAAAAGCAGATCTGGCAATCGAAGTTCCTTTTTGGGGCAAAGTCGAAACGGCAGAGGAGAACGGCAGGCTTGTGTTCCGCCATGTGAATGCTGAGACAATTTCGGCTGTTCCTTACGATATGCCTGTGGCCGGGTATCAAACAGATACGATTAACACTCTAAGGCTTTGGAATGCTGAGCCGTCTCCTTATCCTGTAAATCATGATATTTTAAAATATAAGCGGGAAACCGAATCTGTTTCCGAGTTTCTGTATCCTGATGATACCCATGATGAGGGGAAGATACTGAGGCTGAAGCAGCAATACTTTCTTGTTTCGGCCAGTATCCGTTCCATTGTACGTTCCTATCGAAAGCAGCATACTAGTTTAAGAGATTTCCATGAATATGTGAGCGTTCATATTAATGATACACATCCGGTCCTTGCCATTCCTGAACTTATGAGAATCCTGCTGGATGAAGAGGGAATGGGATGGGAAGAAGCCTGGGATATTACGGTCCGGACGATTGCCTATACGAATCATACAACTCTTTCAGAGGCTTTGGAGAAATGGCCAGTCCGCATTTTCCAGCCCTTGCTTCCGCGGATTTATATGATAGTGAATGAAATTAATGAGCGCTTTTGCCGCGAACTTTGGGATAGATACCCGGGTGACTGGAAGCGGATTGAGGATATGGCCATCATCGCACATGACCAGGTGAAAATGGCACACCTTGCCCTAGTCGGCAGCTCCAGCGTAAATGGTGTTGCTGCCCTTCATACAGAAATCTTAAAGAAGCGGGAAATGAATCAGTTTTATGAAATTTTCCCTGATAAATTTAATAATAAAACCAATGGGATTACACACAGAAGATGGCTGCTGAAAGCAAATCCGCTTTTGTCAGGTCTTATAAATGAGACCATTGGGGCAGGCTGGATTAGGGAACCGGAAAAGCTTAACGAACTGGCAGATTTTAAGGATGATAGAGTTTTCCTTGGACAGCTGCATCAGATTAAGCAATTGAACAAGGAAAGATTGGCAAAGCGCATTCAGGACCAGCAGGGCATTAAGGTTGATACGTCTTCCATTTTTGACATTCAGGTTAAGCGTCTGCATGCTTATAAGCGCCAGCTGTTAAATATTCTTCATGTTATGCATCTATATAACAGGCTGAAGGAAGATTCCAATTTTCGCATGCACCCCCGGACTTTTATATTCGGGGCAAAAGCATCCCCTGGCTATTACTACGCAAAGAAAATCATCAAATTAATTAATACGGTTGCTGAAAAGGTAAACAACGATCCGCAAACGAGAGATGTTCTAAAGGTTATCTTTCTTGAAAATTACCGGGTTTCGCTGGCGGAGGAAATTTTCCCCGCTGCAGATATCAGCGAGCAGATTTCTACAGCGAGCAAGGAAGCCTCCGGCACAGGCAATATGAAATTCATGATGAATGGCGCTTTGACAGTAGGCACACTGGATGGAGCCAATATTGAGATAAAAGAAAAAGCAGGAGATGACAATATCTTCATCTTTGGATTAACAGCAGATGAGGTGCTCAGCTATTACCAAAATGGCGGTTATAATTCCAGGGAGTATTACCATCATGATAAGCGAATCCGCCAGGTGACCGACCAGCTTGTGAATGGATTTTTCCCGGATGCTGATGATGAGTTCGAGCCTATTTTTGACTCACTGCTGATGGAAAATGACCAATACTTTGTCTTGAGGGATTTTGCTTCGTATGTCAATATTCAGAAAGAAGCCGGGAAGGCTTATGAGGATCGGAATCATTGGCTGAAAATGAGCTTAATGAACATTGCAGGTTCAGGTTATTTTTCAAGCGACCGGACAATCAGCGAATATGCGCGCGAAATATGGAAAATCAAACCCGCTGGCGTTGAGATGATGAATAAGTAAAAAGAAGAACAGCCCTTCTCGTGAGAAGAGGCTGTTCTTGTGTTGAACAGAGGATCTATCCTTTACTCCGTCTAACCGGCATGGTACAGCAGCGGAAGGCTCCTCCTGATTTGATGATTTCTGTGATATCCACCTCGATAACCTGGTAGCCTCTATCTCTCAGCTCTTTATTGACATTTTTATTAACGGGAAGACTAAATACTTTTTTATTGCCAATTGAGAGGACATTCGTTCCTAGTGTGAATTGCTCCTCTTCCGTCACTTTTATTAAATCATAGCGTGATTCCAGCATTTTTACTTTTTCCCCGTGAATCTCTCCTGGAAAAATAAGAGCTTCGTCTGGTGAAATGATATTAAATACACAATCAAGGTGAAGATATGTATCAGTGAAGGGGACGGATATGACTTCATAATCTGGCATAAGGCTGCGAAGATGCTCAATTGCTTCTTCGTGGGTCCGGCTGCTGACTCCGGCATATATAGTCTGGCCATCGATGAGTACATCTCCTCCTTCTATACGGTCACCCGTAAGATTGTAAAAAGGAACCTGGTTTACTTCCAGCCATTGTTTCAGAACATTTTCCTCTCCCTGCCGGATATCAGCTGCCATTTCGGCAACATAAACCTTTTCTCCAAGCGTGAATCCTATGTCACGGGTAAAAACCTGCTCAGGATATTTTTCAAGCGGGGGCAGCAAAACGACTTCGATTCCCTGATCCTTTAATGCACTGACAAAATGCCTGTGCTGTTTCATCGCCATGTCGATATTAATTCCCTCTTTTTCATAATGCTTCTGCGTTTCATTAATGGTATCCACTATCGTCATGTACTTCGGTTCACATAACAATACTTGTTCAAGTTTGTCGTATTCTGAAAAGCATGCTGCTTTCATTCGTGCGGACATAATGAGCCTCCCAGCATTTTATTCTTAAAATAATATTGCCTATGTGAAGCAGTTTTACTCGGTAAATTAAAATTATTAGAAAAAATTTCCACTACAAAAAAGGTTTAAAAACCCTGATAATGAAATCATTAGATATAAAGGGGGTAGCTGTTAAGTGTACCAAATCGAGAGAGGATCAATGGAAGAAGTTTTGCTGCATCTTCAAAATATTGGACTGCAACTAAATGAATTCGAGAAAACAAATGATTCTATTCCGGTGAAAAATTATAAAGAATTGCTGGAATTCAGCATCTCCATTGCCCGCCGCACAAACGATGTTTCCGATACGATTGATGAGATTATCCAGGATATCGAATCCAAACTATAAATAAGGGTATCTTATTTTGCCATTTGACATAAAAAAGCGATGCAGCTGCATCGCTTTTACTTTAATCTTTATCTTCATCCACATAGCCGTCAGTCTCATGATACGGCACATCACCATATGGTGCTTCGATATCATTTTCATCCAGCATGGCTTCATACTCTTCCTGTTTCTTGGAAGGATAGATTTTTCTCTCCTTGCCTTCAAGGTCATTTCCGACAAATGTCTCATAATCTTCTGTAAAGCCTTCGTCATCATGTCCTTCATTATAAAGGGAGTTATAATCTTCATAGTCGCCCCTTAAATCAGAGGGTGTCTCAGAAGTACCAAAACGGGCAACTTCCTGAAAGCTGTCTTCATTATCTACTACTTCCCTGAATTGATGATGCTGAAAGGTATTTCCATGAGCAGGTTCAAGCACATCTTCCTCAACAGGACGGTCTCCCGGCACATTTTGTTCAGGACTATGCTCCTTACAGTACAGGGTTGCCGGGATCACTTCCAGCCGCTCGTATGGAATTTCAGAACCGCACTGTTTACATTTGCCGTATGAACCGTCTTCAATTGCCTGCAGTGCTGCATTTACTTTATTGAGTTCAGAGTCATGGTGCTCTTCTAATGCAAAGTCCTTTTCGCGTTCATAAAGTTCAGAACCCATATCTGCGGGATGGTTATCATACAGAGATAGCTCTCCTACTGCATCTCTGGCACTTGCTCCTTCCAGACTGCCTTCTTTATTGCCCTGCAGCTGGGATTCCAGTGATTCCTTCTCATCATTCAATTCCTTTTTTAAAGTGCTGATTTGTTCATTGGTCAACATATTATGTCACATCCTTGGTTTTGATGGTTTGTATAAAAAGCCTGCTGAACTGATAGAAAGGCCTATAATAAAAGCCGAGCTCTGTCATTTTTGCTCCGCCGGATATCAAATCTTAGTCCATATGGGTTTAGTATGGACGTAGTTTGCAAAATCATAACGGAAGAAATAATTTTAAGGCCTGCCTCTTCCTTAAGTAAAAAATACCCGTTAAAAATGGGATGAAACTAGATTTGCGATTTCTGCTGTTTTTTTCCAAACAAAAAACCCCTGCCATAAAAGCAGAGGTTTATTAAATGTTTATAAAAGATATCCGATAAACAGGCCAACTGATAAAAGAAAGCCAAAGATTGTATTTGTCTGTGCAGTTGCTTTCATCGCGGGCATCATTTGCATCGGGAGTGTTTTGCCGATGAAGCCTTTTGTTGCTTTAATGGCTTTAGGTGCACTAAGGACAACAATAGCCAGCCATGGTGTTATGATGTTCATGGCGATCAATATGAAGACCCATGCATAGGACACGATGAACATACCGGCGAGCAGGTTAATCGCTCCTTTTTTTCCTAAAAGAATAGCCAATGTTTTACGGCCGAATTCCTTATCGCCATCCAGGTCTCTGATATTATTGGCCAGCAGAATGGCGCCAACAAGAATTAATATAGGGAACGAAACTAAAACACTTGTTGCGGTTACGGTTCCTGTCTGGATATAGAAAGAAATAAGGATAATTAGCATGCCCATGAAAAAACCTGCAAATAACTCACCAAATGGTGTGTAAGCTATAGGAAGCGGACCGCCTGTATATAAATATCCTACTGCCATGGAGGCTAGTCCAATTGCTGCAATCCACCAGCTTGTGTTCATGCAAATGTAGAAACCAAGCAATATCGAAACTCCGTAAAGCCCAAAGGCTAAATTCAGGACCGTTTTTGGTTTGATTCCTTCACGGACGATCGCTCCGCCGATTCCGACAGAGTCTTCGGTATCAAGCCCTCTTTTGAAATCGTAATATTCGTTAAACATATTAGTAGCAGCCTGAATCAGCAGACTTGCCGCCAACATGGCAAAAAACAGGCTGAAATTTATTTCGGTAAGTTCCATTGCAAGAGCTGTTCCAAGCAAAACCGGAACAAAAGCAGCGGTCAAAGTATGAGGCCTGGTCAGCTGCCACCAGACTCTCCAGTTCTTTGAGCTGGAAGCAGGCGGAAAATTGGTCTGTGCTTGTGGTTGCATGATAACTCTCCCCTTAATTATCTATTCTGTAATGGTATCATTTATTGCATCATTCAAACTTGTTTATTTTAACCGATTATCTGGGTATTGTCAAAGTAAGCCCCATTAAGCCTAACTATACTAAACACCTTAAGTTTAGGTAAATACAGCAGGAGTGTCAACGTATTATTGCCGTAAATTGTACCGGTATTTTCCATTAGTGGTTTAACGTAACAGTTATTTAAAGTGAACCTGAGTTAATTGATATTATAGATGCCAAAAGTAAGCTATAATATAAAGGATACAATAAAAGAATGGCTGGATTGACATCATTGACATTCCTTGAATCACAGGTGTATCTTAGAATAAGTTTAAAGTAGGATAACGGCAATTTAAGCTGTTATTGGAGGGATTTTTTTGGTTACGATACAAGATACGGAACTAAAAGAAGGGATCCATGAGGCGATTGAGAGGGCCAAAGCCTTATCAAAGCCTGTTTTAGTGAGTGAAGTCAAAAAAATAAATCATATAGAACCCCTTTCTTTTTATGCGGCAGGAAAGAGCCGTTTTTTTGGTGAACGCTTTTTCTGGAAGGATCCTTCCGGTGAAGCTTATATAATCGGGCTTGGCATTTGCAGGCAAATCCAGTCAGACGAGAGTACTGGCAGATTTGATCATGTTGAAAAGGAATGGAAGCGTTTTATTAATAATAGTATTATTTTTAATCCTTATAATGAGAATGCAACAGGGCCAGTGATGTTTGGCGGTTTTTCTTTTGACCCGCTGAAGCAGAAAACAAAGCTTTGGTCGAAGTATTCCAATTCCCTTTTTCATGTGCCGGCTTATATGTACAGTGAAATCAATGGACAAGCCTTTTTGACAACAAATGTTGTCTGTACACAGCATGATAGTGAATCACTTTTTGAAAAGATAGCGGCTGAAAGAAGCATGCTGATAGGTTCAATCAATGATTATCATCCTGAGAGTGCAAATACTCTTCAGGAAGAAGCAGATATCAATCCGGAAAAATGGATGGAGACAGTGGATGAAATTGTTGATGAACTAAAAACAGGATCCCTATTAAAAAAGGTTGTGCTTGCGAGGGAATCAAGGCTCATTTATGAAAAGCCGATTGAGATTGAAAGAGTTCTCCAAAATCTGATGAAAATGCAAAGTGAAAGCTTTATTTTTGCGTTTGAATCAAACGGTGACTGCTTTATTGGAGCCTCTCCTGAACGCCTTATAAAAAAATATGGGGAAAGCGTGTTTACAACTTGTCTGGCAGGTTCCATCCCCAGAGGCAAAACGGAAGAAGATGATCATATCCTTGGAGAAGCCTTATTGCATGATCAGAAGAACTTGACTGAACATCAATATGTGGTTGATATGATAAAAGAAGCAATGGAAGAATCCTGCACAGAAGTTGAACTGCCGAATGAGCCGCAGCTGATGAAGATGCGGGATATTCAGCACCTATATACTCCTGTAATAGGAAAAACCAGGGAAGATGCTTCACTACTTGCTTTAGTCGACCGTCTTCACCCGACTCCTGCTCTTGGAGGCCTCCCTAAAAGAGAAGCAGTAGAAAAAATCAGAGAAGCAGAAGAACTGGATCGCGGCTTTTATGCGGCTCCATTAGGATGGATGGATTTTAGAGGAAATGGCGAATATGCTGTTGCCATAAGGTCCGGTCTTATTCAGGGGAATGAGGCATCCTTATTTGCAGGCTGCGGAGTGGTACAGGATTCAAATGCCGAAAGCGAATACCAGGAAACAAAGATTAAATTCCGGCCAATGCTTACGGCTCTTGGGGGTTATGAAAAGTGAATCATCAGGAAGCTTTAACTTCATATATAGCCGCATTTGTGGCTGAATTAGTAAAAAGCGGGGTAGAGGATGTCGTGGTCAGTCCCGGCTCCCGGTCTACCCCAATGGCAATGATAATGGCAGAGCATCCGGAGCTTCGTGTACATATTCATGTAGACGAGCGTTCGGCTGCCTTTTTTGCGTTGGGGATTGCAAAAGCATCCCAAAGACCAGCAGCTTTGCTGTGTACATCCGGAACGGCTGCAGCCAATTACTATCCTGCCATTGTGGAAGCCCGGTATTCCAGAGTGCCGCTAATTGTACTTACTGCGGACCGGCCTCATGAACTAAGGGATGTTGGTGCTCCACAGGCGATCGATCAGATCCATTTGTACGGTAATAATGTAAAGTGGTTTGTTGAAATGGCTCCTCCTGAGAATTCAACAGAAATGCTGCGTTATGCCCGAACAGTATGTGCGAGAGCAGCTTCCGCCGCTAAGAGTTCGCCGGCTGGACCTGTTCATCTTAATTTCCCTTTCCGTGAGCCGCTAGTTCCCCAGCTGGATCGTGCTGATTTATTTGGCCTTAGTGAACGAACAGAGGGGTATGTAAATATTCAGGGTGGCAAGCTTAGTTTGCCTAACGAAGAGTATAAAGAAATGGCACAGGTTTTAAACTGCGCACAAAAAGGGATTATAGTCTGCGGTCATCTGGAAAAATCCGGCTTCCCGGCTGCCGTTATTAAACTGGCGGAAAAGCTGAACTTTCCGATCATTGCCGATCCATTATCACAGTTGAGAAGCGGACTGCACGATGGCAGCTTCATTATGGATGCATATGATACCTTTTTGAAAAATGACGATGCAAAAAAAGCGCTTAAGCCCGATGTCATAATTCGCTTCGGTGCTACGCCTGTATCAAAGCCATTGTCCATTTTCATGAAAGAAAACAGTGCTGCCCGGCAGATTATTGTTGATGGGGGCGGCGGATGGCGTGATCCTTCACTGCTCTCGACCGAAATGATTCATTGCGATGAGGTACTGTTCTGTGAATCTGTCACATCATATTTAAACACTTCAGAGAATGATGAATTCATTGCACTATGGAAAAAGATCAATGATCTTACAAGAGTTAGGCTTGCTGATATTAATGAAGCTGATGAATTGAGCGAGGGTAAATTATTTTTCCAGCTCGCTGAAATGCTGCCGGAAGGCTCGACATTATTTGTAGGAAACAGTATGCCTATACGGGACCTGGATACTTTTTTCCATTTTAATCAAAAAGGCATTAAAGTAATGGCTAACAGGGGAGCAAATGGCATTGATGGCACAGTTTCAACTGCTCTTGGTGCTGGAATGTCATCACAGCCGCTCTATCTTGTGCTGGGTGATTTAACATTTTTTCATGATTTAAATGGCTTAATTGCTTCTAAACAGTATGGAATTGATATCAATATTTTGCTGATTAATAATAATGGAGGCGGAATTTTTTCATTCCTGCCGCAGGCAAATCACCCCAGAAATTTTGAAAAACTGTTCGGAACACCGCTGGATCTTGATTTCAGTCATGCCATTAAGATGTTTGGCGGCGAATATGATTTAATATCGGATTGGGAACATTTCATTTCCGCCTTCAAACGGAACATGGACATACCTGGTTTGAAGGTAATGGAAATTACGACAAATCGGGACAGGAATTTAACCGAGCATCGAGAATTGTGGAATTCTGTTTCCCGGGAAATAAGTCGATTGCTGGAAGGGTGAATGCCGATGAAATATGTCATGAATGGAGTTCACTACAATGTCGATACGTGGGGTAAGGGATTTCCGCTCCTGCTGCTTCATGGCTTCACGGGAAATAGTGAGGGCTGGAAAGAGTTCGCTCCATTCTGGGAAGGTCATTCGAAGACAATAGCTATGGATATCATCGGTCATGGGAAGTCGGAAGCACCATCTGATATTGGCCATTATCAAATAGAAGAGTCTGCTGCTGTGATAAACAGTTTCTTAGAAGAGATGGGAATCGGGAAAATTGATGTTCTTGGATATTCCATGGGCGGCCGGCTTGCGCTGACTTTTGCAGTTAAATATCCTGAAAAAGTCCGCACGCTGATTTTGGAAAGTGCATCTCCAGGGCTTAGGACAGAAGAGGAGAGGCATGAAAGAAGAGTTCAGGATGCCAGGCTGGCTGACAGGATCAGGAAGGAAGGCATTGAGAATTTTATCGGCTATTGGGAGAATATCCCCTTATTTCAAAGCCAAAGAAATCTTCCTGATGAAATCCGCACAAGAATAAGAAACCAGCGTATGGCCAATTCTATTGATGGTCTGGCAAACAGCCTGAATGGCATGGGCACCGGCTCACAGCCATCCTGGTGGGAGGAGCTCGGTAATCTGAAAATGCCAGTCCTTCTATTGACAGGAGAGCTGGACCAAAAATTCTGCAGAATTGGAGAAGAGATGTCGAAAGCTTTGCCAAATACTCAGTGGATGTCCGTTAAAAATGCAGGACATGCAATTCATGTGGAGAAACCTGAAATATTTGGTACAATAGTAAGTGGGTTTTTGTCGCAATCAGGGGAGATTAATACAAAAGCAGTAAAGATTGAGGAATGATGTCCCATGCTGGCGCAAAGCTGTGCGGCAATTATCACCCTATCTAATACAATACATATTGAGGAGGATTCATGTATGTCAGCTGTAGAATGGGTTGCAGGTAAAAAGTACGAAGAAATCATGTATGAAACATACAATGGAATTGCGAAAATTACCATCAATAGACCACAAGTCCATAATGCCTTTACTCCAAGAACGGTAATGGAATTAATTGATGCATTTGCGTTCGCACGTGATGATGAAAATGTAGGTGTTATTGTCCTAACGGGTGCAGGAGACAAAGCATTTTGTTCAGGCGGAGACCAATCTGTCAGAGGACATGGCGGATATGTAGGGGATGACCAGATCCCTCGTTTAAATGTTCTGGATCTTCAGCGCTTAATCCGTGTCATTCCTAAGCCGGTTATTGCGATGGTAAAAGGCTATGCGATTGGCGGAGGCCATGTCCTTCATATCGTATGTGACTTAACGATTGCAGCTGATAACGCTGTATTTGGACAAACAGGACCTAAAGTGGGAAGCTTTGATGCAGGTTACGGTTCAGGATATCTTGCAAGAATCGTCGGCCATAAGAAAGCACGCGAAATTTGGTATCTGTGCCGCCAGTACGGTGCCGAGGAAGCTCTGGATATGGGGCTTGTTAATACGGTTGTGCCGCTTGAGAAAGTGGAAGAAGAAACAATTAAGTGGTGTGAAGAAATCCTGGAGAAGAGCCCGACTGCTATCCGTTTCTTGAAGGCTGCCTTCAATGCCGATACGGATGGACTTGCTGGAATCCAGCAATTTGCCGGTGATGCAACTCTTCTATACTATACAACGGATGAAGCGAAAGAAGGCCGTGACGCATTCAAAGAGAAGCGTAAGCCGGACTTTGGCCAATTCCCGCGTTTCCCTTGATTTTGAGGAGTATACTATTTTTCAGCTTGATGGCCAGTCCATCAGGCTGTTTTTATATGAAAGAATCGCATGAAATGAGGTTTTAGGATGGAAGCTCAAATAGTGCCGAATTTTCTTCAAAAGCGGGCATTCTTAACACCTGAACGCCCAGCCCTTTCTTTTTTGGAAAAAACCTATACATTTTCCGAAGTATATGATTGTGCATACATGATAGCAGGGCAATTACAGGCAGCTGGATTATCGGGAGGCCAGTTTGCAGGTGTGCTCCTGCGTAATCATGAAGACACTGTTTTTATCCTTTTGGCTCTGCAGCTAATCGATGTTAAGGCCGTTATATTAAATAACAGGCTGACTGCCGAGGAATTAATTTGGCAACTGGATGATTCAAAGTCCGCTTTCCTTTTAACAGAGAGTTCCTTTGATGGAATTAGCCAAAAGGTTGTAAGCTCTTTACGGGGAATTTCAGCGATACATAAAGAAGAGCTCTTCAGGAAAGATCCTGACGAACCTGCATTAATAGAGGAAATAAATCTTGATGAGGTGTGTACCGTCATGTATACATCCGGTACAACGGGCAATCCGAAAGGTGTACAGCAAACCTACGGTAATCACTGGTGGAGTGCTGTGGGTTCTGCATTAAACTTAGGGCTGAATGAAACCGACAGCTGGCTGTGTGCTGTCCCGATTTTTCATATTAGCGGCTATTCTATCCTAATGCGAAGCATCATCTACGGCATGAAAATGGTTCTTTTTGAATCTTTCGATGAAAAGAAAGCCATCAAGGCCATTTCCGTCGAAAAAGTGACCATCATGTCTGTTGTGAGTACGATGCTCACCAGGATTGCAGATGAACTAAAAGATGACCGGCTGCCGGACTATTTCAGATGTATGTTATTAGGGGGAGGTCCAGCAGCGAAATCTCTTCTGGAAGTTTGCAGGGAGAAGGATATTCCAGTTTACCAGACTTACGGAATGACGGAAACTTCGTCACAGATTGTTACTCTGGCTCCCGAATACAGTTTCAGCAAATTGGGTTCGGCCGGTAAGCCTTTATTCCCTTCCCAGCTGAAAATTGCTAATCCGAATGGGGAGCTTGCGAATCCCGGAGAAGCGGGTGAGATACTTGTGAAAGGTCCGAATGTGACGAAAGGGTATTTAAACCTTGAAGAAGAAACTGAGAAAAAAATAAAGGATGGCTGGCTCTCAACCGGAGACATAGGCTATGTCGATCAAGAAGGCTTTTTATATGTACTTGATCGGCGGTCAGACTTAATCATTTCAGGCGGGGAAAATATCTATCCTGCTGAAATCGAGGGTGTTCTTGCTTCACACTCCCAAATATCGGATGCAGGAGTGATTGGCATGAAGGACAAGGTTTGGGGTGAAGTGCCGGTTGCCTTTATTGCCGGAGAAGAAAGCCTGGATAAAAAAGAAGTGGTTGAGTACTGCTTAGAAAAGCTGGCAAAGTATAAAGTGCCTAAAAAGATCATCATGATTAATGAAATTCCCAGGAATGCTTCTAAGAAGATATTAAGAAGGAAGCTTCGCGAACTGCTAGAGGAAAGCGGGAAATAGCATGGATATAAAAACAGTTACTTTATATAAAATTGCGATGCCTCTAAAAACGCCATTTTCCACTCATTTAGGAACTGTTAAGGACAGAGAGGGAATTATAGTTGAAGTAATTGATACAGAAGGACGGAAGGGATACGGGGAAGGAGTCGCCTTTTCTTCCCCCTGGTATACAGAGGAAACGGTTGAGACGAGCTATCATGTGCTAAAGGAGTTTCTTATCCCAATCTTGCGTAATGCGGATATAAAGCATCCTTCTGATGCAGGAAGTGTTTTTGATGCTCTGAGAAGGAATCAAATGTCGAAAGCAGCGCTGGAAACGTCCCTATGGGACCTGGCTGCCAAAAAAGAAGATATTTCACTTTCTAAATTTATAGGCGGTAAGAGGGAACAGATCCTATCCGGTGTGGTTGTTGGTGCCAAAACAAAGGAAGAAGTAAGAAGACAAATTGAAAACTATCTGGAAAGCGGCTATCAAAGGGTCAAAATTAAGATCAGCCCCGAAAATGATTATGAATTGATCTCAGAGATCCGCCGCTTTTACCCAGATCTGCCAATCATGGCTGATGCGAATTCAGCTTACTCATTGGATGATATAGATCATTTAAAAAGGCTTGATGACTTCGGGCTTATGATGATTGAACAGCCGCTTGAATATGATGATATTGTTGATCATGCAAAGCTTCAGAAGGAATTGGAAACACCGATTTGTCTTGATGAAAGTATCGTCACCTTTAATGATGCCCGAAGAGCGGCCGAACTGGGGAGCTGTAAAGTAATTAATATTAAGATTGGCAGGGTTGGAGGTTTAGGGACAGCAAAGAAGATTCATGATTATTGTCTGGATAAAGGGATCGCAGTCTGGTGTGGAGGTATGCTCGAGTTCGGAATCTCCCGTGCACATAATATTGCGCTGGCTTCTTTGGAGGGCTTTGCCATTCCCGGTGATATTTCAGCGTCAGAAAGGTATTGGGAGGAAGATATTATTCTCCCTGAAGTCACCGTTAAAAACGGGATAATAAGGGTTCCTGATAAACCGGGGATTGGTTATGAGATTAATGAGAAAAGACTGAGTGAAGTTACAATTTCAAAGGAAAGCTTTGTCTTGTAGCATAAGACCGCAGTTCTATTTTGGCAGAACTGCGGCTTTTCGTTTAATTGCAAAAAAATAAGGCGCATCCATAGCGCCTTCTATAATCAATTATTGAGTAATTTCGTCTTTAATAAATGAATCTTCTTTAATGGCAAAGGAGCTTAATCCAGCAGCAGCGGCAAAAGCAGCTCCAAGCAAAATAACGGTTGATAACATATGTATCACTCCTATTAGTTATTGTTATTATATACATTCCCGGTAAAAAAAATAATAAACTAATTTATATTAAAAAAAAGCGGTGCAGCACATGCACCGCTTTTGCAGTGTGCATTAATGGCATTGCCGGAATTTGACAAAATTCGGGCGGTGCCTGTCACCATTAATGCGGTTCGAACGTTTTGCAGTCTGTTTCTTTGGTGTCGTCTGCCGTTTTGCCAGTATGGCTGACTACGTATATCTGGTCTGCGCTGCATCGGTTTCCATTTTTCCAGAAAGCACAGTTATTAACTTCACATAGTACGTCTTGTGCCATTTTCAAACACCCCTTAACAGAGATTTGTGACCACATTGAAATTGATAAATTTCCGGAGCATGTCACTTCTTTATTTTCTGCAGTGCTTTTTTTGTTCAGTCATGGCATTTGCAGGAAGATCAAGCCGGGTCTTTGGTTTGTTTTTGCCGAAGATATCGTTTGTCGTTCATGAAAAGGCTCCAAAAGTATATGAACCCGGGGAAAAGGATAAGGAATCCTGCGATATAGGTGGCAAATATGGCCCGGAATGAGCTTGGATCAGTAAACGCAGAAGCAATAGTCACTTCAGGGTAGACGATATAGGGAAGATGAGCTTTTCCATATGCATAGCTGGCAGCAAGGTATTGGAGGGTTATGGCAATAACCGCCAATCTGGGAATTCCCCTAACTCCTTTTTTGTTTACGGATGGAAGGAACAGAGCAAGCCCTCCTATTAGAAACAATCCAAGAGACAGCAAAAGCAAAGGCATATCATCTATCATCTTTTCATAAATCCAAAATGCTTCTCTTTTCAAAGTAAACATAATAAGAAATGCCATTATGATTGAAATTGGCCCAAGCACGATTGCATCCCTGCGGTATACTGAGTAAGCTTCCATCTCTTCCGAGGCTTTTGAGTAGTCCGCGAGGAGAAGGGAAGACAAAAACAAAGTGCTGCTGATTGCAAAGCCGATAAAAGCATATTCGTTCGGGCTTGTAAAAAGATGCGCCAGGTCCAGAGATTGCCTGCCATCACTAAATTCAACAAAATCTCCATGGGTGATGGGCAAAACGCTGATCAGCAATCCGGGGATAAGGATTCCGGATAGGCCTGAAATATAGGTAAGCGGCTTCCTGTATTCTTCAGCAATGTTGGAAAACACCAGGAATGCACTGCGGATCGCCAGCAGGAGCAATATGATGCTGCCTGGAATTAGAAGTACGGTTCCCAGTGTGTAGGCTGCAGTCGGAAAAAGGCTATAAACTGCCACTACAATTGCAACGATAAAGGTGTTTGTCACTTCCCAGGTAGGAGACAAATAGCGGTTTGCTACATTTGTCGCCTTTATTTTGGGCCGATTAAAGTAAATCATGGACCAGAAGCCTGCGCCAAAATCCATCGTCGCCATAACCGCATATATAAAGACGAATCCCCATAACACTGTGATGGCCAGTAATTCTTCCGCCATTGGATTCACTCCTTCATGTATTTGATCCGTATAGAGGAACGTTTCTCTGTTCGGCTCTATTTATATCATCTATTACGGTATTCTTTTTAAAGTAGTAAAGCATAACAAACACAACTGCTACTCCAAGCACTGCATACACGAGGGCAAAAAGAATAAATAAAATCCCCAGATTCTCAGCTGTCGTAACAGAATCAGCGGTGGACAGCACCCGGTAGATGGTCCAGGGCTGACGGCCGGTACAGGCAAATACCCACCCGAATTCTATTCCAAGAACTGCGAGCGGGCCAGAGGCAACAAATGCCCACATGAGGAAGCGCGGAAAATGGTCTCTTTTCAGAAATTTATTCCATACGAAAGCAATAAGAGATAATAATATGAGCAATGAACCAATTCCGACCATCGCATTAAAGAGAGTATGAACAAAAAGCGGAGGCCACTCTTCTTCAGGAAAATCATTCAGACCCACTACAACGGTGTCAAAGCTGTTGCCCGCCAAAAAGCTTAGTGCCCATGGAATTTCGATTCCCCACTTAACTCTCTGTGTTTCACGGTCTGTAAATCCTCCGATCGCAAGGGGAGCATAGGATTGTGTTTCAAACAATCCCTCTGCTGCTGCAAGTTTTTCCGGCTGGTATTCATGCAGGTATTGAGCCGATTCATGCCCGTTTATAGCCGTTAGAAAAGAAAAAATTCCGCCGACAATCACACTCAGCATAAGTGCTTTTTTATGAAATTTATATACGCGTGTTCCGAATGGAGTTCTCAGCATTTTAAAAGCAGCAACTGACGCTACAACAAATGCCCCTGTTGTATATGCTGACAGTGCCACATGGCCAGCTGTAACAATAAAGCTTGGGTTAAAAAATGCTGCCCATGGATCGATATCAACAATTTCCCCATCAACAATCCTGAAGCCCTGAGGGGTACCTTCAAATGCGTGAACATTGGTTATCAGAACAGCAGAGGCGAAAGCGCCAAGGGCAACCAGTACAAGGCTGGATATCCGCATCCATGGAGGAATTCTTTCGGCAGCATACACATAAATTGACATAAATAAAGCTTCAATAAAGAAAGCGTAGATTTCAATCTGGAATGGCAATGCCATCACCTTGCCGATAACCTCCATAAAACCAGGCCATAAAAGGGAAAGCTGAGTCCCTGCTATGGTTCCTGTCGGAATTCCTACTCCAAGCAGCACTGCAAATGCCTTGGTCCACCTTTTTGCCATAATGACGTAATCATGATCCTTCGTTTTCTGGTAAAGAAGTTCCGCTGTCAGCATCATCAGCGGCAAGCCAACTCCAATTGTTGCAAAAATAATATGAAAGCCCATTGTAGTCCCAAATAAAGACCTCGCAATCAATAAATCACTCATTGCCATTTCATCCCTTCAATTTCTTCAATGAAAATAGTTTTTACAAAAAACAGATAACTATGTAAACTTTTCCTGAATTAACTATATTAAGGAAATGAAAAAACCTCCCAATGTGGGAGGTTAGTGAAAACTTATTCATTTAGCGCTTTTTTCAATGAAGCCAGATTATCTTCCATGAGTGTAAAAAATGTTTGATTTTCTGTTATATTTTCTTCTGTAAGGACCGATAAATTATGAAGCATTAACGGTTCTGCGCCGATTTCTTTTTGCAGAATTTCAGTCAGTCTTGAGCTGACATTCTGTTCAAAAAAGACATATTTTAAGTCATGTTCTTTTGCTTCTGCTATGATTTTCTGCAGTTCTTTCTGAGTAGGCTCGCTTGAAGAATTTAAACCGGATACACTGATTTGATCCAGACTATATCGTTCTTCCCAATAGCCATATGCTGCGTGTGAAACGATGAATTCCTTATGCTTTGCACTTTGAACTGTCTGTTCAAAATCATAATGAAGATTATCAAGCTTCTTTGCAAGCTCCATATAATTTTGTTCAAACTGCTCTTTCTGATCAGGCATCTGTTCCACTAAAGCATCTTTTATAGATTCAGCTAATTCCTTGGAGTATAAAGGATCCAGCCAAACATGGGGGTCGATATCTCCATGGTTATGATCATGGTCCTCTTCAGATGATTCAGCTCCGTGTTCATCTTCATGCTCAGCTTCATCAGCATGTTCATCTTCATGCTCCGTTTCGTCAGCATGTTCTACATCTTCATGTGCAGGATCATGATTTACATCTGAGTGGACAAACTCAATATTTTCTCCTGCGGCGACCATTTTAACATTCTCATTTTTCAATGTTTCTTTTGCCTTTTCCACAAAACCCTCAAGACCCAGTCCTATAAAAATGAATAGATCTGAATCGGCCAGCTTCATCATATCTTTTTGAGAAGGTTCAAAGGTGTGTTCATCCGACCCCGGCGGGTAGATGGTTTCAACTTCTATCGCTTCTCCTCCGATTTGTTCTGTAAAGTATTGTAGAGGATAAACGGTTGTATAAACCATAGTTTTATCGCTGCTGCTCTCCTCTCTCTTTTCACCTGTACAGCCAGAAAGAACAAGGATTAGCCCTAGAATATATATCAAAAATGACTTTTTCATTTTTTTTCCTCCTTTTCATAAAGCGTATCTATTACGATTTAAAGTGCAGACCATATTTTAAATAATGTATAATTATGACCTTTAATACGTAACCATTACGATTTCCCTTAGTAATCTTACAAAATATCCAGATAAAAAGCAAGGAAAAAATTTGTTTGGAGCACCTACTTTATGTATCATAATTATAGAGGCCAGTGAAAGGTCTTAATTAGTATTGACATTTTTTCGTCAAGTATGGGAGCGAATAGCTCTTACAATCAAAGTATTCACAAAAAGAAAGGGAGTGGAACAATTGAAACTTTTAGAAGAGATCTTAAACCATAACCAGCAATTTGTTGAAGAAAAAAAGTACGAAGAGTTTGAAACAACGAAATTCCCTAATAAGAAAATGGTAATTCTGACTTGCATGGACACACGTTTAGTGGAGCTTTTGCCAAAAGCACTAAATGTAAAAAACGGTGATGTGAAAATCATTAAGAACGCGGGAGCCTTAGTAACCCATCCATTTGGAAGTATTATGAGAAGCATATTAATAGCTGTTTATCAGCTGCAGGCGAAAGAAGTGTTTGTTATTGGCCATCATGACTGCGGTATGAGCGGAATGAAGGCTGATGCGGTTGTCAGCAGCATGAAGGAGAGAGGCATTACCGACGATGCACTGGATACGATGACATACTCAGGAATCGCTGCAGATGATTGGCTAAGAGGTTTTGAAAATGTAGAGGATAGTGTGTCCCATAGCGTACATATGGTGAAAAAGCATCCGCTGATGCCGGCAGATGTGCCTGTGCATGGACTTGTTATTCATCCTGGCACAGGCAAGCTTGACCTTGTAGTGGACGGTTACGAGGATTAATTTTTATTCTTTTTGGGCCATTGCTCCGGGACCAGATCGACACCGCCCGGATGAAGGGGATGACATTTAAGGATCCGTTTAATTGTCAGCCAGCCGCCCTTGAAGGCGCCGAATCGCTTAACTGACTCAAGCCCATAATGGGAACACGTGGGATAAAACCGGCATGTAGGAGGCTTGAGCGGGGAAATCACAATTTGATAAAAACGAAATATTGAAATTAGTATCTTTTTAAGCATGGCATTACCTTTCCCGGTTAAACATAATTTCTTTTAAAATAACATATTATCAAGAAAAAGTCATAATTTTCATATTAATTTGATGAACTTAGTCGGATATTATGTTATAGTAAAAGGAAAACCTTAGGGGAGTGTTTTGTATGCCTTCAGTAGAAAGTTTCGAGCTGGATCATAATGCTGTTAAAGCTCCATACGTGAGGCACTGCGGTGTCCATAAAGTGGGCAGTGATGGATTAGTGAACAAGTTTGATATCCGGTTCTGCCAGCCAAATAAACAGGCGATGAAACCCGATGTCATTCACACACTTGAGCATCTGCTTGCGTTTAATATCCGGACTCATGCAGAGAAATATGAGCATTTTGACATTATTGATATATCCCCGATGGGCTGCCAGACCGGCTATTATTTAGTCGTAAGCGGGGAGCCGTCAGTTGAAGAAATAATTGATCTGCTGGAAGCTACAATGGAAGATGCAGTTGAAATTACCGAAATCCCCGCGGCAAATGAGAAGCAATGCGGGCAGGCAAAGCTTCATGATCTTGAAGGGGCAAAGCGTCTTATGAGATTCTGGCTGCAGCAATCAAAGGATGACTTGAAACAGGTTTTTGCATAAAGTGAAACTTCAATCAGTGGGGGTTTTCCTTATCCCCCACTGATTGTTAGTCGCGTTCTAGTGTCGCTAAGATCTCCGCTAGCGCTTCGATCAATCGACACTACGAACCCGATTGGTTCAACTAAGCCTCTGCATGCGCGTCGGCAAGTTTCACTGTATCTCACCAATCGGGCCTTTACGGGCAGTTTGACCCCCGCTTATCCTCCTTTGATTCTTCTGAGTCTTGAAGTGGGGGTCTTACTGCCCGTTAGACTGCGATAAAGAAAACGGGCTGATTTTTTCAGCCCGTTTTATAGTATTGGCGATAGCAGCCTTGAAATGGATTCTTTCAATTTTATTTTTAAGGCTCTTTTTCTGTAATCTTCTGCAGTCAGGTTTGCTGAAAGCTGGACATCTTCCTTAAAGCTCTCAGTCAGTTCTTTTGAAACATCCTGATCGTAAATAAAAGCATTTACCTCAAAATTGAGCCTGAAGCTTCTCACGTCTATATTCGCAGTTCCTACCGATGCTACTTTTTCATCCACAATCAGGGTTTTTGCATGTATGAAGCCATTTTCATATATATAGATATTTGCATTTACTTTTAGCATTTCCCCAATATAGGAGTAAGTGGCCCAATAAACAAACATGTGGTCAGGTTTATTCGGAATCATAATGTTCACTTCCACACCTGACAATGCAGCTATTTTCAAGGCATCCAGGAGGCTTGCATCAGGAATGAAATATGGGGTTTGGATATAAATGGACTTACGTGCAGATGAAATCATTTTTATATAACCATTTTTAATTTGTTCCCATTCGGAATCAGGACCGCTGGTAACAATCTGCATCCCTACGCTATCCTGAGACTCGCACAGCGGAAAAAACTCAGGAGCATAGAAAATATCATGGCGGTGGGAAGCCTGGTTCCAGTCCAGGATAAAGCGGGTCTGCAGAGAATGGACAGCACTTCCTCTGATTCTTAGGTGGGTATCACGCCAATACCCGAACTTTGGATTCAGCCCGAGATATTCATCCCCGACATTGAAACCGCCAACATACCCAATCCGTCCGTCAATGATGGCAATTTTCCGATGGTTCCGGTAATTGATTCTTAAATTGATAAAATGCAGCCGCGAAGGGAAAAAAGCTTCAATTTCTCCTCCTGCAGCAATCAGCTCTTTAAATGCTCTTTTATGCAGGCTCCTTGAGCCGAGTTCATCATAGAGAAGCCTGACTTTAACGCCTTCCCTGGCTTTTTCCGTTAAGAGAGTAATTAAGCTTTTCCCAAGATTGTCTCTCTTGAAGATATAATATTGCAGGTGAATATGATCGGTTGCACTTTTTATATCCTCTATAAGCGAATTGAATTTTTCTTTCCCGTCTGTAAAAATTTTGACCTCGTTATCTTGGGTCAATACTGCATCATTGTTTACAAGATGCATGTAGATAAGGTCTTTGTATTTTTCAATGATTTCATTACGGAAATGGAAATCCTTTTCCTTAATTCCTCTGATTTGGTTGTTCAGCAGTTCATCAATTCCAATTTTTTTGCGGTCTTCCCATTGGAACATCTTTCTCCGTGTTAAATTCTGCCCAAAAAAGAGGTACATGAAAAAGCCAAGAAGAGGAAGAAAGAACAAAACCATGAGCCATGCCCATGTAGCGCCTGCATCCCTCCGCTCGAGAAAGATAACAAATACAGCCAGGATAATATTTAATACTAAAAATACTGTAAGCATCACGGAGTATATATCCATCTTAATGTCCTCTCCACATGTATATTTCCGTCCCTTTAAAAAGAAAACCTCCGGCTGTACGGAGGCTGTTTATATGATAGCGTATGCTTACGAACGGTTTTGGTTATCTTCTTGCTCCTCTTCAGCCTCTTTTTGTTCCCGCCCGCTGTCAGGAAGCGGATCAATCGGGTCTACCGTATGCTTGAATTGGTAAGCCTTTGATGTGGTAATGACGCTCAGCAGCAGAACCACAATCACGATTATGATCGATATGACTAATACCGTGTACATCTTTCTCCCCCTTTACTCTCAATATTTTACCATGAAAGCAGCTTAATAATGAAAAATTTCACCATGGCCATGTACAGGTTTTAATTCGCTCAATGTGGGTATTCTATTGTTGGGAGGATGATTATTATGAGTAAAGAATTAGTAAAAGCTGTTAACCAGCAAGTAGCAAACTGGACAGTTCTATATGTAAAGCTTCACAATTACCATTGGTATATTAAGGGGAAAAACTTTTTCACCCTTCATGCAAAATTTGAAGAGCTTTATAATGAAGCCAACGTACATGTAGATGAACTGGCTGAGAGAATCCTTGCTCTTGAGGCTAAACCGGTTGCAACCATGAAGGAAGTTCTGGAGATCAGTTCCCTTAAAGAAGCGACAGGAAAAGAAAATGAAGAACAAATGGTTCAATCTGTCGTTGACGACTTCGAAAAAATGGTGGACGAGCTTCAGGAAGCAATCGAGCTTGCAGAAGAAGCCAAAGATGAAGGAACAGGCGACATGCTGATTGCTGTAAAGCAAAGCTTGAAAAAACATATCTGGATGCTTAAAGCATACCTTGGATAATAAACAAAGACTGGCTGGAAAGGCTGGTCTTTTTATTTGTGAAAAATAAAAAAGCGGCTTTTGGCCGCCTTCGAGTATATGGATCGTAATTCTAAATTCGGATATGTATAGTTTAGTGTATGTTTCGGTGGTGAATGATCGGGCTTCTGCGCTGGCCGTAATTTTCACTGGCGAATTTCCCTTTTAAGCTCTCAATCAGATAAAGCCCCATTAAATCATATAATTCCTGATTATCAAGGTCCTTGATAATATTCAGCAGGTCTTCTCTGTCCATTTCTTCTAAGAAGGCAAAAGCGAGCATATCGATATCCTCTTCATCACCTGTCAGCTTATTCCTGTAAAGTTCATATAGCTCATCAATCAGTTTCATGATAACACCTCCTTAAAAAATACTCCGGTTTTCTATAGTATACTTAATTTAATACCCCTGATGCAGAAAAATATTCACCCCATGTAAATTGGAAAGGCTGACTTTCAATTGTTAAACTTAGTATATGTCAGCTTAAGAAGAATGATCGTAATTTCGTATAATTTTATCATAAATGTGGGATACGATAACTATAGAAATGAAAAATATCGTGCTATGCAAAGAAAAACTAACCGGTGTTGAATCTGCGTCACAGCAATGAACAAAAAAGGGGCTGACAGGATTGGAAGGAAATAAAAAGACGTATTATATAACGCTTGGTTCAGGTGAGATTTCTCAAAGCGCCACTGACTCCACCTGGAATTATAAAATTGAGGCAAATGATGATGAAATTATTGCCTTAAGAGAATATTTTGACCAGAACTATTCGACAGAATGGCAAAATTTTTTCAGAGCCCATGTTCCTTATGTTCAATACCACTATGACCGTGAAAACGATGCCTATGATGACGCAATGAAAAAAATATATGGGATGATTTATGATCTTGGAGATGATGAAGCGAGAAAGCATATTGAAAGCATGGGAATACTGACAGAAGAGGAACATAAATAAAAAGCTGAGGCGGCGCCTCAGCTTTTCTACATTTCCATTTCCACAGCTGTATCAAGAACTTCCTGTGGAACGGTAATAGCCTCAACTTTATTATAGTTTGAGTATTGGCCGTTCATGTTCTGCTTCATGGAGATTTTTTGGCCTTCTGCCGAGATTTCCATGTCCATAATCATATTCAGCACGCTCGGGTAAAAAGTTTCTTTATCAATCACAATTTCATATTCCACGCCTTTGATATTCATGTTATCAAGCATTTCGCCATTGGCGGCCAGTTCAGGCGGGAGCGTTTCTGCTGCCGTTTCCTTCACAAAATCATTGAATTTTTCTCCATCGGCTTTCAATTTCAGGATATAGCTTTTTGTATCCTGTTCAAAGGTGAAATCGTCCACAAACTCCTGCAGTTTTTTTAATTCCTCACCCGGATTCGTCTGCTGGCTGGACATTTGAAGCAAATCATCAGACATTTCTTTAGGGAACTTCATCCACTGCTGACCGGCTGCATCATAAAGAAACATACCTTCTTCCGTAAAATAGCTTTCAATATCATAGGATTCTTCTGCGCCTGCCATTGACATTGTCATTTTCTGATAAAAAGCCATCGGATCTGTTGTGACATTCATATCAATGACAGAATCGATATTCATATTTTCCCCTTCAGCACCAGCGCTCATTTCCTGGCTCATATCCATTTTTACTGAGAAGCTTTTAAGCTCTTCCGAAGCCTCAGTTGATTTCTTTAAAACTTCCTCCAAGGTCATTTCAGAAGATTCTTCTGTTTTGGTTTCTTCCTTTTCTGTGCCGGCTGCTGAGTCATTAACAGGTTTGGCTGTTTCATTACATGCAGTCAGCATTAAAATCATGAAGAAGCCGGTAAGGATTGCAAGAGATTTTTTCAAGATATACACTCCTCTATTTATGTTAGTCAGCTAATTTTACGGAAAAAAAAGGAGAAAAGTTTCAAAAAAATGTAATTTAATACTTTAGCCCCAGAAAGTTTTTAAATAATAGATTAACCCTTATAATGAAAACAACAGAATCTTAATTATCGAGTGAGGGGAAAGCATGGAAACCTTTTTGGATGAAAACGGCGGGAAAGTGCGCATTTCTTTTAATAAAAAAGCATTCGGAATCGAGCCTGGACATGTTCTGGTCATTTGCCGCTATGGTGACCAATGGCTGCTGACGAATCATAAAAAGAGGGGATGGGAATTTCCTGGCGGTAAAAGAGAACAGGGTGAGTCTCTTGAAGAGGCAGCCAGAAGAGAAGTATACGAGGAAACGGGAGCAGATTTAAATCATTTACATTTTATTGGTGAATATGAAGTTAACTTGGGTGAAGAGCGTTTTGTCAAAGCTATTTTTTTCGCAGAGGTGAAAAGCCTCAATAATACAAATCAATATTTTGAAACAAACGGTCCCATCCTGACAGGGGGAAACTTGCTGGAAGACAGGTGGAGCAGTCAATACAGCTTCATCATGAAGGATAAAGTAGTTGAAAAGAGCCTCGAAAAAATCATGCAGGGAAAGTAAAAAACGGCATTATCGCTGCCGTTTTTTTTATGACCCATTTTTTATCAGTTTTCGCTCGAGCAGTTCAACCAGCTGATACATCACTGTTGCAAAAACAGCAATTACAAGCAATGAAAGCATTACCAGGGTGAAGTTGAATACCTGGAAGCCGTAAATAATCATGTATCCAAGACCTTTTGAGGATACCAGGAATTCGCCGACGATCACCCCGACCCAGGATAACCCCACATTCACTTTTAAAGTTGAAATGATAGTCGGAAATGAAGCAGGCAAAATGGCTTCCCTGAAGATTTGAAATCGATTTGCTCCAAAGGTCTGAAGCACTTTAATATAATTAGGGTCTACTTCTTTGAAAGATGTATATACGACTATGGTTGTGATGATGATGGAAATAATCGCACCCATAGCAACGATCGAAGTAAAGCTCGGGCCTAAAGCGACGATTAATATCGGGCCAAGAGCAACCTTTGGCATTGAATTCAGGACAACCAAATAGGGATCCGCTATTTTGGAAAGCATGGGTGACCACCAGAGGATGGCTGCAAGCAATGTGCCTAAAAAAGTGCCCAAAATGAATCCAAATACGGTTTCTGATAATGTGTAGCCTAAATCCACCATCAAGGTACCATCCTGTATTTTGGTTAAAAATAATCCCCATACTTTAGACGGAGCACTGAAAATTAGCGGGTCAATCCATTGCTTTTGGCTTGCCAGCTCCCATCCTGAAAAAAACACGATAAAGATGACAGCCTGATAGAAGCGGACCCATTTCTTTTCACGGTTCAGCGATTGGATATATTTCTGGTGGAGGAATTTAACGTTCTCCTGCGGGCTCAAGGGACTCCAGCTCCTTCCATATAGTTTGAAAAATCGCTGGATATGCTTCATGATTTCTTGCGTTAAAAGGGGTTTCATCTTTTAATTCTTTTGGTATTACGAATGTCTTATGAAGCTGTCCGGGCCTTGCGGAGAAGAGAAAAACGCGATCACTCATGCTGATTGCCTCACCAATATCATGTGTAACCAGTATGGCTGTTTTTCCGAAAGATTTAAGCGTGTCAGAGACCAGATCCTCAAGCTTCAGTTTGGTTTGATAATCCAATGCGGAAAAGGGTTCATCAAGCATAAGCAGCTTTGGCCCGGTTGCAAGTGTTCTTACAAGGGCAACCCGCTGGCGCATTCCGCCTGAAAGCTGCTTCGGAAACTGTGTCTCTACACCTTTTAGTCCCATCTCCTGAAGGAGCTTCAGTGCATAAGCTTTTTTGTCAGGAGTGAGGCTATTCCCGATTTTCAGCCCAAGCAATATATTTTCTTCAATGTTCTTCCAGGGGAAAAGATAATCCTGCTGAAGCATATAGCCTATCTCATTTTCTGCTGTTTCAACCCGCTTTCCTTCAAGTGTGACAGTGCCTTCTGTGGGTTCAAACAGGCCTGCTATGATAGAAAGCAATGTTGTCTTACCGCATCCGCTTGGACCGAGGAAGGAAACAAATTCTCCTTCCTCCACTTCAAGCGAAACATCGGAGAGGGCCGTGACAGCAGAGGTTTTCGTAAAATAAGTGTGGTGAACAGCATCAACTTTCAGGAAATCCATGTCGGCCTCCTCTTTCGTGTAGTTACTTCATTACCCCTTCAGCAATATCTGTGTTGACAAGTGTGCCGTGCTCTATGCGCTTAGGGAGCTCTCCGGCTTCTTCCATGATGTTCTGCAGGTTATCCCATTCTTCGGTATCCAGAATAGGATCTGTTGCGAAAGACCCCTGACTCTTATAGCGGTCTACTACCATTTCAATGATTTCAAGCTCAGTGTTGTCAAAATATCCTTGAATAGCTTCTGCCGTTTCCTTCGCGCTGTGCTGCTCAACCCATTGCTGTGCTTTATAAATCGCTCTTGTAAATTTCTCAACTGTTTCCTTATTTTCATCAATATAGCTTTGTTTTGTCATGAATGTGGTATAAGGAATATGTCCGGATTCGGTTCCAAAAGAGGCAACAATATATCCTTTGCCTTCTTTTTCAAATACACTTGCAGTAGGTTCAAAAAGCTGGACAAATTCACCGGTGCCTGAAGCAAAAGCTGGAGCAATATTGGCATAATCAATATTTTGGATTAAATCCAAGTCCTGGTGCGGGTCAATGCCATGCTTTTTCAATACAAACTCGCCGGCCATCTGCGGCATGCCGCCTTTACGCTGCCCGAGAAATGTTTTGCCCTCAAGCATATCCCATGAAAAGTTATCGATTTTATTGCGGGAAACCAGGAATGTTCCATCCGTTTGGGTGAGCTGTGCAAAGTTAATGACCGGATCATTGGATCCCTGAGCCGATACGTAAATGGAAGTTTCTGAACCTACAAGCGCAATATCAGCGCTATCCGACAGCAGCGCGGTCATTGTTTTATCTCCGCCGGCTGTTGTTGTAAGCTCCACTTTAAGCCCTTCTTCTTCAAAGAAGCCATTCTCAAGGGCTACATACTGTGGAGCATAGAAGATGGAACGTGTCACTTCAGCAATGCGGACAGTTTGCATTTCATCCTTTCCGCAGGCTGCCAATGGAACGATAAGTATCAACGCAAGCAAAAACAGCATGCTTGCTTTCATCCATTTTTTCATAAGCCATAAGACCTCCCTATGCTAAAAAAGTCAGATTTAAATGCCTAGGATATCGTATGAAAATCGAAAAAATGTGTGAATGCCCATGGAAACATTTTTAGAAGAAGGGCTAAAAGCTCAGACTAAAATGAAGCCTCAAGAGGGAGGATGAGAACATGGAATTCAAGAACGGCCAAATCATCAATAAACAGAGATTCCCTTCGCCAAATCCGGCAATCGAATTAACTGTTGTTACCTATCAGGCAAATGGATTACATATAAAAGGCCTGCTGGCAGAGCCAAAGGGGGAGGACCTATATGATGGATTCCTTTACCTGAGAGGAGGCATAAAAAATGTCGGGAAAGTAAGACCATCCCGGATTGTCCAGTTTGCCTGTGAAGGTTTTATTGTATTCGCGCCTTTTTACAGAGGAAATCAAGGGGGAGATGGAAATGAAGACTTTGCAGGGGAGGACAGACAGGACGCGTTTGCCGCGTTTACTCTTCTTCAGGAGCATGCCCGGGTAAAAAGAGTTCATATATTTGGTTTTTCCCGTGGGGGCGTAATGGCATTGCTTACTGCAATTGAGTTTCCGCAAGCAGCGTCCATTGTAACATGGGGAGGGGTCAGTGATATGTTTCTCACCTATGTGGAGCGCAAGGATCTCAGGAGAATGATGAAACGGGTAATCGGCGGAACTCCGACAAAGTTTCCGGAACGATATAAATATCGCACCCCGCTATTTCAGCTGGAGCAGCTGCAGGCACCTGTCCTAATCATTCATGGAGAACAGGATCATAATGTTTCTGTGGAGCATTCCTATCGCCTTGAAAAAAGACTTAAGGCTCTTAATAAAGAAGTGGATAGCTGGTATTTCCCTGAATATACCCACTACTTTCCGCCAGCCGTGAACCGGAAGACGGTAGAGGATTTAGGTGCATGGATGAAAAGTCATGAATGACAAATGATTTTCGCTTAAAGGCTTTCAGAGCATAAAAAGGTGGGGTAAAATAGAGTAAAGTATAAAGAATGAAGGAGAGATACCAATGGGTATGCCTTTAGAGCTGAACACAATGATCGTTACAAAGGGAAGGGAAAAAAGACTTGATGAGAATTATTTTTCACTAGTCAAAGAAGGGTACAGATTATATCCGCTCGATATCCCGGTCGAGGTAAAAAGAACAATTGACGGCGACCTGAACGGAATGGGAGTCATCCGAAAAGTGGAATGGGAAAACAGCCGGACACTCATTACTTATCAGCTTGTTTCCTTAAACTCAACAAACTAGAAGAGCGCCTGGACTTGGTCCGGTGCTTTTTTGTTCTATGTGTTTCTGCAAATTGCAAGTGAGTGCCACTTGGTGCGGAAAAGGGGCCGCAAAGGGAACTAATCAGCGGGAATAGTTTCACTGAGCGAAGAGAAGGAGCCGCGAAAGGAACTAATCGGTGGGAATAGAGCCACTGGGCGAGGAAAAGAAGTTGTGAAAGGAACTAATCAGTGGGGATAGTGCCACTAAACGATGGTGAAACAGTGTGAGAGGAACTTAATCAAATTGGGCAATACGTTGGAGGTTGTAATACCACTTCCGTTAAGGCTAAATACAAAAAAAAGAATTGCCGCGAAAACGGCAATTCTTTCTTCTATTAGGCGATTGGTCCGCCTTTTTCTTCGATGTCAGATGAAACGCTTGTAAACTTCTTGAAGTTTTCACGGAATTTAGAAGCAAGCTCTTTTGCTTTTGCTTCATAAGCAGCCTGATCTGCCCATGTTTTGTTTGGCTGAAGAACTTCATCAGGCACTCCCGTAACGTGCTGCGGAATTTCCAATCCGAAAATTTCGTCCTTGATTGTTTCTACGTTGTTTAGTTCACCTTCGAGAGCAGCTTCTATCATAGCACGAGTGTAGGCAAGCTTCATGCGTTCACCGACTCCGTACTCTCCGCCAGTCCATCCTGTATTTACAAGGAAGACTTTTGCATTATGCTCATCGATTTTCTCGCCAAGCATTTCAGCATAACGATTCGCAGGAAGCGGAAGGAAAGGTGATCCAAAGCAAGTTGAGAACGTTGCCTGCGGTGAAGTAATGCCGCGCTCAGTTCCTGCAAGCTTGGATGTATAGCCGCTTAAGAAATGGTACATTGCCTGCTCTTTTGATAGTTTAGAGATTGGAGGCAATACGCCAAAAGCGTCAGCTGTCAAAAATACGATGGTATTAGGGTGTCCGGCAATGCTTGGGTCTACGATATTATCGATAGCCTGAAGCTGGTATGCCGCACGTGTATTTTCAGTTAAAGTGCTGTCATCGTAATCTGCAACGCGGGTTTCGCTGTTTACCACCACATTTTCCAGCACAGCACCAAAGCGGATTGCATCAAAAATTTGCGGTTCTTTTTCACGGGATAAGTTAATGCATTTCGCGTAGCATCCGCCCTCAATATTGAATACCCCATTAGCAGACCAGCCATGCTCGTCATCACCGATCAGCTTGCGGTTCGGGTCTGCAGATAAAGTTGTTTTTCCAGTTCCGGATAAGCCGAAGAATAAAGCCACATCGCCTTCACGTCCAACGTTTGCGGAACAGTGCATTGGAAGGATTCCGTTTTCTGGTAGCATATAGTTCATAACAGAGAAGATGGACTTTTTCATTTCACCTGCATATTCTGTCCCGCCAATTAAAACAGTGCGGCGCTCGAATGAAATGATAATGAACGTTTCGGACTTTGTGCCGTCAACAGCAGGGTCTGCTTTGAAATTAGGCGCAGAAATGACAGTGAACTCTGCCTGATGATCCAATAGCTCGTCTTCTGCCGGACGAATGAATAACTGGTGTGCAAAAAGGTTATGCCAGGCATATTCGTTGATCACCTGAATAGGCATGCGGTGTTTTTTATCAGCACCTGCGAAGCCTTTGAACACAAATACTTCTTCTTTTTCTTTTAAGTAGTTGATTACTTTATTATAAAGATTAGAGAATGCTTCTTCAGAGATAGGCTGGTTTACGCTGCCCCAGTCCATTTTGTCTTTATTTGATGCTTCTTCAACAATGTATTTATCTTTAGGGGAACGTCCTGTATACTTTCCTGTAGTAGCGCGTACGGCACCAGTAGAGGTAAGGGACCCTTCATTGCGGTTTAATACTTTTTCCACAAGCTGAGGAACGGATAATTGCACTTGAATGTTGCTGCCATTTAGTAATTCGCTCAATTCGTTTGATATGCTTACAGAGTTCATCTGATGAATACCTTCCTTTTTCCCGATTTTTTTTATGAAAGTGATTACATCTCGAAAATAGTATAACACATTAAAATGATTAGTCTATACTATTACGAATTTTTTTTATTCATGTTATAAAAATGTCATAATTGGACAAGTAATTCACTTTAATCACCTTATAACTGGTATATGTTAATATAGAAGAAAGTGTTAATTTTAACATGGGACTGATCTAAAATGAAGACTATTGCCCTCTATGATGGAACTTGTTCCTTATGCAAGGAAACAAAGAAGATATTTAAAAAACTCGATTGGCTGAATAAAGTGGAATGGATTTCTCTGCAGGAGTATGAAAAAATCCCGAACTCGCTCTCGTTTTCCAAGATTGATTTGCGCAGAGAGCTTCATATTATTACCCCATCGGGTGTTGTGAAAAAGGGTTATTCTGCAGTAAGAAGACTGCTGTTCCTCTTTCCTGCCTCTTTTTTAATCAGCCTCCTATTATATCTCCCATTGACGCCAATACTGGGCGATCCGATATACAAATGGATTGCGAAAAACAGGCATAAGTTTCTAAAGAAAAAGTGTGACGATGGAAGCTGTTCTCTGTAAGGATGAAGCTGAATTTTTAAAGTCTAAATTTTACTGTGAAAAATAATGAAAATCTGTTGACATGATTCGATAAAGTACGGTATGATTCAACCTTGAACGGATACTCTCTTATCCCGAGCTGGTGGAGGGACAGGCCCTATGAAACCCAGCAACCTGCTAAAGGCAATAATCAGCAAAGGTGCTAACCTGACGCAAGGACGTAATTCCTTGAACGATAAGAGTGAAAGGCGCGAATCGATTTGCTTTCAACCTTTTCACTAATGAGAAGGTTTTTTATTTTGCACTGGCAATGGGATGAACGGCTTTTGGAATGTACTATTTATGTGAGTTTTTAGCAGCTTGCAGTTATGCATAAAAAAATGGGTGCCTGGCTTCTGGTCAGTGCTGTCTATTTTTCTAATAAAAACTCCATGTTTATTTCATACTACTAAGGGAATGAGTTCCGTATCAAACAGAGATCCTTGAAATGCCAGGAAAAAGTTTTTTTGAGGCTGCTTCCGCGTTTCTAATTCTCGCTCAATTTTCTATTTATAAGGAGGAAGCCAGATGTCAACAAAGCGTCGTTTGTTTACTTCTGAATCAGTTACTGAAGGTCATCCGGATAAAATCTGTGACCAAATTTCTGATGCAATCTTAGATGCGATTTTAGCTAAAGATGCGAATGCCCGTGTTGCTGCAGAGACTTCTGTAACAACTGGACTTGTATTAGTTGCAGGTGAAATCACAACATCTACATACGTAGATATTCCAAAAATCGTTCGTGAAACGGTAAAAGAAATCGGTTATACCCGTGCCAAATATGGTTTCGATTCTGAAACATGTGCAGTTCTAACTTCCATTGATGAGCAGTCTGCAGATATCGCAATGGGTGTTGACCAGGCACTAGAAGCACGCGAAGGGAAAATGAGCGATCAGGAAATTGAAGCAATCGGTGCAGGAGACCAGGGCTTAATGTTCGGTTTTGCCTGCAACGAAACGAAAGAGCTTATGCCTCTTCCGATTTCTTTAGCACATAAACTTTCCCGCCGCCTGACTGAGGTTCGTAAAGAAGAGATCCTTCCTTACCTTCGTCCGGACGGAAAAACTCAGGTAACTGTTGAGTATGATGAAAATGACAAGCCTGTCCGCATTGACACAATCGTTATTTCCACTCAGCATCACCCTGAAATCAGCCTGGAGCAAATCCAGCGCAACTTGAAGGAACATGTTATTAACCCGGTTGTTCCGAAAGAACTAATCGATGAGAATACAAAGTACTTCATCAACCCCACTGGACGTTTTGTTATCGGCGGACCTCAAGGAGATGCTGGCCTGACTGGACGCAAAATCATTGTAGATACCTACGGCGGATATGCACGCCATGGCGGCGGCGCGTTCTCCGGGAAGGATCCTACAAAGGTTGACCGCTCTGCTGCATATGCTGCACGTTATGTAGCGAAGAACCTTGTAGCAGCCGGTTTGGCAGAAAAAGTTGAAGTTCAGCTTGCTTATGCAATCGGTGTGGCACAGCCTGTTTCAATTTCTGTTGATACATTTGGAACCGGCAAAGTGGATGAAGATGTATTAGTTGATTTAGTAAGAAAGCATTTTGACCTTCGTCCTGCAGGAATCATTAACATGCTTGGCCTTCGCCGCCCAATTTACAAGCAGACAGCTGCTTACGGACATTTCGGACGTACAGATGTTGACCTTCCTTGGGAGCGTACTGACAAGGCAGAAATCCTTCGTTCTGAAGCGTAATAGAAAAGCGGAAGTGCCTTGCCCACTAAAGGATCGCAGACTAAGAACTCCACGTCCTGTGGCAACGTCTGCATGACCCGCATCCTCTAAAAAAGCTGTCGCTTTTGGTCGTGCGATGATTATGCTGACGAAGCCTTCCTTGTCCTGCGGGCCTCAAGCACAAGACGAGCCTTCCGAAAAGGCGTTCTTTGCCTTTTTGGGAGAATTGGCTTGTGACCTCGAGGGGGTAGGCGCTGAAGCTAGACAATAATATAAAAAACGGGAGTTGCATTTACTATGTAACTCCCGTTTTCTTTTTTGCGTCTTTATACATATAAGGTGATAATTCACTTTTCGGTCTTTATGCTCTATAGTCGTTTATAATTATATGTTATCGTATAAACTTCGGATAATGGCTTAATTTTCCGCGCATATTTTTTTTATAATCCACGTGCTAATTATAAATGATTAGTGGTAGTATTATAGGGTATGTTTTCTAAGACAAAGGAGCCGCCTGAGGCTATATCTAAATATTGAGAATAGAATGGAGTAGGTGACGTACATAATGTGTGGTTTTATTGGTTGTGTACATGAAAAAGCACAAAATTACCGTGACGCAGATAAAGAACAATTCCAAAATATGAATGATATCATTACACACCGGGGTCCGGATGACTCAGGATACTATTTTGATGATCATATTCAATTTGGCTTCCGCCGGCTGAGCATTATCGATATTGAAAGCGGACACCAGCCGCTGACTTACGAGAATGAGCGTTATTGGATTATTTTCAACGGTGAAATCTATAACTATGTGGAACTTCGTGAAGAACTTCTCAAAGCTGGCTTAAGCTTTGAAACAAGCTCAGATACAGAAGTCATCATTGCCCTATACAGCCATATGAAAGAAAGAGCTGTTGAAAAATTGCGCGGTATGTTTGCGTTTGTCATTTGGGATAAACAGGAGCAGTTTTTATATGGAGCCAGAGATCCATTTGGGATTAAGCCTTTCTTTTTTTACGATAAGGGAGACACCACGTTCTTTGGATCAGAGAAGAAGAGCATTCTATTGGCGCTTCAGAATGATGTATTAAACTATGCCTCCCTGCAGCATTATCTGACCTATCAGTTTGTGCCTGAGCCAAACACGATGTCAGAGGGAATCCACAAGCTGGAGCCTGGCCATTATTTTACTAAAAAAATCGGTGCTCCCATGGATATTAAGCGCTATTGGAAAGCTGCTTTCCATCCAGTGCAGAAATCTGAAGCTGATTTTACAAAAGAAATTAGAGATATATTATTCGACTCGGTCAAAATGCATATGCGTGCCGATGTTCCTGTAGGTTCTTTCCTTTCAGGCGGAATTGATTCTTCCATTATTGCGTCGATTGCGAAGGAATTCCATCCTGCCATTAAAACATTCTCTGTCGGTTTTGAACGCAATGGCTTCAGCGAGGTGGATGTGGCGAAAGAAACAGCAGAAAAGCTGGGTGTCGAAAACATCAGCTATATCATAACTCCTGAGGAATACATGAATGAGATTCCAAGAATCATGTGGCATATGGACGATCCGCTTGCTGACCCGGCTTGTGTGCCCCTATATTTTGTGGCAAGAGAAGCACGCAAGCATGTAACGGTTGTACTTTCAGGTGAAGGAGCCGATGAGCTATTTGGCGGCTATAATATTTACCGTGAACCACAATCACTGGAAGTCTTCAATAAAATTCCTGCCATCGGCAAAAAGCTTCTTCGCATGATCGCCAGCATGATGCCAGAGGGAATGAAGGGGAAAAGCTTTATCGAACGCGGTGTCACGCCTATGGAAGAGCGCTACATCGGAAACGCAAAAATGTTTACAGAACAAGAGAAGCGCAATCTGCTTCACGTCTATAAAGACAGCTTAAATTATACGGATATCACGAAACCTTTATATGAAGAAAGCCGCGGCTATGATCCGGTTGACCGCATGCAGTATATCGACATTCATACCTGGATGCGCGGAGACATTCTATTAAAAGCGGACAAAATGACAATGGCTCATTCTCTCGAGCTTCGTGTTCCGTTCCTTGATAAAGAAGTGTTTGAAGTGGCTTCCAAAATCCCGACCAGCTTGAAAACGGCAAATGGCACTACGAAATATATTCTTCGCAAAGCTGCCGAAGGAGTCGTTCCGGATCATGTACTGAACCGCAAGAAGCTTGGGTTCCCTGTGCCAATCCGCCACTGGCTGAAGGACGAGATGAATGAATGGGCGAAAAATATCATTCGTGAAAGCAATACAGATCACCTGATTAATAAAGACTATGTATTGCAGCTGCTTGAAGACCATTGTCAGGATAAAGCGGACAACAGCCGCAAAATCTGGACAGTTCTGATGTTCATGGTGTGGCATCAGGTATATGTGGAGAAAAAATACTCCTTTGAAAAAGAATACTTGTTAGATAAAGATTTGCAGCCCCTTAAAGGCTAAACAAAAGCGTCCATCAGGGATACCTGGCGGACGCTTTTAAGTATAAGAATGTATAAATTTCTTCATTTAGATAATTGTCTAGCTCCAGCGCCTACCCCCTCGAGGTCACAAGCTTGTCGGGGGTGGGCAAGGAGCTTCCGCTTTTCTTATGGAAGATAGGTAATAGCCTGCTTTCCCATCTGCACCCATGCTTTTTCAAAATCGAGTATGGGCGCTTTTTTATTTTTCTCGCCTGTGAGCGGGTCGTTGAAGAACATGTATTCCTGATCATAGCCCGTTAGCAGCACAGAATGCTCTTTATAGGTAATCTTAATCTTTCCGTTTGGCGTATGCCAGGTCTGGAAAAAGTCATCAGACAGCTGTTTGTAGGCTGTGTTGATAATAACCCATACAGGTCTGCCATCTGACAAATGGATCTTTATGTCTTCAAAATCGGATCCTGTAAGGTCTTCAATTGAGCCGGGCATGTACTTTTCCGCAAGTTCTTTTACGGGTTCATGATAAACACCGAGACCGGGATTATCAAAGGAGTACATATCGCCTATGAAGCCTTCATTCGGATGTCCGAAATAGATTTTTCCGTCTTCTATGCGATAAGGTTCAGGATTTTTCTTTATTTCTTTAGCCAGTGTCATTTTATCAGCCTGGACCCCCGCATGCTGCAGGAGCATGGATAAGCTCGTGACTTCGCATCCTCTGGGGAGCTCAGGAAACTGATTGATTGCGGGCACATCTATCATTATTTCTTCCTTAATTTTAATTACAGCCGTGCTGTTTCCAAGAAAAGCGCTGGCTTTCTCAGATGGTTCAGACAGCCATGATTTTATTTTGTTCATGGCTGAAGGAGGTTTGATAGCTGGAAGATTGTTATAAACAAATGCTGCAGAAACAAGGATGAAGACAATTAATAACATCGGTGCCGTTTTTACCATTGATTTTCTGAATATTACTATTAAAAATAAGAAAAGAATAATTGCCCCGATATAAATCTTCAATTCCTTCACCCGCCAATTGCTATTGCTTTATGTTTATTATCGGCCTATTTCCCAGTCTATTAAGACCGGAGAGTTATTTTGGCTTTTTCTGCAAAGACTTATAGTATTGGCCTTTCTCAGCGTATTCCCTGCTGATCCGTTCCATATCTTTAATGTCTTCCGGCGTCAGCTCACGGATCACTTTTGCTGGCCTGCCGAATGCAAGTGTGTTGGGCGGAATTTTCTTTCCCTGCGGAACAAGGCTGCCTGCACCAATAAATGCTCCCTCCCCGATTTCTGCCTGATCTAAGACAATCGAGCCCATCCCAATTAGAGCTTTTTTACGGATAATGCAGCTATGAAGGATTACCTGATGGCCTACTGTTACTTCGTCTTCCAGTATCAGCGGGTTATTCGGGCTCTGATGCAGGACGGAATTGTCCTGGATATTGACTTTCCTGCCGATGATAGTCGGTGCTACATCTCCGCGTATTACGGAGTTGAACCAAACGCTTGAATCCTCCCCGATTTCAACATCGCCGGTAATGGTAGTAAAATCTGCAATAAATGCCGATTCTGCAATTTTAGGTTCTTTATCTTTGTATGGATAGATCATGTGAAAAACACTCCTGTATGCAGTTTATTTTGATTTTATCATATGAGGCATGATAAACGTTATTTTGGTAAAAGAGTTTTAATAAGGGGTTGATTCATGAACAATTTTTACATCTAGGCTATAATATATTTACATGAGATAGTACGTAAATAGGCTGGGAGGATTGACTATGTGGAAGTGGGAAACTGAAGGAGATGCAAAAGGCGTTATTGTCATGGTTCATGGGGCAATGGAGCATCACCGCCGTTATGGCTGGCTGATTGAAATGTGGCGCTTGGCCGGTTTCCATGTCATTATGGGAGATCTTCCCGGCCAGGGGATGACTTCAAGATCCAGAAGAGGGCATATTGATTCCTTTGATGAATATATCATTGAAGTTAAAGATTGGGTACAGGCTGCCTATGAATTTGAATTGCCGGTTTTTCTTTTAGGACACAGCATGGGCGGATTGATTGCCATTCGCCTGCTGCAGGAAGAAAGAATGAATCTCGCTGGAGTGATTTTGTCATCGCCATGTTTAGGTTTGGTTCAGCAGCCTTCGAAATTATTGAACTTTTTATCGCTTGGACTCAACTCCGTGATGCCGGGCCTGAAAATGGATGCAGGGTTATCAGTGGACATGGCTACGCGGAATCAGGATGTTCTTGATGCTGATTTAAATGATTCACTGTATGTGACAAAAGTGTCGGTCAGATGGTACAGGGAACTTGTTTACGCCATTAAGATGGCCTTTGAGAATCTTGATAATATCCAGGATGTCCCCCTTCTAGTAGTACAGGGCGGCGATGATAAAATCGTGAATAAGACAACTGTCAGAGAATGGTTTAACCTTGCGCCTTTCTCAGAGAAAAGGTTCAAAGAATGGCCAAAGTGTTACCACGAAGTCTTTAATGAACCTGAACGTGAAGAGGTATTTGAATATGCGAAGGATTTCGTGAACAGCCAATTAAAGGCCCTTGGTTATGTGGTTTAAGGGTAACTGAATTGCTTTAAATATTCACCAGACCCGATCAAAAGGAGGTATCTGCTGTCATGAGTGTCCCTTCCATGCCAATTAGTCTGATGTCACATGTCTATCGGAAGGTTCTGCCTGCTGTCCATAAGGAGCTTGCATACTGGAAGAGCCGGGCGGAAGCAATTCCTGATCCGGAGTTAAGAAAGCAGGCTCTTGCCAGCATTGAACATAAAACCTTCCACTGTGAAGGCGGAGCTATTATGTCATTGATGGCAAAGGAAAAATATGAACAAGCGATTAAGTTTATAGTCGCTTATCAGACAATCAGTGATTATTTGGACAACCTTTGCGACCGGAGCACCTCGCTTGATCCCGGAGATTTTGCCGCACTTCATGAGTCAATGGAGGATGCCCTGGATATTGATGCAGCAGTGAAAAATTATTATCGGCTGAGATCTGAGCAGGATGATGGAAACTATCTTGCAGATTTAGCAGCATCCTGCAGGGAAGTACTGTCGTGTCTCGAGCAATATACCCATATAAAAAGCCATCTGCTTGAATTATGCCGTTACTATTGTGATCTGCAAATACATAAGCATGTCGTTGTCGAAGAACGAGTACCCCGTCTGCAGAACTGGTTCGACCAATATCGGTCAGATATACCCGAGATGGAATGGTATGAGTTTTCTGCCTGCTCGGGATCGACACTGGGGATATTCTGCCTTGTTTCCTACGCATTGAGGGATGATTTTAAAGCGGAGCATGCGGTGAATATAAGAAATGGATATTTTCCATATATCCAGGGCCTCCACATTCTCCTTGATTATCTGATTGATCAGGAGGAGGACAAGGCCGGGGGAGACTTGAATTTCTGTTTTTACTATGAAAGCGAAGAGAAACTGTTTTCGAGATTGAAGCACTTTGTTGCAGAGGCAGATAAGCATACGGAAAAGCTGCCTCATAAACATTTCCATAAACTGATTAATCGCGGCTTGCTGGGGGTCTATCTCTCCGATGATAAGGTCCGGAAGCAGCGGAATGTCAGAAGATTAGCCAAAAGCATAATCAAAACAGGCGGAATGGTGAGCTATTTCTTCTATGTGAACGGAAGAGCTTACCGGACAGTGCAGAAGATAATGCCTTCCGGATTTCAAAAGCCTTTGTGAAATAAGTAAAAGCCTGCAATTTTTTTGCAGGCTATTTTAATTATCGCAGTCTTACGGGCAGTAAGACCCCCACTCCAAGACTCAGAGGAATCAAAGGAGGAAAATGGGGTCAAACTGCCTGTAAAGGCTGATTGGTTCAACTAACAACCAGTGGGGGATAAGGCCCCCCGCTGATTGAAGTTTCACTTTATCGTTTTTCAATTGCAACGATAAACGGCGGGTTATTTTTTTGATTAATAAACTGATACTGCAACACATGGACGAGGCTTTGATCCAGCTGCTTTACATATCGGAGCAGGTAATCGCGCTCAACAGCACCTTCAATATGACCGTGATAAATCACCAAAAGAATTATCCCTTCCGGAGCCATCAGTTCCAAGAGCTGATCGATGGCAGAAATGGTTGTCTGCGGACGGGTGACAATATCTTTATCGCCTCCGGGCAAGTAACCTAAATTAAATATGGATGCCGTTACTTTTCCATGGTGGACAGGCGGTACATTCTCAAGAATGTGTTCATGCCCTGTATGGAAAAGGGTAGCCCTGTCTGACAGTTCGTGATCAGCCAGGCGTGTTTTTGTATTCAGGACAGCCTCTTCCTGTATATCGAATCCGTAAACTCTGCCGTTGGGACCCACCAGATCAGCCAGAAATACGGTATCATGTCCGTTGCCCAGAGTGGCATCAATAACGATATCTCCAGGTGATACTGCTTTCTCAAGCAGCTGTCTTGCATATGGTAAGATTCTTTCAAGCTTCATGACAATGCCTCCACTTGGCTTGGATTGTAAAATTTACCTTGCCAGCTGTTTCTTCGCTTTAATTCTGCATCAATGCCATTAAGTACTTCCCACTTATTGACACTCCACATCGGTCCAATCATCAAGTCGATTGGCCCATCACCGGTGATGCGGTGTACAATCATTTCCGGCGGTAAAATTTCCAGCTGGTCACATACTAAATTTATATACTCATCAAGAGACAGAAACTCAAGCATGCCCTTTTCAAATTGCTTAACCATCGGGGTTCCCTTTAATAAATGAAGGAGATGGATTTTAATTCCCTGTACATCGAGCTTCGCAACTTCCCGGGCGGTTTCCATCATCATTTCCGGTGTTTCAAGCGGAAGCCCATTAATGATGTGGGAACAGATGCGGATCCCATGTTTGCGGAGCTTTTTTACTCCCTCCACATAGCACTGATAATCATGTGCGCGGTTAATTAAAAGGGCAGTTCTTTCATGTACAGTCTGCAGGCCAAGCTCTACCCAGAGATAGGTCCTCTTGTTAAGCTCAGCCAGATAGTCAACTACGTCATCAGGCAGGCAATCAGGGCGGGTCGCAATAGACAGCCCGACAACTCCTTCCTGCTCAAGAACCCTCTCATACATATCACGAAGCACCTCAACAGGGGCATGTGTATTCGTAAAGGCCTGAAAATAGGCCATATACTTTCCATCTTTCCATTTATGATGCATTTTTGTTTTGATTGCATTAAACTGTGTTTCCAAATCATCAGCACGGTTCCCGGCAAAGTCTCCAGAACCGGCGGCACTGCAGAACGTACACCCTCCATGTGCGACCGTGCCATCACGGTTTGGGCAATCAAAGCCGCCATCAAGTGCCACCTTGAAAACTTTATGGCCAAATTCATTACGTAAATGATAATTCCATGTATGGTACCGTTTATTATCGGATGCATATGGAAAAGGATTTACTTTATCCACAATCATCCCTCCTTTTTCAAAGAGTTATCTATAAGATAAAAATGGATATGAAGGATTTCATAAAATTAATCTTATCATGACCTAAAACCTTATCCAAGGGGAATTGGCAGGAAATAGAGTGGTAAGGATTACTGAAAAATGAACAAACTAATTATTGAAGCATGCAAGCTTCTAGACCCATTCGTTAAGGAGGGGAACAGATAATGGCAACCCGTGAATCGATGGATACACTCCTTCAGCAGTGTGAGGATGCAATCCGTTTTGCGCAGGAGCAGTTTGAATCAGGGAGAACGCAGGAGCATTACAATAATCTTGAATACTCCAATGCGCTTCAGTCTCTGGAAGCTGCTTATAATGATATAAGCCAGATGGCCCATAGCGCCAACTCCCAGCAGCGGGAACAGCTTCATCGGATGAGGCTCCAGCTGCAACAGCTCCAAAATCAGATGATAATTCTTCCTCATTAAGGAGTGGTCCACTGATGGTAAAAAAGCGTTCAAAACAAAACAATCCGGAACAAAAGACCCGCAATGGCGCCAATAGCCAGGATGTTGAATTTGGCAGGGATTTCGATGCGGTAAAGCAGTCCAAAAAGAACTATGAAAAATCAGGCGGTCAGCCTGTTAAATCAAAATTTCATCCTGAACCGGAACAATCTTCATAAATAATTATGGCAAAGCCCCGATCCACCCGAGGATCGGGGCTTTACTTTTCTGAAATCTTATGTGGAAAAGAAGAAGTATTCTGTCTATTAAAATCGATTGAAAACCTATTGCAAGGACAGGAAAAACCAACTAAAATTATTTTGGATTTCGAAATAGTGCCCGGGAGATAATGTACCGGCTCAACATAAAAAATACGAAAAAAGGGGCGTTATCTTATGCCGCGGACCTTATGGCTTTTAATTATCGGGATGGCAGTGAATGTAACCGGATCTTCTTTTTTGTGGCCTCTTAATACAATCTACATACATGACCACTTAGGAAAATCCTTATCGGTAGCCGGCCTGGTTCTAATGGTGAACGCAGCTGCCAGTGTCGCAGGAAATTTAATAGGGGGAAGCCTCTATGATAAAATAGGCGGCTATCGTTCGATTCTACTTGGAATTGTCATCACGGTAATGGCACTCCTCGGCTTGACCTTTTGGCATGGCTGGCCTGCATATGTGGTGTTTCTTACTTTTGTCGGATTTGGATCCGGGATTGTTTTTCCTTCTATGTTTGCGATGGCGGGATCAGTCTGGAAAGAAGGTGGGCGCAAAGCCTTCAATGCCATCTATGTAGCCCAGAATGCCGGTGTTGCCATTGGTGCTGCTCTTGGTGGTCTTGTGGCCTCGTACTCTTTTCAGTTGATTTTTCTGGCCAATACTGTCATGTATATCATTTTTTTATTGATCGCTGTTTTTGGCTACAGGGGAATAAACACAGTTTCGGGTCAGCAGACATCCATCCTTCAGGAAAATGGCATGGTTAAAAATCATACCAAGCTTTATGCGCTGCTCATATTATGTGCGGGCTATTTATTGTGCTGGGTCGGATATGTCCAATGGCAATCGACTATTGCCGCTTATACACAGGAGCTGAACATTTCTTTAAAGCAATACAGTTTGCTGTGGACTATTAATGGAGCCCTGATTGTATTGGGGCAGCCGGTTATCGGTGCAATGGTAAAATGGTTTAAAACATTAAAGATTCAGATGGTCGCGGGAATGGTTATTTTTATTGGCTCGTTTGCTGCTGCGGCGATCGCACAGCAGTTCTCCGCGTTTGTCACTGCCATGGTTATTCTGACAATAGGCGAAATGCTGATATGGCCAGCTGTTCCAACCATTGCCAACCAGCTTGCTCCTAAAGGGAGAGAAGGGTTTTACCAGGGAATCGTAAACAGCACAGCTACAGGCGGAAGGATGATCGGCCCTTTACTGGGGGGAATTCTTGTTGATCTTTATGGAATCACCATGCTGTTTGCTGTATTAATGGTTCTATTTGTTTTTGCCATTCTTACAACTCTTTTATATGACCGGAAATTAAAGGAGTCTAAAGAATTGGCACATGCTTCATAAGAATAATTGAAAGAATGAAACCTGCAGTTTTGAGCTGCAGGTTTTATTGTTTCATGTAATTAATTTAACCTGCGCCTTCAAGAGAGTTCTCTTTTTGGTTAGCGCAAAATACAACCTCATTGAAGAAGCTTTTCAGAATCAGCCATCTTGCCGGATAAGAATTGATAAAGTCTTCAAGAACCTCTTCAGAATAAAGAAGCAGGATATCCAGATCTGCCTTCTTTTGCTTCAAATCATACAATAGGGCATGCGGAATGGTGTAATAGTCATTCAGCTGCCATTGGTTTAGCTTCACTGTAAAAATATTATGCTTCTCAATATAGAATTCCAGTGCCTGTTTTTGCAGCTGAATACATTCCTCTTTGGATTTGTTTAAGGATTGCCAGTGAGGATTGATCAGATATATGCCTTTCAGCTGAAACACCTCCCATGTCTGCGCCGATTACTAATGGTATGGACAGTAAAAGGAATTAGAATACCTATTGAAATGAATTTGTTGTCAGAAAAATATGATAAAATTGTTTATAATATTAGAATGTCCAAAATGAGGGGATCAAAAATGAAAAGTGCATTATTTGATTTGCCTGTTCAAATGGTTGAAACCATTGTAGAAAACGCCTTTGGATGGCTTGTGGTTGTAAATAAAGAAGGAACGATCATTTACATTAATAAAAATTATTGTGATTTTCTTGAGGTGGAGAGGGAACAGGTTCTGGGGAAGCATGTTTCCGGGGTTATTGAAAATTCACGAATGCATATAGTGGCAGAATCGGGAAAGGAAGAAATTGCGGACCTGCAATTTATAAGAGGCAACTATATGATAGCAAACCGCATTCCCATTTTTTTTGATGGCGAAGTAATTGGCGCATTCGGGACAGTTTTTTTTAGAGATACAAAGGAATGGATGCAGATGAACAGCCATGTAAAAAGCATGCTCACAAAAATCCAGAGCTATATCCAGGGAATTGATCCAAGTGTAAAATACAGCCTCGATGATATATTGGGAGGCTCAAGCCAGATTCACAGCCTGAAAGAAAAAGTGAAAATGGTGGCAGCCAGTGATATTTCCGTTTTAATCCGCGGGGAAAGCGGGACAGGTAAAGAACTGTTTGCCCACAGCATTCATCAGCTCAGCAACAGGAGCCACCAGCCTTTTGTAAAAATTAACTGCGGAGCCATTCCTGAACATCTTCTGGAGTCTGAACTGTTTGGCTATGAAGAGGGAGCTTTTACTGGGGCGAAAAAGGGCGGTAAAAAAGGAAAATTTCAGCTCGCAGATGGAGGGACCTTGTTTTTGGATGAAATCGGGGATATGCCCCTTAATATGCAGGTGAAGCTATTGCGTGCCCTGCAGGAAGGCGAGATTGAAAGCGTTGGTTCAACTTCTCCGGTTAAAGTGGATGTCCGGATTATTGCTGCAACTAACAGACCGCTCGAAAAAATGATGGAGGAAAAGCGTTTTAGGGAGGATTTATTTTATCGGATTAATGTGGTACCGTTCATGGTTCCTTCTTTGCGCGACAGGATGGAGGACTTACCGCTTCTGATTGACAGCTTTATCAAGAAGATAACGAAAAAATCGGGAAAGAGAATAAGTGCAATTGAAGAGGAAGTCATAGAGAAGTTTCATCAGTACAGCTGGCCGGGAAATATCAGGGAGCTTGAAAATGTAATCGAGGCATCCATTCACTTAACAAGCAATGAAACTATCACTACAGAATCATTGCCGGATTATATGAAAGAAACTGCTGTATATCCGGTTGGAAAAAAGAATCTGAAGGATATTCTGGAAGAAACAGAGAAACGGATTCTGTCACAAAGCTTGAGTAAATATAATAATGACCGAATAGCAGCTGCAAATGCTCTTGGCATCAGTAAATCATCCATGTACGAAAAGTTAAAGAAATATGGAATTGTATAGGTTTAAACAGTCCAGAATTCCGGAATTCATTCCAGAATTCTGGACTGTTTTGATTCTAGGAATCTTTAATGCTGATAATCCTCAGTTAGACGGAATTGTCAGAAAACTATCCTATTAAATTAGAGGACGGGCTCCCTGCCCGTTCCAGAATTCCGGAAAAATAGTTCGTTAAGTGTTCACCGAGCCTTTCCCTAAAAGCAGTTAGTGTTGGCACACTTCTTGCATTAAAATTTCACAGCAAGTTATTTTTCTATTTTTTGTAAACGTTTACAAAAAGGGGGTGACAAGTTTATTTTCTTACATTTAAAACAAAGGGGGAAATGAAATGCTAAGTATGATTGGGTTAATAGGCGGGCTTGCCCTGCTGATATACCTGACGATGCGGGGAATGAACCTGCTGGTGGTCGGTCCATTATCTGCACTGTTTGTAGCTCTTTTTAGCGGTATGCCGTTATTTCCGCAGCTGGCAGGTGAAGGAGAGGCCAACTTGGTCGGGAACTATATGTCCGGCTTTTCGGGATTTGTCACATCATGGTATCTGATGTTCCTATTGGGGGCTATCTTTGGAAAGGTAATGGAGGATAGCGGTGCGGCTGACAGTGTATCCAAAATGGTCGTGGATAAGCTTGGAATGAAATATGCCGTTCTTGCCATAGTCGCATCCTGTGCCATATTAACTTATGGAGGAGTCAGTTTATTCGTTGTTGCCTTCTCTGTATATCCAATGGCGTTGAGTTTATTTAAGCAGGCAAATCTGCCGAGAAGATTTATCCCTGCAGCACTGGCTTTTGGATCTGTAACATTTACAATGACTTCTGCAGGTTCACCTGAAATTCAAAACTGGATTCCGATTGAATTCCTAGGAACAACTCCCTATGCGGGCTGGGAAGTCAGCTTAATTGTGGCTGTGTTCATGATGATCTTCGGCTACTGGTGGCTGAAGCGAATGATTACCAAGGCTGTAAACAAAGGAGAAACGTTTGAATCCCGCAAGCAGGATCCTGTAACAGAAAATAAGGATTTACCTCATCCAATTATGGGTGTTGTACCATTAGTTGTGGTTTTAATTATTTCCTTCGTTTTTCATGATTCACTTGCACAATCTGCACTTATTCTTGCTTTGCTGGGTGGAGTCATTGCCACATATCTATTGAACCGAAAGTATTTCACTAATTTCTGGAATGCTGTGTCTGATGGAACATTAGGTGCATTGATTGCTATAGGCAATACAGCTGCTGTCGTTGGGTTTGGCGGCGTAGCAAAAGCAGTGCCTGCATTTGCCACAGCAGTTGATTGGATGACGAGCATTCCTGGCAGTCCGCTGATAGGCGGTGCCATAGCCGTAAGTGTGATCGCCGGGATGACTGGGTCAGCTTCAGGAGGCCAGGCAATCGCACTGCCAATTCTGGCCCCGCATTATATGGACATGGGCGTTAATGCAGAAGCCCTGCACAGGACGGTTGCTATTTCTTCCGGAGCTCTTGACTCTTTGCCGCATAATGGCTATGTTGTTACCACTGTCCGGGCTATCTGCGGTGAAACCCACCAGGCAGCATATGGAGCAGTGGCTGCTGTTACGGTAATTGTCCCGCTGATTGGTTTAGCCCTTGCGATTGTTTTATTCTCATTTGGATTAGGAATCTAATTTCGGCAGGGGCTCTTAAAATTGGGCCCCGGCTTTGTTTTTGAAAGGAGCTTATTTATGGTACAAAATAAAGTCGTTTTTATCACTGGTGCAGCGCAGGGAATTGGCTATGAGATTGGTAAGAGGTTTGCTGAACATGGCTCGAGAATTGTTCTGACGGATATTCAGGAAGCTGCCGTGAAGAAAGCTGCAGAAAACCTGCAGAATGAAGGTTTTGAAGCGCTTGGGCTAAAATGTGATGTGACATCAGAGTCTGATATACAGTTGGCCATCAATGAAACTGTCAGCCGATTCGGTACTTTGGATGTGCTGATAAACAATGCAGGGCTGCAGCATGTTTCCTATATTGAAGATTTTCCAACTGAGAAGTTTGAATTTATGATCAAAATAATGCTGACTGCTCCATTCGTGGCTATAAAGCACGCGATGCCAATCATGAAAAAACAAAAATCAGGCCGTATACTCAACATGGCTTCCATTAATGGGCTTGTGGGGTTTGCTGGCAAGGCAGCATATAATAGTGCAAAGCATGGTGTTATAGGGTTGACTAAAGTCGCGGCATTGGAGGCTGCTGATCATGGCATTACGGTTAATGCCATCTGCCCGGGCTATGTAGACACACCACTTGTAAGAAATCAGCTGAATGACCTTGCTAAAACAAGAAATGTACCCATTGAAAAAGCACTTGAGGAAGTTATTTATCCGTTAGTGCCGCAAAAAAGGCTTCTGACGGTGGAAGAGATTGCAGATTATGCGATTTTTTTGGCTGGCGATGCAGCTAAAGGAATTACGGGCCAGGCGGCAGTTATTGATGGAGGATATACTGTTCAGTAGTTACAGGCACATTTTCGAAAAGTATTGCATATTCTATGTATTAAACTCCTGTCAGGATAAGCCTACTTGCATCCTGGCGGGAAATTTATTACAATAGTCATATTCTTTCTTATACTAAAATGCTTAGATAAGGAGCAGTAGTGGTGCAGCAGCCCGTTTTAAGAGAGTTGACGGCAGGTGCAAGTCAGCCGGGCACATCATGAACTCGCCTTTGAGCAGCAAGTGTGAAATACCAGTAATGCTTGCCGTTTTCCGCGTTAAGGATGAATGAAGCGAGTGACATGTTCACTAATGTGGGTGGTACCGCGGGAGATTTATACATAATCCTCTCGTCCCTTTTTTGGGATGAGAGGTTTTTTTATTTTATTTTCATTAATAGGAGGAAACAAAAATGAGTTTCAATCATAAAGAGATTGAAAAAAAGTGGCAAGGCCACTGGGAAGAAAATAAAACATTCAAAACAACTGAAGATAAAGGCAAGCGCAAGTTTTATGCGCTTGATATGTTCCCTTATCCTTCAGGAGCTGGTCTTCACGTTGGCCACCCGGAAGGATACACGGCAACAGATATCCTTTCCCGCATGAAGCGCATGCAGGGCTATAATGTCCTTCATCCGATGGGCTGGGATGCATTTGGTTTGCCTGCAGAGCAATATGCACTTGATACAGGGAATGACCCGGCAGAATTCACAGAACAGAATATCAACACCTTCCGCCGCCAGATTAAGGCGTTAGGCTTCTCCTATGACTGGGATCGTGAAGTAAACACAACAGACCCTGAATATTATAAATGGACTCAATGGATCTTCTTAAAGCTTTATGAAAAAGGGCTTGCTTATATCGATGAAGTAGCTGTTAACTGGTGCCCTGCACTTGGAACAGTACTTGCAAATGAAGAGGTTATCGACGGAAAAAGCGAGCGCGGAGGCCATCCGGTAGAACGCCGCCCAATGAGACAGTGGATGCTGAAAATTACGGCTTATGCGGATCGCCTGCTTGAAGATCTTGATTTATTGGATTGGCCAGAGAGCCTTAAGGATATGCAGCGCAACTGGATCGGCCGATCTGAAGGAGCAGAAGTGACATTCAATATTGACGGACATGATGGCACATTCACCGTATTCACAACACGTCCTGACACATTATATGGTGCAACATATGCTGTACTTGCTCCAGAGCACGCGCTTGTTGATAAGATCACAACAGAGGGGCAGCAAGAAGCAGTTCAGGCTTACATTGACAAAGTAAAGAGCAAGAGCGATCTTGAGCGGACAGATCTTGCTAAAGAAAAAACGGGTGTCTTCACTGGTGCGTACGCGGTCAACCCGGCCAACGGCGAAAAAATGCCAATCTGGATTGCAGATTATGTTTTAGTCAGCTATGGAACAGGTGCCATCATGGCGGTTCCGGCACATGACGAGCGCGACTATGAATTCGCCAAGCAATTTGCTCTGCCTATTAAAGAAGTCGTTGCAGGCGGAGATGTTGATAAAGAAGCATACACTGGCGATGGTGAGCATGTGAATTCAGGTTTCCTTGATGGCTTAAACAAAGAGGACGCTATTGAGAAAATGATTGCCTGGCTTGAAGAAAAAGGTATTGGCACTAAGAAGGTTACTTACCGTCTTCGTGACTGGCTATTCAGCCGCCAGCGCTATTGGGGCGAGCCGATTCCAGTCATCCATTGGGAAGATGGCACAATGACTGCCGTGCCGGAAGAACAGCTTCCATTAGTGCTTCCGAAAACAACAGAGATAAAGCCATCCGGCACAGGAGAGTCACCATTAGCCAACATCGATGATTGGGTTAATGTTGTGGATCCTGAAACAGGCAAGAAGGGCCGCAGGGAAACGAACACAATGCCGCAATGGGCAGGCAGCTGCTGGTACTATCTTCGCTATATTGATCCGAAAAATAGTGAAGCTCTTGCAGATCCAGAGAAATTAAAAGAATGGCTTCCGGTTGATATTTATATCGGAGGAGCAGAACATGCGGTTCTTCACCTTCTATATGCCCGATTCTGGCACAAGGTCCTTTACGATGTGGGAGTTGTCCATACGAAGGAACCGTTCCAAAAGCTATTTAACCAGGGTATGATTCTTGGGGAAAACAATGAGAAAATGAGTAAATCAAAAGGTAATGTCGTTAATCCGGATGAAATCGTAGAGAGCCATGGTGCTGATACTCTTCGTCTATACGAAATGTTCATGGGGCCGCTTGAAGCTTCCATCGCCTGGTCTACAAATGGATTGGATGGCTCAAGAAGATTCCTTGACCGCATCTGGCGTTTGTTTGTGGAAGAGACTGGTGAATTAAGCCCGAGAATTCAGGACATTGAAGAAGGCAGCAGTCTTGAAAAGGTTTACCACCAAACGGTGAAAAAAGTAACTGAGGACTACGAGGGACTTCGTTTTAACACAGCTATTTCTCAAATGATGGTATTCATCAACGAAGCTTATAAAGCAGATGTGCTGCCAAAAACTTTTGCAGAAGGCTTTGTTAAAATGCTTTCCCCAATCGCTCCTCATATTTCAGAAGAGCTTTGGTCAAAATTTGGCCATGGTGATTCCATTGCTTACGAAGCCTGGCCGGCATTTGATGAAGCTAAAATGGTGGATGACGAGGTCGAAATCGTTATCCAAATCAACGGCAAAGTAAAAGCGAAACTTATGGTTCCGGCGGATGCAAAAAAAGACTTACTGGAGCAAATCGCAATGGGCGATGACAAAGTAAAAGAGCAAATTGACGGAAAAACTGTCCGTAAAGTCATTGCAGTACCGGGCAAGCTTGTAAATATCGTTGCAAACTAAGTTATATTGAGATGAAACCACCTTTGTTTGATCAAGGGTGGTTTTTTTGGTATTTGTGTTAAAGAAACTTCTCATTTTTTTTTTTCGTGCCATATAGGGTATTATAGGAGTGGCAGCATTAGTAAATGCAAAGTGCTATTTAAAAAGTTTTCCGGAAAGGGTGTTAGGATTGGACCGTATTGAAGAGATTACCACAGATGAATTGCAAAAAAAGCTGGAGGCGGGAGAGAAGCTGGAGCTTGTAGATGTTAGAGAAGATGAAGAGGTGGCATCCGGAATGATTCCTGGAGCCAGACATATCCGCATGGGCACGATCCCTGAGAATCTTGATAAATTTGATAAAGACACTGAGTACATCATTATCTGCCGCTCTGGCAATCGCAGCGGAAATGTTTGTCATTACATGCAGGAACAAGGATATAAGGTGCGCAATATGGCTGGCGGCATGATGAACTGGCAGGGGAAAACGGAATAATATCCAAACGGGGCCAATTAGGCTTCGTTTTTTTTTAGCTTCTCAATTTTAAAAATTCGGAAAAATGACTAAACTAATAAAAAAGCACTGGGAGGAGAATTCCTGTGATTAAGGTAAAGTTATTCGATCACGAGCATGAAAAAGACCTGGAAAAGGATATGAATCATTTTCTGGAGAAGATTGAGGAGAAAAAACTGCTGGATATAAAATATAATGTGGCCGCAGTCCAGGAGGATGAAGATGAACAGATTTATTGTTTCTCTGCCATGGTTATATATAAAGCCTGATGTCTCTAGTGCATCAGGCTCTATCTTTATTACACGGTATGTGCAGATGCAGCTGCGTTTAATCCGGCTAACCGGCCTGTTACAAGTGCAGAAGTGATATTGTATCCGCCAGTGTAGCCATGGATGTCCAGGATTTCTCCGCAGAAGAAAAGGCCTTCCATCATTTTTGAAGCCATTGTCTGCGGTTCAATTTCTTTAACGGAAACACCTCCGCCTGTAACAAAGGCTTTATCGAGAGGCAAAGTGCCGTTTACTTTAAACTGGAAAGATTTGCAGCCTTTAACAAAGCTTCTGATTTTTTCATTGGAAATAGCAGCCCCTTGTGCAGATGGATCAATTCCGTTCTGCTCAAGAAGAAACAGAAGATATCTTTCCGGAAGCAGCCCTTTTAAAAGGTTTTTAATGATTTTCTTCGGTTCTTCTTTAATCTTTTTGGACACTTCCTGAAAAAGTGGTTCTTCCTTTGTATCCGGGAGTGCATCCAGGTTCATGATTACTTCTTTCAAGTTCCACTTCTTCATCGCTTTCACAGCATACTGGCTGCAGCGCAAAACCGCCGGACCGCTAATGCCGAAATGTGTGAAAATCATATCCATCCGATGGGTTATGAGTGCTTTTCCTTTAGGATTCAACACACTGAGTGCCACGCTTCGCAGCGACAATCCCTGCAGTGCTTTTTCTTTAATAAAGTTCTCTGAAGATGTCAGCGGTACCTCGGTTGGAAAAAGCTCTGTAATCGTATGGCCTGCTTTTTCCGCCCATGCATAGCCGTCACCGGTAGAGCCGGTGTGGGGAACTGACTTTCCTCCGACGGCAATTACAACAGAGTCTGCTTCATAAACATAGCCTGTTTTTAATTCCACCGATTTTACCCTGCCGTTTTCATAGTGAACATCCTGGATCGGGCTGTCTGTTTTGATATCGACCTTCAGTTCCTTCAGCCTGGAAATTAGGGCATCAACAACAGATTGAGCCTTGTCGGTAACAGGAAACATCCGCCCGTGATCTTCTTCTTTCAGCTCAATTCCCAAATTCTCAAAGAATCGGATAATATCTTCATTGCTGAAAATGGAAAATGCACTATACAAAAATCTCCCATTGCCGGGAATATGCTTAATGATCTCATCTACTGGAAGCCTATTTGTGACATTGCACCGGCCTCCGCCGGAAATGGCAAGCTTCCTTCCAAGCTTGTTTCCTTTGTCAATCAGCAGGACCTTTGCCTTCTTTTCCGCAGCACCGATTGCTGCCATCAATCCCGAAGGGCCTCCGCCTATCACTATTACATCATATTTCATGGTTTCACCAACTTATCTTAATATGCTAAATAAATAATAGCTCCATTATAAATCAAATATCCTATTTCTAAAAATAATGCCACATTATTCGGTATTGCAAGTGGAATTTCCCCGGCAAGAAGAGTACACTACAAATAGTGTGTCTAAAAAGATAGAAAATTGACGAACTTAGCCTGTGCATTCATATACTTTTATAGTTTGCATGCTGCAGTTTTAATAAGAAAGAACGCTTTGAAAGTCGATAACTGTCTAACTCCAGCGCTAACCCCTCGAGGTCACAAGCTTTTCCAGTTGCGGCTCCTAGGGACTCGGGGTCATAAGCCGTTTCCTTTCAGAAGGAAAAACACCTTCTTACAGGAACCGCATTATGCCTGAGGCCCGCAGGACAAGGAAGGCTTCGTAAGCATAATCATCGCACGACCAAAAGCGACAGCTTTTGGGAGGATGCAGGTCATGCAGACGTTGCCACAGGACGTGGCGCTCTTAGTCTGCGTTCCCTGAAAGGGCAGTCGCCTCCACATTTCGGGCAATCCTCCCAAAAAGGCAAAGAACGCCTTTCCGTGAGGATCGTCTTGTGCTTGTCGGGGGTGGTCAAGGCGCTTCCGCATTTCAAAAAGGAAGGGATTATATGTCATCTAAGCTTTTAAAGGGAACCTTCATCCTTACACTTGGCACCATTATCTCGAAGGTTCTTGGTTTGTTTTATGTTATTCCTTTTTATCAAATAGTCGGGAAGGAAGGGACAGCCCTTTATTCCTTTTCGTATACACCTTATACAATCTTTATTAGTATCGCAACTGCAGGGGTTCCGCTGGCAGTTTCAAAGTTTATCTCAAAATATAATGCAATAGAGGAGTATGCTGTCGGCAGAAAGCTGTTCAAGTCAGGTTTGGTGATCATGACGGCAAGCGGAGTCATTTCATTCCTGATCCTGTTTTTCCTTGCTCCGGCGGTTGCAGAAATGACCCTGGCAGGGGAAGATGTAGAGGTAAGTGTTGAAGATGTAACAACTGTAATCAGAGCGGTATCATTTGCCCTGATTATTATTCCCTTCATGAGTCTAATAAGAGGATTTTTCCAGGGGCATCAGTCCATGGGGCCAACTGCGGTTTCACAGGTGGTGGAGCAGATTGTCCGCATCCTGTTCGTTCTTGCGGGTGCATATGTCGTTTTAAATGTAATGAAAGGCTCTATCACTGCGGCAATCAGTGTCGCGACTTTTGCTGCCTTTATCGGCGGACTCGGAAGTCTCGGGGTGTTATTCTGGTATTGGTATAAACGCAAACCGCATTTGGATAAAATGCTTGAAGAAGATAAAGGAACCGTGGACATCTCCCTCAGGGAAATTTATAAAGAAATCATTCTTTATGCCGCACCTTTTGTGTTTGTAGGTCTCGCTAATCCACTCTTTCAATTTATCGATCAGGTTACATTTAAAAGGGCTATGGATGCCATTGGTGAAGCAGGCAATGCTGTAGCTGCTTTTTCTGTCCTGAACTTCGAGACCCATAAGCTGGTCATCATTCCTGTCTCACTTGCCACAGCCTTCTCGCTGACGCTTGTGCCGAGTGTGACGAAAGCATTTATGGAAGAAGATCGGGCAGACTTAAACCGCCAGCTTAATCAGACGTTTCAGGTGCTTTTATTTTTGACTCTTCCTGCTGTGGCAGGCTTGTCCCTGCTTGCAGAGCCCGTTTTTACCCTATTCTATGAGCATAAAGATTTGGGTACTGAAGTGTTAAGAACTTATGCACCAGTGGCGATTTTGTTCGCTTATTTTTCGGTAACAGCAGCCATTCTGCAGGGAATCAATGAACAGCGTTTCACAATCTTGAGTTTGCTGACAGGCCTGCTTGTAAAACTGTCATTGAATATTCCGCTCATAAAACTGTTCGAAACACAGGGAGCCGTATTTGCAACCGCACTAGGCTATATTGCGGCGATCTTGATTAACCTTTATGTAATAAAAACATATGCAAAATATCCATTCAAGCTTGTCTTAAGACGCGGTATGCTGATTGTATTATTTACTGCATGCATGTACATTGCTGCAGGCCTGGTTTATCAAATTGCCACCAGCTTCTTATCGCCTGCATCAAGTGTCGGGGCAGTAATTATTGTCATCATCTGCGCGGCAGCAGGTGCGGCTGTCTATTTCTACCTAAGCTTCAGAACAAAATTAATCTATCTCCTGTTCGGATCAAGGGTCGATAGAATGCTGAAGAAATTAAGACTGAAAGCATAAAAAATAAAAGGTCTCCATGATGGGGGCCTTTTTGAAAGGATGTTTAGGATTTGGTTTTAATTATCTATATACAAAGCACTGAGTTGATTGGAGCGGAGGGTACTTGATCCTCGAAAATGCTGGCGCATTTCCTTCGTGCGATGTTCAGTCGAGGAAGTTTATTCAATGTCCTGCGGGAGTAGCGGGACAGGTGAGACCCCTCAAGACGCACAGCGTCGAGGAGGCTCACCGCCTGCCCGCGGAAAGCAAGTGACCGCAGCGGAAATCAACGGTCAGATTATTTAAGGTATTTTAATAACAGACTTAAAACTAAATTGGGGTAAATTTGATTAATATGGAGGGTCATTATGAGAATAGACAAAATGCTCGCCAATCTCGGCTACGGCAGCCGCAAGGATGTTAAAAAGCTATTAAAAGATGGTGCAGTAACCGTTAATGATGAGAAAGTAAAGGATCCAAAACACCATGTGGATCCTGAACAGGATGCCGTTGTCATAAACGGTGAAAAAGTTGAATACAAGGAATTCATTTATTTAATGATGAACAAACCGCCTGGCGTCATTTCCGCAACCGAGGACTCACAATCTGAAACCGTGGTGGACCTGCTCGAAATGGAAGACCTTGTGTTTTCTCCTTTTCCGGTAGGACGACTCGATAAGGATACAGAAGGGCTATTGCTGCTGACGAATGATGGCCAGCTGTCCCACCGCCTGCTTTCTCCAAAAAAGCATGTTCCCAAAACCTATTTTGCAGTCATAGACAGTGAAGTTACAGCAGAGGATATAGCTGCATTTCAAAAAGGGGTTATATTGGATGATGGCTATGAAACCAAGCCTGGGAAATTAAAAATTCTTAAATCCGGCATCACCTCTGATATAGAATTAACAATAACAGAAGGAAAGTTCCATCAAGTAAAAAGGATGTTTGAAGCTGTTGGAAAAAGAGTAATATATTTAAAGAGACTTTCCATGGGCCCGCTCGAGCTGGATGAGACATTGGAATTGGGAGAATATCGGGAATTGACGGAAGAAGAGCTTGATAAGCTGATGAATTATGAAGTGGGATAAGACGGAAAAATCGCCCTGACAGCAGGGCGATTTTATATTTATTAGCTGGTTTTGCTTCAAGTATTAAGATGACATCTTTACTTTCTTTTGAGTAATAGTCCATTTGCCTCTGCTCGGACTCTTAACCAGGTCATTGTATGCGAGGACATTTAAATCTCTTTGAATGGTGCGAGGAGTGATGCCAAATTCCTCTACAAGCTCCTGAGTTGTTACAGTTCCGCGCTTACTTATAAACATGTAGACGGATTTTACACGGTTTAACATCCGGTTAGTCGAAGGTTTCAAAAAACCACTCCCTATCCTTTTTTCAAACCCAATGGCAATTTTCTGCAACCGACAGCTACATTGAAGGTTAACCTTCAATCGTATGTAGTTTTCTTTTCCCCAGACAACCCCTTTATACTCTGGTATTTAGTCAAGATGTCATACCTCTGACTATATTGTAACTCTATTATCTGATTATTTCTACTTTAAGGCTAAAAATTTACAAAATATTTATAATGATGCTTCTGTTTTTAGTTTTTACGTTCCCCTCCTTTTTAATGTATGTTCAATTTCCTAAATTACCGCGATTAAACTTCGATGGGTAAGGCACTATTACTATACCTTATGGCAGAAGGGGCTTGTAATATGTACAGAAAATTCTAAAATATGTTCAGAATTTCCCTATATCCTAAAATTTGTTTTTTGATTATAATCAATTGGTATATTTATAAGATTGAGATTGAAAGGAAGAAAGGTTATGGAAGCTCACTCGCTGAGAGATCGACTGGTATACCCGAAGGAAAATATTTATTTTGCATTTGTTGCCTTATTTAGTATTGTGTCTTATATTTTTCTCGTATTTTCTATTATTGGGATTGTCATTATTTTGACCTTGATTCTTGTATCTCTCCTGTTCCATGGCATTATGGTGGGAGGCATCAGAAGAAACGGAGTAAGAATAAGTGAGAAACAGTTTCCGGAGATATATGAAAAAGCAGTACTGACTGCGAAGGAAATGGGTTTACAGAACCTTCCGGATATTTATGTCATTGAGTCTGAAGGGGTCTTAAATGCCTTTGCCACCAGATTTTTCAGAAGGAATATGGTTGTCTTATATTCTGGTATTTTTGAGCTGGTTGAACGGGGAGCTGAAAAGGAAGTGCTGTTCGTCCTGGCCCATGAGTTCGCTCATTTAAAAAGAAAACATGTTATCATAAGTCTGCTCCTGCTTCCTGCTATGTGGGTTCCATTCCTGGGGAATGCGTACCTGAGAGCATGCGAGTATACTTGTGATCGTTATGCGGCCTATTATATAAAATCTTTTGAAGCATCCAGGGATGCCTTAACCATGCTTGCCATTGGAAAAGATCTTTATCGTAAGGTCGATAAGCAGGCATATACGGAGCAGCTTCAAACAGAAACTGGATTTTTTGTCTGGATGAATGAAAAATTATCCACGCATCCGCACTTGCCAAAAAGAATATATGCTCTATCGAAGTTTTTTGCCAATGAAACTACGGTTGAATTAAAAGAACCGAAGGGGAGAGTTTGGATAGGAGCAGCAATGTCAGTCCTTTCTTTGACGATCCTATCCGCAGGACTCTGGTTTGGTTTTAAAACACTTGAAAAAATGGATTTATGGACTGAAACGGTTATGGGCATTGAAGGTGCTACTTCACTGATGAGCGCAGCGAGTGAAAATGATACTGACATGATTCATTCATTATTGAATGATGGTGCAGATATTGAGGAAACAGATGCAGACGGCACTACTGCATTACATTGGGCTGTTTCTTATGGACAGTATGACAGTGCTGCTCTTCTGCTCGAAAATGGGGCCAACCCTAATGTGATCGATAACTATCAAACCTCTCCTTTAATGAGTGCGGTGTTCAATGAGGATATTGATATGGCTATGCTTCTTCTGGAGTTTGATGCTGATCCCGCAGTGAAAGATGCCGAGGGTTATACAGCCTATGATTACGCAAAGGACTTTGAAAATATAGAATTAATGGAAATCCTGCAGCCATAATAAAAACTGCCTCTTCGAAGGGGCAGTTTTATTATGGCTTTAAAAATTCAAAATTAGAGCAAACTTTTTCCAATGATATCCGTATGTATAGTCAGGGGGGGAGAAAATGAAGTTATTAAACGTTGAAATTGAATCAGCTGGCTATGAAAATGAAAAACCGATCATACATAATATTCAATTTGATTTGCAGGAAGGGGAATTGATCGGCCTTATAGGGCCAAATGGCGCTGGGAAAAGCACAACCATTAAAACAATTCTGGGATTGCTGGAACATAAAAAGGGAGCAGTGGAATTTAAGCAGGGAGTTAAATATTCATATATTCCGGAACGGCCTATTTTTTATGATGAGCTGACACTGTGGGAACACCTTGATTTTACAGCAGCAGTGGAGGGATTGCCGGAATTACATTATAAGAAGAGAGCAGCGGAGCTCTTAAAAGAGTATAATCTGTCTGAACATGCTCACAAGTTTCCCGGGACCTATTCAAAAGGAATGCAGCAAAAGGCTATGCTCATTCTTGCGATGATTGCCGATCCGGATGTCTATATCATTGATGAACCGTTTATTGGGCTGGATCCTAATGCAATGAAACTGTTTCTGGAATCAATTGATCGAGAAAGGCAAAGAGGCGCAGGTATTCTCATGTCCACGCATGTTTTGGATACCGCAGAGAAAGTATGCAGCCGCTTTTTAATTGTGCATGAGGGGCAGTTGAAGGCTTCAGGCACATTAGCTGATATCAGGCGGCAATGCGGTCTTTTGGATGGTTCGCTTTATGATTGCTTTCATAGGATCGCAGAGGGGTCAGGCCATGAACAGTAGATCGCTCTTTGCAGAAAGGTTAATTCATAGCTGGAAGTATCAGGCTGGAATATTCCGGTCTATTGCAGATTGGACCATCATGGTCTATCTCATTGTTCCAGGGACTGTCATCTTTGGAATGGTCTATCGCTCCTGGTGGCTGGAAACTCCGGAATGGATTGCTGGCCTGCCATTGTTTTTCCTTTTCTTTCTGTTCTATATTTTTTCATGGATGGGAAATTTCCGTCCATTTGTATTAGAGGCTGATAAGGTATTTCTGGTAAAAAATAAGACCCTCTTTATGGGAATGAGGAAATGGGGATTTGTTTACTCACTATTCTTTCAGGCAATCGGTACAGCAGCAATGATTGCTATTTTTCTTCCTTTTTTAAAGAATAGATACTTTTTGGAATGGAGCCAAATCGCTGCCTTGCTGTTCTTTTTCATCTCACTGAAATGGTCTATTATGACAGTTTCTTATTTTTTGAAAAGGATTGCAGGGAAGTTAAAAAGATATGTGATCACCTTTGTGCTGTTTGTACTAATAAGCTGGTTCAGCCAGCTTGTATATTCACTTTGGTCTATCGGTGCAGACTTTCCGGTTATAATCTCATCAGCAGTGCTGCTTTCCGGCGCATTAATAAGAGCTTCCCAGCTGCTGAAAAAAATCTCGGCCTTAGAATTTGAGGTTATGCTTGAACAAGAAGAAAAAACAAAGTATATAAAATGGATCTTTATGATGGCTCCGGATCTGGAAAAGCCTGTTGTTTCAATGCGGACAAAACCGCTATTATTCAGAAACTCCAGACGGATTTTTAATGCGAGAACACCCATAACGGGACTGGCGGAATTATTTATAAAGATATTCATGCGAAATCCCTCGTATATTTTCAGCTACTTTCAAATCATTTCCGTGAGTGCTGCCGGCATTCTTCTTATACCGCCTTTATGGATAAAAGTGATTGTATCAGGCGTCTTTCTTTTCCTGATGTATTCCTGGCTCTCCCTTACTTGGGATAAAGCCATTATGTCTCATCCCTTTACTAAGAAATACAGTGAAAAGGATTATTACTTTACTGCCAGAAATAGGACCGTCTTAGCCCTATTCCTCCTCGCCATTTTCCTCTTAGGACTGTTTTTAAGCGCCTCTGCGTTCATCTTGGCAAGGTTCAGCTTTCCTGGTGCATAATAAAGGTATATCTTATTAAACTGTTCCATAAGCAAACCCCAGACAAAATGGGTTATAATGGGGAAATCATGAATGTTCAAGTTAAGGAGGCAACTGTATGAACGTATTGGATTGGCAAAAAGAGGTCAATAAAAGAAAAGATGATTTAATTAAGGATACTCAAAAGCTTTTGAGAATTAGAAGTCTGCTTGACGAAGAGAATGCCACAGACGATGCGCCCCTTGGTGAAGGTGTAAAGGAAGCGCTCGATTTCATGCTTGAACTTGGAGAAAAGGATGGATTCACTGCAAAAAATGTCGGCAGCCTGGCTGGTCATCTGGAATTCGGCGAAGGTGAAGAAATTGTAGGAGTACTTTGTCACGTTGACGTGGTTCCGGAAGGGGATGGATGGACAAGCGATCCGTTTGGTGCAGAAATCCGCGATGGAAAGATTTTTGCCAGAGGGGCGATCGACGACAAAGGCCCGACGATGGCTGCTTATTATGCCATGAAAATTGTAAAGGAATTAGAGCTGCCTTTAAGCAAACGGGTTCGAATGATTATCGGAACAGATGAAGAAAGTGACTGGCGCTGTGTAGAGCATTATTTTAAACACGAAGAAATGCCAGCAATGGGATTTGCACCTGATGCAGATTTCCCAATCATCTATGCAGAAAAAGGCATCTCTGATTTTGATCTTGTCCAAACCGGCCATACCAAAGAAGCAGACAGAGAAGTATTGGCAGAGGTGGTGCATTTCCAGGCAGGAAGAAGATATAATATGGTTCCTGATTTTGCGAAAGCCAGTCTTGAGGTTCACCTTGAACACACTGAAGTGGTGCAAAGGTATATAAATTTCCTGAAAAGTACAGAGCTAGAAGGCAAGTATTACATAGATAATGGCGAACTGATTCTGGAACTTCAAGGGATTTCGGCTCATGGAATGGAACCTGATAATGGGAAAAATGCTGGTATATTGATGGCTTCATTCCTGGCATCCCTTCAGCTGGATGAGAACGCATGCCAATATTTTCAGTTTGTATCAAAATACTTATGTGATGATTCCAGAGGAAGAAAGCTTGGCATCGCCTGCACCGATGAGATTACAGGTGACTTAACCATCAATGTAGGCAAACTTTCATATACGAAAGAAAATGGCGGCCGTTTAGGCTTTAATGTACGCTATCCTGTTACAAATGATATGGAAGAAACGAAAAATAAGCTGGAGTCTCTGATTGAAAACGAACATTTCAGATTGGAGAATTTCTCAGATGCCAAACCACATCATGTAAAAGAAGATGATGTTCTGATTCAAACACTGAAAAAAGTATATGAACAGCAGACTGGCGAAAAGGCAGAGCTTTTATCCATTGGCGGGGGGACATATGCACGCTCATTAAAGTCAGGAGTTGCCTTTGGTCCGCTATTTCCAGGCAGGGAAGACGTCGCACATCAAAAAGATGAATATATGTTTATTGAGGATTTGCTGAAAGCTGCAGCCATTTATGCACAGGCGATTTATGAACTTGCGAAATAACTTTGAAACCTGATATGATGGCTGAAAGATTTTACTTACAGCTGACAGATAGACAAACAAATCATAAACAGGGAGTGTCGGGAAATGGAATATGTCATTTTGAATGGTGACTTGATCGAACGCTCAGAAGCGAAAGTCGATATTGAGGACCGGGGCTATCAATTTGGTGATGGCGTCTATGAAGTGATCCGTGTCTATAACGGAAAAATGTTTACGGCAGATGAGCATCTTGAAAGGCTGCTTGACAGCGGCAAGAAAATAGAGCTGAACATTCCTTATTCCAAGGATCAGCTTAAACAGATGCTTACAGAGATGATTGAGAGGAATAATCTTGAACTGGGGATTGTATATATGCAATTTTCCAGGGGGACGTCTCCTAGAAATCATGCTTATCCTGGCGCAGATGTTGCACCGGTGCTTACCGCCTATACCCGTGAAACCACAAGGCCGGTTGAATCAATGAGAAATGGTGTTAAAGCTATTCTGATTGAAGACATTCGCTGGCTGCGATGTGATATAAAGAGCCTGAATTTGCTGGGCAACATCATGGCCAAGCAAAAAGCAGCACAATCCGGCAGCTTTGAAGCCATTCAGCACCGCGGGGATACGGTAACTGAGGGAAGTTCTTCCAATATAGCGATTGTAAAGGATGGAACACTTTATACGCATCCTGCAACAAACCTGATCCTAAATGGCATTACCCGCCGCAAGATAAAAGAGATCTGCAGGGAAAATGGTATAGCACTTAAAGAATCTGCTTTTACAAAGGAAGATTTACTGGCCGCAGATGAAGTCTTTATGTCCAGTACATCAGCTGAAATTACTCCGATTACAGAGATTGAAGGAAAGCCGGTTGGTAATGGAAGTCCCGGTCTCATCACAAATAAATTACAGAACCTTTTTGAAGAGGCTATTGAAAAACAGTGCGGCAGTTTAACGGTTAAAATTAGGTAATTCTAAAGCGAAGACCTCAGGAACAATTCCTGGGGTCTTTTAACTTACTTATTCAAACTGAAAAAGATCACTTGAAAGATATCTTTCTCCAGTATCGCAAACGATGAATACGACAACATCGTCCGGAGTTAGCCTTTTTGCAACCTGGATGGCTGCATAGCAGGCAGCTCCTGAGGATGGACCTACTAATATCCCTTCTTCTCTTGCCATTCTGCGTGTCGTATCATATGCTTCTTCATCTTTGATTTGATGGATTTCATCATAAACATCCGTATTGAGAATTTCCGGAACAAATCCTGGACTTGTGCCGACAAGTTTGTGCCTGCCAGGCTTTCCGCCCGATAGGACGGGCGAGCCTTTTGGCTCCACTACATGCACTTCCACCCCGGGATAATGCTCTTTCAAAACTTCACCTGTGCCGGTAATTGTACCCCCTGTACCTGCAGTGGCAACGAAGGCAGACAGTGGTTTGCCGATTTCCTTCATAGCCTCAATAATTTCGACGGCAGTTGAATGGCGGTGTGCGTCTGGGTTAGCTTTATTCTCAAATTGCATCGGCACAAAACTGTTTGGAATTTCCTCAGCCAGTTCATTAGCCTTTTTAATAGCGCCGGGCATTTTGTCATCACCAGGGGTCAGGACAACTTCTGCTCCATATGCTTTCAAAAGGTTGATGCGCTCTGCCGTCATAGTATCAGGCATAACCAGAATGGCTTTATAGCCGCGAGCCGCCGCATTCATTGCAAGCCCGATGCCGGTGTTCCCGCTGGTTGGTTCAATAATGGTTGATCCTGGTTTTAATTTGCCTGCTTTCTCAGCTTCGGCAATCATATTATATGCCGCGCGGTCTTTTACACTGCGGCTCGGATTGTAGAATTCAAGCTTTGCATAAATGCTTGCGCCATTTTCAGGTGCCAGCTTATTTAATTTCACAATCGGAGTATCTCCAATTAAGTCCGCAAGATTGTTGACAACTTTCATCTGACTCTCCCTTTCGAATATGACTTCATTTAATAACAAGGAAGTTTAATATATAGAACTATTATCTTTGTTATTTTATGTCCATCTGTTTAATTTCATCCTGATAAAGGAAATCTATATCTATCCTTATCATACTAAAACAGACTATTCCAATCAAATCAAAAGGAATTGGAGAGAATACAAAAATAAGAGGACAAACAGAAAGTATCTGCCAATTTTAACAGATGTTTGTTAAAATTAGTGGAAATATGGAGGTATATCAAGTGTCCAAAACAATGAATGCTCATTTTTTCTTTGCGGTGAAATTGCCGGATGAAACAAAGAAAAAGTTGAAGGAATATATGGAAAGTGTAAGTCTCAAACTTCCCTTTAGCCGTTGGGTCCATCATGAGGATTATCATATAACTTTAGCATTCCTTGGATCGGCCTCAGAAGAAAAACTGCAGAAAGCAGCCAGGCTTATCGCTGATTCCATCAGAAACGAACCAAGTTTTACGCTGCACATCTGCAAACTTGGCGTATTCGGAAAACAAGACGCGCCAAGAATTTTCTGGTGTGGAACACAGCAGGCCAAACATCTTCATGACTTAAGATCGAAAGTATATTCAGCCTGTCAGGAAGCGGGCTTTGAGCTGGAGACAAGACCATTTAAGCCTCATATCACCTTGGCAAGAAAATGGGCAGGCACTGGTCCATTTCAGCAAAGTCTGCTCGATGTTAATAGTCCTTTTAATAACGGACACCTCGAGTTTGAGGTTTCAGAAGTTGTCCTATATCAGACCCATCTGGATAAATCGCCGAAATATGAAAGCATTGCCATCTTTCCGCTTTTGGCGGAATAAAATAAAAATGCTTATGATGAAAAATAGCTAATGGGAGACAGCCTTTGAGAGAGTCATAAAAAATACCACGGGCAAAGTTAAAGGCAATAAATGAATAATTAGAGATAGAAAGTTTTTACGAAAGCAGGGCTAGGAGAATGGGACAGTTAATTAAATTGCAGGATTATGTATCACGCTACCAGCAGGACATTTTTGTATATCCTTCCCGTTTTGTCAGGCTGAAAAAACAGCAGTGGGATAAATGGCATAAAGCATGGGAAACAAATGAATCCTTTACCCCTCAATCCGCGCAGCATTATACAGCCGGTTCAGCGGACTGGTCTGTTGAAGAAAAAGAACCGCTGATGGAAAAGCTAAAGGGGTTATTAAAACGGGGCAGGAATGAAGAATTTGAGGAATATAATGCTGCCGTACATGAAGTGAAAAAGGAGGAGGATGTGCTTGAATTTGAAGCCTCCTTTGCTGTACGGCCAGAAACAATTGAGAATCTAAAACACCAGTTTCTGGACCAGCTTTACAGGTTCCAGATGAAATGGGCAACTTCCACGCTAACGGAAAAATCATTTCCCGATAAGCATTACTATTATGATGAAAAGCTAAAGTATCTTCTGCAAAGATATCCGGATACGTATCTTGTCATGTATAATCCGATCTTTTTATTGAAAAGGGCTCCGGTTGAAACAGAAATTATTGTCTTAGGCCCAACAGAGGTATGGTGCATCAGCTTTTTGGAGCAAGAAGATTCAGCGGTATTCACAGGTTCAAAGGATAGATTCTGGACAAAAAAGGGAAAAGGGGAAGAGAAAAAGGTCCTGAATCCGCTGCTTGCATTAAATAGAACAGAAAAAATCATCCGAAAAATATTTGAAATTCATTCTATTGAATTGCCGGTTAAAAAAGCTGTACTTACCCGAAATGGCTATATTGATTATCCGGCAGCCCCGATAGATGTACAGCTAGTGGAGAAAAGGACCTATGAGCAATGGTTTCACGCAATAAGAAGTCTGCGTTCTCCCCTCAAGCATGCTCAATTAAAAGGAGCACAGGCACTGCTTCAATATTGCCAGACTTCCTCAGTCAAAAGACTGGAGTGGGAGAATCGGAATGAATCATGATAAGTTCCACTGTGATAAAGCATTTATGTTCATTATTAACCCGCAGGCGAAAAATGGCTATTGCCTGAAAGTCTGGGGAAAAGTTGAGCAGATGCTGAAAGAGGAAAATATCTCTTACTCTGCAGTCAGGACAGAATATCGCGGCCATGCCGGGGAATTGGCAAAAATTTATGCAGAACAGGCAGGCGGGCAAAGATTGTATCTTGTTGCTGTGGGCGGAGATGGAACGGTTCATGAGGTGATGAATGGCGCTGCTGGGTATCAGAATGTGACTGTGGGGTTTATTCCAGGAGGATCCGGGAATGACTTCTCGAGGGGCTTTAATATCCCTAAAGACCCGGAGGAAGCTTTAACCGCAATACTTAAGGGAATCAGTCATTCTGTGAAGGCTGATATCGGAAGGATTAGACACACAGATGGGAAAAAAACATATTTTATTAATAATATGGGTGCAGGATTTGATGCGCTGATTTCCCGGAAAGTAAACAGTTCAAAGATCAAGGGTATCTTGAATCAGCTTTCCCTGGGCAAATTTGTATACGCTCTCTTTCTTGTAAAAGAGCTGTTTTTCTATAAATGCTCTGATATTGAAATCATTATTGACGGAAAAAAACATCAAATAAGGTCAGCCTGGTTTATCACTATTTCCAATCAGCCATTCTATGGAGGCGGTATGAAGATTTCTCCGGATGCAGACCCTTTTGATGGAATTCTAAATGTTACGGTAGTCCACAATATATCCAGAATTAAACTTTTGTTTGTATTTGCCTCTGTCTTCAAGGGGAGACATATAGGTTTTAAAGAAGTCGCAGTTCTTCAGGGGAAAAATATCAGCTTTCGCTCTTCACACCCCATCCCTGCCCACGCAGATGGCGAGGTTCTGAACAGCACACCGGTTTCAGCATCTGTTTGTCCGGAAGCCATACCAATAATTAGTGGTTATGTTAAAGAAGGGTAATGATTTTTAGGAGAGAGCTGCTCTTAAATTACCGTCCGACTAAGTAAAGGAGCTGAGTTCGGAATGATAACGATTGAACGGACTTTTAATGCATATCTGGACGAAATGCACATCATTACGATTCTACTTCCTTTCAGCTATCAACAGGGACGTTCTTCCGGTTTCTCTCTCCTTTCAGACGTGGAGGAAGAGTTTCCTGTAGTCATATTGCAAAACAACCCGATTGAGGGCGCTGTTAAATATACATGCAGAATAGACCATGATGTGGAATTCGGGAAACAATATTGGATAGTGGATGAACATGGCGGAAAAACAGATCTGCAAATCGGGGCGGTCATTCGAACAAGTGATTTTGATGAGAAGTTCTATTATGACGGACCGCTGGGTATATCGTACAGCACAGAAAAGACGTACTTCAGGCTCTGGGCTCCGACAGCAGCAAAGGTAAAGCTGAAGTTAAAAGGAGCATTGGAGGAGGATGCGGAGCTTTTTCCGATGGAAAGAGGCGAGAGGGGGGTCTGGAGCTGTGGAGTATCCGGCGACCTCGATCGTTTTCTTTATTCTTTCCTGGTATGTATTAACCTGGAGTGGAAAGAAGCGGTAGATCCATATGCAGTGTCCTCGGCTATGAATGGTGAATATGGTGCTGTCGTCAATTTGGATAATACAAAAATAAAGAAGCCGGAGCTTCCGCCGCTTCTTCAGTTGACAGATGCCATCATATATGAAACCCATATCAGGGATTTTACCATTCATTCCGGGAGCGGGGCACAAAAGAAAGGGCTTTATATGGGAGCGGGCGAGACAAACACTGTTGGCATTGACGGGAAGCCGACATGCCTGTCATATGTCAAACAGCTCGGTGTAACTCACATTGAGTTTCTGCCTGTCCATGACTTTGAAGGTGTAAATGAAAAAAGTCCAAAAGAAGACTACAACTGGGGTTATAATCCTCTACATTTTAATGTCCCGGAAGGAAGCTATTCTTCCGATCCCCTGGATCCCTATTCACGGATTAGAGAGTTGAAAGCTTTGATTCAGGCTGTTCACTCCCAGGGGCTTAGAGTCATAATGGACGTAGTCTACAACCATGTATATATTCGTGAGCATTCTTCTTTTGAAAAAATCGTACCGGGTTATTTCTTCCGCCATGATCAATATGGAATGCCTTCAAATGGCACCGGAGTTGGAAATGACATTGCTTCTGAGCGACTGATGGCCAGGAAATTTATTGTGGATTCCGTATCATACTGGATGAAGGAATATCAAATTGATGGTTTCAGGTTTGATTTGATGGGTATCCTCGATATCGAAACGATGAATGAGGTTCGCAGAATTACGGAATCAATTGACCCTGCTGTCATTATCATTGGAGAAGGCTGGGATTTGAATACCCCTATACCGGAAGACCGGAAAGCAAGCATCCGCAATCAGGAAAAGCTGCCGGGAATCGGCCAATTTAATGACTGGTTCAGAGATTCCATCAAAGGCAGCACGTTTAATTTATATGATAAAGGATACGCGTTAGGGAATGAACATTATTATGATGCGGCAAAGCAAGTATTAGCCGGAAGCATTGGCCTTGAAAAAAAGGAGAAAGGCATCTTCCTTTCTCCGGCGCAATCAGTAAACTATGTGGAATCCCATGATAATCACACTCTATGGGATAAAATCCTGGTTTGTTCTGAAAATGCGGATTTGATTACACAGCAAAAAAAGCACCGCCTGGCAACCGTAATGGTACTCCTGTCACAGGGAATTCCATTTCTGCATAGCGGGCAGGAATTTTTTCGGACCAAAGGCGGGAATGGAAACAGCTACCGTGCTCCAGACTCAATCAATCAACTGGACTGGGAAAGGAAATCACGTTATTTCAATAATGTTGAATATATTAAAGGGATTATCAGCATTAGAAGGTCAATCCCTCTTTTCAGGCTTGCCGATGCAGAATTAATCCGGAATTCCATGCGGTTCATGGATATTAAAAAGCCGCTAATTGGTTATGTCTTGACCAGCTCTGATCAAAATGCCGAGTGTAGCCATGCGGCGGTTATTATCAATCCTTCAGCGGCGGAAGAAGAAATCCTGCTTCCGGATGGGGATTGGGACCTTATTGCGGATGAACATACCGCCGGTAATTCCACCATACGCAAGATAAGCACCAGATTGACAATGCTGCCATTAAGTTCATATGTACTGGTTTGCAGGAAATAGAAAAAATCCGACAAGCACACAGGCTGCTTCTTCTTTCTGCAAACATTACCCTTAATTAGAAAATACTGATGTAAAGACCTAAAAAAACATCATTTTTTCTGATGATATTCCGTAAACCTAAATAGATGCACTTGACGAAAAAAGCCAGTAAGAATAAAATTTATAAAGATGGCTATTGTGAGGAATTTACATCAATAGCTCTTTTTTTATTTTAAGTTCCCAATACTCGTCTGGTTTTATATTTGCCTGATTACCTTGTGAGGTATATGCACTTTACTTGATTAACCTGATAAACAGCTTATATTTGCGAGAATGGACTATAGTCGATTAATATAATTTATCGTTACAAAGCAACGGCCATTTTATCGGCCATGGCAAAATAAGTCTTGCTTTAAAAAACAGGGCTTATTTTTCAACTCTTAATTATTTTTACTTCGAGAATTGTCTAGCTCCAGCGCCTACCCCCTCGAGGTCACAAGCCAATCCTCCCAAAAGGCAAAGAACGCCTTTCTGGGAGGCTCGTCTTGTGCTTGTCGGGGGTGGGCAAGGCGCTTGCGCTTTTCTACAATGGCTTACTAAATTGCAGGTGAACAATTTTGGAACATTTATTTGGACATGACTGGGAGATTGTTCCCGCCGGAGGGGCTACAGGGGAAGCTTTTTATGCAAAGAACGATGAGCAGAGGCTTTTTCTAAAAAGAAACTCTTCTCCTTTCCTGGCGGTTCTATCTGCGGAAGGAATCGTCCCGAAACTTATCTGGACAAAAAGAATGGAAAATGGGGACGTTATAACTGCCCAGCAATGGCTTAATGGACGGGAGCTGAAAGCTTCTGACATGAACCGGGAAAGCGTGGCAAAGCTATTGAGGAAAATCCACTCTTCAAAGCCGCTTCTTGGTATGCTGACAAGAATGGGGAAGTCTCCCCTGCAGCCTGAAACTCTTTTGCATTTGATAGAGGAAGAACTGGATTGTGATCTGAAGGAGCAGGCTGCTGTTATTCAGTCAGTCGATTTCCTGAAAAAAGAAGTTTCGCATATCCACTGTGAAGAAAATACCGTGTGCCACTGCGATGTAAATCATAACAACTGGCTGCTTGCGGAAAACAACCAGCTGTACTTGATTGATTGGGATGGAGCCATGATAGCAGATCCTGCCATCGATCTGGGGATGCTGCTGTACTGGTATATTCCTAAAGAAGAATGGCCCAATTGGCTTGAGCGGTATGGTGTTCAATTGACAGATGATTTGCTGCTCCGCATGAAATGGTATGTGATTGCACAGACTCTGACATCTATCCAATGGCATAAAAATAAATTCAGGTTCCAGGAAATGGACAAGTGGCTTTCTTACCTGGATGAGCTTCTTTGAGATTTAAGAAAATTGATCAATATCCTGTACCCATTGTGATAAATCATTCTGATGGGATTCAATGTGAGTATCCAATTGGGAAGAATTGATCCCGTGCTGACTGTATTCATAAATTTCTTCTAATACTGTTTTTACGTTTTGATTAATGTTTCCATTTATCATTAATGATTTTACCAGGCGTTCCAATTGTTCACATTCTGAAATAGAGCCACAGCAATCTGTCTGATGATTGCTTAAGATATCTTTTAATAAATTTAATTGATCCTGGTGTCCAAGCGGCATGAAAAACACCCTTTCTATTGAATCTGAAAATAAAAGCAAAAGGAATTCACTTTTAGGTTGTGGATTCCTTTTTTATTTATTCATGGGCGGATTAATTTAAGTGTTTAAATGCCATTGGGTTAAACTGCAAGCAAGGGATGAACCTATTTAGCAGATCTCCATAAAAATAAAGTTGCATCACCGGGATGGGCATGATATTGTTTGAACGATATTAATTTTTAGGAGTGTCAATATGCGACAGCGAAATAAACCATGGGCAAAGGATAAATTAGCGGAATATCCTCAATACGTAATTTCAGAACCAGAAAAATATAAAGGAAAGTGGAATGAAGCATTCGATAAAGAACAGCCTCTTCATATAGAAATTGGGACAGGCAAAGGACGTTTCATAACTGGCATGGCAAAAGCAAACCCGGATATCAACTATATTGGAATCGAGCTGGCTGAAAGCGTGATTGTCACCGCTCTGGATCGTATCATTGAGGAGGAGCTTCCAAATATAAAGCTTTTGAATGTGAACGCAAATGACCTTCGGGATTACTTTGAAAAAGGCGAAGTCAATCGTGTCTACCTCAATTTTTCAGATCCATGGCCGAAGAAGCGTCATGCAAAACGCAGGCTCACTTATAGAAGCTTCCTGGAGATTTATGAAGATGTTCTTGTGGATAAAGGAGAAATCCACTTCAAGACTGATAACCAGGGACTGTTTGAATCTTCTCTAATGAGTTTTTCCGATTATGGCATGCTGCTGACATTTGTAAGCCTCGACCTTCACAATAGTGATTATGAAGGAAACATCATGACCGAATATGAAGAAAAGTTCTCATCAAGGGGGAGCCGTATCTTCCGGTGTGAAGTGCAATACAGATAAACCAGTCTATCCCTGTGGATAGGCTTTTTTTTATTGGTTTCACTTAAATAATTTAAATATTTCTAAAAGTAAGCGCTTAAATGTTATGATGTGGTAAGAGGAAAGCGAGCGCTTGCTCAGAAAACTTAAATGGAGGAGATAATTATGGAAACATTGAAGTTAAAGAACATAAAGCTGTCCTGGCTTCGCGGCGGTGTCACATATCTTGACGGCGGAGCCATGTTTGGAGTGGTTCCGAAGCCTTTATGGTCGAAAAGATATCCATGCAATGAAAATAATCAGATCGAGCTGAGAACAGATCCCATTCTTATTCAATTTGACGGTAAGAATATTTTAGTCGAAACGGGTCTGGGAAACGGGAAACTGAATGAAAAGCAGAAGAGGAATTTCGGAGCGCTTGAAGAGTCTTTTGTTGAGCAGGATTTAGCCGAGCACGGTTTATCCCCAGGGGATATCGATTATATCCTTATGACGCATCTTCATTTTGATCATGCCTGCGGACTGACAACACCGGAAGAAGGAAAGTTCTCTTCTGTATATCCTAACGCCAGAATCATCGCATCACGGGTGGAATGGGAAGAAATGAGAAATCCTAATATCCGCTCAAGGAATACATATTGGAAAGAAAACTGGGAGTCCATTCAGGAACAGGTAGAAGTTTTTGATGGGGAGTGGACGCTCGGCCCTATTAAAATGGTGCATACAGGCGGCCATAGTGATGGACATTCCATCCTTGTCATTGAAGATGAAGACGATACTGTCATTCATATGGCTGATATCATGCCAACACATGCCCATGCAAATGTTTTATGGGTCCTCGCTTACGATGACTACCCAATGGATTCCATCAGCGCCAAGGAAAAATGGATGGAATACGGGATGAAAAAAAATGCATGGTTCACTTTTTACCACGATGCTTTTTACAGGGCAGTCAAGTGGGATAAAGCAGGAAATATGCTTGAGAAAGTCGAAAAGAATATAAACTAAAAAATCCCCATCCGGGGATTTTTTAATACAACTCGCCAGCTGATGATTAATGCAGTGGGAATACGTCCAAAATAGTTCCAGTCTCTGCATCGGCAATGAACTCATACTGCTCGGCTTCCTCACCCGAAAATCTTGAAATGCCGCCCTTATAAACCTGATATTTTAAATGGCCCTTTTCATAAGGTTCAGCTTTCATTTGAATCCATGATCCGCTTATCGGACCTTCCTGTTTAAATGCATCCTTTGCATTAGCTAAAGCTCTTTCCGGAGAAACGGCAGTTTTCTGCGAAAGAAATTCCTTTGCTGCGTATCCGCTTGCCAAACCAACTCCTACACCTAACATAAAAGATTTCCAATTCATACTTGCACCTCCCCAGGCTGACGATATAAGCAATTCATTATTAAAATTTTCTGTTTTCCAATTCTATCTTACCAAAAATAGGCTGGGACTAAAATAAATATTGCATTTCGTCAATCGAAGTTTCCTGTCTGAAATGGTGGAAAGGCGTATGAAAGTTCTGTAAAATGAGATTATACATATCCAATCTATTGATTTAAAAAGGAGAAGAATACATGAACGAAAAAACTTTGCAGCTTTTTAAAACATTAACAGAGTTGCCGGGAGCACCTGGAAACGAGCATTTAGTCCGGAAATTCATGCGCGAACAAATCAGCCAGTATACAGATGAAATTGTTCAGGATAAGCTGGGAGGCATCTTCGGAGTTAAAAGAGGCGATGAAAATGGCCCGACTGTAATGGTAGCAGGACATATGGATGAAGTTGGATTCATGGTTACCAGCATAACAGATAATGGCATGATCCGTTTTCAGACACTGGGAGGCTGGTGGAGTCAGGTTTTACTGGCACAAAGAGTACAAATTATTACAGATCATGGACCAGTGACAGGAGTTATCGGTTCCATTCCTCCGCATCTTTTAGACGAAGCCAAGCGAAGCAAGCCGATGGAAATAAAGAATATGCTGATTGACATTGGGGCGGATGACCGTGAAGATGCCAAAAGAATAGGCATTAAGCCAGGACAGCAAATTCTGCCGATTTGTCCATTCACACCAATGGCGAATGAAAAGAAAATTCTTGCGAAAGCATGGGATAACCGTTACGGATGCGGTTTGGCCGTGGAACTATTAGAGGAAGTCCAGAATGCAGCTCTTCCCAACATCCTTTTTTCAGGAGCAACAGTTCAGGAAGAAGTTGGCTTAAGAGGTGCACAGACAGCAGCGAATATGATTAATCCTGATATTTTCTTTGCGCTCGATGCAAGTCCTGCCAACGATATGACAGGGGATAAAAACGAGTTCGGACACTTAGGCAAAGGAGCCCTGCTGCGGATACTGGACCGTTCAATGGTAACGCACCGAGGCATGAGGGAATTTGTACTGGATACAGCCGAAACGAACAACATCCCATATCAGTATTTCGTCTCGCAAGGCGGCACAGATGCCGGAAAAGTTCATATATCCAATGAAGGTGTTCCAAGTGCAGTAATCGGCATTTGCTCCCGCTATATTCACACACATGCATCCATCGTGCATGTCGACGATTATGCAGCGGCAAAAGAATTGCTTGTTAAACTTGTAAAGGCCTGTGACCGTTCAACAGTAGAAACCATCCGTCAAAACAGTTAATCAGATGAGACAGCAGGTGCTGTCTCTTTTTCCTGTCAAATGAAAGGAGCTCTCATGAAAATCATCATTGGTTCAAAAAATCCTGCAAAGATTTCGGCAGTACATGCTGCCTTTAGTGATTATGAAGCTGACATTATGTCCGAAGATGTGCCATCAGGAGTGAACGATCAGCCATTTTCGGATGAAGAAACCATTAAAGGGGCCATCAACAGAGCTTATGGAGCAATTGAAAGTTCCGGAGGACAAATCGGCATTGGATTAGAGGGCGGTGTGCAGAAAACAGAATTTGGGCTTTTTCTCTGTAATTGGGGGGCTTTGGCGGAAAAAGGACAGCCTCCGATTATTGCAGGCGGAGCCAGGATTCCTCTTCCTGTAGGTGTTGCAGAAAGGCTATTAGCCGGCAAAGAACTGGGCCCTGTAATGGATGATTACACAAAAAAAGAAAACGTCCGCAAAAATGAAGGGGCAGTTGGAATTTTTACAAATGGGCGGATCGATCGTGCTGACATGTTCTCACATGTCATGAAGCTGCTTATCGGTCAATATGAATATAGAAAAAGGGGGTAGCGCTACCCCCTTTTTCTATTCGGTTTCAAATATGTACGACAAAACTTTCAATGCCTGGCTGACAGTTTCAACTGTAACATTTGCTTTGCTTGAAAGCTCTTTTAGAGGATGGTGAAGTTCCTTTGGTCGGATAAGGATCAGCGGCTTTCCAAGAGATGCAGCTGCGCTTGCATCCATGGCAGTGTTCCATTGCTTATACTTTTCACCAAACAAAGCTATCACGAGATCTGATTTTTGCATAAGAAGCTGTGTCCTTAAGTTATTGATGCTTGAAGCGGCTTCATCACGGAAGATTGCATCCGGCTGCTTCCCGAGAATTTCCTCACCAATCATGTCAGAACGTTCATGATTTTCCATAGGACCTGTAAAATGAACCGGCAGCTGAAGTAATTTCGATTTCTCCTTTATTTCATTGCGCCAATCGGAATGTATTTCACCTGCTAAATAAACGGTTATTTCCATTCTTTTTTCCTCCTTTATGCAATATTCTTATATTTTAACATTTCTTCTAGGAAGTAACGCAGTGAAAAGGCTCCAATCCTGATATGAAGGGTTGTCAGACTATTAAGAAGAAATGTATGATAGGGAAGGATATGAGAATCCTTGCAAGGAGGGGACGATAGAATGAGTAAAAGATTCACCGCAGCCTTGCTCTTATTTATTTCATTTATACTGCTCAGTGCCTGTTCAGCATCGTTGGAAGAAGAGCAAACCGCCGCAAAGAATGCTGCAGAGGAAGCATTTAACCAATCACCTGAAAAGACAAATCATAAGTTTGAAGATATAGAATATTATTTGCCTTTCGGCTACGAAGTAGAAGAGGAAAGCCCAAATAACATCATTTTAAAAAATGGCTCGAAACGATATATCCTTTTTTACAACCAGCATGAAGGTCCGGACAGTAAGGTTGTGTATGAGGCTACACTAAAGCAAAAAGATGAATATGAAGTTAAAGAGACGTTTACAAAAGAGGGACATAATGGTTTCCTGCTAATCAACAGCGGGAAAAAAGACGAACATGAATTGGTAGTGGGGATTGGTGGAGTAAAATTATCAACGCAGGCTGCAACCAGAAATTTAACCTCTGAAGCCGCTGCAATGATGGAGATAGCTAATTCTGTCCAGGTGAAGAATTAAAGCGAAGGGCGATGTCCTTCGTTTTTATTTTTGCTTTATTTTAAGTATTTTTTTTTCATAAATTATGATAGAAAACCCCTATTATAAAGAACAATAAGAATACAAAAGATTTTATATTACAAGTGTCTTTACATGTGTTATCTTATAGTTGCAGAACTTTTACATAGGGGGAAAATAATGAGAGCTTTTCTGAATAGAAAAGGGGTAACCCTTTCACCTAAAGTCTATTTTATAGATGCACTTAGCAGCATGGCACTTGGATTGTTCGCTTCGCTGATCATTGGGCTGATTATTAAGACAATCGGTGAACAGACTGATATCAAATACCTGAAGGATATGGGCACCCTGGCTATGGGGCTGATGGGCCCTGCAATTGGTGTTGCAGTTGCATACGGACTTAATGCGCCGCCGCTTGTTATCTTTTCAGCAATTGCCAGCGGGGCTGCAGGCGCAGCTCTAGGAGGTCCGGCAGGGAGCTTCGCTGCAGCTCTTATTTCCACAGAGCTTGGGAAATTGGTCAGTAAGGAAACAAAAGTTGATATCATCGTAACGCCGCTTGTTACAATTGTGGCAGGATATATGGTTTCAACCTTAATTGGCCCCGGGATCGATTATGGAATGAAGAGCTTTGGCAGTCTGATCATGTGGGGTACAGAGCAAAGGCCGATCCTCATGGGCATCATTGTGGCGGTATTAATGGGGCTTGCCTTGACGGCTCCCATTTCTTCAGCTGCCATAGCGCTTATGCTTGATCTGCACGGAGTTGCAGCAGGAGCTGCCACGATTGGCTGCGCAGCACAAATGGCCGGCTTCGCTGTGAGCAGCTACAGGGAAAATAAAATGGGCGGTTTAATTGCGATAGGAATTGGAACATCCATGCTGCAGGTGCCTAATATTATCAGAAACCCGCGCATTCTTATTCCGCCTACAATCGCAGGAGCAATCCTTGCACCGTTTGGCACGACCATCTGGCTAATGGAGAATAATGCTGCAGGGGCGGGGATGGGTACAAGCGGGCTTGTTGGCCAGATTATGACTTTTACCACGATGGGCTTTGGCCCGGACGTTTGGATGAAGGTCATCGTCTTGCATATTATTGGACCCGCTCTCATCAGCCTGATATTATCTGAATATATGAGGAAAAAAGGCTGGATCCAATATGGAGACATGCATATCAGCACAGGGGGCGAAAGAAAATGAAAAAATTGGAATCAGCAGAGCAATTTAACGAGATGCGCAGCAGCGGGAAACACATTTTCATGTTTTCAGCAGACTGGTGTCCTGATTGCCGGGTGATTGAACCAATATTGCCTGAAATTGAAGCAAAATATAGTGATTATAATTTCGTTTATGTAGACCGCGATCAATTCATTGATCTTTGCATTGAACTTGATGTCTTTGGCATTCCGAGCTTCATTGGATACAGGGACGGCCAGGAGCTCGGCCGCTTTGTCAGCAAAGACCGCAAAACACAGGAAGAAATCGAGAACTTTATTCAAACTCTGGAAAACTAGGCCTGTGTACATTTAGTGTTCATATCTCTACTTTGATAACTGTCTAGCGCAAGCAGCCCACCCCCTCGAGGTGTCGGGGGTGGGCAAGGCGCTTCCGCTTTTAGACCCTCCTGCATCTCTTTTGAGCAGGAGGGTTTATTAGTGTAAAATGATAGTCGGAAATCAATCCCCAAAAGGAGGGGCTTATATATGAAAATGGATAGCAGAAAAATGAGAAATGAATTGGAGAAGCGCTTAGCAAAAGAGAATCGGATTTTTACTTTTGACAGGGAAAAGGACCAGCTCAGAATTGAAAATAGAGAGACTGGAAAAGGGATTACCATCACTCTTCCGGGTATAATTGCTAAATGGCAGGAGCATAAGGAGAAAGCAATTGACGAGGTCGTATATTATGTTGAGGAAGGATTAGAAGCAATGGCGGAGGATGCCCATTTGTCCGGGCATGAAAGAAACATTTTTCCGGTCATCCGATCAACCTCTTTTCCAGGTGAATCACAGGAAGGCGTTCCTTTTTTGACAGATGAACACACGGCTGAAACCCGGATCTATTATGCCCTTGACCTCGGTAAAACGTATCGACTTATTGATGCACAGCTAATGGAAAAAGAGGGATGGGATCCCGAAAGAATTAAAGAAACGGCTCTTTTTAATGTAAGATCTCTCTCTACAGATCTGAAATCAGATACTGTAGCAGGCAATACTTTCTATTTCTTAAATAAGAATGATGGATATGATGCAAGCAGGATACTGAATGATTCGTTCATCAAAGAATTGAGCAGGAAAACAGAAGGAACCATGGCAGTTGCAGTTCCTCATCAGGATGTATTAATTATTGCTGATATAAAAAATGAAACAGGTTATGACGTTCTCGCCCAGATGACTATGAGTTTCTTTGCGAGCGGCAGAGTGCCCATCACGTCCCTTTCATTTCTATACGAGAATGGAGAGTTTGAACCCATATTTATTTTGGGTAAGAATAAAAAGAAATAGCTTTTTAAGGCCGCATCAATGTGGTCTTTTTTTGTTGGTTGTTTTCGCAAGGTTTGTTGCTAATTGTATATTATTTACTGAGTTGATTGGAGCGGAAGGTGCGAGACTCCTGCGGGAGTAGCGGGACAGGTGAGACCCCGCAGACGCGCAGCGTCGATGAGGCTCAGCGCCTGCCCCGCGGAAAGCGAGCATCCTGGAGCGGAAATCAACGGGCAACACCGATAGGTGAAAATACACCAATTTATACGAAAAGAGCCTTTTTGTTAAACGGCTGGCCGATCCTGAAAAAAGGGAAATAAACCCCCAGGAGTGATAAATTATTTTCGAATCATATAACAATCAATTATTTCTATTAAAAAGTAAAACAGTACTGTGAAAGGAGTCAGATGTCTGTACACATGAATCTTTTAACTCCTCTGAGTCGAAAGTATGTCTGCAGCCTTTCGTTTGTTTGTAAATTTACCCATTCTGCCTTTAAAAGGACCCATTCTCGGATTTCTTATTCAAAATCTGTGAATAACTGCTAAAATAATATAGATAGTCTAACAAAGTTTTTGATAGAAAGAGTTGATATAAATGAGCTGGATTAAGAAGCTGTTCCATATGTTTAAAGATAATGAAGAAGAATATGAGGAATTTGAAGATCATGCAGATGAGCGAAGCCATAAGAATCAGCCTGCTTCTCAAAGTACAAAAGAAAGTTCAAGAGATGTAGATGCTAAAGTAGTTTATCAATACCCTAAAGGTCAATTCCGTTTTCCGGTCATACCTGACCATGAAGCAGCACGGGAAAATAACAGGCAGCAAAAACAGGATCATTCCCGCGGGCAGACGGTTAAAGAAACACCTGAAACACGGCATCCGAGGGGAAGGGAAACGGAGCGGCAGAGAAAACCAGCAGATTCTCCATTTCATGAAAAAAGGGTGCCCCGTTCCGCAGAAAGGGAGCGGCAAAAAAAGACTGTGCCATCACCTGCAAGTGAAGAAAAAATACTGACCCGCAACGAAAGAGAGGCTGCCAATAAGAAAAGGCCTTTCCAGCTAACAGAAATTCCATCCCCGATATATGGGTTTAAGAGACCAGGTTCAAACACTCCGAAGGATCAATCAGGGAATGGGGAACAGGACAATAACCGCAGGGAAATTACATACGATGAGGTTATGCGCAAAATTCAGCAGACTCCACCTAATCGGCCGAAGATGACTGCGGCTGATTCATTAAAAGAAAGAGAAACCGTCCTTTCCGATAAGCTGGAAGCTTTCCAGGGACAGGCTGCTGCACTGGAAACAGAGGAACCGGCAGCAAAAAAATATAAAATAGGTGAAGCATCTGAATTAATGTTTGAAGTTCCGGAGGAAAAACAGGAAAAAGAAACTTATGAAGTGGAAACACATGCAGCATGGCAGGAGGAGCCGGAACCTGTCAGCCATCCAGGTTCTTCCAGACCAGCCGGCAATGAATTTTCAAACCATGAAGAGAGCATTGATCATGAAAAAAAATCTGAAGTCAGCAGATCACTAGCAAACATGATTGAAGAAGCTCTTCATGAAGAAGAAACAGAAGAATACACAGAAGTCACAGCAGTCACAGCAGAACTTTCCGGACAGGATGATTTGAATTCTCATGCGATCCTTGAGCCAGAGGCTGAAGAGGGCACAGAGGAAAGTCAATTAAATCAGGATATAAACATAGAATCAGAGAATGAAGATGTGTCAAATCCAGTGCAGGAAAAAAATGTTCAAGAAGAAAAGTCTTCTTCCAGAGGGTCAATCCCATTCAATGTCATTATGCTGAACAATGACAGAAAAAAATTGAACCAGCAGATGAAAGCACCAAAGCCGGCGGATGAAAAAAAAAATAATATCGCGATGTTTCCATCTGAGAGCATCCAGGAGGCTGCTGCTTCAGCAGAAAGGATTGAGGATTATTCGCCCTCGCAGGAATCGGACAGAATGAAGGAACAGCAGATATATCGGGCGGAAGATGACATTTCCTATTACCAATTTCCTTCCCGGACATTACTGACACCCCCGGTAATCATGGATGAAGCTTCTGATTGGCTTTACGAACAGGAACAGATGTTAAACTCCACCCTGCAGAATTTCAATGTCAGGGCCAGGGTAGTCAATGTTACGCAAGGACCTTCTGTCACAAGATTTGAAGTGCAGCCTGAACCGGGGGTCAAGGTGAATAAAATCACGAACCTCTCGGATGATATAAAGCTTAGTCTGGCAGCGAGGGATATCAGGATCGAGGCACCAATACCAGGAAAGCATACAATCGGCATTGAGGTTCCAAACCAGAGCAGCCGTCCGGTATTTATCAGTGAAATTATAAACACACCGGAGTTCCAGAATGGCAGCTCCCCATTGACGGCTGTGCTTGGGCTTGATATATCAGGAAAGCCCATAGTGACGGATTTAAGGAAAATGCCGCATGGTTTAATTGCCGGTGCAACGGGATCAGGGAAGAGCGTCTGTATCAATACGATCCTGGTAAGCCTTTTGTATAAGGCGAGTCCGGATGAACTGAAGCTTCTTTTGATTGACCCGAAAATGGTCGAACTTGCACCATATAATCGTATTCCTCATTTGGTCAGCCCGGTTATTACCGATGTAAAAGCAGCAACAGCTGCCTTGAAGTGGGCTGTAGAGGAAATGGAGCGCAGATATGAATTATTTGCCCATGCCGGTGTGCGGGATATAAACCGTTTTAATGAGCTGGCAGAAGAGCATCAGCAATATTCAGAGAAGCTTCCATATATGGTCATTGTGATTGATGAACTGGCAGACCTGATGATGATGTCGCCGGCAGATGTGGAAGAAGCTATTTGCCGGATTGCACAGAAAGCCCGTGCATGCGGAATGCATCTGATTATCGCAACCCAGCGGCCTTCCGTAGATGTTATTACCGGCTTAATCAAAGCGAATGTACCAACAAGGATTGCATTCTCCGTGTCATCCCAAATTGATTCAAGAACAATCATCGATATAAGCGGAGCGGAAAAGCTCCTGGGCAGGGGAGATATGCTTTTCCTGGAAAATGGATCCTCAAAGCCGGTCAGGCTCCAGGGGACATTTGTTTCAGACAAAGAAATTGATGATGTAGTAGCCCATGTACGCAGGGAACAAGAACCTGATTACTTATTTGAGCAGGAAGAACTTCTGAAAAAAGCCCAAGCCATTGAAGAAGAGGATGAATTGTTTTTTGAAGCATGCGAGTTTGTTGTTGATCAGGGATCTGCATCCACTTCAAGTCTGCAAAGAAGATTTAAAATAGGCTATAATAGGGCAGCCAGGCTGATTGATATGATGGAAAAACAAGGGTTCATTTCAGAAAATAGAGGAAGCAAACCAAGGGATGTCCTCATTACTGCAGCTGATCTTGAATCCATACAAGACACTAGTACATTAAATTAATCCATGGTATTCTTTACTTGCATGTTTAAAATAATATGAAATAACTACTACGATAACAAAGAAAGCATTCATAAGCTGGCATCCTGCCGGCTTAGAGGCCTGCTCCTTGCAACGCCAAGTCTGCAGGCAAACCTGCTTTCTTTCATGTTTGTAAGGAGCTTGGGATGAAGGAAATTGAAATGAAGGTTAAGGGAGAAATAAAGCGTCTGACAAACCAGACTTTTAAATTTGATGAACGTGTAAGAGATGGCTGGTTTTCAGCGGTTTACTTCCTAAAGACCAGAGAAATTGTTAAGAAATATCACGTTGATAAAATTGTAACCATGCAGTTTTTTCAAAAAAATCATGCCGTACTATGCGGTACGGATGGAGTCATTGCGCTGTTAAAAACATTTGCGGACCGTCCGGATGATCTGGAAATCCATTCATTAAAAGATGGTGACAAGATTTCACCCTTTGAAACAGTAATGACCATAACAGGAAGATATCAGGATTTCGGCTATCTCGAAGGAATCATTGACGGCATATTGGCCAGAAGAACTTCGGTTGCCACAAATGTCTACAATGTGGTAAAAGCAGCAGGAGTTTCCGGTGTTCAAAAACAGGTTATCTTCATGGGGGACCGGGATGATCATTATACCACCCAGGCAGGTGATGGATATGCAGCCTATATTGGGGGTGCAACAGCCCAGGCTACTCATGCCATGAACGAATGGTGGGGCAAAAAGGGCATGGGTACAATGCCGCATGCACTGATTCAAATGTTTGAGGGAGATATCGTTGCGGCTGCTGAGGCTTATCAGGAGACGTTTCCAGAAGACGATTTAGTTGCTCTGGTAGATTATAACAATGATGCAATCACTGACTCTCTGAAAGTCGCAAGGGCATTTGGCGATGAGCTAAAAGGTGTCCGGGTTGACACATCCAGAACAATGATTGATCAATATTTTTTAAGAAATCAGCATGTCCTGGGGACATTTGACCCGCGGGGAGTCAATGCTGAACTAATTTTTGCTTTAAGAAAAGCGCTTGATGATGAAGGTTTTGGCCATGTGAAGATTGTGGTGAGCGGAGGTTTCACCGAATCACGAATCCGTGATTTTGAAGAAAAAGGTGTTCCGGTTGATACTTATGGTGTGGGAAGCAGCCTTCTTAAGATCACCATTGGGTTCACGGGAGATAATGTAATGATAGACGGCAAGCACGCAGCCAAGGCAGGACGCCGTTACCGCCCCAACCCCCGACTTGAAAAGGTTGAATAACAGAGCAAACTAATGAATATGGAAGGCTGAATGCCGAATTTACATTATTTCCGTAAAGCTATACAGCTCAGCCTTCCTGAAATATTTTAGATGTTTTCACAAGGTTTGCTGCTTTTAATATATTATTTGCTGAGTTGATTGGGGCGGAAGGTGCGAGATCCTCGAAAATGCTATCGCATTATATTCGTGCGGTGTTTACTCAAGGAAGCTTATTCAAATGCCTGCGGGAGCAGCGGGACAGGTGAAACCCCGAAGACGCGCAGCGTTAAGGAGGCTTACCGCCCGCCCCGCGGTTCGCTGAGCATCCGGGAGCGGAAATCAACGGACAACATTGTTAACCGAAAAAACAATTTATATGTAAAGAGCGTTAGGAAAAAATAGCTGGCAATACGTTACATAGTTTTTAAAATCGATTAATGATATAATGTTTCAATACATTAAAGTGTAAGATTATATAATAACAGCGAAACAGCATAGCAGCACAGTCACGGAAGCATGTCTTCTAAGGGGATATGCGCAAAACTAGATATATGTCATATACTGTTTTACAGATATACGATGGTTGGAGGTTCTTTATATGACTATTTACCATTTCGTAGGTATTAAGGGGTCCGGAATGAGTGCTTTGGCACAAGTTCTGCATGATATGAACTATCAGGTTCAAGGCTCCGATTTTGAGAAACACTTTTTTACACAGGTGGCACTTGAAAAATCCGGAATAAAGATCCTTCCCTTTCAAAAGGAAAATATACAGCCGGGCATGACGGTAATCGCCGGGAATGCATATCCGGACACGCATGAAGAGATTCAGGAAGCAATGAAGCTTGGCTTGCCTGTTGTGAGATATCACCGCTTCTTAGGTGATTTTATGAAGAATTTCACAAGCATTGCAGTGACAGGAGCACATGGAAAAACATCCACTACAGGCTTGCTTGCACATGTTATGAGAGGTGCAAAACCAACTTCATTCCTTATTGGAGACGGTACGGGCAAAGGGGACGAAGAAGCTGAGTATTTTGTTTTCGAAGCTTGTGAATACAGAAGACACTTCCTTTCTTACTACCCGGATTATGCGATTATGACGAATATCGATTTCGATCACCCTGACTACTTTGCCAATGTTGAAGATGTTTTCTCTGCTTTTCAGGAAATGTCTTGGCAAGTGAACAAGGGCATTTTTGCATGCGGTGATGACGAACAGCTGCAAAAAATACAGGCTAAAGTGCCTGTCGTATTTTACGGTTTCGGAGACGAAAATGATTTCCAGGCACGCAATGTTGTAAAGACGACTGAAGGGACAACATTTGACGTTTTTGTCCGCAATACCTTCTATGAGACGTTCTCAATTGCCGCCTATGGGGATCATAACGTCTTAAACTCTTTAGCTGTCATCGCTTTATGTCACTATGAAGAGATTGATGCGAAAATTGTTCAGGAACAGCTTCTTTCTTTTGAAGGGGTGAAAAGAAGATTTTCCGAGAAGAAAGTGGGCTCTCAGGTAATTATTGATGATTATGCCCACCATCCGACAGAAATTAAGGCAACTGTAGAAGCTGCCAGACAAAAGTATCCTGAAAAGGAAGTTGTCGCCGTTTTCCAGCCTCATACATTTACGAGGACTCAGGCATTTCTAGAGGATTTTGCATCAAGCCTCAATATGGCTGACAAAGTTTATCTATGTGAAATCTTTGGCTCTGCCCGGGAAAACCATGGAAAACTCACGATTAACGACTTAAAGGATAAAATTCCTAATGCGCAAATTTTAAATGAGGAAGAAACGGCTATCCTAAGGAATCATGAAGAAAGCGTAATTATGTTTATGGGTGCCGGAGATATCCAAAAATTCCAGCAGGCATACGAAAACCAAATATAATTCATAAAAAGGATGCTCCGCTCAGGAAGCATCCTTTTTTACATAGACTTGTAATTCCTATTTTAAGTTCTCTGGATTTAACGATTCCAGTTCATCAATGACGAATCGTCCGTCTTTGCGGATTAATACATCATCAAAGTAGATTTCACCCCCGCCATAGTCAGGGCGCTGTATGTTGACCATATCCCAGTGGATATTGGATTTATTGCCATTGTATGCTTCGTCATAGCATTGTCCCGGAGTAAAGTGGAAGCTTCCATCAATTTTCTCATCGAACAGAATATCCTGCATCGGATGAAGAATGTACGGGTTAACTCCAATGGCGAATTCACCTATATAGCGCGCACCGGCATCCGTATCAAAGATTTTATTGATGCGTTCGCTGTCATTGGCTTCCGCTTCAACAATTTTACCGTCTTTAAATGTCAGCTTGACATTTTCGAAGGTAAAACCATGGTATGGAGATGGTGTGTTATAAGTGATAACGCCGTTTACAGACTCACGTACAGGGGCAGTATAAACCTCTCCATCAGGAATATTCATCTGGCCGGAGCATTTGATTGCCGGAATATCCTTAATCGAGAAAGACAGATCTGTACCGGGGCCGGTGATTCTGACTTTCTCGGTTTTATTCATTAATTCCACAAGGCTGTCCATCGCTTTATCCATCTTGCCGTAATCCAAATTGCAGACATCAAAATAGAAATCTTCAAATGCCTCTGTGCTCATTTTTGCCAGCTGGGCCATGGAAGCATTAGGATAGCGCAGGACCACCCACTTCGTTTTTGGCACGCGGATTTCTCTATGTACCTTTTGTCCAATTGTTGAACCATGGATTTTCATTTTATCATCCGGCACATCAGCCTGCTCATTGATGTTGTCTCCGGAGCGCAGTCCTATGTATGCATCCATTTTGCTCATAACATTTGCTTCAAATTCAGCCATCATATTGAATTGCTCTTCTTGTGCTCCTAATAGCAGGGAACGATCGACCTGATGATCTTTTAATGATACAAACGGATAGCCTCCAGCTGCGTATGCTTCCTTAACCAGTGCCGTCACCAATTCTTTCTGCAGTCCGAAATTTTCGATAAGGATTTTCTCGCCTTTCTGAAGACGGACTGAATAGTTAATCAAATTTTTCGCGAGTTTTTCAATACGGGGATCTTTCATGGATATATACCTCCATTAAATTTATTTTTCCGGCAACTATTATTGTAACCGAAATGAATGGTTTTGTTTAACCTTTTCCAAATATGCTAATATTTACTTTAACTGATGAAAATACCCGTATGAGAAGGAATTTGGACTTTACAAGTTGAATCTATTAATGTACTCCTGGTTTAGAGGCAGTGCATCTGGGTAAAAAGTTAGTATACAGACAACCGGAGGTGTAGGAATTGGAAATAATTTTATACTTAAGTGTAGCAGTCATTGCTATTGCATTCCTTGTTTTGGTCATTTATTTGGCAAAAACATTAAAATCCTTGCAAGGGACATTAGATAACGTTTCACACACATTGGCAGGCCTTGAAAGACAGTTAGACGGTGTCACGAAGGAAACAACAGTCCTGCTTCATAAAACAAATTCACTGGCAACAGATATTCAGCAGAAGTCTGAGAATCTGAACAGTGTCGTAACTGCGGTAAAAGAAGTTGGTGACTCTGTCCGCAAATTTAATGGATCCATTCAGAAAATCACATCTTCTGTAAACACACAGCTTGAACAAAATAAAGATAAAATCTCACAGGTGGTTCAGTGGAGCAATGTTCTCCTTGAAATCAAGGATAAGTGGAAAATGAGAAAAGAAGACCCTTATCAGTACAATGTAGGCGAGAAACAAATGCTTCCGCCCGAACGACAGAGAGAAAGAGCAAGATACTAGATTTAGAGGAGGAAAACAGAGAATGAATAGCCAAGACCGTAATCAATTTGATTCAAACCAGGCAAAAACAGAGGAAAATATCAATACGAAAGATTTTATGATTGGTGCTCTTATAGGAGGCATGGTTGGCGCAGCTACCGCCTTGTTCCTGACTCCAAAGTCAGGTAAAGAGCTTCAGAATGATTTAAGCGAAAAAGCGGCCGTCTTAAAAGAAAAATCAGGTCAGTACCGAGAAACAGCTATGACAAAAGGCACTGAACTGGCTAATGCTGCAAAAGAGAAAACAAATGTGTTAACTCAAACAGTGACGAAGCAATCCAATGAGCTTGTAAATAAAGTGAAAAACTTAAAAGACTATCAAAATGGACAAGCTTCTGTAAACGGCACATCCGAAGAAGAGGGAGAAGCTATCAATAACGAAACATTCCAGGCAGAAGGAAACGCGCCAGTCAATGATGCGGAAATCCAAATGAAGCTGGAAGAAACGAAAAAAGCTTTTGACGAAACCGAGCAAAAGTATAATTAAACTATTTGTTTAAACAACGGTGAAGTGGTACGATTACTTCACCGTTGTTTAATTTTAAAAGAGCGAGGCTTTGCCTTGCTTAGTTGGGGAGGCAAGAAAAATGAAAAAATTTGATAGTCATGAAGCATTTAATCAAGCGGTAGAATCAGGAGAGCAGCTGCTGCTTTTAAAACACAGTTCCACATGCCCTGTGAGCAGTGCAGCGTATGAAGAATATGAAAGTTTTGTAAAAGAGCATACAGATGTAAATGCTTATTACTTAGTTGTTCAGGAGGATCGCCCCTTGTCCAATCATATTGCAGAAGCTTTTCATATTAAACATGAGTCGCCTCAGGCAATTCTGTTTAATAATGGAGATGTTGTATGGCATGCATCACATTGGAAGATTACATATGACTCCCTTTTGAATACTGTAAAGGAAAACAGATAAAACCCATCCAATCGGATGGGTTTTAATTTTTAGCTGTATTTAATAGTTGAACGCTTATTATTTACGGAAGGCCAAACAATTTTAAGGTGATCACCAGGCTCTACAGATTCATGAAAAGATGTTCTTTCCCCATTTTTCAAAAGTACAAAGCCTCCGGAAGAAGAAGCAGGCATATCAACATTAACATGGCTGAATATATCCTGAAAAATAAAGGGGGACCTGGGTTTTTTCAGGATTGTAATCGCATCTCCAGAAGAAATCACGTCATCTTCGGTGAGGACAGCTCCTTCCCTCTGAAATTCTAGTAATCCTCTGGTCAGCTCTATTTTCTTGCCGTTAAAAATAACCGGGATGCTCTCCTGAAGTGCCAGCTGCTTAATATCTGCTAATTCCTTTACAGTCAGAGTCCTTCTTTTTTCAATTCGAAGATTGTCACCATCCTCTACTATGCTTTGACAGTTCACCTCAAGTCCGTTTTTATAAAGCTTTCCGGAATGGCGCGGAAGAAAAGTCTCTTTTTCGTTAATGGTGATTCGAAAGGATTTAAGCTCGCTTAATAAATTATTTAGATTTAAAATTGTTAAGATTTCTTCAGCAGTTTCCGGAATCCTGCACTCTACTTTATCCCGATCAGCAAGAATCCGCTTGAGCGAGACAACTTTTTCATTACAGGTAATGGCAGGATGAATTGTGTACGGCTTTCCGTTAATAGTGATAGACTTTTCCGGAACTTCATCAATTAAATCCTTTATGCAAACTTCAGCAGGCAATCCGTCACGCCCTTTTGATACCGATATGCTATCCCCTGATTTGATTTCTTCATCCAAAGCACTTGGGAGGCTGTTGCGTGTGATGACAGGAGCTTCTCCATGGCTTCCCGGGATCGTAATGTTTTGCCCGTTTAAATTGATAATCATGGCAAGTCCGGGTTTCCCGTAAAGCTTATTCATTTTAATGCCTGCTGCAAGCAGACCATCCCCGACTGTCAGGTTTTTAACCTCAAATAGCCGGACAGGCTGATCGTTGACGTAAACTGTACAATATTGGACCGGTGCTTTTTTAGCGGCAATTGCGATTCCTATTGGAGTGACTAACTCAGGGCCCGGGTCTGTATACTCCGGTAAATTCAGCCCGCTGATAGCATCAATTCCCCTAATTGCAACTCTGTTTGCCGGAAGGCCTAATCTGTTCGCTATCCTTTCAGGAAGTCCGGGTGTTAAGCTCCCGCCTCCTGCCAGCATAACGGCTTTTGGCGGCCTGTTATTCAGCCGCAATAATTCCTCACAGATGGAATTTGTCAAACGTTCAAGCGCTGGAGAGATTTTTTCAATTGTCTCTTCTCTGCTGATTTCGGATTGGAAACCGAGAATATCTGTGACAGTAATCGTATCGGATACATGCAAGTCTCTTTTTGCCTTTTCGGCTAGAGGGAAGTCCAGAAGAAGCTGGTCACTGATGGCTTCGGTGATCTCGTCGCCTGCAACAGGCACCATTCCGAATGCAGTAACTGTGCCCAAATCTGTTATGGCAATATCGGATGTTCCGGCGCCGATATCAACAAGTGCCACATTCAGCCTTCTCATTGAAGGAGGGATAAGGACATTAATAGCTGCGATTGGCTCCAGTGTTAAGGCTTCCATTTCCAGGCCAGCCCTTTGAAGAGCCGAGATGAGTGACTCCACTACAACTTTGGGCAGGAAGGTAGCAATGATTTCGACAGAAGCTTCATCCCCCTGCTGATCAATCAGGCTGCCGATTTCTTCACCATCAAGACGGTAGTATAAAACCGAATATCCAACACAATAGTAATAATAGCTTTTTTCAGTTGCCTGCTTTTCTGCAGCTATTGCCTGCGCCTGCTGAACCGCACTTAATTCAAGGTGAAGGATATCCTGCTTTTGCATCATCGGTTTTCCTTTAATGGTGATCGATGTTTTAGATCTTTCCGTTTTTAATGCCCTGCCTGCTGCTGCTACACAAACTTTATTTAATGGGCCGTGTTTCACTTCAAGCTCATCCCTGATTTCTGCTATAATTCTTGAAACAGCCGGAACATCATGGATCTGGCCGTCGAGCATGGCCCTCTCTGCATGCTCCCTAATTACGATGTCTTTCACATGGTATTGGCCGCCGTCTTCTTCCAGGATAATTCCGACCACCGTGCGAGTACCGATATCCAGTGCAAAAAGCTTTTTCTGTTCGTCCAAAGCAATACACCTTCTTTTTAAATTGTCATAGAATGCTTAAATATGCCATAAATTCACTTTACTACTTAAAAGCGTTTAATTAATAAAGAAATTTTTCGTGACATGTCTGAATAATTCATATATAATAACCCTAATTATAAAAAATGTATCACATATCCAGAGGCCGTAAAAGAGAAAGATGGAAATGCTTAACTCGGTGCGCATTTAAATGCGGGCTTTGTGCATGCATCCTGAAACAGCCACGGCCTAAATTGAGATTCGAAAGGAAGGGACAGGAAATGAGCAATAATGAACTAGATAAACTTCGTGATCGAGTGGATGAGCTGAATCTTCAGCTTTTAGCTTTAATCAATGAAAGAGCAGAACTTGTTCAAGAAATCGGAAGAGTAAAGGAAACACAAGGGGTTTATCGTTATGATCCTGTCCGAGAACGCAAAATGCTGGATTTGATAAAAGAGCATAATGACGGTCCTTTTGAAAATTCAACAATTGAGCATATGTTCAAGGAAATTTTCAAAGCAGGCCTTGAACTTCAAAAAGATGATCATAGAAAAGCGCTTCTTGTTTCACGCAAAAAGAAGCCTGAAAACACAATTGTGGACTTAAAAGGTGAAAAAGTAGGAGATGGCAATCCTCATCTTGTTTTTGGCCCATGTGCAGTTGAATCTTATGAGCAGGTAGCAACTGTTGCTGAAGCTGTTAAAGCGAAAGGGCTTAAGCTTCTTCGCGGAGGAGCATATAAACCAAGAACATCGCCATATGATTTTCAGGGTCTTGGCCTAGAAGGCCTGAAGATTTTAAAAAGAGTGGCAGATGAATACGATCTGGCAGTTATTTCTGAAATTGTAAGCCCTAATGATATTGAAACAGCTGTAAATTATATTGATGTTATTCAAATCGGTGCAAGAAACATGCAAAACTTCGAGTTATTAAAAGCAGCTGGTGCTGTAAATAAGCCAGTTCTTTTAAAGCGCGGGATTGCAGCTACAATCGAAGAATTCATTAATGCAGCGGAATATATCATGTCCCAGGGGAACGGACAGATCATCTTGTGTGAGCGCGGAATCCGCACCTACGAACGGGCAACACGCAATACACTGGATATTTCGGCAGTGCCAATCCTTAAGCAGGAAACACATTTGCCTGTACTTGTTGACGTTACACATTCAACTGGCCGCAGAGATTTGCTTCTTCCCGCAGCAAAAGCAGCACTGGCAATCGGCGCAGATGGCGTAATGGCAGAAGTCCATCCTGACCCGGCTGTTGCCCTTTCAGATTCAGCACAGCAAATGGACTTAAATCAATTTGACCATTTTATGTCTGAACTTCAATCTTCAGCATTGCTAAGAGTGTGACCATCGGGATAAGAGCCTTCTCGCATTCTGATTCAGCATCAATGGAGCTATTTCAAAATATGGAGAGCCCTTCGCTAATTGCAGAGGGCTCTTTTTCGCTTGTAAAGTGAAATTTTAAGTTTTTTTCAGAAATATAAGCCTTGACATTGCGGCAATTCCTGGACTGTCGTATGATTAGATACATAATTGTACATGTGTAACCACTCACAAATTAGGATAAAAAATGAGTAGGTTATGTCGTGTTGCTGTAAAATATAAAGTAATAGAAGTGACCGCTAATTAAAGAAGGAGTGTCAGTAATGAATGTAACAATATATGATGTGGCAAGAGAAGCGAATGTATCAATGGCAACGGTTTCTCGTGTTGTAAACGGCAACCCGAATGTTAAACCCGCAACCAGAAAAAAAGTAATGGAAGTCATTGACCGGCTTGGGTACCGCCCCAACGCGGTTGCGAGAGGATTGGCAAGCAAAAAAACCACTACAGTCGGTGTGATCATTCCCGATATTTCCAGCACCTTTTTTGCAGAACTGGCAAGGGGCATAGAAGATATTGCGACAATGTATAAATACAATATCATTCTCAGCAACTCCGATCAGAATATCGAAAAAGAGCTGCACTTGCTTAATACTATGCTTGGTAAACAGGTGGATGGAATAGTCTTCATGGGCGGCAACATTACGTCGGAGCTTGTAGAAGAGTTTGAAAAGTCTCCTGTTCCGATCGTACTGGCCGGCTCTATTGAAGAAACGGGCAAAATTCCATCAGTCAATATTAATTATGAACAGGCAGCATTTGATGTCACAAAGGCATTTATTGAAAAAGGCCATAAAGATGTAGCTCTTGTGGTAGGACCCCTCCGCGAGCCGATTAATCAGGAAAAGAAGCTTGCAGGCTATAAGCGTGCATTGGAAGAAGCTGAAGTATCCTTCCGTGATGAATTGGTGGTTGAAGGAGATTATACGTACGATTCAGGTATAGAATCCTTTGAAAAACTGCTTGAGGCTGAACCTCGTCCAACTGCTATTTTTGCAGGATCTGATGAAATGGCTTTGGGAATCGTCCATGGGGCTGAGGATAAAGGGTATGATGTACCTAAAGACTTTGAGGTCATCAGTTCAGACAATACCAGATTGACTTTAATGGTACGTCCTCAACTGACATCAGTGGTACAGCCATTGTATGATATCGGTGCGGTTGCCATGAGATTACTTACAAAGCTTATGAATAAAGAATCAGTCGATGAGCAAATTGTTGTACTTCCACATCGAATTGAAGAACGAAGCTCAACAAAATAGAAAATATGCCGATATAAAAGAAAAGTGGAAGCGCCTCAACCAGCCCCGACAAGCGCTGGAGGCCAGAAGTTGATGTCGTTCTTTGACTTCAGCATCTGGAGCGAAGTGCCTCGAGGGGCTAGGCGCTGCAGCTAGACAAGGGAAGAAAGAAAAACGCCTTAATATGAAAGGCGTTTCTTTCTGTCAAATTTTATACTGAAATTTTTAGATAATGCAGCGGATCAGGGAGAGAGAGTATGAGAAAGTTCGATATGTTAACACCTGCAGGGTTATTGGTGGGCCTGGCTATGCTCATTTTTGGGATTATGTGGAATGGAGGAACAGATGGGTTTTTATCATTTGTTGACCCTTCTTCAATCCTTATTGTTTTAGGCGGATTAATAGCCGGGCTGCTTGTTAGTTTTCCGTTAAAAGATATCAGGCATATGGCCACCGTTTTTAAGCAGGTTTTTTCCAGTGAAGAACAAAGCGTTGGCGAGCTGATTGGAATTTTTGTCAAACTCTCTGAGCGTGCCCGGCGTGAAGGGCTGTTGTCGCTTGAGGCTGAAGTCGAGAAAGTCGAAGATTCTTTCATTCGGAAAGGCATTTATCTGGCTGTGGATGGTATAGAGCCCGATGTCATTACTGACATTATGAATGCCGAAATAATGGCGATGGAAGAGAGGCACAGAAAAGGCAGAAGCATTCTTGAAAGAGCGGGTGAGTATGCTCCGGCATGGGGAATGATAGGAACCCTGATCGGTCTGGTTCTGATGCTGAAAAATTTAAATGATCCCTCCACTCTTGGGCCAAACATGGCCATTGCCTTATTGACTACATTATATGGCTCACTTCTGGCCAATCTTATTTTTCTGCCGATGGCAGCAAAGCTGGCTTTAAAGACAGAGAAGGAAGTATTTTTAAAGGAAATCATTATTGAAGGTGTTATCGGTGTTCAATCCGGTCAAAATCCAAAAATTCTGGAGGAGAAGCTGAGTGCCTTTTTATCCTCTGAGGAACGGAGAGAGCTTGAGAACGCAGTAAGCGCGGGGGAGGCGCTCGATCATGAGGCGTAGGAGAAGATCTCCTGAGCCTCCCAAGGGTGCCCCAGGCTGGATGGTGACTTTCTCAGATCTCGTCACATTAATATTAGTTTTCTTTATCCTGCTATTTTCAATGTCACAGATTGATTTAATGAAATTTCAGGCGATATCTGACTCCTTCCGGGACAGACAGGTGCTTGATTTCCAGCCGTCCATCATTCCAGCGGAGAATCAGGGAGAAATGGAAGAAAATACGGAAAAAGAAGACAGCGGGCAATCAGATTCGCTTGATGAGCTCCAAATGGAAATTCAGTCGTTTCTGGATGAAAATGGATTAGATAAGGTTATAGTGGCAAACAGGACGGAGCGTGGTGTCGTTCTCGTCCTGCAGGAACAGGTTTTATTCGAATCAGGGGATGCCAGTCTGATAGAGAGCTCATTCCCTTTCCTGGATAAAGTAGGAACCCTGTTAGCAAAAATGCCCAACCTGGTGAAGGTGGAAGGACATACTGATGACCGGCCCATAACTACATACAGGTATCCATCCAATTGGGAGTTATCTGCTGCCAGGGCCAGTACAGTAATCAGATATTTAACAGAAGGACATAAACTAGACAGCCACAGATTTATGGCTGTCGGCTACGGGGAAACCCGTCCCATCGTTCCCAATTCAGGACCGGAGAATTGGGAGAAAAACAGGCGTGTTGAAATCATTATTTCTGATCCGAAATTTAATGAAGAGAACAATTAATAAACAGGTCCGGCATTAGCCAGACCTGTTTATTTACATGAAGAAATTGCAGCCGGATGTTGCCGGCCAGTTACTTTTTTATATAGACTCTGTCATTGATTTGTTCCGGATGGGGTAAAGAACCTTGTCCACTGTCCGGGCATTTTTTTCAGTAATTTCACTTTTACGGGGGATAGGCTTATATAAATCAGCCGGATCATCCCATTCAAGGGGAAGAGGCACAGGTGCGTGTTCTTTCCACATGTTTATCCATTCCACCGGGATATTGCCGTAACAGTTAGAGTTTTCAGTCATTTCTAGCCAAATCATGGCCCATGCCCGGGGAACAACTCTCCAAATATCATAACCGCCACCGCCGACTGCAATCCATTTCCCGCCACAATATTCATGGGCAATTTCATGAGCTAATTTCGGAATTTCCCTATAGATCTTTATAGTTGATGATAAATGGGTAAGTGGATCAAGATAATGGGCATCAGCACCATTTTGCGTCAGTATTACATCAGGCTTGAAAAACTCCGCAACCTCCCGAAAAGCTGTACGGTATGCATGCAGCCAGGAGTCGTCTTCAGTAAAAGCGTCCACGGGAATATTGAAAGAGAATCCATATCCTTTCCCTTGTCCCCGTTCATTGATATTTCCGGTACCGGGAAAAAGGTATCGGCCAGTTTCGTGAATTGATAGGGTGCATACATCCGGGTCATCATAAAATGACCATTGGACACCGTCACCATGATGAGCATCAGTATCTACATACAAAACACGGGCTTTATACTTTTCCTGTATGTATTTTATGGCTACTGAGCTATCGTTGTAAATGCAAAATCCCGAGGCCTTTCCCCTAAAACCATGGTGAAGGCCTCCACCCAGGTGCAGTGCATGCTTAGCACGTCCGCTCATAACGGCATCAACGGCTGCGAGGGTGCCTCCTGCTATAAGGGAGCTCGCTTCATGCATATTGGGAAATACGGGTGTGTCCTCAGTCCCAAGACCATAGTTTTCACATGATTCCTCCGGAAGCTGTCCCAGGCCGGCAAGCTTGACAGCATTCACATAATTTGGATCATGAATCAAGTGAAGCTCTTCATCCGAAGCCTGGCGCGGCGGGATAATATGACAGTCATCGATGGCATTTATATTTTTGAGCAAATCAAGTGTCAGCTTCAGCCTTATCTGATTAAAAGGATGATTTTTGCCGAATTTGTAATTCAGCAGGTCTTCAGAATAAACAAATACTGAATCATGTGTCATAGTGAAATCCCCGGCATGTTTGGCCATAAAACGTGATGGCCTGCTTTTTTCAAATCTTCTACTACAAGTGTAGGATTCATTGTCTGTACCCTTATCACCAATATTTTAAATTTATCATCTGTTTTGTCAGGGTATACAAGGACACTCTGGATATTTGCCTTCCTTTTGCAAATGACTTCAGCGATTTCAAACAGCATGCCCGCCTTGTTCGGCACCTTCACTTCAATCTGCGAGCCTGGCTGATGAGCTCCCGTCAATTGAACTAATGTATGAAGCAAATCGGTTTCTGTGACAATCCCAACCAGCTTATTATCGTTTAATATGGGAAGGCAGCCAATCCGCTGCTCATAAAAAACCGCAGCAATTTCTTCAGCAAAATCAAGCGGATGACCAGTGATGATATCTGTCTTCATAATCATTTTTAACGGTCTCTGCAGATCTTCCTTAAACAGTTCTGTATGAAAAATAGAAGGTGTGGCGTCCCGAATATCCCTATCTGTTACAAGTCCCTGGAGCCTGCCACCTTCATCTGTTATTGGCAAATGCCGGATTCTTTTTTCACTCATAATTCTTATGGCATCGGCAATAGTGTCTTCTTTTGACAAAGCCGTGACATCCGTTTTCATAATTTCTTCAACAATCACTTTAAATGCCTCCTTATAAAGTGAAACTTCAATCAGCGGGGGTTTTCCACTGATTGTTAGTTGAACCAATCGGGCCATTACGGGCAGTTTGACCCCCACTTATCCTCCTTTGATTCCTCTGAGTCTTGAAGCGGGGTCTTACTGCCCGTTAGACTGCGATAAAATATATGGAGATACAATCATGCAGGAAAAGTCATAGCATGAACTATGTATTTACACTTCTATTAATACATAAAGCGATTCATAAAGCGCAAACGGTCAAATTGCTGCACAGAATCCTGGTCTACTCTTTTTCCGATTCGGGCCATGAGGCAGTTTGCAGGGTGAGAACTGATTTCCGGGTCATCTGTGGCGTACCATTCAAGACCGCCTGCATTCATCATCTTTTCCATGATTTTTCGATATTCCCATACATTCAGGCCAGTTCCTTTTAAATCCCAATGCCAATAATACTCTGTCGTTATAACAATATAATCCTCCATAGCATCATCCATCATAGATACTTTCAGCAGGTTCTTGCCTGTTCCCGAACCCCGGAAAGCAGGAATCACTTCTATGGCACCCAATTCAATTAAATTATCCATCTTACCTTCAGACCAGCGTTCTAGAGGATCCGGATACAAATAAGTAACATAGCCGACAATGGTATGTCTGTCACGGGCTACTATAATTCTGCCCTCAGGCAATCCCGCAATCTCAACAAGGGCTTTATGCTGCTGAGCCGGCGGCCTGAAAGCGACAAGGTCTTTATGAAACTCATAATCTGACAATTTTTCGGGTGTAATCGGCCCCTCAATGATTAATTTTCCATTGGCTGTTTTTAATTCCTTTGCATTATACGTTTTGTTATGTTCCATGTATTCACCACCCAGGTAGCATGATCAATGTACCTTCTATTATACATAAAAACGCTGGTGATAAAGCGCTTTCACATAATTTTCTGTGTAATTTAAAAAAGTTTGTGACAATTTATGAATTTGTTCATAACTTTATATTTTCTCTCCTTCAAAATTTTAAAAATTGAGAAAATATAATGTTTATACTATAATAATATCAAATCTAAATAAGGGGGAGAATCATTTATGAAAGTGGAAGCGCTGCCAGTAACGCAAGGGGACTTCAATTTAAAAAATTATGATGAACTTTATGAGAATTTTAACTGGGCTGATGCGGAAAAAGAATTCTCATGGAAAGAAACCGGCCGCATGAATATGGCCTATGAGGCGATCGACCGTCATGCGGAATCTTTCAGAAAAAATAAGGTTGCCCTTTATTATCGCGATGGACAGAGAAATGAGAAATATACTTTCAAAGAAATGAAGGAACTATCCAATAAAGCGGGAAATGCATTAAAAGCATTTGGAGATGTTGAAAAAGGCGACCGGGTGTTCATCTTTATGCCGCGTTCTCCTGAGCTCTATTTTGCCGTATTGGGGGCTGTTAAGCTGGGAGCTATTGTGGGTCCTCTATTTGAAGCTTTCATGGAAGGGGCTGTCCGTGACAGGCTTGCTGACAGTGAAGCAAAAGTCCTGATTACAACACCTGAGCTTTTGGAACGGGTGCCTGTTGACCAGCTGCCTGCTTTAAAGCATGTTTTCCTTGTTGGGGAAAATATCGAGGAAACCGGGCCATATGTTAATTTTAATAAAAGAATGGCTGAATCTAGCAGGAAGCTTCCAATTGAATGGGTTGACGGAAACGATGGGCTTATTTTGCATTATACTTCCGGTTCAACAGGCAAGCCAAAAGGAGTGCTGCATGTACATAATGCAATGGTTCAGCATTACCAGACAGCTAAATGGGTGCTGGACTTAAAAGAAGAAGATGTATATTGGTGCACTGCTGATCCAGGATGGGTAACCGGTACTTCATATGGTATTTTCGGCCCGTGGCTGACAGGGACTTCAAACCTTGTGGTCGGGGGCAGGTTCAATCCGGAGACCTGGTATAAAATGATTGAGGAGTATGGCGTTACAGTTTGGTATAGTGCTCCGACTGCATTCCGCATGCTGATGGGAGCGGGCGATGAAGTGGTGAAAAAATTTGATTTAAGCTCCCTTCGCCATGTCCTCAGTGTTGGTGAACCGCTAAATCCTGAAGTTGTCAGATGGGGTACAAAAGTCTTCAGCATGCGCATCCATGATACATGGTGGATGACTGAAACAGGTGCACAGCTCATCTGTAATTATCCTTGCATGGAAATAAAGCCTGGATCCATGGGTAAGCCGATTCCGGGTGTAAAAGCAGCCATTGTCGATGATCAGGGAAATGAACTGCCGCCTAACCGTATGGGCAACCTTGCGATTAAAAAAGGCTGGCCTTCCATGATGCATGCCATCTGGAATAACGAGCAAAAATATGAATCTTATTTTATGCCTGGTGATTGGTATGTTTCCGGAGATTCCGCTTATATGGATGAAGATGGGTACTTCTGGTTCCAGGGCCGTGTAGATGATGTTATCATGACATCTGGCGAACGTGTAGGGCCGTTTGAAGTAGAGAGCAAGCTGATCGAACATCCTGCGGTTGCAGAAGCTGGGGTTATCGGCAAGCCGGATCCTGTCCGCGGCGAGATTATTAAAGCGTTTGTTGCTTTACGGGATGGATATGAACCTACTGAGGAATTAGTGGAAGAAATCCGCCAATTCGTTAAGAAGGGCCTAGCTGCCCACGCTGCTCCGCGTGAAATCGAATTCCGCGACAAGCTTCCAAAAACCCGCAGCGGCAAAATCATGCGCCGTGTGCTTAAGGCATGGGAACTGGATCTGCCAACCGGTGATTTGTCTACAATGGAAGATTAAGAAGGTTCAAGGCCGCTGTTCCAAAACAGCGGCCTTCCTGTGTTTATACGAAAGGTGCAAACGAAGAAAAAGCAGAAATCCATTAGCTGGATTTCTGCTTTATTTTAATCATTTTCAGCTGCTGTGTCTCCGTCTTCACCAGATTCTGATGGTTTATCTTCCTTAGGCTTTTCTTCGGCTGGCGGATCTTTCGGTTTATCTTCCTTAGGCTTTTCTTCCTTAGGTTTCTCTTCTTCCGGCTTTTTGCCGATTTCCACTGCATTGGATGGAGCAGACTCTCTGCCGGCAATGTCAACGGCTGTTACATGGATTGAGCCGCTTCCAGCTTTAAAGCTAAGGGAGGAGCCGGCTTTTATGGTACCGACTTTTTTACCTCCGTTATAGACACGATAACCTATCACATCTTTTTCAGGGTGTGCGCCCCATGTAATGCTTTCACCCGAAGCTTTAATGCCTGGAGCTGCCGGGGCTTTACCGTTGTCTTTAAGCTGGTCAGCGCTGGTCAGGATGCTCTTCCAGCGTTCTTTATTCGGAATTAGAGTACTTAAATTTGCTTTGATGCCGAACAGCTTTTGAATATATTCTGGATTCACAACCATTCCAGGTTCAGTAAACTCTTCAGGTGTTGAATCAAGTGCCATATATTTTTTATCGCCAATTCGTACAAGTTTTCCATTGCCGAGGCTGTCATCCACTTTTGTAGGAACAAATTTGGCATTGAATAAATCAGTCTCGACCAGGCCAGCTTTTGAACATGCCTCTGAAGGGAGCAGGCCGGAAATGGCACAGAATGAACGTCTTACGATTCCGCCCGGCATTTTAAAGCTTTCGCTTGGGTCCACAAGGTCAGGGGCAACATCATATGCTGCATTCATCAGGTCAGCCCACAGATAATTATTTCGCAGGCTATAGCTTAATGGGCCAGGAGCCTTCAATGATTTAGGCGTATCATAACCAGACCAGATGCCGAAGGTGACATTCGGGTTGGTTGCCACAAACCAGGCATCTATGAATTCAGTACCAGTACCTGTTTTCCCCGCCCAGTCAGAACCGAACTTCAATCTGCTCTTAATCGATGTGGCAGTTCCGCTGTTAATAACGTCTCTCATCATATCGATTGTAAGGTACGCTGTCTGCGGGCTAAATACATCAACAGGCTCGGACTTATGCTGGAATATGACGTTCCCATCTTTATCTGTAATTTTTTCAATCATATAGGCGTCAATAAATTTCCCGCCATTCGCAAATGTAGTAAATGCGTTTGTATTTTCTTCTACAGTTACACCGTATTCCAGTGATCCGATGGATGTAGACAAGTTTGTATAGTCAGGGCCAATAAGAGAAGTAAAGCCCATCTTTTCCAGGTAAGAAGCAGGCCGCTGTCCGACTATATCCTTATAGAGCTTTACAGCAGGGACATTGTATGAATGCTTGAGAGCATGTCTGGCTGAAACGAGCCCGCTATAGGTATTTGTATAATTCTTTGGCCAAGGTCTGTTTAGTCCTGGAGCAAGGTGCAGCGGCACATCAGGCAGAATGGTGCCCGGCGCGGCTTTTCCAAGTTCTATTGCCGGGGCATAGACTAAAAGCGGCTTCATGGTTGAACCATTTTGCCTTAGAGCGCTTGTAGCATGATTCAGCTGCTCGCGTTTGTGGTCGCGTCCGCCGACAAAGCTGATGATTTTACCGGTTTTATTTTCAATTAAGATCGCACCAACTTCTACAGGCTCCATGATTTGCTTGTTTTCTCCAGTTTCCGGATCCTTTATTGTCTCAGGTTTATCAGGGCCGTAATAAGGGTAGTTATCTTTGACCTGCTGCATCTTATCATAAATATCTTTGTTAATGGTCGTATGAATTTGGAAGCCGTTCTGGCGGATTGTCCGGTCTGCCAAAGTTCTGTATTCCTCGCGGAGCTCGTCGTCTTCTTTTAAGTCCTGTTCTTCATATCCGTCATTTTTTGCGAGAATCTTAGTCATGATGTTTACTGCACGTTCTTCAATTTCATACGTCAAATATGGATATTTTTCCAAAGGGCTTTCTGAAGGCGTAGTGAAGTCCTTAGTCAGGTCGTAAGCCAAGGCTTCCTCGTATTCCTTCTGGTCAATTTTTCCGTCGTCATACATTCTTTTAAGAACGGTTTTCATCCTGGAGAAACCTGGTTCCAGATTCTCTTTGACCGTTCCCTCCCTTGTAAAAGGAGTGTAGCCGAATGGACTCTGCGGCAGCCCTGCTATAAATGCGGCCTGAGGCAAAGTTAATTCTTTTGCACTTACCCCAAAAATGCCTTTGGCAGCTGCTTCAACTCCGGCGATATTACGTCCGGTTGCATTTCTTCCAAAGGTGGAAACATTTAGATAGGCTTCCAATATTTCTTTTTTATCAAAGAATTTCTCCAGCCGCAAAGCAAGCAGAATCTCTTTTGCTTTCCGTTCGAAAGAAACTTCATTCGTTAAGATTTGGTTCTTTATCAGCTGCTGTGTCAGTGTACTTCCGCCTGATTGAACAGATGAATTTGTTACTTCCTGAAACAGTGCGCGCATAATCGCTTTTGGCACCACACCGTCATGTTCGTAGAAATATTCATCTTCAGTAGCCACAACTGCGTTAATTAAGTGTTCCGATACATCATCAAGCTTAACTTCCTCGCGTTCCAGGTCTGTTCTGAGCTTTCCGAGATATACATTATTTGCAAAGTAAAGTTCTGATGTTTCTTCATAGTTATAAATATCCTTTTTCATGCTGGCATAGGATCGGATGGGTTCATCCTTTACAAGCGATGCGAAATAACCGGCTCCCAATCCTCCCGCGAATGCACCGCCAATGACAGCCAGTATGATAAAAAGCAAAGTAATATTCCAGATGACCTGGTATGTAATACTTGCTCCTTTAGCTGCTTTCTTATTACCGAAAAGGCCCGGAGTCTGCCTCAATTTATCCATTAACATCTGAAACTTTTCTTTCATCATATCAATCCCCCTAAAATCACATTTATTATAGCACAATGTGACAGCCGAATATGACATGGTTCGCCATTTATCTGAAATTTCCTTTTTTTGCACAGGCATTTGACATTTGGCTCATTTTTATGATAAAAATATTCTATCTTAGACGTTAATATTTTATAGGCATTGATGGGAATCCAGTAATGCTTCTATCCCTGTTTCAGAAAGCCGGCGTGTGCTGCGAGCCGGTACAAATAGAAGGATGAAATACCTCCCTGAGCTTTCACTGTCAACCTGCACAGCAGTTATAGCAGTGGACGGATTATCCGTTATTCAGAAAGAGTGGAGGACATTTGTCCTCAATCTGGGTGGTACCGCGCAAAATGATCATGCGTCCCTGCATAATTGCAGGGGCGCTTTTTGTATGGCTAAAACCTTCAATGCCTTTAAAAATAGCCGTTAATTAGGAGGAGTTAAGATGAGCTTACTTGAAGATCTGCAATGGAGAGGAATTGTTTATCAGCAGACAGATGAAGAGGGGATCGGGAATACTCTCGAGAAAGAGAAAATTTCTTTATATTGCGGTGTTGATCCCACTGCTGACAGCATGCATATCGGACACCTGCTGCCATTTTTAACATTAAGACGCTTTCAAAAAGAAGGCCACCGTCCAATTGTACTTGTTGGCGGAGCTACTGGACTTATTGGTGATCCAAGCGGCAAAAGCGAAGAGCGGAAGCTGCAGACTCTTGAAACAGTACAGCATAATGTGGACTGCATAAAGGGCCAGCTGAAAAGAATTTTTGATTTTGAAAGTGAAAATGGTGCAATCATGGTTAACAACTACGATTGGGCAGGCTCCATGGATATCGTTACGTTCCTGCGGGATTACGGGAAACATGTCGGAGTCAATTACATGCTCGCTAAAGACACCATTTCTTCCAGATTGGAAACAGGTATTTCCTTTACTGAATTCACTTACACCATTCTTCAGGCAATGGATTTCCTGCATTTATATGAGAACCATAACTGTAAAATGCAAATTGGCGGAAGCGACCAGTGGGGGAATATTACAACCGGACTTGAACTTATCCGCAAAATGGCGCCTGAAGGTTCCAAGGCTTACGGCCTGACAATCCCTCTTGTAACGAAAGCGGATGGAACAAAGTTCGGCAAAACGGAAAGCGGAGCAATCTGGCTTGATCCTGAGAAAACATCTCCTTATGAGTTTTACCAATTCTGGATTAACACAGCAGATGCGGATGTAATCAAATACCTGAAATTCTTTACCTTCTTATCCCGTGAAGAAATTGAAGATCTTGAAAAAGCTGTTCAGGACGAACCGCATCTCCGCAAAGCCCAAAAAGCACTTGCTGAAGAAATGACGCGTCTGATTCATGGAAATGAAGCATTAGAACAGGCTATCAAAATTACTGCTGCCCTATTTAGCGGAGATATAAAAAATCTTTCGGCCTCTGAGATTAAACAAGGCTTTAAAGATGTTCCATCTTATGAGCATTCAGAAGGAGAGGAATTGGGCATAGTTGACTTGCTTGTGGCTGCCAAAATTTCTCCATCCAAACGACAGGCGCGTGAAGATGTGACGAATGGCGCTGTTTCAATAAACGGAGAACGCGTAACAGAGCTTGATTACACTCTAACTGATAAAGACAAGATTGAAAGTCAATTTACTGTCATTCGCCGCGGAAAGAAGAAATATTTCCTGATCAAATACTAATAAGCGAAAGCCCTCCTGTGACGGAGGGCTTTATTTATATATAATTGAATCAAAAATGGGTGGACAGATAGCTGATCCTGTTGATTAAAGACGAAAGTAGGAGTCGAGGATGTAAAGTGGGAGTTAATCCAGCAGATAACAAAAAAAACTGCCGAAATGCATCGGCAGTTTTAATATTATTAACGAGAGTAGAATTCAACGATTAGAGATTCGTTGATTTCAGCTGGAAGTTCAGAACGCTCAGGCATGCGAGTGAAAGTTCCTTCTAGCTTGTCTGCATCGAAAGATACGAAGTCAGGTACGAAGTTGTTAACTTCGATTGCTTCTTTAACGATGTCAAGGCTGCGAGATTTTTCGCGAAGTGTAATTGTTTGGCCAGGTGCTACGCGGTATGATGGGATATCAACGCGAGATCCATCAACCATGATGTGACCGTGGTTAACAAGCTGACGAGCTTGACGGCGAGTGCGTGCAAGACCTAAACGGTAAACAACGTTGTCAAGGCGTGATTCAAGAAGAATCATGAAGTTTTCACCGTGCTTACCAGGCATTTTGCCGGCTTTATCGAATAAATTGCGGAATTGACGCTCATTTACGCCGTACATATGACGAAGCTTTTGCTTCTCCTGCAATTGTAATCCGTATTCAGAGATTTTTTTACGCTGGTTTGGACCATGTTGACCAGGAGCGTAAGGACGCTTTTCTAATTCTTTTCCAGTACCGCTTAGAGAGATTCCAAGGCGACGGGATAATTTCCAGCTTGGACCAGTATAACGAGCCATTTAAGACTCCTCCTTTTGTGTTTTTATTTGGGTAAAATAAAAACAGAAACAGATGCGCACAACAATCATGTTCATTTTGTTTTCATGTACCTTCGCCCTAGCAGCAGAGGGTTACACAGTACCCCATCCCCAGAAACATGTAAGTCGCCAAAGGCGCCTGAAGCCAGATAATGCTAACTTCAATGCTCTGGTTGAGGAACAAAATGAGTACATCAAGGTGCTCACATAGGCTGCAATATTTTACACAAGGAGTATTATATAATTTTTAGATGGTAAAAGTCAAGGTGATCTTTATTTTTTTACTTCTTTAGGTTTATAGCATGTATTAATTATAAGGGAATTTATTTTCTATGCCATATTTCACAGTTATTTAGAAAACTATCAAAGAGTCTCTTTGAAAATATGATATAATAAAAGAAAAAATTGGCAGAAGGCGATTTTTTTTCTATAGATACTTCTTGCTGGGCCTCTGCTGAAAAATTTAAAAGTTATGAATTAAACGGAATTGAAACGAAATAGCCACATCTATGCCGGGATTATTAATTTTGGTCCGTTATAGTATACCTTATTGGTTTAAAGTTTCATGATCTGAGACATTTGATGGGTGATAAGAAGATGGATACACTTGAACGCCAAATCATACTTAATTTAAAAAGCCGATTTTTTGATATTATCGATACGGAAAATGGTTTCTTTCAATATGAACAATTACTGAACGAAATGCTTTCGGCAATTAAAGCCCTTACCGGAGCTGATGAAATTACCCTGTACGTCTTTAATGTGTGGAAGCAGGAATTTTTTGCAGAAGCTGCTACGAACCCGCAGGATTTGGATTCATCTGCTTTTTCACACGATTTAAAAAGATGGGCGAAAAAAAACAGAGAGCTCAAGTGTTTAGGCGCAGAGATTCAGGGAAAGCAAATCATGATTCCTCTTGTGAAGAGAGGCAAACTGCTTGGGTGCATGATTTTAATCGGTGAATTTGGCTCTTTTCATTCCTATCCAGGAAAAGTATTTCAGGAGCTTAGTGAAGAATGCGGGCAATTTTTTGATAAAGCCCGGGGCCTCGCCAAGATTGCATCTCAAGAGAAACGCTATAAACAGCTGTATCGTGTTACAGAGAAATTCCATTCCTCAATGGATATGGACATGGTGCTGGGGGAAATCATTTATACATTGCAGGAAATGTACCCCACTTTTACTTATTATCTTCTTCTTTCCCAGGACAACAATAATCATGGGGATTTGCCTATTAGAGACCTTGAATATGACAGCGAAAATATCGCGGCCATGCAGGCGTATGTCACGGGGGCTGTTCAATTTGAAGATTCCCTGCAGGAAGTTCGCTCTATCCTGTATGCTCCATTAAAAGGGAAACAGGGGGTATATGGCGTACTTCAAGTTATTGCGCCTAATACCATGATATTCCCTAAAAATGAAATTGAATTTATAACACTTCTGGCCAACACTGCAGGCAGTGCACTGGAGAATGCGCAGCTATATCAGCAGTCCAAGCGGCTGATAGCGGATCTTCAATTAATTAATGAAACATCCCACCGCCTGAACTCGAATTTGCGCCTTACAGAGACGATGAACTTTATGTCAGAACAGATTCTGCAGTCATTTGATGCTGAAGAAGCCGGTTTCATCCTGATATCTTCTGATGGTTCTAATGTGAATATAATTCAGGGCAGCACTGAATTTTTTCATACCAAAGAGGCAGAAAGCTATATTCAGTATATGAAGAAAAAGATCATCAGGGAGAAAGAGTCTCTTTTTATTGGAGATTTCTCTTTACAGTTCGAGGGTGCGGGCTGCTATAAATCCATCATGGCGGTTCCGATGACCCAATCAGGAGTATTAAAGGGATTTGCGCTTGTCTTGCACAGTTCTCCTTATCATTTTTCATTTGAAACATTCAAGCTGCTGCAATCATTGATTCATCATTCCACTCTGGCCTTTACCAATTCAATGCTGAGAGAAGAGCTTGAAAAGATGGTTGTAACGGATCACTTAACAAAGCTGTATTCCCGAAGCTATCTGGATGATCGCATACATCAATCCATGAATGAAGATCATGAAGGAACCTTTATGCTGGTTGATATAGATGATTTTAAAATGGTGAATGATACATATGGACACCAGGTAGGCGATGAAATCATTATTCAAGTCGCCAATTTAATTAACAGCAATATTCGCGGCACTGATATTGGAGCTAGATGGGGCGGTGAGGAGCTGGCTCTTTACCTGCCCGGTGTTTCATTGTCAGCAGGTGCGCTTATCGCTGAGCGGCTTGTCAGAAAGGTATGTCAGATCACAGACCCAAAAGTAACCATTTCATGCGGCGTCTCATATTGGAGCAGGGGGAAAAAAGATTCATATGCTGCACTGTTTAAACGGGCTGACAAGGCATTATATACTGCCAAGAATACAGGTAAAAATAAAGTGATACTTGAGTCGGCAGCAGATTCATTTATATAGGGGACTGCCTTATGCATAGGCAGTCTTTATTAATGGATAAACATGAATAAATTCTGAAGTTAGATAGCTCCAGCCGTTAGCGGCTCAAGGTCATATACCGAGAGGCGAGCGCCTTGAGCTTTTCAAAAAAATTTTCCAAAACAAAATACTTTCAAAAAATATGCTATTATCATATGCTGAAAGAGGAGCTTATTATAGCAAGTAATGTAAGCGTTTTCAGAGAGGGAGAGAGTTATAATGGATAGAAATCATCGGCTTAACTTCGAGACGCAGGTCATCCATGAAGGATACGATGCAGAAAGCTTCAAGGGAAGCCTTGCGCCGCCTATTTTTCAGACGTCAACTTTTACTTTTGAGACAGCACAGCAGGGGGAAAAGCGTTTTGCCGGTGAAGAAGAAGGCTATATCTATTCCCGTCTGGGCAATCCAACGGTAAAGATGCTGGAAGAAAGAATGGCCGCCCTTGAAAAGGGAGAAGCGGCCCTTGCGTTTGGTTCGGGTATGGCCGCGGTTTCAGCTGTTCTGTTTGCATTAACCAAAACAGGTGATCATATTGTATGTTCCCAGGGAGTGTATGGTTGTACATTCGGACTCCTGGAGATGATGGAGGAAAAATTTAAAATCAGCCATGATTTTTCAGCTATGGAATCGAAGCAGCAGCTGCTTGATGACATTAAACCGGAGACTGTCTGTATATATGTTGAAACTCCAATAAATCCAACAATGAAATTGGTGGATTTGAAGATGGTTGCAGAAGTAGGGAGAGAGAAAGGAATTCCAGTTGTGGTGGATAATACTTTCTGTTCTCCATATTTACAGAATCCAATTGAGCTGGGCTGCGATATTGTCATTCATAGTGCGACAAAATACATCGGGGGTCATGGTGACGTAATTGCCGGCCTTGTTGTAGGCAGCAAAGAATTTTTGGATGAAGTAAGGATGACTACTCAAAAAGACATTGGGGGCATTATTTCACCTTTTGATGCCTGGCTGCTGCTACGCGGCCTGAAAACACTTGCAGTCAGACTTGACAGGCATTGTGATAATGCTGAACAGCTTGCATCATACTTATTGGCGCATCCAAAAGTGGAAAAAGTTTATTTTCCTGGAGACAGCAGTAATACAGATTTTGATATTGCGCAAAAACAAATGAGAAAGCCGGGCGGGATGATTTCCTTTACTCTAAAGGGAGATAAAGAGACTGCCCAGGATTTTATGAACCGGCTGAATCTTATTAAAATTGCCGTGAGCCTAGGAGATGCTGAGACTTTAATTCAGCACCCTGCAACTATGACTCATGCAGTGGTTCCAAAGGAATACCGTGAAAGAATGGGCATTGAAGATACATTGCTGAGGCTTTCAGTCGGTCTTGAATCATGGGAAGATATCTGGGAGGATCTTTCCCAGGCTCTTAAAGGAGTCTGAAATAAAAGAGATGGCCGTTCTCAAATGGCCATCTCTTTCTTATGGATCTTTTACAGGAAGGATACAAGTACCTCTGAGAAGTCTTCCAGGTATTTTTGGTCAAGTTCATCAAACCGGTTTTTTTCTGGAGAATCAATATCCAGCACACCAAGAAGATTGCCTTCTTTGACAAGCGGAATGACGATTTCGGACTGTGAAGCTGCGTCACAGGCGATATGCCCAGGAAATTGATGAACATCTTCAACACGGACTGTTTCCATTTGCTTGGCAGCTGTTCCGCAAACGCCCTTGCCAAGGGGGATCCTTACACATGCCGGCAGACCCTGAAATGGCCCGAGAACAAGCTCGCCTTCTTCCATCAGGTAAAATCCTACCCAGTTTGTACGTTCCAGGAATTGATTAAGAAGTGCTGATGCATTGCTTAAATTGGCAATGATGTTCGTTTCTCCTTCAAGAAGAGCAGAGAGCTGTTTAATCAATAATTGATAATTTTCTTCACGGGTTCCTTTGTATGATTCGACACTAAACATCACAAATCACCTTGCTTTCTCAAAGATATATGAATTTCCTGACAGATGAACAGGAAATTAGAAGGACATTGTCGAGAACTTTAAAAAGGATAAGACGATTTTAGCAAGAATGTTTAATTATCACAACAAATCCGTTTATGAACCAAGCCATGATTTTATTCGCTCAATGTGTTTGAACAGAGACTTTACAAAAGAAAGCGAGGCGGGAACTTTGAAAAAAAATTCAAAAGAGGCAATCGTGTCTGCCGCTATCTCCTTATTTAATACGAAGGGTTTCTCTGGGACTTCCATCCGTGATATTGCAGGCAAAGCTCAGACGAATCCAGCGAATATCGCATACTATTTCGAAAACAAACACGGGCTGCTTGAATATTGCTTTACTGCGTTTTTTGAAGGGTATATTCAGGAGATAGAGAAGGGGGTAGCATTTCTTGAGCAGGGGGCGGCTCTGAGCCTGAAAAAAATGGCCCAAAATATCATGGTTTATCAATTTGAACATAGCCATTTAACAAGATTGATACTCCGGGAAATTTCAATAGATTCACAGGTAGTAAGGGAAATCATGTCCACTTATTTAGCAAAGGAAAAGTTTTATCTTGGCAAGGTGCTCGAAAGGGGCATGAAAACAAAAGAGTTCCGTATCCATTCAGCTAATTATATGATTGTCCAGCTGAAAGGACTCCTGTCCATGCCATTTCTGAACACACATTATATGTCTGAAGTTCTGCATGTATTTCCTCATGAAAAATATTTCGCGGACAAATACACTAAAGAGATCTTCAATTGGGTTGATGGAGTCCTGTGCAATCATGGCGGAAAATCCTATGCTGCTGTACTTTAAAGGTGTTTCATTCTATCAAGGCCCTGACCCATTTCCTTTGCCTGATGAGAATCGGACCCATAAACCAATTTAATGCCTTTTTGGGCCGCTGCTTCTGCAGCCCAATCCGGAGGATAGGACTCTTTGCATAACGGCTTGGCAAAACCGGCTCCGTTATAGTCTAGTTCATAGCCTTGATTATGCACCTCATCGAGTATTTGGGTTATTTCCTCTCTATATTCCCGATCAGCGGGATATTTTTTTTGAAATTTTTTCACCAGGGTGATATGCCCAACCCTTTTTGGTTTAAACGGTCCTAAATCCGCTTTTATAGATAAAAGCAGGGTGCGGAAATAATTCATATAAACTGCTTCAATAGAACCATATTCTTCGATCATCTTTGCAAAAACATCCGGGCTGTAGTCCAGGCATTCGTAGCTGCTGCCATGCTTTAGAAAATGTACAGATAAAATAGAATCATCCATGTATTTTCCATTTTTATCAAGGAATTCTTTGATTTCCCTTTCAAAGCCTTCAATGTAATCCACTTCAAGCCCCGCATTAATCCTGATTTTTCCTTGATAAACTGCTTTTATTCTTGAAATATCAGTAAAATATTTTTCAAGCTTCTCCTTGCGCATCGCACTGTCCCGGGCAGGTGCCGGGTCCTCAAAGCCATCAGGGAGCGGAGCATGTTCAGTAAAAGAAATCTCCTTAAAACCCAGACTTATTGCTTTTTCAACATAATCTTCCAATGAATCTTTTGTTCCGTGCGGGCAATAGGGTGTGTGGATGTGGCCGTCTTTTAGCATATGAAGAGCTTCCTTTCTGCAATGGTTTAATTGATGCAGTACTCAAGTCTCTTTTTTATATATCTCCTAAATAAAGAAGGAAATCTTTTATAAAAAGCGAATTGTTTGTATTTGAACAGTTCATATAGTTCAATTAAAAAATACAAATGCTATAGTTATTTTCCGAAAATAGCATTTTAGGTGAGATATTAATGAAGAAATTCTTAAAAAAATGAAATAAATAGTCAAAAAATGTCGTTTACATGGTATCATAAAAGCATTGAAAATAACATGTGAAAATAAAGAAACGCACACGCAATTAAATAAAAACTTTACATATATATACTGGCTCGGGAACAGAACAGGGGGCTTTAAAATGGAATACATACTTGGAGCTATAGTCATTCTTATATGCCTATATCTCACCGGATATTTTTTAAAGAAAAAACATTTCAAAGAAATTGACAGGCTGGAAACATGGAAGATGGACATAACGGACCGCCCTGTTCTAGATGAAATGTCTAGAGTTAAAAAGCTGAATATGACGGGGCAGACAGAGGAATTGTTTGAACGCTGGAGAAATGAATGGGATGAAATAGTTACAACACAGCTTCCGGATGTGGAGGAATTGTTATTTGATGCTGAAGAGAGCATAGATAAATACCGCTTTAAAAATTCCCAGGAAATTCAGCAGAGAATAGAAAAAAGATTAACTGAGATAGAAGAAAACATCAAAAACCTGCTTACTGAATTGAATGAGCTGGTGGGCAGTGAAGAGAAGAATAGAGCGGAAATTGAAGAATTGAAAGAAATGTATCGCCAATGCAAAAAGTCCCTTCTTGCACATCGTCATACATTCGGCAAATCGGAAAAAATTCTTGAAGCACAGCTGGATGAAGCATTGGCTAAATTTGAAGAGTTCGATGACAAAACCGAAAAGGGCAATTACCTTGAAGCACGTGAAATCCTTCTTGTAATCAAAGCCCTGGTTGAGGATTCTCAAGCCAAAATGGAAGCTATACCAAGCCTGATGGTTGACTGTCAATCCAAGATCCCTTCCGAGCTGGAAGAGCTGAGAGATGGGTATAAGGAAATGCAGGAGCAGGGCTTTCTGCTTGATCACCTGCAAATAGATAAAGAAATTGAGAGGCTTGAAAAACAAGTAACTGGATATTCCGGTTCCCTTGATCAAGCACAAATCGAAGAAGTTCAAACAGGAGTCGAAGAGATTAAAGATAATATTGAACATCTGTATGACCTGCTCGAAAAGGAAGTACATGCCAGACATTACTTAAGCCAGCAGGATGAAGCAACAAGAACCATGCTTTATAATAACCGTGATATGAACAACCAGCTAAAGACAGAGATAGCTGCTGTCCGGAATAGCTATCATCTTCCAGAAAAGGATCTTGAAATTCAAATCCACCTGGAGAAAAAAATAAACCAGCTGTTCAAAAAATTCGAAGTGCTGGAGCATAAGATTAACAGCCAGAATACTCCCCATACAGTTCTGAGAGAAGAGCTTGCGGAAGTCAAGGAACACATTGAGGAAATTTCAGATGAGCAGACAGCCTTTGCCGAAAAGCTTCAGGCCTTACGAAAAGACGAAATGTCTGCAAGGGAAAAAGTAAAAGAATTAAGCAGGAAAGTGGCAGAAACGATAAGGCTTATCTCCAAAAACAATGTGCCTGGAGTTTCCCAGGAATATAAATATTTGATTCAGGATGCGAAAGAAAGCATAGATAATGTGCTGGCCAAGCTCGATGAAAAACCATTGAATATTCCTGCGGTTCAGCAATATCTTGAAGTTGCGGTGCTGACTGTTGATAAGGCTGCTGATTCTGTGGGTGATATGATTGAGACGATCCTTCTAGCTGAGAAAGTCATCCAATATGGCAACCGGTACAGAAGCAGTTATCCATCTATTGATAATGGATTAAGGGAAGCAGAGGCTTCATTCAGAAGTTATGAATATAAAAAAGCATTGGAGCAGGCTGCCTCTTCAATTGAAGAAGTCGAGCCGGGTGCGATCAAGAGAATTGAAGAATTAATAACTGAACAATAAAAAAACAGATCCGATTATCGGATCTGTTTTTTTAAAAGGAATATGTCTGGCTTAATGCGCCGATAAGCGGGCGCATGGAGCTTTTTATTCGTTGCCAGCAATTGTTTTTTTCGGCTCCCCAACAGCTATTGCCAGGAAGTAGCCTATAACAGCTCCAGCAATGGCAGGCACAATCCAGCCGATTCCCTCAGCAAAGAATGGGAGGAATTGCAGTGAGTCTGTGATAAAGGATACGTCCATTCCAGCTGTTTTCAAGCCATCCACAAAACTGATTAATCCTGTAGGAATTAATGCCCCGATATATACCACTGAATAGCCATTAAAGGCATTGTGCATAAAGGATAGCAGTATCAGCACAATGGCCAGCGGATAAATTATGATTAAAATTGGCAATGAAAGTTGAATCAGCTGAGTTAAACCAATGTTTGCAACAACCATACTGAACAGTGAAAGGATGATTACAATGGTTTTATAGGATATTTTTGGGAGCAGTTTATGAAAGTATTGCGCACAAGCGGAAACGAGTCCGATTGAGGTTGTCAGGCATGCTACCGTTATGGCCAGCCCAAGGATCAATGCTCCCGCAGATCCAAATAGATAATGAGAAGCGGCAGATAGAATAGCGCCGCCATTATCAAATTCACCTATAGCTTCCGTACTTGTTGCACCGATATATGCAAGAGATAAGTATACTGCCGCAAGACCGGCAGCAGCTATCAGTCCGGCAGTAATGCAAATCTTCATTAGTGAATGTTTATTTGTCACACCCATACCCTGTATTGAACTGATAACGATAATACCGAAAACCAGAGCTGCAATTGTATCCATCGTCAGGTAGCCTTCAATGAAGCCTTTAAAGAACGGCCCTTCAGCATATGCTCCCACTGGCGACTCCAGTTCACCCATAGGAGTAATGAAGCTTTTTATAACCAGAACAGCAAGGATAATGAGCAAGGCTGGTGTAAAAATATTGCCGATTCTATCCACTAATTTCGATGGATTGAGAGAAAGCCAGGCAGTGATGCCAAAAAAGGCAATGGTATAAACCAATAAAGAAAAAGGACCATTGGAAGCGGTTTCAGATAAGAACGGAGTAACCCCAATTTCATAAGCAACTGTCCCTGTACGCGGGATTCCGAAAAATGGTCCAATGGCTAAGTACATAATAATAGTAAAAATAATTCCGTATAAAGGGTGTACGCGGCTTGCGATTGTCTGTAAATCACCATTTTTGGCAATGGCGATAATTCCCAATAGCGGCAATCCAACCCCTGTAATTAAAAATCCAATAATAGCAGTCCATACACTTGTGCCGGCAGCTTGTCCCAGGAAGGGAGGAAAAATCATATTTCCTGCCCCAAAGAATAGAGCAAATAACATGAGTCCGACGGCGAGAATTTGTTTTGGTGCCAATGTTTTATTCTCCATATATATCCTCCTGAAATAGTTCCATATCATAATGTTTAGAACATTTTCATATTAGCACAGGAACTGAAAAAAATGTCGAAAAAATACGAAGTCTTAATATTTAGTATTTTATAATAATAAATTTGAAAAGTACTATGCTCAAATTACAATAATATCAGCTTTCCACGTGTAAATTAATCCATTCATTTAATTAAATTGTTCAAACTTGCTTAATTTAAATAGTAAAGAATTGACTATTTGATTCAAAAGCTTCAATTAGAATTTCCAATCTTCACTGGTTATGATATGATTTAAAGTTGGCTAAAGGGTTATCGGAACGGAAAGGAGAAGACCGTGATTTATTTAGATAACAGTGCAACAACTAAACCATATAAAGAAGTGCTTGATTCTTTTATTAAGGTTTCTTCAGAATACTTTGGGAATCCCTCTTCCCTGCACGAATTTGGAGGTAAGGCAGAGAGGCTGCTGATGCAGGCGCGTGAGCAAATTGCCCAATTGCTGAATGTTAAGAACAGCGAAGTGTATTTCACATCCGGAGGGACAGAGAGCAATAACCTTGCTATAAAAGGAACTGCATTAATGCATAGAAAAAGAGGCAGCCATATTATCACCACCGGACTGGAACATGCCTCTGTAAGGGAAACTGCGGATCAGCTGAAGGAATTGGGCTATCGCATTACCGTAATTGAACCGGACAGTAAAGGGATTGTCCATGCTGAAGACATTGAAAAGGAAATTACACAGGAAACTGTTTTAGTCTCTGTTATGCACGTAAATAATGAAATTGGTTCCATTCAGCCAATAAATGAAATAGGTGAGATGCTGAAGAAGTATGCGCGGGTCATATTCCATGTAGACCATGTCCAGGGAATCGGCAAGGTGCCCCTTGACCTTTATCAGGCCCGCGTTGATTTGTGTACGATTTCCGCTCATAAATTCCACGGTTTGAAGGGGAATGGGGTTTTGTTCATTCGTGATGGACTTCGTCTTTCGCCGTTGCTCTCCGGGGGCAATCAGGAATGGAAAATGAGAAGCGGCACAGAAAATGTAGCTGGCATTGTGGCGATGGCAAAGGCACTAAGGCTTACGATGAATAATATGGAAAGGCATTTAAGCCGGCTTACATCGATCAAAACCTATATAATGGAGGAGATTGGAAGAATTGAGGGCATTACAGTTCATACTCCTGAAAAAAATTCTGCTCCTCACATCGTCAATTTCTCTATAAAAGGATTCAAAGCGGAGGTATTTGTCCACGCTTTAGAAGAGCGCGGAATTTTTATTTCCACTACAAGTGCCTGCTCTTCAAAAAAATCTGCTGCCAGCAGTACCCTGATGGCTATGGGAATTCCTGAAAAGGATGCGAAAAGTGCAGTCCGGGTCAGTTTGTCTTATGATAATACGAAGGAAGAGGCAGAGATTTTTATACAGGCGGTAAAAGAGACCGTTATTAGGCTAAGAGAGGTTATGAAATCATGATAAATTATGATCGTATACTTATAAGATATGGAGAAATCTCCACAAAAGGCAGAAACCGCAATAAGTTTGTCGATAAACTTAGAAAAAGCATATACGATGTGCTGAATGAATTTCCCGGCATCAAGATAGAATCTACAAGAGACCGAATGTACGTCGTTTTGAATGGTGCTGATGGCAGAGAGGTTGCTGATCGCCTTAAAGGCATCTTTGGCATTCAGTCATTCAGTCCTGCTGTGAAAGTCAATAAAGATATCGAAGAAATGAAAGCTGCAGCATTGGCGTTATTTTTAAAACATTTTGATGAAGGAAAGACTTTCAAGATTACGGCTAAGAGAGCCGATAAAGGCTTTCCTTTAAATACTGACGAACTTAATCATGAATTTGGCGGGCACCTCCTGAAGAATGTGCCGGGTCTAAAAGTGAACGTAAAAAAACCGGATATCAATCTGCAGATTGAAGTTCGCGAAGAAGCGGCTTACTTATCATGCGAAACCATTGAGGGGGCTGGCGGACTTCCTGCAGGTTCAAGCGGAAAAGCCATGCTTATGCTCTCCGGGGGAATTGACAGCCCGGTAGCAGGTTATTTATCCATGAAGAGAGGTTTGGAAATTGAAGCTGTCCATTTTCATAGCCCGCCTTTCACGAGTGAGCGCGCGAAGCAAAAAGTAATTGATTTGACAGAAAAACTTGCGAATATTGCTGGAACCGTTGTTCTCCATATTGTTCCATTTACAGAAATCCAGCAGCTGATCCATCAGCAGGTTCCGTCGAATTATACGATGACAACTACCAGAAGGTTGATGCTCCGGATCACTGATGAAATCCGCGATAAAAACGATGGCCTGGCCATCATCACCGGGGAAAGCCTTGGACAGGTAGCAAGCCAGACAATTGAGAGCATGTTTGCCATTAACGATGTCACGACAACACCTATCCTGCGGCCGCTGATCACAATGGATAAATCAGAAATCATCGACATTGCCCAAACCATTGATACGCACGATATATCGATCAGGCCATTTGAAGACTGCTGTACCGTTTTTGTTCCTTCATCACCAAAAACAAAACCAAAACGCGACAAAGTCCGCCGCTTTGAAAGCTTTGTTGATTTCGAACCTCTAATCGCAAAAGCAGTCGAAGGCACCGAAAAGCTGGTTATTAAACCTCAATCGCGCAATGAAGACTCTTTTGGGGAATTATTTTAATTTACATTCGGGATAATGTTTAAAGTGGTAGATGGATACAGGTTTTATTTTGCTGAGTTGATTGTAGCGGAGGGCACTTGATCCTCGAAAATGCTGACGCATTTTCTTCGTGCGGTGTTCATTCGGGGAAGCATATTCAATGTCCTGCGTGAGGAGAGGGAGCGGGAGACCCCGCAGACGAAGCCGAGGAGCTCTGTTCCTCCCCGCGGAAAGCAAGTGACCGCAGTGGAAATCAACGGGCTTCATCTAAATGATGCAACAGCAATTGTTAATTTTAACTTCAAAAAATAATACAACAATTACCAATTAAATAGTGTATATGGCCATGTGATTCTACACATTCTATACTCACAAGGAGGTGAAAATCACATGGCAAACAACAACAGCTCAAACCAACTTCTAGTTCCTGGAGTACAACAGGCTCTTGACCAAATGAAGTACGAAATCGCTACTGAATTCGGTGTAAACCTTGGTGCTGAAACTACTTCTCGCGCTAACGGTTCTGTAGGTGGAGAAATCACTAAGCGTTTAGTTCAGATGGCTGAACAGCAATTAGGCGGTTTCCAAAGATAATAATTAAATAATATGGCTACAAGGAGCAGGAATTATTCCTGCTCCTTATTTATGTGCATGAAATACTTTCAAAAAAATAAATAATTTTAAATTTTATAATAATTTAGTATAATAATTTCTATAGAACTTACAGCCATGTTTATACACCGGAAAAAGACTTTGTCAGGGGGAGATTTGATGAAACGGGAAGACTTAATCGCACCGGAGAAGTACAATCTCGTATCAGAAATGGAGCGGTTTGCCGGAGATAAGGACAAACTTGCAATTAAGTGGGAAGATGAGCATGGAGAAAAGAAAGAGATTACATACAGTGAACTGATTCACAATGCAAACAAAATTGGAAACGTTTTCTTAGAAAATGGTTTGAATAAAGGGGATGTTATTCTTATCATTGTTCCAAGACTGATTGAGGCGTATCAGGTTTACATTGCATCACTAAAAGCGGGAATTGTTGTTATACCAAGTTCAGAAATGCTTCGTTCGAAAGATCTGCAATACCGCATTAATCATGGCGATGTTAAAGCGATTGTAAGTTATTATCCATATGTTGACCAATTTAAGGATATTAAGGAAGCAGAAGCCCTGCCGAAATTTGTGATTGGCGGAAATGCTGATGGCTGGATCGGTCTGGACGAGGAGATGAAACAGGCTTCACCGGAACTTTCATTGGCTGATACCTCACGGGAAGACATGGCATTTCTTTCGTATACATCAGGAACAACCGGAAACCCTAAAGGTGTAGTACATACACATGGCTGGGCATATGCTCACCTAAAAACAGCAGCACCGAACTGGTTATGCATTAATGAAGGTGATACAGTATGGGCAACTGCAGGCCCTGGCTGGCAAAAGTGGATATGGAGCCCGTTCCTTTCCGTTCTCGGTTCTGGTGCCACCGGAGTTGTCTACAATGGAAAATTTGAACCGAAAAAATATTTGCAGCTATTAGAGGATTATAAGGTCAATGTCCTTTGCTGTACACCGACTGAATACAGGCTGATGGCAAAGGCTGACAATATTCATGAATACAACCTGCCGGCGCTTCATAGTGCTGTTTCGGCGGGTGAACCGCTCAACCGGGAAGTGATTGAAACATTTAAGAAGCATTTTAACGTGAATGTCCGTGATGGGTATGGACAGACTGAAAATACCCTGCTTGTCGGCATTACAAAGGATATGGAGTTAAAAGCAGGATCAATGGGCAAACCAACTCCAGGCAACAGAGTAGACATTATAAATGAAGACGGTGAAGTATGTGCAGTGGGGGAGACAGGAGATATCGCTGTCCATGTAGAAACTCCTGCACTCTTTAAAAATTATTATAAAGACCCGGAAAGAACTGCTATGCAATTCCGCGGTGATTACTATATTACCGGAGATAAAGCAAAGAAAGATAAAGATGGATATTTCTGGTTTGAAGGCCGCGGTGATGATATTATTATCAGCTCAGGCTATACGATCGGACCATTCGAGGTGGAAGACGCACTTGTAAAACATCCGTATGTAGCTGAATGTGCAGTTGTAGGAAGTCCTGATGAAGTGCGCGGGTTGATTGTTAAGGCATTCGTTGTATTAAGGGAGGGTGTCGACCAAAACAATCCTAATCTTGTTTCAGAGCTCCAGGAGCATGTAAAAGAGCTGACAGCTCCTTATAAATATCCTCGGAAAATTGAGTTTTTATCTGAGCTGCCAAAAACGACTTCTGGAAAAATCATGCGTGTGGAATTGCGGAAAAAAGAAGCGGAAACTGCTTCAGCGCAAAACTGAATGCTTTGAAAAATACAGGCGGAATTCCGCCTGTATTTTTGTTATACTATGGTAAATGTGAAATTTTAGTATATTAAAGGAGAAAAGATTTTATGGGAATGCTATGGCACGGGGGGCCGATATATACCCTTCAGCAGGAAGGCCATCAGATAGAGGCCGTTTATACAGAAGGCAGCCAAATTATTGAGATTGGCGCCTTGGGAGATTTAAGGGATAAGTATAAAGAAGAGATTCAAAAGGAGATCGATCTGCAGGGAAGCACCATGCTGCCGGGATTTGTGGATAGCCATATGCACCTCATCGGGCATGGCGAAAGGCTGATAAGGCTCGACTTATCTGAGCACACATCAAAGCAGGAAGTTCTTCTGGCTGTAAAGCAATTCTCAGAGACAATAGATGAGGGAGAGTGGGTCATTGGGGAAGGCTGGAATGAAAATTTATGGGATTTGCCGGAGCCTATATATGCTTCAGAGCTGGACCAATATGTTCCCAATCATCCTGTTATGCTGAAACGTGTGTGCAGACATGCTCTTGCAGTCAATTCTCTTGGATTATCCAAGGCAAATATTACTGAAGATACTGAATGCCCTCCTGGAGGAGTAATTGAAAAAGATGAATTTGGAAAACTAAATGGACTTTTGAAGGATCAGGCCCAAGAGCTTTTATACAATGTGATGCCTGCTGTCTCCGAAGGGTATTTAAGGAAGGCGCTTCACGCTGCTATTAAAGATGCCTATAAGCTCGGATTGACAGGAGGGCATACTGAGGATCTCAATTATTATGGAGGGTTTTCCCAGACCTATCAGGCCTTCAAGCAGGTAATTGAGGAGGAAGGTCTTTCTTTCAGGGCACATCTGCTGGTTCATCATGAAGTTGCTGATGAAATGAAGGAATCAGGCGGAGGATTTTTAGCGGGAAGTAAACATATAGAGTTTGGTGCTATGAAGATATTTGCCGATGGAGCATTGGGGGGAAGAACAGCTTTATTAAGCCATCCTTATGCAGATGACCCATCCACTTCAGGAGTTGCTATTTTCTCACAGGAGCAGCTTGATGCCCTAGTGGAGAAAGCCCGCAATCATGAAATGCCAGTTGCCATCCATACGATTGGAGATTTGGCATTTGAAATGGCATTAAATGCAATAGAAAAGCATCCATTGGAAGGTCTGGGGCGAGACAGACTGATTCATGCCCAAATATTGCACAAGGAGCTTATTGAAAGGGCTAAAAAACTGCCTTTAATCCTTGATATCCAGCCGAGATTTACAGCCTCCGACTTTCCCTGGGTGATCGACCGTATTGGTGAAGAAAATATGAAGTATTGCTATGCATGGAAGACACTGCTGAAAGAGGGAGTACATTGTGCAGGAGGCTCTGACGCACCGATTGAGCCTGCCAATCCATTTCTTGGAATTCATGCAGCTGTTACGAGAACAAACATAGATGACCCGCATAACACAGTCTATTATCCAAGTGAAGCATTATCTGTTTATGAAGCAGTATGCTTATTCACAAAAGGCAGTGCATATGCTGCCTCCCATGAAAATGATAGAGGTGTCATACAAGAAGGGTATCTGGCCGATTTCACTATTTTAAATGAAGATATTTTTAAAATGCCAATAGGACAAATTGCAGCCGTTACCGTAAACAAAACCGTTATTGACGGAAAAATAGTATACGAAAGATAAATGAAAATGTCAGGTACTTATACAAATAGGTGCCTGGCATTCTTTTTGGCAGGAAAAAATGATTGCAAACATTTTTAAGGCAGACTTATAATATAAATATTTCGATACTAGAAAGAATTGAGGAATTGCAATGAAAAATAATGAAGTGCAAATGGGAGCTCTATACGCAGGGTTTGCCTACTTTTTATGGGGGATTTTGCCCATTTATTGGAAGTTGGTAGACCACGTGCAAGCAGATGAAATTTTAGCTAACAGGATTTTTTGGTCATTCTTCTTTATGCTGATTATTTTGCTTGCCTCCAAAAAGTGGAATGCTTTTGCTGCAACACTTAAAGGTTTTAAAACAAACAAAAAGCAGTTTTTCGCCCTTGTGATCGCCTCCATTCTGATCAGCACCAACTGGTTTTTATATATTTGGGCGGTCAACACCGATCAGATGATTGAGGCCAGTCTTGGCTATTATATTAATCCGCTTGTAAGTGTGATTCTGGGCATGCTGGTTTTTAAAGAGAAACTATCACCTGCGCAATATGTATCTTTTGGAATTGCGTTTGCCGGAGTTATGATTTTGACTGTCAGCTATGGGCGATTCCCCTGGATAGCCATTGTTCTCGCATTATCCTTTGGCCTTTACGGGCTGGCCAAAAAGCTTATAAAAGTGGATTCGGCTATTGGCTTAACGCTGGAAACATTAGTAGTGACTCCGATCGCATTTATTTATATAGTGATGCTTTTTATGAATGGTAAGCAGGCTTTTCTGCATGTTTCGCCAAGCACCGACTTGCTTCTGATTGGGGCAGGAGCAGCCACAGCAGTGCCGCTCTTGTATTTTGCCAAAGGAGCTCAAAAGATACCGATGTCCATGCTTGGCTTTCTGCAGTATATTGCGCCGACAATTACGCTGATTCTGGGAATCTTCGTTTATCATGAGCACTTTACAAAACTTCACATGCTTTCCTTTATGTTTATCTGGCTGGCTTTAACGATTTACTCTGTTTCGAGGACAAAACTTTTTGCCCATTGGGAAACAAAACTGAAGCGCGGAAAAGGTATCGGCATATAGAAAAAAGAGTTTCGCACGGACATGCGAAACTCTTTTTTTATAAGGCCCTTTTCGTATAAATTGTTGTTTTTCCTATCAATGTTGTCCGTTGATTTCCGCTCCAGGCTGCTCGCTTTCCGCGGGGCAGGCGTTGAGCCTCCTCGACGCTGCGCGTCTGCGGGGGTCTCACCTGTCCCGCTACTCCCCGCAGGACGTTGAATAATCTTCCCTGAAAAAACCCCGCACGAAGAAAATGCGGTAGCATTTTCGAGGATCTCGCACCTTCTGCTACAATCAACTCAGTAAATCATATACAAAGAGAAACAACCTTGCGAAAACAGCCTTTTATAAAAATGTCCTCTTCACTTTTTCCCAGAAGGAATTGTCCTTCAGTTTTACGGTCTTAATGATTTTGCTGCTTAGTTTTATATCAATCTTTTCAACATGCTGAATGCTTAGGGCTTCATTGTCCATTCCCATTGTAGGATGGTCATTGCCATCTTGAACCACTTTGAGAGTCAGCTGCCGGTTTCCGCTCAGGATAAAAGAGGATCCAAGTGTACGATAGCGGTTGTTATTCAATGAAGCGAGTTCGCTCACCTGCATGCATGGCAGCAGCGGGTCAACAACAGCTCCGTTTACAGACTTATTATATGCTGTGCTTCCGGTTGGAGTGGCAACAATCATTCCGTCCCCGCGGAAGGTTTCAAAATGGAGATCATCGATAAAGACATCGATTACAAGTGTTTTAATTATGGCGGAGCGGATGCTGAATTCATTTAAACACTGAAAGGATGTCTGGTCATCAACTGTAACATCAATAGTGGGATAGCGTCTTACTTCTACTTGTTCATTTGTCATTGCCTCCACCATCTTGTCTGTATCATCAAGATGGAAATCACAGTACAGGCTCAGGCTTCCAGTCGTTGAAATTCCCGCATATAAACAATCATCTCTATAGCCGGTTTTACGGACAGCCTGCAAAAAAGTTCCGTCTCCCCCTATGCTTACAATGATATTGGCTTTTTTGAAGTCATTGACGATTGTAAAGGCATGCTCCTCAGCCAGGCTGTAAAGAGGTGCTACTTTTTCCATCGTTTCTTCATCTTTTTTGTGATAAAAGTATATATTGCGTCTTTCAGGCATATTCATTCCTCCAGCAGTAAGAAAGTTATGAAATTTCAGTGTGGAAAATGTCTTGATGATTTTCTTTCCTAAATAATTCAAATTTTGCTATGATTATGGATGTTGATTTCAGTTTACCTTTTTTTGAAACATTTTTAAAGTTTTATACGTATGAAGACTATGTGACAAATAGGTTTTCCGGTAGTCATTATCAGTCAAGCAAGGCGGCTGGTTATGTTATAGGTGGAAGCATATTAAAAGGAGGATTTCTTAATGAGTGGAAAACGTTGGGCTGCACTGGGAATAGCAGCAGGTCTGTTTGTATTTTCCGTTGTGCTGAATTTCGTGACTGCATTTGCATTTACAGATTTTGAAAGCTCGGTAAATGAACTGTTTGCAGGAGGCAATGAAGCATTTTTGGAAGAAGTCATTGAAGAGGGAAATGCACAGAAAAAAATTGCCGTGCTGGATGTGAATGGAGTGATTCAGGATACGGGTGATGCCGCTTCTTTATTTGCAAGCCCGGGATATAATCACAAAGGATTCATGGATAATCTTGATTATGTAAAAGAAGACAGCACAGTAAAGGCGATAGTCATTAAGGTTAATTCCCCAGGCGGAGGGGTAGTGGAAAGCGCCGAAATACATGATAAGATTATTGAAATCCAAAAAGAAACAAAGAAGCCGGTATACATATCAATGGGATCAATGGCTGCATCAGGAGGCTATTATATATCCGCTCCGGCTGACAAGATTTTTGCCAGTCCCGAGACAATGACCGGTTCTCTGGGTGTTATCATGCAGGGCTATAATTATGCTGGGCTTGCTGAAAAATATGGTGTCGAGTTCGTTACGATTAAAAGCGGTCCATATAAAGATATCATGAGTCCTACTAGGGAGATGACGGATGAGGAAAGAAAAATCCTTCAATCCATGATTAATAATTCATATGAGGGATTTGTTAAAGTTATTTCGGAAGGCCGCGGATTAACTGAGGAACAGGTGAAGGAAATTGCGGACGGCCGCATTTATGACGGGCGGCAGGCGAAAGAGTTGAATCTGATTGATGGTTTTGGCTATGACGATGATGTAATTGAACAATTAAAGAAAGACCATAAATTAAATGGTGCGCAGGTTGTAAAATATACTGAGAATTTCGGGTTCGGCTCCATGTTCAGCATGGGAGCGCGAAAAATCATGGGTGATGACCTGGAAATGGCAGGAGTGATGAAGTTGTTATCACAGCCAAACTCACCGCGTTTAATGTATCTTTATGCTGAATAGGGAGGGGGAGAAAAGATGACTGCAAAAGATCCGAATGAAAGAGAGCTTGCCCATCCTGATATAAAGCAGGATGAAGGCGGGATCGAGTCAGCCTTTAATGAAGAGGATCAGGCTCGTAAGGAAACGGTCACACAGGCAGAAACCCTCCCCATTCAAAAAGCTTCGGCACCTATCAGGTTTGCCGGTTTCTGGATGAGATTTTGGGCTTATCTTTTAGATTTGGTTGTGGTTGGCAGTGTAGACCGGATATTGATCAATCCTATTTTTAGAGCATTGGATATTCCTTTGCATGAAAGCAATTTGTTTGCTCCGATATCCATAGCAACTGCCATTACGTTTTACGCTTATTTTGTACTGATGACAAAGTTTTTTGGCCAAACGCTCGGGAAAATGGTATTTGGTTTAAGAGTAGTAGATCTTAAAGGAGAAAAGCTGACATGGGGTACAATTCTGTTCCGTGAATGGATCGGCCGTTTTATATCAGTGAGCATTTTTATCGGCTATGTCATTGTGGCCTTCCTGCCGAAGAAACAGGGACTGCATGATCTTTTTGCAGACACCTCTGTTGTTCACGAAAGGCAAAATGAACAAGTCATTTAATGGAGAAATGGAAGCCTGTCACCGTCTGGTGGCAGGTTTATTTTTTTTCAGTTGGGCATAATACAAAGCTGAAAGGGTGTGAAAAAAAGTGAAGTGGCTCCTGATTGCCGTAATTGCCCTCATACTTCTTTTAATTCTAGTAATGATAACAAAACTAAAGATATATTTTCATTTTTACCATGGAAATGATAATGATCATTTGAAAATCCAATTGAAAGCCTGGTTCGGGCTGATAAGATACAAAATAGAAGTCCCGCTGATAAAGGTTGATGATAACTCGCCAACGATTGTCGTAAAGGAAAAGACGGCTGCAGGGCCACAGGAAAATACTTCTGGCGAAGATACTAAGCAATTCTCCGCGACTGATTTTCTTAATAGTTTGCATGACACGAAAGCTATGATTAATCATATTGTGTCTCTCCACAAAATAATACGGAAATTTCTAAAGCATGTAACCATCCGGAATCTTGAATGGCATACTTTTGCAGGCCTTGGGGATGCAGCCCATACGGGGATGATCACCGGGGCACTCTGGGCGATAAAAGGGAGCATTCTTGGATTAATAAGTCATTATATGAAACTGAAAACGCCTCCCAGCATCACTGTTACTCCCCATTTTCAATTTTCCGTTTCACAAACAGCCATTTCATGTATGATTCATTTTCGTGTCGGGCATGCTATGTTAGCAGGAATTAAACTGATTAAATATTGGAAAGGCGGACGGCCGGACTTCAGGACAAAGCCGCTTTCTGCCTTATCTGATGATGGTACTAAAACTGTCTAAAAGAGGAGGAGCAATGAATGTCTGACCATCCTATTCAAGGGCTTATGACAACTGCCATGGAAAACCTGAAAGAGATGATTGATGTTAACACGATAATCGGGGATCCAGTAGAAACCCCTGATGGCAGTGTGATTTTAACCGTTTCAAAAGTTGGCTTTGGCTTTGCAGCAGGAGGAAGCGAATTTATGCTTGATGGACAATCAGGCGAGGAAAAGGGCCACCCGTTTGGCGGGGGGAGCGGAGGCGGTGTCTCCATTACACCAATCGCCTTTTTGATTGTCAATTCCCACGGGGTGAAAATGGTTCATCTTGATGAAAGCACTCATTTGTATGAGAAAATTCTTGATCTTGCCCCGCAGGCAGTCGATAAAATTCAGCAGATGTTTAATAAGAAAGAAAACAGCTCAGGCAGCCAGCAGGGCCAGAACCAGCAGGATAACAGTGATGAGTACAACAGACCTAAACAGGATCTTGATATCTAAGAGGAGAAGGAAGTTAACTTTCCTATGGAGAGTTAACTTTTTTCTTGGAATGCATCCTTAATAATTGCAAAAAAGATTCTGAAAAGATATGATTTACACTGTACATAAGTGATTAAGGAGGACGATTTAAATGGCATCTATTACGTTCAAAGGAAATCCTGTAACATTGCTGGGTAATGAAGTAAAAGCAGGAGATAAAGCTCCTGAATTCAAGGTTCTGGCAAATGACCTTTCTGAAGTTACACTTGCTGATTCAAAAGGGCAAGTACGTCTTATCAGCGTAGTTCCTTCTATTGACACGGGCGTTTGTGATGCACAGACACGCCGTTTTAACGAAGAAGCTTCCAAGCTTGATAATGTTAAAATTCTTACTGTAAGCGTAGATCTTCCGTTTGCTCAAAAGCGCTGGTGTGCAGCAGCAGGAATTGAAAATGTTCAAACTGTTTCCGATCACCGCGACCTGTCTTTTGGAGAAGCTTTTGGGGTAGCCATCCAGGAACTTCGTTTATTGGCCCGTGCCGTTTTTGTTGTTGATTCGAACGACACTGTGACATATGCGGAATATGTCAGTGAGGCAACAGATCATCCAAACTATGAAGCAGCAGTGGAAGCAGCTAAACAAGCAAAATAATATAGATAATTGGAAGCTCCGGATTCGTTCCGGGGCTTTAATTTTTTTGTTCTAAGATAAGAAAGTATAAAACTTTGAACGTCGATAACTGTCTAGCTCCAGCGCCTACCCCCTCGAGGTCACAAGCCGAGCCTCCCAAAAAGGCAAAGGACGCCTTTCCGTGAGGCTCGGCTTGTGCTTGTCGGGGGTGGGCAAGGCGCTTGCGCTTTTCTTACTCAGCACCAAACTTGTGAATGAACCAAAAGCCAGTTAAAATAGGAAAAAGAATAAGGACGGGAGGAATATGCTGTGAAAATAACTCCGGTTGAGGATTTATTTACGATTTTAAACGAAACGGCTGTAATTATGCAGGATGAACTGCATTGTACATACTTAGAAGCTCTTGCTGAAACAGGAGAGAATTTATTTCATGAAAGTATTCTTCAGGATGAGCTCAGTGAATTAACAGTCAAAAGGCTCAGGAAGAGTTATGAATCCATAGACTTAAGCGGCTGCACAAAAGAAGAAATCAGAAAATCCTTTCAGCTTGCGATATTAAAAGGCATGAAAGAAAATGTGCAGCCCAATCATCAAATGACTCCTGATGCAGTAGGAATGCTGATGGGGTATCTTGTCGAAAAGTTCATTCAGGAAAAAAGTTTCCGCCTGCTGGATCCTGCAGTGGGAACAGGAAATTTATTGACTACCGTTATGAATCACCAAAGCGGTAAAGTGATTGAGGCAACAGGGATTGAGATTGATGACTTATTGATCAAGCTAGCTTATATTAATGCCAATTTACAGGAGCACCCCATTCAATTCTTCAACCAGGATAGCCTTGAACCGCTGTTTATCGAATCTGCTGATGCCGTTGTAAGTGATTTGCCTGTCGGGTATTATCCGAATGATGTCCGTTCGGCCGAGTATAAGCTAAAAGCAGATGAGGGGCATTCCTATTCTCATCACTTATTTATTGAGCAGAGCATGAATCATGTGAAATCCGGCGGCTATTTATTTTTTATTATACCAAATGGTATTTTCGAAAGTGACCAGGCTCCCAAGCTGCATGAATTCATTAAGGAAAATGCCTACATTCAAGGATTGATACAGCTGCCGCTCACCATGTTCAAAAATGAAAAAGCGGCTAAAAGCATATTCATCCTTCAGAAAAAAGGGGAAGGAGTCACTCCCCCTAAGCAGGCTCTCCTGGTCAACTTGCCAAGCTTGTCCAAAACAGCAGAAGCCGAAAAAATCCTCAAGAAAATTGATGTCTGGTTTAAAGAAAGCAAATAAGGATAAACGAAAAAGAAGCTGAGCATTTGCCGGCTTCTTTTTAAATGAATAAATATAAGGAAGTATCAGAAAATATTTAATTTAACATGAAAACGATATCATTGCAAGGTGCTTCTTGAAATGTTTTGCATACAGTGTTTAAATGGAAAATTGAGAGATATTAATTGTGTCCGATGCACAAAATAAAGTTGTATTACTTTATATCGCCGTATCACACATTGTTATATAAAAGTATGGGTTTAAAGTGGCAGATCAGTCCCTTTGAACATCTTCTAAAGGAGCGGTAGCTTTATGGCAAAAATCATTGCAATCAACGCCGGCAGTTCTTCATTGAAATTTCAATTATTTGACATGCCGAGTGAAGAAGTTATTACAAAAGGCTTAATCGAGCGTATTGGGCTGGATAACGCAGTCTTCAATATTTCTGTAAATGGCGAAAAAATTAAGGAAGTAACAGATATACCTGATCATGCAGTAGCAGTTAAAATCCTTCTGGACAAATTAACAACTCTGGGGATCATTAAATCTCTTGATGAAATCGAAGGCATTGGCCACCGTGTTGTTCACGGAGGTGAAGCTTTCAATGATTCTGTAGTTATTACGGCTGAAGTGCTTGCAAAAATTGATGAACTATCTGAGCTTGCACCTCTTCACAACCCGGCTAATATTACAGGAATCAAGGCGTTCCAGCAGGTTCTTCCAAATGTCCCTGCAGTGGCAGTATTCGATACTGCGTTCCATCAGACGATGCCTGAAAGCTCTTTCCTATATAGCTTGCCATATGAGTATTATGAGAAATATGGCATTCGCAAGTATGGCTTCCATGGAACCTCACATAAATATGTTTCAGAACGTGCAGCAGAAATGCTTGGCCGTCCGCTTGACCAGCTTCGCCTCATCTCCTGTCACTTAGGAAATGGAGCAAGCATTACAGCTATTGAAGGCGGAAAGTCAATTGATACATCAATGGGATTCACTCCATTAGCGGGTGTTACAATGGGTACGCGATCAGGCAACCTTGACCCTGCTCTTATTCCATTCATTATGGAAAAGACAGGCTTGAACGCTGATGAAGTACTTGATGTTCTTAATAAAAAGAGCGGTATGCTTGGTGTATCCGGCTTCTCCAGTGATCTTCGCGACATTGAAATCCAAGCTGTTGAAGGAAATGAAAGAGCAGAATTGGCTCTTGAAGTATTCGCAAACAGAATCCATAAATATATCGGATCCTATGCTTCCCGCATGTATGGCGTAGATGCTATCATTTTCACAGCCGGAATCGGTGAAAACAGTGATGTCATCCGTGAACGAGTTCTACAGGGACTGGAATTCATGGGCGTTTACTGGGATCCTGCATTAAACAAAGTGCGCGGTGAAGAGGCATTCATCAACTACCCTCATTCACCAGTTAAAGTCATGATTATCCCGACAAATGAGGAAGTTATGATTGCACGTGACGTTGTGAGATTGGCAAAATAGTATTCATAACAAGGCAAGGGCTTAACGCTCTTGTCTTTTTTTATCGCAGTCTAACGGGCAGTAAGACCCCCACTGATTGAAGTTTCCACTTTATCGGGATTTATCACCCATCACTTGGAGAGAGGAATTCCCCATCCAACTTATGCTATACTGAGTCCAAGAAAAATTGTTTTGGGAGGAATTGCGATGCCGTTGAACGAACGGGAAGAAAGCGTTTTGGCAGGTATTCAGGAGTGGGAAAACAAGCTGCTGAGTTATGAGCCCAATGATTTGGAGATGGTTTATGATAAATCATTGGAAAGGTCTTTTTCACTATTGCCTGAAGAAGTTCAGAAGCAAATTTTTTCGGCGATGGATAGCTGGCTGTTTTATCTTCATGCGCTTATTCAGGGTTCACAGCTTCAAATGGATGCGAAAGAGCGTATTTTGACTGCAGGCCGTGTATTTCATTCTGATATCGAGACGATTGAAGATCTGAAGCAACTGAATGTCGACCAGCTTCAATACATAGCTCAACAGCAAATTGCCCGGCATCGTCTTTATTCTTTTGCACAGGGCGGCATTGCGGGATCAGGCAGCTCTCTGATGCTGGGGGCAGATATTCCTGCTATGGCGGTTATTAATCTTCGTGCCGTACAGCTGATTGCCATGACCTATGGCTTTGAGGTTAATACTCCATTCGAAATGATGAGCTCTCTTAAGGTTTTTCACGCAGCCACTCTGCCTCCTCGCATGCAGGGCAGTGCTTGGGAAGAATTAATGAACGAGCTGAAGAACCAGGATGAATTCTATTTTTATGAAGGAAAAGAAGAATTGACTGATATTACCTGGATTGAGCAGCCAATGAAGCAGCTATTTAAAGCGATGGCTATTTACCTTTTTCGCAGAAAATCCGTTCAAGGAATTCCTTTCATCAGCATGGCCATTGGAGCAGGGACCAATTACCAGCTGACAAGAAAAGTAACAGAGTTTGCCCATATATATTATCAGATGAGATATCTGCACAGAAAGAATGATCAGCAGTAAACTCCAGTTTATCTATGATTTTTAAGCAAAGGTGGTGCCAAATGAGTACATTCGAGCATAAAAAAGAAGCGCCTAAAAAAGTCAGATGCAAAGTGATTACCGTAAGTGATACGAGAGATGAAGAAACGGATAAAAGCGGAAAGCTGATGATTCAGCTGCTCGAAGAGGCAGGACATATTATAGCTGACTATGAAATCGTCAAGGATGAAGGAACTCTTATTCGTGAGGCCTTATTAAAAGGCTGCGAAAACCCCGGTATTGACGCTGTGCTGACAAATGGGGGCACAGGTATTGCTCTCAGGGACGTGACGATCGAGACGGTTAGAGAATTATTCGATAAAGAAATCGACGGATTCGGCGAATTATTCAGGATGCTGAGCTACACTGAAGATATCGGGTCTGCGGCCATTCTTTCACGGGCTGCTGCAGGCACCGTACAAAATAAAGCAGTTTTCTCAACACCGGGATCATCAGGGGCAGTCCGCCTTGCGATGAATAAGCTGATTCTGCCTGAAATCGGGCATATCGTCAGGGAATTAAGAAAAGATTTATAAGAGGCCAAAAACCTTTCCGCTGCGGAAAGGTTTTTTTTATGAATGCAGCTTCCCAGAAATATCCTGATTCGTTCGATACCATAGCCACAAATCATTTATAACGGATGCCAGTTCTGAAATTTCACTGTTGAGTCTGCATGATCTTTCAAAATTTCCCTCATCTGACAACTCAGCCTGTTTCCTGTTAATTTCCGCTTCAAGATCGGCAATGCGGTCAGGAATCCTGCCTCTTATTTTTTCCCATTGAAACAGGATCATCTGCTGTGTTTTTGGTGAATATTCATCCCAATCCCGGTCAAAGGCAGGTATGGGAATGCCAAGACGGCCATTATGTAAAAAATGCTCCTCCATTATGAATCCCCCAAATGATAATCTTGTTTTTATTTTACTATAAAGATGTTTGCGGTGCATGGATGTTTTAGTATTCAATTTTTTTCTGCAGATACTATTATGGAATTCATATGAAGATTAATTTTTAAATGGAAAAATTGTATTTATTTTTATACATTTTTAAGAATAAGTATTGATTTTTAAATAAAAGGTTGTTAAAGTAAGAGAATAATAAATGAATAAAAACATAATTTAATTGTATATTTATACGTATAATCCAAGGAGGAATTATAAATGTCACAAAATAAAGTTGTTCTTGCATACTCAGGCGGTCTGGATACATCGGTTGCGGTTAAATGGCTGCAGGATCAAGGTTATGCTGTTGTTGCCTGCTGCCTTGACGTTGGGGAAGGAAAAGATCTGAACTTTATCCAGAAAAAAGCTTTAACTGTTGGGGCAGTACAATCTTATGTGATTGATGCAAAAGAGGAATTTGCTAATGAATATGCATTAATTGCACTTCAGGCGCATGCTTTATATGAGAACAAGTATCCATTGATTTCTGCTCTTTCACGCCCGCTGATCGCTAAAAAGCTTGTTGAAGTAGCAGAAAAAGAAGGGGCAGTAGCAGTCGCGCATGGATGTACCGGCAAAGGAAATGACCAGGTTCGTTTTGAAGTGGCAATTCAGGCTCTTAACCCTGATCTTCAGGTGTTAGCTCCGGTTCGTGAATGGAGCTGGTCACGTGAGGAAGAAATTGAATATGCAAAACAAAACAATATACCCATCCCAATTAATCTTGATTCTCCATACAGCATTGATCAAAACTTATGGGGCAGAAGCAATGAGTGCGGAGTTCTGGAAGATCCATGGGCAGCTCCTCCGGAAGATGCATACGATCTTACGGTTTCTCTCGAAAAAGCACCTGATACACCTGATACCGTTGAAATCGGTTTTGAAAAGGGTGTGCCAGTCAGCTTGAATGGAAAAAGTATGTTGCTTTCCGAGCTTATTGCCGAACTGAACGAGCTTGCAGGCAAGCATGGGGTTGGACGTATCGACCATGTGGAAAATCGCCTTGTCGGCATCAAGTCCCGTGAAGTATACGAGTGCCCTGGTGCGATGACACTTCTGAAAGCCCACAAAGAGCTTGAGGACTTAACAATGGTTAAAGAAATGGCCCACTTTAAACCGGTTATTGAGAAAAAAGTGTCTGAGCTTATATATGAAGGATTGTGGTTCTCTCAGCTTAACAACGCGTTAACGGCTTTCCTGAAAGAAACACAAACATTTGTAACAGGAACAGTCAGAGTAAAGCTGTTTAAAGGCCATGCAATTGTTGAAGGAAGAAAATCCCCTTATTCCCTGTACGACGAAAAGTTAGCAACCTATACTTCTGATGATGAATTTGACCACAATGCGGCAGTTGGCTTTATTAAGCTTTGGGGATTGCCGACAAAGGTGCAGAGCATTGTTCAAAACAGCAAGAAGGTGACAGTGTGAAAAAGTTATGGGGAGGCAGATTCACAAAATCTGCTGAAGAATGGGTAGATGAGTTCGGAGCATCGATTTCATTTGACCAGGAATTGGTTATGGAAGATATCGAAGGGAGCATGGCCCATGTTGCCATGCTTTCTAAAACAGGAATTATTACTGAGGAAGAAGCTGAAAAAATCAAAACAGGCCTCCAGCAGCTAAAAGAGAAAGCTGCAAAGGATGAACTGGAATACTCAGTAAAGCTTGAAGATATTCATTTAAATCTAGAGAGCCATTTGACTGAACTGACAGGGCCTGTCGGAGGTAAACTTCATACCGCAAGAAGCCGAAATGACCAGGTGGCAACAGACATGCATTTATATCTCCGCAAGCAGGTGGAGCAGATTGTTGAATTGATTCAGGAAATGCAGGAGGAGTTAATCATCCAGGCTGAAAAGAATGTGGAAACCATCATGCCGGGCTATACGCATCTGCAGCGGGCACAGCCAATCTCTTTCGGCCACCATCTAATGGCTTATTTCTGGATGCTTGAGAGGGACAAAGAGCGATTTTCTGAAAGCTTAAAAAGAATCAATCTATCACCTCTTGGAGCTGGGGCTCTGGCTGGAACCACTTTCCCAATCGACCGTGAGTATACGGCGGAACTTCTCGGATTTGAAGGCATCTATGAAAACAGCCTGGATGCTGTCAGTGACAGAGACTTTATTTTGGAGTTTTTATCCTCAAGCTCAACCCTGATGATGCATCTGTCACGTTTAAGTGAAGAATTCATCCTTTGGTCAAGCCAGGAGTTTCAATTCATTGAACTGGACGACAGCTTTGCAACTGGCAGCAGCATTATGCCGCAAAAGAAGAATCCGGATATGGCGGAGCTCATCCGAGGTAAAACGGGACGTGTATACGGTAACCTCATGGGTCTCTTGACAGTATTGAAAGGTCTGCCGCTCGCCTATAACAAAGATATGCAGGAAGATAAGGAAGGGATGTTTGATACTGTAAAGACAGTCACAGGTTCATTGAAAATCTTTGCAGGAATGATCCGCACCATGAAGGTTAAATCAGAGCAGATGGAAAAAGCGACTAAAAATGATTTTTCCAATGCTACTGAACTGGCGGATTATCTATCTGATAAAGGCATTCCATTTAGAGAAGCACATGAGATCGTCGGGAAACTGGTCCTTGCCTGTGTACAGAAGGGATGCTTCCTTGGAGGTTTGCCGCTAGATGATTTCAAGAATGCCCATCCATTGTTCGAAGAAGATATTTATGAAGTGCTGGATCCATATACAGCTGTCAAAAGAAGAAATAGTGCAGGCGGAACAGGATTCAAACAAGTAAGCATCGCGATTGAAAAAGCGAAGGAATTCCTCGGCAATAAAGAGTTTGCCAATAAATAATGAAAAAATGGCGCTGCAGAAACAGCGCCATTTTTTTTATTCTTCTTCTTTATCCGTTCTGACTACGAGGACATCACAGCGGGCATAGCGGGTAATATGTTCAGATACACTGCCGATGATGAAACGTTCAACCGCGTTCATGCCTGTTGCACCGCAAATGATCAGGTCAACATTATGCTTTCTGGCAATATCCTTTGGAACCTTCACTTTAGGAGAACCATAGCCAACTTCATATATTACATTCTCGATGCCTGCATCCATAGCCGTTCTTTTGTATTTTTCCATTAATTCGGTTGCGAAACGGTCAGCTCTTTCTGCAATTGTGCGGTCATAGGCTTCAACCGTAGCAAAGGTGCGGGTATCAATGATATGTGCCAATACAAGAGAAGCATTATTGCGCTTCGCAATTTCAATTGCCTTTTTAAAAGCCCATTCTGCTTCCGTTGAACCATCTACAGCGACTAATATGTTTTTATACTTCATGCCCATTTGAATCTCCTCCTTTACCTATATTATACAGCTGTTAAATCTGAATATCTGTAACAAAAAATCGAACAATAGTAAGGCTGATGAAAATTTATTAAAGGAGCAGATGAAAATGGAAAAGAGAGAACCGAAAGCAGAGTCCGCGTATTTTTTTGATGAGCAGGGTACAAATGAAGTTAGCGCACAAATCATGAATGCTTATAACAGCGGTGTTATTGATCAGCCGAATGCCGAGTTTGACATGGAAGCTCACGAACGGAATGAAGGCAATCTGCAATAAAAAAGCAAGCTCTCATAAATTAATGAGAGCTCTTTTAATGAGGATTTGGCAATACCGGGTAATGATAAAAAATGGGCAAAGCTATTGTAAACTTTTCCCTCAAATATCCATATAAAGTTAATAGGTATATCACTTAAAATACGGAGGTATGCAGCATGCGTATCGGGGTTCCAAAGGAAGTAAAAAACAATGAAAACAGGGTTGCTATGACCCCTGCTGGTGTTATGAATCTCATCCAATTTGGACATGAAGTCTATATAGAAACGGGTGCCGGGATCGGATCGGGCTTTTCTGATAGCGACTATATGAGTGCAGGCGCACATATTGTTCAGACTGCAGAAGAGGCGTGGGCCATGGAAATGGTGATGAAGGTAAAGGAGCCGATACAGAGCGAATATATGTATTTTCGGGAAGGGTTAATTCTCTTTACATATTTGCATTTGGCTGCTGAACCTGATTTGACAAGTGCTTTAATAAATAATAAGGTTGCGGGCATTGCTTATGAAACAGTCCAGCTTCCTAACCGGACTTTGCCTCTATTGACTCCAATGAGTGAAGTAGCGGGAAGAATGGCAGCTCAGGTAGGAGCGCAGTTTCTTGAAAAAATACATGGCGGGAAAGGAATTCTCCTATCGGGTGTCCCGGGTGTGCAGCGTGGGAATGTTACTATAATTGGCGGTGGGGTTGCTGGAACCAATGCGGCAAAGATGGCAATTGGTCTTGGTGCCAAGGTAACCATGATCGATTTGAATCCAGATCGCCTTCGGCAGCTTGATGATATCTTTGGAAGAGAAGTAACAACTTTAATCTCAAATCCTTATAATATCGCTGAAGCTGTTAAGGTTTCAGACCTTGTCATTGGAGCTGTACTGATTCCGGGTGCAAAAGCTCCTAAGCTTGTGACGGAGGAAATAATCAAAACGATGAGCCCCGGTTCTGTTATCGTGGATATCGCAATTGATCAGGGAGGGATTTTTGAAACAACTGATCGAATTACTACCCATGACCATCCCACATATGAAAAACATGGCGTCGTTCATTATGCGGTAGCTAATATGCCTGGGGCAGTTCCGAGAACATCAACTATTGCACTGACAAACGTGACTGTTCCTTATGCAGTTCAAATAGCAAATAAAGGCTGCAAACAGGCATGTCTGGATAATGAGGCTTTATTAAAGGGAGTCAATACATTAAATGGCTGCGTGACATACAAGGCGGTGGCTGAGGCCCATAGCCTTGACTATTCAGATACGAGAACACAATTGGAGCAGCATTAGGAAAAGCGGAAAGCGCCCGCTTATCGGCGACTAAATGCAGAATTTATATAAAAAATCCGGGGCAGGTTTGCTCCGGATTTTCTGTGGAATTAGTTCAAGTCTCTATTTAATAATCTGAAGTTCTTTCGGGAACTTCGTCAAAATTTCTACTCCGTCTGCTGTTACAGCAAGGTCATCTTCAATCCTCACTCCGGCAACGCCCGGGACGTAGATACCCGGTTCGATCGTGAAGACCATGCCTTCTTCAAGCAAAAGTGAGTTTGTTTCTGTTAATGAAGGGTACTCATGCACGCTCACACCCAGCCCATGGCCCAATCGATGCGGGAAATAGTCGCCGTAGCCGGCTTCTGCAATCAGGCTTCTTGCTGTCAGGTCAATATCTGCGCAAGTGACTCCCGGCTTGCTCGCTTCCACCGCTGCAAGCTGAGCTTTTAAGACCGTATCATAAATTTCTTTCTGTTTATCATTGATATCCCCGTACGCTACAGTTCTAGTAATATCTGAGCAGTAGCCATTCCAGACAACTCCGAGGTCAAACAGGACTAAGTCCCCTTTTTGAATCTTCGTCATTCCTGGTGTGCCATGAGGGGAAGCCCCGTTAGCCCCCGTCAGGACCATGGTAGAAAAAGACATTTCATTAACGCCTTTTTTCTTTAACGCGTACTCTACAGCAGCCAGAACATCCAGTTCAGTTTTTCCTTCCTGGATCTCGGCACAGCCTGTTTCAATCGCAAAATCAGCCAGTGCACATGCTTCCCGGATAGTTTCCAATTCTTTTTCATCTTTAACCATACGAAGCTGACGAAGCTTTGCTTCTGCCGAAACGAATGAAGCACCGCTGAACAGGCCGGAGATGGCTTCATAGCGCTCTACATTCATATGCTCTTTTTCGATTGCTGTTTTATTTACTTTTCCGATTCTTTTTTGTATGGATGTCTGGATAAATTCCCAAGGGTTCTGAATATCGCTGTAGCCTATAATTTCATGGCTCCAGCCGGCCTTTTTGGCATCTTCTTTTTCCATGGCCGGACATACGAGGAATGGCTCTTCTTCCTGGAAAACAGCCAATCCAAGCAAGCGTTCATGGGGGTCGCTTAAAAAGCCGCTTAAATAAAACACATTATCCGGTGATGTTACAAAAGTGACTTGTATATCATTTTCCTTCATCCACTGTGACAATTTCTGCAATCTGGTATTCATAGTGAACCTCCTTATGTACTAATACTTTGAGAGTAGCAACTAAAAACGAAAAGCGCAAGCGCCTTGGTCACGAAGGAACGCAGACTAAGAACGCCACGTCCTGTGGCAACGTCTGCATGACCCGCATCCTCCCAAAAGCTTTCGCTTTTGGTCGTGCGATGATTATGCTGACGAAGCCTTCCTTGTCCTGCGGGCCTCAGGTATAAGACGGTGCCTGTAAGAAGGTGTTTTTTCCTTCTGAAAGGAAACGGCTTATGACCCCGAGTCCCTAGGAGCCGCAACTAGACAAGCTTGTGACCTCGAGGGGGTAGGCTGCTTGCGCTAGACAGTTATCTAACTCCAGAAATATACCTTTAACCTAAGATATTGTAAACTTTTTAAACATTGCCAATTCGGGTATATATTAAAAGGAAGCAGGAATAACTTGTTTTTCGTTGAAGTAACTTACATAACATAAAATAGAGAGGAGCATAAAATTGAAAGTATCATTTCATGGCCATGCCGTAGTGAAAATCGAATCACAGGGAAAAACCATCTTAATAGACCCTTTTATTACCGGGAATGATTTAACAGACTTAAAAGCTGAGGATCAGAAGCCAGATGTTATCATTGTCACCCATGGACATGGTGACCATCTCGGGGACACGATTGAACTGGCAAAGCGCAATGATTCTCTTGTGATTGCCAACTTTGAGCTTGCCACCTATCTTGAGTGGCAGGGAGTAAAAGCGCATGGAATGTCCATCGGCGGCGGATATGATTTTGACTTTGGAAGAGTAAAGCTGACACCCGCATTTCATGGAACAGGCCTTGAGACGGAAAATCAGGAAATCATCTACTTGGGAATGCCTGCCGGTGTGCTCATCACACTTGAAGGAAAAACCATTTATCATGCAGGTGATACAGGACTTTTCTCTGATATGAAGTTAATTGGCGACCGCCATCCGATCGATTTGGCATTTCTGCCGATTGGAGACAATTTTACGATGGGGCCGGATGATGCAGCATACGCAGCAGAACTCCTTGGTGCCAAAAAGGTTGTTCCCATTCACTTCAACACGTTCCCGCCAATCAGGCAGGATCCCCAAAAATTCATCAGTATGCTTGAGGATGGAGTCGGGCAGGTTCTCGAAGCAGGGGAATCAATCGAATTGTAATATGAAAACGCAGCTTCTAATGGAGGCTGCGTTTGTTTTTTATAACTAAATTCGAATCATTTTCCCAGCCTGTCCGCATACATTTTAGGGAGGACAGGATAAAGGAGGAAGCGAAATTGAACAAAAACCGATATTTGCTGTGCCTGCTGCTGTGCGGCTTGATGCTTTATTTTGCAGCTCCAAGAATGGGTGTATTTAATGGAGGAACTGAAGGAATCTTTGCCATCAGCTGGCTGGCTCTTGCCCTTTTTGTCATTGCCGGGAACCTGACTGCATTGCTGTATGCGCCAAAAAAAGCGGCTGTTTCCGGGAAACAGGTGCGCAAATTGGCAGACAGGAAGCGGGTGCGCTCCTTCGGCAGATAATGAAGATTGCCGGAGTCAATTGTATCAAGGCCTCTTTACCCTTATAATGAAAATAAGGAATAATTTGTAGAGGGTGGAAGTCTTGGCTACTAAGCATGAGCAAATATTACAATATATTGATGAACTGCCAATTGGAGAAAAGATATCGGTCAGACAGATTGCCAAGGCGCTTGCTGTGAGTGAAGGGACGGCATACAGAGCGATTAAGGATGCTGAAAATAAGGGGTATGTCAGTACAATAGAACGTGTTGGGACAATAAGAATTGAGCGGAAAAAGAAAGAGAATATTGAGAAGCTTACTTTTGCAGAAGTTGTTAATATCGTTGACGGCCAGGTGCTCGGTGGAAGAGCAGGGCTTCATAAAACACTGAACAAATTTGTTATTGGGGCGATGAAGCTTGAAGCGATGATGAGATACACGGATGCCGGTAACCTGCTGATCGTCGGAAACCGGACCCAGGCACACGAATTGGCATTGAAGGCTGGCGCTGCTGTATTAATTACCGGGGGATTTGATACAGAAGATCATGTCAAAAAGCTTGCTGACGATCTGCAGATGCCTGTGATCTCAAGCAGCTATGATACCTTTACAGTGGCAACTATGATCAATCGGGCTATCTATGACCAGCTGATTAAAAAAGAGATTGTACTTGTTGAAGATATCCTGACTCCTCTTCAGGAGGCGATTTTTCTGAAAACAACCGATACAATTGCAGATTGGCTGACATATAACCGCGAAACCGGCCACAGCCGATTCCCGGTTGTCGACAATAATTTCAAGGTGCAGGGAGTTGTTACTTCCAAGGATATCATGGGACATGACAAGGAAATGCTTATCGAAAAAATCATGACTAAAAATCCAATGACAGTTGGCGGGAAAACGAGCGTTGCTTCTTCCTCGCATATGATGGTGTGGGAAGGAATTGAATTGCTCCCAGTGGTGGATGAGGCGAATAAACTCGAAGGCATTGTAAGCCGCCAGGATGTTCTGAAGGCTTTGCAGATGATACAAAGGCAGCCGCAGGTGGGTGAAACAATTGACGATATTGTCACCAGCCAGCTGGTTATGACACGGGGGAAAGCGAAAGGAGATGACGTCTATCGCTGCGAGGTTACTCCGCAGATGACCAACCACCTTGGAACGATTTCCTATGGAGTCTTTACAACCATTGTATCGGAAGCGGCAAACAGAGTGTTAAGAAGCTATAAAAAGGGAGATCTCGTAGTTGAAAATATGACTGTCTATTTTATAAAACCTGTTCAGATTGACAGTATGCTTGAAATCTATCCCAAAGTCCTGGAAGTAGGGCGGAAGTTCGGTAAAGTGGATGTTGAAGTTTTTAACGAAGGTGTCCTTGTGGGCAAGGCGATGATGATGTGCCAGCTGATTGACAGACATTAAAAGAAATGCGGAAGCGCCTTGCCCACCCCCGACAAGCACAAGACGAGCCTCTCGGAAAGGCGTCCTTTGCCTTTTTGGGAGGATTGGCTTGTGACCTCGAGGGGGTAGGCGCTGGAGCTAGACAGTAATCCACGTTCAAAGTTTAATTTTCATACAAATAAACAAAAAGCCGCTCAAATTGAACGGCTTTTTTTGGATGGCCCTTTCTGAAGAGCCGGGTATCTTTAATTCTTTCTTGCTGCCTCAGCTTCTTTTACAGCATGAGGAGTGTAAAACTTGTATGCTTTAATGCCGCCCCATATGCTTAATCCGCCAATAAGAATAAACACAATTGCCACAATGAGAGCAGTTGTTGTGTCGTATAAGAACAGCTGGTTAAGGCCAAATATGGCAACAAATGAACCCAGGGCAATTCTGGACTTGGCTGATATCCATTGTCTTTCAGCCGGCTGTCTGCTCCTGAAGAATTTTACTTTGTAGAAAATATAGAAAGAAAAAGAGAGTATAATCAGGATAACAAAAATAGGCATTTCATAACCTCCAAGTTTCGACAATCTCTTATCATTCTACCTTCATTATTAAAAAAATGCCATAAGCGTGCAGTGTTTTCTTTTTCTTTTCATGGTGGTATGGTAAAAATATAGTATTCAGAATAAAAGGAGCGCGCCATGAAACAGAAGATACTTGATGAAATAATAAAATATGAAACAATCATTATTCATAGGCATGTCCGTCCGGACCCGGATGCGTATGGCTCACAGGGGGGCCTTGCTGAAATCCTTAAGGCTTCTTTTCCGGAAAAATCGATCTTTACTGTCGGGCAGGAAGAAGAAACATTACATTTTATGAGAAGGCTTGATGAAGTATCTGATGATACATATAAAGGTGCGCTGGTCATTGTCTGTGATACAGCAAATGCAGAGCGGATATGTGATGATAGATATGGAACGGGCAGCAAGCTGATTAAAATTGATCATCATCCTAATATGGATCCGTATGGGGATTTAATGTGGGTGGATACAAATGCAAGCTCAACAAGTGAAATGATTTATGAGTTTTATCTTTTCGGCAAAGAACAGGGGCTGAAAATGTCTGATGAGGCGGCAAGATTGTTATTTGCAGGGATAGTTGGTGACACCGGCCGTTTCCTTTATCCGAGCACGACAGAAAAGACATTTGCCTATGCAGGTGAATTGATTCATTATAATTTCTCACGTCCTGAACTGTTTGATAAGATGTACGAGCTGGACGCAAATATTGTTAAACTGAAGGGCTATGTGCTGCAAAATTTTGAGATGAGATCCAGCGGGGCTGCTGTAATGATCCTGAAAAAGGAATTGCTCGAAGAATTTGAGGCAGCCCCTTCCAAAGCATCCCTCCTTGTAAGCACTCTTGGCGATGTGAAGGGAATAAAAGCATGGGTTTTCTTTATCGAGGAAAGCGATCAAATTCGTGTGAGGTTCCGTTCTAAGGGCCCAATAATTAATGAAATTGCAAGGAAGTATAAAGGCGGTGGACATCCTCTTGCTGCCGGAGCTTCCATTTATTCATGGGATGAGATGGATTCCGTTGTAAGAGACCTTGAGGCTGTATGCAGAGATAACTGACATAACAAATGATGCCCGGCAAAAAGCCGGGCATTAATCCAGCATAATGTTTAATTCAATTGAGACAGTTGTATAGATGACCAATTCTTTAACTTCCACCCGGTATCTTTTTTCGTTTACGCGATGTGTCTTATTCTCTATGATTTTCTTGATCAGTTCACTGCTTTTATATACAGTATCCATGTCTTTGGCAATCATCATGCTAATATCCTCTTTTATTTCATCTTCCAGCTGGAAAACGCTGAAGGAATCCAGTTTATACTTTTCTCCGTTGACAATTTTAATGGAAATATCCTGGACAGTCAGTTTTTTCTGGTTTTCTTTATTTAGTTTTTTGAATTCCTCCTGCCAGATTTCTTTATCTTTTTCCAATTCATGAATAGCATCCTGTTGAAGCTTGATTTCTTTGCTGTATCTCTCCTGCCATTGCCCGAAGATAAATAAAAAAATAAACCAGCTGATGATGCCTCCCAGGGCCATTCCTGCAAAAAAACGCTGCCAGGATGGCAATCGGTAGTAAGGAGGTATCCTCATGCTGAAATGTTCTCCTGAGTCAGCCAGTTAATGAGCATGGCGCCTGTCTGGGCCCCTCCGAGAGCAGAAAGAATCAGCATTAATTGTTTGAAGATATCCTTAGTCTGTCCGTCCATAACGCCCCTTTCAAAGCTGTAAACGGTATCAAAGGTTCCCCCTATCGCTGCAATGATGGCCCAAATGCGAATCATATTGGAAATCTGGAAGATTTGATTTAAAGGAGGCTTGCCTGTCAGAAAAGCGGCCATGCCGCCGATGATTGAACCTCCAATCAAAACACCGAACGCAATGAAATAGCTCTCTATTAAAGTGGAGAAAAAGGGCTGGGTATTCATATCATCCATCCTCGCTGCAGGAATGGTCCTGCCAGAATTATCTTGATACTTCATCATATGGACAAACTTAATAAAATATGTTTTTTAGGTGCTGTTAAAAAGAGAACATATTTTCTTTTTGGAAACGGGCGTTCTATAATGAAAATAGCAGAAATTAAGGGTGTGAGAAACGTGTCATTTATTCACCTTCATGTCTATAGCGCATATAGCCTGCTGTCGAGCACGGCAAGAATAGAGCAGCTTGTGACAAGCGCCAGAGAAAATAGGTTTCCTGCCCTGGCTCTAACGGACCGGAATGTCATGTACGGGGCGGTCGCCTTTTATAAAGAATGTCTTAAGCAGTCCATAAAACCGATCCTGGGACTCTCTGTGGATGTACTAAGCGAGATATCTGAAGGAGAAGCTTATCCATTGGTCATCCTGGCTAAAAACCAGCAGGGGTTTCAGAATTTGTTAAAAATCACAAGTACAGTCCAGACAAAATCGCCCGAAGGCATTCCTCTTAAATGGCTTAAGCACTATGCCGGAGGATTGTTTGCCTTAACTCCAGGCATGGATGGGGAGATAGAACAATTCCTTGTGGCGGATGAATACGGCCATGCAAAAAGGACAGCCGAACTTTTCAGCAGCATTTTTGAGCCAAGTTCATTCTTTTTCGCTTTACAGGATCATGGGCTGCATGAAGAAAAAAAAATCCATGACCTCCTGGTTCAGCTTTCCGAAGAAACCGGGATTGGCCTTGCGGCTTCAAATGGTGTCTGTTACATAAAAAAAGAGGAAGCTTTTGCCCATGAGTGTCTGCTGGCCATTAAAAATGGAGAAAAGCTTCAGGATGAAGATAGAGAACGGCTGATGAGCAATGAGTATTACTTAAAGTCATCCGGGGAAATGGCAGAACTGTTATCAGGGTATCCAGATGCCTTAGAGAATACAATTATGATTGCTGATCAATGCAATGTAATGCTTGAGCTGGATAAACAGAACCTTCCTAAATACCCTGCTGCAGAAGGCAAGAGTACCGATGAGCTATTGGAAGAAGTGTGCTGGCAGGGCTTTGCTGACAGATATCCGGATGGTGATGCTGAGCATAAAAATCGGCTGCGTTATGAGCTGAACATAATCAGAAACATGAAATTCAGTGATTATTTTCTAATTGTCTGGGATTTTATGAAGTTTTCGAGAGAAAATGGCATTTTAACCGGTCCAGGGCGGGGATCCGCAGCCGGTTCAATGGTTGCTTATGTCCTCTATATAACAGATGTGGATCCCATTGAGCATCAGCTGCTATTTGAGCGGTTCCTTAATCCGGAAAGAATCTCCATGCCTGATATTGATATCGATTTCCCGGATCACAGAAGAGATGAGGTAATTCGGTATGTATCCAGGAAATATGGTGAACTGCATGTGGCTCAAATTCTTACATTTGGGACCCTGGCTGCCAAAGCAGCACTCCGGGATGTCGGCAGGGCATTTGGGCTTAATCCTAAAGAACTGGACATGCTGTCAAAAAGAGTACCTTCCAAATTGGGCATCAGTCTCAAAGAGGCCTACAAAGAATCAGAGCCTTTAAGAAGATTCACCCAGGAATCCGATTTAAATCGGAGACTATTTGAAACAGCTGTCAAACTGGAAGGACTCCCAAGACATACATCCACTCATGCTGCCGGGGTTGTCATAAGCGAGCATCCGCTTGTTGAGGCCATTCCTATTCAAAAGGGGCATGAAAATGTTTATTTGACCCAATATTCAATGGAGCATCTGGAGGATGTCGGCCTTTTGAAAATGGATTTTCTCGGTCTCAGGAATCTGACATTAATTGAGAATATCTTAACCTCTATTGAGAGAAAGACAGGCACACAGATTGATATAAAACAAATTCCCCTGGATGATGAGGCAGTATTCAGTCTTTTGGGACGAGGAGATACAACAGGTATTTTCCAGCTGGAATCTGAGGGGATGCGCAGTGTGCTGACAAGGCTTAAGCCAACGCGGTTTGAAGATATTGTGGCTGTCAATGCCCTTTATCGTCCGGGTCCAATGGAAAATATCCCTCTTTTTATTGACAGGAAGCATGGAAGGAAGCCGATTATATATCCTCATCCTGACCTGAAGCCTATTCTTGAAAATACGTATGGTGTCATCGTGTATCAGGAACAAATTATGCAAATCGCTGCAAAACTGGCCGGATTTTCACTGGGTGAAGCTGATTTGCTTCGGAGAGCGGTCAGCAAGAAGCAAAAAGAAGTGCTTGACCGTGAACGCGTCCATTTTGTTGGGGGAGCAGTCAATAAAGGCTATAATGAACAAACCGCTCATGACATTTATGACTTAATCGTCCGGTTCGCAAATTATGGATTCAACCGGAGTCATGCTGTTGCATACAGTTTCATAGCTTATCAGCTGGCATATTTGAAAACTCATTATCCTCTTCATTTTATGGCTTCCCTGCTGACTTCAGCTATCGGAAATGAAGGCAGGATTGCCCAATATATCGGAGAACTGAGACAGATGGGCTTAACGCTCAGCCCGCCTTCCATTAATAAAAGCGGCTACTCATTTCTGGCAGAGAAAGATTCTATCAGGTATAGTCTGGCTGCGATAAAAGGAATCGGTGCAGCAGCTTTAAGAGATATTTTTCAGGCGAGAAAAAATAAGCGCTTTGAAGATCTGTTTGATTTTTGCATAAGGGTTTCAACAAAAGCAGTCAATCGCAAGATCCTCGAATCGCTTGTTCATTCAGGCAGCTTTGATGAATTCGGAGAAGATAGAGCTGTTCTTCTGGCCAGCCTGGATGTAGCTGCGGAGCATGCCCAGCTTGTTATGCCGGAAGATGATCAAGCTGATTTCTTTGAGGATGATGAGTTTTTTCCTAAGCCTAAATATACAGAAGTAGATCCTATCAGTTCCGAGGACAAGCTAAGATTTGAAAAAGATGTGCTTGGCCTGTATTTATCAGATCATCCCGTTTCGATTTACGAATCCTATTTTTCCCTGCTGGGAGCCTGTCCGCTGGCTGAACTGGATAAAACAGTAAATAAGGCAAAAGCAGTTGCTTACTTATCCGATGTGAAAAAGATTCGTACGAAGAAAGGAGAGCCAATGGCGTTTCTATCCTTGAGCGATCAGACGGGAGATATGGATGCGGTTGTTTTTCCCAAGGTGTTTAACCGGTTTTCAATGCTCTGCTCGCAGGGAAACATCGTCTTAGCGGAGGGAAAGATAGAGGAACGGGACGGAAAAAAGCAGCTGATTATACAGCATCTGGATGATGTGAAGGAAGCCATTGAAATAATGCAAAACAAAGATCCCGTTTTGTATTTAAGAATTACTGAGGATCGGGAGACAACGGAAAATCTTCGTTTGCTCAAAGAATTATTTAAGAAAAATGAAGGCCGCGTTCAAGTGGTTTTGTATTATGAAAGCTCCCGAAAAACTATTCGTCTGGGTGAAGAGGACCTGGTCTCGCCAACAGAGGATTTCCTGAAATTGCTTATGCAGCTGCTTGGCCGGAATAACATCGTTTTAAAGTAATTACCCTTTACATCAATAACAATTATGGTATATTTGTAAGAAGAAAAATAAACTGGTCTGACCACTGTGAGAGAAAGAGAAGTCCTGCTCTATCTGATAATGAAACAGAACTGCAGCAGGATTTAAAGCATGTATATGTCAAGTCTATGTTTATATAATCCTATCCGGAATATGAGGAGTGAAAATTTTGACCTTACGCGAAGAAGCTTTGCATATGCATAGAGCTAATAAAGGGAAGTTGGAATCTAAATCTAAAGTACAGGTGCGAAATGCCAAAGACTTAAGTCTTGCTTACTCACCGGGGGTTGCTGAGCCCTGCAAGGAGATTTATGATAAGCCGGAAACTGTCTATGAATATACGATGAAAGGCAATATGGTCGCGGTTGTTTCCGATGGAACAGCAGTGCTGGGACTGGGGAATATCGGGCCGGAAGCTGCCCTGCCTGTAATGGAAGGAAAAGCAGTACTTTTCAAAAGTTTTGCAGGAGTGGATGCATTTCCAATTTGCCTTAATACGACAGACGTAGATAAAATTGTTGAGACTGTAAAACTTCTTGAGCCTACATTTGGAGGCGTAAACCTTGAAGATATTGCTGCTCCCAATTGCTTTTATGTAGAGGAAAGATTAAAGAAGGAAACAAATATTCCCGTTTTTCATGATGACCAGCATGGCACTGCCATTGTAACTGTGGCAGGCCTTGTAAATGCCTTGAAGCTTTCCGGAAAGAAAATGAATGAAATTAAGGTTGTGGCAAATGGTGCCGGTGCTGCCGGAATTGCCATTATTAAACTTTTATACAGCTACGGTGTACGCGATATCATTATGTGTGACACTAAAGGAGCTATTTATGAAGGCCGCCCGCAGGGTATGAATGAAATTAAAAATGAAGTTGCAAAGTATACGAATCGTGAGAATGCAAATGGAAGCCTTGCAGATGTTATTATAGGGGCTGACGTATTCATCGGAGTTTCTGCTGCTGGAGCCCTGACAGCTGAGATGATTGGCACTATGAATCAGGATCCAATTATATTCGCAATGGCTAATCCAACTCCTGAAATTATGCCTGAAGAAGCGAAAGCAGCTGGGGCAATGGTAGTTGGAACCGGAAGATCCGATTTTCCCAACCAGGTAAATAATGTGCTGGCTTTCCCTGGAATCTTCCGCGGAGCACTGGATGTCCGAGCAACTCATATCAATGAGAAAATGAAAGTGGCAGCTGTAGAAGCCATTGCTAATTTGGTGCATGAGGATGAGTTGAATGCGGATTATGTCATCCCAGGCCCATTCGATCCCCGTGTCGCACCGGAAGTTGCAGCTGCTGTAGCAAAGGCAGCTATGGAAACCGGCGTTGCACGCATTAAAGTCGATCCTGAAGAAGTGAAGGAAAAAACGAAGCAACTTGCAGTCATTGGAAAAGGTGAGTGATTCCATAAGTGAATTCACCTCAAAATAACACGAAGGTTTATATCGGCATTGTCAAACAGCTTAGGTCCATGATTGAACATGATGGACTTAAGCCTGGAGATCGACTGCCTTCCGAAAGAGAGCTGTCAGAGCGCCTGGGTGTCGGGCGCTCTTCGGTTCGGGAAGCATTAAGAGCCCTTGAACTTCTTGGCTTAATTGAGACAAGGAGAGGCGAGGGGACTTTCATGAGGGATTTTAGGGGTCATCAGCTCGTACAGCTCCTTAGCACGTTTATTCTTCAGGATAAGAAATCTATAAGAGATGTTAAAGAAACCAAGTTTCTGATCGAACTTGATTGTTTATGGCTAATTATTCAAAAGGCTGGTGAAGACCGGCTTCTCAGGTTCAGAAAGTGGACGCTGGAAGCAGACTACACCGATGATGACTTTTTCCTTGAAATCGTCACACTTGCAGAAAATCATCTTTTCCTCCGTATTTGGATCATTCTCAAAGATTATTATAATTCTTTGGATTTAGAGAAAATGATGATAACCAAACAGCAATATGCGGAGCTGATTGATACCTTGATTTCCAGAAAAGATTCCGAAGTTATTCGTGTATATAAAGAACTGAGAAATTTGTCGAAGGATTAACGACAATTTTTTGCAGAATTTATTTTTGATATCATCTATATTTAAATAATTAGACAAGCATAAATGAAGCCTAGAAAAGTTAGGCATTCATTTTTACAATAGTGGTCTGACCACTATTGGAATTAATGGAAGTGATTCAGCGATTATCAGGGAGGTTTCATCTTGCTTAAAGATATTTTTACTAAGACGAAGAAGAAGAAATATGCAACCATTCCATCGGAAACGGCAAAACAGGATGTGCCGGAAGGAATCATGACAAAGTGTCCAAACTGCAAGAAAATCATGTATACCAAAGAATTGGTCAAGAACCTTAAAGTGTGTTTCCATTGTCATTACCACCATACCATGAATTCAAAAGAGCGTTTGGTAAGCTTTTTGGATGCTGATAGTTTTGAAGAAATTAACGCGAACATGATTTCTGAAAATCCTCTGAATTTCCCGGATTATATTGATAAGCTGGAAAAGGATCGGGAAAAGACAAAGATAAATGAAGCGGTAGTGACTGGGACAGGCACTGTAGATGGTCAAAAAATTGCAGTAGCTGTTATGGATTCCACATTCCGAATGGGAAGCATGGGTTCAGTAGTCGGAGAGAAAATTACCCGTGCCATTGAAAAAGCTGATGAATTGCGAGTTCCTTTTATAATATTTACCGCTTCAGGCGGTGCAAGAATGCAGGAAGGCGTCTTGAGCCTGATGCAAATGGCCAAGACTAGTGTAGCACTAAAAAGATTCAGTGATAATGGAGGTCTCATTATCTCAATCATGACTCATCCGACAACAGGCGGTGTGTCTGCAAGCTTTGCTTCATTGGGGGACTATAATCTGGCAGAACCTGGTGCTTTGATCGGATTTGCGGGGCGCAGGATCATAGAACAGACGATTCGTGAAGAATTGCCGGAAGACTTCCAGACAGCAGAATTCTTATTAAAATGTGGTCAATTGGATGCAGTAATTCCTAGAACAGAGTTAAAAGACAAGATATCAGCTATTTTATCCATACATCAACCAGGAGGTGACTTCAAATGGCAGGAGAATTAGAATTTGAGCGTCCGGTTATGGAACTGAAAAAAAAGATTGCTGAATTAAAAGAGTTTACCAAAACAGCCGATGTAGATCTATCCTCTGAGATAGAGAAGCTGGAAGCGCGCTTGGAAAAATTAGAAGTCGATATATATGAAAATATGAAGCCGTGGGACCGTGTGCAGATTGCGAGGCACCCCGCAAGGCCGACTACACTGGATTATATTACCTATCTTTTTGAGGATTTTTTCGAGTGTCACGGAGATCGTGCTTTTGGTGATGATGAAGCGATCGTTGGCGGTATCGCGAAGTTTAAAGGAATTCCGGTTACTGTCATCGGCCACCAGCGCGGAAAAGACACGAAAGAGAATATCCGCAGAAATTTTGGCATGCCTCATCCCGAAGGTTACCGCAAAGCATTAAGGCTTATGAAGCAGGCCGATAAATTCCGGAGGCCGATTATCTGTTTCATTGATACAAAGGGTGCCTACCCCGGGAAAGCTGCAGAGGAACGAGGACAGAGTGAGGCAATTGCCAAGAACCTGTTTGAAATGGCAAGCCTCAGAGTCCCGGTTATCTGTATCGTCATTGGTGAAGGCGGTAGCGGCGGAGCTCTGGCTCTTGGTGTAGGAAACCATATTCATATGCTAGAAAACTCCACTTATTCGGTTATTTCTCCAGAAGGAGCTGCTGCTATTCTCTGGAAAGATGCAACCCAGGCTAAAAAGGCTGCAGAATCCATGAGAATCACTGCACCGGATTTAAAAGAACTGGGTGTGGTAGACCTTATTATTGAAGAAGTAAAGGGCGGGGCCCACAAGGATGTCAAGGCTCAGGCTGCGGAAATCGAAGAAGTCCTTACTCACTCATTGAAGGATCTGATGGATCTTACTGAAGATCAGCTGATCGATCACCGGTACAACAAGTTCAAATCTATTGGCGAATATTCGTTTTTAAAGGAATTTATTGGGGTAAAATAAAAGCGTGCTTTCGGGCACGTTTTTATTTTTTATAACTCGCTGTGCAGAATCGGGGCTTCTTCCCGGCTGCGGAGAGTTAGGTAATACCTGTCCTTATAGTGGAAAAATGCAGTTTTTTATATATAAAACGCTTTCAGTATCCCGACAATTCTGTATTTCTTTGAAATTGTCTGATTAAGTTGAGATGCTCCCTTCTTCATGGTATTTTAGAAATATTCAATAGCGTTTTGTTCAATAATAAGATAAGCATAAAATGCTCTGCTTTACATATGGAGCCTATATTACATACAGAATTTTCGGGCAGGCATGTACATTCTATATAGGCTGTTAAATACAGCTCAGCAAGAAAACACGCTTTCTTATAGTGATATAAATTACATTTGGGGTGATTATTGTGAAGAAAATAGGAGTTTTAACAAGCGGCGGCGATTCTCCTGGCATGAATGCGGCTGTACGTGCAGTTGTCCGTAAAGCGATCTATCATAATATTGAAGTGTATGGTGTTTATGGCGGATACTCCGGCTTGATGTCAGGAAATATTAAGAAGCTTGACCTCGGTTCGGTTGGTGATATCATCCATCGCGGCGGTACAGTCCTGCATTCGGCAAGAAGCGAAGAGTTCAAAACAAAAGAAGGCCAGCAAAAGGGCATTGAACAAATGAACAAGCACGGCATTGAAGGTCTTGTAGTAATTGGCGGGGACGGTTCATACCGTGGAGCAAAAGCTTTGACAGAGCATGGATTTCCTTGTGTGGGCGTACCTGGCACTATCGATAACGATATTCCGGGAACGCAATATACTATTGGCTTTGATACAGCATTAAATACGGTTATTGATGCAATTGATAAAATTCGTGATACAGCTACTTCCCATGAAAGAACATTTATCATTGAAGTAATGGGAAGAGATGCAGGAGATATCGCTTTATGTGCAGGATTAGCAGGCGGTGCGGAGACAATCCTCATTCCTGAAGCAGGCTATAGTATGGATGAAATTGCAGAGAGACTGAAAAAGGGACATGAACGAGGCAAAAAACACAGTATCATTGTAGTTGCGGAAGGAGTCTGCAGCGGAGTGGAATTTGCCAAGCAAATCAAAGAAACGACAAACTTTGATACAAGGGTGTCCGTGCTTGGACATATGCAGCGGGGCGGATCCCCAACTGCATTCGACCGGGTGCTGGCGAGCCGCCTTGGAGCATACGCAGTGGAACTTATTCTTGAAGGCAAAGGCGGACGTGCAGTAGGAATTCAAAATAATAAACTGGTTGACCATGATATAATTGAAATATTGGATAGAGAGCATACACTTGACCTGGATCTATACAAACTTTCGAAAGAGCTGTCTATTTAATCTATCAGATACAAGCCGGCATTAAGTGCTATAAAGCGTCAGTGCTGGTAAGATAAGAATAATAAAAATTTGAAGTTAGATAACTGTCTAGCTCCAGCGCCTACCCCCTCGAGGTCACAAGTTTGTCTAGTTGCGGCTCCTAGGGACTCGGGATCATAAGCCGTTTCCTTTCAGAAGGAAAAACGCCTTCTAACAGGAAAAGTCTTATGCCTGTCGTCCCTGGGCAATTGCCTCCACATTTCGAGCAATCCTCCCAAAAGGCAAAGAACGCCTTTCTGGGAGGCTCGTCTTGTGCTTGCCGGGGGTGGGCAAGGCGCTTCCGCTTTTCTTACAAGCTGCATCAAATCAGGAGGTAAATTATTATGCGTAAAACGAAAATCGTTTGTACTATTGGACCTGCCAGTGAAAGTGTTGAAAAGTTAACACAGCTTATTGAAGCAGGGATGAATGTTGCCCGTTTAAATTTCTCTCATGGTGATTTCCAGGAGCATGGACAGCGAATTCAAAATATCCGTGAAGCTTCAGCAAAGACAGGCAAGACTGTAGCAATCCTTTTAGACACTAAAGGGCCGGAAATCCGCACAAACAATATGGTGGATGGCGCGATTGAATTGAGAGCCGGGGAAAACATTATTATCTCCATGAATGAGGTTGAAGGAACAGCAGAAAAGTTTTCTGTTACATATGCAGGCCTTATTGAAGATGTTCACACAGGAAGCAAAATTTTGCTTGATGACGGTTTAATTGGTCTGGAAGTGACAAAGATTGATAAGGCCAACAGTGAAATCCACACAAAAATTTTAAATAGCGGAACACTAAAAAATAAAAAAGGCGTCAATGTTCCAGGTGTTTCAGTGAACCTGCCCGGCATAACGGAGAAAGATGCACAGGACATCATCTTCGGAATTGAACAGGGCGTCGATTTTATTGCCGCTTCTTTTGTCCGCAGGGCATCTGATGTTTTGGAAATCAGACAGCTGCTTGAAGAGCATAATGCATCTTATATCAACATCATTCCTAAGATTGAAAATCAGGAAGGTGTAGATAATATTGAAGAAATTCTTGAAATTTCTGACGGACTTATGGTAGCGCGAGGAGACCTTGGAGTTGAAATTCCAGCAGAAGAGGTGCCGCTCGTACAAAAGAAATTAATTAAAAAATGCAATGCACAGGGGAAACCAGTCATTACTGCAACCCAAATGCTGGATTCCATGCAGCGCAACCCGCGTCCAACACGCGCAGAAGCGAGTGATGTAGCAAATGCCATTTTTGATGGTACTGATGCGATCATGTTATCCGGTGAGACGGCTGCGGGCTCTTATCCTGTCGAGGCTGTGCAGACGATGCATAATATTGCATCAAGAGCGGAATCTGCATTAGATCATAAAGAAATCCTTTCAAATCGAAGCAAAGATAATGAGCATAACATTACTGATGCCATTGGAGAATCAGTGGCACATACAGCTCTTAACCTGGATGTTAACGCAATTATTACACCAACTGAAAGCGGTCATACAGCCAGGATGATTTCCAAGTACCGCCCAAAAGCACCAATCGTTGCCGTTACTTCAAATGACTATGTGTCACGGCGTTTATCTTTAACATGGGGCGTGTACCCTCAAATCGGCCAAAAAGCGTCTACAACAGACGATATGCTTGATATCGCTGTTGAAGAAAGCTTGAACAGCGGAATTGTTGCTTCAGGAGATTTAGTAGTAATTACAGCAGGTGTACCTGTGGGTGAAGCAGGTACCACCAACTTAATGAAAATTCATGTAGTGGGGGATATCCTTGCTAAGGCACAAGGAATCGGGCGCAAATCAGCCTTTGGAAAAGTCGTTGTGGCAAGAAATGCAGAGGAAGCATTGGCGAAAGTAACAGAAGGATCTATTCTGGTTACAATCGGCTCTGACCGTGAAATGGTGCCTGCGATTGAGAAATGCAGTGCGCTTATTACAGAAGAAGGCGGGCTTACAAGCCATGCGGCTGTTGTTGGCCTTAATATTGGCATACCTGTCATTGTAGGGGTTGAAAATGCAACAAGCCTGCTGAAAGATGGACAGGAAGTCACAGTTGACTCTCAGCGCGGTGTAATTTATAATGGCCACGCAAGCGTATTATAATTGGATTTGTACAAGGAAGGGGATACCCTTCCTTTTTTGATTTTCCCGGACAAATTGTTATATTCTCAATGCCTGGTTTGATATAATAATGGTAAGTCTTAAACAAAATAGAGGTGGCTTGATGCGCTACATTCTCTTGCTGATGATAATCGTTCCAGCTGCAGAAATTGGTGTTTTACTTCTTTCAGGCAACACCATTGGGATATGGCCTACACTTGCGATTATCTTGCTTACAGGTGTTCTCGGTGCTTATCTTGCTAAAAAGCAGGGCCTTGAAACAATCAGAAAAATACAGGATCAGCTGAGCTGCGGGCAAATGCCTGGAGATGCCATTCTTGATGGGGCATGTATCCTTATTGGAGGCACCTTGCTTCTTACACCGGGGTTCATTACAGATGCATTAGGATTTACATTGCTTCTTCCTTCGGCTAGAAAAAGATTTAAAAATATCCTTTATATAGGTTTGAAAAAATGGATGAACAAGGGAACGATCACGATTATCAGGTAAAAATAGCTATATAAAGCCGCTCCGTTACATTGGAGCGGCTGGTTTAATTTAATGGAAAATGACATCCCATGATTATTAGTTCTCCTCGCGAGCTCTTGTCCCCGCTCAGTGGCATGATTGCACTGAGCGGGGACATTTAAATCTTTAGGTGAGGCAAGTGCCCGATATCCAATTCTTTGCATAGTATGACTGAAGACGATGGCCAAATTTTTCATCCTAATCGGCTTCTTCATTGCCTTTTATAAACATCCAGATATCCCGGAATACCCCAGCTTTATGAAGAGTAGTGATGAGTACAAGAGTAACCGGACCTGCAATCAAGCCCAGAAAACCAATCAGCTTGAAACCGGCAAATAAAGCAATCAGGGTAGCTAAAGGATCAAGCCCGATGCTTGATGAAAGGATCTTTGGCTCCATTATCTGGCGCTGGACCAGCACGATGATATAAAGAATACCCAGCCCGAGTGCCCTGCTCATTTCTCCGCCGATTGCCTCATATATAATCCATGGCACAAAAATCAGCCCTGTTCCGAGATATGGAATAATATCGACAAGACCGGTCACAAGTGCAATCGTGATGGCATAATCGACACGCAGAATCAGAAGACCGGCAAGTATGATGACCGTAGTAATAGATACTAAAGTAGCCTGTGCCTTGACGAAGCCAAACAAAGCCTTCTGCAGATCGGCAAATACGGTTCTGCCGCTTTTTTTTGCGCGGCTGGGCAGCATGCGGCTGAATATACCTGAAAGCCTGTGCCAATCCTTGCTGATAAAAAAAGTGGCCAGCAGCGAGAAGATCAGGACCGTTGCTGCATTGGGAAACCATGAAAGAATGTTCGGGATTTTCTCGAAAAAAGACTGGATAAAATCTCCAAGTGTAGAGCCAAATTGCTTCCCGACATTTTCAATATTATTCATGATGGTATCCTGCTGTCCTGTTCCCAGATTATTAAATAAACTTGCCAGCTGGTTATAAAGAGGAATGATTTGCCCAGCAAAGAACTGTTCAACAAAATCAATTAAGGTATCGAGGTGCTGCGGCACTACTTTAGCCAAATAATCCGCACCTGATACGATCTCTGCCACCAGTAAAGTGATTAATCCGGCAAAAATGGCAAAGATAAGTATCAGTGCAATGAGGACTGCGAGGGCCCTTGGTATTTTCCATTTAACCTCCATTATATTGACCAAGGGGTTAATTAGAAAGGCAATGGCCAGTCCAATAATGAAAGGATAAGTCACTTTGGATAAATATAAGAAAGCATAGAGACTTAAGATCACCACTCCAATGACAAAGAAAAATCTTACGGTCCGATAGATATATGCCGGGTTCAAGTAATAGCCTCCTTAATGAATTTGAACAGACTAAGTCATTGCCGCTTTGCTTTATGTAATGTTATTAGTCATATCATACATCAATTTTGCAAGAGCTTAAAATAATTAGATATTGTCTATTAATACATATTCTATTTTTAAAAATCCGCCAAAGAACCCAGAAATTATTAAATTGTTTTAAATTATGTTACGATAATATAGAAAGCTGGCAGGTGAATTAGCAGATGTTTTCCCAATCACTCATTTTTTTGTTTCTATTACTGGGGATAGGTGTAATAGCAAAAAATCAATCACTGATCATTGCTGTCTTTGTTTTGATTATCCTTAAAGCAGCCGGCCTGGATTCAAAAGCCTTTTCATTTCTGCAGTCCAAGGGGATTAACTGGGGTGTAACCATTATTACAATTGCTGTCCTTGCACCTATAGCCAGTGGTGAAATCGGCTTCCGGGATTTAGGCGGTGCATTTAAATCCCCTTATGCGTGGGTTGCTCTTGTCTCAGGGATTGCAGTTGCGCTTCTGGCAAAAGGCGGCATCGTATTGCTGGCTGAAGATCCCCATATAACAACTGCTCTTGTTCTGGGGACCATTCTTGCTGTCTCCCTTTTTAAAGGTATTGCTGTCGGTCCTCTGATAGGGGCTGGGATTGCGTATATGGCAATGAAAGTCTTTGAGCTTTTTAAGTGAATGTTCTTAGAATTCTCATTGCCTTTGGGCAATAATGTAAATAAACTTTTCTTGAAAAATAATATTTTTTAACAAATTAAGTGCTTTTCATTCACAAAAGTCAGATAATTGTTTATAATAGGACTTGTAAGCGTAACCTATTTCACGGTACCTATTAAATTCAGTTAAGCTCTATTAAAATGTTATTAATATATTTATTTTTTTCATTTAAGAAAAAATGTAAGCATTTTCTTTTTTTTTAAGAGAGTACCGAGCAACCGCTCGATTAATGCATGCCAAGAGAAAGTTTATTTCTTCCATAAAAAGGGAGTGCTTTTCATAAATGAAAGTTCCGGCTTTCATGGATTTGGTCTGTAGATCGGCTAATACAGCCGGCTTTTCAATAGCTGTCCTGCAGCCCTATAATAGTGTCCAAAAAAAATAAAACAGAATGTGGACATGACGAGGAAGCTTTTCTGAAAGATGAAAAATCAGGTTCGGCTTACTTATGTTTAATGTACAGACAAAAATGGGTATGGGGAAATCTTATTATGTAAAGGAGAGATTCGGTATGACAGTAACACGCGGTCTTGAAGGGGTAGTAGCTACTACTTCGTCTATCAGCTCCATCATAGACGATACATTAACCTATGCGGGCTACAATATTGATGATTTGGCTGAAAATGCAAGCTTTGAAGAGGTTATTTATCTTTTATGGCACAGAAAGCTTCCTGCTCAATCACAGCTGGATGAGTTAAAGAGTCAGCTTGCAGCAAACTACTCTCTTCCAGAGGAAGTACTGAACCATTTTAAAACATATCCAATTGACAAAGTGCATCCAATGGCTGCCCTTCGATCTGCAGTGTCTCTATTAGGACTTTATGATGAAGAAGCAGACCAGATGGATGAAGAGGCAAACTATAAAAAAGCAATTCGCCTTCAAGCAAAAATGCCTGCTATCGTAACGGCATTTGCACGGGTAAGAAAAGGCCTTGAACCAATTGCTCCCAGAACAGATCTTGGATTTGCAGCCAACTTCCTATACATGCTTACAGGCGAAGAGCCTGAACCAATCGCAATTGAAGCATTTAATAAAGCACTGGTTCTTCATGCGGATCATGAACTGAATGCTTCCACTTTCACTGCACGTGTATGTGTAGCCACATTGTCAGATATTTATTCAGGAGTTACAGCTGCTATTGGGGCATTAAAAGGGCCGCTGCATGGCGGTGCCAATGAGGCGGTAATGAAAATGCTTACTGATATCGGCACGCTTGAAAATGTAGAGCCATATATCCGTGAAAAGCTTGAAAAGAAAGAGAAAATCATGGGCTTTGGCCATCGTGTTTACCGTCAGGGCGATCCTCGTGCCAAGCACTTAAGAGAAATGTCTAAAAAGCTTACAGAACTTACCGGGGAACCACACTGGTACGAAATGTCCACGCAAATTGAAGCGATCGTTACCGGAGAGAAAAAACTTCCGCCAAATGTCGACTTCTATTCTGCATCTGTATATCATAGCCTGGGAATCGACCATGACCTGTTTACGCCGATTTTTGCTGTAAGCCGTGTATCCGGCTGGCTGGCTCATATTCTCGAACAATATGAGAATAATCGTTTGATCCGCCCGCGTGCAGACTATACAGGCCCGGGAATGCAAAAATACATTCCAGTAGAGCAAAGAGGTCTTTAATAGGCTGAAAAAACAGATTAAAAGAACAAAAATTACTACTCAGCATTTTACTTTTTATCAAAAAATTGCTGTAATAGAGAGAGCAGGTAAAAGGTTAGGGGCAAATGCCTTCTAACCTTTGATTCTGATATACTGATGCAGCATTGTGCCGAATACTATATAAATAAAAAGGCTGATGCTCGCACTTTTCAAAATGGAGGGTATAACAATGCAAGGTGAAAAAATTACAGTTACTAATGGTGTACTAAACGTACCAAACAATCCAATCGTTCCTTTTATCGAAGGAGACGGAACAGGACCTGATATTTGGGCAGCAGCTTCCCGTGTATTGGATGCTTCTGTAGAAAAAGCATATAAAGGTGAGCGCAAGCTTGTCTGGAAAGAAGTGTTAGCAGGAGAAAAGGCCTTCAACCAGACTGGAGAGTGGCTTCCTTCTGAGACACTTGATGTGATCAATGAATATCTTATTGCGATTAAAGGTCCATTAACAACACCAATCGGCGGCGGAATCCGTTCTCTGAACGTTGCGCTTCGCCAGGAGCTTGACCTGTATGTATGCCTGCGTCCGGTCCGCTGGTTTGAAGGCGTTCCTTCTCCAGTTAAACGCCCTCAGGATACTGATATGGTTATATTCCGTGAGAATACTGAAGATATTTATGCCGGCATTGAGTATGCAAAAGGCTCTGATGAGGTTAAAAAGCTAATTTCATTCCTGCAGAATGAAATGGGTGTTAATAAGATCCGCTTCCCTGAAACTTCAGGCATCGGCATTAAGCCTGTTTCAGAAGAGGGAACCAGCCGCCTTGTACGTGCTGCTATTGAGTATGCAATTAAAGAAGGCCGCAAATCTCTTACACTTGTACATAAAGGCAATATCATGAAATTTACTGAGGGTGCCTTTAAAAACTGGGGTTATGAGCTTGCTGAAAGAGAGTACGGAGAAAAAGTATTCACTTGGGCTCAATATGACCGCATCAAAGATGAGCAGGGTGTTGATGCTGCGAACAAAGCACAGGCAGATGCAGAAGCAGCTGGCAAAATTATCGTTAAAGATGCGATTGCTGATATCTTCCTTCAGCAGATCCTTACACGTCCAAATGAGTTTGATGTTGTTGCGACAATGAACTTGAACGGCGATTATATTTCTGACGCACTTGCTGCACAGGTTGGCGGTATTGGCATTGCTCCAGGAGCAAACATTAACTATGAAACTGGACATGCGATCTTTGAGGCAACTCATGGTACAGCTCCAAAGTATGCTGGTCTTGATAAGGTTAACCCTTCTTCTGTTATTCTTTCAGGTGTATTGATGCTTGAACACCTTGGATGGAACGAAGCTGCAAACATGATCGTTAAATCTATGGAAAAATCTATCGCTTCAAAAGTCGTAACATATGATTTTGCCCGTCTAATGGATGGAGCAACTGAAGTGAAATGCTCGGAATTTGCAGACGAATTAATTAAAAATATGGAATAAAAAAGCAAAAGCGCCTTTAATAAAAGGCGCTTTTGACTAATATACTATTCATGCAGTGCTATTTTGTATGCTTCCCTGAGGAAACTTCTTTTGCCGGGCAGCTGGCGATTCTCTGAAATTGTGTATATAGGATGGCTGTTCTTTGGAACAGCCTCTTACATAAAGGATGCAAATCCTGAAACTTTCATTTCTAAAAGGAGGAACTGCTATGTCATTGAAACGCAAAAAGATTTCTGTAATCGGTGGAGGATTTACTGGAGCAACAACTGCATTCTTACTGGCTCAAAAGGAACTTGGAGATGTCGTGCTCGTCGATATTCCGCAAATGGAAAACCCTACAAAGGGAAAAGCTCTGGATATGCTTGAAGCAGGTCCTGTTCAGGGATTCGATGCGAATATCACAGGTACTTCAAGCTATGAGGATACACAAGACTCTGACATTGTTGTTATCACAGCAGGCATTGCACGAAAGCCGGGCATGAGCCGGGACGACCTTGTTCAAACGAACCAGAAGATTATGAAAAGTGTAGCGCAGGAGATTGCAAAACATTCTCCAAATAGCTATATTGTTGTGCTGACCAATCCAGTGGATGCGATGACTTATACAGTTTTCAAGGAATCAGGCTTCCCGAAAAACCGTGTAATTGGACAGTCAGGTGTTCTTGACACAGCCCGCTTCCGCACATTTGTTGCCCAGGAACTGAATTTGTCTGTTAAAGACATTACAGGATTTGTACTTGGCGGACATGGTGATGACATGGTGCCGCTAGTCCGATATTCATATGCTGGCGGCATTCCTTTAGAAGCATTAATTTCAAAAGATCGTCTCGATGCCATTGTCGAGCGAACACGCAAAGGCGGAGGAGAGATCGTCAACTTATTAGGCAACGGAAGTGCCTACTATGCTCCAGCTGCTTCTCTTGTGGAAATGTGTGAAGCTATCCTTAAGGATCAGCGCCGCGTTCTTCCTTCCATTGCTTATCTCGAAGGAGAATATGGTTACGAAGGAATCTATCTGGGTGTGCCTGCAATCCTTGGAGCAAACGGAATCGAAAAAGTAATAGAGCTTGAACTGACAAGCGAAGAAAAAGCTGCCCTCGATAAATCGGCAGATTCAGTCCGCAAAGTAATGGAAGTATTAGCTTACTAGGATGGTCTTATTTAAGTGAAGAAAATTCCGGGGACTTTCTCCCGGATTTTTTTACTGTAAGTCCTTTTGGGAAATAGTATAAAATGATATCATATAAAAAATAGACTGAATACTTTAAAATGTCGAACAGTCTATTTTTTACAACAGGAATGTAAACGGTTACAATACTCGGAGGTGCTTAGCTATGCTGCTTGGAAAGAAAAGAAAACTGGGAAGAACCATTGAAGAAATATCTGTGGGCGAAAAATTGACGCTCACAGAAAAAATAGAAGACAAGGATCTATTGCTGTATCTGGGCCTGACAAACGATGCAAACCCTTTATATATTCAGCATGATTATGCTTCACAAACACCTTATAAAAAACCAATTGTACCAAGTGTAATGCTGAATGGCATCATAAATTCCGCCATATCGAAATATTTGCCGGGCCCTGGAAGCCATGTTTTAAAACAGGAAATCGAGTATACGAAGCCTGTCTATCATTATGGGACAGTTCAATTTTTATTTGAAGTAACAGAAGTGAACAGCTCAAATCATACCGTGCAAATTAAGGTACAGGGAACGAATGAAGAGGAACAGACGGTTATTAATGGACAGCTCCTTATATGCCCGCCATACAAGCCTCAGCCTATGGATGGGAATGCATTGGATAATTTCTGATAGTCAAAAGATGTGCAGCATATGCACATCTTTTTTGATGAAATCCGTCCTTTCCAACAATTGACCCGAAAAAAATCATAAAATATATTATAATAAAGATATATGGCAAAGAGGGGTTTGATAGGCAGGAGGGATACCTGCTTTTTATCGCAGTCTAACGGGCAGTAAGACCCCGCTCCAATCCTCAGAGTAAACAAAGGAGGATAATTGGGGGGCAAACTGCCTGTAAAGGCCGAATAGAAGGACAAAGACTAAAAATGTCACATCCTGTGGCAACGTCTTTGTGACCCACTTCATGTGGGCCTCAACTAACAATCTGTGGGGATAAAGACCCCCTGATTGAAGTTTCATTTTATAAAGATCGCTGACAATTAATCAGCTAAGGTTTCAAACAGGGGTAATTCATTCACTCGGAGGATCGTATGGATAAGAAAATTCTAGTTGTAGATGATGAACAATCTATCGTAACTTTACTTCAATACAACCTGCAGCAGGCGGGCTATGAAGTGCTTACAGCCATGGATGGCCAGGAGGGAAAAGATCTGGCCTTTTCTGAAAAGCCGGATCTTATTGTACTTGATCTTATGCTGCCAAAGCTTGATGGAATAGAAGTATGCAAACAGCTTAGACAACAGAAAATAGCGACTCCTATTTTAATGCTGACTGCCAAGGATGATGAATTTGATAAGGTTCTTGGTCTTGAACTGGGTGCAGATGATTACATGACAAAACCTTTCAGCCCCCGGGAAGTGGTTGCCAGAGTTAAAGCTATCTTAAGGAGAACTCAATTTGTGCCTGAAGCTGCCGAGGAGAAAGCAGAAGATGGAGATTCTTTTAGGATTGGCGGCCTTCAAATATTCCCACAGCATTATGAAGCCTATTTTGAAGAAGAACTGCTTGAATTAACTCCGAAGGAATTTGAATTGCTATTATATCTTGCCAAGAATAAGAGCCGCGTCCTTACAAGGGATCAGCTGCTTAGTGCAGTCTGGAATTATGATTTTGCAGGAGACACAAGAATCGTTGATGTACATATTAGCCATTTAAGAGAGAAAATTGAAGCAAACACCAAAAAACCTGTATATATTAAGACCATTCGCGGACTGGGCTACAAATTGGAGGAGCCTAAAGGAGAATGACGACCTTTCGCACCCGCCTGCTTTTCGCCTTGCTTTCATTAATTCTGGTTGTTTTAATTGCATTAGGCCTTCTATTAGGCCAGCTTTTTAAAAGCTATTATTTAAATACATTTGATGCACGTCTGCAAAAAGAGTCTGAAATGGCGGCTAGCTATATTGAGGGCAATGGAGGCATTGGGTCCATTAGTGTGGAGAGAATCAATGAGCTTGGTGACATACTTGATGTGCGTGTAACTGCTACGGATAGCAAGGGCAGAATATTAATGGATAGCAGCGTCAAAAGTGAGACAACACAAAACAGGCACCAGGAAATCATATTCGAAGTATTAAAAAAGAAATCTGCATATGAATCAGGATGGGAAGTAGCAGGAGGGTTTAATCTGCACTATTATTGGCAGCCTGTCATGATAAATGGCAAGAAGGAAGGCTATATCTTCTTGAGTACAAAGATGGCTGAATTCCAAAAGGCCTATCAGCAGATTTGGTGGATTTTAGCTATCAGCCTTGGGCTGTCTTTATTTATGATTATTCTGCTTGGGTCAAGAATTATGGCACGTTATACAAAGCCTATCGAGTCAGCAACACAGGTTGCGATTGAACTTACTAAGGGAAACTATCGGGCAAGAACATATGAAGACCAGGAAGATGAAACAGGTATGCTGAGCAAGTCTATCAATGTACTGGCGAGGAATCTTCAGGAAATGGTGAAATCCCAGGAAATGCAGCAGGACAGACTTGGGGCTCTCATTGAAAATATGGGAAGCGGTCTGATTCTAATTGACAGCAGAGGCTATATTAATTTAGTGAACCGGCCATATAAAGAGGTTTTCAATGTAAATCCTTCCGAATACCTTTACAAGCTCTATTATGAAGTGATAGAACACAAAGGTATTACCGAAGTGGTTGAAGAAATTTTCATGACAGAACAGAAAGTAAAAAAGCAGCTCATTATTCCCGTCAATATCGAAAGACGTTATTTTGAAGTATATGGAGTTCCGATTATCGGCACGAATGATGAATGGAAAGGGATTCTGCTTGTTTTTCATGATATAACAGAACTGAAGAAGCTTGAGCAGATGAGGAAGGATTTTGTAGCGAACGTTTCTCATGAATTGAAAACACCTATTACCTCTATAAAGGGTTTTTCTGAAACTCTTTTGGATGGTGCCATGGAAAACAAACAGACTCTTAATGATTTCCTCAATATCATTTTGAAGGAAAGTGATCGTCTGCAATCTCTTATTCAGGAATTGCTGGATCTGTCAAAAATCGAAAAGCAAGGCTTTAGTTTGTCCATTCAGCAGGTGGATCTGGCTGATGTGCTCGAAGATGTGGTGGCCATCATGAAAGGGAAAGCAGCAGAGAAAGAAATCGTTTTGGAGTATAAGAGAGGGAATAAACCTGTATATATTGAAGGCGATGTTCACCGGCTCAAACAGGTTTTTATAAATATCATATCAAATGCAATTTCTTATACGCCAAATCAGGGGGGCGTCCATATTTCGTTGGCAAAGACCGGCAGCTCAGTCTTAACCGAAATAAGGGATACGGGAATTGGAATTGAAGCCGGAGAAATACCGCGTATTTTTGAACGTTTTTATCGGGTTGATAAAGCCAGAAGCAGGAACTCCGGCGGAACAGGGCTGGGGCTTGCAATCGTAAAGCATCTCGTTGAAGCACATAAGGGAACCATCTCGGTAAAAAGTGAGGTCGGAAAAGGTACCTCCTTTATTATTGAACTTCCGAAAGTAATTATTGAAAAAAATGGATGAAGCGGCAGGATTATCTTTACATTATTTTTACAGGAGATTTATGTTCCCTTTACATTCCGCTGATAAAATCATAATTGTTAAACCCCTTCATCCAAGGAGCCATAGAAAAAGGTGAAAGCTGACCCCGCTTTCGCCTTTTTCATTTTTTTCGATTCTCCTTCTTTCTTTAACTTTTGTCATATTTATGAAACCTTTACGTAAATAATTCGTATGAAAAGTTATAGAAAGTGCCAGGAAGGGGAGAGAGAAATGATCAGCTTAAAGCGGATTTATACAATCGCAGGGCTAATTATCGCAATTGTTATTCTAAGCATAGTTGCCTTTACCACATGGTATACCGTCGATGAATCGGATCAGGCAGTCATTTTAACATTTGGGAAAGTTGAGGAAGGCATTACGGAGCCGGGACTTCACTTTAAATTGCCATGGCCTGTCCAAAGCGTGGAGAAGCTTTCAAAGGAAACCTTTTCACTGCAGTTTGGATATGAAGAAAAAGATGGAGAAATAAAAGATTTTCCTGATGAGACAAAGATGATAACCGGGGATGAAAATATCGTTCTTGCAGATTTAGTTGTACAGTGGAAAATTACTGATCCGGAAAAATTCCTTTATAATGCCGAAGAACCGGAAGAAATTCTATATGATGCTACGTCCTCATCCTTAAGAAGCATTATAGGAGGATCGAAGATAGATGCCGCGCTTACTTCAGGGAAAGCAGAGATCGAAGCGGATGTCAGAGAGCTCCTGACTTCCTTAGTTGGTAAATATGATATTGGCATATCAATCCTTGCAGTAAAACTGCAGGATGTCGAGCTGCCGAATGATGATGTAAGAAAAGCTTTTACAGATGTTACCGATGCGAGGGAAACCGCCAATACTAAAAAAAATGAAGCAAATAAATATAAGAACCAGAGAATGAATGAAGCAGAAGGTGAAAAGGAAGCTCTTATCTCCAAAGCAAATGGGGAAAAGGCAGCCCGTCTCGAAAGAGCGCGTGGAGATGTAGCAGTATTTAATAAATTGTATGGAGAATATAAGAATAACCCCGATATTACAAGAGAGCGGCTTGTCCTTGAAACGCTTGAGCAAGTACTTCCAGGTGCAGAGATATACATTATGAATGACGATGGAAACACTATGAAATATTTCCCGATCAGGCCTCTGGAGAAAGAACAGGCAAAACCGAAAGAGGAGGGAGGTACGGATAATGAGTGATCAAAATGTTGTGAATATCAATGAACGGGGCGGAAATTTCCAGTGGAGAAGCTATACTAAACTAGGAATCATCCTAGTGCTTATTATTGCAGGACTAGGAATACTGTTCAGTAATCTGTTTATTGTAAAGGAAGGGGAATACAAGGTTATCCGTCAATTTGGAGAGGTAGTCCGGATTGAGAGTGAACCTGGATTAACATACAAAATACCATTCATCCAAAGTGTGTCCACACTCCCAAAATATCAAATGACTTATGACGTGTCTGAAGCTGAAATCAATACAAAGGACAAAAAGGTCATGATTATCGATAACTATGCAGTATGGAAAATTGATGACCCGAAGAAAATGATCTCAAACGCCAGAACATTGGAGGGAGCCGAGGCCAGAATGGAAGAGTTTATCTACTCCGTGACCCGCTCCGAACTGGGTCAGCTAAATTATGAAGAAATCATTAATGACGAAAAATCTTCACGCGGATCATTGAATGACCAAATCACCACAAAAGTGAATGAGCTGCTTACAAACGATAATTATGGAATCACAGTAACAGATGTACGTATTAAACGAACGGATTTACCGGCTGAAAATGAACAGTCTGTGTATACCAGGATGATTTCCGAGCGCCAGTCGACAGCCCAGGAATATCTGTCCAGGGGTGATGCCCAGAAGAATGTTATTATTGCTGAAACAGACAGGACCGTCAGGGAAATGCTTGCGAAGGCCCAGGCAGATGCTGAAGTAATTCGGGCGGAAGGGGAAGCGGGAGCTGCGAAGGTCTACAATGAAGCCTTCTCAAAAGATCCTGAATTCTATTCCTTATACCGTACACTTGAATCCTATAAAAAGACTATCAATGGCGAGACTGTAATTGTTCTGCCTTCTGATTCACCATATGCCCGTCTGCTGATGGGGAATACTAATTAAATAGAATTAAAATGGAAGGCCGTTATTTTTCTTTCTCTATCTGCTCATGATAGAATAAAGGAAAATAACGGCTTATTTATTGTGGGCAAGGGCGCTTGCGCTTTTCTTTAGAGGAGGAGATATTAATTGGATAAAAAGAAGCTTGTTCTGATAGATGGCAACAGCATCGCTTATCGGGCATTTTTTGCTTTGCCGCTCTTAAACAATGATAAAGGAATACATACCAATGCTGTATACGGATTTACCATGATGCTGCAGAGGATTCTGGAGGATGAAAAACCGACGCATCTCCTTGTGGCGTTTGATGCGGGAAAAACAACCTTCCGCCATAAAACCTTTAGCGAATATAAAGGCGGCCGGCAGAAAACACCGCCTGAGCTATCAGAGCAGTTCCCTTATATCAGAGAACTTCTCGATGCTTACGGAATCTCCAGATATGAACTGGAAAATTATGAAGCGGATGATATCATTGGGACACTGTCCCTCCATGCCGAAAAAGATGGCTATGAAGTTAAAGTTATATCAGGGGATAAGGATTTGACGCAGTTAAGTTCTGATGCAGTCACAGTCAGCATTACCCGTAAAGGCATTACAGATATTGAAGAATACACACCAGCTCATATAGAAGAAAAATACGGAATCACACCTGACAGAATTATTGATATGAAAGGCCTGATGGGTGATAGTTCAGATAATATCCCGGGTGTGCCGGGAGTGGGCGAAAAAACAGCCCTTAAATTGCTGAAAGAGTTTGGTACCCTCGAAGAGCTCTTGGATTCTGCAGATAAGGTGAGCGGAAAAAAACTGAAAGAAAAGCTGGAAGAGTTCAAGGATCAGGCATTAATGAGCAAAGAACTTGCTACTATCGCGAGGGAAGCTCCCGTTGAAATAAAAATTGAAGATATTGAATATGAAGGTTTTGAAAAAGAAAAGGTTATAAGCATCTTTAAAGAACTTGGCTTTAACTCGCTGCTGGAAAAGATCGGCGGGGACACTGAAGCAATCGAAGAGGTACTGGATGAAATAGAATTTAGCATCGCAGACGAAATTAAAGAAGACATGTTTTCTGATGAAAATGCATTTTATGTTGAGCTTCTAGAGGATAATTATCATTATGCAGACATCATTGGTTTTTCCGTTGCAAATGATAAAGGGAATTTTTTCTTCTCAAAAGATAAGGCTTTAGAGTCAGACGTTTTTAAAAGATGGGCTGAAGATGAAACGAAAAAGAAGACAGTGTATGATGCAAAAAGATCTGAAGTGTCACTCCGGCATCATGGGATTCATCTAAAGGGTGCAGATTTTGATCTTTATATTGCTTCATATATTATTAACCCATCTCAGACTATTGAGGATATAGCATCTATAGCAAAAAATCATGGCTATCATGCCATTCAATCTGATGAAGCTTTCTACGGAAAAGGAGCAAAAAGGCGGATACCGGAAGAAACAGAACTTGCTGTGCATTTAGCAAGAAAAGCAGCAGCTTTGATGACATTGAGGGAAAAGCTCGATAGTGATTTAAAGGAAAATCAGCAATCCGAGCTGTTTTATGACCTGGAAATGCCCCTGTCTTTAATATTAGCAGATATGGAGTCAGCTGGAATTAAAGTGGATTTAGAACGCCTGAGGACAATGGGACAAGATCTGCTCTCCAAATTGGATGAAATAGAAAAGCGGATACATGAGCTTGCCGGGGAAGCCTTTAATATCAATTCTCCTAAACAGCTCGGTGTAATCCTTTTTGAAAAATTGGGGCTGCCAGTTATTAAAAAAACCAAAACAGGCTATTCCACTTCGGCGGATGTTCTTGAAAAACTTGAGAACGACCATGAAATAATCCGGGACATCCTGCACTACCGCCAGCTTGGCAAGCTTCAATCCACTTATATTGAAGGCCTGCTGAAGGTAGTTAACAAGGAAACAGGCAAAGTCCACACCAGGTTCAATCAGGCACTTACCCAGACAGGGAGATTAAGCTCAACTGATCCAAATCTGCAAAATATTCCAATCCGTCTGGAGGAAGGGCGAAAAATCAGGCAGGCATTTGTTCCTTCAGAACCCGGCTGGGCTATCTTTGCTGCAGACTATTCGCAGATTGAACTGAGAGTGCTGGCTCATATTGCAGATGATGAAAAGCTGATTGAAGCCTTTATTGAAGATATGGATATTCATACCAAAACGGCAATGGAAGTATTCCACGTTAATGCCGATGAGGTTACGTCCAATATGCGGCGCCATGCAAAGGCAGTTAACTTCGGAATAGTCTACGGAATCAGTGATTACGGCCTTTCCCAGAGCCTCGGAATCACACGGAAAGAAGCCGGAAAGTTTATTGACCGATATCTTGAAAGCTATCCTGGTGTGAAGCAGTACATGGACGATATTATCCATGAAGCAAAACAGAAAGGATATGTCTCGACCCTTCTTCACAGAAGAAGATATCTGCCAGAAATCACAAGCCGAAACTTTAACCTGCGAAGTTTTGCAGAACGCACCGCTATGAACACACCAATTCAGGGAAGTGCGGCGGATATTATTAAAAAAGCCATGATTGACATGGCTGACCGCTTAAGAAAAGAAGAGCTCAAAGCACGCCTTCTGCTGTCAGTTCATGATGAACTGATCTTCGAAGCACCTGAGGATGAAATAGAGATACTCAAAAAAATCGTACCGGACGTCATGGAAAATGCAGTAGAATTGAAAGTTCCGCTCAAAGTTGATTATTCCTATGGCCCAACATGGTTTGATGCGAAATAAAAGTTGATCTTGAGCCAATGTACTTTGCAAGTAATTCACCTATAATGATTTTCTTCTTGTGAAATGCTAAGTGCTATTAAGACCCCGGCATACAGGATTCAAAATATATCATAAAACAAAGTTCAAAGCATTTTTAACTGATTTACAAAGGGGGGATAACCATGCCGGAACTTCCTGAAGTTGAAACGGTCAGAAGAACATTGCAGGAATTGGTGATCGGCAAAACCATTGCACATGTTTCGGTTTTCTGGTCCAAAATGGTTAAGCATCCGGAAGAGCTTGCCCAATTCAAGGATGCTTTAGCAGGTCAAACCTTTCAGGACATTGGAAGGCGAGGGAAATTCCTAATCCTCTACACCAATGAGTATGCCCTAGTGTCCCACCTGAGAATGGAGGGCAGATACGGCCTTTTTTCAAAAGAGGAACCTGTTGAAAAACATACACATGTGATTTTTCATTTTACAGATGGCACAGAGCTCAGATATAAGGATGTCCGTAAATTTGGAACGATGCACCTATATGCAAAGGGCGAAGAATTTAAGACTCTTCCGCTGGCACACCTTGGACCGGAACCATTTGCAGAAGAGTTTACGGCAGACGACCTTGCTGCGAGACTTTCCCGTACCACCCGCAATATCAAAACTGCACTTCTTGATCAGAAAACGATCGTAGGGCTTGGCAATATTTATGTCGATGAAGCATTATTCCGTTCACGAATTCACCCTGAAAGAGCGGCGAATACTTTAACAAAAAGCGAATTGGAAACACTTCACAAAGAAATTGCAGATACCCTGAGAGAAGCGGTAGATAAAGGAGGGAGCACTATTCGCTCCTATGTTAATTCCCAGGGGCAAATTGGCATGTTCCAGCTTGAGCTTTTTGTTTATGGGCGAAAAGGGGAAGATTGCAAAGTCTGCGGAAGCACACTTGAGCGGATCGTAACTGGAGGCAGGGGTACAGTATACTGTCCGGCTTGCCAGAGAAAATAATAATCCGGAATAGAGCTGAAATTCGTTTCGAATAACATTGGATGGGCTTCTTCCATATACTATCGTAGCGATTGACAGGGAGGAGCTCTATTCTATGGCGCATATATTCTCACTTTTGATACTTGCTTTTGCTGTCAGTCTTGACAGTTTCAGTGTCGGTTTAACTTATGGCTTAAGGAAAATGAGAATACCATTTAAATCGATCAGTATTATCGCCTGCTGTTCAGCTATAACATTAATGGCTGCCATGACAATTGGCCATTTTATAGAAGCCTTTTTATCTCCGGCTTTAGCTGAAAGTTTAGGGGGAATCATTCTGATTTTTCTTGGTGCCTGGGTTCTTTATCAATTTTTCAGGCCGGAGAAGGTTAAGGATGTTCTGCCGCATGAAAAAACGATTGTAAACCTGGAGATCAAATCTCTTGGGCTTGTCATTAATATCCTGAAAAAGCCGATGTCCGCTGATTTTGATAAATCCGGAACCATCACAGGAATTGAAGCACTTATGCTTGGGCTCGCTTTATCGCTTGATGCTTTCGGAGCTGGAATCGGTGCAGCCATGCTTGGGTACTCGCCTTTTTACCTGGCAATGACAGTCGCCGTTATGAGTTCTCTGTTTGTATTTATGGGAATGCAGGTAGGATCCCTCTTCTCCAAAAGCGGATGGGTCCATAAGTTCTCATTCATCCCTGGGATTATATTAATCGTAATCGGGATATTAAAAATCTAGCATTTTATATGAAAGGAACTCCACTATGTCACTGACTGTAGGTTTGACAGGCGGGATTGCAAGCGGGAAAAGCACTGTTTCATCTCTCCTAATCGAAAAAGGGTATACTGTAATAGACGCGGATATAGAAGCCAGGTTAGCTGTTGAAAAAGGAGAGGAAGCTTATCAGGAAATTGTCCGTCATTTTGGGGAAAGGATTCTCCTCAGTGACGGTTCAATTGATCGTGCAGAACTGGGATCCATTATTTTTCATGATGAAACAGAGCGGAATACCTTAAATAGCATTGTACATCCTGCCGTCCGCAAAAGAATGACAGCCAAAAAGGAACAAGCTATCAGCCGTAATGAACAGCTGATTATTCTTGATATCCCGCTTTTATTTGAAAGTAAATTACAATACATGTGCGACAAAACATTATTAGTATATGCAGATGAAGATATACAGCTCCAAAGGCTGATGCAAAGAAATCAGCTGTCCGAGAAAGAAGCAATGGCAAGAATTCAATCCCAGATGCCTTTAAGAGATAAGAAGGCATTGGCCGATGCTGTAATCGATAATAATGGCACAATTAAAGAAACAGAAAAACAACTATGGGGGATTTTTAAAAAATGGAATGCTGTCTGAGGAGCCTGTGATAGGCTCTTTTTTTGATATGCCTAAAACCCAATTAGTATGACAAAAATAATCAACATACGTCTGTAAGTTAGACCATTACCTTATTAAAATGAGAAAAAGCATGGGCTGATATTTCTGAATTGTTGAACATTAAAAAATCCGCATTTTATTTATCACAAATGATTCTTAATATGTTATACTAATTACATCTTAAGGGAATAAAAAGTATAACACTAATGCGGAAGGGGCCGTAACATGAAGGCGAAAATAGCGATTAATGGTTTTGGAAGAATTGGACGTATGGTTTTTAGAAAAGCCATCCTTGATGAAAATCTTGAAGTGGCTGCCATAAATGCTAGCTATCCGGCTGAAACTTTGGCACACTTAATTAAATATGATACCAACCATGGATCATTCGAAGGAAGCGTTGTTCCGGAAGACAATGCTATTGTTGTGAACGGTAAAAGGGTTCAACTTGTCAGCAGCCGGAATCCTGAAGAACTTCCCTGGAAAGAAATGAACATTGATATCGTTATTGAAGCTACAGGAAAGTTTAATTCCCGTGATAAAGCGGCTCTTCACCTCAATGCTGGAGCTAAAAAGGTCATACTTACTGCTCCTGGAAAAAATGAAGATGTGACTATTGTTATGGGCGTAAATGAAAGCGCATTAAAAATTGAAGAACATGATATTATTTCAAATGCGTCCTGTACGACAAACTGCCTTGCACCTGTAGCAAAAGTCCTTGATGAACAATTTGGCATTGAAAACGGACTTATGACAACAGTTCATGCATATACAAACGATCAAAAAAATATTGATAACCCGCATAAGGATTTACGTCGTGCACGTGCTTGCGGACAGTCGATCATCCCGACTTCCACTGGTGCCGCTAAAGCTTTGTCGCTGGTATTGCCTCATTTAAAGGGCAAATTGCATGGAATGGCACTGCGTGTGCCAACTCCCAACGTTTCCTTAGTTGACCTTGTGGTAGACTTAAAGCGCGACGTTACAATTGAAGAAGTGAATGCGGCATTTGCAGCAGCTTCACAAGGATCTCTTCATGGTATCCTGGATATTACTGACGAACCATTGGTGTCGATCGATTTCAACACAAATGAACACTCTGCCATCATTGATGGATTATCTACCATGGTAATCGGCACCAGCAAAGTGAAAGTCCTTGCGTGGTACGATAATGAGTGGGGCTATTCCTGCCGTGTAGTAGACTTGACCAAATATGTTGCACAGGAACTTTTTCAGGCAACTGCCGTAAAAGTTGGATAATTGCCAATCTCTTTTAATATAAAACTACCCATACCCTTAAAGCCTGCCATTCCCCGGCAGGCTCCTTTTTTTGGACAAAATTAAATCCCGAGAAGGAAAAGTCTTCAGAAATTTTGCCGAAAAAAATGTAAAACAATGTGTTGCAAAAAGAAATTAAACAAAGTATACTAATCCTCGTGAACTTCTCCGAGGTTTTGGTATGGTAGCTACTTAAAGGGTTAGGACCTCTCTGGACTAACTTTCCCCCGTGGTAGTTATAGACCAGTATAAATCTGGAATTTCATTAATTAATAGCTTAAAAGTTTAAAGGGGGAAATTTGAATATGGAAACTATGGGTCGTCACGTAATCTCAGAACTTTGGGGATGCGATTTTGAAAAGTTAAATGATATGGATTATATTGAGCAGACATTCGTAAATGCTGCATTAAAATCTGGTGCAGAAATTCGCGAGGTTGCATTTCATAAGTTTGCGCCACAGGGTGTAAGCGGAGTGGTTATCATCTCTGAATCTCATTTAACTATTCACAGCTTCCCGGAGCATGGCTATGCCAGCATTGATGTGTATACGTGTGGAGATCTTGACCCTAACATCGCTGCAGACTTTATTGCAGAAGCGTTAGGAGCTCAAACGCGTGAGAATATCGAAATTCCTCGCGGTATGGGTCCAGTTCAAGTTAAACAAGCTCAAGTACTTTAATACAGAATGATCTTAGGCAATCCAGAGGTGTATTTAATACACCTCTTTTTATTTTGCCTGAAAACCATTGCCTTTAGTATCTTCATAAAAAATAGTACAATAAGGTTACAAATAATATACGGAGGAAAGAGAATGTCAATTTTCAGGCAGCTTGTCAGCCGCTATAAAAAGCAGTGTGAAACAAACGAAAACCACTCTGATCCTGAGCTCACTACAAGATACTATAGAACCAATACAGCACAAATGATGCAGACGATTGAAGAGTTATTCAAAGCAGACCATAATGTGAACATTCTCAGTATTTCCAAAGAACACGGCGAGATTGCAGCCGAACTTAAAAAAGACAAATCCTGTTTTGCCATTGTGACAGTCGTGACTGTCAAGCCTTTTGAAACGGCTGTAGATATCAATATTTCAACTGAGCAGTCCTCACCGGCAGGTGTGCATCCACTTCTTAAGAGAGAAGTTCTTTCGATATATGAAAAATTAAATAAACGGCATGATTTTCTCGGTTCTGCAAGAAACGCAGATAAATAGTTGTACTTGTACTGTCAACTCCTTTTTTATAAGATAAGAGTATCAAATAATATTCGGTAATTAGTCTAAAGCCAACTTATAAAAAAATTCGGAGCTGATTGTATGAGATGCCCTTCATGCCAAAACAATAATACCCGTGTGCTCGATTCCCGTCCTGTGGATGACAGCCGATCCATCCGCCGCAGAAGGGAATGCGAGAAATGCGGATACCGGTTTACGACTTTTGAGAAAGTGGAAGAAATTCCACTAATCGTTGTGAAAAAAGAAGGCACCAGAGAGGAATTCAGCCGGGAAAAAATACTGAGAGGCCTTATTAAAGCATGTGAAAAGAGACCGGTAGCCCTTAAAGACCTGGAGGACATTACTTTTGAAGTGGAGAAAGAACTCCGCAGCAATGGTGTCTCTGAAATAAAAAGCGATGAAATTGGCGAAATGGTCATGGACAGGCTCGCAAATGTGGACGAGGTCGCATATGTACGTTTCGCATCAGTATACAGGCAATTTAAAGATATTAATGTGTTTATTGAAGAACTCAAGGAACTAATTAAAAAAGAACAGTCATAATCAGGTCAGTTTTGCCGCGGCGCTGGTTTTTGATGAAATAGGCTGATGGGCTGAAGGGTTTTCTTTGGCTCTTTTTTTTGCGGGATATGCTTTTGATGAACAGTCTAATAAAAATTTTAATAGAAAAAGGTGAACACCATGGCCCAGCATTGGCAGGAGATGCTCCCCATTGATCGATATACAGTAGCAGCCAGCGGGCTTTTGCATGATTATGACCGGAAAGTGCTGACACTGTTATACCAGCCGCTCATTGGCTCTATGTGCTTCAGTTTGTATATGACTTTATGGGCAGAGCTTGAAGAAAATCGGCTATGGTCATCTTCAAATTCACACCATAGTTTAATGAATTTCATGGGGATGGGGCTTAAGGATATTTATGAAGCCCGCCTCAAGCTTGAAGGGATAGGACTTTTAAAGGTATATGTTAACAAAGAAGAAGAGACAAGGTCATTTATTTACGAACTGCTTCCACCGCTGACACCTGAACAATTCTTCCTTGACGGCATGCTCAATATCTATCTTTATAAGAAATTGGGCAAGAATCAATTCATGAGGCTAAAGCGATTCTTCTCAGATCAGAAGGTGCAGCCGGCCATGGGGTATGAGGAAGTAACGAAGGCTTTCCAGGATGTATTTCAATCCGGGCACCCTGGTTCGTTTGATGATGAAGTGATGCAGCTGATGAATGAAGCGGATGGGGAAGGGTATATTGGAAGACGGGAGCAGGAAGGCATTCAAATCGGAAATGAAGATTTTAATTTTGAATTGCTTCAGGCAGGGCTGAATGAATCGCTTGTACCAAAAAAAGCCCTTACAGTTAAAGTAAAGGAATCCATTAGCAATCTTGCCTTTTTATATGGAATCGACCCTATCCAGATGAAAAATATTGTCATCAGCGCCGTGAATGAAGATAATGAGATAAACATTGATGAATTAAGAAAATCGGCACGTGACTGGTATCAATTCCAAAACCACGATATGCTGCCATCCCTGATTGACAGGGTTCAGCCTGCCAGCCATCAATCTCAAAAAAAACAGCCTGAAACACAGGAAGAAGAATTGATCCGTTATTTGGAAATTACCTCACCAAGGCAGCTTTTAAAAGATATATCCGGAGGAGCGGAACCTTCGAAAGGCGATCTGCAGATTATAGAAGATGTCATGTTCCAGCAAAAGCTTTTACCCGGGGTAATTAATGTGCTGATTCAATATGTTATGCTCAAAACAGATATGAAGCTGACCAAAGGGTACGTAGAAAAAATAGCAGGCCACTGGGCAAGAAAGAAGATTAAAACACCCCAGGAAGCTATTGAATTAGCTAAAAAAGAACATCGCCAATACCTTGATTGGGCAGAAGGAAAGAAAACAGCAGGCCCAGCGGGGAACAAAAAGAAGCCGATCAGGACAGAGATGCTTCCGGACTGGTTTGATGAAAATAGCAGCAAAGCCGCCAAGAAGGAACAAGCCCAGCAGCAAAACAGCGAAAAGGAACAATATGAACGGGAATTGAAAAAAAGGGAACTTAAAGAAAAATTAAAAAAACTGCGATCACAGGAGGTGACTGATTGATGGAAAAAATTAACGAAACATTAAGGCGCCTTGCAGGCAATGAAGGTTTTCAAAAAAGATATGAAATGATGAGGAACCAAACGCTTAATCACCCTGAAGTGAAGGCTTTTATCCAAACTCATCGGGATGAATTGACATCTGAGATGGTTGAAAAGAGCCTTAGCAAGCTCTTTGAGTATACACAGCAGAGCAAGGAGTGTAATAAATGTCCGAGCTTGGAGGGCTGTGTGAATTTTATGCAGGGCTATCATCCGGAACTGGTGATTCAAAGAAGATCAATCGATCTGAAGTATGATAAGTGCCCGCGCAAGATCATGCACGATGAAAAGCGTAGAAATGAAAAACTAATCCAGAGTTTATATGTGCCGTCTGATATCCTTCATGCCACTTTTGATTCGATATATGATGATGACGACCGCATTGAGGCTGTGGATAAGGCGGCATCTTTTGTAATGGACTACCAGCCGGGGTCCAAGCAAAAAGGGATCTATTTTTATGGGAAATTCGGTGTAGGCAAATCTTATTTGCTTGGTGCTATTGCCAATAAGCTTGCAAGCCGGAAAGTATCCTCCATGATTGTCTATGTTCCAGAATTATTCAGGGAATTGAAAAATTCAATTGGTGATCAGACTCTGAACAGCAAGATGGAAACCATTAAAAAAGCACCTGTTCTAATGTTTGATGACATTGGTGCAGAAACCATGTCCAGCTGGACAAGGGATGAGATTTTAGGGCCGATTCTGCAGTTTCGCATGCAGGAAAGCCTCCCAACCTTCTTCACTTCCAATTTTGACCTCCAGGGCCTTGAACATCATCTCTCCTACAGCCAGCGCGGCGAGGAAGAGAAAATGAAGGCAAGAAGAATCATGGAACGCATTAAATACCTTGCTGAACCGGTGCTGGTGGAAGGACCGAACAGAAGAGTATAATCTGAAAGCTGCCGATCAGTGTCCGGCAGCTTTTATTATTAAATTTAGAATAGTTTAATACACTAAAAGGCTAATCACGCTTCTAACTTGGCCAAGTCCGCCATATACATAGAACAGAGATTTGTATAAAGGGGGGATTTGGTTGATCGAAATCATTTTCCAGAGCAGCACGGATGCGAGGAATTTTTATGAGCATCTTTATGAACAGCTGCAGTCTTTTAGTCACTGTGATAATAATATTCTTCATTTTGAAGATCAACATATAGTCAGAGTTTCTGTTGAAAATAGCGGCAATATCCTGAATACTGTTAAGACGGCATTTTTTCAATTTATCGTGAACCAGAAGCAGGATGATTGGTTTAAACGGATACTGATGGAGCATTATTATTATGAGGACGAAGGTGAGCAGCAGCAAATTCTTGAAATTATTCACTCTATCCTGGAAGGAAACCGTGAGGATCTTGCTGCGTTTGTCAGTGGCCTTGATGTAAAAGAAAGCTTAAAAAGTGCAATTGATCAGTTGTTTCAAGATAACATTTCCTTTTCTTTTGATTCATTCGTAAAATTTCGGATGCGCCCGCTTATGAATGAAATGACAAAGTACGTTGAAGTTTCCATCGATGAGTACAAAATGGAACAGGAATATCAGATGTTCATTCATACATTGAGAGATTTTCTGTCAGGCAGGCAGCCAAAAATTAATACGATCCATGTCCTCATGGATGAAGGTGTTTATTTTTATGACGAGCAATTGTGTGAAATTAAGCGCGGAGAGCTCTTAAGAATGATTGACCGCAAGCTATTATCCAATCATCCTGTATATGTGGATTCTGTTACGATTGCGCCGCTGCTCTCAATCGCACCTTCAGCTATTTATCTCTATTCAGATGATTTTGACCAGCCGCTGGTCAGAACAATCCGCAATATTTTTGAAGAAAGACTTCAATTAGTCTCTCTTGCAGCTTTTTATAATTATCAAAACGCCCATTCTTATGCTGATGATGAAAAATGTAAAAGATACCCTTGATTTTCCTGAAATAACAAACTATAATAACGTACATATTACAATAATCAAGCAAAAGTTGCGATGAGGATACGGGTATTCTAATACGGTTTAAAGAGAGGGAAGGCAAGGCTGAAACCTTCCTAACACGATCTGAATGCTTACCGCCTCTGAACTCCAGCCAGGAAATGGGCTGGCGGGAAAAGACCGTTATCTTACTACAGAGTCGCTTGTCTTCTAAGAAAGCGAGAAGTAGGGTGGAACCGCGTGTTAATAATAACTCGTCCCTTTTTAGGGACGGGTTTTTTTATTTTTTGTGTAAAACGCGTTTTAGGAGCAAAATCTGAATCCAGCTCCAGCGCCTAGCCCCTCGAGGTCACAAGTTTGTCTAGTTGCGGCTCCTAGGGACTCGAGACATAAACCAATCCCTTTCAGAAGGAGAAAACGCCTTCTTGCAGGGCTTGTCTTATGCTTGTCGTCCCTGGGCAGTCGCCTCCACATTTCGGGCAATCCTCCAAAAAAGGAAAGAACGCCTTTTTAGGAGGCTCGCCTTGTGCTTGTCGGGGCTGATCGAGGCGCTTGCGCTTTATAAAAAAGGGAGGAAATATCATGTCAGAAGTTGTTAAAGTTTCGTTTCCAGATGGAGCTGTAAAGGAGTTTCCAAAGGGAACGACAACAGAAGCTATTGCAGCTTCGATCAGCCCGGGCCTGAAGAAAAAGGCAATTGCCGGCAAGCTGGATGGAGAGATGTATGATCTTCGCCGTCCAATCGAAAAGGATGCTGCTATTGAAATTGTAACACCGGACTCAAGCGATGCGCTGGAGGTTCTTCGCCACAGCACTGCCCATTTGATGGCTCAGGCGATCAAGCGTTTATATAAAAATGTAAAGCTTGGGGTAGGTCCTGTCATTGAAGGTGGATTTTATTATGACATCGATCTGGAAGAGTCACTTTCACCAGAAGACCTTCCTGTGATTGAAAAAGAAATGAAGAAAATTATTAATGAAAACCTTGACGTTGTCCGAAAGGAAGTCAGCCGTAATGAGGCGGTTCAGATGTACAAGGAAATTGGTGATGAATACAAGCTTGAACTGATTGAAGCTATTTCAGAAGATGAAACAGTGACAATCTATGAGCAGGGCGAATTCTTTGATCTCTGCCGTGGAGTTCATGTTCCGTCAACAGGAAAATTGAAAGAGTTCAAACTATTAAGCATTGCCGGAGCATATTGGAGAGGCGACAGTGATAATAAAATGCTTCAGCGCATTTATGGAACAGCTTTCTTCAAGAAAGAAGACCTGGCTGAGCATTTGCGTCTCCTTGAGGAAGCAAAAGAGCGTGATCACCGTAAAATCGGCAAAGAGCTTAACCTGTTCATGAATTCGCAAAAAGTCGGACAAGGCCTGCCGATGTGGCTTCCAAAAGGCGCAACAATCCGCCGCAATATCGAGCGCTATATCGTCGATAAGGAAGAAAGACTGGGCTATGACCATGTATATACTCCAATCATGGGAAGCGTGGATCTTTATAAAACATCCGGCCACTGGGATCATTATCAGGAAGACATGTTCCCTGTAATGGAAATGGATAACGAACAGCTTGTTCTTCGTCCAATGAATTGCCCGCATCATATGATGATCTATAAGAATGGCATCCACAGCTACCGTGAACTGCCAATCCGTATTGCAGAGCTTGGAACAATGCACCGCTATGAAATGTCAGGAGCCCTATCCGGCCTTCAGCGTGTACGCGGCATGACTCTGAATGATGCACATATCTTTGTTCGGCCTGACCAGATCAAGGAAGAGTTTAAGCGCGTAGTACATCTGATCCTCGAAGTTTATAAAGACTTCGATATCAATGACTACTCATTCCGTCTTTCCTACCGAGATCCGCAGGATACTGAGAAGTACTTTGATGACGACGAAATGTGGGAAAAAGCACAGGCAATGCTTAAAGAAGCAATGGATGAAATCGGCCTCGATTATTTTGAGGCAGAGGGCGAAGCTGCTTTCTACGGTCCTAAATTGGATGTACAAGTTAAAACTGCACTTGGCAAGGATGAGACATTATCTACTGTCCAGCTGGACTTCTTGCTTCCTGAACGTTTTGACCTGACTTATGTAGGGGAAGATGGAAAGCCTCATCGCCCGGTCGTTATCCACCGCGGTGTTGTTTCCACTATGGAGCGTTTTGTGGCATTCCTGATTGAAGAGTATAAGGGAGCGTTCCCAACTTGGCTTGCCCCAGTTCAAGTCCAGGTCATTCCGGTTTCTCCTGATATTCACTTTGATTATGCAAAAAAAGTGCAGGAGCAGCTTCAGGCAGAGGGCTTCCGCGTTGAGCTGGATGACCGCAATGAAAAAATCGGTTATAAGATCCGTGAAGCGCAAATGCAAAAGACTCCATACATGCTTGTTGTTGGAGACAATGAAGTAGCTGAAAAAGCTGTCAATGTCCGCAAATATGGCGAGCAAAAATCAGAAACTGTTTCATTTGAAGATTTCATCTCATCACTAAAAGCTGAAGTTAAACGATAATGATTGAAAGGGCTGCACGGGCTGCAGCCCTTTTTTATGAGTTATTAGTTAGAATCTTTAAGAGCCCGATGAGACAAATGAAAGAGCTGGCATAAAATTCATTTTGAAAAAATATTAAAATCGTATTGCCAAAAGTGAATAATTTTGTTATGCTTTTCTTCGTTGTGATAAAAGTTATTCGTTTGACACGGAGTCATTCTTTGTGATATAGTAGCTAAGGTAAATTGAATACAGTTTGAGGAAAAGAAGAAGCACCCGCTTCTCACCTGATTGACGCAAAGTGCAGTTGGCAGGTTTTACGTGAACATTTTCTGTTTATATACGTAAGTGTGGGTGTTTTCATCCGCACTTTTTTATTTGGTTAAAAACAGCTCTGATTCCGTCACGGAAGAGAAATGTTGCATAACTTGCGATTCAGCTTTGGTCCGGTGCAGCAGACACCTTTAAACCTGTCTGCTAAACAGGCGCTTGCGCTTTTCTTGACCCAAACGTTGTGTTCGCATTAAACCTTGGAGGTGTCTAGCTATTAGCAAAGATATGTTGTTAAACGAGGGCATTCGCGCCCGCGAAGTCCGTCTTATTGACCAAAACGGCGAGCAGTTAGGTATTAAATCAAAATTCGACGCACTTGAAATTGCTTCTCGTGCCAATCTTGATCTTGTTCTGGTTGCACCGGGTGCGAAGCCTCCGGTAGCCCGTATCATGGACTACGGAAAGTTCAAATTCGAGCAGCAGAAGAAAGAGAAAGAAGCTCGCAAAAACCAGAAGATTATCAGTATTAAAGAAGTTCGTCTTAGCCCGACTATTGAAGAGCATGACTTTAATACTAAACTTCGCAATGCTATTAAATTCCTTGAAAAAGGCGATAAAGTAAAAGCATCGATCCGATTCAAAGGACGTGCCATTACGCATAAGGAAATTGGCCAGCGTGTACTAATTCGATTCGCACAAGCATGCAATGAAGTTGCAACAGTGGAATCACATCCAAAAATGGATGGCCGAAGCATGTTTATGGTCTTAGCACCGAAAAACGACAAGTAAGAGGAGGAATTCCCAATGCCAAAAATGAAAACTCACCGCGGCGCTGCTAAGCGTTTCAAAAGAACAGGTTCTGGTAAACTGAAGCGTTCTCATGCTTACAGAAGCCATATGTTCGCCAACAAATCTCAAAAGCAAAAGCGTAAGCTTCGCAAAGGAACTCTTGTTTCTTCAGGCGATTACAAGCGCATCCGTAACTTATTAGTAAATCTTAAGTAATATCTCGAAATTAGGAGGGAAATAATATGCCACGTGTAAAAGGCGGTACAGTTACTCGCAAACGTCGTAAAAAAGTCATCAAATTAGCTAAAGGTTATTTCGGTTCAAAACATACATTATACAAAGTTGCTAACCAGCAGGTTATGAAATCCCTAATGTATGCTTACCGCGACCGTCGCCAGAAAAAGCGCGACTTCCGCAAACTTTGGGTTACTCGCATTAACGCAGCAGCTCGCATGAACGGTCTTTCTTACAGCCGTTTAATGCATGGTTTAAAGCTTGCCGGCATCGAAGTTAACCGCAAAATGCTTGCTGAATTAGCAATCGCTGACGAAAAAGCATTTGCTGAATTAGCATCAGTTGCAAAGCAGCAGCTTAGCAAGTAATAATTCATACATTAGCCATTCCTTATGGGGATGGCTTTTTAATTTGCTTTTGATGGACAGAAAGCTTCCGTTTCATTTAAGCTAATACAGATTTAATACATTCAAAAGGAGAAAGCTCATGATTAAAACAATTGCTCTTATCTATCTGATTATGAATGTGATTGGTTTCTGCCTGATGAAGCTTGATAAAGAAAAAGCAAAACGGAATGAGTTCCGTATAAGCGAGAAGAACCTCTGGATCACAGCCTTTTTGAGCGGGGCAGCGGGAATGGCTCTTGGTATGAAGACCTTCAGGCATAAAACGAAGCATGTTCAGTTTAAATGGGGACTGCCTATTTTGGCATTGCTTGAAGCAGGCCTGCTTGTGTACCTGGTTATTCAATTGTCATAAACAGTCAGTGCCATCCATAAGCTTTAGGGAACAGCAGGAAAGTCATCGGGGAGAGGTGAAGGCATGAATGATCAAATGACTTTATTGTTTGCTATGGCAGAGACTGCTGGAATTCTTGCTCCCATTGCTTTTATCTTTTTTCATATCATCCGGCAGTTTTTATTCATTCCGGTACCGCTTGTCTGCATGACAGGGGGAGTTCTTTTTGGCAGTTTTTTTGGCTCTGTTTTCTCTCTTGCAGGGTTGTTGATCAGCAGCATTCTTTTTTATTTTCTAATCACAAAAATGCCGGGGACACATGAAAAGCTTTCTTTATTAAAGAAGCGGTGGTTCGGGGAGTATCGGAATTTAACTGTCGGCCAGGTTGCAGTTTTAAGGCTTATTCCTTTTATTCATTATCATTTATTGAACTTTTGTCTGATGGAAAGAAATAAGGGATTTAATAAATACCTGAAAAATTCATGGATCACCAATTTGCCGCTGGCTGTTTTTTATACCGTTTTCGGAGAATTCATCAGCAGATTTACTCCTTCAATGATTGTCCTGATTTTGATGTCACTTTTTGTTTTAGTATTTGTACTGAGGGAGAAGGTGACTGTTATTAAATGGAAGGAATTCTTCAAAGCAGCATAAAAAAAACGTTCGGGGCTGCCGAACGTTTTTTAAAGATGATCTTTAATTTCCTCGCTTGGAGAAGCTGTTTTATGCATGAACTCCTTCACAGGACTTTTCCAGTCAATTTTTGCAGTAGGATAAGCCTCGGTTATCTTTCTTTCAATAAAAAGAAAATCTTCCCTTACCATCCCTTTAAGGGCCGATGTGTTGTGCGGCCAGATGAAAATGGAGACCACATCAAAAGCATTATCAGTGGTACCCAAATACTTTTCGCCTTCAAATAAAACCCCTTTATACGTAATCAGGAAGTTCTTCCTGACATTTTCCTGGTCATCCCAAAAATAATATCGTTTCTGTTCGTGGGCAAGCTCTAGCTTTCTCTTGGAATTCAGAAGATATTTTACCGCGGTGTATATAAGAAAAAGAATCAGAGCAAACAATAGCATACGCAGGAGCCACATAGTAACCAGCCCTCCATTATTATTTTCCTTTCTATACGGATGAGATTAAAAAAAGTTTCAACATTTTTTCGATTTGTTATAATTTCTCTGATGGGCATTATAATGGAAGCTAATCTTTAATTTCAAATAGGATGGTGGAAAATGAATTATCAGCAATTATTTCAAATGCAAAAAGGGCTGGACAGTCATATAGAATCAAATCATGGTTTAGAGGAAGAAGATTTATTTGAGCGTAAGATACTGGCGCTGCTGGTTGAATTGGGAGAGCTTGCTAATGAGACAAGATGCTTTAAGTTCTGGAGCCTAAAGCCTTCCTCCCCTCAGGAAACAGTATTGGAAGAGTTTGTTGACGGTATACATTTTATTTTATCACTTGGAATTGAATGCGGATTTGACGGGGATGAGGACTTTACTGTTTTGCTGGAAAAGGCGGCTTCAGTGAATGGCCAGTTCTTGTCTGTTTATGAAGCTATCGGAAAGTTTCAATCCAGCCGTTCTTTAATAGATTATAAAGAGCTTATTGCAGGCTACTTACATCTGGGGGAAATGCTTGGATTTAACTCTTCACATATAGAAAAAGCATATATAGACAAGAATGAAGTAAATTATAAAAGGCAGGCTGAAGGATACTAAATAATTTTTCCGCCTTCAGCCTGAGGGATTATCCGTCTGATAATTCTTTATATTGAATCCGATGTTCGGTATAATATGATTAAATAAATATTAAGGGAGTCGAAATGATGGCTAAATTAGATGAAACATTAACGATGCTTAAAGACTTAACAGATGCGAAAGGAATTCCGGGAAATGAGCGCGAACCGCGCGAGGTTATGAAAAAATACATAGCAGCTTATGCTGATGAAGTGACAACAGATGGACTGGGGAGCCTCATTGCTAAAAAAACCGGCAAAGAAGGCGGACCGAAGATCATGGTGGCCGGCCACTTGGATGAAGTTGGATTTATGGTAACAAACATTGATGATAAAGGTTTCATCCGCTTCCAGACAGTTGGCGGCTGGTGGTCTCAGGTTATGCTGGCACAGCGAGTGACGATTGTAACGTCGAAAGGAGATGTTACCGGGGTAATTGGTTCAAAACCGCCGCATATCTTATCACCGGATGCGCGCAAAAAGCCTGTTGAAATTAAAGACATGTTCATTGATATTGGTGCTTCAAGCCGTGATGAAGCGAAAGAATGGGGCGTAAAACCTGGTGACATGGTGGTTCCATATTTTGAGTTTACGGTTATGAATAATGAAAAGATGCTTTTGGCGAAAGCCTGGGATAACCGCATTGGATGCGCAATTGCCATTGATGTGCTCAAGCAATTGAAAGATGCTGAACATCCAAACGAGGTTTATGGTGTAGGAACGGTACAGGAAGAGGTTGGTCTTCGAGGAGCCCGTACTTCTGCACAAAAAATCGAGCCCGATATCGCTTTTGGTGTAGATGTTGGAATCGCAGGAGACACACCCGGTATTTCTGAAAAAGAAGCCATGAGCAAAATGGGCAAAGGGCCGCAAATCATCCTTTATGATGCATCAATGGTCTCTCACAAAGGCCTGCGTGACCTTGTAACAGACACTGCAGATGAACTGAATATCCCTTATCAATTTGATGCTATCGCTGGCGGAGGAACAGATTCAGGAGCCATTCATGTTACTCATAATGGTGTTCCATCCCTTTCAATCACCATTGCAACACGGTATATCCATTCCCATGCAGCAATGCTTCACCGCGATGACTATGAAAATGCCGTTAAGCTGATTGCTGAAGTAATTAAGAAGCTTGACAGGGAAACAGTTGATAAGATTACATTTGAATAAAATGAAAAAAACTCCGGCTCTTACCGGAGTTTTTCCATTTTATCGCAGTCTAACGGGCAGTAAGACCCCCACTTCAAAACTCAGAGGAATCAAAGGAGGATAAGTGGGGGCCAAACAGCCCGTAAAGGCCCGATTGGTGAGATACAGTGAAACTTGCCGACGCTAAGGCAGAGGCTTAGTTGAACCAATCGGGTTCGTAGTGTCGATTGATCGAAGCGATAGCGGAGATCTTATCGACACTAGAACGCGACTAACAATCAGTGGGGGATAAGGAACCCCCCACTGATTGAAGTTTCACTTTATTTAAGACTGCTCTCCAAGGTTTGAAGCATCTCCAGCTTGTCTTCTTCAGAGGAGTTTTTCCAGATTACCTCAAATAATACACCTAAGCCAGGCAGCATTTTTTCTTCCCCATTTTGAATGGCATCTACGATTGTATCTTTCAGTTCATCCTGAGAGTTGCCTGATACATTGTGTAAAATGGCATTGCGCAGGTTTAAATTCACCTTAATGCACTCCTTCCAGATTTAATTCGTTATTATCTTCTCTAATTTTGCTTTTATTATGTATTTCAAATAAGCTATAATGAAAAAACTGGACAAAAAAATTTTCCGGTTGTACGCGATTTTCTTTAAAAGGAGAGACCGTGTTGAAGCATATACAATCTGCAAAAAACCCAAAAGTTAAAGAATGGAAAAAACTTCTGGCCAGAAAAGAGCGTGACAAAACAGGAACGTTTTTAGTTGAAGGTTTTCATCTCGTGGAAGAAGCACTTAAAGCCAATCAAATAGAAGAAATAATTATTGGTGAAAATAAAGACATGCCTCCTGGTTGGGACTATGGAGACATCTCTTTAACGATGGTTACAGATGAAATCATCGGGCTGCTGGCGGATACCGAAACACCACAGGGAATCTTTGCTGTCTGCAGTCAGGAGCCATCCTCTGATGAAGTAAAAGGAAAACGGTTTTTATTAATTGATGCCGTCCAGGATCCCGGCAATTTGGGTACGATGATCAGGACGGCTGATGCGGCTGGAATCGATGCTGTTATTGTGGGTGAAGGCAGCGTTGACGCATATAACCCGAAGGTGCTCCGCTCTGCACAGGGCAGCCACTTTCATTTGCCTGTTTTAAGAGGAAATCTTTCTGACTGGATTGTCAGACTGAAAGAAAGCAGTGTACCAGTCTATGGAACCGCTTTGGAAAATGCCCGTGAATACACCAAATATGAGTCCTCTGATTCCTTCGCACTGCTCGTTGGAAATGAAGGGAACGGGGTTAATAAAGAGCTCCTGGCTAATACAGCAGCAAACCTTTATATTCCGATATTCGGGAAAAGCGAATCACTTAATGTGGCGGTGGCTGCCGGAATTCTTCTTTATCATCTAAGAAAATAGAAAATGGGCGGCCATTTTTTGAAAACCGTTTGAAACAGCCTCAAGAATGTAATATAATTAACAGCAAAATTATAATAACAAAACGATGACGGAGATCAGTACCTTGCAGTCAGCCTTTTCAGGGAGAAAATGCCTTAGACTGAAAGCATTTTTACAGGTAATGCAAGAGAAGTTTCACCTCCTGAGTTGGCATCGGGACCATTGAAAAGAAATGCTTGGGCGCTCTGATGAGTTGTCCAGCTGCAGCGGCTAGCCCCTCGAGGTCATAAGCCAAGCCTCTCAGAAAGGTAAAGAACACCTTTCCAAGAGGCTCGTCTTATGCTTGTCGGGGCTGAACGCGCCACTTCCGCTTTTCTTTGTAAAGATGTACCGGCATAAGCCGTTATCCCAATGAAGTGAACACGTGCATGAAGTACATAAATGTGTTAAAAAGGGTGGTACCGCGAAACCTCGTCCCTTTATGGGGATAGAGGTTTTTTATTTTGGCCAAAAAAGTATAAGAATTAATTTCAAGGAGGATTTTTAGATGCAAGAGCGTTTAAAGGAACTGCAAACTGAAGCGTTAGAAAAGATCAGCACAGCCGCTGATTTGAAAGAGCTAAATGATATCCGTGTATCCTATTTAGGCAAAAAAGGCCCGATTACTGAAGTACTTAAAGGAATGGGGAAATTGTCTGCGGAAGAGCGCCCAAAAATGGGGGCCCTTGCGAATGAAGTGCGGGACAGCATTGCTGCCGGAATTGAGGAAAAGCAAAAGCATCTGGAGGAAGCGGCTGTTCAGGAAAAACTGGCTGCAGAAAAAATTGATGTCACTCTTCCAGGAAGACCTGTTAAAACAGGCAACCACCATCCGCTGACACGAATTATCGAAGAAATTGAAGATTTGTTCATTGGCATGGGTTATACAGTAGCTGAAGGCCCTGAAGTTGAAAAAGATTATTATAATTTTGAAGCATTGAATCTTCCTAAAGGCCATCCTGCCCGGGATATGCAGGATTCCTTCTATATTACAGAAGACATTCTTCTTCGTACCCATACTTCGCCGGTACAGGCAAGAACAATGGAGAAGCATGAAGGCAAGGGACCAGTTAAAATCATCTGTCCGGGTAAAGTATATCGCCGTGATAATGACGACGCGACGCACTCCCACCAGTTCATGCAAATAGAGGGACTTGTCGTAGATGAAAACATCCGAATGACTGATTTAAAAGGAACATTGGAGATCTTTGCAAAGAAAATGTTCGGGGATGATCGGGAAATCCGTCTTCGCCCAAGTTTCTTCCCGTTTACAGAACCATCTGTGGAAATGGATATATCCTGTAAGATCTGCGGCGGAAAAGGCTGCAGCGTATGTAAAGGCACTGGCTGGATTGAAATTCTTGGCGCTGGAATGGTTCATCCCAATGTTCTCGAGATGGCAGGCTTCGACTCTAAGAAATACACAGGCTTTGCATTCGGAATGGGACCTGAGCGAATTGCCATGCTGAAGTATGGTGTGGATGATATTCGCCACTTTTATACAAATGATGTGCGTTTCTTGAAGCAATTTTCAGTTCATGAATAATTTGAAAGCCCGAAGCTAGGGAATAACTAAGGAGGATCACAAATGTTCGTTTCATATAAATGGCTGCAGGAATATGTTGATTTATCAGGCGTTACACCTGCAGAGCTTGCAGAAAAGATTACTAAAAGCGGTATTGAAGTGGAAGGCGTAGAGGTATTGAATGAAGGCATCAAAGGTGTTGTTGTAGGGCATGTCCTTGAAAGAGAACAGCACCCAAATGCTGATAAGCTGAATAAATGCTTAGTTGATACAGGAGCAGGTAAGCCTGTACAAATCATATGCGGTGCCCCAAATGTGGATAAGGGACAGAAAGTGGCCGTGGCTACAGTAGGTGCTGTGCTTCCAGGCAATTTCAAAATTAAGCGCGCGAAGCTCCGAGGCGAAGAATCAAATGGAATGATTTGTTCGCTTCAAGAACTGGGCATTGAAAGCAAGCTGATTGCAAAGGAATACGCTGAAGGCATTTATGTTTTCCCTAATGATACAGAAGTTGGCCAGGATGCTCTTGAGCAGCTTAATCGTGACGACCAGATTCTTGAGCTTGGATTAACTCCGAACCGATCTGACTGCTTAAGCATGCTGGGTGTTGCCTATGAAGTAGCGGCTATTTTAGGAAGAGATGTAAAGCTTCCTGAGCCGCATGCTGAGACTTCTTCTGAAAAGGCGTCTGATTACATTGAAATTCAGGTGGAAGCAAAAGAAGATAATCCTCTTTATGTGGCAAAAGTGGTGAAAAATGTAAAAATCGGTCCATCTCCTGTATGGATGCAGGCGCGTTTAATGGCGGCAGGCATTCGTCCTCACAATAACGTGGTGGATATTACAAACTACATTTTGCTTGAATACGGCCAGCCGCTTCATGCTTTCGATTATGACCGGCTGGGATCGAAACAAATCCTTGTACGCAGAGCAAATGATGGCGAAGTGATTGTCACTCTTGATGATGCAAAGCGTGAACTGACATCAGATCATCTTTTAATAACAAATGGGACAGAGCCAATTGCACTTGCGGGTGTCATGGGCGGGGCAAATTCTGAAGTGCAGTCTGACACTAAAAATGTGATTATTGAATCAGCTTATTTTAAAGGTGCAACCGTAAGAAAAGCTTCAAAAGACCATGGCTTAAGAAGCGAAGCAAGTGCCCGCTTTGAAAAAGGTGTGGATCCAAACAGGGTTAGAGCTGCTGCAGAAAGAGCTGTTCAACTGCTTGCACAATATGCGGGCGGAGAAGTGCTTGAAGGTTCTGTAGAAGCTGATGCACTGCAAGTGGAACCTGCGGTGGTGTCTGTAACGCTTGAAAAAATCAATCGTGTACTTGGCACGGAATTATCCATGAAAGAAGTAGAGGATATTTTTGCCCGTCTTCAATTTGCGACGAATACTGATAATGATACAATTACGGTTACAGTTCCAACTCGCAGAGGCGACATCACGATTGAAGAAGACCTGATTGAAGAAGTTGGCCGTTTATTTGGCTACGATAACCTGGCATCAACTTTGCCGGTTGGTTCGTCTGCACCAGGGCATCTTTCCCAATACCAGAACAAACGCAGATTGGTCCGCCGCTATCTTGAAGGCGCGGGGCTGTATCAGGCAGTAACTTATTCATTAACAAATGAAGCAAAAGCGACTCAATATGCACTGGAAGAACGCAAGCCTGTGCAGCTGGCAATGCCTATGAGTGAGGATCGCAGCCTGCTCCGGTTAAGTATTGTTCCGCAGCTTCTGGAAGTATTAAAATATAACTCTGCACGCCAGAACGACAGCCTGGCTGTTTATGAAACAGGAGCGGTGTTCCTCTCCAATGGAGAAGAGGATCTGCCTGAAGAGCGTGAGCATCTTGCCGGTGCGGTTACTGGCCTATGGCATAGCCATCCATGGCAGGGGGAAAAGAAGCCGATTGATTTCTTCGTTGTAAAAGGTATCCTTGAAGGATTATTTGAACAGCTGGGACTTTCTGATAAGATTGAATTCCGTCAAGCGCAGAAGGATGGAATGCATCCTGGCAGAACCGCAGAAGTATTGCTTTCCGGGGAACCAGTGGGATTTGTCGGCCAAATCCATCCGACTGTGGAAAAAGAGCTTGATTTGAAAGAAACATATGCGTTTGAGCTTTCCTTAAAAGCGATCCTGGAAGAGGAAGTTTCACCTTTGCAGTATGAAGCTATTCCACGTTTCCCTTCAATCACAAGGGACATTGCACTTGTAGCAGATCAGGGAACAGCAGCGGGCGAGCTTAAAGGCATCATTAAAGAAGCTGGCGGCAAATTATTGAAAGACGTGCATGTTTTTGACTTGTACGAAGGCGAACGAATGGAGCCAGGCAAAAAATCGCTTGCTTTCTCCCTTAAATACTTCGACCCTGAACGTACTTTAACGGATGAAGATGTAACAAAAGCGCATGACAAAGTATTGGAAGCTGTGAAGGAAAAAGCCGGAGCAGTATTGAGAGGATAAAATGAGGAAGGCAGCCCGGGGGTTGCCTTTTCTTTGTTTGGCCGTTAAAAGAGTACATTTGGCCGATAAATTTCTCATTTTGACCGTTAAATACCCAAAAATGGCCGTTAAACTCTGATTATTGGCCGATAAAGATATATTCAAAAGGATTAAGGCCTCACAAAGTAAAAAAGCAGCCAATTTCACTAAATTGACTGCTTCATAATCAGTTATACTTCCTGCTATATAGCTTCATTGCTTTTTCAGTATTCGCAAAGTGCAGTTTTACAAAAGAAGGCAATGCCTCTCGCCCCTTTTCCTTAATAAGCCGGGCAGCTGCCTCATCAACCTTCGGGCCGGCTCCTTTAGTGAGCCGGAAACCGGCCTTTGTGCTAAGGTTTTCAAAGTGGCGCACAAATGCATAGCGTGCCAGGATGGATGCTGCTGCAACTGCCAGATGAATTCCTTCCGCTTTTGTGCTGAAAAAGACCCGCTCCCTCTGTATGGTCTGCTGGTTTTTCAAATAATTGAAGTAAATCTCTTCCTTGGCAAATTGGTCTATCAGAATGGCCTCAGGGTTTTCAGGAGAGATTTTCCCTAAAACATGCCCGATTGCCTGATTGTGCAGCAATGCTTTAATTTTTCCCTGTGACATCCCTGATTGCTGAAGCTTATTGTATTTTTCATTATGCAGTGTTAACAGGCTGTGAGGAACGATATCTTTAATCTGTTTTGCGATTTCAATGATTTTTTCATCTCCCAGATTTTTTGAATCCTTAACTCCAAGCTCCTTCAGCAAAGGGATTTGATCTTTTTTTACGTAAGCTGCAACCACCGTAATGGGGCCAAAATAATCCCCGGTGCCCACTTCGTCTGAACCAATGACTGAGAGGGAACTGATATTTTCCGGCAGGTTTGCTGCGGCAGGGCTGGTTTTTTTGCTGGGCTGTGCACTGCGTGCTGTATCTCCCCACTTTTTAGCTTCTGCCTCACATCCGCTCCCCTGGAAGAGAACCTTGCCTGATTTATAGGCAGTGATCGAACATCCTGGTACTTTTGCAGCAAATACGCTTCCTGGAGGCTGATTTTTATTTAGGCTGCCTGAATAATGAGCCTTCATTTTTGAGATTTCACTAGCTTTTTTTAACAGTACTACCTGGCTCATATTAATTCTCCTCATCTTATATGTACTTTTGAATTAATTCCTTATATTTGGAAAAAATTACATTAACCGAGCTCTTCTGACATGCTTTGACTTCCCACCAATATGCGTTCGTGTTATGATATTGATTAGGATTCTTTAAAGAAGGGGGCATGGACGTTGTCAGAAATGCAAAGAAACCGAACAAGTGTAGATATTTATGGACAGCAATATGTGATAGTTGGCTCAGAAAGCTCCAGCCATGTTCGCCTTGTCGCTTCGCTGGTTGACGATAAAATGCGTGAGATCAGTTCGAAGAATCCTTCACTCGACATTAGTAAGCTGGCCGTGCTGACCGCAGTCAATGCTGTTAATGATTATATAAAGCTAACAGACCGTCTGGAACGGCTGGAAAACGAATTAAATAGAGTAAAGGACGGAAAGTAGTCATGCTGGATCTTGCAATTATCATTATTTTGGTTTTTGGTTTTTTTATAGGCTTGAAAAGAGGCTTTATCCTCCAATTAATTCATTTGACCGGATTCATTATTGCTTTCATTGTAGCCCGTATGTATTACGGTGAGCTTGCGCCTAAGCTGACCTTGTGGGTGCCATATCCAAGCTTTAGCAGTGAATCGGCGATTAAGACGTTATTTGAGAATGCAGATCTTGAAGATGCTTACTATCGCGCCATTGCATTTGTCGTGATTTTTTTTGCGGTAAAAATATTACTGCAGATTATTGGAAGCATGCTCGACTTTGTTGCCCATCTTCCGGTCCTGAAACAGCTGAATGTTTGGGCTGGCGGAATTCTCGGATTTATCGAAGTCTATCTTATCATGTTTATTCTATTATACATAGTAGCACTCGTTCCAATCGAAGTCCTGCAGGGGCCGATCAATAATTCCTTTATGGCAGAATTAATGGTTAAGAATACGCCTGTTCTCTCTAACCAGCTCAAAGAAATGTGGGTTGACTATATGGCTGCGTAACTTCTCTATTTCTAGAGAAGTTTTCTTTTTGAAAGGCTCTTTTGTAAAAAATGTTGTTTTTCTCCAACTATGTTGTCCGTTGATTTCCGCTCCAATCAACTCAGTGAATAATATATAAAAAGCAACAAACCTTGCGAAAAACAGTCTTCTGAAAATAGCCATGATTTGAAGTTGCACTGCAAAATAAGAGATAATACGGATACGAATACAGTTACGGGCAGGTGGTTTTCATGAGTATAAATAAAAAAGATGTTGTCAGACTTTTAGAAACAATCGCTGTTTATATGGAGTTAAAAGGAGAAAATCCGTTCAAAACAGCTGCCTTCCGAAAAGCGGCACTCGCACTTGAATCGAATGATGATAGCTTGACTGAAATTGATGACTTTACAAAGCTGTCCGGCATCGGAAAAGGAACCGCTGCTGTTATTGAGGAGTACATCAAAGAAGGAAAGTCTTCTGTTCTGGATGAACTGAAAGAAGAAGTCCCTGCCGGATTAATTCCTCTGCTTCAGCTCCCGGGACTTGGCGGCAAGAAAATTGCCAAGCTATATAAAGAGCTGGGCGTCGAAAATGCTGCAGACCTTGAGGATGCCTGCCGCAATAAGAAGGTCCGGGGACTGGCAGGCTTCGGGGAAAAATCTGAAGAAAAGATACTCGCTGCCCTTGAAAATGCAGGAACCCGACCGGAACGGCTCCCGCTTGCATTCATGCTGCCGATAGCAGAGGGCATAGAAGCTGCGCTGGCTGAAATGAAGGATATAGAAAAATATTCAAGGGCAGGAAGCTTAAGGAGAATGAGGGAAACAATCAAAGACCTCGACTTTATTATAGCTACTGACCATCCTGCTTCTGTTAAAGAGCAGTTATTAAGTCTGGCCGGCATCAAAGAAGTAATTGCCGCAGGAGATACGAAGGTTTCTGTTGTGTTTCAGCATTCCTATGATATATCGGCTGATTTCCGATTGGTTGAGCCGCATGAATTTGCCACAACACTCCATCATTTTACGGGATCAAAGGACCATAATGTCAGAATGCGTCAGCTTGCAAAAGAGCGCGGGGAAAAAATCAGTGAATATGGAGTCGAAAATACAGAAACAGGTGAAATCCTTACTTTTAAAAATGAAAAGGAATTTTACGCCCATTTTGGGCTTCCATTCTTCCCTCCTGAAATTAGGGAAGATGGAAAAGAAGTAGATGAATACAAGCAAGACATGGAACTTATTTCTCTTGAAGATATTAAGGGTGATCTTCATATGCACTCAACCTGGAGTGATGGCGCCTATTCCATAGAGGAAATGATTGAAGCGTGCCGTGCCCGCGGCTACAAATATATGGCTATAACAGACCATTCCCAATACTTGAGAGTGGCGAACGGTTTGACAGCCGAAAGGCTTCGCAGACAGAAAGAAGAAATAAAGCGGCTTAATGAGCAATTCGATGATTTCACAATATTATCAGGGGTAGAAATGGATATTCTGCCTGACGGATCGCTCGATTATGACGATGAACTTCTGGAGGAGCTGGACATTGTTATTGCTTCCATCCATTCTTCTTTTTCACAGCCGAAGGAAAAAATCATGGCCCGCTTGAAAACCGCGCTGCAGAACGCCCATGTTGACATTATTGCCCACCCTACGGGAAGATTGATAGGCCGCAGGGAAGGCTATGAAGTAGACATGGAAATGCTTATCGAGCTCGCCAGGGAAACAAATACAGCTCTTGAGCTGAATGCAAATCCGAACCGGCTTGATCTTGCTTCCGAACATATCAGGCAAGCTCAGGAAGCCGGTGTGAAAATAGTGATTAATACAGATGCACATAAAATAGACACTTTAAATCACATGGAAATCGGCGTTTCTGCGGCAAAGAAAGGGTGGATCAAGAAAGAATCCGTTCTAAATGCCATGGAAACAGAAGATTTGCTCAAATTTCTGAAAGAACGCCAGTAGGAAAATTGGGCATGAAAGGGGAAAGTCCTCATGCAAGAAAGAGTATTGAAGATACTTGAGTTCAATAAAGTGAAGGAACAGCTGCTGGAACATGTTTCTTCATCCTTGGGAAGAAAAAAGGCCTTAAATATTCTTCCTTCAACTGACTATGAAGAAGTCATCCGCAGACAGGAAGAAACAGATGAAGCAGTAAAAGTGCTTAGAATCAAAGGGAATGTACCGCTTGGCGGCATTTTTGATATTCGTCCTCATGTGAAGCGGGCGGTTATTGGCGGGATGCTCAGTCCCCAGGAACTTAACCAGATATCCAGCACGATTCATGCAAGCAGGCAGATGAAACGATTCATCGAGGAATTTGCCGAGGAAGAAAGCAGCCTGCCGATCCTATTAGGATATACAGATAAAATTATCGTTCTGGCGGACTTGGAAACATCCATCCGCAATGCGGTCGATGACAATGGGGAAGTTCTTGACAGTGCAAGCGAGACTCTCCGTTCCCTTCGAAATCAGCTTCGTACAAAAGAATCGCGCGTAAGGGAGCGCCTGGAGAGCATGATCCGGTCTTCCAGCGCACAAAAAATGCTTTCCGATGCGATTATTACAATTCGAAATGACCGATTTGTCATACCTGTAAAGCAGGAGTACCGGGGGCATTATGGAGGCATTATCCATGACCAAAGTTCATCCGGCCAGACATTATTCATTGAGCCCGCGTCCATTGTCCAGCTGAACAATGAATTACAAGGCATCAGGGTGAAAGAACAGCAGGAAATCGAGCGGATTCTCATAGCGCTCTCTGGACAGACAGCTGAGAATAGCAGTGAACTGGAAACCATTGTAGATGTGCTCGGAGAAATCGATTTTACGTTTGCAAAAGCCAGATACAGTAAACGCATAAAAGCTTCAAAACCAAAAATTAATAATCAAGGGAAAATTTCGTTATTCAAAGCCCGCCATCCGCTTATTTCAATTGATGAAGTAGTGGCAAATGATATTAAGCTCGGAGATGAATATTCAACCATTGTCATTACGGGACCGAATACCGGCGGGAAGACAGTTACGTTAAAAACAGTAGGGCTTTGCACATTGATGGCACAGGCCGGTCTGCAAATCCCTGCGCTTGATGGTTCTGAAACGGCTGTCTTCGGAAATGTTTATGCTGATATCGGAGATGAACAGTCAATTGAACAAAGTTTAAGTACCTTTTCTTCTCATATGGTTAATATCGTGGATATTCTTAACCAGGTTGATTTCAATAGTCTGGTTTTATTCGATGAGCTTGGTGCAGGCACAGATCCGCAGGAAGGTGCAGCTCTCGCGATTTCCATTCTTGACGAAGTATACAAGCGGGGTGCAAGAGTTATCGCCACAACTCATTACCCTGAACTGAAAGCCTATGGCTATAACAGAGAAGGAGTTATCAATGCCAGTGTAGAATTTGATATTGAAACGCTAAGTCCAACCTATAAGCTGCTGATTGGGGTTCCGGGCCGAAGCAATGCCTTTGAAATATCCAAACGGCTTGGTCTCAATGATCAAGTGATTGAGACCGCACGATCCTATATCGGAACAGATACAAATCAGGTTGAAAATATGATTGCTTCACTGGAGGAAAGCCGCAGACAAGCAGAGGCTGACATGGCAGAAGCCAATGACTTTCTGAAAAGTGCAGAAAAACTTCATAAAGATCTGCAAAAGCAAATGGCAGAATTTTATGAGCAAAAAGATGCTATGCATGAGAAGGCTGCAGAGAAAGCCGGCGATATTGTTGAGAAAGCCAAGGCTGAAGCGGAAGAGATTATCCGTGACTTAAGAAAGATGCGGATGGAGAAACATGCTGAGGTGAAGGAACACGAGCTGATAGAAGCAAAGAAACGCCTGTCCGATGCTGCACCTCAGATGAGCACAGCCAAAAATAAACTAAAGTCAAAGAATACTAAACACGTTTTTGAAGCCGGTGATGAGGTTAAGGTTCTGACTTTTGGGCAAAAAGGGCATTTGCTTGAAAAGGTGTCTGAGAAGGAATGGCAGGTTCAGATTGGTATTCTGAAAATGAAAGTTGCCGAAAAGGACCTGGAATACATTAAAAGCCCAAAACCTGTGGAAACAAAACCAGTGGCAACGGTGAAAGGAAGGGACTTTCACGTAAACCTTGAGCTTGATTTACGTGGCGAGCGCTATGAAAACGCCCTCTTAAGAGTGGAGAAATATATCGATGATGCCCTCCTGGCTGGATATCCCCGTGTCTCCATCATTCATGGTAAAGGGACCGGTGCATTGAGGCAGGGTGTTCAGGAATATTTGAGAAATCACAGATCTGTAAAGAAAATCCGGTTTGGTGAAGCTGGAGAAGGCGGCACAGGGGTTACAATCGTTGAATTCAAATAAGTTTCCATCCCCCTTATAATTAGTCAGAGGGGGATGGGATTTAATATCGGCGGGGAGAGTATAAATGAAAGAATTTTGGGAAAATGAATTTATCCAGACAGCTGCTTATTACAGTGTTGTTATTTTGTGTATGATCGTTTTTTTAGCAGTTTTTGAATTAGTCACAAAGTATCGCAATTGGGATGAAATAAAAAGCGGGAATCTTGCTGTAGCGATGGCGACCGGCGGGAAAATTTTTGGGATCGCCAATATTTTCAGGCACTCGATCATGCATAATGATACCTTGCTGACAATGATTACATGGGGAGTTTTTGGCTTCTTTCTTTTGTTAATAGGCTATTTCATATTTGAATTTTTAACACCAAAGTTTAGAATAGACGAAGAAATTGAGAATAATAACAAAGCTGTCGGCTTTATTTCCATGGTGCTGTCAATCGGTTTGTCTTATGTCATCGGTGCAGGTTTATCATAAGGAGAGAATTAACATTGGAAAAGTTAGCAAAGGTTCTGCTGGCTCTTAGCGGAGTATTTCTTCTTATTGGGGCCATTTATATATTTTTCATTGGATAATATTTTTGTGAAATAGGGAAATGAGGAAATCGCCAATTCATATGGCGATTTTTTTATTTTTAATCATTAGAAGAATATTACAAACAGACTGGACAGCCTGTGAAAATATTTCTTCTGAGTGCAAGGTCTTATTCTAATTGTCATAGATCGAGCATTATATTATAATAAGAACGAACAGTTAGAATGTTCAAAAAGTTCAGAAGGAGTTTATCGCTTTTCTAAATGTTTAGCAAGTATAAAGGAGGGACAAAATGACAGAAGCAAAACCATGGCTTAAGCAATATCCGGCAGAAATCCCCTCAACTTTGTCATATCCCAAACAGCCGGTACAGGATTATTTGAAAAATGCTGCAGAAGAATTTCCGGAAAAAATAGCAATCCACTTTATGGGGAAGGAATTCACATATAAATATATATACGAATCTTCCCTGAAGCTTGCTGCATATTTGCAGAGGCTTGGAATTGAAAAGGGCGACCGGGTAGCGATCATGCTTCCGAATACTCCTCAGTCCGTTATCAGTTATTATGGAATTCTGATGGCTGGCGGGATTGTTGTCCAGACAAATCCGCTGTACATGGAACGGGAATTGGAATACCAAATGAAAGATTCAGAAGCAAAAGCGATCATTACAATGGATATATTATTTCCCAGAGTAACCAAAGTGATGCCGCAGACAGAATTGAAGCATATAATTGTAACCGCAATCAAAGATGCACTTCCATTCCCTAAAAATCTAATATATCCTTTTATCCAGAAAAAACAGTATGGCATTGTTGTAAATGTAAAACATGAAGGTCATAATCATTTGCTGACAGAAATATTAAAAAGACCGGCTGAGCCTCTTAGAATCCATGACTTCGATTTTGAAGAAGACTTGGCATTATTGCAATACACAGGCGGCACGACCGGTTTCCCAAAGGGTGTCATGCTATCGCACAGCAACCTGGTATCCAATACAGCAATGTGCAAGGCCTGGCTTTATAAGTGCAGGCGCGGCGAGGAGACTGTGCTTGGCATACTGCCTTTCTTTCACGTGTATGGAATGACAACAGTCATGATTTTATCTGTAATGGATGCGCATAAAATGGTCCTCCTCCCGAAGTTTGATCCTGAAACTACCTTGAAAACCATTCATAAACAAAGACCGACCTTATTTCCTGGCGCACCTACGATTTACATTGGGTTATTGAACCATCCGGATATAAAAAAATATGATCTTTCATCTATAGACTCCTGCATTAGCGGATCTGCTGCCCTGCCAGTTGAAGTCCAGCAGAAATTTGAGGAAATAACAGGGGGAAAGCTTGTAGAAGGCTACGGTTTGACTGAATCATCACCTGTTACACATGCAAATTTCTTATGGGATCGTCCCCGTGTCAAAGGCAGTATAGGAGTCCCATGGCCAGATACAGATGCAGCTATTTTTTCACTGGAGACAGGAGAAGCACTTCCTCCAGGAGAAGTTGGCGAAATTGCGGTTAAAGGGCCTCAGGTAATGAAAGGCTATTGGAACCGCCCGGAAGAGACGGAGCAAACCTTAAGGGATGGCTGGCTGCTCACAGGTGATCTTGGCTATATGGATGAGAATGGATATTTCTATGTAGTGGACAGGAAGAAAGATATGATTATTGCAGGAGGATTCAATATTTACCCGCGTGAAATAGAAGAAGTACTATATGAACATCCAGCAGTACAGGAAGTGGTTGCTGCCGGAATACCGGACCCTTATCGCGGAGAAACTGTAAAAGCTTATATTGTGCTGAAGGAAGGAAAAGAGGCAACGGAAGATGAATTGGATCAGTTTGCAAGAAAGCATCTGGCTGCTTATAAAGTTCCACGGCTATATGAATTCCGCGGAGAGCTTCCTAAGACAGCAGTTGGCAAAATACTGAGAAGGGCGTTAGTGGATGAAGAAAAGAAGAAATTTAAAGAAGAAGAGGAAAAGCGGGCTTAGCTTCAGAGACCGATTTTCAATCGGCTCTTTATTTTTGTGACAATAAGCTTGTCCAGAGTTAAAGGAAATGTAATAATAAAAATAAATTTACAGGGAAATTGTTGACACAAATGAATTGTCCTACTATTATAAAAATATGAATGATGATTCATTCATTTTAGTGCGATTTTGCAAACAATAATAAACCAAGTGGATTAGCTGATCCCGGCAGCAGGAAAGAAATTTTCCCAGCCCTGCTGCTCTATAGAAATCACCCGTTTATTCTGAAAGGAGGGAGCCACATGAAAAAAACAAAGCCTAAATACCGGCAAATTATTGATGCGGCTGTAGTCGTGATCGCTGAAAATGGCTATCACCAGGCTCAGGTATCAAAAATCGCCAAACAGGCTGGTGTCGCTGATGGCACCATCTACTTATATTTTAAAAACAAAGAAGATATATTAATATCCCTCTTTCAGGATAAAATGGGCTACTTTGTTGAGAAAATTGAAGAAAAAATTGCAGGAAAAGAGAAAGCTGCAGAGAAACTATTAATGATGGTAGAATCGCACTTTAGAATGCTCTCGGAAGACAAGCACCTGGCAATTGTAACCCAGCTCGAATTGAGGCAGTCCAATAAAGACCTTCGCCATAAGATTAATGAGGTGCTCAAAGGTTACCTCACTTTAGTGGAAAGGATTCTTGATGACGGCAGGGGGAGCGGTGAGTTTCCAGCAGACCTGGACATCAGGCTGGCGCGTCAGATGATCTTTGGCACCATGGACGAAACAGTGACTACATGGGTAATGAATGAGCAGAAATATGATCTTACTGCATTGGCAGAGCCTGTTCATAAACTTTTAATCAGCGGGTGCGGAAAACCTTGAAGCTGTTAAAGTGCTCACTAATATAGTAGGAGGGATAGAATGGAATACTTGAATTGGTCCCATAAGGACTTCGTAGCGACGATTACAATTGAACGTCCGCCTGCGAATGCTCTTTCGTCAGGTGTATTGAAAGAGCTTTCAGCTGTACTGGATGAAGTTGAAGATAATAATGATGTTAGAGTTATCCTAATTCACGGAGAAGGCAGATTCTTTTCAGCAGGTGCTGATATAAAAGAATTTACAACTATTGAAAGCGGAGAAGATTTTTCAAGCTTAGCGACCTATGGACAAAATCTCTTTGAGCGAATGGAAAAGTTCCCTAAGCCAATTATTGCAGCCATTCATGGTGCAGCACTTGGCGGCGGCCTGGAGCTTGCGATGGGCTGTCATTTCCGTCTTGTAGCTGAAAACGCAAAGCTCGGTCTTCCGGAGCTTCAGCTTGGATTGATTCCCGGTTTTGCAGGAACTCAGCGGCTTCCCCGCTATGTAGGTGCTGCTCGTGCAGCTGAAATGCTGTTCACAAGCGACCCAATTACCGGGCTTGAAGCAGTGCAATATGGTTTGGCTAACCATGCCTATCCTGAGGAGCAGCTTTTGGAAAATGCCTATAAGATGGCAAAGAAAATTGCCAAGAAGAGCCCAGGCTCCATCAAGGCGGCCATTGAGCTATTAAACTTCGGAAAAACAGGACAATTCTACGAAGGTGTAAAAAAAGAAGCGGAATTGTTTGGAGAAGTATTTGTATCTGAAGATGGGAAGGAAGGCATATCTGCATTTATTAATAAGCGGGAGCCAAACTTTACCGGAAAATAGTGCTTAAGAGATTTGAGCTGAAAGATTACATTCATCCTGATAATCTATTATAATATACATGTAAGCTGTTGATTTAATCTTCAGAAGATTCATTGGTTAAGTTGTGGTCTGTGAGCGAGCGCCCGCTCAATTTTAAAATAGCGGGCAGTTCCAAGCAGATGAACCTTTCTGTACGCATTAAATATTTTCAATCTTTAGAAGTGAAGAAATGTTTTAATTAATGGCTTTGTTATATGACAATGCTTAATTACTAGGAGGGAAATCATGAACATCTACGTATTAATGAAGAGAACATTTGATACTGAAGAAAAAATTACAATCTCCGGCGGCAAAATCAATGAAGATGGTGCTGAATTCATCATTAATCCATATGATGAATATGCAATTGAAGAAGCAATCCAGGTTCGCGATGCGAATGGCGGAGAAGTAACAGTTGTTTCTGTGGGAACAGAAGAAGCTGAAAAGCAGCTCCGTACCGCTCTTGCGATGGGTGCCGATAAAGCTGTTTTAATAAATACAGAAGATGATATTGAAAATGGGGATCAGTTCACCACAGCAAAAATCTTATCCGAATTCTTGAAAGACAAAGATGCTGACTTAATCATTGCTGGAAATGTAGCAATTGATGGGGGTTCCGGACAGGTTGGACCGCGTGTAGCAGAAATTTTGGGCATTTCTTATGTAACTACTATCACTAAGCTTGATATTAATGGCAGCTCTGCCACAGTAGTGCGTGATGTTGAAGGGGATTCAGAAGTAATTGAGGCATCTCTTCCATTATTAGTCACTGCACAGCAGGGTCTGAATGAGCCGCGCTATCCATCCTTGCCGGGAATCATGAAGGCGAAAAAGAAGCCTCTTGATGAGCTTGAGATTGACGATCTTGATCTGGATGAGGACGATGTTGAAGCTAAGACAAAGACAATTGAAATCTATATGCCGCCTAAAAAAGAAGCAGGGAAAGTTCTTGAAGGCGAATTGGAAGATCAAGTTAAGGAACTGGTGAAGCTTCTTCATACTGAAGCTAAAGTTGTCTGATCATCAATAACTGATTAATAATAACGCAGGGGGTAAAACATATGGCTAGAAAAGTATTAGTGTTAGGTGAAGTCCGAGACGGTTCATTGCGTAATGTATCCTTCGAAGCTGTTGCAGCCGGTAAGACTGCATCAGAAGGCGGAGAAGTTGTAGGTGTTTTAATTGGTGATTCTGTAAGCGCTTTAGCAAATGGGATGATTCACTATGGTGCTGACCGTGTTGTAACAGTCGAAGATGAGAAGCTGAAGCAGTATACGCCTGATGGCTTTTCACAGGCTTTAATGGCTGTGATTGATTCCGAAAGTCCGGATGGCCTGATTTTTGGACATACAGCAATGGGGAAAGATCTTGCTCCTAAAATTGCTGCCAAGCTTGAGTCAGGTTTAATCTCTGACGTAACAAGCCTTGAAGAAGCAGGCGGCAATCTGGTCTTCACACGCCCGATTTATTCAGGCAAAGCCTTTGAAAAGAAAATTGTGACAGATGGCCTCCTTTTTGCAACAATCCGTCCCAATAACATAGCTCCTATGGAAAAAGATGAATCAAGATCAGGAGATGTTGCTTCTGTTGCTGCAGAAATCAAAGATCTTCGCACAATCATTAAGGAAGTTGTCCGCAAAGCGAGTGAAGGCGTTGATTTATCAGAAGCTAAGGTTATTATTGCCGGCGGCCGCGGTGTTAAGAGCGAGGAAGGCTTTGAACCTTTAAAAGAGCTTGCATCTGTTCTTAATGGAGCAGTGGGTGCATCACGCGGAGCATGTGATGCTGATTATTGCGACTACTCGCTGCAAATTGGACAAACCGGTAAGGTTGTAACACCTGATCTATATATTGCATGCGGTATTTCAGGAGCTATTCAGCACTTAGCTGGGATGTCCAACTCCAAAGTAATCGTAGCCATTAATAAAGATCCGGAAGCCAATATCTTTAAAGTAGCTGATTACGGTATTGTCGGAGATCTGTTTGAGGTTGTTCCGCTGTTAACAGAAGAGTTCAAAAAGCTTAAAGTAAACGCATAAGATAGTACAGCTAATGGGCGGCAGATGGCCGTCCATTATACATAATGCCCATAGGGAAAGAAAAAGAATAATCTGCTTCAAATAGGGTAAATTACGATCGAGCAGATTGTTCGCAACATAGTATAAGTGATGATATACTGTCGTTAGTATTTGAGTTAAATTTTAGGAGGCATATCAAATGGCTATTACACACGCAACTGACCAAAACTTCACTGCTGAAACTGGTTCGGGATTAGTATTGGCAGATTTCTGGGCTCCATGGTGCGGCCCTTGTAAAATGATCGCTCCTGTATTAGAAGAACTTGATTCTGAAATGGGCGATAAAGTGAAAATTGTAAAAATCGATGTTGACGAAAACCAGGAAACAGCCGGAAAGTTTGGCGTAATGAGCATCCCGACTCTGATCGTTCTAAAAGACGGTGAAGTGGTTGATAAAGCGGTTGGTTTCCAGCCGAAAGAAGCTCTTGCTGAATTACTTTCAAAGCATGCTTAATCTATAAGAAATTTCCCGGTGTCCCATGCGGACATCGGGATTTTTTTATCATGTGTGTCTAGCAGTTATGCTGTAGTTCTCCCAGCTGATATAATAAGATGGGAATGCAGTGCCACCGTCTTCATTATACAAATTAATCTTCATGACCAACTTGCATGCCATGTGGTTATGAAAATTTAATAAATATATGTTAGATAAAATCTTTGCTGGAAGGAGCCTATCAATAAGAAAATTTTTAACCGGGGAGGTGGAGTGCCATGAATGAATCGATAAAGAATAAACTGATGCTTCTGCCTGCCCAGCCAGGCTGCTATTTAATGAAGGACAGACAGGGAACCATTATCTATGTGGGGAAAGCCAAAATCCTCAAAAACCGGGTCAGGTCCTATTTTACAGGCTCACATGACGGAAAAACATTAAGACTTGTTAATGAGATTGTGGACTTTGAGTACATTGTCACTTCTTCAGATATGGAAGCATTGATTCTTGAGATGAATCTGATCAAGAAATATGATCCCAAATATAATGTCATGCTGAAGGACGATAAAAGCTACCCTTTTATTAAATTGACGGCTGAACGCCATCCCCGTTTGATTACAACCAGAAAAGTAAAAAAAGACAGGGGAAAATACTTTGGGCCTTATCCCAATGTGCAGGCTGCCAATGAAACAAAAAAGCTGCTCGACCGTATTTACCCGCTCCGTAAATGTTCAACTCTTCCAGACAGAGTTTGCCTTTATTATCACTTAGGCCAATGTCTTGCACCATGCGTAAAGGAAGTAAGTGAAGACCAATATAAGCAAATGACAGATGAAATTGCAAAATTCTTAAATGGCGGATACAAAGAGATTAAAAAAGACCTAATTGCAAAAATGACAGCCGCTGCAGAAGAATTGGACTTTGAAAGAGCAACAGAGCTAAGAGATAAAATTGCCCATATAGATGCAACGATGGAAAAGCAAAAAATGACAATGACAGATTTTACCGACCGGGATGTATTTGGCTATGCGGTTGATAAAGGGTGGATGTGTGTCCAGGTCTTCTTCATCAGGCAGGGCAAACTCATCGAACGGGATGTATCAATGTTCCCGATTTATAATGAGCCGGAAGAGGAAATTTTAACGTTCCTCGGCCAGTTTTATACTAAAGCAAATCACTTTAAACCCCGTGAAATATTGGCACCTGATTCCGTTGATGCAGTCATGGCAGAACAGCTTCTTGATGTAAAAGTGCTAAAGCCGCAGCGCGGGCAAAAAAAGGACCTGGTGAAGCTTGCTTATAAAAATGCAAAGATTGCTCTCCAGGAAAAGTTTTCTTTAATAGAGCGTGATGAAGAACGGACTATTAAAGCTGTTGAAAATCTGGGGGATCAGCTTGGAATTTATACTCCTCACCGGATTGAAGCATTTGATAATTCAAATATCCAGGGAACGGACCCTGTTTCAGCCATGATCGTTTTTATTGATGGCAAACCAGAGAAAAGAGAGTACCGAAAATATAAAATAAAGTCTGTCAAAGGTCCTGATGATTATGAATCCATGAGAGAAGTAGTCCGGCGCAGGTATACAAGGGTACTGAAAGAAGAACTGCCGCTTCCGGACTTAATCTTGATTGATGGAGGAAAAGGGCATGTTGAAGCTGTACGGGATGTGCTTGAAAATGAGCTTGGTCTGGATATTCCGATTTCAGGCCTGGTGAAGGATGAAAAGCACAGGACTTCTCAGCTCTTATATGGTAATCCGCTTCAAATTATTCCGCTTGCAAGGAACAGCCAGGAATTCTACCTGCTGCAGAGAATTCAGGATGAAGTTCATCGCTTTGCGATTACTTTTCATCGCCAGCTTCGCGGAAAAAGTGCCTTCCAATCTATTCTGGATGAAATTCCGGGCATAGGCGAAAAGCGAAAGAAACAGCTGCTGAAGGCCTTTGGATCTGTTAAGAAAATGAGAGAGGCATCAATTGAGGAGTTTAGAAAAATAGGCATTCCTGCCAATGTTGCTGAGGAGTTAAAGCAAAAGCTTGAGGAACAAAATGGGAACTCCAAGTCTTAAATGGATATAGACAGAAAAATTCAGACATGTTATACTAATTGAAACTTTATATCAATATCACTTTATAGCGATAAAGCGCATGTCCATATAGTTTAAACAAGGTAACGGAACTATTGGACTTAATCGTTAAGTGAAGGTAGAGGTGCGAACTTCATCAGTAAAAGCTTGGAGAAGAATGAGCTTCCATGAAAAGCTTTGAAAGGGTATGTTCGCCGAAGTGGAGAAAATCTCATCATTTTTTCTGCTGGTTCTGCATTGAATAAATGCAGAATTGTCAGGACATTGCCGTCCTGGAGGGCTATCTCACTGTGTTTGCTCACTTATACATTATGGCTGCACAGCAATGGGATAGTAAACTATTCCATTGCTTTTTTTATTGCCCAAAAGGGGTATTTTAGATGTAAGGCCAAAGTCAAATACAGCAGAGTGAACTGTCATGCTTCGCTTACATAGGACGGCAAATCATAAAATTACGAGTTCTTTAGAAAGAAGGGAAAGCTGTGGGAATCATTGTGCAGAAATTCGGAGGCACCTCCGTGGGGTCTGTAGACAGAATTCAAAATGTCGCCAATAGGGTAATTGAAGAAAAAAACCGGGGAAATGATGTTGTTGTGGTTGTTTCAGCAATGGGCAAAACGACTGATCAGCTGGTTGGAATGGCGAGGGAGATTTCCCCCTCCCCGGATAAAAGGGAAATGGACATGCTGCTTACAACCGGTGAACAGGTGACCATCTCTTTATTAGCAATGGCATTAAATGCAAAGGGGCATCCCGCTGTTTCTTTTACAGGGTGGCAGGCTGGTATTAAGACAGAAGCAGTCCATGGCAATGCGAGGATAGTGAATATTGATCCAGGTACCATTCAAGGGGAATTAAACCAGGGGAGAATTGTGATTGTAGCAGGTTTCCAGGGAATGACAGAAGATGGTTCCATCACCACACTTGGCCGCGGCGGATCTGATACAACTGCTGTTGCACTGGCTGCAGCACTTAAAGCAGATAAATGTGATATATATACTGATGTTACCGGTGTGTTTACAACGGACCCCCGCTTTATAAAGAATGCCAGAAAGTTGCATTCTGTGTCCTATGATGAAATGCTTGAGCTGGCCAATTTGGGGGCTGGTGTGCTCCATCCACGAGCAGTTGAATTTGCTAAAAACTACGGACTTCCGCTTGAAGTGCGTTCAAGCCTTGAGAAGGAAGCCGGAACAATCATTGAGGAGGAAGTAAAAATGGAACAAAATTTAGTCGTGCGCGGTGTGGCTTTTGAGGATGACATTACAAGGGTAACGATTATTGGTCTTCCTAATTCACTGACTGGGCTGTCTACTATTTTCTCGGCGCTTGCCAAAAATCATATTAATGTTGATATCATTATCCAGAGCATGACAGAAGCCAAGACAACTAACCTGTCGTTCTCAATCAAGAATGAAGATCTGACGGATACAGTAAAAGTTCTGGAAAAGCATAGAGAACAATTAAATTATGACCGCATTGAGTGGGAATCCGGACTTGCCAAGGTTTCGATTGTCGGCTCTGGCATGATTTCCAATCCGGGTGTTGCTGCAGAAATGTTCGAAGTGCTTTCAGCGAATGAAATTCAGGTGAAAATGGTAAGCACTTCAGAAATTAAAGTATCGGCGGTAGTGGAAAACAGTAAAATGATTGATGCGGTTGATGCTTTACATGAGGCATTTAAGCTGTCTGTTTCTGCAGTTAAGGCATAATTCCAAAGACAATAAGCTATCAGAAAATGATAGCTTATTGTTTGTACATATCAGATGTTAATCAGCAGGATCCTTTTTATCCCACTTTACCGTAATAAGGATTTTGCCGGTTTTCTTGCGGGGATGTTCGAATGCCTCACAAATAACTTCTTTTTGAAATTCAAACTGCTGTGCTATGAAACCAGCCTCGAGCTGAAATGTGCAGTTATTGTTTTTTTGCAAGCGGCCGGCAATCAGCGGGCTTGATAATATCATTTCAAGTTCATGTTTAGATTCGTTTGCGATCGAAAGGCTGCCCCAGCCGGCATTTGTAAAAAACTCGGCAATCTGTTCGGCTGTTTCCAGAGGATACATGCGTGCAAGCCTTTTGCCGGCCCAATATAAAATTTCCGGTGCTTCATTTCCTAAAAGGTCAGGCAAAAGCACTTCCCGGATTAGTTCATAGCCAAATACCGGTACTGACTGTATGTGATCTTCATTAGTGGATTTCGCAGATGCTAATTCGCTCAATAATCTCCCCTCTTTCTATGATTCTATTATATACAATATGCTTGGGGAGTTAACATCAATTCGGGAAAAAATAGAACGATTTGCATAGAAATAATTACTATTTCAGTATACCGGAGAGCTGCATTTAGGTCAGATTGGACCTCAGAAACTTATATGTTTTTTAGCTGTTAGTATTTTTAAAAAATTTTATTAATATGGAACAATTTATGTATCCGTTTTCTTGACGCTCTTTTATCTTGGGAGTAAAATGGACATGTCACATAATTGTAAGAAAATGAATAACATTTTCGAGATGATGTCCTGAGCGGGGGCTCAGCATCGTTTTTTTTAAAATCAGGGGGGGAAAGTTTATGGCAGGTAATCGTGAGTTTTTTAATCGCAGATTGCATTCATTACTTGGAGTAATACCAGTTGGATTGTTTTTGGTGCAGCACCTTGTAGTGAACCATTTTGCAACAGGGGGAGAGGAATCTTTTAATAATGCAGCGCATTTTATGGAAAGTCTTCCATTTAGAATATTCCTTGAAACGTTTGTAATCTATTTACCTTTGCTGTTCCACGCAATCTATGGCCTTTATATTGCTTTTACTGCGAAAAATAACACAAGCAGATACGGATATTTCCGTAACTGGATGTTCATGCTTCAGCGCGTTTCCGGTGTCATTACGCTGGTTTTTGTTGCATGGCATGTTTGGGAAACACGTGTGCAGGCTGCCTTTGGAGCAGAAGTTAACTTTCAGATGATGGAAAATATCCTGTCTAATCCATTTATGTTCTGGTTCTATATTATTGGAGTTATTTCTGCAATTTTCCACTTTGCTAATGGGCTTTGGTCATTCCTTGTCAGCTGGGGACTTACAGTATCTCCTCGTTCACAGGTTATTTCCACTTACGTAACAATCGGAATTTTCATTGCACTATCTATTGTTGGCGTACGTGCTCTGACAGCATTTATTTAATAGACATGAGAGATTATTAGACTTGATCGGATAAAAAGGGAATTGGGCAGCTGCCCGGCTCCGCATCATTGAAAGCGCAAGGCAAAATGCAGCACTTTTGGCAGAGTTAACGCCTTCGGAAGCCACAAGGGGGCCGTTAAGCGGGTGCTGGCGCTTTTCTTACAAGTATTAAGGGAGTGAGTCACGATGGGTAAAGGAAAAGTTATAGTTGTCGGCGGCGGACTAGCCGGTTTGATGGCGACAATTAAAGTAGCAGAATCTGGGACTCCGGTTGAATTATTTTCTCTGGTACCGGTTAAACGTTCTCACTCTGTTTGTGCCCAGGGCGGCATCAACGGAGCGGTAAATACAAAAGGGGAAGGCGATTCTCCTTGGATTCATTTTGACGATACAATTTATGGCGGTGACTTCCTGGCAAACCAGCCGCCTGTAAAAGCAATGGCAGAGGCTGCACCTGGCATCATTCATTTATTTGACCGTATGGGTGTTATGTTTAACCGTACACCTGAAGGTCTGCTGGACTTCCGCCGCTTCGGTGGAACACAGCATCACCGTACTGCTTTTGCCGGTGCTACAACTGGGCAGCAGCTGCTTTATGCAATGGACGAGCAGGTCCGCCGCCATGAAGTGGCAGGATTAGTGACAAAGTATGAGGGCTGGGAATTTCTTGGGGTTGTCATCGATGATGACGGAGCTTGTAAGGGTGTCGTTGCCCAGAACCTGACTTCTATGGAAATTAAGTCTTTTGCTGCAGATGCAGTTATTATGGCATCCGGCGGACCGGGAATTATTTTCGGAAAATCCACTAACTCTGTCATAAACACAGGCTCAGCGGCTTCAATCGTTTATCAGCAGGGTGCTTATTACGCAAATGGGGAATTTATTCAGATTCATCCAACCGCTATCCCTGGAGATGATAAGCTTCGCCTAATGAGTGAATCTGCACGCGGTGAAGGCGGACGAGTATGGACATATAAAGATGGCAAACCATGGTACTTCCTTGAGGAAAAATATCCTGCTTACGGAAACCTGGTGCCTCGTGATATCGCAACGCGTGAAATTTTTGACGTATGTGTTAACCAGAAGCTTGGCATTAATGGGGAGAATATGGTATATCTTGATCTTTCCCATAAAGATCCTAAAGAGCTCGATATTAAGCTTGGCGGAATCATTGAAATCTATGAGAAATTCCAGGGTGAAGACCCTCGTAAAGTGCCAATGAAAATCTTCCCTGCTGTCCACTATTCAATGGGCGGATTATGGGTTGACTATGATCAGATGACAAATATTCCTGGCTTGTTTGCAGCGGGTGAATGTGATTATTCACAGCATGGAGCCAACCGTCTTGGCGCCAACTCACTTCTATCAGCTATTTATGGCGGTATGGTAGCAGGCCCGAATGCTGTCAAGTATATCAGCGGATTAGATAAGAGTGCTGAAGATCTGCCATCATCATTATTTGACCGCCATGTAAAACAGGAAGAAGAAAAATGGAATAATATCATGTCTCTTGATGGCACAGAGAATGCATATGTCCTTCATAAAGAGCTTGGAGAGTGGATGACAGACAATGTAACGGTTGTCCGCCATAATGACAGGCTGTTGAAAACAGATGAAAAAATTGTTGAACTTATGGAGCGCTATAAAAACATTAATATTAATGATACTGCGAAGTGGAGCAATCAGGGGGCAAGCTTTACGCGCCAGCTGCAAAATATGCTTCAATTGGCACGTGTTATTACAATTGGTGCCTATAACCGTAATGAAAGCCGCGGTGCACACTATAAGCCGGACTTCCCTGAACGTAATGATGAGGAATTCATGAAAACAACAATGGCGAAGTTTGTTGATGCAAATTCCGCTCCTGCATTCCATTACGAAGACATTGATGTAAGCTTAATTCCACCGCGTAAGCGTGACTATTCCAAAAAGAAAGGGGAGAACTAAATCATGCAAGAAACAAAAACTAAAACAGTACGTTTTGTAATCAGCCGCCAGGATACTCCTGATTCAGCCCCTTATCAGGAAGAATTTGAAATTGATTACCGTCCGAATATGAATGTTATTTCAGCCCTTATGGAGATTCGCCGCAATCCGGTTAACGTGAAGGGTGAAGATACTACCCCAATCGCATGGGATATGAACTGCCTTGAAGAAGTCTGCGGTGCTTGTTCAATGATTATTAATGGAAAGCCCCGCCAGTCATGTACGGCACTTGTAGATCAGCTGGAACAGCCGATCCGTCTTGAGCCGATGCGCACGTTCCCTGTAGTCCGTGACCTGCAGGTCGATAGAAGCCGTATGTTTGATTCTCTGAAAAAGGTTAAAGCATGGATTCCGATCGATGGCACGTATGATTTGGGACCGGGACCGCGTATGCCTGAGAGAAAGCGCCAATGGGCATATGAGCTTTCAAAATGCATGACATGCGGTGTTTGCCTGGAAGCATGTCCGAATGTTAACAGCAAATCTGACTTTATCGGACCGGCTCCTTTATCACAGGTTCGCTTGTTCAATGCTCACCCAACTGGTGAAATGAATAAAGCTGAACGTCTGGAGCAAATCATGGGTGATGGCGGACTTGCCAATTGCGGTAACTCTCAAAACTGTGTACAATCCTGCCCGAAAGGCATTCCTTTAACAACATCCATTGCGGCACTAAACCGTGATACAACATTCCAATCTTTCAAAAACTTCTTCGGAAGCGACCAGATCTAAACATGATAAAACCCCTTTCCTTTTGGAGAGGGGTTTTTAGTCTATATTCGTACAATTTGTTTTTTTAAACAGCAATTAGTATTTAACCACTGAGTTGATTGGAGTGGAAGGTGCGAGATCTTCGAAAATGCATCCGCATTTTCTTCGTGCGGTGTGGATTCAAGGAAGCTTATTCAACGTCCTACGGGAGTAGCGTACCAAGGGAGACCCCGCAGACGCGGAGCGGTGAGGAGGCTCCCGGCAGCCCTGTGGGTTCGCTGAGTGCCTGCAACGGAAATCAACGGGCTGGGTTAATTTTCATAATTAGATTAGAGGCATAATCTTTTATTTAACATATGGTGATAGGTTTTCAAATAATTCAAAAAACACTATAATGAAATATAACAGAGTGAATGCTCATTCATAAAAAATTGGGAGGAACCAGCATGAAAAAATTGGGCTATATAGATGATTTTAAAAAATGGGAAGAAGAATTCATTTTCTTTCATCCAGTAAAAGTCAGATTTTCTGAAACTGATATGTTTGGACATTTGAACAATACCATTCCATTTACATATTATGAAGAAGCACGGATAGAATTCTTTAAAAGCAAGGGCTTTATGCAGGACTGGGTAAAGGATGATAATGAAACCATACCAGTTGTAGCAGACCTCCAATGCGATTTTATCAGCCAGGTTTTCTTTGATGAAGAGATACAAATATACGTTAAAGCTGCTTCAATAGGGAATTCTTCTGTTGATCTTCATTATATGGGCAGGAAATCAGACGGTTCAGTTTGCTTCACCGGCAGGGGGACGATGGTGCAGATATCAAAGGTGACAGGCAAGGGTGTGCCTTGGACCGAAAAAATGAAAAAAATGCTGAAAAGCGGGGTTAAAGTACGAGCCTAGCGGCACAATGGCACATTTCCTGAAAATAACTTTCTCCTTTCACTAAATATAGTCACTTCGGCTGTTTTGCTGACATATGATATGGTGACTAAATATATACCCATCCCGCGGTTCATAGCTGGCGAAAGGCAAGGAGGGTTACAATACTTGAAGGAGAATGAATATACTCACAAGCCGTTACTCACCAAACGAGAAAGAGAAGTATTCGAATTGTTAGTACAAGATAAAACAACAAGGGAAATCGCTGGTGAATTGTTTATAAGTGAAAAAACGGTTCGGAACCACATTTCTAATGCCATGCAAAAGCTTGGTGTAAAGGGGCGATCACAAGCTGTTGTAGAGCTCCTTCGAATGGGAGAGCTAGAACTTTAATTTAGACCGGCTATCCTTCTGGGAAGCCGGTTATCACATTATATAGGGAATATTTCATTATTGGATTTATTTCTGTCTTGAAATTTATTAGGAAAAAGGTGAAAATAAATGCACAAGGGCAGAAAACATCGTAAAAGCTTAAATGGGAGTGTTTATGAATGAAGCTGGAAGATCCTAAAACAAATGAAATAAATGATGTTGTAGCTGATATTGAAAAAGACTTAAGATACATATCCGGCATTATCAAGCAAAAGGGAAGGGAAATTCTAAGTGATTTTACCATTACCCCTCCTCAGTTTGTGGCATTGCAATGGCTGTTTGAAGAAGGCGATATGACTATCGGCGAGCTTTCAAATAAAATGTATCTTGCATGCAGCACGACAACAGATCTTGTTGACCGAATGGAGAAAAACAGCCTTGTGAAAAGAGTGAAAGACCCAAATGACCGAAGAGTAGTACGGATCCATCTGCTTGATGAAGGTGAGCGGATTATTGAAGAAGTTATTAAAAAACGCCAGGATTACTTAAAAGAGGTTCTTAAAAATTCTTCACATAATGAGGTCTTGTTCTTAAAAGATAACCTAATGAAATTACACCATGATATGCGCGGAGAATGAGGCGGTACTTTTGAAACAACCTATAGGAATCATTGACTCCGGAGTGGGGGGCTTAACGGTCGCAAAAGAAATCATGAGGCAGCTGCCAAATGAAGACATTGTATACCTCGGAGATACAGCACGATGCCCGTACGGCCCGCGTCCTGGTGAAGAGGTGAAATCCTTTACCTGGCAAATGACGGAGTACTTGCTTAATGAAAACATTAAAATGCTTGTTATAGCCTGTAATACAGCTACTGCTGTCGCTCTGGAGGAAATACGCAAAGAACTTCCGATACCGGTTATCGGTGTCATTTTCCCAGGCGCAAGAACAGCTATTAAAGTGACGGAAAATCATATAATTGGTGTCATTGGCACAGAGGGGACAGTCAAAAGCAAGGCATATGAAAATGCGCTGATTCAGATAAACAGCAGGTCTGCCGTGCATAGTCTTGCATGTCCAAAATTCGTTCCTCTTGTAGAGAGCGGGGAGTATGAAGGCTCAGTTGCCAAAAAAATAGTGGCTGAGACGCTTCAGCCCTTAAAAGGAAAAGGAATGGATACGCTCATTCTTGGATGTACTCATTATCCTTTATTAGAACCGATTATTAAAAATGTAATGGGTAAAAATGTAAAGGTCATCAGCTCAGGTGAGGAAACAGCAAGGGAAGCAAGTACCATTCTGCACCACCATGGCCTTCTTAAAGCTGGGGATGAGAATCCTGAATATAAATTCTGTACAACTGGCTCCAAGGCCATTTTTTCTAAAATTGCTTCAAAGTGGCTTGGGTTCTCTGTAAATGATGTTGAAAAAATTTCGCTTTAATATACGCAGACACCTTCTGAACTTTTTCAGAAGGTGTTTTTATGAGAATAAAATTCTGATTGTTTCTTTTAGATTACTTTTTAAGCAAGCTTTGGTATCATGAAACAGAAAGAAAAACTATACTTAATTGAGTTGGTGATCAATTTGCTGGCACAAGCCGAAAACTATTTGAAAAAATATTTTGGATATACTTCTTTCCGTCCCGGCCAACAGGAGATTATTCAGAATATCCTCTCACAAACCAATACTCTTGGCATTCTCCCAACTGGAGGCGGAAAGTCAATCTGCTTTCAAATACCCGCTCTTGTACTCCCCGGAACGGCCATTGTGATTTCTCCCTTAATTTCCCTGATGAAGGATCAAGTAGATGCCCTTAGCACTGCAGGCATCCATGCTGCTTTTATAAACAGCACACTGTCATCTGCTGAGTACCAGCACATTGTGGCTGGAATACGCAATGGAGAATATAAGCTCGTGTATGTGGCACCGGAACGATTTGGGTCGATTGCCTTTTTGGAATTGTTAAACGATATTTCAATCAATGCGATCATCTTTGATGAAGCACATTGCATTTCTCAATGGGGACATGACTTCCGGCCAAGTTATCGTTCCGTTGTCTCAGAGCTTAGCAATCTGTACCAGAAACCTGTGATCGCTGCTTTGACCGCAACAGCAACAAGGGATGTCGCAGAAGATATTCGCAGGCTTCTAAACATCGGTGAGGAAAATACGTTTATAACTGGCTTTGCAAGGGATAATCTATCCTTTCACGTATTGAAGGGTGTTAACAAAAGAGATTTTCTATTGCAGACCATAAATAAACATAAAAACGAAGCAGGAATTATTTATACTTCTAGCCGCAGGGAGACAGACCAACTGTACCAGTTCTTAAAAGGCAAGAATTGCTCAGTTGCCAAATATCATGCAGGCTTAAAGGAAGAAGAACGAAAAAAAGCACAGGATGCCTTTGTATACGATGAATCAGATATTATGGTCGCAACAAATGCTTTTGGAATGGGGATTGATAAATCCAATGTCAGATATGTCATCCACTATAATCTTCCGCGGAACATTGAAGCTTATTATCAGGAAGCGGGAAGGGCAGGAAGAGATGGAGAGGATAGCATATGTTATTTGCTGTTTGCTCCCCAGGATATCCAGCTGCAGAAATTTTTGATTGAGGAGAGCAGTCTGGATCCCCGGAAAATGGAGCAGGAATACAGCAAGTTAAAGGATATGGTTAATTACTGCCATACAGAGCAATGCCTTCAATCCTATATCATTGATTATTTTGATGAGAATGCCGAACCTATTCTCTGCGGCAAATGCAGCAGCTGCCTGGATGAACGGACAAGCATCGATATTACTCAGGAAGCTTTAATGATTTTTTCGTGCATTAAGAGGATGGGAGAAAGATTTGGCGTTACTTTGACTGCCCAGGTTTTAAAAGGCTCCAATAATAAAAGAATCCATGAGCTTAATTTTAATCAACTTTCCACATTTGGATTGATGAAAAACCGTAAAGAGAAAGAGATTGCTGATATGATCAACTACCTGCTGGCTGAGGAGTATCTCATTTTAACAGATGGAAAATATCCGACAGTAAGGCTGTCAGCAAATGCAGTTCCTGTCTTGAAAGGACAGAAAAAACTATCCATGAAAATTAGTGAACCTGTACCTGTTCAGGAAGCAGATGAAAACATTGAACTTTTTGAGATGCTGAGGAAACTCAGGAAAAAGATTGCAGATGAAGAAAATGTTCCTCCTTTTGTTGTATTTGCTGATACCGCATTAAAAGAAATGTGCCGTTATTTTCCCGTGAGCAAAGACATGATGTTAAATATAAAAGGTGTAGGGCAAATGAAGTTTGATAAGTATGGGGAGTATTTTATTCAGGCAATCAAAGAATTTGCCGAAGAACATAATATTTCCCCTATGCCTGCAGCAGAGGCGCCTTCAATGACAGAGGAACCACAGGATGAACGTCCAAGCTACCAGATTTCCTTTGATTATTATAAGGATGGAAACTCCATAAGTGAAATAGCCAAAAAGCGAAACTTTTCCCCTATAACGATTCAGGAGCATATCTTCCGCTCCATCAAAGAAGGCAATGCAATTGACTGGTCAGATATCTTCAATGAAACGGAAGAAAAGCTTGTTTTACAGGCAGCTGAAAAAGCTGGAAGAGATAAACTTAAGCCAATTAAAGAAGAACTTCCGGACGAAATAGATTATTTTAAAATCAAAGCAGTCCTGGTAAAAGACGAACTGCAGAAGCAAAATTGACTAAGAAGCTCCTTATTGGGGCTTCTTTCTATGATAGATAAGAGAATTTTGAACGTCGATAACTGTCTAGCGCAAGCAGCCTGCCCCCTCGAGGTGTCGGGGGTGGGCAAGGCGCTTGCGCTTTCAGATTGTCCAAATTTGTCAAAAATCTATTCACAGTTTTATCCCAAAAGACGGTCTAAATTACAGATAGGCTCGTATACATGTAGTACAAACTGTCTCAGGGGGGATTATGTATGTCTATAAATAAAAAAACGTCTATAGTGTCAGCTGTGCTGGTATCATCTGTATTATTATCAGGCTGCGGATTGTTTGGAAGCCAGGGGAAAGAAAAGGTCGATCCGCCAAAAGCAGTATCTTATACCGATGAAGGCGAAAGTGTCGCCGAAGAAACAGCTGGAAAAGAAACAGCCGAAAATGAAGAGGGTGTTACGGCAAATCTTAAAACAGAGCTTTACTTGATTGATAAAAATGGGTATGTCGTTCCCCAGACAATTGAACTTCCAAAAACGAATTCAGTTGCTACACAGGCGTTAGAATACCTTGTGGAAAACGGTCCTGTTACAGAGCTTCTTCCTAATGATTTTCGTGCAGTTCTTCCGGCTGACACAAAAGTTTCTGTAAATATTAAAGATAAAGTGGCAACGGTCGATTTTTCAAAAGAGTTTCAGGAATATGCTAAGGAAGACGAAAAGAAGATTCTCCAATCAGTTACCTGGACACTTACACAATTTGATTCTATTGATAAAGTTAAGCTGACATTAAACGGACATGAATTAAAAGAGATGCCTGTGAATGGCACTCCGGTCAGTTCGGCGTTAAGTAGAGCCAATGGAATAAACATGGATACAACAGAAGTAGTAGATATCACGAATACGAAGCCGGTGACCGTTTATTATCTGGGCGGGGATGAAGAAAATTATTATTACGTGCCTGTTACCAAGCGTGTAAGCAATGATATGGACAATAAAGTTGAAGCTGTTGTATCCGAACTGATAAAAGGGCCGAACTATGCATCCAATTTGGTGACAGATTTCCTTCCGGATGTAGAGCTGCTTGAAGCTCCAAAAATTGATGACGGAAAAGTCACATTAAACTTTAATGAAAATGTTTTCAGCAGCTTCGAAGAGAAAATGATTTCCAAGCACTTGCTGAACGCACTTGTCCTTTCCCTCACTGAACAAAAGGGCATCGAAAGCGTAGCTGTTACAGTCGATGGCAAAGCAGAGATTGTTAATGAAGATGGGGAAAAACTATCCGAGCCTGTAACACGTCCTGAAAATGTGAATACAGGAAGTTTTTAATATAGCAGATTTTGTTATACTATATAGTAACAGGAAAAAGAGGTTGGCATTTAATGCCGCCTCTTCTTTGTTGGTAAAATAGGCATGCCAATATAACTGGGCAAATGCCCATGTTCAATATAAGCAAATGAAGGGGGAATCAGCTTATGCGCGCAGATGGACGTGAACCAAAGCAGCTTAGGCCAATACATATTGAAACTGATTATTTAAAGCATCCTGAGGGCTCTGTACTCATTACTGTGGGAGACACAAAGGTGATTTGTACAGCAAGCATTGACGAAAGGGTCCCTCCTTTTATGAGAGGACAGGGAAAAGGCTGGATAACCGCTGAATATTCCATGCTTCCCAGGGCAACAGAACAGAGAAATATCAGGGAATCTGCAAAAGGAAAAATTACAGGGAGAACAATGGAAATTCAGCGTCTGATCGGCCGTGCACTCCGCGCGGTAGTGGATCTTGATGCGCTTGGCGAAAGAACGGTATGGCTTGATTGCGACGTAATACAGGCTGATGGAGGGACACGGACAGCTTCCATTACAGGAGCCTTTATTGCAATGGCCCAGGCGATGGATAAGCTTTACAGCAGCAAGAAGCTTTCAAGCTATCCAATCAATGATTTCCTTGCGGCCACAAGCGTGGGAATTCTTACTGACAAGCAGGCTGCAGTGGATTTGAATTATATTGAAGACTCCTCTGCTGAAGTGGATATGAATGTCGTCATGACTGGCAGCGGGGAGTTTGTAGAGCTTCAGGGAACTGGAGAAGAAGCGACTTTTTCTTATGGACAGCTTCAGGAAATGCTTGGTGCTGCACAGGAAGGGATATCAGAGCTGCTTGAACTTCAAAAGTCGGCACTTGGAGAGAATATCTCAAGGAGCATTCAAAGCAAAAGAGAAAAGCTTGCGGGGAGGGCATAACATGCAGGAAGTCATAATCGCTACTAAAAATGCAGGCAAAGCCAGCGAGTTTGAACGGATGTTCAAGCCTCTTGGATACGAAGTAAAAACCCTGCTGGATTATCCTGATTTTCAGGATGTTGAGGAGACAGGCAGCACGTTTGAAGAGAATGCCATTCTCAAAGCGGAAGCTGTTTCAGAAGCTTTCGGAAGAATGGTAATTGCCGATGATTCAGGATTGATCATTGATGCGCTTGGAGGAAAGCCGGGCATCTATTCCGCCCGCTATGCAGGAGAAGAAAAAAACGACCAGAAAAACATGGAAAAGGTTCTTGATGAGCTCGAAAGCATTCCGGATCATAAGCGGCAGGCGCGGTTCTATTGCGCTCTTGCAATCGCTGCACCAGGGAAAACTACACTAACAGCTGCAGGAACATGTGAAGGCCATATTTTAAGAGAAAAAAGAGGGACTAATGGTTTTGGCTATGATCCTATTTTCTTTGCAGAAGAGAAAGACAAAGCAATGGCTGAATTAAGGCCGGAGGAAAAAAGCCAGATCAGCCATAGGGCAAATGCGCTCAAAAAGCTGGAGGAGCTGCTTCCTTTTTTCGTGGCCGGAGCTGAGAAATCATGAAGGTTCTGATAGTCAGTGATAGCCATGGGTTAACCTCTGAACTCAGCCAAATCCGCGAAATGCATCCTGATATGGATCTGATGATTCATTGCGGAGATTCTGAGCTTCAGGCAGATCATGACTCATTAGAAGGCTATGCTGCTGTAAGAGGCAATTGCGACTTTGATGCAGCATTCCCGGAGGATAGAATAGAAGAAGCTGGAGGACTCCGCTTTTTTGTCACACACGGCCACAGATATAACGTTAAGTCTACCTTAATGAACCTTTCATACAAGGCACGTGAAATGAAAGCAGATATCGTATGCTTTGGCCATTCACATGGTCTGGGAGCTGAAATGTCTGAGGGGATATTATTTATTAACCCTGGAAGCATACGGCAGCCTAGAGGAAGAAAGGAAAAAACATATGTCATTCTGGAAGCCAGGGGAAAGGATATTACACTGGATGTGTATGACTTATCTAATGGGATAATTCCTGAACTGACACAAAATTTTTCACTGGTAAAAAGCGAGTAATTTGAATATAATTATTGAGGGAAGCCGGTCTTCCCTCAATAATAAAAAAATATTTTACAAAGTGTTGACTTCTTAACATTTGTCTAATATAATAAATCTTGTCGTTGAGTTATTAATCTCAATCAAGAAAAAATATTCAATACGTCCCAGTAGCTCAGCTGGATAGAGCAACGGCCTTCTAAGCCGTCGGTCGGGAGTTCGAATCTCTCCTGGGACGCCACTTACACATCTGGAAACACTACATATCTTACCGAATTTTACTCACCTTTTTGGTGGGTTTTTTTGTTTTTAAATGAGTCTGAATGACAGCAACCCGCCAGTGTTTTTTTTAATTGCCCCTATAACCCTCAACAGCTGTGTTATCTCCCTTATTAAAAAAATAAAAAAAAATTTTGTCCCATGGAATGTGAATATATCAACAATGTAAGCGGATACAGAATAACAGATTAATCTAAATTATCAAATAATTCATAAAAAGGGTGTTGACGGCTGATAAAAATGGGCGTAAGATAGTCCTCAATATAAGAAATTTACACCATCAAGTTAAGTGGAACAATAAACGTCATCCAAGTTAAATCTATCTCGCAATATGAAGTTTTGGGTTTTTTTAATCTATTAATTCAATGGTTTAAAGCGTTATTGTGTTGAGGTTAAATCTCAGAATAGGAAAAGCGTAGAAGAGGATAAGTAGTTTTATGACAGGCATTCACAGAGAGCCGGATCTGCTGAAACCCGGTAATGCCCTCTTAAAATGAACTCACCTCTGAGCGCAGTCCTGAAAGATGATCGACTAGGGGCTGCCGGGTGTCCTTCACCCGTTATCAAAACGAACAGCACATCGCTGTTCATGAGTGCACGCATCATAAGCGTGAATCAGGGTGGTACCGTGGAACAGGTGATCAAAGCCTTTTCATCCCTTATACCTACAATCGTTAGGTTTCTTTAGGGGTGGAAGGGCTTTTTATATTGGAGTTTAAAAACATGAGGAGGTTATCAACAAATGCTGCAGGAAGCTGCCTTAACAGAAACAAAAACGGAGACACATCCTGTCACCGGCGCTGATCTGTTATTAAGAGCCTTGGAGAAAGAAAATGTTGAAGTGATTTTTGGTTATCCTGGAGGAGCTGTTCTTCCACTTTACGACAAGCTGTATCATTCAAAGATTCTTCATGTGCTGCCGCGTCATGAACAGGGAGGAATTCATGCTGCCGAAGGGTATGCCCGGATATCTGGAAAGCCCGGTGTCGTAATTGCCACTTCAGGACCAGGAGCCACTAATATTGTTACCGGTCTTGCAGACGCAATGATGGATTCACTTCCGCTGATTGTTTTTACAGGCCAGGTAGCAACGGGAGTCATTGGATCGGACGCCTTTCAGGAGGCAGATATCCTGGGGATAACCACTCCAATTACAAAATACAATTATCAGGTCCGCAGCATTGAAGATATCCCGAGAATTGTTAAAGAAGCTTTTTATATAGCTTCAACCGGCAGACCAGGACCAGTGCTGATCGATATCCCCAAAGATATCGCTGCGGGAATTTCAGATCAGCCCGAGGAAGAAAAGGAAGTGAATCTGCCGGGATATCAGCCAACATTAAAACCAAATTACCTGCAAATAAGGAAATTAACTGAAGCGGTCAGCAGATCAAAAAAGCCTGTTATCCTGGCTGGTGCCGGCGTGCTTCATGGAAGAGCATCCAAAGAGTTAAAAGATTACGCAGAGCAGCAGAAGATTCCTGTTATTCACACACTCTTGGGCCTTGGAGGGTTCCCGGCAGATCATCCATTATTCATCGGAATGGCAGGGATGCATGGCTGTTATGCAGCAAATATGGGACTCACGGAATGTGACTTGCTGATAAATATTGGAGCCCGTTTTGATGACAGATTAACGGGGAATTTACAGCATTTTGCACCACATGCAACAGTCGCCCATATTGATATTGACCCTGCTGAAATCGGTAAAAATGTTCCAACGTCCATCCCGATTGTCGCAGATGCAAAAGAAGCTCTTGAGCAGCTGATTCTGCAGGATGGAAAACCGCCGGCCCATAAAGAATGGATGGAAACCATCCTGAGGTGGCAGGAGGAATATCCATATTTCTATGATAAAGAATCCGGACGGCTGAAGCCCCAGAAAGTCATGGAAATGCTTCATTCAAAAACAGAAGGGAACGCTATCGTCGTAACAGATGTAGGACAGCATCAAATGTGGGCAGCCCAATATTACCGCTTTAATAAGGCAGACAGATGGGTGACATCAGGGGGTCTTGGAACAATGGGATTTGGTTTCCCTGCAAGCATCGGCGCTCAGCTGGCTGACCCGGATGCATGCGTACTCGCTATTTGCGGAGATGGAGGGTTCCAAATGTCAACGCAGGAGCTAGCCATTATACAGGAAATGAACCTGCCGGTAAAAATTATCATTTTTAATAACATGGCCCTTGGCATGGTTCGGCAATGGCAGGAGATTTTTTATGAATCCCGCTTCTCTCACAGCAAAATCCCGGTACAGCCTTCTTTCGTAAAATTGGCAGAAGCCTACGGGATAAAAGGATATGTCATTCAATCTGAGGCAGAGGCTGAAGAGGTATTGGATGAAGTGCTTCATAGCCGCGAACCAGTGCTTATCGATTTCAGGGTGGATCCGGATGAAAATGTGTATCCGATGATTGCGCCAGGAAAAGGACTTCATGAAATGGCAGGTGTAAAACCATGAAACGAATCATATGCCTGACTGTGATGAATCGGCCGGGTGTTCTAAACAGAATCACAAATCTATTTTCCAAAAGAAACTTTAATATTGAAAGCATTTCAGTCGGCCTGTCCGAACATGAAGGGATGTCGCGAATAACTTGTGTGGTCCATGTTGAGGACTCCGGTGCCAGCGAACAAATTACAAAACAGCTGAACAAGCAAATCGATGTGATAAAAGTAACGGATATCACGGATCAGTCAATAGTCGCAAGAGAGCTTGCCCTTATTAAAGTTCAGGCAGTCCCATATACAAGAAATGAGATTTACTCTTTAATTGAACCTTTCAGAGCTTCTGTGATAGATGTCAGCAAGGATAGCATGACCGTTCAGATTACAGGTGAATCTGATAAAGTAGAAGCATTTATTGAACTCATTAAACCATACGGAATCAAAGAGCTTGCCAGGACGGGAACAACCGCATTCCCTAGAGGAACACAGCGTACTTCCCAGCAGTCCAAGTCATACTCTATTGTTTAATTATTAATTACTGAGTGTGCGAGACTCCTGCGGGAGTAGCGGGACAGGTGAGACCCCGC